>NZ_CP073710.1:0-1247081 GCF_021184045.1 Methanococcoides orientis
ATGAAAGAACTTAAGATCAGTATATCTGATGAATTGTATGAGGAACTATCTAATGTTCCTGATAAGGATTCCTTTTTGATAGAACTTCTTGAGAACAAGCTGAAAGCATCCGCTAAGGGCAATGCAGGCTCTGTGGAAGGTGCTGATGAGCCTTGCTTTGAAGAACCAAAGGACATTGCTGAAATTACAGGGGATGTTCCTGATGGTGACACTGAAAATGATAATCTGGCTGCAGAAGTTGCAGACTCTGGGGATATATGTGAAGAAATTCCTGATCCGGGGGATACTTCTGAATATATTCCTGAGGATGCATGCTTTGAACTTGAAGATGTTCTTGAAGAGAAATACATAATCGCTGACGATACGGAAGATAAGTTCACTTTATGCTGCAATTGCAGTCTTGTGGATCCGGATGATCTTGATGAGTGCAAAGAACCTATTCTCGATGTCGATTTTACTGATCCGGTTGGAGAATGCTCCAAGTCAGTTCCAGAGTTAATGGGTTCTAATGAAAAGGAAAACAGTTCGTCTACTGAAAATATGGCCTGTTTCGAGAGCATCATTGTTGATCTTACCGAGCGTATCTGTGAGCTTGAGAAACAGATTGTTGATATGAGTGCCAATGTTCAATTCCTTAAGGAGAGTTCTATCTTATCTGATAGGGGGGATGGCAAAAGTGAGCATGAGACTCCCTCTCCATCGACTCCCGGTAAAATGATGGCTGAAATACCTAGGGAATCAGTTCCTTATGCTACTCTTTCCTTCCCTGAAATGAAGATCCCTCCGGAATTGCTGCACGATGTTGCAGTTCCGGTAGCAGAGATCGAACAGGATGATGCGATGGAAAATCCAACTGAAAGCAGCTCTCTGGATATTGCGAAAGCTGCGGTTGATAATGAAGGTTCTTTGCCTGATCCATTTTCAACGCCTTCTTTATTCAATGTTGATATGTCACCTCTAACTCCTGCAGAGACTCCTGAGTTGGTTACAGGAGGGCAATTCCCCTCTTTTTTACAGGATGAAAAGATTGCTACTGGTACTATTGGAAATGATGTTCCTGAGAAACTTCCTCTGACCGCTAAACCAGATACACCTGTTCCAGATGTAAATGTTCCACCTGCGGACAAACTTGAAAGCTGTGTCTTTGCTTATCTCCCATCTGGTTCGGAAGTGAAGAAAGATGTGATCAAAAGCCTTCTTTCCAAGAGATATCTGGACGATGAAGTGGAGTCTAAGATAGATCAGCTTCTTTCTGATGGCAAGATCTCCAAAATTGTAAAGGATGACAGGGTGTACCTTATGAAACTTCCTGAAAAGAAATCTGTCTGATCTTGTCTTATAGATTGCATCAGGTTATAGCTCAAAGATCATAACTTATGATCGGAGCATGAGCTTGTCATCTGGGATTAAAAAAATAAGAATTAAAAAAAGGAATAAACCGCTTAAACAGCAGCTTAGTCCCTGATAGCTCCCCGATTTGCGGAGCTAACTGTTTTTCGATATCTTGAAAGGTAGCCTGTAACTTCCTTCTCTACCGGCTTGAAATCTGCTCTTCTCTTTTCCAGTTCTTCGTCTGAAACGTTGAGTTCAAGCTTCCTTGCAGGCATGTCTATCTCAATTATGTCGCCTTCCTGTATCAGACCGATAGGTCCGCCTTCATAGGCTTCCGGTGAGATGTGACCGATACATGGTCCTCTTGTACCGCCTGAGAATCTTCCGTCGGTGATAAGTGCTACTGAATCGATAAGTCCCATTCCTGCAATAGCTGATGTTGGTGAGAGCATTTCACGCATGCCAGGACCTCCTTTTGGTCCTTCGTACCTGATGACGACAACATCCCCTGACTTGATCCCGCCTTTCATGATCGTAGACATTGCATCTTCTTCACTATCGAATACCCTTGCAGGACCGGTGTGTCTGAGCATCTTCTCATCTACGGCTGCCTGTTTGACAACTGCTCCGTCAGGAGCAAGGTTTCCTTTCAGGACTGCAATTCCGCCCTCTTCGTGGAGTGGAGCTTCAAGTGTTGTTATGATGCGGGCGTTCAGCTTCGGGTTATAGATCATGAACTCATCTACATTTTCACCAACGGTCTTTCCGGTGATGGTCTTCTCATCAAGGTTCAGCTTTGTTTTCAGCCTCTTCATGATCGCATGAACTCCGCCTGCTCTCTCAAAGTCGAGCATGAAGTTCTCTCCGCCCGGTCTGAGTCCGATCAGGTGTGGGGTTGTCTTGCTGAGCTCATCGAACTTCTCAAGTGGGAGTTCAATTCCGAACTCGTGTGCGATTGCAGGCAGGTGAAGTGTGGTGTTCGTACTTCCTCCTACTGCAAGGTCTACCATGATTGCGTTCTCAAATGATCTCTCGGTAACGATCTGGCGGGCTGTAACTCCTTTCTTTACAAGCTCAACGACCCTTTCACCGGTATCTTTTGCCATACGCATCTTCTTTGCATCAACTGCATGGGCGGTTGCACAACCAGGCAGGCTGAGTCCCAGTGCCTCTGTCATGCATGCCATTGTGTTGGCTGTGAACATTCCTGCACAGGAGCCTGCACCGCAGCAACACATGTCTTCAAGCTGTTTCAGTTTCTCGGATGAGACCGTTCCGCTCTGGCAGGACCCTACACCTTCGAAGACGGAAACAAGGTCGGTATATTTGTCATCAACATATCCAGGCAGCATTGGTCCGCCTGTGACGACCATTGTCGGGATGTCAAGTCTTCCTGCAGCCATGAGGTGGCCAGGTGTGATCTTGTCACATGATGTTACCATGACCATACCATCCATCTGCTGACCCTGTATCATGATCTCAATGGTGTCTTCAATGGCTTCCCTGCTTGGAAGGGAATATTTCATTCCTTCATGTCCCATCGCGATACCATCACAGATACCTATGGTATGGAATTCGAAAGGAACACCGCCTGCATTGCGAATGCCGGCCTTTACCGCTTCTGCAACCTTGTCAAGATGGATGTGTCCCGGAATGAACTCTGTCCATGAATTCACAACAGCTATGAACGGCTTCTTCATTTCTGAATCGGTCACTCCTATCGCTTTCAAAAGCGAACGGTTTGGCGCACGTGCATCTCCTTTCTTTGTATTGTCACTTCTCATATGATAACCTCAGTAAAACTCCATGACGCACTATTCTACACGATTAAAGTATAAGTACACTATGTTAAAGTGCTTTCAAAAGGTTCATTTATAAGGTATCTGCTTTGGAAGCTTTAATTTGGCTATATTTGTTGATCAGGGAGAAAAATGTAAACCAAATTGTTAATAAGTGTGTTCGATGAACTCACAAAATGTTTACCATCGAAATATTAAAATCATTCATCTCGCTGAAAAATCATTTCATGTGCCTGGACATGAATTCATCAAGTTCATCTGTATCCATTATAGGAAAGCTGTCGATATAGCGGATATGTGTCCAAGGCGTAGTGGCAGTTGCATAAGTTTTCAGTGTTTTCTATCTCATGTGCCAAAAGGTATCTGGAGCCCGACAGGTCATGCCAGGCTCCTAATAGCTTAATACTTCTGGATATTTCCAGTTTGAAAAATAGTTTCCCACTTCTTCATTGTGCTAATGCGCTTAAAAAATAAAAAAGTTGTCTACTAAAGCAGTTGCAATCGAGCTAATATTAATTAATAAGATGTGCTTTCTGGATCAATTGGTATACTAAATCCGAATGTACTTCCTTTTCCAGGTTCACTTTCAACCCAAACCTCGCCGGCATGCATCTCTACAAAATATTTCACAAGGGCAAGACCAAGGCCTGTGCCAGTATATTCTCTTGATGTTGATGAATCCACCTGACTAAAAGAATCGAAAAGTTTCTCCTGCTCATTTGGTGAGATTCCTATTCCATTGTCTTCTACAAAAACAGAGACCTGCTCATTAGATGTGTTTACTCCTATTGTCACAGATCCTCCCTTGTCGGTAAATTTTATAGCATTGCTTAGCAGGTTATAGAGAATCTGCCTGAATTTTGCTGAGTCCGCCACGATTAGGGGATTTCCGATATTTAAATTACATTTGAGTTTGATCTCCTTCTTTGTTGCAAGAGATGTCATTGTCATTTTTATTTCATTGATTGCATCGCGAATATCAAACTTTTCAGGGATTAGCTCCATCTTACCAGCTTCGATCTTTGAAAGATCAAGAATATCATTAATTATTCCTAAAAGATGCTTTCCACTTGCATTAATATTAGCTAGATAAATTTTTTGTGTATCATTCAGGTTGTTAAAGTTGTCATTACTAAGTATATCCGAGAATCCGATGATCGAATTCAAAGGAGTTCTCAGTTCGTGGCTCATATTTGCGATGAATTCGGTCTTAGCCTGGTTGGTAGCTTCCGCAGCAAGTTTGGAATTGAGCATTGCTTCTTCTGCCTTCTTGCGTTCGGTGATGTCTTCAACCGTTGCCTGCCAGCATTGCTGACCTTTGATCTCTACGGGAATCAGATTTAGAAGAGTATCGTAAGGGCTCCCATCCTTACGCTTCATCTGCACTTCATGATTATGGAGGATACCTTGCTTTTGAGCAATTGCTAAGGCATTGTTGCGTTCATTGATGTCGTAGTATAGTTCCGCCACAGACCTTATATTTTGTATATCTTTTTGAGTGTAGCCGCCTGGGCTGAGCATGGCATCGTTAAAAGCAATAATGTTTCCAGCCAAATCCGTAAGTCCAACACCTATCGGAATAGCCTTGAACAATGTACGGTATTGTTCCTCACTCTCTCTCAACAGTGTCTCTACTTTCTTGCTTTCGGTGATATCCTGCACTGTGCCAACCATCCGAATAGCTTGGCCAGTTTCGTTAAAAATGACTTCACCCTGTGAATGAACGATAGTAACTGAGCCATCGGACAAAAGAATACGGTAGTCAATACTATACGGTTTATTTTCATATATTGCCTTATTTACATTATCCTGAACAAACATTCTATCATCAGGATGGACGCAATTTAGAAGCGCATTATATGCACTTTTGGATTCCACGCGAGTCAGACCAAAAATACGATAGATTTCATCAGATGCGTAAACTTCGTTGTTGACTATATCCCAATCCCAATTGCCAATTTTGGCAATACGCTGGGCATTGGACAAACTTGCTTCGCTCTTGCGTAAGGATTCTTCCATCTGCTTACGTTCGGTTATATTTCTGGCAACAGCCAGAATGGCAGGATTTCCTTTGTATTCGATTGGACGAATATTAAGCTCAAATGGTGCCAAAGAACCGTCTTTACGTTTGCCAATAGTTTCGACAAATCCGCCTCCCTGATTCATTTTTTCAACAATTAGTTCGCCTGCCATTTCTCTAAATTCCGGGGGCGTAATATCCATTGCCGTCATTTGTAGCAATTCATCCCTTTGATATCCCAATTCATCACAAGTGATCTGGTTCACTTCCAAAAAATGTCCTTCAAGGCTACAGATGAGAATTCCATCGTTTACTGAATTAAATATAGTTTCAAAATGTTTTTCCAATTCTCTCCCTCCAGCGCAGAAGACTAAAATAATCCAACGAAATATCTATTTAAACACATATATAAATTTCCAAAAATAACAATGAAACTTTTCTTCATCGCATGATGTTAAATTTAATAATTCAATGTACTATTTTCTTCCTGTTGTATTGCTTCCAATCTTCATATAATACGATTCTTTCAAAAGGTTCATTTATAAGGTATCCTTCCATTCTAATTCTCATGAGAACAGTGATCATAGACGGTTATGTTGACGAACCTGCGTGTTTCGGGGTTCCGCCATACATCTCTCCATACATACGTTACATTGCTGGTGCCCTGCGTGAAAGGGGCATAGCAGAGGATGATATCCATTATTTTACCATCGATAGCCTGAGGACAGCAACCTCGGAAGATGTACTTGCTCTTAAAAATGCTGATCTTGTGGTCATATTATCAGGCATCACGGTGCCGGGAAAATACCTCCGATCATCTCCTATCACTCCCGGTGAGATCGAGAATATCTGCAGTCTTTCGCCAGGGCTGAAAGTTATCGGTGGTCCCATACGTCTTGGTTTCAGCAAAGAAGGTGGTACAGGTGCCAAAGAACTGGGTATCGAAGCAGAAGATGTTGTCATTGCAAAGAAGGACATCGAAGCTTTTGTTTACGATCTCTTCGAGGACGGTTCTCTGCTTGATCCTGAGGATATTGTTCACAGGCTGAGGACAGTGGGAGAGATCGGTATGTGGTCCCTTCTTGGTGCTTTTATCATCGAAAGACATCCTGATTATCCCTATGTCATGTGCGAGCTTGAGACTTATCGTGGTTGTGGTCGTAAGATCCACTGCTCTTTCTGTACTGAAAGGCTCTACGGTCCTTCGGACTACCGCCTGGTATCCGATGTGATCGATGAGGTCTCTTCCCTTTATGCGGCTGGTGCCAGGAATTTCCGTATTGGTAGGCAGCCTGACCTGTTCAGTTTCCATGCAAAGGATATCGGTGCGGACATCCTGCAACCGGATCCCTCGGTTCTGGAATCTCTTTACAGTGGCATTCGCAAAGTGGCACCTGATCTTCATGTCCTTCATATGGACAATGCAAATCCGGCAACTATCGCTGCATACCCTGGGCAGAGCCGTGAGATACTGAAGACGATTGTCCGTCATCATACATCAGGAGATATTGCTGCTCTTGGAATGGAAAGCGCTGATCCCAATGTGGTGCGTGCAAATGACCTTAAAGCAATGCCGGAAGATGTACTGGATGTCATCAAAATGGTCAATGAAATTGGTGCTCTAAGGGGTAGCAGTGGTCTCCCGGAACTTTTACCGGGGTTGAACTTTGTACATGGCCTTCCAGGTGAGACAAAGAAGACATTTGAGATGAACTATGATTTCCTCAAGAATGTACTGGATTCAGGTCTTCTTGTAAGGAGGATCAATATCCGTCAGGTAATGGCATTTCCCGATACCCGGGTCTATGGCAACGATGAGCTTGTGGGCAAGCACAAGAAGTTGTTCCTGAAATACAAGGAAAAGATACGAAAAGAGATAGATCTGCCAATGCTTCGGAAGGTAGTTCCTAAAGGTACTGTACTTCGGGATGTGATGTGCGAAGTGCACAATGAGGGTTCAAAGACTGATCTTACATTTGGCAGGCAGTTCGGTTCCTATCCTTTACTTGTCGGTATGCCGCTTCCTCTTCCTCTTGGTAAATTCACTGACGTGGTGATCGTGGGACATGGCCAGCGTTCTGTAAAAGCCATTCCTTATCCGCTTGAAATAAATTCTGCACCCTTGTCTGTTATCAGGGAAATTCCCGGTATAAGTGATCTTGAAGCTTCGAGCATCTACCGTGGTGTGCCTTATGTAAATGAGAATGAAGTGCTGGAGAAGGTGCCGGATGTGGAGAAATTAATGAAATATATAGCAGTATGATCCTGCTATTTCTCCTGTCTTAATTTTTCTTATTTCTTAATTGAATTGTTCAGGAAATCTGCATCTTTGAGGACCTTCAGGCTCACAAAGCTTCCTGCGACTATATTGGTATAATATGTGAGTGCTCTCCAGGTCAGCACGGTTATTCCTATCAAAGCAGGGGATACAAGAAGTACTGAGAACAGCGAACTTGCACCTAACTCTGCCACACCGCTTGCACCGGGAGTTGCAGGTATTATCATTATTATTGTCAGCAGGATCTGTGCCGTAAAGGCAAGTACAATGTGTGGTGGCTGGTTAAGTCCTACAAGTATGACGGGCAGGATGGAGTATAGGGCACAGCGATATATGATGGTGCACACTGTTCCATATAATAGGCCTCTTCTTCCTTTTTTCAGAAGGTATCGAAGTCCATAGTGGAAATCATCGAGTTCACGATCTACTTTCTTCAACAGGATTGTGATCGCTTCATCGGTTTTCTTTCCATGAAAACGGGTAGTTCTGTTCACCAGAAAATGGACCATACTCTTTGTTCTGTCAGGTTTCCATATTCCATATATCAGTGTTCCCAGGGCTGAGAGCAGTATTGCTTCTCCTGTGATGAGCAGGATGTCAAAATTCTCTCCGGCTATCATACCTCTGAAGATGTAGAGTGCAATAGGTGCTGTCAGGAGTATCAAAAAGGCATCAGTAAGTCTCTCACCAATGACAACTGCTGTAGCCTGTCCTATGGGTATCTCGTTCTTTGAAAGAAGATGGACCCTTAGAGCCTCCCCTCCTGCAGAAGATGGTGTGACTGCAGCTACGAGGAGGCTGGATATAGCGATCTCCGTTGTCTTTAATGAGCTGATATTATGGCCCATGGATTGGCACATGAACTTTGTGCGAAGTCCCCATATAATATATGAAAACACCTGAAGTGCGATGGCAGCTAAGATCGCTTCTTTTTTAATGTTAAGGATCGAATCGATGGTGGTCGTGTCCACTGTGAAGAACAGCAGAATTACAATTGATGTAAAGCTTAACAGCAATGAGATTACGAGCCACTTAAAGAATCGATTCATGTTTCAGGTGTTCTACTTTTCAGTCCAGGTCAGGGTTGATTATGGTCTCCTTTATCCTTGAGCCTGATTTTATCTTGATCTCCGGCCATATCTTTACATCGGAATGGATGGTTGCATCATCTTTGATGTTTACACGGGGGCCAATAACCGTTCCGTTCTCCATGCTGCAGTTCTTTCCGATTACCGTATTGTTGTCGATAATTGATCCGGATGCATTGGAGTTGTTTCCGATAGTGACATCGTTGAATATGTATGACGATAATATCCTGCAGTTATCTTTGATGACACAGTTGGAACCAATGGCTGTGTATGGTCCTATCAGGACGTTGTCTCCGATAGTTGTGTTTTCCCCGATGACAATTGGTCCTACAAGTGCGGAGTTTGAACCTACGACCACGTTGTTCCCTATCTTGAGGGGTCCGACGATACGTGCATTCTTTGTCTTGAAGTTACCTTCGATGGAGGTTCCAGGGAGGGAGTCGAGCATCCATCTCTGTGCCTGTCTGTATGCGTTCGCACTTCCCACATCCGTCCAGTGGCCACGTACAAGCATGCCATTGATCGGCTTGTCCTTTTCCATCAATGCTGGGAAAAGATCCTTTGCAAAATCATATTGCTTTCCTTCAGGTATCCAGTCGAATATCTCTGGACTGCACATATATATGCCTGTGCTTGCGAGATTGCTGAAAATTTCTCCAGGGCCTGGCTTTTCAAAAAAGCGGTGTATCCTGTTGTTGACATCCATGTCAGCGATACCGAACTCCCTTGGATCGTCAATGGACATCAGTCCGATAGTAACTACAGCATCGTTGATCTCATGGAAACGGTACATATTGCGAAGGTTAAGGTCCATGACATGGTCTCCGCCTACAATAATGAATGGCTCGTCCTTAAGGTACTTTTCTGCGTTCTTCACACCGCCGGCAGTACCGAGTTTTTTCTCTTCATAGACGTAGTCGATATGTACTCCATACATACGTCCGTCCCCAAGGCTCTCTTCGATCTTTTCTGCCATATATCCGATCGTAATGACGATCTCAGTGAAACCCTCTTTTGCGAGGTGCTCTATCAGATGAACAACTGATGGCTTGTTCAGGATAGGTATGCTTGGCTTTGGTCTTTCAAAAGTTAAAGGGCGAAGTCGTGTGCCTTCCCCTCCGCACATGATACACGCTTTCATACCTCAGAAGATGACCTTTTCACTTATATTGTTACCGTTATAAAATTTTCAAGATCAGTTTCAGAAGATTTTGACATCGTTTGCCTTCTGGACAATGATCTCAAGCTCCCCTTCATATTCATCCAGTATGCCGGTAACACGTACCTGGTCATTGGTGGATATCTTTTCATTGATCTCTTCAGCTCCACGGTTGTTTGGTACAAAGATCGCTATGGGTTGTGTGTTGTGATCGACTTCCAGAATAAGGTGGTCTCCGGTGTATGTGATCCGCTTGCTCAGGACCGTTCCTTCCACAAAGACCTTCTCTCCAAGTTCGGATGAATCTGTTAGTGGCTGGATGTCTCCTGTCAGCTCCCCGGGAAGGTATGTAAAATAAGCTACTGCAAGTGACAGGATGGTCATCACCAGCAGGACTACTACGATCTTTTCTTCCTTTTCCATCCTTGATCAAATGTTATTTTGTTTTATTCTTGTCCGATAGATACCAGTGTTATCTTGAAGACAAGTGTCTTTCCTGCAAGGTGGTGATTGTAGTCAATGAATGCATGTGTGTCGTTCATTTTAGCTACAGTTACCTGTCCGTGCTGGGTGTAAAGTGGCATTCCTACCTCAGGCTCGATCCCCATCTCTTTGAGATGATTGATCTCTATTGGCTGGACAAGTTCCTCGTCGTACTCTCCATATGCATCTACTGCCGGCATCGTTACTGTACGTTCCTCTCCGATCTCCATTCCGATTACACCATTGTCAAAGCCCTTGATCATCTGGCCAGCACCCACAGTGAATCCAAGCGGACTGTATTCCCTTGCAGGGTTGTATTGTCCGGCTTCCTTTGCGACCTCTTCCAGTGATGTGTCAAAAATTGTTCCATCTTCAAGCTGGCCAATATAATTGACAGTGATAGTATCTCCTTCTTTTACCATAGTATCTTCCTGATTCCCTGAATTGCTTGCATTAAAGTTGTCTTCTTCGTTTACGGTTGCATTTTCTTGCTCCATGGGATCAGTTACATTGGAGCGGCTTTCTTCCACAATTGTATCATTTTGAACTCCGGGATTATTTGCATTAGTGTAGTCTGCTTCGTTACCTATTGTATCTTCTTTGTCCACGGAATTGCTTGTACAACCGCTAATGAGGACTATGCCTGCAAGTATAACAAGTAATATTGCTTTTTTCATTGGAATCAACATTTCTAAACATATAATATGTGATAAGCATTTTGATATTCTATATTTGAGTTTCTATATGTTTTATTCTTATTTTCTGTGATTCTACTTATAATAAACACTCAATTTGTAGCACAAAAATTCAATTAAGTATGACTTATTGGTTTTTTTGTATATTTGCCAAATTATGTACTCTTAAGTTTTCAAATATATTATTGTACACTTAATTTATATGGTAATTGTATGTTTATTTTCTTTTTTAGGGCGTTTGTGCCTTAATTCTATGAGTTTTTAGTTTCACTTTTTCGAAATGTGATTCTCTACTTCGTTTCTAAATAAGGTTACATATATTTGTTATAAATCCTACATAACTATTGTTATGCATCATATATATAATTCAAAAACTAATCTTTATATATTATCATACTATTATTTGTGGCACTCAATTATACTTGTGTAATTTAGTATAACATCATATTTGACTTAGTATAGTGTAATAATTATCAATTTGGATGGTAGGCATGTTGCTATTAACATACATTTTATGCAAAAGTTTAAAATTTTCAAGAGGTGACTGTGAATGAACATGGTGCTTCTCACTGTTGTGGGAATCCTGATGGCCATTCTTCTGTTTGGTGTTAAGACCGGGATTGGCTGTGGTTTTTCCAATCGCAGCACAAAAGAGATCCTTGCGATCGGTGGCAGCTATTTCATTTTGTCATTGATAATAGGCAGTCTTATTGGATATGTAGATCAGTCAAACCTTGACCTGATCGCAAGCATGGGAATGTCCCTTCACGTTCTGGTTGCGTTGCTCCTCATCGGGGCAGGTATCTACACCCAGAAACAGTGGAACTGTGGTTGTGATGTTTCCCATCGCACATTCCTTGTGATTTCCCTGCCATGTCCGGTCTGCCTGACAGCGCTCTTCATCTCCTGTATGCTTCTGGCAACATCTCTTGAGATGAGTGGGCTCTGGATCGGGTTGCTTGTGGGCGTTGTTTTCTTCGTCTCTGTGGTTGCATCTTCTCTTCTTTGCAAGAAGTTGAACAAGACCCCGGAGACACTTGGTAACGTCATGATGATCCTTGGTATCTACTATCTCATGGGAGCCATCCTTGTACCTACTTACATTAAAACAAAACAGATGAACATCCCTCCGTATTCCGCACCGCCTTTGGAGATTCTTCCATTCGTGGTCTTTGCAATATTCATTGCCGGGGGATTTGTTCTTGATAAAATTAGGAGTAACTAAATATGGCTATTGATTCTTCTTTGTTCCAGATAATGTATACTGCTTCAGCTGCCATGCTGTATCCGGTGGTCATACTTTTGATCCTGGCAGTTACGGTATCGCTTGGTCTGATCGGTGAGTTCATCTCGGAATATGCAAAACGTCATCGAAATGTCAAGCAACTTGAGCAGATAGGCAGAAACGTCAAGGAGAATGTAAACAAATCCTCCTACGATGAAGCCGCATCACATCTTCTTAAGCTTGAACAGAACCAGCTTGTCACATCGTTTGCAAACGATGCAGCAGATCATCTGAAAAAGAACACTCTTTCTTCTATAGGATGGCTGTCCGAAGAGTATGAAGTCAGAATGACAAAACGCCTGGAGCAAACAAAGATACTGTCTACAGTAGCCCCTATGCTCGGACTGATGGGAACTTTAATTCCACTGGGTCCCGCACTCATTGGTCTTGCACAGGGTGACATTCTCCAGCTTGCTAACAACCTGATGATCGCTTTTGCTACAACAGTGCTTGGTCTTTTTGCAGGTATCGTGGGGTACGTACTTACATTGATCAGGAAGAGGTGGTACTGGCAGGATATGGCAGACATTGATTATCTTGTTGATTCTTTGGAGACCGAACAATGAGAAGGAAAAGGTATCATCGACCGGGCATCCTCTATGAAGAAGAAGATCAGAACCCTCTTACTGGAGTGGCTAACCTCTTCGATGTTGCCATGGTTTTCTCAGTAGCTCTATTGATAGCTCTTGTGATGTCTTTCCAGCTCCCTGAGCTTCTCAGTCCTACTGAAGATATCACTATCGTAAAGAATCCTGGTCAGGAGAATATGAAGATCATAGTCAAGGAAGGGCAGGATATAGAAGTGCTGAACATGACCGAACAGATCGGTGGAGGTACTGGTGAAGCACTGGGTACTGCTTACAAACTGGCGGATGGTCGTGTTATCTACGTTCCTGATTCTGGGAATGAGACGAGCACCTGATTCTTTCGAGTGTGTGGAAATTATTAGTGAAAATAGAATGAATTTAGAATAAAGTGTGTGGATAATGAAAGTTTAGACATCCCGGTACAGCCTGCAAGCAAAGTGCCGGGATGTCTTGCACATTATCGGGTGGATAATATGCGAAACATGAAACATCAGTTACTACTATTAAGTGTTTTGATTTTATTGGCGTTTTCGCCAGTGGTATCGGCAGGAGAACAGGTAAACATTACTTTGATCACTTATAGTGATGGAGCAGTAATAGATTATGCTAAGGAAGCAACCCCTTACAATGAAAGCATAAATGTTACCTATCACTCCACGAAGTACAATCTTTCTGAGATCGACCTTAGCAATCAGGATGTCATTTTTACATATATGCTGTGGCATCCTAAGTATGACGAGTTCGCAGATGAGATGGAAAAAGCAAAGGCTAACGGAACTGTGCTCATTAATATTGCAAGTTATATCAATTCTTCAATATTGGATTCGATGTATGACTACGATTTCTCGGGTGGCCAACCATATGAGAGTTTTGATGAACAATACTTCTTCAACATGGGTATGCAGGAAGAGTTCCTGAAAGAGAATGCTGAGAATTTCCTTGTGTATCTGGCCAAGAACTATAGCAGCAAGACAACTTTGACAAGCAGCTGGACCTATGCTGAACCTATATTGCTTCCGCAGGGTATCTATCATCCTGACACAGATGCATATTGGTTCGATACTCCTGAAGACTATTTCGAATGGTACCAGAACGATTCCAATGGTGAACATTTCATATATGATCCTACAAAGCCAACTGTGGGAATATGGTTCCATAAGTCCGATTACAAGGATGGGAATACAGAGGTAGTAGATGCTCTGATACGTGATCTGGAAAGCAAGGATTGCAATGTCATTGCCGGGTTTGATACTTTCCATGATATTTCCGGTTTCTACTGTGATGGAAATGGCACACCTTTAGTCCAATGTATGATTTCTCTTAAGAGCTTCGGACTCGATGTTGGTGAAGAAGAGGGTTATGGGCATGATGAATTGACAAACCTCAATGTTCCTGTGTTAAAAGGAATGGTGGCTGATCCTTCTTCTGGTGATCCTGCTGATGCAAACAGGGGTATTTCCAATCAGGAAGCAACACGTAAGACCGTTCTTCCGAACATCGACGGTATGTTCGAGTACATCGTACTTGGTCACCAGGAAAAGATCTCCTGGGGAGTATATGAATACGTACCAAATGCTGCCCAGATCGACTGGATGGCAAACCGTTCGATCGAATGGGCTGAGCTCAAAAGGAGTGATGACGGGGACAAAAAGGTTGCTGTGATCTATTACAACTACCCTCCTGGTAAGGACAGCATTGGAGCCAGCTATCTGGACAGCATGGCCAGTATTATGAATCTCCTTGACAAAATGAATGAAAGTGGTTACTACCTTACCGATACTCCGGAAAACACTACTGATCTGCTTGATAAAGTTAAAAAACAAGGTATAAATGTTGGTTCCTGGGCACCGGGTGTTCTCGATGAGATGGTCGAGAACCGCACAGAATGGGGTGTTCAGCTCATTCCTGTTGAGACCTATCATCAGTGGTTCGAGCAGGAGATACCGGAAAACCTGCGTACTCAGGTAATTAATGAATGGGGGGAGCCCTGGTCCGAAGATTTCACTGAAGATAAAATGTTTATGATCTGGGAGAATGAGTCCGGCAGGTACATTGTTATTCCTACTGTACAGTGTGGTAATGTCTGGCTGATGCCTCAGCCTGCTCGTGGAATGACGCAGAATGACAATGTGCTGTATCACAGTTCATTGGTGCCTCCGCCACACCAGTACATAGCTTTCTACCTCTGGCTGAATGACGATTGGGATGCTGATGCAGTTATACATCTGGGTACCCATGGAACCCATGAATGGCTTCCTGGACTTGCTTATGGTATGAACAGAACTGCAGATTGGGCACCTTTATTGCTTCAGGACATGCCTAACATTTACCCATATATTGTGGCAAATGTTGGTGAAGGACTGACTGCGGAATACAGGGGAAATGCGCTGATCATCG
The DNA here is from genome assembly GCF_021184045.1 of Methanococcoides orientis. NCBI lineage: Archaea > Methanobacteriati > Methanobacteriota > Methanomicrobia > Methanosarcinales > Methanosarcinaceae > Methanococcoides > Methanococcoides orientis. Next base: position 15,124 of record NZ_CP073710.1, read on the forward strand.
ACCACCTTACGCCAACTCTTGAGCGCGGTGGTCTGCACGCAGAGATGGCAGACCTCTCAAGCAACATACAGACATATTACGATCCCGGAATGGCCGATGAAGTAAGGGTCGGTTACAGGCTGACCATCATTAACCAGATGGTAGATCTCAACCTGCACGAGGACCTGAATGTTGATGAGGCTACATTGGAACTGTATCGTACCAATGACACTCAGTTCCAGCTATTTTTGAAGAATGTACTCCATGAGTATCTGGAAGAGATCTCTGAGGAGAACATACCTTACGGATTCCATGTTCTTGGTGAAGTTCCACCTATGAACGCTTCAGGTCCGGAAGGTGACCAGATGTCAGCAATGGTGAGGGCAATGCTGGGAAGTTCATTCCAGAATAACGTTGCAGGCGCCTTCTATTACAATGAGGCAGAGTATCCGATGGGTATTCCTCTGAATGATACTAAGATCGATCTGATGGTATGGGAAGTTGTGACCAACGGCAACAGTCCTGCTAATGCTCAGGATCTTGTATATGGTCTTAATAATTCCTCGATCACATCTGATCTTGAAAGGGGAATTCTTTACAAGGATAACCTGATCGCTTCCGCCGATGAGCTGGATCGTGTAATATCTGCACTTGACGCTGGTTTCGTTCCGGCAGGCCCGGGCAGGGACCCTATCCAGAATCCGGATTCCATCCCAACCGGACGTAATTTCTATGGTGTGGATTCCAGATTATATCCTTCGGAAGTGACCTGGGAATTGGGTTCATTGCTTGCCCAGAGCATGCTTGAGGATTACTACGAAAAACACGGTACATATCCAGAGAAAGTTTCATTTTCAAGATTTGGTGTCGAGTTCATAAGGGATCATGGTACACTTGAAGCAGAAGTTCTCTACCTGCTTGGAGTAAAACCTGTTTGGGATGAGACTTCTAAACAGGTCGTAAGTCTTGAACTTATGAATGAGTCGGAACTTTTGCCAAACTATGATCCATCAATGCCGGGTAGACCACGTATCGATATTGTATACACCACTGCGGGTATGCGTGATGCTTTCCCTGACAAGATCAAGATGATCGATGAGGCGGTAAGGATGGCAAATGAGGCACCTGCAGGCAACTACACAAATTACGTCAACCAGAGTACCCAGAATGTCAAACAGGCTCTGATAGATGCAGGCTATGATGAAGAAACGGCTTCTCAGCTTTCTACCATGCGTTGTTTTGCAGTGCGTGATGGGACCTATGAGATCGGAGTTGCTAATGCAATAGGTGCAAGCGGTACCTGGGACAATGAGGCAACGATAGCTGAACTCTACCTGAACAAAATGGGTTATGGATATGGTACTGATATCTGGGGCTATCAGAGTTCGGATCTCCTTACTGAGAACCTGAGAAATGTGGGTGCTTCCGTACATTCAGATTCATCTAACCTGTATGATACTCTGGACAATGACGATGTTTTCCAGTATTTCGGTGGACTGAACCTTGCAACAAGGCATGTTTCCGGTGAGACTCCTGAGATGTATATCTCAGACACGAGGAATCCTGCTGAAAGTGGAATGGTCACTATGAAGGAATATCTGGACAAGAACCTCCGTTCAAGATACTACAATCAGGAATGGATCGAAGGAATGCAGGCTTCAGGTTATGCAGGTGGTAAGATGTTCTCAGAGTTCGTGGAGAATCTCTGGGGATGGGAAGTCACAAATCCTGAACTTGTTGATGATAGTGATTGGGAAATGGTCTATGAAAAGTTCATAAATGATCCTGAAATGCAGGAGTGGTTCCAGGAGAACAATCCTGATGCTTATCAGTCAATGACTGGAAGGATGCTCGAGGTCATACGCAAGGATTATATGGATGATCCATCCGATGAGATGTTCCAGAACCTGATGAAGGAGTATGTCGAGTCGGTAGTTGAGAATGGGGTTTCCTGTTGTCATCACACCTGCGGAAATCCGATGCTTAACAGCTATGTGGTTGAAGGCCTGATGTCGGTTCCTGGTGTTGTTAGCGAAGAAACACTGGCTGAGTTCATCAAGAAGATAGAAGAGGCAAATCAGGCAAAATTGGAAATGCCGTCTGAATCTTCTCCGAAGTCTTCTTCCAGCAGCGGTGGGGTTGGCAGTGCACAGATTGTGAATTCCTCGACTACAGGTTCCGGATCAAACCAGACTGCTATCTCCGATGGTGGTTATGGTGACTCATTGGATGATCCGTCGCTTGATTCTTCAACATCAAATGAAGGGTATGTAGAGGGCTATGAGATGACCAAGGAGAATGTCAGGAAAGATGAATCCGGTGGTTCTTCTTTCTCAGGAAGTGACGTCTTCGGAATCGTATTTGTACTTGCTGTTGTTGGTGTGATGTACCTTGGGTTCAGGAGAAGGCGACTCTAAGTTATGAACACCCATCTGGGTGTTCTTCTTTCTTTTTATTTTTCTGTTTTCCTTTTTAATCTGTTTTATTCTACATTTATTATCATCTAAAACAATTACAATTAAAAATAATTAAAGTTTGTTTTATTACGAATGAGTTTTTACTACTTCATTACCTGATCTTCTGGTGTTGATCGAAATGATAACTGATCCAATTTGTAAAGCTCATGTAACTGAGAATAGTGCCTATGTTACGGACTATGGCGGCAAGAAGTACTACTTTTGTTCTGCGGAATGCAAGAATAAGTTCGATCAGCTAGAAAAGAGTGTAATACGCCTGAAGCGGAATATTGGTGAGCGCGAAAGGATCTCTTTTGGTAAGCTGAAAAAAGAGATAATAAATCTTGGGATATGCACTTTGTGCGGTGCCTGTGTCTCTTCCTGTGAGTCCATAGCATTTGTGAACAATCAGCCTAAACTGATCGATAAATGTACTGCCTGTGGTGTTTGCTATAACCAGTGTCCAAGAACGGTTACAAGGGAAGAGGACCTTGTAGGAAAGCTCCGGTTCGGATATGCAGCGAAGTCTTCAATTCCCGGTTTTAAGGGTCAGGATGGCGGTGTTGTTACCTCACTGCTTGCATACGGGCTTGAGGAAGGCCTGCTGGATTGTGCCATCGTCACAAGGAAGTCGAACGACGAACCTTGGAAAGCTGAACCTTTTATTGCAACGACTGCAGATGAGGTCCTGGAGTCTGCAGGTAGCATCTATTCCCATAGCATGACAATGGAGCCTCTTATGAGCGCGATCAAGCAGGGTATGAGGAGCATTGCATTCGTTGGTCCTAGCTGCAATATAGATGCTGTTCACAAGATGCAGACCAGTCCCTACGGCTTTCTTCATCTGTTCCTGAGGGCAAAGGTCCTTAAGTTCGGCCTGTTCTGCATGGACAGCTTCGAGCATGAAGGAATCAGGGAATTTGTGGAAACGCATGGAATGGATCTCAATGACATCAATTCAATGAAGATCCGTAAAGGGGTCTTTGAGTTTGGTATGGATGATGGCATAAAGAGCTATGATCTCTCTGAACTTGATCAGTACCGGTCTACTTCCTGCAAGTTCTGTACTGATATGGCTGCTGAGAACTCAGATATTTCCTTCGGAGGCGTGGGTACTCCGCAGGGCTGGAGCACTGTACTGGCGCGCTCATCGATAGGGTAGGAAATTCTCTGTGAGGCGATCGACAATGGGTACATTGATGCAAGGCGCCTTGAGAAGAAGGAAATGGAACGTGCCGTCAATCTTGCGAAGATGAAGAAGGTACAGATGTATGCCCTGAACCGGAGGCAGAAGGCCTGAATGTCATCATGGTTTCTAAATATCGATTGGTAATTGGTAAAAAGAGGTCAAAGTAAAAGAAAGTAATATTGGTGGACCGGTCGGGAATTGAACCCGAGGCCTCTACCATGCCAAGGTAGCGATCTTCCCCTGATCTACCGGCCCAATATTTAGAACATACTTACCATTATCTAAAATAAAGCTATCGCTGTATAATGGGGGTGTTTCTTCTCTCAATATCACTTTTTTCATAATGACGGCACCGATGTGCGAAACGTTAATATACTAGGATGTGTATTGTGTAGCTCGTACGATGAACAACATCGTGCAAGAGACGCATTGGGCCCGTAGCTTAGCTAGGTGGAGCGTTCGGCTGATAACCGAAAGGTCCTGAGTTCGAATCTCAGCGGGCCCACCATTACTACTTTTCTAAAAATTTCTAGATTATTGTTCTATCTACTCTCTAATTTAGTTAATTGTTTTTCACGTTTTTTCAAACTATATTCATTCAAGTCGTTCCTTCCATTAGTCATGCTTGATTATTGTTCATTTTCCTGGTAATATTGTTCATACTGCATTTGAAGTGATGAGCGAAGCTTAACATTTCGAATTGTGATCCCGAAGTGAGGTATGTTATGAGGGTTGGTCTGAAATTTTGGTATAATATAAAAACCAAAACATAATATTTATAAACTAATAGATAATATGCCCTTTATAAAATCTTAACTATAATGGTGGACGTATGAATAACGGAGAATTTTATATGGATGATGAGGACAGTGAGATGGTTTTGCTCCTTCAGAAACTGAATGTTTCTAAACCTGTGGCAAAGACACTTGCTTGTTTATTAACTGCTGAAAAGATAACTTCCCGTGAGGTCGAAATGATGTCACGTTTAAGGCAACCTGAGGTTAGTATTGCCATGACCTATCTTCAGAAGAACAACTGGGTAGAGGTTGAAGAAGTAAAGAAGAAACAGGGCAAAGGCAGGCCTATTAAAGTGTATACTCTCACTGTTCCAATGGATGAGATCATTAATACTATAGAGCAGAAGGTTATATCTGAGAATCAAATGATGCTGGAGAATATTGAAAGGCTGAAAGACCTTTCATAATCTTCTTTTCGAATTCTAAATCTAATTCTATTCTCTATCTCTATTTATTGACCAATAATTCCATTTCTTCAAGTAATATTATTGTTAATTATTTCAGGATCCTTTTTTGATCTTTATATGTCATATTTCTCCGTTTTACATCTGTGGACAGATACACATATTTATCTGTTTACTGTAGTATTCAGTAAGCAAGTGATACAGGAGTTAGTCTTTTGAGTACCATCAGCGAGAAAATATTTAGCAGGGCAAGCGGAAAAGAAGCAAAAGCAAACGAGTTTATCATGGCGAACGTGGACTATGCCATGGCTCATGACGGCACCAGTGTGCTTGCAGTAAGATCGTTCAAAAAAATGGGTCTTGAAAAGGTATGGGACCCAAAACGTATCGTAATTCCATTTGATCATCTCACTCCGGCAAACACGGAAACAACTGCTGCATTACATCACGATATCAGAGAGTGGATCGCAGAGCAGTGCATCCCTAATTTCTTTGATGTGGGCGAAGGTATTTGCCATCAGGTACTTCCTGAGAACGGCTTTGCAATGCCTGGTAAGCTTGTAGTTGGTGCAGATTCCCATTCATGCACTTACGGTGCTTTCGGGGCATTTGGGACTGGTGTGGGAGCTACTGACATGTCAGAGATATTTGCCGCAGGTAAACTGTGGTTCAAAGTTCCTGAAACGATCAAGGTGACTGCCCAGGGCAAATTGGGTAAGCATGTACTTGCCAAGGACGTGACTCTCAAGACCATTGGCACAGTTGGTGCTGCCGGAGCTACGTACAAAGCTGCAGAGTTCTATGGTGACACCATCACAGATCTTTCAATAGCCGGCAGGATGACGCTTTGTAACATGGCTATTGAAATGGGTGGTAAGGCCGGTATCGTGCCTCCTGACAAGAAGACATTTGATTTCCTTGAAGGCAGGGCTGTTGAAGAGTATGAACCTGTCTATGCAGACGAGGATGCTGAATACTGCGCTGAATATGATATTGATGGTGCAGATCTTGAGCCGCAGGTTGCCCGTCCTCATCAGGTAGACAATGTATGTGATGTCATGGAAGTTGCCGGCACAAAGGTGGACCAGGTTTTCATTGGCACCTGCACCAATGGAAGGCTTGAGGACCTTGAGGTTGCTGCTGATCTCCTTAAAGGGGAGAAAGTTGCTGTCAGGACCCTTGTTATTCCTGCTTCACGTTCCGTAATGATCGAAGCGATTCGCAATGGAACTGCTGAAATATTATTGGAGGCAGGTGCAACCCTTGGAACCCCTGGATGTGGTCCATGTCTTGGAGGTCACATGGGGGTCATCGGTGAGGGTGAAGTTTGTATCTCAACGGCAAACCGTAATTTCAGAGGCAGGATGGGTACTGGTGGTCAGATCTATCTGGGATCTCCTGCAACAGCTGCAGCATCTGCGCTGACAGGTGAGATCACCGATCCGAGAACCGTTTGAACAGTACTTATGTGGAGGTAGTGAAATGGTAGAAGAACTGGATGAAGGAAAACTGGAACATCTTCTGGGACACTGGATAGAGCACAATGAAAGCCACAGCAAAAGTTTCAATGACTGGATAGTCAAGCTGGAAGCTGCCGGGTTTGAGGAAGTTGCAGGGCATATACGCACAGCTGCTACGAAGATGGATGAATGTACTGAACATTTAAAACAGGCAAAAGAGGTCGTGAGGAAGTAAATTTCCTCACGGACGACATTTTTAGTTTGATTGCCGGCTTGTTGAAAAGCCAATCGTTTTTTGAAATATAATTCGAGACATGATCCACTATGGGTATCAATGTCTGAATATTAAATAACAACTATCACTCAGCTACTTTCTGAGAGGAGCTTTGAAGAGCGTAGTGTGCTTTGTGTTCTTCAACTGTTCTGTCGCTTAACCTGAAGCCATGCAATGCATGTGGGAAAGGCGAAGCTGATACAACTCTTACTTCTGTCTTATTTGCCATAAGTGTTTCTCCTTTTTATTTTAAAATAATATTTGACTCCTTTATTTTGCCCTTTGCTCCTGTTGCAGTAGGCAATATATCACTAATCCTCTAGTATATAAAGTTTTACATTTTACTTATATACTCGCTTATTTTTCGAGTTGGAATATAGTTTTATTTATTAATTATTTTATAAACAAAAAAACTGGACTAAATTTACCAGAATATAAAGATTTCTACAATTAATAATTGATACTTATAAACATTGGTGTTTAAAAAAACGCCAAGTGTAGGCTTTATATTCTTCGATTTTTTGTGACAGTGGAAAGAAATAGGCACACATTTATTTTAATTTTTAACAGATCCCTTACTAAAAAAACGCAATCAACAAAACTTATTCTAAAATATTATTTACACTCTGTATTAATTTAATTAATTATAAACGATTTTAAGTTTATAATACTCAGTTGTAGTTATGATAAATATTCTAAATATATCTATCAATAGACCTCTTTTGTCCAACATAAGATCCACACATACTTACTATTTTTCTTGAAGATCTCTTGTCAAACGATCTCTGGATCAAAAACTGTCACAACTTCTCATTTATTTTCTTCGAGGTGTGATCTTATGATTATGCAGTCTTTGCAATCTCTTTTTTAAATAAACAACTCGATTTGTTTTAACAAAAATCAAATCTAGATTTATTTAATATGTTAAAAAAAAGAGTCTATCGCCTTTATTTCTCTTACTTTTGGACCTGCCGCATAATTCCTCTCTCACTCGACAGAAATCTTCTTAAAATAGTTTTGTTATTTCAGAGACCCGTAAATCTCTTCCACGCGGTCTCTTCTGCGCGCCGCATAACTTCTTTCAAAGGTAACCCTGTAATGTCACTTACACGTCGGCAGTCTTCATATTCCGCAGAGATGTGAAGGATCTCTCCGCTCCTGTCCTGTGCGATCTTCACGGCAACCTTGTACTCGTGATCTGCAATTGCTATGGTGACACTGTCCATCCTGCGGTCGGCTATAAATCGGTGTTTTGTAGGAATGACGCGTACTCCCAGAGTGCCGGTCTGGCGCATAAGTTCTCCTGCAATGCGTGCACTGTCCTCTGGCTTTGCTATCACCTGGATTATATGACCACTACGTCCCTTTTTCATGGTGGTGGGTGTGATAGCAACATCCTTTGCTCCGGCTTCCATCAGTTTTTCGAACAGGTTTCCGAGCACTTCTCCTGTCACATCGTCCACATTGGTCTCAAGAACTTCTATGGAATCTCTTGAGAGCTCTCCGGTAACATCCATCAGCATTGTGCGAAGAACATTCGGCATCTCCGTATCAGCATCTCCTGCACCGTATCCGGTCTCAAGTATCTTTCCCATAGGCAGCCGGTCCACAGGTTTTGCAAAATATGCAAGAATGGCTGCACCTGTGGGTGTGAGTAGCTCCCGCTCACCAGAGCTGTAGATTTGGAACCCGCTTTCTTTCATTATCTCTAGAGTGGCAGGTGCCGGCACCGGGAATGTGCCATGTGCAGCTTTTACGCTACCACCTCCGACGTTGACAGGAGTGCAGAAAATGTGATCAGCTTTCATTTTATGGATGGCATAACAGGAACCGATGACATCTGCAAGGGCATCATCCTGTCCTACTTCATGGAAGTGAAGCTCTTCGAGGTTTTTTCCATGGACCCTGGATTCGGCCTCTCCGATAAGTCTGAAAACGCCAAGAGCACTTTTCTCGACCTCAGCAGGTAATGCTGCAGCTATGATAGTATTAATAAGATCTTCATATCTTCTGTCGTTCTTATCATCATGTGTTCGAATATGAACGTCTGTAGCTTCAATACCGCATTTATTTGCAGTTCCCGCAGAAACAGTGACATTCACAGAAGATTCGATGATGTCGCGAAGCTCGTTTTTATCCATGCCAAGCCCTACAAGTCCCCCAAGGATCATGTCTCCGGAAGCACCTGAGAACGGCTCAAAGATAAGTGATCTCATTCCATCAACAACCTTCTTCATTATTGGAATTACGTGCCTCAGCTACCTTGTTTGCAATTCTTGCTGCGAATGCACCGGCAACAAATCCTGCATCAATATTGACAACTGATAGTACCGAGCAGGACTGTAGCATGGACAACAATGCAGCTTCTCCCTTTGCACCGGCACCGTATCCAATGGATACAGGTAATCCTATTACCGGAGCATCAACAAGGCTGGAGACCACGGTTGGCAATGTGCCTTCTCTTCCTGCAGCGACAACAATGGCATCTGGTCTGTATTCTTCAATATCCTGCAGCTTTGAGATAAGTCTGTGAAATCCGGCTACTCCCACATCATAAATGGGCAGGGTCTCACACCCCATCTCTGAAGCTGTCATTCTTGCTTCTTCAGCGACCGTTATGTCTGCGGTACCTGCTGAAATTATCACAAGTCTTCCTCCTGTCTCTGGTACGGGGGTGCCATTGTGTACAACGGCTGTTCTTGAATGTTTGCTCCATTCGATATTATAATTTCCAAAAGATCTTTTTAAGGCATTGGCCTTGTTTTCGTCAAGTCGTGTAATGAGTGCTCTTCCTGTGGCATCGACCTGTGCTTTTACTATCTCGACCATATCCTCTGCTTCCTTTCCTTCGGCGAGTATAGCTTCCAATGTGCCTGTTCGGAATTTGCGGAAAGTGTCAAGTTTGGCAATATCCGATATTTGCACATAGCCCATTGAACGTATCTGGCTTTCTGCAACCTCAAGGTCGGTCTCGTTGTCTTTTACCTGGCGTAAGATCTTCTTTAAATCCATATTCAACCTTTCTAATAATGTATTGAACCTTATAAATAGAAGTCCCTTTCAGGCAAAGAATTATAACAATAAGAACCCTAGGATGTAGCCAGAAGAAAGCGAAAAGCTAATACTTTCTTATTGCATGAAAGTGAATATTATATCACTGTTGTTATGCCCTCTCATCGGAGTGTTGTCAGGGTATCCAGGTGGAAATCAGGTACAAATACAGGTTTACGATAATGTCCAAAAGATCAAATGATATGGCGCTTCGAAATTTCAACAAGGGAATGTCCCTCTTAAATGATGGTCAGCAGGAGGATGCCCTTGAGTGTTTGATAAAAGCAGAAACTGATGCAAGAAATTCCGGTTCTTCTGGTCTTCTCGTCAATGTGCTGCAGGCGATTGGGGGTATAATGGAGTCAGATGGCAGGATTGGGAAGGCCATTGACATGTACTCAGAAGCATCTGGTTTGCTTGAGTATATAGTAGATCACGATCCTTCATTTGTGGAGCATAAGGCACTGGCCATGAACAAGACTGGTTCCCTTCTCACAGAGCAGGGCAATACCCTTGAAGCTATCCCTTTCTTTGAGAAAGCTGTTTCGGCTTATAATAAACTACTTGCCAAAGAACCCAAGAACGATGTTTATTGCTCAGGTGGTGCCTCTGCAATGAATGATCTTGCTACAATTCTGGCGGAAGAAGGTCAAAATGAAAAGGCAAAGGGGATGTTCGAAAAAGCGCTGAAACTTTCCGGCAAGATGGTCGTGCTTGATCCTTTGAACAGGGACAACACCATGAAGGCTCTGAAGATCCAGGCCAATCTGGCCAATCTCCTCTATGAGATGGGGCTTATGCAGGATGCAAGAGTGAATCTGGAACGTGCATTCGATGGTTATTCGGGGATCACGGATGACGATCCTTCAAACAGCATCTTACATAAGCAGTCACTGGAACTTCTTGAGAAGCTTGTTGGTGCCCTTGTGGCAACTGGTGAATATGACTCCGCAAAAGAACGCATATATGAGCTCGTAGAGTTGCTACCAAGAGCTACAACTAACGATCCTGACTTTTCCGGAAAGGTCTCCGATATTTTCATGAGACTGGCAAAGCTTGCATCCAGTCGTGCAGAAGAAAATATGCTCGATGACACACGTTCTATTTATGAAACTTCCATTACTGTTATCCTGAAACTATTGGGAGAAGGGCCAGATAACGGTATTTATCTGGATATATTCAAGAACATATTACTTGATATGGAAAAGCTAGTGGCTCTGGATTCTTCTGATGCTGAGAAGGAAGCAGATTATGACCGCCTGATCTCAATGTATGAGAAACTCTGCCAGATGAACCCTGAGGAGCTTTCATATCGTACAAAGGTGGCAACACTGTATGATGAGAAGGGCAGTTTCCTCATGAATGCAGGTATGATGGAGAAAGCCATTGACATGTATTCAGAATCATCTGAAATGGTTGGGGATATGCCAGATACTGCCCCTTCATTTGCGGAGCACAAGGCACTTTCCATGAACAAGGTCGCATCGCTTCTCGCAGATCAGGGTAATCTCCTTGAAGCTATCCCTCTCTTTGAGAAAGCTGTTGCATCCTATGATAAACTCCTTGCCGAAGAACCCGGGAACGATACCTACTGTTCAGGTGCTGCATCTGCACTGAACGATCTTGCTATAATTCTGGCAGGTGAGGGTAACATTGAAAAGGCAAAAGAAATGTTCGAAAAAGCTCTGGAGCTTTCCGACAAGATGGCCACACTTGATCCTTTGAACAGTGAGAACAGCACAAAGGCTCTGACTACCCTGACGATCCAGGCCAATCTGTCCAATCTTCTCTATGATATGGGGCTTATGCAGGATGCAAGGGTGAATCTGGAACGTGCATTCGATGGGTATTCAGGGGTCATGAATGATGATCCTTCAAACAGCATATTATATGACCAGTCACTGGAACTTCTCGAGAAGCTTGTTGATGCCCTTATGGTTACTGGTGAATATGACTCCGCAAAAGAACGTATCTATGAGCTGGTTGAGTTGCTACCACGAGGTACAACTAACGATTCTGACTTTTCTGGAAAGGTCTCCGATATTTTCATAAAACTGACTGATCTTGCATCCAGTCGTGCAGACGAGAATATGCTTGATGACACACGTTCCATTTATGAAACGTCCATTAGTGTTATACTGAAGCTCTTGGGGGATGAACCCGAAAACATTGTTTATCTGGAAATATTCAGGAATATATTACTTGAAATGGAACAACTGCTGATACTGGATTCTCCTAATGCTGAGAAGGAAGCGGATTATGACTCCATTATCTCAATGTATGTCAAACTCTGCCGTATGGACCCTGGGGAGCTTTCATATCGTACAAAGGTGGCAACACTGTATGATGAGAAGGGCAGTTTCCTCATGAATGCAGGTATGATGGAAAAAGCCATTGACATGTATTCAGAAGCATCTGAAATGGTTGGGGATATGCCAAATTCTGATCCTTCATTTGAGGAACATAAGGCAATGGCCATGAACAAGGCCGCTTCCCTTCTCTCAGAGCAGGGTAATATCCTTGAGGCGATCCCCTTCTTTGAGAAAGCTGTTGTTTCCTACGATAAACTCCTTGGCAAAGAACCAGGGAACGATGCTTACCGTTCCGGTGCTGTCTATGCGCTGAACGATCTTGCTACCATTCTGGCAGACGAAGGTAACAATGAAAAGGCAAAAGAAATGTTCGAAAAAGCTCTGGAGCTTTCCGGCAAGATGGTCGATCTTGACCCGTTGAACAGGGATCACAGTACAAAGGCCCTGGCTGTCCTGACGATCCAGACCAATCTGGCCAATCTTCTCTATGGGATGGGGCTTATGCAGGATGCATATCCTTATCTGGAATTCGCATTCGATGGGTATTCAGTGCTTAAGAAGGACGATCCTTCGAACAGTATGTTATATGGTCAGTCACTGGAACTTCTTGAGAAGCTTGTTGATTCCCTGATGACCACTGGTGAATATGACTCGGCAAAAGAACGCATATATGAGCTGGTGGATTTACTCCCGAGAGCTACAATTGACGATCCTTCCTTTTCTAGTAAGGTCTCCGATCTTTTCATTGGTCTGGCAGAACTTGCATCCAGGCGTGCAGATGAGGGCATGCTTGATGAGACACGTTCCATTTATGAAACGTCCATTATTGTGATCCTGAAGCTGTTGGGGGAAGAGCCTGATAACAGAACTTATCTGGAGATCTTCAGGAACATCTTACTTGACATGGAAGGTCTGCTGACATTGGATTCTCCAGAATCGGACAAGGACGCAGACCATAACGTCCTGATCTCGATGTATGAGAAGCTCTGCCGGATGGATCCTGCGGACCTTTCATATCGGACAAAGGTCGCAACACTTTATGATGATAAAGGCCGGTTCCTGATGAATGCAGGGAGGACGGATGAAGCCCGCCAGAGCTACAATATGTCACTGGGCATAAGGGATGAGCTGATACAGGCCGGAGAATCTCCTCTATTGCATGAGTTCGGAATTGCTACTATAAAGAACAATCTTGGTACTCTGTTAGCACAGGACGGGCACTTTGGAGAGGCAAAGACCATGTTCGAGGAATCCCTTGGAGGCTATATGGGTCTGTTCGACCGTATTCCTGATGATCCTGCATATGAGTCTGGTGCTGCACTTGCATTGAACAACCTTGCCAAGCTGCTTGCTGACATGGAGCGCCATGAGGATGCAAAAAGTATCTATGAATCCGCATTGGAGATATATGCAGGGCTGCTCAAGTCCGACCCCGATAAGGTAAGTTACAAGAAGAATGCATCCCGAACCCTTGACAACCTGGCTTCCCTGCTTGGAAAGATGGGTCGCGAAGAAGATTCCCTGTGTATGCATGAGAGTGCCAGGGAATTATTAGGGGACATCTGATAAGAGAGGTGTCTTAATTAGCTGAAAGGTCCATTCGATCTATGGGTGGATCCCTTCCACAAGATGTGATCTGATGATATTAAAAAATGATAAAAAGGTCTGTGATGTTCCTCCTGAGGTCCTCGCGCCGGCAGGAGATATCGACGCGCTGATCGGTGCAATTAAAGGTGGTGCAGATGCGGTATATTTCGGCGTTACAGACCTTAATGCACGAAAAGGTGCTAAGAACTTCTCCATGGAGGATCTTGAAGATACTATTGATATGCTGCATTCCCATGGTGTAAAAGCATTTCTGGCATTGAACATACCTATCAAGCAGAAGGAGCTTCAGCATGCTCTGGATGTTGTGGACAAAGCCTATTCTTTTGGTATTGATGCTATTATCCTGCAGGACCTTGGTCTTCTCCGGATACTTCATGAGGCCTATCCTGATCTGGCACTGCACGCAAGTACGCAAATGACGGTCCACAGCATGAAGGGTGTTGACTTTATTGCAAACGAAGGAGCTGTGCGTGTCATCGTTTCAAGGGAGCTGACGGTAAAAGAGATCACTGACATTGTAGAGCATTCTGATATCGAGATCGAGATCTTCGTACATGGTGCACTTTGCTACTCTTATTCAGGTAAATGTCTTTTCAGCAGTTTCATGAGCGACAGGAGCGCTAACCGTGGAGCCTGTGCACAACCCTGCAGAAGGCCATATAACTTCGTTGTGAACGGTCGCAATGTCAAGGTTAAAGGTGTGGGCAGATTCCCTATAAGCTGTGCTGAACTGTGCACTCTTTCAGAACTTGATGAGATCGTTGGAACTGGTCTTCGAAGCCTTAAGATCGAAGGCAGGATGAAGAAGCCGGAATATGTCACCGAAAGTGCAAGTGTGTACAAACGGGTAGTAGAAGCGATCTGCAATGGGGAAAATCCTGAAGAGTCCGAGATCGTTGCTCTCGAAAAGGATCTTGCACAACTGTTCTACCGTGGATTCACAAAGGGTTTTGTTCTTGGTGAGAGGGATGTTGTCCATTCCAAATACAGTTCAAGTTATGGTGTTTACCTTGGGAAGATCAAGGATATAGAGACTTTCAAATATACTACCAGTTTAACTCTGACCCTGAAAGAAGATGTCCGTGTGAAGGATGGCGTGGGGATACACACAAAGTCAGGTGTGCTGGGTTCTGCGATCAACAAGCTTCTGGATGTTAACGAGAATGAGATCGAGACCGCGAAAAAAGGTGAAAAGGTCATCATTGAGATAAGTTCAAAGACCGGCAAGGCTGTTGCCAGGGGCAATGAGGTATATCTTACAACTGATCAGGTGCTTCTGGAAACCCTTCGGCGAACAAAGGCAAAGGGACTTCCTGTAAGCCTCGAAGTGACTGCTGAGGTTGGTGAAAAGCTAAAGGTCAGGATGACCTCGGGCGAAATGAGCGTTGAGATCATTGATGATTTTGAGGTTCAGGAAGCACAAAAAGCCCCGACTTCCAAAGAGCAGATCGTTTCAGCAATGGAGAAATTAGGGGATACTTCCTTTTCGGCATCTTCGGTGGATATGGAGATCAATGGCAATATTTTCATTCCAATTGGAGTGCTCTCCGGGGCAAGGCGGGTTGCTGCGGAAAAGTTGCTTGAAAAGATCCTTGCACAATACAGGAAGGGAGAAAAACATCCGCAATTATCAGATATATCACACTTCTGCACAGAAGGTCAGTGTGGGAATACTGTTTCTAGGAAGAAAAAGCAAACTCCACTTCTGAGCGTGGAAGTGAAGAATGCAGGGACTCTTTTTGAGGCTGTGGATATGGGTGCGGATGTAGTCTACTTGCCTATCAGGAAGTTCCACGAACTGGTGTCGGAAGAGTATGCCGGGAAACTGGGTGATGCCAGAGATAAAACCGAGATCGTTCTCATGGCACCACGTATAAGCCACGAAGCTGAGCTCACGGAGCTATTGCCTCTGATGGTAAAAGCAAAAGATGACGGTTTCCGCATTGCCTGCTACACTCTGGGTCAGGTTGAACTTGCAAAAGAGCTTGGAGTGCCTTTTGTGGTGCAAAAGGAGTTCAACACTTTTAATTCTTACACAGCAGATGAGTTCTACAGGGCCGGTGCATATCGTGTCACGCTGTCTACCGAGCTGAACCTTGATGAGATAAGTGATGCGTGCGATGATATTTCCTGCCGTGGTAAGGAACATCAGCTGGAAATAGTTGTGCATGGTAGGGAACTGATGCTTATCACAGAGCATGACCTCCTGAAGCCTCTGCTTGACCAGGGAAGTGCTACGGAAAGCAGTGAAGTTCTGCTGGTTGATTCAAAGAGTGTGGAATATCCGGTAAAGCGTGTGGATGAAAGGACACTGATCTATGATTGCAAGGTGCTGGACATGCTCGATAAAATTGATGAACTGAGGACTTGTGGTGCAGATATTATGCGTCTGGACCTGTCCCTTTATGGCAAAAGGGACGTAAAGGAGATAACTTCGGCATATCGAAGAGTTCTTGACGGTAAGCCTGCAGAACTTCGACCCCGGAGAGGGGTGGAGTTTTCCACAGGTCACTATTTCAAGGGTATCTAATATCATGCGCAGGATCGTTCTTGCATCAGCATCTCCTCGGAGGAAGGAGTTGCTGGTTCAGATCATCGGGAATGCCTTCGAGGTTTGCGTGAGCTCATACGATGAAGCTCCACAGCCAGGTATGGATGCGACCGAACTGGTTGTCCACCATTCCCTTTCCAAGGCAAGGGATGTTGCCGTTAAGTTCGATTCAGGTATCATTATATCGGCTGATACCGTGGTACTTTGTGAAGGTAAGGTCCTTGGGAAGCCACATTCTCCTGAGGATGCAAAGGAAATGCTTTCTGCTATCAGCGGGAAGGTCGTACAGGCGATCACAGGCATGACTGTACTGGATGTCGACTCGGGAAGTGAGGTTAGTGTATCCGAGATAACCGATGTGAAAATGAAAAAGATGTCTTCAGGTGAGATCTCATCATATGTGAGGTCCGGTGAACCTCTCGATAAGGCCGGAGCTTTTGCGATACAGGGAAAAGGTGCCATACTTGTGGAAAGCATCAATGGTGATTTCTTCAATGTTGTAGGTCTGCCGTTGTTCAAGTTGGCTCAGATCCTTGAGGGCATGGGTGTTCATGTCTTTGACATCGAATGACCTGCCTGACCAAAATCCACATAAACAATGCTTTACAACTTCTTTTTACCAGTTATTCAGGAGTGGATATATTATGGCAGTAGCAAAATGGAATGGTGTCGTACTTGCAGAAAGTGATGCGGTAAAAGAAATTGAGGGGAACCTTTACTTCCCGCCGGATTCGGTGAATATGGAATACCTGAAGGAAACAGATACTCATTCGACCTGTCCCTGGAAGGGTCTGGCAAACTATTTTGACATCGCCGTGAACGGAGAAATAAATACTGATGCAGCCTGGCATTATCCTGATCCAAAACCGGCTGCAAAAGAGATAAAGAGGTATGTTGCATTCTGGAAGGGTGTGGAGGTAACTCCTTAATCCACTCTTTTTGTGCTTGCAGCCGTCTTGTTGGGGTCAACGATCACATCAATAAGTGCTGCTTTTTCTGATCTGAATGCTTTTTCTATTGCTTCGTCCAGTTGTGTGGGGTCTTCTATCCTGTAACCTTCTCCGCCGGCAGATCTTGCAAATCCTGCAAAGTCAGGGTTGGGGAAACTTACTCCGTATTCCGGATAGTTGTCCCTTAATTGCTCTTTTTTGATGTTCTTGAGCTTGCCATCGTTAAAGACAATGACGTTGATCCCAAGGTCTTCCCTTACGGCTGTGGTAAAATCACCCATAAGCATCCCGAAGCCACCGTCTCCTGTTACACAGATGACCTGTTTGTCAGGATAGTCAAGCTTTGCTGAAAGGGATGCAGGAAGTGCAAAACCCATGCTGGCGATGTTTGCTGACATGAATGTCCTCTGACCTTCACAGACGAACTTCTTGTAGAACCAGTATGTATGGTCCCCTACATCGATGCATATGATCGCATCTTTGTCTGCATGGCGTTTTATGGCCTGTACAACGTAACCTGGATTTATCGGTATGGAAAGGTCATTGGCATCCTTTTCCAATTCTTCCCTGTGTGTCTTGTTCATCCGGTCGATGTTCTCGAGGAACTCTTTGTTCTCTTCCTTTTCATCAAGTAAGGGCACCAGTTCCTTAAGCACAAGGTCTGCGTCGCCGACGATGCCTGCGTCCACATCAAATGTCTTTCCTATCTTTGTAGGGTCGATATCTGTCTGGACTATCTTTACACCGGCAGGTACGAGATTGGCCTGTCTGAAACCGGAACCGATTATGACTATCAGGTCCGAGGTCTTGATCGCCTGCGCCGCATGCTTTGAACCGATGGAACCCAGAACACCTACGCTGAAGCGTTCGGTCTCATGGATAACTCCCTTGGCTCTTGATGTGGTTGCAATCGGAGCTTTGAGCTTTCGTGACATCTCCAGCAATAGTTCTCCACTGTGTCGGGACCCCCATCCTGCAAAGACGGTCACATTTTTGGAGTCATTGATAAGTTTCGCTGCTCTTTGTACATCCTCTTCTTTTGGAGATGTTTTGTTCAGGAAAACTCTCTTATCAGGCAAATAGATCTGTCCAGCAAGTTTCTCGGCAAGAATATCTGTGGGGGTACTAAGAACTGAGACTCCTGGTTTCCGGTATGCATATTTAACTGCCATGATAAGTAGCTTTAATGCCTGATTTTCCCTGGCAATGGTCTCGGAATATTCCGTGAATGGTGTGAACAGTTCGAGCTGGTCGATCTCTTGGAATGCCTCGCTTCCAAGATATACTTCCGGTACCTGACCTGCAAAAGCAAGGACACAACTCCTGTCGGTTGCAGCATCCATAAGTCCGGTTATCAGGTTGGTACAACCGGGGCCTGCAATGGAAATGCATACGCCAAGTTCGGATGTCATCTTTCCATGTGCTGATGCCATGAATGCAGCCGTTTCCTCATGGCGTGTGAGGATGAAACGTATCTTTTCACTCCTTCGGATGGCATCGATAAGCGGAAGATTTGAATCTCCTGGTATACCGTAAACATATCTTACACCAAAAGCTTCCAGCTGCTCGACTATCTTGTCAGCAACAGTTGTCTTTATACCTTCTGTTTCCTTTGCACCACCTTCCTGAACAAAAGCGGATTTCGGTGCTCCACAGACCGGGCAGGTGTAAGTATCGGGCAGGGAATCAAAATCCTGCCCTTCCGTCTCTTCATCATATGTCCAGTTGCAGACTGAACATCGGTATTTAGCCATATCATTCCTCGCAGTCGTTCGGATCAGTTCTTCTCATCCTTGAACTCGACATGCCAGTGTTCGCCACTACAGAATGGCTTGTTCTTTGAAGCACCGCATCTGCAAAGTGTGTAGTGTTCCTTGGATTCGGGAGTATTTCCATCCGGATCATCAAGCTCGATCCCGCCGACTACATCATGTGGTCCGTCTTTTGTAACAGTAATGCCGGGTTCCCTGTCAAGTTCCTTGTGGAGCACATCATCTTTTGTGTAGCTCAGGGCACCTGATGGGCACATCTCGATAACCCTTATTACGTCTTCAACGCTGGCTCCATCAGGATCTATCCATGGCTCCTGCTTCATCCTGAATACAGATGGCAGGTTGTCGGTACAATGTCCTCTGTGGGAACAGACCCCTCTGTTGTCATGGATGGTTATGTTCTTTCCAACATAATCATCCACCCTGTCAGGTTGCCTGTCTTCGGATTTCTCGCCTGTGAAGCCCACTTTCATATGTGTGCCGTCACAGAACGGCTTGTTTGATGACTGGCCACAGCGACAAAGTGCCATCATAGGTTGTGGGTCAAAGGTTTCTCCTTTTGAGTTCTTCAGGTTCTTGAGGTCCTTTACAAGGTATGGCCCATTCTCTGATGGCTGAATGATTGGGTTGTTGTCTGTCATTTCTTAGTTCCCCCTTCAATATCAAAAAATTCACTCTTTGTCCAGATGGACATCCATTTGTGGGAATGGGATCTCAATGTCTGCTTCCTTGTATGCGTTCAGGATGCCGTTGGTAAGGTCGCCTTTGACGCCCCAGTAATCCGATGTATTTGCCCATGCACGAAGCTGGAGATTTACGGATGAATCTGCAAGTTCAGTTGTTACAACTGCAGGTGCAGGGTCTGCAAGAACCATGGAGTTCTCCTTCATAAGTTCCATGGCGATCTGGACTGCCTGGTCAAGTTTTGTATCGTAACTGATACCAACGTTAACATCAACTCTTCTGGTAGGCATTCTGGTCGCATTCTCAATTGCACTTCCCCAGATGACCTTGTTAGGGATAGTGATGATCTTGTTGTCAGGTGTAAGCAGTTCTGTTGCCATGAAACCGACTGCACTGACACTTCCGGAGTAGCCAGTTACTGATACATATTCTCCTTTGTCGAATGGTCTTAGTGTGGCAAGCCATACGCCTGCTGCAATGTTTGTCAGTGTGTCCTGCAGTCCAAAACCAAGGACTAAGCCTATGACTGCTGAAAGGCCAACAACCACTGAACTGATGTCAGCACCTAGGGTTGACACAGTTGCAAGGATAACTGCAACGTACAGTAATGCTAGGACGAACCTGGACAGGAATTCTGCTACAAGATCGGGTAGTTCTGTCTTTTTCAGTCCGTTCTTGAATATTCCTGTTAATATCTTTGCTACAACGATACCTACAACAAGTACTATCAAGGCTGCCAGTAGATCAAATAATGTCAGATCAGTATATGGTATATTTTGAGATAACATACGTTCAACTCCCTTAATTTTAAAACAATAGCCATTATTATTTGGTCTTAGTACGTATATAACACTATTGTAAAAATCTCAGACCGAAATAAATTAGGTGGTCTGTATCTCATTAAGGGATTGTCTGATGAGTTCAACAGCTTTGTTTATGGTTACTTTTTATGTGCATTATCATACACAAATTCGGAGTGTCCTTTCTATTTAACTTTTTATTTTTGTTTAGATTCAATGGCTAGGTTCTCTTTATTTAGTTTATATACTATGGTAAATAATCATTAACAAATACGTTTTTATATTATCACTCCTTTTAGGGGCTGACTCCAAACGAGGGGGCGTGTCCAATGATACTCCTCCTCCAACTCTTTTATGCATGTTCTTTGTTCTTTTCTTCATTTCTAGAACGTCTACCGTTACTCTTTTTTGGGATATATATTTCTATACTTTTTCATATATTTTTATTCATGTCGGTTTCCAACGCGCGCATTTATCGACAAACAATGGCCATTATTGGAATGCATGTCGATATGCTCAAAAGTCTTATATATTGCTTAGATTATTAGAAAATCTAACTATTAGTAAATCAAACAGTTTGGTTATCTAATCGTTACAGTTTCAAAATTGAGTACTGGATTCAGGAGGTACAATTTGGACAAAATTGAGCAACTCATCAAATCACATGTGGAAATGGAGCATCTCAAAAGGAAAGTAGAGGGTAACGTGACAGAATGTTTCCTCAAAGAGGAAGGTTGCACCAGTGCACATAAAACCATGAACAAGGCCCTCCTTATTATATGGGAGGAAGGCGAGATCATGCCTTCAACACTTGCCAGGTTCCTTGACTTGAAAAAGAGCAGTGTTACAAGTCTCATCGACAGCCTTGAGAAAGAAGGTTTTGTCTATCGAAAAGATGACCCTTCCGATCGCAGGAAAGTTTTGATATCTCCTACTGAAAAAGGAGTACAACACGGTAATAAAATCTATGAAAAGATGGTCTCTGTGGCTAGGAAGTGTATGTCTGATCTGGACGATGAAACTCTTGACAGAGCCATTGAAGCACAGTTTTTCTTGATCAAAATACAACGTCAGATGTACGAAAAATCAGTCGAACTGCTCAAACAAAAATGTTCTCCTGATAGCCAAAGTAAAGAATAAATGATGAGGAGGCGACCATCATAAAAAATGTATTTGAAAAACTGGGAATCTTTATTGAGAACAATACTATCCCTATAATATTAGTAGCCTTATTACTCGTCCTTGTATCTGTCCAGGGTGCACAAAACATCACGATGGAATCGGGTACTGAAACCTTTGTTGAGAAAACTTCTCAGCTGTATCAGGATTTTGATCATCTCTATATGAATATCTTTGGTACGGAAGCCATTGTTATAATAGTGGAGGATGGTCAGGTAAGTAATCCTGCCTTGTTGCAGGCGATGGACCGGCTTGATCATATGTCTTCGTCGCTGCCCGGCGTCGTGGATGTTCAAAGTGTCGCAACAGTTGTTAAAGATGCTAATTTCGGTCTTACTGGTGATGCATCACTGCCTGAAGACAAAGCAGAACTACAGTCTCTGATCGACGCTCATGTTCCTGAACAACTGATGCCTGACAGTACTCACACACTTGTTTATGTCGAGATCGCAGGTTCGTTAACTGATGACCAGAAACAGGAGATTCTGAGGGAGGTCGAGACATCGGTGAGTCTGGCAGAATTCCCTCCTGACTATAATGTTGTAGTAACAGGGGAACCAGCTTTCATGGTCTCCATGAACAACGCAATGATGTCAAGTATGGGTGTACTGCTTGGGCTTTCAGTTGTCCTGATGATCGTTGTCCTGTATCTTGTGTTCGGTCATGTCAGGTGGAGGTTAATGCCTCTTGCTATTGTACTGCTGGGTATCATATACACTTTCGGTGCCATGGGTTATCTGGGGATCCCAATGACCATGGTCTCAATGGCAGCATTCCCTGTACTGATAGGTTTGGGTATAGACTATGCCATTCAGTTCCATAATCGTATAGAAGAGGAGCTTGAACGTGGTGAGACGCCGGCAGATGCAGTGGTAGATACTATCAAGCACACCGGCCCTGCTGTTCTTATCGCACTCATTATCACGGCACTGGGATTCTTTTCCCTTCTGACATCAAGCGTACCTATGATACAGGATTTTGCAAAGCTGCTTCTCATAGGTATTGTGATGTGCTTCCTTGCATCCCTGTTCGTCGGTGTGACTGTGATATATGGTCTTGACAACATTCAATCTATGCGCAAGGAGAAGTTCGGACACTTGTCCCTGAGCGGCAAAAACAAACCAAAGACATCATCTGCGGGTACTGGAGAACCTAAGCCGGACATTCTGGACAGGTTTTTGGGCCGAACTACTCATTTCACCATAAAACATCCTTTCATGATCCTATCAATTGCCGTTCTGCTTTGTGTCGGTGGGCTGGTGGCTGATACTCAGGTAGGGATCCAGACAGATACGGAAACCTTTGTCCCGCAGGACCTGCCGGCATTGATCAACCTGGCCCATCTTTCGGATATTACAGGTGGTGAGGACCAGATGAACATTATCATCAAGACTGATAATGCTGCTGATCCTGAGACCCTGAAATGGATGGATGAGTTCAGCTCTCATGAAATAGATAGCCGGAACAATATCATTGGTGCGGAAAGCATGGCCAGTGTCATTAAGTCGATGAACGGTGGTGTGATCCCTGAAAGTGAGTCTGAGATCAGATCTCTGTATGAACAGATGCCTGCTCAGCAAAAAGACCGCTTCATGCACGGTGAGAATATGCTCCTGCTTAACCTGAATGTTGGTGACGTAATGGGAAGCATTGGAATGGAGGGGTTTGAAGTCCTCACGGAAATTGTGAAGGATGATATGCTGTGGATGTCCCCGCCTCCCGGAATGACAGCGACGATAACAGGAAGCAACGTTGTGTTCATTGAGGTCATCGGAGCCCTTACTTCTGGACGTATCTTTATGACATACCTGGGACTGGGAATGGTATTTGGTGGACTGTTTTTGATCTACCGTGATCTTCTCAAGGCCCTTGTACCGGTAGTGACAATGTTCATGGTCATTGGCTGGTCTGGTGGACTGATGTACCTGTTGGGTATGGACTACAACCCAATGACAGCTACACTGGGAGCACTCATTCTCGGTGTGGGTTCCGAGTATGCTGTACTTATGATGGAGAGATATTTTGAGGAAAAGGAGAAAGGTGCCAGTCCTGAAGAAGCAATGACCGAAGCAGGGGTCAAGATCGGAAAAGCGATAGTCACTTCCGGACTTACAACACTGTTCGGTTTCTGTGCACTGATAGCTTCCGATTTCGGTATGATCAGCGGCTTCGGTATGATCACTGTAATAGACGTAGGGCTTGCCCTGTTCGCAACATTTGTGATCTTCCCGCCTGTGATGGTCTTGTTGGACAATTTCCGTGAAAAGAGGAAAGCAAGAAAAATAATCTCTGATGTATCACTCGAAGACAATATAGAAACGATAGAATTAGCAAAACATAGCACTGACCCGGAGGCTGATGCCTTTTGATGAAATGTAAAAACACACAACAAAAAATATATGTGAATTCAGTGGTCATGGTGGCTGTCCTACTGACCGCGACGTTGTTCGTGGTCACTGCATCTCCTGCAGCAGGGGCAAAGGAGTTCGTACAGCCGACATATGAGTTCTCTACCAATTATTATGATGCCTACGGTGAACCTGATCTCTATGTTTCCGTTCTCGGTGACACTGAGTTCGAGAGGGGTGAGACCGCACAGGTCCGCGTTGTCCTCTCAAACAGAGGAGTGCTGTATGGATTCAAGTCCAAGACCAATGTGGATACGAAAAATGGAGATCATGCAAAGTCCCTGAAAGAACTTGAATATGAGTCATTGAGAACCACTGCTTTTGGTCTAAAGGCTGAGATGGTCTCAACTACAGATTATATAGAGGTCGATCCGATCACAAGTATTCAGACACTTGATAGTCTGTATCCGGGAGTATTGCCGGAGGCTCCGATGTCCTTTACCATCACCATTTCCGATAATGCTCCGGCTGGTGCTTACATGCTCTTACTGCCTGTCAGTTATGAATTCCAGAGCCAGGTCGAGATGACCGATGGAAGTACTGTAAGGCTTGGTCTGCCTGATCTTGACCACACCACATTCTATAAGACAAGGAACACGACTCTTCAGATCCCGGTGATTGTAGAACCGGCTGCAAAGTTTGTTGTGTCTGATGTGGAGGGTGAGCTTACATCCGGTCAGTCAGGTATCATCAATGTGACCTACACAAATGTTGGTGAGGTCGAAGCAGATGATGCTTTTGCCAGGATAGTTGTTATGAAACCGTTGAGTTCCGACAGGTCAGTTGTGAACCTGGGTACTATTGCACCGGGTGAAAGCAAGACTGCATCATTCGATCTTGCGGCAGAGATCTCTGCTGTGGAAAAGAACTACGGTATTGACAGTGAGATCAAGTATCGTGATGAGGACGGAGATCTGCAGTTTTCGGACAACATTATTGTTGAGATCCCTCTCAAGTCAAGGGATGCAGGTATAGGCATCACCACGCTGGCACTTATCGGAATAGTTCTGGTGACAGCTTACATGGGATACAATACGATACGCAGAAAGGATGACAAAAAATAATACTTTAACTGAAAAATTATCAAATTAACACTATGAAGAGGACTAATTATGTTTAAAATGACAGATTCCAGATACGCTTTGCCAATTATGGCCTCACTAGCTGTATTGTTGCTGTTTGTAGCACCGGTACATGCATCTTCCACACTGCCATCAAATGGTGAGTTTACGGCAGCTAATGCGGAACTACCTGAGTTCTTCAATTTTGATGAGAACTACTATACTGTATTCGGTGGTCCGGATGTGACAGCGACTCTCCTCGGCGACAATGAGTTTGAACGCGGTGATACTGTCACACTGAACCTTGATCTTATGAACAAGGGTCTTATCACGGGTTTCAGATCGGAGGAAGATGACTTTTACCTTACTCAGCTGGAGCAGAAGTTGCAAAGCACTGAAATGTCCTATGAATCCCAGCGAACGACAGCTATCGGTATTGTTGCTGTCCTGACTCCTCTTGATCCTGCTGTTAAAGTAAAGTCCGGTCCTCAGGAAGCAGGTACTCTTGTATCAGGACAGAAGACCGATTCTCCTGTTAGCTTTAACATCGAGATCTCAGATAATGCAGAGGCAGGCGGCTACCCCATGCGACTTGATCTCTATTATGGATACCAGAAGAATGTCCAGATAAATGGTGACAATGAAACTGATCTTGGTATTACAAATATGGAGGTTGGACTCTGGTATGATATGGGCACACAGAACACTACCTTTGATATATATGTGAAGGATGAGGCAAGATTTGAAGTGACCAACGTAACTGGTGAGCTGTATCCTGATTCTGAAAGTTTGGTGTATGTTACCTTTGAGAATGTGGGTGACCTTTCTGCAAAGGATGCTACTGTAAGGATAAGTGCTGCTGATCCTTTCAGCACTACTGATGACCAGGCATTCCTTGGTACCCTCGATTCCGGTGAGAGCACTGTTGCAGTGTTCAAGCTGAAGGTAGATGACCTTGCAGTACCGAAGGCTTATGCACTGAACAGTGAGATCAAGTATGAGGATACTGACGGCCATGACCGTATATCAGATACTGTGAAGATCAAGACGGAGGTCCTTCCGGCATCTGCAAATGAGAATGGGTCCGGCATGACCGGTATCATCGTTGGTGCAGTGGTCATTGTATTGATCGCTGGTGGCGCTTATTATGTGTACCGCAGCAGGTCTTCAAAGAACAGCAACGATGAGTGATCATTCTCTCATCGTTTTCTTTTTATTGATGTGATTCATATTCATTCTATGATATCCCTGACATTTTTTGATCAGCAGTAATATAGTATGATATTATAATGGTTGAAATCACTTATATATTAGGAATGACATGGTATCACAAACTTCAGAGTAGTTACGTTGAATTCGTATAATTATATTAGATCACACTTTTATTTTAGCCCGATAGGGAGGGAAATCAAAAATTGAGTCAGCCTTGTGTTAATATTGGCATGGTAGGTCATGTCGATCATGGGAAAACGACGCTTGTAAGCGCGTTATCTGGAGTATGGACCGATACTCATAGTGAAGAGTTGAAGCGTGGTATTTCGATCAGGTTAGGGTATGCGGATACTACCTTCAGGAAATGTCCAACTTGCCCCGAACCTCAGTGCTATACTGTAGCCAAGAAATGTGAGCACTGTGGTGGAAAGACCGAGGATATGAGGACCATATCTTTTGTTGATTCTCCTGGTCACGAGACATTGATGGCCACAATGCTTTCAGGTGCTGCTATCATGGATGGTGCTATCCTTGTGATCGCTGCGAACGAGGAATGTCCGCAGCCACAGACAAAAGAGCACCTTATGGCTTTGAATATCATCGGTATCGAGAACATCGTTATCGTCCAGAACAAGGTCGACCTTGTTCCAAAGGAGAAGGTTATCGAGCATTATCATCAGATCAAGGAGTTCGTAAAAGGAACCGTTGCTGAGAATGCACCTGTAGTTCCTATCTCTGCACAGCAGAACATCAATATCGATGTGCTGATCGATGTGATGAACGAAGTGATTCCAACGCCTGTGCAGAAACTTGACAAGCCTGCACATATGCTTATTGCAAGATCTTTTGACATCAACAAGCCTGGATCATCTATCGATAAGATCGCAGGTGGTGTCATTGGCGGAACACTTACAGCTGGTACTTTGCATCCGGGTGATGAACTTGAGATTCGTCCTGGTCGCAAGGTGGAAAGCGAGAATGCTATCCACTGGGAACCTATATTTACTACTATCAATATGATCGCTGCAGGCAGTGACAAGGTAGAAGAGGCAACTCCGGGAGGATTGCTTGCACTGGGTACAGGACTTGACCCAAGTATAACAAAGAGTGATTCGCTCACAGGTCAGGTTGCAGGTTTGCCAGACACATTACCTCCTACCCACGATTCATTCACTCTGGACCTTAAGCTTCTTGAACGTGTAGTTGGTATTTCAGATGATGAGCCGATTGAGATCGGTAAGATCAAGACCAGTGAACCATTGATGCTCAATGTTGGAACTGCTACCACTGTTGGTATTGTAACAAGTGCCAGGGAAAATGTTGCTGAGACCAAGCTCAAGAGGCCGGTCTGTGCTGAAGTTGGCTCTATGGTTGCTATCAGCAGGCGTGTTGGTTCCCGTTGGAGACTAATAGGCGTGGGAGTCATTAAGGCTTGAAGGTTATAATCGATACAAACGGTTTAATGATACCAGTTCAGTTCAAGGTCGATATCTTTACAGAACTAAAACGTCTGGGCTATGATGAGCTCATTGTTCCCCAGGCGGTCATAAATGAGATACAGATCCTGGTCAAAAGGTATAAGGGTGAGAACAGAATAGCGGCAAAGGTTGCACTTTCATTATCAGACAGATGTACCATTGTGGAACAGACAGGAAGTGCTGATGATGTCATCCTTCAGCTGGCTCTCGATACCGGGGCAGCGGTGTTGACCAATGATGTCGGTTTGGTCAAACGTCTGAAGGAAGTGGATGTGACCGTTGTGCGTTTGCGCCAGAAGAGCCGTTTGGATATAGCATGATCATCATTTCATATTACAATTATAGTGGCAGTTTAGATTAATGCAGGGCATATTGGAGATCGAGATATGTATAAAAGGATGAAACTTTCGGACACGATCCGTGTGGCTCCCCGCCTTTTGGGTGAGGATGTCGGGGTCAGTGTGAAGGATGCACTAAAGGAGAAACTTGAGGGCAGGGTCGATAAGACGCTTGGTGCAATTGTTGCGGTCACGGATATTGAAGAAGTTGGAGAAGGTCATATCCTTGTTGGTGACGGAGCGGTCTATTACGATGTTGTTTTCGATGCTATTGTGTTCATCCCGCAGCTTCAGGAAGTCATTGAAGGACTTGTGGTCGAGACAGTTGAGTTCGGTGCTTTCGTCAGCATAGGTGCTATGGATGGTCTTTTACACGTAAGCCAGGTGACTGACGACTTCATGTCATATGACGGTAAGAACGGCAGGCTCCTTAGCAAGAACGGGGATCGTACCCTTTCAGAAGGCGACAAGGTGCGTGCCCGTATAGTTGCTGTAAGCACTAACGAAAGAGAGCCAAGGGATAGTAAGATCGGATTGACCATGCGTCAGCATGCTCTTGGAAGGCTGGAATGGCTGGAAGATGCACGCAAGCCAAAATCCGATGAATCTAATGAGTAAACCGGAGTGTATCTATAATGGTAGATCAGGTATGTCGTGAATGTCACAGGTTGGTAACAGGTCAGACCTGTCCTGTCTGTGGTTCAAGTAATTTGAGCGCTGACTGGAGCGGACTTGTTATTATCGTGGATCCTCAGCGATCTAAGATCGCAGAGATGATCGGAGTGACAGTTGCCGATAAGTATGCTTTGAAGGTGCGGTAATTTTGGGTTTGCAGATCCTTTTACCGGAAAGTCTTCGTCACCTTTTCCGGGAACCTTTTGGTATCCTGTATGAAGGTGTGGGCGGTGATGCCGTCAGAAGTTCGGTAAAGGATCTTGGTAATCCCACAAAACTTATATCTGTGGGTGATGTTACTACTTTCCACTTGCTCGAATCAAACATCATTCCAGATGTACTGATCGTGGACGATAGGACAAAAAGGGCACCGGCTTCCTCACAGGTTGTCGATGGTACGAAACATCAGGGATTTGCTGAAATTGCAGTTGATAATCCTGCTGGTGTTATCACCGAAGAACTGATATCTGTGATAGGCGATGCATTAGTGTCCGATCAGAATGTCCGGATATTCGTAAAAGGCGAAGAGGATCTTGCCGCTTTACCTGCGATGATGATGGCACCTGTAGGTTCGGTTATCATGTATGGGCAACCGGATAAAGGTGTAATACTTGTAAGGGTCACAGAATCCAAAAAAGCAGAAATAAAGGATCTATTTGATATTATTCTTGAAAAACAAGATCATAAAGAACAGTTCAATAATGTGCGGAGGAAATTAAATGGATATTAATATTACAGAAGATAAAAACAACGCACTTCTCAACAGAAGGGAAGTGAGGTTCGATGCTACATTCGATGGTGCAACACCTTCAAGGCTCGATGTAAAGAACAGACTGGCTGCAATGCTTAACGTGCCACTTGAGCTCGTCATTCTCCAGAAGTTCGATAACAGCTACGGTATATCTGCAGCTGAAGGATACGCAAAGATCTACGAAGATGCAGATCGCATGAAGGTTGTAGAGAAGGAATATGTCCTTAAAAGGAACGAACTTCCAGAACCTGAAGTTGTCGAAGACGAAGCATCCGAAGAACCAGCTGAAGAAGCAGACAGTGAGTGATCATAATGGCAGTTAAAGACTACTACAAAGTAACCGGCGATTCCATCGAAAGACTGAGGCAGTTCTGCCCACGCTGCGGCGATGGTGTATATCTTGCAGACCACAAGGACAGACTTACCTGTGGTAAATGCGGATACACTGAATTCAAGAAATAATTCCGACTTTATGCATCGCAACGTGATGTTGTGATGCTTTTCTTTTTTAATTTAGGTATGTGGCAAAGCACCATTTTTAATTTAGGTGTTCATAGCAAACATCAATTTTTAATTTAGATATTTATTACCAAATTATCCATTTCTAATTTAGCTATCTATTACTAAAGCAACTATCATTTAATTTAGATGTGTGGTATCACACAGCAATTTTCAATATACTATCTTCTCATTCATCAGGTTCTTCAAGCCCTTTTTCCACTCTGTAATTATGGAGTGCAAGTTCTATGGTGCTATGAAGACTGTTTTCCTCGAAAGGTTTGGTAAGATATCCAAAAGGTTTTGTCCTCTTGGCTCGAGCCAGTATCTTTTCATCGGAATATGCCGTGAGGTAGACTACAGGAACATCGAAAAGCTGACGTATCTGTTCAGCTGCTTCGACCCCATCCATGTCACCTTTCAACATGATGTCCATCAATACAAGATCCGGAAATGTGATCTCTGCTTTACTGATGGCTTCTTTTCCAGAAGATGCAATGCTGGGCACAAGGTATCCCATGTTCTTTAGCATCTTTTTGATACCTAAGGCAACGATCTTTTCATCTTCTACGACCAGGATCTTTGTTTGAGTCATCAATTCCCTCTCATAATTCATATTTTTCTTCTGTGAATTCTATTATGAACTTTGTTCCCTTATCCTTGTCAAGTGTGATCGTTCCATCGATCTGCTCGACTAGGTTCGTCACAAGTTGGAGTCCAAGGGATTCGGTATCTCTGAAGTCGATCTCTTCAGGTATGCCACTTCCATTATCGCAGACCGTTAGTGTGAAGTTGTCTCCAGCACGCTTTATGTCTACTGAGATGATGCCCTTTTCCTTTTTATCTTTAAATGCATACTTAAGTGAGTTCGAAACAAGTTCGTTGATAATTATTCCAAGTGGCACCGCTGTATCCATATTCAGGAATATATCTTCCACTTTCAGGTCTATCTTTATATCACGGTTGCCAACAACGTATGACTGTGACAGGTAATTGATCAGGTTCTTAGTATAGTCCGCAAAGTCGATGCTTTCCATATCCTCGGACTGGTATAACTTCTCGTGTACAAGCGCCATTGTCCTGACCCTGTCCTGACTATCTCTGAAAGCTTCCTTTACCTTTTTATCCTTGAATTTATCAGATTCCAGGTATAGTAATGTGGATATGACCTGCAGGTTGTTCTTTATGCGGTGATGAATTTCTTTCTTGCGAATATCCTCTATCTTTATTAGAGCCTCTTCTGCACGCTTTCTTTCATCGATGTTAACAATGATACCTTGCAGGTAGTTCACATTCCCTTTTTCATCGCGGCGTATGAATGTTCTCTCATCTGCCCAGAGAATATTGCCATATTTGGTCAGGATCCTGTATTCGATGTTGAACTTTGTATCTCCTTCATCACATCTTCTTTGTAGTTCGGCTTCAACTCGTGGAAGGTCCTGTGGGTGGACAATATCTCCATACGTTACTTTACCGCTTTTAAAATCTTCAAGTGAGTATCCAAATTGTGATATGTTCTTGGATACGAACTCAATAGGCCATCCTTTTTCTGGTTTCCATTTGAATACGACAACAGGGCTGTTCTCGATGACCCGTTCCATTTCCTCTTTCATCTGATTGGAGTGTTCAAGGTCTTCTGCATACTTTATTAGTTCCTGTTTGGCTTTTTTCTGTTCGCTGGTGATCTTGTATAGGGCCTGCCTTGTTTCTTCGATACCATCTGTGAGTATTCTAAAATCACCTTCTCCTTTGATGCGTATCTTGTGTGTAAAATCCTCTTTCTGGAAAGCCATCAGCACTGAATTTGATTCATCAATAATGTTATTGATCTTTTCAGCAAACCTGTCAAGGCCATCACCAAGGTCTTTGAAATCACCTTTGAGGCCCGGGTTGACACGTGTTTCAAGTTCTCCTTTTGCGAGGCCGTTGGCTACACGCATGGTTTCAGCCATAGGTTTTGTGAAAGCATCAAGGATCTCGTTCAAACCTGACGGTATGTCCTTGAAATCA
Source organism: Methanococcoides orientis (assembly GCF_021184045.1). Classification (NCBI taxonomy): domain Archaea; kingdom Methanobacteriati; phylum Methanobacteriota; class Methanomicrobia; order Methanosarcinales; family Methanosarcinaceae; genus Methanococcoides; species Methanococcoides orientis. The sequence continues at coordinate 47,021 of NZ_CP073710.1, forward strand.
ATATCGACATCGGTATCAGCACGAGCATATATCTTCCCTCCAACCGCTGCATCGGAAACGTCCTTAAAACTGGCTACAATCTCGTTGATAGGTCGTGTTACAAACCCGGCAATGAGGGCTGCAAGTCCTGTCATGAATATGATCGATATGGTAGATATCACAATGAGGCTGTTGCGAAGCTCAACGACACCCGCAAGCATTTCCTCTTTTGGAACTACAAGTATAAATGAAAAATTACCGGTCTTGATCGGTTCGTAGAACATTACGACCTCTTTCCCTGTTGTAGGGTCGATGGTATCTATATATCCCTCTCCACCATTTTTGATATCATCTGCCATGGCGGTAATTTCGGGGACATCGAAATCATACAGGGTTTTGTAACCGATCCAGTCCTTCTGTTCGGGTTGTGAGATCAGGATGCCTGTATTTCCTGTCATGAATGCATATCCTGTATCGAATGCCTTCACTTCGCTTACCACTTCATCAAGGTATGTGAGGGATACATCCACACCACCTATGCCAACAAATTCCCCATCCTTTATTATGGGGGTAACGTAACTTACGATGAATACTCCTTCATAGAAGTAAGGGTCAATGATCTGGTCTACCTTCAGTTTCTTTGGCAACTGATAATAATCGGAAGTATCATAATTTAGTAGTGGGTCAAGTTGAAGATCTCCACTGATCCTGTTCCAGTATGGTATGAACCTTCCTGTGGAATCATGTCCCTGTGCATTTACAAAAGCCATATCCTTACCATCAAAGGCATTTGGTTCATAACAAACATAAGTTCCAAGGAGGTCCGGGTTTTTTACCGCTATTTCTTTTAATATTTCATTGACCTCACCCCGATCAGCAGTTTCATATGCTGCCATGGAATCTGCTATTGTCTGACCGATTGCATGATTTTTCCGCATGTCAACATCAAACTGGTTTGCATAACCTCTGGATTTTTCGATGGATTGTTCATATGCCAGATCAACTTCCTGGTTAGTAACCGTGGATATGATGACTGCAGTTGATGTGACAAGTACCAGCAGGACGCCTATTACAATAAAAAGGATCAATTTGGACCTGAGGGGTACGTTTTTCCATTCTAGTTTTCTCAAAGCCATATTGGATGTTCCTTGTTAGATGTCTTTCAATTGGCGGGATTGTTTCTGGTAGTATGAGAACAATTCATCACCCCAGAGGCGAGCACTATCATCAAAACTCATGAGCTTAGTGTGGTCGTACCTGCCATCCTTGTTGAAGAGGCATATGTAAGTAAAACGTTCGGTGACCGATATGGTCGTCAGTTTGATACTATCATCACAGATATGAAGTTCCGTGTTCTTGGATGATGCAAGTGACTTTAGCTGTTCAAGGCAATCGTTCTTCATTCTTTCGAGGACAGAGTCAGTAAGAATAAGCTCGAACTTGATTCCTTTTTCAATGATCTCTGAAAAAAGTTCCGGGTATAGGGGATGGAAATATGATGCAAACATCTTCACATCTTTTGATCTTGTCAGGTTCTCTGTAAATTCAACAGGAAGGTCGAACATGTGGTTCAGGTCAGGTTCTATCAGCATGCATTGTCCTAACTCGCCCAGCCTGTATGCAAGAGGTTCCGGTATTGCTGTAAGGTCGCGGGTAGCCCAGTACTCTCTGTTCTCCTCTATTACTTCGAGAGTCTTTAATAAGGGGCTCATGTTCTTGACAATTATCCTTCCAACATCCGAAAGTTCGTACTCATCACTTTCATTCTGGATGATCATATCCTGCTCTTTGAGTATCTTTATCTGTGGCATCATTGCCTTTGACGTGACATTCAGGGACGCTTTTATCTGATCGATATTCCTTGGTCCCTCAACGAGCAGTAAAAGAAGGTTTTTCCTTTTTTCAGAAAGCCATATTGTATCACTTAATGAGGATTTCATCGAGACTCCTCTATAAAATTCAGTATTAACATTAATGACCCTTTCGGTTGTTCCTCGGGATTAACTTCTTTTATGGATCGAATAGTCATATTTTCAAAAAAAATGCCTTTTGATATTGATTACTTAATTGGTCCTTCAATTTACATATATACCAAAGCCTTTGGATTTTCTCATGCCTTTGGAATATCCAAAGCCAATAGTCATTTCTCATGGGCTTTTCCATTTCCAACATCAGTCGAACTTTCAACGTAAATTATGCTATATATGATTCTGGTTTTTCAATATATGGTGGTGAGGAGTAATCCTGCTACCATAATTATGTGGTAATTATTCCACAACTTTAATGGAGGTTGTAACACGACAAACGAGGAATTATTCAAAGCACTATCCGATGCGGTAGTAAGTTGCAAGAAAGATGATGTAATCGCTGCAGTAGGCAAGGCAAAGGGCCAGGCTCCCGCAGTAGAACTTATTGACAACGGTCTTGCAGCAGGTATGAACGAAGTTGGTGTACTCTTCGAGAGAGGAAAACTCTTCCTTCCACACGTTATGATGGCAGCAGATGCAATGTCTGCTGGTGTAGAGTTACTTCAGGACGAACTTGCATCCGGTGAAGGCGCAAGCAGCAAGCTAGGTGTAATCGTCAACGGTACTGTTGAGGGCGACGTTCACGACATCGGAAAGGCAATCGTATCAACCATGCTCCAGGCAGCAGGTTTTGAAGTCCACGATATTGGTAGGGATGTTCCACTCCAGAACTTCATCGACAAGTGCAAGGAAGTAAATGCTGACATGGTCGGTCTTTCCGCACTTATGACAACCACACTCCAGGGCCAGAAAGAAGTTATTGAACTTCTCAAGGAGAACGGCATGAGAGATGGTATCAAGGTAATGGTCGGCGGCGCTCCAGCAACAGATGCATGGGCAAAGAAGATCGGTGCAGACTGCTATGCAGAAAATGCAAGTGAAGCTGTAGTAAAAGCAAAGGAATTACTTCTTTAATTTTATGGGGTTATTAAAATGGCAACAGAATATTTCTTAAGAATGGGTGACGGTGCAAAGATCTTCCTGACTAAGGAAGATATCATGGCTGACATCGAGGCAGGTTGTGCTGATGCAGCAGACCTTGGTGACATTCCATCCCTTTCAGAAGATGAAATGGAGAAGATGCTTGACATTATCACATCTCCTGGCAGGATCGTCGGTGTCGAACCAGGTATGGAAGTTCCTGTAACTCACGATATCGGTTCCATCCGTATTGATGGTGACCAGGGTAACAGTGGTGTAGGTATTCCTTCCAGCAGACTGGTAGGTTCAATGATCCACGAGCGTGCTTTTGGTGCAGACACAATGGAACTCGGTCATATCGACTACAGTTTCAAGCCTGTCAAGCCAGTCATCTCTCAGGAATGTCAGACAATGGAAGTTTGCCAGGAGAATATGATAATTCCTATGCTCTACGGTGCAATGCCAAACATGGGTCTGTACTACACTCCTGATGGTCCATTCGAGAACCCAGGCGACCTCATGAAAGCATTCAAGATATCTGAAGCTCAGGAATCTATACAGAAAGCTGGTGACCACGGTATTCGTGACATGGTCTGGATCATGCAGAGACTCCAGCATGTTGGTGGCGACGGTGTAAACTTCGATACCATCGGTGCAGCCGGTGACGGTGACATGTATGCATCCCTTAATGCTATCGAAGCACTGAGGAAAGAATTCCCAGGAATCTACATTGAAGCAGGTATGGCAGGAGAACTCGTTCTCGGTATGCACGGAGAGCTTGAGTATGATGGCACAACACTTGCAGGTCTGTGGCCACACCAGCAGGCACCACTCGTATCAAAGGCAGGAGCAAACGTATTCGGTCCTGTGGTTAACACTAACACAAGCAAGAGTGCCGCATGGAACCTTGGTCGTGCAGTTACATTCATAAAGTCAGCTGTTGAGGCAGCCACAATTCCATGTCATGTTGATATGGGTATGGGTGTCGGTGGTATCCCAATGCTTGAGACTCCTCCAATCGATGCAGTAACAAGGGCAAGCAAGGCAATGGTCGAGATTGCCGGTGTTGACGGAATATAGATCGGTGTTGGCGACCCACTCGGTATGCCAATCGCACACATCATGGCCTCTGGTATGACTGGAATGAGAGCAGCTGGTGACCTTGTTGCAAGGATGGAATTCTCCAAGAACATGAGAATCGGTGAAGCAAAGGACTTCGTTGCAAAGAAACTTGGTGTTTCAAACGCAGACCTCTCCGACGAGTACGTCATGAGGGAAGTCAGAGAAGAGCTCGACATTGGTGTAATCACATCAGTTCCTGGCTGTGCAAAGGGTATTGCAGCTAAAATGAACATCGAGAAGCTTCTCGGAATCGACATCAACTGCTGTGACAAGTTCAGGGAAACTACAGCTTAAGCTGTAATAAACCGTATATTGTGCCGATATTGGCCTGCCAGATATCAGGTCAATATCGATTTTATCTTTATTATGTGAATCGTTATAAAAAGGAGTGTGATGGAATATGTCTGAAGAAAAACCATCCGGTGTAGACTGGGCACACGCAGAGCAGTGTGCTAAAGTCGTCTGTGAAACCGGTGAGCTTGAACGATCGATCGATTGGAAACAGGGACTGGCTATTGCTATTGGTGTACCTTTATTGATCTTGCCATCTATTGGTTATTTTGCTAGTTATCTATGGTCATTTGCTATTATTGTGTGGGGTCTCTCTGTTTTCCAGGGATTTATGCAGAACCTCGCTTATGGTGAACTTGCAACAACTTTCCCTAACGCATCCGGTCTGCCTGGATTTGCGCAGAACGTTTTCAAGTCACCTAATCATGAAGGAAAGTATGACAAGGGTAAATTGATCGGTGGATTCAGTGCATGGAGTTACTGGTTCGCATGGAATCCTGTACTTGCTATCTTCGCAATCCTTGTAGGTTTCTATCTTCACAGTCTGTTCCCTTCACTGGCAGCAACTTTCAGTGAGTACCAGCTTGCAATGATCGCAGGTGTTGTGATCTTCGGTGGACTTATACTTGTTAACTACCGTGGACTTTCAAGTGGTGCGCTTGTAGGTTATATTCTTGCAGCTTTCTCACTTATTCCAATGGCAATTATTACACTGGCACCTTATGCAACCGGTGACTTCGCAATGGCTAATATCACCAGCACATGGTTGCCAACTGACTGGGCATGGGATTTCCATCATATCCTGATCTTGCTTGGTATCTTTGCAATGGCTCAGTGGAGTGCTTGTGCATGGGAAACTGCAGCTATCTATGGTCCTGAATATAAGAAGCCAGGTTCTGATGTACCAAAGGCATTGTTCTCCTGTGGTGCTATCTGTCTGGTAGCTTACGTCCTTGTGCAGATGACCATTACCGGTGTACTCGGTATCGATGGTATTGCAGCTGCACCAATTGATCCAATGCTTCCACTTGCACAGGCAGCACTCGGTGATGTCGGTTCAACAGTAGCTATTGTCATGCTCATTGCAGCAATGGTATTGATCATCCAGACTGCATATCTTGGTTCCTCAAGGGCAATGCACTCAATGGCAACTGAAGGAAACCTTCCTAAAGTATTCGCAAAGACAAATGCACACGGTACTCCAATCCTTGCAATGGTCGTTATCGGTATCTTCAACCTGATCCTGATCTCAATGGGTACTCCATCAGCTATCCTTGCTGCATCAGCAATCGGATATGTTTGTGCTAACGGTATCAGTCTTTTCGCATACGTAAAGGCAAAATCAAGGCCTGACCTTGCTGGACTCGAAAGGCCATTCAAGGCACCAGCCGGATGGAAGAACGTTGCACTGTTGTTCGGTCTCTTCAACCTTCCACTCTGTCTGGTCGGTGTGATCTACCTTAACAGTGTTGAAGGCAGCTGGTTCTCAACCATTGTCGGAATATGTGTGCTTGGTCTCTATGTTCCAATGTGGTTCTACTCACAGCACGAGGCTCATGTCGATAAGATCGCTGCTGTAAGTATGGTATCAGCAATTTCAAAGGAGAAATGATAAACAACTCCTTTATTTGTCAAGCGGTTCCCGGATATTTCCGGGGACTGCTGTCTTTTTAGTATATTAATTAAAAATCGTATTTATTCAATTTATCTTTTGGAGTGGAGTGGGTGCTATAATGAAAGGAATCGTAAATTTACCGGATATTCAAGATGAGATGCCTGAGGTAGCATTCGTGTGGAGGTCTGAATATGGCTGGCCACTGGAATCCGTTTCAGATAATGTATCTTTTTTCGGTTATGAACCCGATGATTTTCTAATTGGCGGCCTTTCTTATGAGGATATTATTCATCCTACTGACCTTGAAATGGTTAGAAAAGCCCTGGAGAATTACTCTGATAGTTCCGTAGGGGATCTGGTGCAGGAATACAGGATATTGAAAGCAGATGGTGATATCAGGTGGGTTCGTGAGAAGACACAGATCATCTATGATATGGATGGCCAAATGCAATACTTGACTGCGAAGATCGTTGATATCAATGATGAAAAACAACATGATGATTTTATGTTCATTCAGGACGAGCTGGGCAGTGATCTTAGCTGGCCTGTTAATCTGGAGGACTCAATGGATGTCCTTCTTGAGCTGACCACTCAGCTCGATGCTATCGATATTTGTGCTTTGTATGTGGTTGATGAGGTTACCGGGGGGTTGGTACTTGTTAATCATAAGGGACTTTCAAATGACTTTGTGAACAGTGTCTCTTATTTTGGTGCTGATTCCGGTCAGGTGAACTTTGCACAGAAAGGCTTCCCTATTTACAAGCATTATTCTGAGGTCTATCCTTTCATTACGGGTCCGCGGATGCAGGATGAGGGTTTGCAGGGTACTGCTATTATTCCTATTCATCATGAACACCGCTTTGTGGGATTATTGATCGCTTCATCTTCTTCTGAATTCATTATTCCTGAAGGTGATCGTGATAGTCTTGATGTGATCAAGTCTTTGGCCGGTCTTATGATCAGTAATATGACGATGTCCGTAATGAGTGATGGTATGCATTACAGTACGGCATGAATGGGTATATGTTGGGGTATGGGTACGGGAACACTCTTTTTGAGATGATCTGGATAGTTAATATGAAAAGTAAAAAAATAGTTGTTGTTGAAGATGAATTGATCGTCGGAATGATGATCAAGTTGAAACTTGAGAAGATGGGTTACTCTGTAGCTGGCTTTGCTTCAAAAGGCAAAGATGCCATTTCCATGGTGGGTGCGATACATCCTGATCTGATACTTATGGATATAAGGTTAAAGGGTGGTATGGATGGCATTGAAACAGCGATGAGGATACGCGATTCATATAATGTCCCGATAGTGTTCATTACAGCAGATTCTTCTAAGGCTACTCGTGAACGGGCAAATCTGGCAGGTCCCCAGGGTTACCTCACGAAGCCCTTTATGGATGAAGATCTGGGAAATATCGTTCATTCTGTGTTTTACAACTCCGTGGATGGGGTGGGAGAAGTTAACGTTTCGGCCTGATTTGCGTTCAGGTTTAATCGTGGCTTCTCTTTCCTTTTCCAATCTTTTTTTATTTTTTTATTTCTAAAATCATTTTTTGGATACATCTGGAGTGCAACTCGGTTTTATTGTATTTTTCCACAAAGGCAATTTGCCGATATCGTCTACTTTTTTTTAGTCTTTAAAGGTATTGTCCTATCAAAAAATCGAAACCTATATATATAACATCATCTTTTAGGAAAAAACACTTCTAAATAACAAAACGAGTCGCGGTTTGTGTATATACGATACCGGTTAACTTTCAGCCTCTATCGCATGCTTAGCCCCCTCATTGAGCGTGATAAAAAATGGTAGAAATAGAAGATGTTATTATTGGAGCTTTTGCATTTGCAGGAATAGCAACATTGATCATTTATGTACTTACAAATCCTGGTGGAATAATCCCTCTAAACCTTCAGGATGTTGCAGTTGGTTCCTTTGTCGTTTTTGCACTTAGCAAAGTGTCCTTCCTGTCAAGTCTTTGATGGTGAGGCATTTCCTCCATATGTTGGCGTATGGAGGTGTAGGCCTACACCATCGTATCTTTCTGCTTTTAATGATCATATGCCTGTATTTATTTCCTGTTCGATTTGATCTGTTATTTCGTTATAGCAATCTGGTTTTTTTAGGACGAACGGAAAATTTAAGTTCTATCCTTCATTGATATGTTCGAATATCTGTTTCGGGAGACTGTCCTATGAGTGCTAATTGTTGTGATGTTTGTAAGGTCTATGAAGAATGTTCAAAGCTTGGGCTAAAAGGGACTGTGGACGACCTGAAGGACAAGAGGCTGGCAGCTTGTTTGTATGCATGTGAGTTGCAGTATCGGAAAGTAATTGATGGCAAATAATTTTTCTCATTATCAAAATTCAGGTTATTGCAATATGCAGTAATATGTGCATTGCTCTTTAGTTAAGATGCTTTAAAAAGATTCAAGTGGTATCCCGGCGAGGTTATGATCCGACATATGTGTCTTATTTCCAGTAGTTTTCCACATATGACTCTGTTTGCTGGATGTATGGGGTGATGTATCTTAGTAAAAATGGAACTATCAGGATCGTGGCTATCACGTTTCCTGTAAACCATCTTTCAAAGGTCAGAAAGAGTTCTTCATAAGTGATAATTCCATTGATGGCCAGCATGTATGTGCCCCATGAAGCACCTATGATGTTGTTTAGGAAGACTGCAAAAACAAGGAAGTATACAACATCCCTTCTTGTTCTTAATCTTAAGTTTACTTTAAAATAGCTGAATGCAATAAGTGGTATAAGGACCTGCCATAGGTCTGCAAGGGACCATATGATGTTCAATGAGGTTGGCATATCGGCAAGGATGCCTGCTCCTACAATACAGCCAAGATATGCTGCCAGTGCACCTCCTATGCCATACCACAAGGCAAAAACGATCATAAAAGCAACTGCAACATACATGTTTGATACTCCTGTTGCAGGCGAGGATGTGAAATTTATAACTGCGAATCTTGAGAGGAGTGAATTTGCCAATATCAGAAATAGGAAGATGTTCAAGTACATTGAAACAGATTCTATATTTCGTTTCATGTTTTTCTTCTCTTTCTGAATTTGTATTGTTTTATACATGCGGAAAATGTATGCTGCGTTAACAATGTAATGTTTATTTATAACATGTGTCTGATCTAATTCTTTATATAAAATCTTATCATTAATTTAGTTGGGTGGCAGGATGAAAATTGAGTCAGGGGATATGGATCCACTTCGTATAAAAGAGTGGTTCAAACGATCATATTCTATTCCTGTTACAATTGTCCTGTTTTTTGTATTGGTTCTTTATCCCTCATGGCTTTATGTCATTGATTGGTTCCAGTATATAATGGTAAATGGTCTGTCTTCAACAGATCTCTCCTTTATCAAAGCTCTTTCTTTTATACTACTCCTTATGTCTGCCAATATCTCCTATATGGTATTGAGTAAGAATGTAAGTCTTTCAAGGACTGTTGAAAAGCAGGAATCTGAGCTTCATTTGCTTGATGAGAACTTCCGTAAGTTCATGGATGATGTTCCCAATGTTGCAATTCAGGGATTCGATAAGCATCTCTTTGTTCAGTATTGGAACAGTGCCAGCGAAACAATGTATGGTTATTCTAAGGAAGAAGCGATCGGTCAAAAAATGACCGACCTTATAGTTCCTATTGCCGATGCTAGTGGTCTGTTTGAAATCATTAACTCGGGCAGAACCGATCAAAAAATGGAACGATTTTGTGAAACTACTTTTCTAACAAAGAGTAAAATGAGTCTCCCTGTATTTTCCAGTTACTCGACTGTTCTGTTGCCAGGGGATCAACTGGGTATATTTTCTATGGAGATCGATCTGACTGAAAGGAAATTGATGGAAACTGAGCTTATGGTTTCAAAGGACCTGGCTGAAGCTTCGAACAATGCTAAAAGTGAATTTATATCTAATGTAAGTCATGAGCTCAGGACACCACTGAATTCGATTATTGGTTTCTCTGATCTTCTTGTCGAGGGAGGTGTTGGCCCACTTAACGAAAAACAGGTAAAATATGCAAAGAATATCTCTTCCAGTGGTACTCATCTGCTGGGTCTTATTAATAACATACTTGATCTTTCAAAAGCTGAAGCCGGTAAAATGGAACTGTCGTATGAAAAAGTAATTCTCCCTCAATTTCTCTTAGAAATGTCTGAGTTCATGGGTACGTCGGCCAGTAAAAGGGGGATAAAGATCAGTACTTTGATATCACCTGATGTTTATGTTCTTGAAGTTGATTCCGGTAAACTCAAGCAGATTCTCTATAATCTGATCGGTAATGCCATCAAATTCTCCAATGATGGTGGGGATATATCTGTAGAGTGCCGGATGGTGCAGGATTATGTGGAGTTTGAAGTCCGTGATGGTGGTATTGGGATCAAGGAAGATGATCTTGACAAGTTGTTCAAGCCATTTAGCCAGATTAATTCTTCTTCTCAAAAGAAATATAATGGGACCGGTTTAGGTCTTTCTCTGGTCAAAAAGTTTGTTGAGCTTCATGGTGGGCATGTATGGGTCAAGAGTGAATATGGTATGTTCAGCATCTTCGGTTTTGCCATTCCGCTTGAAAATTTCGAATAAAGTACACTACTTTTTGACTTGTTAATGTTGATCAATTGATATTTTTCTAAAAATCAAAATAAATATAATAATAAATTTAGTGTTGCTCAGATGGGTATATTGATCATGTTGATGTCTGGACTTTTCGGAAACTCTGCCAACGATAATTTAAAAAAACGGTAAGTTGAAAACGTGTTTCCAACAAGTCAATATGTTCGATGTATGTTAATTATTATTTTGTTGAATATGTGCATTAATTGTTCATTTTATTGAACATGATCCAGAATACTATTGCACCAATTATCGCACCTATTATTGCACCTGTGATCGTATAGTTAAATGATGCTTCTGCGATTGGTATCAATATCTCCTCTGTGCCGGTTAGGTCTGCTCCCCTTGTCATGACCACTCCTAATGGTAGTTTGCCTACTTGTGGAGCTTCCGGTCTTAGAAAATATGCGATTAATGCGCCGATCAGCGTTCCTACTAAGGGCAATTGTGCTAATTTTCTCTGATCCATTATATCTCTCTCTGGCCATGTTGTCTTAATACGTATTTTAATAAATGTATGGTTCTGTGCTTAATATATTTTTGCTGCTCGAACTGTCTGGATCTGACTAATGGGCCAACTGATCCCATGAAGCAATATCTAGTATCAAACACAAATTATATTTCTTCGAAGTTGAGTTCAAAAAGAGTATAATCATAAAAAAGTTAGTGGTGCTCCGATGGGGATTCGAACCCCAGTCGCAGGAGTGAGAGTCCTGCATGATTGGCCGTGCTACACTATCGGAGCACACGGTTTCGCGCCTTTCAGCACCCCCTAAAAGCAACCAATTATATTTATACTTATCGTCTAAAAAAGTAGTTGGAAGTTCGTTTTAAACGAACATTCCGAATGGTGCATTCACTTCTTCTTCCGATACGACCTTTTCGAATGCATCCATGAGGTCTTTCATGGTTATCATGTCTCCTCTCCTTCTCAGGACGAACATGCCTGCTTCTTTGACTATTACATTCAGGTCAGCACCACTAAGGCCGTCTGTCATGTTTGCGATCTTGGCGAGATCGAGGTCTTTTTCGAGGGTCATTTTCCTTGTGTGGATCTTCAGGATCTCTTCCCTTGCTTTCTCGTCCGGTAGCGGTACTTCGATTATACGATCGAATCTGCCAGGACGCAGAAGTGCCGGGTCAAGCAGGTCGATCCTGTTGGTTGCTGCAATTATCTTTACATTACCACTGGGGTCGAATCCGTCCATCTCTGCAAGAAGTTGCAACATTGTTCGGTTCACTTCTGCAGATCCGGTTGTGCCGTCGTGGGTACGCATACCTCCGACTGCATCGATCTCATCGATGAACAGTATTGACGGTGACTTCTCCCTTGCCAGCTGGAACACGTCCTTGACAAGTCTTGCGCCCTCTCCGATGAACTTCTGAACAAGGTCTGAACCTGACATGCGTATGAATGTGGCATTTGCTCTTGATGCAACTGCCTTTGCTATCAGTGTCTTACCTGTTCCCGGGTTTCCGTACATGAGAACTCCGCTTGGTGGTTCTATTCCTATGTTCTCGAAAAGTTCCGGTTCGGTCAGTGGAAGTTCAACTGATTCGATTACTTCCTTGAGAACATCGTCAAGGCCGCCGATCATATCGTAGTCGATGCCTGGTGAATTGATAAGTTCCATGACCTGGGCACGTACGTCTGCTGCCTTACTGATCGTGGATATGATGGAAAATGCTGCATTAATGCTCACGCGCATGCCTGGCTCAATAATGCCTTCCATTCCAGGTGGCACTCTTGTCATAACCTCCTGGTTGTTGCCATGCTGCCTCAGAAGCACCATGTCGTCATCTACTTCCATGACACTGGCAATGAACAGTGGTGGTGTGGTGAGGTGGTCCAATTGCTCCTTCAGTTTCTCTATTTCTGAAAGATACTTGTTAGCCATCATGTTGGCTTCAAGGAGCTTTGCTTTCATAGTTTCGTTCTGGACCTTCAGGACCTCATTCTCGTTGAGTATCGACTGGACGTCCATGTCTTCAACTTCTTCTGCTTCGCGGGTTACTTTGTCGGAATTCATGTCCGGTACATCATTTCCCGTTGATGATCCTGCACTTACGTCGGTCATGTTTCGTTCTTATAAACATCATGTAATATAAAAGCAACTGACTGGGGCAATAATGGTTTGTGCGGCAGGTGTTTGGATCGTTTCTGGATTACGTCTGGATCAATTTTCCTTTTCTTTTAAGACCTTATTTTTAATTTAAGAATATTCTATACATTTTATGCAGTTAAATATGAGTAATTATCTTTATTTTATATTATGATGGCTTTATAACTTTTCATTTTGTTTTTAGTTAGATAATCACAGTAAAAAGTATATGAAAACAAACCCCCTTACTTCCACTGGAGTATTAACTATAATACGTTGTGATTTCGGATTTTCTTGTTTTTAGACAAGTAATTTCGGTATTTTTTAAAGCGTTTTTATGTACTTTTTATTAAAAATAAGTGTTTTAAAAGCTTTAATCTGGTATAATACAGATAATGACTTATATTTTAATGCTAACTTTTATATATCATTAAGTATAATGGATGTATTGCAGTTCAAATCAATTGTACTATCACGGTACAAATCGATTTCATGAAACTGTATTCACATAAAAGCTGAGCCATTATCTGAGGGGATGAATGGTTTGTGAATCCACCGATCTGAGGGGATGGATGGATCCGCTGCAGAGGCGTAGAAGATGAAGATTCGGATCGAAATAATCGATGACGAAGGAAAAGAGAACACCAGTATTGAATTTGCTGGTGAGAATGTGAAAGAACGGGTTATCAAGTTTATTGATACTTTAGATGAGGTGCGACCTCGTTCGACCGGCTCTTCATCCTCCAATCTGCAATCTGAACAGAACGTTCAACAACTTTTTTCACAACAAACTTCCGCGACAACTCCGGAAACTGTTGTTTTACAACCTCCACAGGTTGTGCCACCACAATACTATCCTGTATCTGTGATGCCTGTTCCACAACAAGCACAGCCTTATTATCAGCCTGTGCAGATGCCGGTACAACAAGCTCAACAGTATCCACAGTACTATGTGCCTGTGAATCAGCAAACAGTTAATCCTACTGTAAATCCTGTGGTGAACCAGCCGGTTTGCTATCAACAACCTGTACAACCACAGCAAGCGAATGTATCTTCTGGTAACATCGCTCCCGTTCGTCCGGTTCAGGCTGCTATGACAGAACAACAGGTTCCACAGGTTAACAACAATGCTGTTCCTAACGTACCACTTCGCGACAAGGTCAGTAATTCAAAGCTTACGATCAACGAAAGGCTTGAGCTTTTCCTGAAGTACGAGCATCCTCGTGATTGGTCAACTTCACAACAGATCCAGGTGAACTATGAGCGTGTTTATGGTGAGATCAAGTTAAGCACAGTTTCTACCTACCTCTCCCGTATGTATCGCAAGAACCTTCTGGAACGTCGTGGTAACCGCACACAGCGTGAATATCTCTATATCGGTGACCGGGAAGAGGTTGCTGCCCAGGCAACACAACAAGGGTATGCTCCTGTCTGGCAGATGCAGAGGATATGAATTTAATTGACCTGCACTAATTGTTTTCTATGAGGTCAGAAAATGATGATCATCCATTTGTTTTTATGCTAATTATCATTGGGATTTTCTTTGTTTTTGCAGATTGGTGCTGTGGCTAAATGTTGTATCCATGTTGTAGGCATGTAATTGCGTGTTCACATTCTGTTGTATTGTGAATAGGTTCAAAGTGTCGCATACATACGTTTATAGATATTCACATACATATTCACAGAGTGATGAGCAGTTTTAAGCTTGTATCTGAATATGATCCAAAAGGCGACCAGCCAGAAGCTATCAGGAAGTTGGTGGAAGGTTTGGACAAGGGGCTAAAACATCAGGTATTGTTGGGTGTGACCGGGTCCGGTAAGACATTCACAGTTGCAAATGTAATTCAGAAAGTGCAGAAGCCTACGCTTGTAATTGCTCATAACAAGACCCTTGCAGCTCAGTTGTTCTCGGAGTTCAGGGAGTTCTTTCCTGACAATGCTGTGGAATACTTTGTCAGCTATTATGATTACTATCAACCTGAGGCTTATCTCCCGACCACCGATACTTACATCGAAAAGGATTCCTCTGTGAATGAAGAGATTGACAGGTTGAGACTTTCAGCCACAAAGTCCCTGATAGAACGCAGGGATGTTATTGTTATTTCCAGTGTTTCCAGCATTTACAACATAGGTTCTCCGGAAGAATGGAGGTCGATGTCTGTTATTTTGAGGCCTGGTGAGCAGATCGAAAGGAGTGACCTTTTTGCACGTCTTATCAATATCCAGTATGAGCGCAACGAAATGGACTATGCCAAAGGTACGTTCCGTTCTAAAGGGGATACTGTGGAAGTGTTCCCGGCACAGGAGACGCATGGAATCCGTATAGAGCTGTTTGGTGATGAGATCGACAGGATCTCTTCTTTTGATCCTCTAACCGGTAAGACGCTCGGGGTTGTGAAAGAAGATAACAGCATTGTGATATATCCTGCAAAGCATTTTGTAATGCCTCAGGAAGAGATGGTGCATGCGCTGGACTCTATTGAGGAGGAGCTTGAGGACCAGGTCGCAAAGCTTGAGTCTGAGGACCGGATACTTGAAGCCCAGAGGCTGTTGCAGCGTACGAAATTCGATATGGAGATGATCCGTGAACTGGGATACTGCAGTGGTATCGAGAACTATTCCCGTCATTTCGACGGTAGGAGCCCGGGCGACCCTCCGTCCTCTCTGCTTGAGTTCTTCCCTGACGATTTTCTTCTGGTGATCGATGAATCCCATGTGACCATCCCGCAGATAAGGGGGATGCATAATGGGGACCGGGCCAGGAAGGAATCCCTGGTCAACTATGGTTTCCGTTTACCTTCTGCTTTTGATAATAGACCTTTGAGGTACAATGAGTTCCACCAGAAGATAAACCAGGCGATATATGTGTCAGCCACTCCTGCAGACTATGAGCTGGAGATAAGCAGTGCAGTCGTGGAGCAGATCATCAGGCCGACCGGTCTTGTGGACCCTGAAGTATTCGTGCGCCCTGTGGAGAATCAGATCGATGATCTTATCGGTGAGGTCAACAAGGTCACAGAACGCGGCTGGCGCACTCTTGTGACAACCCTTACCAAACGAATGGCTGAAGACCTGACCGACTACTTGCTGGAAATGGGGATACGGGTGCGGTACATGCATTCGGACATTGACACTCTGATGCGGGCGGAGATCATCCGGGACTTAAGGAAAGGCGAGTTCGATGTTCTTGTCGGCATCAACCTTTTGAGGGAAGGTCTTGACATTCCTGAGGTTGCGTTTGTTGCGATCCTCGATGCGGACAAGGAAGGATTCCTGCGTTCGGAGAGGTCACTCATACAGACGATCGGTAGGGCATCCAGGAATGCGGAAGGTTATGTAATACTGTATGCTGACAATATGACTGGCTCAATGGCAGGTGCACTAAAGGAATCCGCCCGTAGGCGTGAGATGCAACTTGCGTATAACAAGGAGCATAACATAATCCCGCAGACCATCAGGAAGGCTTTGCAGAAAGAGCTTGTAGAAGCAGAATACGAGGAAGTGAAGTCCGAGGTGCTGGAGGTTGCAGAGGATCTTTCCGACATGGAACTTGCTGATATGATCATTGACCTTGAGGCAGAGATGCACTCCGCGGCTGCAAATCTGGAATTTGAGAGGGCAGCGGCGCTAAGGGACCAGATCAAAGAACTTCGCAGTACATATATTTTATAACCGACTAATCTCTGTATTGTATCTGACGCAATACTTTTTCACATGTCCGTTAATTTAGGCGAAAAGGTTATATTCTAAAAATGCAAGTTAGGGGATGCAAGTGCGCTGATGGTCTAGCGGCTATGACTGTGGCCTTCCAAGCCATAAACCCGGGTTCAAATCCCGGTCGGCGCATCTCTCTTTTATTATTCTTCTTGTTTTATGTTTTAAGATTCCAATAGAATTTTTTATACTTGTTTACGGTCTGGAAATATTAGCACTGCGTCTCATAAATCTTATACGTGTCCATGTGTGGTATAAATGCTACTTCTAATAAAACGGGGCTGTGAGTGGAATTAATCAGCAGCTTTGACGCGATCTGCCTATTCGCAAGCTGTGTATGATGGGACATGGTATCCACTAGCACACCATCCATATCGAAAATAACTGCCTTTAACAGATCACCATCGTTTTGGGGGAGCATCAGTTAGCATCTCTATGTCATTTTTGTCTTTACCAGATGACCAGTATGCAGCCAGCGCAGAGCCCATTATATTGTGCCAGATGCTGAATAAAGCGCCAGGCAGGGCAGCCAGGGGTGAGAAATACTTTACAGCAAGTGCGACACTTAATCCTGAGTTCTGCATGCCCACTTCTATTGCCAGTGTTCTGGCATCCTTGTCATCAAGCCCCAGCACTTTTGAAAGGAAATACCCACTGGCAAATCCAAAACCATTGTGAAGGGCCACCGCGATTATCACCATTTTTCCCGCAGTGAGAATATTATCATTGTTCAGGGCAATTATTATGGCAATGATAAATGCTATGGCAGCTACGGATAGTGCAGGAAATGCATGTTTGAATCTTTCAATATGCCTATCGAAAAGTGTGTTTATGATGATTCCAAGTGCCACCGGGATGAGCACTATCTTTGCAATGCTCATCATCATGCTTCCAACCTCGACAGGTACTGCTTGTCCAATGTAGATCCATGTAAGTGCGGGAGTCAGGATAAATGCCATTACTGTGGATACGGATGTAAGCGTTATTGAAAGGGCCACGTCACCTTTTGCAAGATAGCAGATAACGTTTGAAGCAGTCCCTCCCGGGCAGCAACCCAACAGTACCAGCCCTGCCATGATCTCAGTGGGGAGATGAAGCATATATGATATGAGAAATGCAATAAATGGCATCAGTATATACTGCATGGCAGTTCCAAGTACAATTACGCCCGGCCTTTTGAGCACAAGCAGGAAGTCCTCTGCTGAGAGTGTAACTCCCATACCAAACATCACGACCCCGAGTAATGGGGTTATTGCATCCTTATAGGGGGAAAAAACATCAGGGTGCATAAAGGCTGCTATTGCGAAGATGATTGCCCACAAAGGGAAAAGGGAGGTGAATTTTCTTATCATTTTTTGTCCCTGGATCTGACTTTAGAATTATAATCACCTTCAATTGATCTTTTCTCATATAGTTTGTTTGTTTGTTTGTTTGTTTGTTTGTTTGTTTGTTTCTATACATCAAAAGAATTAAATCACTCAGAGACTCAAGTTAAGTGGGGAATTTTTCCGGAGTGACTTGTCTATGAAATTGGGTTATCCCTGTATTAACCGGAGCATTGGTTGTGCTGCAAACAGGAAATTCAGGCTTTCTTCATATTCTGAAGAGAAATTGATCAACACGATAGCCAACAATCTGGATTGCATGCAGAGGATACTGAAATATAATCTCAGAAACAATCTTTTGTTCTTCAGGATAAGTTCTGATACTATTCCCTTTGCTTCACATCCCATATGTGACTTTGACTGGGCAGATCATTTCAGTTCAAAGCTACTGGAGATCGGCCGGTTCATAATTACTAATGGCATGAGGATCTCCATGCATCCGGACCAGTTCATACTTCTTAACTCTCCTGATATGGATGTCACTCAAAGGTCTATCTCAGAACTTGAATACCACTGCAAACTTCTGGATTCCATGGGGCTTGATAGAAGTGCAAAGATACAGATTCATGTCGGGGGTGTCTACAAGGACCGGAAACAGGCAGTTGGGCGGTTTGTTGAAAGATATGAGTCTCTCGATGAGAGTCTGAGGGAAAGGCTTGTTGTCGAGAACGATGACCGGCTCTACAGCCTCAGGGATTGTCTCCTGATAAATGAACTATGCGGGATGCCTGTTATTTTTGATAGTTTCCACCATGAATGTCTCAACAATGCTGAAGGCTTTTTCAATGCTGTGGGAAGTGCCTCTGCAACATGGTGTAAAGAGGATGGCATACCAATGATCGACTACAGCTGCCAGCAGGAAGGTGCAAGGAAAGGAAAGCATGCAACATCCATAGATGTTGCGCTTTTTCGGGATTTTCTTGAAGAGGTCAGGGATTTTGACCTTGACATAATGCTGGAGATTCGGGATAAGGAAAAGAGCGCATTAAAGGGCATTGGTATTATGAAGGAACTAGGTCTGGTATGATGGACATGATATGATATGATATGATTTTGGATGTTATTACTGGAATATTATCAATATCTTTGCTTGTTTTCATTCTAAAGATTTATTAACTTATCTTCCCCATATATTATCATGGAAAATAAGGGGGCAGTATTTGTGATAGTGGCAACATTGTTGGTACTTGTTGCAATCTGGTTCCTGATGGGGGTCAGGATATCTATGAGTACTGAACAGGTTAATTATACGGTGATCGAAGAGCTTGGCGGTGGTGTTGAGGTAAGGCAGTATGGGGGGAACACTTTCATCTCTGCAGATGCAGATGGCTCGAACTCCGGTTTCAGGATACTCTCCGGTTACATATTTGGAAAGAATGAACAAAATACAAAGATAGCGATGACAGCTCCTGTGATCTCAAGGCAGGAGGGGGATGTTATGCATATGTCCTTCGTCCTGCCGGAAGGTTATGATTCTAAAAATGTACCCACTCCTATGGATGACGATATTCTGATCCATGATGTGCCTCCAAGAAAACTTGTGGTGATCAAGTTCTCCGGCTATGTCACAGATTCTAAAATTGAATCGCACAGGGCCATACTTGAGGAAAAGATCTCCGAAAATGGCCTGAATACAAAAGGCGAGGTATTCCTCATGAGATACAATCCGCCGTGGGTGCCACCTCTTATCATGAAGAACGAACTTGCAGTGGAGATCGAGTAATGTCCCGCTTCCAGCGTTCTCTCTTTGTTTTCAGGAGGGATCTGCGGGTCGATGACAATACTGCTCTTCTTTCAGCTCTTGAGATGTCTCAGGAGGTGGTCCCTTGTTTCATCTTCGACCCGCGCCTGAGCGATCCTTCAAGGAAGAACTTCAACAGCAATGCCTTTCAGTTCCTTCTGGAATCGCTTGACGACCTCAGGGAGCAACTGGAAGCTGTGGGTGGCAGGTTGTACTTTTTTTCAGGTCTTCCGGAAGATGTGATCGGTAACCTTCTGGAAAATGCCGGTATTGATGCGATCTTCATGAACCATGATTACACTCCTTTCAGTTTTAAAAGGGATGAGCTAATCGCAAGTTTGTGCAATAACAGGAATGTTGACCTGCTTCAATTCCACGATTGCCTGCTCACTGAGCCCGGAACCGTGCGTACTAAACAGGGTACTCCGTACAAGGTATTCACACAGTTCTTCCGGTCGGCCTCGAAATGGGATGTTCTCACTCCTTCAATGTTAAATGGTGTAAGTGAAGACATTACTGATCATTTTTACACCGGGGGTCTCGGGGCAGGTGAGGTCTATGTTGTTTCAGATGTAGCTTTTTTGAAAGGCTCGCTTCCTGAGAAAAACGATCAGCTGTTTACACATGGTGGGAGAAGCAATGGCCTGTCCGTTCTGAAGTCTCTTTCTGAGTTCTCGAACTATGGTCGTGAACGTGATCTGCCTTATGTCAGGGGGACGACCGGCCTTTCTGCACACAACAAGCTGGGTACGATCTCCATAAGGGAGTTCTATTATTCGGTCCTTCATGAACTTGGCAGGAATCACATACTAATCAGTGAACTGTACTGGCGGGATTTTTTCACACAACTTGCTTTTGAGTTCCCTGAGGTCTTCAGACATGCATTCAAAAGAAAGTTCGATGATCTTGAGTGGGGCAATGACCGGAAGTTATTCGAAGCATGGTGTTCGGGAAACACAGGTTTCCCTATTGTGGATGCAGGGATGAGGCAGCTTAACAGCACTGGATACATGCATAATCGTGTGAGGATGATCGTAGCTTCCTTCCTTGTAAAAGATCTTCACATAGACTGGAAGTGGGGTGAGCGCTATTTCGCAAGTAAACTGGTGGATTATGATCCTTGTGTGAACAATGGGAACTGGCAATGGGCTGCTTCAACAGGTGCGGATTCCCAACCATATTTCAGGATATTCAATCCCTGGCGTCAGCAGAAGAAGTTCGACAGGGATTGTGAATACATCAAAGAGTGGGTCCCGGAGCTTGCAGACGTTGAATCGCCGGATATCCACAAGCTGGAAATGGGTGGTCGGTTAGAGGTCCTGAACTATCCAAAACCCATTGTTGACCACAGCAAGGAGCGGCAAATTGCATTGTTAATGTTCAAGTCCGCAAGTCAGATCGCTGATGTCTGAGGACCTTCGCAGGGGTTCGGCCAATACTCGGCTTCAATTATGTTGCAAAGTTCTATTCTCGTGTTTATGGTGCGATCTGGATGGCAGCTTCGCTCGGTATGTATCTGATGTTCGTAGTTGTGGCGGTCATGTTCTTTATGGAAGTAGGATTCCTCATACACGCTTCGACTGAATCTGTTAATTGAGGACTGTACGGGTTGCGATCTGGTTGCATGGAAAATAGATCCTGTCGTATCCATTGCATAAGATTAAATATAAAAAATGAGTTTACAGATTGTTTCTGTTTGCGGGGGTTGCCCAGCCAGGCCAAAGGCGCAGGGCTTAGGACCCTGTCTCGTAGGAGTTCGTGCGTTCGAATCGCACCCCCCGCACCATCTCAAATTCGAATAATCGGGTGTTTTTGTGCAATATTATTTTATTCCGGATCTCATGTTGTTTGTGAGATTGAAAATCCTGACTTTTCTTCGTTTTTTCAAATAATCAAAAAACTAATCGTGATCTATGAAAAGATGAGCCCCCACTCATCTGATTTCATTCCCAACCCTTTCATGCCCTGATACATCATATAGTGCGTTTGACTATATATTTATATCGAATTAATATAAGTTTTAATTCAAATTAGCTTTATTTGTGTTGTATTTTCCTCATAACATATGTGCATTTTAAGGTTCTTATTGCCTTTTCTTTAACTTTTCCAGAGATGTTAGATTCAAGACATTCAATCAATTATATTTTATAACCTCTGTTTCGATTGTACTCATTTGAATGGGGGGATGCATGCCTGACTCTAATGCCTGTGCTGGTTCTGCTTGTTGTTGGAAGAGTTTAAAAGGGTTAAATACAAATTCTCTTATAACGAATTATAAACTGGGGTGTTATCTATGAAATTAAGATTAGTAATTTCAATGGTGCTTGTGGCTATGTTTTTCATGGTACCTGCGAGTGCAGATCTGTTCGATGATCTAAATGCTCAGGTCGGTGAATACAATGATAAGATCGATCAGGTTCCCGGAACTGTGCAGTCTATATTTTCGGATCAGCACGTGATCCTTGCTGTTTACATGAATGATGCTGAAAATGGGACTACGGATGGCCCTGACTTTGATGTGGTTCTCAGTGACGGCCCATTCGTTACTGAAAGTGGTGTCACCATGAACATGATCGCTATCACAGGTAGTGATGCTTCGGTATCTAATTTCGGCAAATGGGGCGAGCTGGATTCCGAATACAAGTGGGATGGTGTAGACTTTACTGAAACCATCATTGTAACAACAAATGAGGATACGGCAAGAGCGATCCTGGATTCTGAATCTCCGGGTGAGGTCTTTCTGGAAGCATACGACAGTGGTATGATCATAATTGAGGGTGCCGATGATGCAAGTATAACAACGAAAATATATATTGCAGTAATGCCCTTGGTGATGAAGTTATATGCTTTGATCAGTTGATCTGATCATTTATTAATTTCAGCTCATTGGGGGGTTTCAATGGGCTGGTGCTTTTTTATATCTGTAAATAAGTTTTTGACAAGTGAATACCAAATTTATTAACATGGTTCGAAATCTTTACCTGTATTCTCTTGTTGTCTGGATGCTGTTCATATTTCTTGCCATAATAAATGGCACATCAAGAGGTCTTTATGCGCCTTATACGGGTGAACTTCTTGCACACCAGATAAGTTCGGTAATCTTCTGTATTGTTATATTTACAGTTTCCTATATATTCCTGAAATATTCGGGAGTTTCGGGAACCTCTGTCCAGTTCATTTATGTTGGTCTCATGTGGTTGTTCCTGACAGTATCCTTTGAATTCCTCTTCGGGCATTTTGTCATCGGTAACTCATGGGAACGCCTGCTACATGATTACTATTTTCTCGAAGGACGCATCTGGTTGCTTGTGCTTATTGTAACCGCAATATCTCCCTGGCTTGCCAACAGGATCCTGTCATGAGCTCAGGCAGAACTGCGGTCTTGTAATCTCCGAATTTTGGCATTGGTTTTGCCCTGTGATACTATTGATATTATGTCAGTAGTATATCATAGGCCAGATCACGTGCCAGATGCTGTAGTCTGCAAGACGCCAGACCACAGGTGCCAGGAATCCGTACTTTCTGAAAAGCGTGATCGGTATCAGGTTGCCTGCGAAAATGAATATGAACAGTCCTCCTGCGAAGAATGAGCTTGTAAGCATCCCCATCTGGGACATGCCCATGATCTGCATGACGGGTTCCCACAGGCTTGCAAGGATCGCAATTGATACGAATACCTGAGCTTGTTTTTCTCCTTTTAACACAACTGTCGAGATCATCCATGTGAGAGCTACCACCGGGACAAGGTGGTATAATATCTCAAGAAAGATCCCTCCGCTTAGGTAAACAGGAATTGAGTATGGAAATCCCACATGAATATTGGGCAATTGAAGGGCTAATCCAACGACTATCTCTATAATAGAAAAACCAACTCCCAGAGCTATTGGTATTGTGAACCTCTGTTTGTTCGGGATGCTCTTATCCCATATCTCCGGGAAACCTGCTTTTCCGGCAAGTTTTATACATATGGCTCCGAGAACTGCTACTGTAATGATCGCTGACCACGTGCCTGTCCATTGTTGCACGATGGGGTGGTTAACATCATAGTATTCCCATGTGGCCTTCCCAAGCAGCATTAACACTATCAAACCCAGAAATGTCTGATCAGATGTTGTCAGTTTATTCATAGTAGAAATTTAGAATGATGTTTTACATAAACATATCTATTATATTTTCAATGGCTTGGCCAATAGTTGTTTACTCATTATTCATATCCTCGCTTCCTTGTGTTTATGAGAGTTTGATCTTATTCTGATATTGGTTTGTTGGGCTATATATCTGGAAGAATAATAGAAACATTAATAAATGATTAATCATTATATATGTGTGCAATGATTAATCGTGATAATTACTCATTGACTACACAAGAATTAAAAACTAAAATTGGGGGAAATAACAAATGGATACATACCACGAAGGTTCTATGATGGACGACGAAGAGAACATTCTTGAATGGACTGCTAGAGGGCTTAATGTTGATGGCAACGGCGCATTCATTGTTACTCTTTCAGTTTCAATTGCCCTTATGGCCTTCCTAAGGTTTGCATCTTATGCCAGCCTTGTTTGAATAATGTGGATCAGGATCCAAGAATGGCTGTGGTTTGATCATATCTGTTTGTGATCCTGATATACTTCATATCTAATACATCTTCATCTCAGAGGTCTATGACAGAAACCTTAATAAACGATTAATCATTATATAAGTGTGCAATGATTAATCGTGATAATTACTAATCACTCATAAAATAGGAGGAAAGAAGAAATGGACACATACTACGAAGGTTCCATGATGGACGACGAAGATAACATTCTTGAATGGACTGCTAGAGGACTTAATGTTGATGGCAAAGGTGCATTCATTGCCACACTTACAGTGTCCATTGCTCTGATGGCCTTCCTCAGACTTGCATCTTATGTAAACCTCTTTTGAAGTAAAGGGAATTTCCGTTGATTCGGAAACTCCTTTATTTCATAGTCTTTTCATTATTCTCCATTATTTTCCATTTTCTTTTTTGAAATAAATTATCTTGATCTTAGTTTTTCGAAGTATTTCTGATGATATTCTTCTGCAGGATAAAAAATTGAAGCTGGGACAATTTCGGTTTTTATATCACTATCATATCTTTTGCTTTCTTCCTGCTTTTTCTTTGAACTCAGGGCAGCTTTTTTTTGCTTCTCATCATGGTAAAAGATCGCAGACCTGTATTGTGTGCCGATATCAGGTCCCTGCTTGTTCTTTGTGGTAGGGTCATGTATGTCCCAGAACACTTCCAGCAGTTCTTCGTATGAAATTATATCCGGATCGAAAATTATCTCTATGGATTCGGCATGTCCGGTGGTTCCTGTGGCTACATCATAGTATCCGGGATCTGCCATTAAACCGCCTGTGTATCCTACTTTTGTTGATGTTACTCCCTTTATCCGGCTGAAGTTTTCCTCAACTCCCCAGAAACATCCTGCTGCAAGTGTGGCTTTTTCCATCATTGTTACTCACCATTCACATGTGTTTTTTATTCATCTTCCCCGAACTGGAGGGCTGCAGAATTTATACAATAACGCTTCCCTGTGGGTTCCGGACCGTCATCAAAAACATGTCCCAGGTGGCTTCCACAATTAGAGCAGATCACTTCTATCCGGTGCATGAAGTGGCTGTCGTCAGTGGCAAGTTCCACACGATCACTGGATATCACATCGTAAAAGCTTGGCCACCCGGATTGTGAATCGAACTTCTTATCTGATGCGAATATGACCTGGCCACAGGCGCCGCAGTTATATGTTCCCTTTTTCTTGTTTGACAACAGTTTCCCTGTAAACGGCATTTCCGTTCTCTTTTCCCTTAAAATTGCATACTGTTCAGGTGTCAGCAGCTTTTTCCACTCCTCTTCTGACCTCTTTATTTTCTCTATTATGCTAAAACCCCCTTTAGCAGAAAAATAATGTATAAAAATTGGATCTTGAAGATAAGTACTTTATGTAATAATTAAGGTTACTGTGGTATATTTTATCCTTGTATAAATACATAATATGTAATTCATATATATGGGACAGGGGAATGTTCTTATACGGATGCCACAAATAATTAATGGGGTGATATGTCATGGCGGAATATTTAGAATTATGCAGTACAACTGATGTACCGGAAGGGGAAATGAGGAGCTTCACAGCTGGGGGTAGCGAGGTTCTGGTGGTTAACCTGAAAGGGGAATTCTATGGTCTTGATGCCATCTGCAATCACATGGGTGGCAAATTGGTCGAAGGAAGGCTCAGGGATAACCTTGTGATATGTCCTGTTCACAGGTGCCGTTATGATGTGACTTCCGGCAAGGTCAAAAGGGGTGCAGGTTTTTTAGTTGAGACGTTTTCAGGAAAATGTGGTGACCAGAAAGCATACGAGCTCAAAGTAGAGGATGGCAAGGTCTTCGTAAATATGTAAGGTTGTTATTATTCTATACTTGAACAATTTTGCTACGGTTCCTGATGTATTAGTTCCTACCGCAAATGCTTATATCAGGCAGTCTTATCATGTACTCATGGCACTTCTACTTATATTGGGATTCATTGTTGTTTTAGTATTAATTGCGTTAATTCTGCTTGGGATCGGTGTAAAGAATAGCTCTGACGCTGATCAGGGCTCAGTAATGTATCCCAAAGGCTACTGGCTTGGAAGGGGTATTGCCCTTGGTCTACTGCTTGGTGTGCCGCTGGGTCTTGGTGCAGGCATCTTAACCGGAAATCTCGGTCTCGGTATTGCTCTTGGTCCTGTATTTGGAATAGGAGTTGGAAGTGCTATAGGATCTATACTTGAAAAGAAACATAAAAATAACATCCGGGAACTGACGGATGAAGAAAAAAGGCTTCAAAGGACACTTCTGGTTTTTACAATCAGCTTTCTGATCCTTGGTGTCACTGTGCTCTTTGCTTTGTTCTACTTATACAGTAGGATGTAATTACTTGTTTATGTGCCAGATCTTAAATTCAAGGTATATATCTGGCTTAAAAAATGACTTTTACCTGATCTTATCTACTGACAATAGTCAAATATGTATATCATCTGTGTCTAATTATATTCTATGGGTATTCTGGATATTGTTCCTTCCTGGCTCTCATGGGATGTTGCGATAATTTTTTCCGTTCTGGTCATAATATTGACCTTCCTGTTAGCTAAGCTAATAGATCGGTTGCTAAAGGCATATTTTGTATTGGCCAGCAAAAAAATGAACATCGATGAGACAACTTATGGGCTTGTACGACGAATAATAGTTGCGCTAGTCTATTTCTCCGGTTTCCTTGTGATCGTTTTCAGTAATCAAGGCCTTCGTGACCTGTCCATAGCTCTTTTTGCAGGGGCAGGATTTGCAGGTATTGTTATTGGTATGGCTGCCCAGAGCACGCTTTCCAATATCATTGCAGGTATTTCCCTTGCGACCTTCAGGCCATTTCGTGTAGGTGACCTGCTGACCATACATAATGAATATGGTCGTGTGACTGATATCACGCTGGGCTATACAAAGATCAGGACATGGGACAACAGGAGGCTGAACATTCCTAATCATATCATAAGTGATGAGGCCATCATTAACTGGTCCATTGATGACCCTTCCGTTAACTGGACAGTTGAGATCGGAATAAGTTACGATTCAGATATCGATCTTGCACGTAGTATAATGATCGCTGAGGCTCGTAAACATCCAAAGGTCATGAATTATGAACAACTCCTGCATTATCAGCCCAATAAACGGAGTGGTGAAGAGATCTCTGTGCTGGTCACTGAACTGGGTGATTTCGCGGTGAATCTTAAATTATATGTGTGGGTCCATGACCGCTCAGTTGCATTTGACACTGGCTGTGAACTGAAAGAGGCTATTAAGAAAAGGTTCGATGCTGAAGGAGTTGAGATACCATTCCCATACAGGACCATCGTTTACAAAAAGGACCTAGAAGAGTCGCAGCACGAGTCTGCGGCTTAAACTTGCTTTTTGAAGATCTGGCATCTGATGTATGATTTCAGATAGGCTTCCCTCTCCAGGTCATGGAGTTCTCTTCACAGATATCCACATAAGCAAGCTGGTTATTTGAAAGGTCGATTCCCAGGACCTTACCGGTATGTTCCATCTTCTCTTCTATTTCAAGATCAAGTGATGCAGTGGCGTATCCAAGATCGAGCACTTTCATTCCTTTTTCAATTGGCATCTCTGATGCGGCTCTTTCATAGAAGGAATGCCCGAATCCCAGCAACGTTGCGAAAATATCGTAGTTCTTCCCACCATATATGGTCTCAAAGTCGTTACCCTTCGCACTCATCCAATATAATATTGGAAATCGTATTTTATATATTTATTTTCCATGTTATATTCTTCCAGAATTCACCGCTGTTCTCATCCGATTTCAGGTAATGGGGAATGTTTAACAAATAATTTATACTACAATTCTGTTCTTAACTACAATCAGAATAGAGAATGTGCAATTATGATAGGTCGATTCAAACACGGTGATGATGTTTTCTATGGTAGTGTCAGCGGGGAGCTCGTTACATCCATGGACCATGAAGGCAGGACATTTGAGCTATCTGAGCTTGCTTTACTTCCTCCTGCAACTCCTTCTAAGATAATATGTATTGGTCTGAACTATGTTGATCATGCTATTGAACTTGATATGGAGATTCCCACAGAGCCTGTAATATTCATGAAGCCTTCCTCTTCGTTGATCGGCCCTGGTGGCAAAATTGCTTATCCTGCCATGAGTCAACGCGTGGACTATGAGGCAGAACTGGCCGTTGTGATCGGGAAAAAGTGCAGGAACATCAGCTCAGATAATGCAATGGATGTCATCGCAGGTTATACCTGCTTTAATGATGTGACAGCTCGTGACCTGCAGCAAAAAGATGGGCAATGGACACGCTCCAAGAGCTTTGATACATTTGCACCTTTAGGTCCTTTCATTGTTCCAAAAGAGGAACTTGATCCTTCTGATGTTAATATCAGCAGTTTTGTGAACGGTGAGGTCAGGCAAAGTTCAAGCACATCGAATCTGATATTTGATATTCCTCACCTGATCGAGTTCATATCCGGGATCATGACCCTTGAGGTCGGTGATGTGATCGCGACAGGTACTCCGCCGGGAGTAGGCGAGTTGGAACGCGGTGACATTGTGGAAGTTAAGATCGAAGGAATTGGTACTTTGATGAATGAGGTTGTATAATGCTATTTGACCAGATCAACAGGGAACTCGAGCTTACTGAAAGGCATTTGATCGTTCTCCAGAAGGTCGTTGAAAAAGGACCTATTGGCATATTGAAGTTAGCCGAAGAAACGGGAATGCCAACTCATAAGGTAAGGTATTCGTTGCGTGTACTGGAGCAGGAGCATCTTATCAAGCCTTCCTCACACGGTGCAATGGCGGGTGACATGGCAGAAGAGTTCGTTGTAAAGTTCAATGAGAATATAGGCAGTATTCTGGAAAAGGTGAATCTGATCAGCGACCTGGGCGACAGGCTCTGATATTCATCTGCTTTTAAATTCATACATTACAGATTAAAAATTATTTGACCCTGCGAGGGATTTTAGATGACCCTGACTGATGAAGATAAGATTACTATAGAGAAATTTGCGCTTCAAAACGCTGTAAAATATGGAAAGACCCCTCAGCTTGGAGCTGTTATGGGGCGTGTTATGGGCTCGTGTCCTCATCTGCGTCCTCTTGCAAAGGATGTTGGACCTATCATCCAGCAGATACTGGACGAGGTTTCAAAAGAGAGTCCTGGGCAGTGGGAATCCCGCCTTGAGGCGATAGCACCTGAGCTTATCGAGGAGCTTAACACGAAAAAAGTGCCTGATAAAGGGCTCAAGCCTCTTGACGTTGCAGAGGGTGAGAACGTTGTCATGCGTTTTGCACCAAATCCCAATGGTCCTCCTACAATTGGAAGCACCCGTGGCATTGTGGTAAACTCTGAATATGTCAAGAAGTATGGTGGCAAGTTCATCATTCGTTTTGATGATACAGATCCACAGACCAAGCGTCCGATGCTTGAGGCTTATGATTGGTACATCGAGGACTGTACATGGCTTGGTGCAAAACCGGATCAGGTGGTAATTGCATCAGATCAGATGGAGGTCTATTACGATTATGCAAGGCAGCTCATCGAGATGGGTCACGCCTATGTCTGCTTCTGTGAAGGCGGCGACTTCAAGAAGTTCAAGGATGCCAAGGAACCCTGCCCCCACCGTGGACAGAGTCCTGTGGTGAACCTTGAGCACTGGGATAAGATGCTTGCAGGCGAATATGAGGAAAAGGCTGCAGTGGTCAGAATAAAGACCGATATCAAGCACAAAGACCCTGCACTTCGTGATTATGGTGCTTTCAGGATCGTCAAGACCCCTCACCCTCGTCCTGAGGTCGGTGACAAATATGTGGTCTGGCCTTTGCTTGACTTTGAAGGTGCCATTGAGGACCATGAGCTTGGCATGACTCATATTATCAGGGGTAAGGACCTGATGGACAGTGAGAAGCGCCAGGGTTATATCTATAATTATCTCGGCTGGGACTATCCAAAGACTACTCACTGGGGCCGTATCAAGGTGCATGAGTTTGGCAAGTTCAGTACAAGCGGACTCCGGCAGGCAATAGAGGAAGGGGAGTATTCAGGGTGGGATGATCCAAGACTTCCAACACTGCGTGCACTCCGAAGACGTGGTATCAAGCCTGAAGCGATCCGTAAATTCATGATCGAAATGGGTGTGGGTGAAACCGATGTCAGTATCAGTATGGACACTCTATATGCAGAGAACAGAAAGATCATTGATCCTATTGCTAACAGGTATTTCTTTGTGTGGGATCCTGTTGAACTTGAGATCGAAAATGCAGAAGCCTGTGTTGTGGAACCTTCATTGCATCCTACTGAAGAGAGGGGAAGGCGTAGCATCAATGTCGGATCAAATGTATTTGTCTGCAATGATGATGTAGGGTCTGTCAAAGAAGGTGATGTCCTGCGTTTGAAGGATCTCTATAATATTGAGGTTACATCTGTAAGTCCGCTGAAAGGTCGTTGCATTGGAAACTCCATGGAAGATGCTAAAACCAGGAAGATGCGCATAATCCATTGGGCACCTGAGGACAACATCGCTATAAAGGTGCTGGCACCACATGGTGAGTTCACAGGTGTTGGCGAGAAGCAGGTTGTTGAAGAGCTTAACAATGTTGTCCAGTTCGAAAGGTTCGGCTTCTGCAAGATCGATTCAGTGGATGATGGTGTCGTTGCATACTTCACACATAAGTAAAGTTAAAATTCTGGATCTGGATCCTTCTATAAGGCTGGGTTAACCAGCCATTTCTCTTTTTATTTTAGCAATATGGGCTGGTTAGCTGAAAGTGTGTTCTCAAATTGATGACCGAAGTCTCTTGATTCATCTTGAGGCAAATGAATATTCCTGCATTGCACATACGTTTGCAAGCTTAGCTAAAGCTAATTGAAAATGAATATTGTTAAAAAAAGATGTTAACGGTGACCAAAGGGTCACCATTATGTTTTAAAAAATCATTCCTCAGTTGTAGTCTCTACAACTTCCGGAGCTTCTTCAACTACCGGAGTTTCTTCAACTACTGGAGCTTCTTCAACCACTGGTGCTTCTTCAACTACTGGAGTTGCTACTGCGTGTGGTGGAACTACCTGAACTTCGGTCTTTCTGATCTCTACCCTTCTCAGTGGGTAGATGGATTTTGATTTCCTGTAGATGTTTGCGGAAAGTTTTCCGACAATAGCTTCTTCTACGAACTGCTCAAAGTCGAGTTCTGATGCGCGTTTTGCTACTGTTTCGGTCATGACATCCCTGAGACCTTTGATCTGGCTTGTCCTTGCTCTCTTGACTGTAAAGCAGATAGGTTTGACCCTGATCTTGTAACCATCCTTTGTCTTGACATTGAGATTAGCATCAATTCTGGAAGTCTGGCGCTTTACGATGGAACGCAGGTAATCGGTTGTGATCTCGTGGCCAATGAATCTTGTGTTTGCCACATCGCCGGTTACATTATCGATCTCAAGTTTGAGTTTGATGTTGTGCTTTGAGAAATCATTGGTGAGTTCACCAACGGTGGTCTCCACAATACGACCGAGAAGTTTCTCCGGTTCGTCAGTTGGGGTTACACCGATATGGTTGCTACCGATGAACTTTGGTGCAACGATGTTATACCACTCTTTTGATTTCCACTTATCCAGCTTCCTTTGTACTCTCTTTTTTGCCAAGCAATTCCTCCTTATTATTGTGATAGTTGTTTTGATCAATAAATTGATCGAATTAAGTTTTGATGTTCGTGATTCTGACCGTTATAATTTCCGTGTGAATGGTTATTAATAGCGGGTCAATACTGTACATGTCTCTATATAAATAAATCGGTACGATGAAAAGGGATTTAGAGGAAATGAATTCCCTTTGGCATTTCACCGACTCTCTTCCTGAACTCCTCTGGCCAGTTTTCGGGATCAAGACCCTTCTGTGCAAAGAATGCTGACGCCCAGCGCTCAAGTCCCACGCCTGAACAGCCTGACCATAGTTCTTCACCGGATTGGGATTTCACATTGAATCCTGATGGGTACTTGTTACCGTTGATACTGACATTCTGGAACTCAAGCCATTCCCCGTCATCGCCTCTGTAAGGCAGTGGTGCTTCATAGTCCGTGGTACCTGCTTCACCCTGCTCTGAAAGACCTGTAAGACCTTCCTGTGCCATGAACCATGGGGTTACCCATGCCTTTCTCCACTCAAGGTCAAGGATCTCATTAAAGATGTGCATGTACTTTTCATGCAATTCCTTTGCAGTTGCCACAACCTGTTCCTTTGTACCAAGCCATACGATCTCCACACGGTGGAACTCGTCCACGCGCTCCATTCCATGAATGCCGCCGCTCTCATATCGGTGTGATGTGCCTGACCTGTCAAATACCTTTATCGGGAAGTCCTCGGTAGGGATCGTTTCTCCCTGCAGGTACATCCAGAACGGAGGACATTGTGCATAGCACAGACCACCGATAGGATCTCCGATCTTCTCTTTAATAAGCTCTGTTGGCACCTCATGTGTGACCTTGTAGTGATCAGAGACCTCTTCCCAGAACTCAGGATCCCTGGTCTTTGGAGGGCAGACGTAGTAGATCTCAGGATATACGCCCTTAGCATGCCCGGATTTCTGCCAGACCTCCCATGGGATCAGTTTCGGGAAGATCATTTCCCTGTATCCCAGAGGTCCAAGGAGCTCTTCCATAACGATCCTTTCGAAGGTCCTGAACATCTTTGTGGACTGCGGTCCATGGATCCACTGTCCGCGGCTTGCTCCTCGCTTGATCCATCCTTCTTTCATCATTTCCTGTGTGGGATCGCCATGGAATGTGTGTTCCTTCTTTTCACTTTCCCAGAGGACCTGCCAGTGCTCTGCTTTGCCACCGTAGTCCTTTGCCCTGACCTTTTCTTCCATAAGGGTCAGTATCCTGTCAGGGATACGGTTCTCAAGCTCGGATTCTCCGACCTCAAGCTCAAGGACTATGCCGCCTTCAACATTTGTGATGTTGCTTACATGTGGGATCTTTATATTGTCAATTTTCTCTTCTGCAGGCATTTCAATGGTGAACTCTTTCACATCGATTCCACGAATGCCTATGTGGAACTCTTTTCCAAGCTTTCCTGCAAGGGGTTTCCTGAGCCGGATTATTGCGTCATGTGCCCTGACGAACCTTCCTGATTCTATAGAGACCTCGACACTGTTATCAACAATATTCCATTCTGTGATCCTTGCACCCTGTCCTTCTGGTGCTCCTTTTGTAAGGATGGTCTCATTTGCCTCATTGATATACTGGGCAATAATATCTTTTGCGTCGGTCGGGTCGGCGCTGGTCTTGAATGCTCCTTTCAGGTTGAATTTAAGTTCCATACGTTATTCCTCTTGAAACTGGCCATACTTTGTCAACAGGCTCTTATGTTTCATTTATGGTCATGATCGAATTAATTGTATTTATTGCATTTATTGCTAAAGCAAACAGTTATGAAATAGGCTCCAGATTTAATAATTTTTCCAACAAAAACAGTTGTATTTATGATAATGCTAGCTTAAATTGTCGAGAGGGCAAAAATATGCTGGAGCCGATGATCTCACATTTGCATAAGATCGCCTTGTTCAATTCATGAGAACAAATGCCTGTTCTCATCAATGAACCTGTGCTGGTCTTCTGTTCGGGATCTTGTATAGATCAATGCTGCCGGGTGGAATATCTTAAGCACATTTCGTCCTTCGAAATCCTCGACAGCTCCCCATTCCATCTTATGTCCATTAAGGAAAGCCTTTTCAGCAGTATTTCCAAGGAGAATTATCAATTTCGGATCAAGCAGTTCTATCTGCCTGTTCAGGAATGGTTTGCAGGATTCGAGTTCTTTCTTGTTCGGATTGCGGTTCTTTGGCGGTCTGCATTTGATCGTATTGATGACTGCCCAATCACTATCTTCAAGTCCGGCATAGTCGATCAGTTCATCCAGTATCTTCCCTGCACGTCCGCAAAAAGGAACTCCTGTCTCATCCTCGTTCTTTCCCGGTGCTTCTCCAATAAATAATACTTTAGGTTTGTCCGATCCCTTGCGTACGACCTTATTGATAACAGTCTCAGAAAGCGGACATGCCGTACAGTCAAAGATATTCTTTTCAACATCTTCGAGTGTTTTCCATTCAGAGCTCATTTTCATCCTCCACTTCCTTTATGATATCTTCGGCGATCTTTGCGTTCATGAGCAGATCGTCCACGGTCGCGATCATGGATGATATCTTCTCTGTTCTGATGGTTATGGATGCCTGTTCTTCTCCTATCATTGTTTCCATGTTGGTAAGATTGTCAGGTTTTAGTGAAAGTGCAACTTTCCTTGCAACATCAGGTGCATCCGGGCTGTTGAACTTGATCGTTGTAGATATCTTCATAATTTCAAATCCATTTTTCACATCAGTTCAGCTGTTCTCCGATAATGTCATCGACAAGTGCAATGAATTCCTCTGTTCTTCCAAGTGGTATTGATGCACCGGAAGCTACACTGTGCCCTCCGCCATCCCCGCCAACAGATGATGCTGCAGTTCGCATTGCATAGGCAAGGTCAAGTCCTTTTTCGACCAGTTCCCTGCTTCCTCTTCCGGATATCTTGATCACGCCTTCCACCTCGTTAATTGCGATGAATGGCATGTCCGGATGTACATATCTTATAATTGTACTGGCAACCATTCCTGTGGATTCAAGTTCCTTTCCACTCAGGTAGTAGATGTTCTTACCCTTTTGCAAGAGCTCTTCTGCTTTCTTAATGTCGGCGATGATGGCCTTCTGGCTTTTGAGAGTTATGTCCTGTGCTTCTTCCAGTGCTGACTCGTCCTTCATGCAAAGTGCAATGGCAAGTCCGGGAACTTTCTGTTTGCCACAGGTGTTCATGATGGCTACAAGGTCGTAGGCATTCCTGACAATCTCTCTGTTCAGTATGTATACATCTCCAATAGCAGCTTCAATAGCTTCAGGGCTGGCGGCTTTTGTAAGTTTTAATGCAATTGTGGATGTTAGTTTTTGCAGTTGTTCAGTATCAAGTGAATCGATATTGCCATGTATGTCAAGCATTTCCAGGAAATGATCTATTTTTTCACGTTCGCCTGTAATATCTAGGTAGGGTTCCGGTGTATTCTCCAGTATGTCCGCAATATCACCGCTGCCTACTTTCAGTCCCTTTTTCACAGAAACTATCCCGGCTTCAACAGCTTCATCCAGTATGACCTTGTTCGCAGTTTCGAACAGTTGTTTATCTCCAACGGCACCCGCTATAGCAAGTCCTGCAAGGTCAACATTTTCTTCATCCAGTGCCTTTGCAACAAGGTATGTTGTAGTGGCCGCACACAGGTGCACTGCTCCGTCAATTCCGACCATATGTGGGTTTATCATGGCTTTGGATGGCGAATCTCCGACTGGCTTGTGGTGATCGATCACGATCACATCCTGTTCGACCTTTTCGATTATCTCTGATTGCCCGCTACCCATATCGCAGAATATCACAATATCATTATCAGAAGTAGTTTCATTTACCATCTCTGCAACGCTTTCGTCCAGACGTCCAACGATCGTCAGATGGTATGGTATCCCTTTTCTGAGCAGTGCCTGGCAGATGATCGCGGCTGAAGATATGCCGTCTGCATCATTATGGGAGATGACACGTGCATGTTCATATTCTTCAATGATGGAAGCTATCTGTTTTGCAAGTTCTATTAAATTCTGCATTTCTATCAATCAGATCACCGTTTATTAATGTAAAAGTGGTTCTGTGTCACCTGACAAGCTCTCCGGGTTTCGTAAAGCTTCCACTTTTCATGACTGTTCCTACGTTTATGCTGGTGTTTATCCCGGTGTGGACATCGTCGCCCATGATGACGCCAAGCTTCCTTCTTCCTGAATCGGTCCTCTTTCCCTTGATATTGACCTTTATGTTCCTGCCATCATGTCTGAGGTTGGCAACTTTTGTTCCGGCACCGAAATTGCACTTTCGTCCTATAATACTATCCCCTATGTAGGTCAGGTGTCCGATCTTTGTATCATCCATTATGATACAGTTCTTAACTTCAACGGCATTTCCAATATGAACCCTGTCTCCGATAGTTGTTGAAGGGCGTATGAAACAATTAGGTCCTATGTCGCAATCTTTTCCTATCACCACAGGTCCGATTATATATGCTCCGTTGCGTATGAGGGTTCCTTCTCCCACACTTACATCGCCTATTAGGGTGGCATTAGGTTCTACAAGACCTGATCTCACCGGCTTCATATCTTCTAACAGAACTGCATTAGCATCGAGGAGGTCCCACGGTCTGCCGATATCTATCCATTCTTCTTCCAGGACCTCATAACCAACATTGGCATCGCTATCGATCAGCATCTGAAGTGAATCCGTGATCTCGTATTCTTCTCTTGGTGACAGTGGGGTCTTTTCGATAAGTTCAAAAATAGATTCTCTGAATAGGTATATTCCTGCATTGGCGAGGTCTGTGGGTGGGTTTTCAGGTTTTTCTATTATTCTGGAAACGTTATCGCCGCTGATCTCGATGACTCCGAAATCCGAAGGATTTTCCACATGTTTGACCGTGATGACCGCATCCTCTTTTCTTTCGGTCATCCTCCTAATGTGTGATGAACTGACAAGAACATCTCCATTGAGTACGATAAACTTGTCTTTGACGTACTCTTTTGCATATCCAATGGCATTGGCTGTACCAAGCTGTTCTTTCTGGTGAACGTAGTCAATAGTAACACCTCGTTCCTCTCCACTGCCAAAGTATTCACTGATACTTTCTTCATTATAACCTGTAATGAACACGAATCCTTCAATACCTGCTTCTATTGCTGCATCAACTATATGTTCAAGCATCGGTTTGTTGGCTATCGGAAGCATGACCTTTGGAATCTCTGATGTCAATGGTCGCATCCGGGTACCTTCTCCGGCTGCAAGTACTACCGCTTTCATGCCAAACCTCTTCTTACAATATTTTCCACCATGTCGTATAGTTTGTCTACGCCTTCCCTTGCCTCAGCAGTTATGCGCATCTTGGGTTCTGTTCCGGATGGTCTTACAAGCACCCATCCTTCTTCCATGTCTACGCGTATTCCATCGATATCTGTGATCTCTCCGGAAGATCCAAGTTCAGAATGTACTAACTGCATTACAGCGTCCTTTCTTTCATTGTCGCATTTGACAGTTCCGCGGCGCGTTGGGTAGTGTGGGAGTTCAGCCTTTAGCTCTGATAGCTTTTTATCCTTTATGAGTTCCATCACCTTTGCAGCTGCATAGATGCCGTCAGGGCAATATGATATTGCAGGGAATATCCAGCTTCCTGATGGTTCTCCTCCGAAGTCCGCTTCAGACCTTTTGATCTCCTCAGCGACATAGACATCTCCTACTCTTGTGCGGACAACTGTTGAATCTGGCAGTGCATCATCTATCATCATTGATGTATCAACCGGAACTACAAGTTTTGCGTCGCTTTTGCATTCGTGTCTGGCAAACATCGCAAGCATTTCATCTCCGGTAATGAACTCTCCGTTTTCGTCCACGGTCATCATCCTGTCAGCATCACCGTCCTGAGCAATGCCTATGTCTGCGCCGAATTCCTTCATTGCTTTTTTTAGTAACGTCAGATTTGCATCATTTGGTTCAGGATTTCGTGCAGGGAAGTGTCCATCAGGTTGTGAGTTCAAAGTTATGACCTCACATCCGATCTCTCGCAGGACGTAAGGGGTTATTGTGCTACCTGCTCCACACCCGCAGTCTATGATCACACGTTTTGATGACATTTCCACATTCTTCACGATCATCTCAATGTGTTTCCTGATGGCATTGCTGTCTTCGGTCAGATTGCCGATCCTGTCCCATCTGACAGGCTCGAACGTTTCGTTCTCGATGATGTCTTCGATCTCTTCCTGCTGGGATGAATCAAATGCCATTCCGTCAGGATTCCACAATTTGATCCCCACATATTCTGCAGGATTGTGGGATGCTGTTATCATTACTCCACATTCATAATCTCTGGAGGCATAGGCAAGTGTGGGTGTGCTTACCATTCCGATGCGTACTACGTCACAACCAGCTGAAAGAAGGCCAGATATGACTGCATGTTCTATCATTTCTCCTGCAACCCGTGGATCACGTCCAATAACTGCAGTTCCTTTCGTCTTTCCAAGTGCAAGCCCGACCTTCAACGCAAGATCTACTGTTACGTCCTTGTTAGTAATCCCTCTGATGCCGGATGATCCGAATAATTTCATTTGATAACTCCATCCTTTTACTCTACAGTAACGCTCTTCGCAAGGTTCTTCGGTTTGTCTATGGAACATCCTCTTGCAAGGGCTGTATAATAGGCAAGCAGTTGCAATACTACGGTTGATAGCACCGGTGAGAGTAACTCATCTGTTGCAGGTATGCGCAATACCCAGTCAACGTATTTCTCTATCTCAGTATCATCCGCATTGGCAACAGCTATGACCGTTGCTTCTCTTGCTTTTATTTCCTTGATGTTGCTCAGGATCTTCTCGTATACATGTCCTTTTGTGGCAATTGCAACGACAGGTGTTCCATCCTCGATAAGCGCAAGAGGTCCATGTTTAAGTTCGCCACCTGCAAAACCTTCTGCGTGTATATATGATATTTCTTTAAGCTTCAAAGCACCTTCAAGTGCAATAGGATAATTAAGGTGTCTTCCAATAAAGAAATAATCACTCTCTTTTGCGAACATTTTCGCACATTCGCGGATCGTATCCTTGCGGTTCAATATTTTCTGTATCTGTCCCGGGATGCGCTTCAGGTTCACAAGCAGGTCCTTTGCTTCATTTACATCTAGTGTCCCCTTGGCTCTTGCAAATCGGATCGCAAGTATGTAGAGCATGATGAGCTGTGCCGTAAAGGTCTTTGTTGCAGCTACACCTATCTCGGGTCCCGCATGTGTGTAAAGAACATTGTTTGCATCTCTTGTGATGCTGCTGCCAACGACATTGGTAATGGCGATCGAATTGCAGCCATATGATCTGCAGCTTCTGATCGCAGCAAGGGTGTCTGCTGTTTCACCTGATTGGGTGATCGCAATTGAAAGGACGTTCTCATTCATTATGGGACTACTGTACCTGAACTCAGATCCGATATCTACATCGGTGTGTATGCCTGCGAGATTCTCAAAAAGATATTTGCCTACAAGGCCTGCATTCAAAGATGTTCCGCAGGCAATGATTTCGATCCTGTCAATATTCCTGATCTCTTCATTGGAGATGTTTAGCTCTTCAAGATTCACGGAACCATCTAGTTCGGATAACTTGCCTGAGAATGTATCATTCACAGATCTAGCTTGCTCATGTATCTCTTTAAGCATGAAATGTTCATATCCTGCTTTTTCTGCAGCTTCAATGTCCCATTCAATAGTGGTATTCTCTTTTTCAAGGACATTGCCATCGAGATCAAAAAATTCCACTCCTTCTGGCCTGATGGTAACAAGATCAAGGTCATCTACAAAAACTACTTCCTTTGTGTGATTGAGGAAAGCAGTGACATCAGATGCTGCATAGTATTCTCCATCTCCTATTCCGATTATCAGGGGACTGTCCTTTCTGGCTGCGAGCATCAGGTCAGGTTCACTGGTACATACTGCAGTGACTGCATATGATCCTTCAACTTCTCGGAGTGTACTGCAGAGCGCTGTGAAGAAGTCACAAGTCTTTTTTGTGTTGTTAACATTTCCATATAATTTTGAGTGCAGAAGGTGTGCAATGACCTCTGTATCTGTGTCTGATAAAAATTCATAACCATTCTGCTGCAATTTTTCTTTGATAGAAAGATAGTTCTCGATGATTCCATTGTGCACTATGGATATGTCGCCGGAGTTATGTGGGTGGGAATTAACCGTACTTGGAATTCCATGTGTGGCCCATCTTGTATGTCCGATCCCTATATTCCCTTTTAGCTCTTCGGGGATGATCTTTTCCAGTTCCCTTATTTTCCCGACGGTCTTGTATGTGTCTATATTTCCATTGAGTATTGTGATTCCGGCTGAGTCATATCCTCTGTATTCAAGCTTTTTTAAGCAATCTATTAGTATAGGCGCTGCCTCACGGTTGCCCACATATCCTATAATTCCACACATATTGCTTCCCCCTTTAGACAACAATGGAATTTTCAGGTAATATTCGAGTGATGGTTTTTCCGGATTCTATCTGGCAGTTGTGAGATATCATGGATCCCGCTTTTACGAGAACCCTGTGGCCGATCGTAATATCGTCACCAGTGATAGCTCCCAGTTTTTCAGCAGTATGAAGTTCATCTTCCATCTCGATCCTGACATTTTCCTTGTCTTCAGCAACAAAGTACGGTCCAATGATGTTGTTCAGTCCGATAATAGAATTTGGGATTGATCCATGTGAACGGATTCTGGTGTTATTCATAATTATGCTGTTCTGTACTTGTGTGAAGGAGCCGATTGAGACGTTGTTACCAATAGTTGTGGATGGGAGTATGACGACATTGGGTGCAATTTCACAATTGTCACCTATCATTGCAGGTCCTACGATGTAACATCCGGATCTTATCACCGTGTTATTTCCAATACTGACCTTGCCATGGATAATCGCCCCATCTTCAACAGTTCCTTTTATGTTGTAATCTTCTGATCGGTCAAGGACCATTGAGTTATCCTTCAACAGGTCCCATGCAAAGACTGCATCTCTCCATACTGATTTTGTAAGGGCATGATTAACTTCGATGCCATCTTCTATCATCTGTTGGATTGTATCGGTGATCGCATATTCTCCCTGTGGGGATATTTGTGTGTGTTCTATTTTTTCGAATATGGCATGGTTAAATATGTATATGCCTGTGCTGATGATGTGGCTGAGTTCCGTGGTTGGTTTCTCTATGATCTTTGTTACTTTTTTTCCGCTTGAGATAATGACTCCATATCCGCTGATATGTTCTTTTTTTACGGTCAGTATCGTTGCGTCACCAGTATGCTTGTCTATGAGATCCTTGATCGTTTGTGGTTCAATAACGTTGTCTCCATTGAGCACCATGAATTCGCTGTCATCTTCTTCCATCAGGTCTGCTGCTTGTTTAATAGCATGGGCTGTGCCAAGCTGTGCTTTCTGGTGAACGTACCTTATATTTACTCCAAAATCGAGTCCATCTTCGAAATAGTTCATTACGCGTTCTCGTTCGTAACCTACAACAAGTATCAGGTCCTTTATATCGTTCTTTGAAAGTGAATCGATGACATGTTCAAGTATCGGTTTATTAGCAACAGGAAGCATGACCTTTGACCTAGTGGCCGTAAGCGGTCTGCACCTGATCCCTTCCCCTGCAGCCAGAATAACAGCTTTCATAACTTCTACTGGTCATTCTATGAATTTATATCTTGCCTTTTAATAGACATTGGAAGCTATTAGCTACTCTATTTTGAATTCTATGCCAACCTATGATTAGAAAATATAATCAAAAAATATAATCAAAAAAAGATATTGTGATGCTCAGCAGAACTGAACATCAAAGAATTAATAAGCGGGCTGGCCGCTTATCTTGTGATCAGCATTTCTGCAGTTTCTGGTTTGTACTTCCAGTCTGAAGGGAGTACTTTTGTGGACTGGTAGTATTTAACGAGCCTTCTGATCTTGGACTCGGTTGACTGCAGTGATCTCTTGTTGTGTACGTCCTTATTGTTAACAACAAGGTGCTTGCGCATTCCGATAGCTTTTACAATAAGGTTGTAAAGATCTTCCGGTACGTTTGGAGCTTCATCGTTCTCTTTAAGGATGTCAGTGATCTTCTTTCCTGTTGCGAGTTTGACATCCGGAACTCCGTAGTTGTCCCTGAGGTGCATTCCAATGACGCTTGTGGAGTTACCAAGTTTCCACATGTCGAGGATCACAGTTGTGATCTCTTCTGTGGTTGCTGTGGACCATGCTGGAGCTTCTGTCCTGATTGGTCTTGTTGATCCTGATTTACCTTTTGTACGAGTATGCATTTTTGCCATAGCATTCCTCCTGATGATTATAATTTGATTGTTTAGTGAATATTAATGTTTTGAATTTATGCTCAAGTTAAGGGAACGTTGGGATCAATAACTTGAATCGTTACTTTGGCGAAGTGACCTACATACACCTTACATTTCATATAAAGCTTATGTTCCTATTACCAGATGGAAAGCGTGATATCCAAATATCCCTTGTTAACTTTCCTGTATATTTGGTCCACCTGAACAGTTCTTAGTTCCTTTGTCGTGGTGATGTTCGTGGAGTTTATCATTTGTGAGACCGTTTCGTTTATGTCCGGGTCCATATTGTTGTGCAGGTGTGTTGCAATGTTGTGTTGGTTATGGTCGATTATCTTTCTTTCAATAGTGGATACTATGCTGTTGTTCAGTTCTGCAGGCATGTAACTGGTTCCATATGTTGTGTTCGTGCCGTAATTCAGTATGTATGCTGCTATCAACATTTCAGTGTCCTTGTTTTCATCTTGTGGATTGCTGATGAATATATTTTCTGTGCTTTTTGTTTGGCCTTGCCTTATCAGGCTTCTAAGGTATTCTGAAGGGAATACGATGTCTGTCACTAGTACTGCAGTTGATACTGCTGCCTCATCGATGGTTTTGTTGAACGCCTGATGATATGCGTAGAACTTTGTCTTATTGGATGAATTATGAAGTTCTTCAAGCATGCTGTCATTTATGTTTGCAAAAAGTTCATCTCTGGATGTTCTGGTGTTTAATGGTAGTGTTATTCGTGAACTTTGGCGGACTGCATCGTATGGGGGTGTCATTCCAACTGATATGGAGCTTTTTAGTGGATAATCTTCTACAGGTTCCCAATTTGCTTCAAGGTGGTATTCATATCTGCCTCCTATTCTTTTATCGAGGTATGAAGCAATTGCTGTAGATGTCTGTTCTTTATGTTCCCGTGCAATTGGATTTATGTAGCGGATAGTTCCATTGGCCTCGATTGCAAGCGTTAATATCATGTCTTCTGCGATCATATCTGCGAAAGTACGATGATGTTGCTGCCTTCCGAAAATTGTATTGATGGGGTCGTTAATGATGGCATTTTCAGGAGTTGTTATGCCTGTGATCGCAAGAGGTGTGATCTCATATTCAAATTCATCTATATTTGAGTTGAGTACTGAGCTTAAAAGGTGTGTGTCAAAGTCCTGTGTTGCGGTGTATGCTGCTGCATCGTATTGCCTTTCTGCCATTATGGATGGCATAATGATGACTGTTGCAATAGATATCAGTACAAGGAAAAATAGGGCATCTGCTGTTGAAGAGAATGCACGCTGGTCCTCTATGAGTTTCGTTTTTGGCATATTTCCCTTCTTTATATGTATCTTTTCCAGAGTCGGACCGTAAGAGTTCCTGATGTGTATTGTGCAGGATTTATCTCTATAATAACCGGGATAGATGCTGCTATCACATTTCCGCTTGCTGCAGCTTTACTTTTATGGATTGACCAGTGGTGTTTTCCGTCATCGGTATGGATCTCTACTGT
Source organism: Methanococcoides orientis (assembly GCF_021184045.1). NCBI lineage: Archaea > Methanobacteriati > Methanobacteriota > Methanomicrobia > Methanosarcinales > Methanosarcinaceae > Methanococcoides > Methanococcoides orientis. The sequence goes on from NZ_CP073710.1 coordinate 90,605, forward strand.
GAATTCATTGTTGGCGGAGAATCGTGCAAAGAAAAGTTCATGTGTCTCTCTGTCTGAGACCGGGTCTGAAATACCTTCAAGTACTTCAGCGGATATTATGTCTGGGCGTGTTCCCTGTATTTCATCCCAGCTGGCAATGCTTTCAGCTATGCGGGATGCTTCTTCGTAATTCTCTATAGAATGGCTCTGCTCATCGTAGATGAGGTAGGCTTTTGACATGACTGCAGCAAAGACCACAAATCCAATGACTATCAGTGCTGTGGCAAGGATATCATTGTGAGGTTCAAGGATTGCTTGCTCGTCATTGATGAACAAGTATAACTTCAAGTCTATTGACCTCGGAATCGTTTTTCAGGTAAATGGATGTTTTTTCAATATTGACTATTTTTCCTGTATTTAATATTACTTCCTGGCTGCCAACAGTTGAGATCACCTCAAGGATTGTGGTTGTATCAGTGATCAAAGGATGTGCGAATGTGCCGGGCTGTCCATTGAAATTGTTCGAAAGGACTTTTCTCATTTCAGTTTCATTAAGTGGAATTGTTCTGAACGTGAGTGGTTTGACCGAGTGAATTATCTTCTCGCTGTGGGTCGTTTCAAATCGTATGTATTCGTCGGAAATGAATGCATCAATCGGATATTCTGAATTGAATGAATATGTGGTATTTTGTATGATGCTATCGGGCGAGATACTACCTATGTCCTCAATTGATGCCTTTAGTTTAATAGCTTCGGAATCAAGTTGTCTTTGCATTTGAATGTCGCTAAAATCGGCTCCGATCTGGTAGAATGCTGCAAGGAGGATTATGCTTGTTATCATCAAGGCCGCTTTTGATAGTGTGAACTCGATCCAACCGTTTCGATCCTTGAGCATATCCTGGATTGTATGGGGTAGTATTTCGTTTTTCATTTTTATTGTTCAGATATTTTAATGAAGAGCATTCCTGTGCTGGTATCTCTTTCGCTTTCAAGTTTCAGTTCATGGTGCCCGGGAGTTATTACATATGCTCCGGTCATGTTCTCGTTGGAAAATGAGGATATTGAATCGTATATGATGTGTCGCTCATCGATTTGGATGTAGTAGTTTTTGGAGTTTGAAGGCCATAAATTATCTTCGTTCGGTAGTTCTCCCATATGCACGTATACATTCTCAGGAATGTCAATCTCCAGATAAATGATGCTTCCTTCTCCGCGTACGGATATCTGTTCGGTGTTTGATACGAGTTTTTCAATTTCAACGATGGCAAGATTTTCGTCTGATTTTTCTTTTAGATCAGAGATCGCAGTGAAAAAAAGTATCATTATGAGTAATATCAGGAGGGATGCAATTGTGAACCTTAAGGGCAGTGAATCGGCTGCCCTTTCGTTTTTGAAAAGTGAATTCATTTTGTGGGTATTGTAATGTTAGTTGCTTTTTATCGATTGTATAGCTTCTTCAAGTGTAAGTTGCAGTTGCTCTCCACTTTGCATGTTCTTTACTGTCAATTTGCCTGATTCTATCTCTTTTTTGCCTACGATGACGGCGTAATCTGCCTCTGTATTGTTTGCATGGGATAGTTGTGACTTGAAGTTGCGCTTCATGATGTCCATGTAGACTGTCAGTTCTTTTCGCATCTTTGTTGCCACCTTTATTGCATCGGTGCGGGTGTCATCAGTTGCTACGATCACTACTTTGTTTTCCTTTGGAGGCTGTATCTCACAGATCTCCATTATACGATCGAAGCCAACTCCGAATCCGGTGGATGGTATATCTCCGCCGCCAAAGAGGGATATGAGCTGGTAGGCGCCGCCACCACAGACCTGGTTCTGTGCACCAAGGCCTTCTGCATATATCTCGAATACCATTCCTGTGTAATAGTCCAGTCCTCTGGCAATGCCAAGGTCAACGTTGTAGTCGATCTCATATGCGTCAAGCAGGTTGAGAAGTTCTTCGAATTTGTCGATCTCTTCGATATCTCCTAGTATCTCTCTTGCTTTTGCGATAGCCTCTGAACCGCTCAGGCAGATGAGCTCAAGAAGGTTTCTTCTGAGTTCGGCAGGTGCGTTGATCTCCTCAAAGTAATTGTCAAGTCCTTCATCATCCTTTTTATCGACAAGGCGCATGATCTTGCTCTTCTGTTCGTCCTCTGTATCCTTGAGGATGTGGCGTATAATTCCCAAGTGTCCAACATGCAGGTCCCCTTTGATACCTGCTGCTTCTATCATGTTCGTTGCAAGGGCAATGATCTCTGCATCTGCATCTGCGCGGTTGCTGCCTATAACCTCTACACCAAACTGCCAGAATTCCCTGAATCGTCCTTTTTGTGGCCTTTCATATCTGAAGCAATTCTCAAAATAGAATAATTTAAGAGGTCTGGGCATTGCCTGCATTTCATTGACGTACATCCTCATCACAGGGGCGGTAAGCTCTGGACGCAATGTCATGTCCCTGTCACCTTTGTCGCTGAAATTGTAAAGTTCGCCTACCACGCCTTCTCCTGATTTAAGGGTGAAGAGCTCCAGATGCTCGAATGTGGGTGTAATGACTTCTTTATATCCCCATTTTGTCACTACCTGCCTCATGATGTTCTCTACATTTCTCCTTCGAGCGGTCTCTTCTGGAAGGAAGTCCCTTGTACCTCTTGGTTTGCTGACTTTCATTTTGATCGAATCCTGCTGATGCAGATTATTATAATAATTTCCGTTAACATGTTTTTGCCATTTTGCCTGTTATAGTATGTAGGACCTATGGGCGTTTGGCTGATGTATAGTAAGGAATGATGTATTTTAGATTTTCGATTAGTTTTCTCATGGTGGTGCCCTATGAATTACTGAATTTTGTTTTATTACGATAACTCGATGTTTTATTTCTCTGTGGCTGAGCTATCTTTGTTTGATGATTTATATGCTGGATATTTTTTTCTGTGATGGTTTATTGATAATGTGAGTTTGTTCGACGTATCAAATAACCCTTGAATATAAACCCATGCCACATATTGACACACAACGTATAAATACGAGTGAGCTATTGTAGGGGTGCTCTCAGTGAGCTGGTTGCTGTCGATTCTGACACGATCTACTGAGAGTTCGAAAAACGTCATACATTTCACGTATGTCGACACATTCTCCAAAAATGTGTCATAATCTTCCGATCAGGAAGGTATATATGCGATGAGATGTATTATGAGAATCCCGCACAACGTGCGTGGAATTTCAATCACCTCCATTTCAAAATCATTAGTGGAGACCGGAGCTTTTCCGGTCTGACGTTGAAAGTGGCAGTTCGGTTAATTCTGACTGATAGTGACTTTATCTATCAAACAGAACTAACCAACTATTGTGCAAAGAAAACAACTCTCTAATTAAACAAAAGAGTTCTTTTCCGACAATTCTTAGTTAACTTCCAAATTTTGTGTGCTTTAACAAATAACTCTGGTTGATCCTGCCAGAGGTTACTGCTATCGGTATTCGACTAAGCCATGCGAGTTAAATGTTCTTCGTGAACATAGCGAACTGCTCAGTAACACGTGGATAACCTGCCCTTAGGTTCGGCATAACTCCGGGAAACTGGAGATAATTCCGAATAAACCATTGATGCTGGAATGCTTTTTGGTTCAAAGACTTCGGTTGCCTAAGGATGGATCTGCGGTCTATCAGGTAGTAGTGGGTGTAAGGTACCTACTAGCCTACGACGGATATGGGTTGTGAGAGCAAGAGCCCAGAGATGGATTCTGAGACATGAATCCAGGCCCTACGGGGCGCAGCAGGCGCGAAAACTTTACAATGCGGGAAACCGCGATAAGGGGATACCGAGTGCCAGCATATTATGTTGGCTGTCCACATGTGTAAACGGCATGTGTTAGCAAGGGCCGGGCAAGACCGGTGCCAGCCGCCGCGGTAACACCGGCGGCCCGAGTGGTAATCACTTTTATTGGGTCTAAAGGGTCCGTAGCCGGTTTGATCAGTTCTTCGGGAAATCTGACAGCTCAACTGTTAGGCTTCCGGGGAATACTGTCAGACTTGGGACCGGGAGAGGTAAGAGGTACTACAGGGGTAGGAGTGAAATCTTGTAATCCCTGTGGGACCACCAGTGGCGAAGGCGTCTTACCAGAACGGGTCCGACGGTGAGGGACGAAAGCTGGGGGCACGAACCGGATTAGATACCCGGGTAGTCCCAGCCGTAAACGATGTTCGCTAGGTGTCAGGGACGGTGCGACCGTTTCTGGTGCCGTAGGGAAGCCGTGAAGCGAACCACCTGGGAAGTACGGCCGCAAGGCTGAAACTTAAAGGAATTGGCGGGGGAGCACTACAACGGGTGGAGCCTGCGGTTTAATTGGACTCAACGCCGGAAAACTCACCGGGGCGACAGCAAGATGTAGGTCAAGTCAAGCTAAAGACTTTACCTGAATCGCTGAGAGGAGGTGCATGGCCGTCGTCAGTTCGTACTGTGAAGCATCCTGTTAAGTCAGGCAACGAGCGAGACCCGTGCCCACTGTTGCCAGCATGTCCTTCGGGATGATGGGTACTCTGTGGGGACCGCTGGTGCTAAACCAGAGGAAGGTGCGGGCTACGGTAGGTCAGTATGCCCCGAATCTCCCGGGCTACACGCGGGCTACAATGGCTGGGACAATGGGTTCCTACACCGAAAGGTGATGGTAATCTCCTAAACCCAGCCGTAGTTCGAATCGAGGACTGTAACTCGTCCTCGTGAAGCTGGAATCCGTAGTAATCGCGTTTCAACATAGCGCGGTGAATACGTCCCTGCTCCTTGCACACACCGCCCGTCAAACCACCCGAGTGAGGTATGGGTGAGGGCACGGATTTTGTGCCGTGTTCGAACCTAAATTTCGCAAGGGGGGTTAAGTCGTAACAAGGTAGCCGTAGGGGAATCTGCGGCTGGATCACCTCCTAAGCAACGATCCGCACAAAGCGGATCAACGCTATCAGTCAGAAATCGATAAACTGCCACTTTCAACAAACCACTTCAATGAAACAAGATTTCGCTGGAAAAAATGCGAGCGAGGGCTTGTAGATCAGTTGGAAGATCGTCGCCTTTGCAAGGCGAAGGCCCTGGGTTCGAATCCCAGCAAGTCCATTGGATCAATTACGATTCACAATCATCAAGTGCACCGAGCAAGTAATGTTGCTTGGGAAGGATGGATGCGCCCTTTCCCCGATATTGGGCGCTATGAGATCATGTATATATTACATATCAGACGCTCACTGGACAAAGTGAGATGGACTCTGGTAATTATGCCGTCAGGTGGATGGCTCGGCTCAAGCGCTGATGAAGGACGTGCCAAGCTGCGATAAGCTCAGGGTAGACGCATGGAATCTATGAACCTGAGATTTCCTAATGAGACCTCTTAGCACATTTGTGCTGATCAGTCATGATCGGGAACGCCCCGAATTGAAACATCTTAGTAGGGGCAGGAAGAGAAATCGAAGAGATGCCGTTAGTAATGGCGAATGAACACGGCAAAGTTCAAACTGAATCCCTCCAGTAATGTGAGGGAGATGTGGTGTTGTAGGAACTTTCTAAGGTTCCGACCTTTTCTTAGCTGAACTTTTCTGGAACGTTAGACCGTAGAGTGTGAAAGTCACGTAAGCAAAGAAAAGAGGAACTGGAAATGTTCCTGAGTACCGTGTGTTGGAAATCACGCGGGAATTTGGGAGGCACCAACTTCCAAAACTAAATACGTCTTGAGACCGATAGCGAAGTAGTAGGGTGACCGAAAACTGAAAAGTACCCCCAAAAGGGAGGTTAAAAGTGCCTGAAACCTGATGGTGATGGAGCGATATGGCATGAAAGGATCTTTAGTTCGAAGGAATCAACCGCGAGGTTGTAGTACGAGTTCTAATGCCGATGTCATATCATACGTTTTGAAGAACGGGCCAGGGAGTGTAACTAAGTGGCGATGGCTAACCTTTTATCTGGGAAGCCGAAGCGAAAGCAACAAGCACGCAACCCCTCACGGGGTGAGGTGCGGCGTATACAAGTGCGTGGAGTCACTAAGTTACGACCCGAAGCCGGGTGATCTAGGCGTGGGCAGGTTGAAGCGTGGCGAAAGCTACGTGGAGGACCGCAAGCGGTATTGATCTGCAAATCATTCGTGTGACCTGCGTCTCGGAGTGAAAGGCTAATCTAACCCGGCATCAGCTGGTTCCTTCCAAAACATGTCGCAGCATGACCTAACTGGAGATAGTCGGTGGAGTAGAGCACTGATTGGTGGTCCCGGGGGAGAAATCCCTCAGCCGCTTGTCAAACTCCGAACCCACCGTCGTCGTAGAAGGTTGGAGTCCGGGCTACTGGGGTAAGCTTGTAGTCCGTAAGGGAGACAACCCAGCCCGTGGTTAAGGTCCCTAAGTGTCGACTAAGTGTTAATACTAAAGGGCGTCCTAAGCCCTAGACAGCTGGAAGGTTAGCTTAGAAGCAGCTATCCTTTAAAGAGTGCGTAACAGCCCACCAGTCGAGGTTTGGGGCCCCGAAAATGGACGGGGCTCAAGTCGACCACCGATACCACGGAGTACCGAAAGGTAATCTTGTAGGAAGGCGTTGCGTTTGGGCAGAAGCAGGGCTGTGAAGTCCTGTGGACCGAGCGGAAACGAAAATCCTGGTAATAGTAGCAGCATAGTCAGGTGAGAATCCTGACCGCCGAAGGGGCTAGGTTTCCTCGGCAATGATCGTCAGCCGAGGGTTAGTCGGTCCTAAGTTGTACCGTAATTCGAGTACATCAAAAGGGAAACAGGTTAATATTCCTGTACCATTTAACAATAAAACTGACGTTTCGGGGCAGGCTGAGCGGCGCCGTCGCGCCGTCTAAGCATCGAACTCTGTGGAGAGCCGTAATGGCGAGAAGCAGACGAATATGTTATGGCGAAAGTCAGCTTCACCCTGGAACCCGTGAAAAGGGAGTTAAATGTCCGTACCGAGATCTGACACAGGTGCCCCTAGCTGAAAAGGCTAAGGCGTGTCGGAATAATTTGGCTAAGGGAATTCGGCAAATTGGCTCCGTAACTTCGGGAGAAGGAGTGCCTGCCGTGTAGACGGCAGGTCGCAGTGACCAGAGAACTCTAACTGTCTAATATCAACATAGGAGATCGCAAACCCGTAAGGGCTAGTACGATCTCTGAATCCTGCTCAGTGCAGGTACCTGAAACTTCGGTTCAACGGAAAGAAGGGCCTGTAAACAGCGGGGGTAACTATGACCCTCTTAAGGTAGCGTAGTACCTTGTCGCTTAATTGGCGACTTGCATGAATGGATCAATGAGAGTTCTACTGTCCCTAGCCAGAGTCCGGTGAAGCTTACATTCTAGTGCAGAGTCTAGAGACCTCTAGGGGGAAGTGAAGACCCCGTGGAGCTTTACTGCAGCCTGTCGCTGGGGTGTGATTTTGGATGTACAGTGTAGGTAGGAGACGTCGAAGCCGGTGCGCCAGCATCGGTGGGGTCTTGGGACACTACCCTTCCAAAGTTACGCCCCTTACTCCGAGAGGAGGACCCCGATAGGTGGGCAGTTTGCCTGGGGCGGGACGCCCTTGAAAAGATATCAAGGGCGCGCAATGGTTAACTCAAGTGGGTCGGAAACCTACTGAAGAGTGCAAGAGCATAAGTTAGCCTGACGTGATTCGGCACAGTAGCGGATCACGAGACGAAAGTCGGTTCTAGCGAACCTTTATGTCCCGCTTGGTGCGGGCTAAAGATGACAGAAAAGTTACCCCGGGGATAATTGAGTCGTTGCCGGCAAGAGCACATATCGACCCGGCAGCTTGCTACCTCGATGTCGGTTCTTTCCATCCTGGCTGTGCAGCAGCAGCCAAGGGTGAGGTTGTTCGCCTATTAAAGGAGATCGTGAGCTGGGTTTAGACCGTCGTGAGACAGGTCGGTTACTATCTACTAGAGGTGTCTGTAGTCTGAGGGTAAGTTGCTTTTAGTACGAGAGGAACAGAGCAACGGCGCCACTGGTCGATCGGTTGTCTGACAAGGCACTGCCGAGCAGCTACGCGCTAAGGAATAAGAGCTGAATGCATCTAAGCTCGAAATCTGACCTAAAAAGAGACTACGTTAAGGATTCCGGTAAAAGACCGGATTGATAGAGTCGGGATGTACGCACCAAGGCAACGAGGTGTTCAGTCCGCGGCCACTAATATCTGTGCCTCATCCGTTTTGCTTTGTCCAGGCGAAATCTGATATGTAATATAATAACATGATCATTTCCAGTATTAGAGATGAGTATGGCGGCCATAGCGGCAGGGCAACTCCTGTTCCCATTCCGAACACAGAAGATAAGCCTGCCCACGTTGCTTACTGTACTGAGGTACGAGAGTCCTCGGGAAATCTGCGTCGCTGCTATGCTCACTCTTTACCTTAACTTTTCTTCGATCTGCTACAACTCATGAGTTGTAACTTTATCTTTTTCTGGTATTCAACAGTCATTGAGCTTTGCTTAAAGTTAGTACTGAGCTGGTGTCTTATCATCAGACTTGTGCCTTCATTGTCGCAATGTAAAGGCTTATATGCCTGTATTACCTACTAGGATTCGTTCAAATGCCAAGGTGGCGGAGCGGCTACGCAATCGCCTGCAGAGCGATTCCATTCCGGTTCGAATCCGGACCTTGGCTTTCATCCGTTAAAAAAGTAAAGTCTGATTCAGCATCCTGACCTCTTGAGCAAAGCTCAAAGGTTGCGCGCTGCAGAAGCGCTGATCTGGATTCGGACTTTGGCTTTCATCCATTAATATGAGTCCGAGTACGGCGGCCATAGCGGCAGGGCCACTCCTGTTCCCATTCCGAACACAGAAGATAAGCCTGCCCACGTTGCTTACTGTACTGAGGTACGAGAGTCCTCGGGAAATCTGCGTCGCTGCTGTGCTCACTCTATTACCCTTTTTCTTTTACTGATCTTAACTCACTAGCTTTGAGTTTGCTGTTCTGATATGTTCTTATTCATGATCACAGTTTTGCAGATTCGAATCGCTATGAGCTATCGTTTCTCAGTTTATTTCTTTGATTTCTAACATAGTTACTCTGATCATATCATGAATTTGCTAGGATCTAGAGCTTCTAAATTATTCTTTATTCCAATGCTTAACTGCATCAGAATCTCTCGTAAAATCTTCGATTTGACGTGATGATGAAAGGGACGCACGCTGCAGAAGCTCTGATCTGGGTGCATGATCTGGCTTTACTTCCGCAGAATATATCTACTTTATTGGATATATTAACTAGTTGTAATGTCATGTGAACAGATTATTTCTGGTACGATCATTCTTGGGGATGAACTGGAATCGATTGAAGGTTATATCTGCGTGGAGAATGGACTCATAACTGAAATTGGTGAAGAGTCCACAAAAAGTAAGAATATCATTGCTCCATGCTTTGTTAATTCACACACTCATATCGGAGATTCCATTTGCAAGGACCCTGTACTTGGTTCATGTGAGAACTTCAGGGTGAAAAAAGACCTTGATTCATTGGTACGTCCTCCTGATGGGTTAAAGCACAGGATACTCGGAAAAACGTCCTATTCTGATCTGGTTAATTCCATGAGGTCAACTATAGAAGATATGTTGGCAACCGGAACTTGTGCTTTTGCTGATTTCAGAGAGGGCGGGGTTCTCGGTATCCTTGCATTAGAAGAGGCTATTGATGATCTCATCATTGACAGCATAATTCTTGGAAGGCCGAATGATCCGGATTCATCGATTGATTCTGTATTAGCAGATGTTAATAGAGTCCTTCGGCATGCAGATGGGCTTGGGATGAGTGGAACAAATGATGTTGATATGGAACTTCTGCGTAGATCCAGAAAGTCATCAACAAATAAGAACAAGATGTTTGCTATCCATACAGGAGAAAAATCTGACAATGATATCGATAAAGCTCTCTCTCTTGATCCTGATATTTTGATCCACATGACGCAAGCAAAAAAATCAGATATAATGGCAGTTGCAGATGCTACTATCCCTGTTGTTGTATGTCCCCGTTCTAACTTCATAACCGATGTGGGGATGGCTCCTATATCTGAAATGTTGGAATCTGGGGTTACTGTAGCAGTTGGTACTGACAATGTTATGCTGAATTCAGTTAATATGTTTTCTGAAATGGAGGTACTATCCAAGGTTTTTGGTCTTGAGGATAGACAAGTATTTAAGATGTGCACGCTAAATGGGGCATCTATTCTGGGATTTAATAATATGGGTTCCATTAAGAAAGGTAACAAAGCCAATCTTATGATTCTGAATGGTACTTCCAATAACCTGATGGGTGTGAATGATCCTGTAAGCGGAATGGTCCGAAGAGGCAGGCCAGATGATATTTTATCCATAATCCATGCAAACGAATGATGGCGAGGGGTAATATGACAAGCGAATTGTACAAGAAAATATTGATAGCAACCGATGGTTCTGAAAAGAACAAAAAGGCAATATCTTATGGTATTGAATTTGCAAAGTTGAGTGGGGCAAAATTGTATGTTGTTTACGTGGTGGATACCGCTGCGTTTGCTTCAATTCCAATGGATGCAGGGTGGGAAATGATGTATGAACTTCTGGAGACTGAAGGCAAAGATGCAGCAAAGGGAGTTGAAGAGCTTGCAGCAAATGCAGGTCTGGAATCCGAATCAGCTGTCCTCGAAGGTCACCCCAGCCATGAGATAATTGAATTTGCAAAGAACAATGACATTGATTTAATAGTAATGGGTACACTTGGAAAGACCGGAATTGACAGGTTCCTCCTTGGAAGTGTGGCCGAAAAGATCACTCGCAACTCAGAAGTTCCCGTACTTATTGTACGTGGTGACCAAAACGAATAAAATCAATATTGAGGTTAAAAAAACATGCCTAAGGATACACTCGTTAGAGACGTAATGGTAAAGGATGTTGCATCTGTATCTCTTCCCGGCTCAAGGGATGAGGTTCTTTCCATTCTGAAAGACAAGCGGGTTTCAGGACTGCCTGTTATTAAAGACAATAAAGTGGTCGGTATTGTAAGTCGATCCAACTTACTGAAGAATCCCACTGAAGAGCAGTTGGCACTATTGATGGCACGTGACCCTGTTACAATAACTTCTGATGAGGATATCACAATTGCAGCCCGTCTTCTTCTTAAACATGGCATAAGAAGACTTCCTGTAGTTGATGATGGTAAACTTGTGGGTCTGATCTCAGTTGCCGATGTCGTAAGCGGCATGGTGGATCTGAATATTACTGATCCAATTGGTGAATATCTTAACCATGGTGTTGGTCCTGTCTGGTATCAAACCCCTCTCCCTGTAGTTGCCCGGCATATGGAACTTGCTCATGTAAAAGCAGTTCCTGTGATCGATTCATCTCTTGATCTTGTAGGTATCATTTCTGATCGGGATATCATAAGTTCAAGTGTTATCGAGGATTCTGTTGAAATGTCTGACATGTCTGCAGGCTCTGATGATGATGAATGGACCTGGGAAAGCATGAGGGATACAATGAGCATCTATTATAGTGTCTCAAGGATCAAAGTGCCGGAAGTTCCTGTGGAGGAGGTCATGGTCAAAGATCCTATCACCGCATCAAACAACATGGGTGTAAGTGAATGTGCACTTAAAATGAAAAGGCACAGAATAGATCAGATGCCTGTTGTAGATGCAAATCAGAAATTTATCGGACTTTTGAGAGATCGCTACCTGTTAAAAGCACTTCTTAAGTACTGATTCTGAAGTTGCCAGAGACATTTTGTCTCTGGTATTTTGTTTTATTTATTTTCATAGGTTGTTTTGTTATGGATAAGCCATTTACTTTCATCAATTCAGCAATGTCTGCTGATGGTAAGATCTCCACAAAGGAACGAAAGCAGGTTCGCATCTCCGGTGATGTGGACTTTGATCGGATGGATGAGCTTCGTGCAACTTCTGATGCCATCATGGTTGGAATAGGTACTATTCTTGCAGATGATCCAAGTCTTACTGTTAAGTCTGAAGAACGCAGATCTGCTCGCAAGAGCAAAGGTGCTGATGAAAATCCGGTTCGTATTGTAATTGATAGTAAAGCGAGAACTCCTCTGGATGCTGATATCTTCATAAAAGGAGAGGGTAAACGTATAATTGCAGTTTCAGGTTCAGCACCTGTTAATAAGGTTGAGGTACTTCAGCAGAAAGCATTGGTCATAAGAACAGGGGATGAGAAGGTTGATCTGTCTGCATTAATGAAAGAACTGAATTACATGGGTATAAAGCGCCTTATGTTAGAGGGCGGAGCAACTCTTAACTGGGCTATGCTTTCAAACGGTCTTGTAGATGAAGTATATTCATTCGTAGGCAATCTGTTGATAGGTGGTGCCAGTGCTCCAACTCTTGTTGATGGTACTGGTTTTGCAGAATCTGATATCCTATCGCTGGAACTTAAGAGTATGGAAAAGATGGATGAAGGGGTTCTCCTGAAGTGGGCTGTCATTAACAATAACTAATAATTTGGCATGTTCTATTATTTTTCCATTTTTTTTCAACATCGGTTTTGTCACATTGTGTCTAAATCGTGCAAAACCTTTAAATTAAAACAATGCTACTTTTATTCATGTACCGATATAATGATTCCTTAAATAAGATTATGTCATAGTTTTAACTGGTGATGGTATGAAGTCCAAAATATATCTTCTTGGATTGATCTTGGGCGTGGTCCTTGTTGCAGGGTGTGTTGCAGAGTTACCTCCTGTAGATGATGCCGGATCATTGGAATCGGGTGAAAGGGCAGCTATCCTTGTTACAGATCAGCAGCAAATAGATGATGCACTTGAAAATGGTCCTGTTCTAATCAAAGCAGGTGCTGATTGGTGTCCCCCATGCAGACAATTGGATCCGGTCATCGATGGGCTTGCAAGAGACTATGAAGGGCGTGCAACAGTTATGTATATTGACACTGAGCTCACTCCAGGGCTTGGCGCCAAATTCAATGTATATTCAATACCTGATACAACTGTGATCGTTGACATTGAAGATGGAAATTATGTATTCATGAGGTATGGTGGTGTAAAAGAAATGGATCGTAATAAAGCCAGAATTATCGGTTATATGGATAAGGGTACTTTTGAAACGATCCTCGATCATGCGATCGAATACAGGGAAGATATTTCCGAGGGTTAATATTTCTTTGAATAGATTTTATATTGGTATTGGGTGATTGAAAATGGAATTTGGAGGGGTGACACCGCTAGCGGCATTTATGGCAGGGTTGATCAGTATATTTTCTCCCTGTGTCCTTCCACTCCTGCCCGCAATATTTGCTTATTCGACCTCTAAAGGACCTTTAAGGCCCTTTGCAATAGTGCTCGGTCTTACAATATCTTTTACCGTTATGGGGGTTGTAACATCTGCATTTGGTTCGTTGTTCCAGCAATATCTTCCATATCTTAGCTTATTTGCAGGTCTTATTATCATACTTTTTGGAGTCACACTACTCTTTGATCTTGGTACCTTCAACATATCTGGTAGCTTTTCTGGAATTGGTGTACAAGAAAAAGGTCTTCTTGGGGGTTTACTTTTTGGAATGTCGCTCGGCATCATATGGATACCCTGTGTAGGTCCGATATTAGCATCCATTCTTACATTGGTGGCTATTGAAGGCGACATTGCCTATGGTGCTTTCCTGCTTTTCATTTACTCAATGGGGGTAGGTATCCCAATGCTTGTGATAGCATATTCTGCGAATATTTCTTCATCAGCTCTTAGCAGCATCGCGAAGTATGACTCGTATCTCAAAAAAGGTGCAGGTATAGTATTGATATTTGTTGGTCTGTGGATGCTTTATACCAATGTCCTGTTAAGACTATAATCTCTCTATATGGGGAGTTATTGCTACGATCATAACAGATGAAGCCTAATGGTAATAATAGGAATAAAAAAAGATTGAAGAAAAGATCGGTGTATGGTATCAACACTCGTCCTTTTCTTTTGCAATGGCAACAAGCTCGTTGACACAGGCAACAGCCATTGGTGTTCCGCCACGTGTTCCAATGCAGGTGATAGATGGAACGTCCATCTTCCTTACTTCTTCCTTGGATTCTGCTGCGTTGACGAACCCAACAGGGGTTCCGACTATAAGTGCCGGTTTGATGCCGTGCTCTATCATCCTGCACACTGCAAGTGCTGCAGATGGTGCATTTCCGATAGCCACAATAGAACCTTCAAGCCTGTCCCTTGCTAATAGGAATCCTGCAGCAGTTCTTGTGATGCCATATTTCTTGGCAACTTCTGCATTCTGGTCTTCATCAAGGACACAGATTACTTCACAGTCATGTCCTTTCTTTGTAATTCCAGCTTTGACCATGTTGATATCTACGAAAATTGGAGCGCCATTTTTAATAGCTTCAACTCCCGCATCTACAGGATTGTTGGTGTAGGACATAATATCTGCAACTGATGGATCTCCTGTGGAGATCACACAACGTTGAGTTACACGTTCTTCTGGGGTTTCCTTTTCTCCCTTAACTATAAGGTCGTGAGCAATGCGACGACTTGTCATGTAGATGGTCTTAGCTTCATCTGTGCGAGCACCCGAGTCAGAACAATCTTTAATAAGCTCCTGATCGATGTTAACTGTCATCTCTACCAGATCTTCAAGTTCCGGGATGTCCTTATTTTTGTTTTCAGTAGTCATATTTCCTCTGATACCCCCTGGGTGTGATTATCTTCTCGCCTTTCTCACTCTTCCAGATGCGAGAGTCAGCATTACAGACAATGATCATTGTGCTCATGTCTACCCAGTCATTATAGTCAAGCACATCTTCAAGGGTTGTGACAATGTAGTCCTGGCTCTCTCCACGAAGTGCATTCTTGACAAGTCCTACTGGCACTGATCCGTCCTTGTGCTTCTTTATGATCTCAATAGCCCTTGAGAAATTGGAATGGCGCTGCCTGCTCTTTGGGTTGTATAGTGATATCACAAAATCAGCAGATGCTGCTGCATCCAGGCGCTTCTCAATTACTTCCCATGGTGTAAGGAGGTCACTAAGACTGATAACTGAAAAGTCATTTACAATAGGTGCACCGAGTACACTTGCACCGGCAGTGATGGCAGTAACTCCGGGAAGCACTTCTACATCGACATCAAGATCTTCGTGCTCTGCAACTTCAAGAACAAGACCTGCCATACCATAGACATTTGCATCTCCACCGCTTATCATGGAAACGACCTTGTTCTCTTTAGCAAGGTTTACTGCCTTTTTAGCACGGTCTACTTCTTTACCCATTGCACTGCGGATGATCTCCTGTTCGCCCAGGAGACTTTCCATCTGATCAAGATAGGTGCCGTTGCCGACAATATAATCTGAATTCAGTATAACGTCTCTGGCACGTACAGTAAGCTGTTCAACAGAGCCAGGTCCAATGCCGATAATAAATAATTTACCATTTTCATTTTCATTCTGCGATTGCAATTGTGATCCTTCCATATACTTTTTTTTCCAGTATCAATTTCTTATTATCAGATAATGCTAATGCTGCCGGCTCAGCAACACCTTTGAGGCCAAATCGGCTTGCCTGTGAGTCGGATGGCACTTCAAAAGCGTTCAGGACGTCATCAGGCAGGAACTTTATCTCAAATCCCATTTTATCTATCGCTTCTATAAGGCCGGTCTCGTTCTCCTTTAGGGTGGATGATGCGAACATCTTTATTTCACTTTCATCCCTTCCGACCTCATTCAAAGCATGCTTTACAGCATCGATGACCTCTTCGGATGATACGCCTCTGCGAGCACCTATTCCAAAGTACATTACTGGTCCGCCTTATCTTTTTTCAACACCGAAACATCATTTTCCACGATAACTATCTTTGGCCCCTTTATCTCCAGGACTTCCACGTCCTGATCAAGCAGAGCACAGTTAACGTCCCTCGTGGATTCCTTGTTAACGATGTCGTATCCCAGCTTTGCTGCAATACCTTCTACAGAGTTGCGATTGTGTACTTCAGTAGCTGTAGTTATAACGGGAACTACGCCCATCTCGGATATTTTGCGTACAAGCTCATTTGCACCATGATGTCCTCCGAGCAGTGATATGGCGAAGTTCAGATTGGAATCGACCACCACTACGGCGGGGTCTTCCCATTTATCGACTACCAGTGGTGCGATCTCACGCACGACTATCCCTGTTGCAAAGACTGCAACCAATGCCTGGTAGTCTTTGAAGATCTCCTCAAAGATCCCCTTTTTGTAAATAATAACATCTGCATCGATGTGGTCTGCAAGTTTGTTGGCCACATCGAGGTTACGTTCAAATGTTATTACAGCGGTTTTTGTGCTACTCCGTATAAGTGTGACCTCCTGTAATCGACAGGGTCTACTACACCGCCGATAAGGATCATTGCGGAACGTATGATGCCTTCATCCTTTACCTTCTGTGCAATGTCCGCTACTGTGCCATAAATAATCTTCTGGTCAGGCCAGGATGCGTGGAATACAACAGCTACCGGGGTATCGTCTGAATACTCTACCTTTTCCATGATCTCTTCGATCTTTTGGGTGCCGAGGAAGACTGCCATTGTTGTATTGTGTTTTGAGAGACCTTTCAGATCATCTTCTTCCAGTGTCTTTCCTGCAGGGCGTGTGATGATGAGGGTGTCGGAAACACCATTGAGTGTAAGCTGGGTGCCAAGTGCTGCAGCGGTTGCGAAAACAGAAGAGACTCCTGGTACACGCTCTACTGTAATATCGTACTTCTTCAGCTCTTCCATCTGCTCAACGACGTTACCGTAGAGGGATGGATCTCCGCTGTGCAGGCGTACGACCTTCTTTCCTTCCTTAATGGCATCTGCCATTTTCTTTGTGATCTCGTCAAGGGTCAGGCCATAACTATCTACCTTCTCTCCCTTACAGTAGTTGACGACTTCAGGGTTCACAAGTGAACCTGCGTAGACAACAAGATCTGCTTCTTCCAGTTTCTCGCGTCCAAGAAGTGTGATAAGTTTTGGGTTTCCCGGTCCGGCACCCACAAAAGTAATTACGTTATCTGTCATTTAAGATGGCCTCTTTAGTCCTTTTTCGCATACACGATGCTGAAGTAGTTTCCTTTTTCAGGGATCTCTTCTGAGTTCTTGATAATAACTTCTCTGTCAGAGAATAGTCTCTCTGCAAAGACAAATTCGTTATATCCTTCCTTTCTAAAGTCATCCATGATCTCTTTTGGATGGACTGCCTTGAGTCTGATCTTGTGCTTCTTTTCAGATCCATCGCTGACCTCAAAGGAGCTATCAACTTCTGCATCAGCTCTTGCAGCAAAGGATGTTATTGAACTTATTCCCGGTACTGTTGAAGTTTCAACGTCAGGGTAATGCTTGTTCATGACACGCTTCAGGTGTGTGAACGTGGAAAAGAAATTTGGATCTCCTATAAGACCGAAAGCGACAGTTCCGTTTCTTGATTCATCTGCAATAAGGTCAGCATTCTTCTTCCATACTTCGTTCAGAACATCATAGTCCCTTAACATTGGGAAATCCAGAATCACTGGTGTCGCATATGGTTCTACAAGTTTTGCTGCCATATCTCCAGGTACATACACCTTATCGCTGCTCTTGAGAATTTCCACAGCTTTAAGTGTAAGAAGTTCCGGGTCACCTGGGCCAAGTCCTACTCCTATCAACATTTTTCTATCTCCACTGTATTATAAATATTATCGATTATGTATCATTAAAGGCGTCAGTTCCTTTTTCATTCACTCTGCAGTTTACCTACTACAATATAGACCGGGTTCTCGGGTTTGAACATTGTTTCGCCTGTAAGTTCATAACCCCTGGTAATGGTGACGTGGATGACCTCTGAGTATATTCCCAGTTCTTTCATCTTATTCATCACACTGACCACGGTTTCGATCCTTACCGCGTTAACAACAATATTTCTTGCCTTTTTCTTATAGAGCACATCCAGTACCTTGGATATGTTCTTTGTCCCGCCTACAAACGCACAGTCAATGGATCCTATCTCAGCGTTCTCATCAATAGATTCGGAAGATTCACCACTAATTAGTGTAACATCCTCAACGCCGAAGTTCCTGAAGTTCTGTCTTGCAACATCGATTGCTTTTTCTCTTGCATCGATGGCAACGACCTTAAGGCCACGTGCTATTTTCGATGCTTCAATAGAAACAGCACCTGTTCCACATCCTACATCATAGAATGTGATCCCGTCTTTCAGGTCCATTTTTGATAGTGATATCGCAATGACCTCTGGCTTTGTTGGCCCTCCGCTTATGTGCAATAGATCTGACATTTTTCACCTAACTAAAGTAAATTGGAGTTAATTAGATATAGCATAATAAACGTTGTCACATAAAAGGTTGTTGTGAATGAATACTAAAAAACATCTGTTAATATTGGGAACAGCATCTCATGTTGGCAAGAGTGCAGTTGTGACCGGTCTTTGTCGCATACTTTCAGCTAACCATAAGGTTGCTCCTTTCAAAGCACAGAACATGAGTCTTAACTCATGGATCACACAGGACGGGAAAGAGATCGGCATCGCTCAGGCAATACAGGCGATGGCAGCAGGCATTGAGCCGACTGCAGACATGAATCCTGTACTGCTTAAGCCCAAAGGGGATCGTGTTTCACAGGTAATACTCCTGGGGGAGCCCTATGCTGACAAAAGTGCAGGCTCATACTATGACTCCATAGAGGAAACTCATGATGTTCTCAGAGGTGCACTTCAAAGGCTCGCAGATGAGTACGATATCATTGTTATGGAAGGCGCCGGCGGCGCTGCTGAGATCAATCTCTATGAGCGCGATATTGTCAATATCGGTACTGCAAGACTGACCGATGCGCCTATCATTCTGGTAGGGGATATCGAAAGAGGTGGTGTTTTTGCAAGTATTTATGGTACTATTGAGCTCCTGCCTGAGGATGTACGTAAGAATGTCTGCGGTTTTATCATAAACAAGTTCAGAGGCGATCCTACAATACTGGAGTCCGGTCTTACTGAGCTTGAAGAGCGCACAGGTATCCCTGTTCTTGGGGTTCTTCCACATTTCAAGCTGCGTATTCCTTCTGAGGATTCCGTATCCATTGGTGATAAGTCCTCTGACGATGCCGGAGTTCATGATGTTGATATTGCGGTCATACGCCTTCCCAGGATCTCCAATTTCACGGATTTCGAGCCTCTGGAACGTATGGCAAAGGTGAGATATGTGGATCTTGATGATGATCTTGGTACTCCTGATGCGATTATAATCCCTGGTACTAAGAACACTACCAGTGACCTGCACGATCTAATGGAAAGTGGAATGGCTGGAAAAATAAGATCCTTTAATGGTAAGGTCCCGATACTTGGTATCTGTGGCGGTTACCAGATGCTTGGAAATTCAATTGTTGATTCCGGCATTGAAGGCGGCGAATCTGCTCGCTTTGAAGGTCTTGGCCTGCTCGACATTGATACTGTGTTCGATGCATATGAGAAACGAACAGTTCAGGTAACGAAAACCATTAACGAATGTGGTCCTATTCTAGGATGCATAAATGGTGAGGTTGTAAAGGGATATGAGATCCATATGGGCATGTCAACATCAAATAGACCGGTTTTCGGAGATGATGGTTGCGCTGATGAAAGTGGTCTTGTGATCGGCACATATCTTCATGGATTATTTGAGAACCAGAATGTCAGGCATGCTCTTATAAGATATCTGGCTGAAAAGAAGGGTCTGGTCTTTGAAGATGAGGACATTCCTGAGCAGGATCCTTATGACGAACTTGCTGATGTTATGCGAGAACGTCTGGATATGCCTCGTATCTATGAAATGCTTGGATTAGGTCCTGAAGGGCTCTGATCCGCATTTGACTTTTACTTTACTTTTCTTTTCCTTTTTCTTTTTTTCTCTTCAGATCATATCTATCCTCCTTTTGCATTAACTTCTTCTTTTGTTTCCTGCTGATGTATTTACATTATCAGTTTCATCAGCATCTGTATTATGTGGATGTGGCTTGATCTGCATTGTATTCTCTATCTCTTTTTTCCTTTCTGCGAACTGAATAAAGTTTATATACAAAGACATTTGTTATACATTATTGTACACAATTATACATTAATGCAAGAAGGTGTCATGATGAAACGTTGTCTCCAAAAATTAATTGATGGTTATGATCTGACAATGGCCGAGGCAGAAGCAGCCATGGAGCAGATACTCGAAAATGCTACAGACGCGCAGATCGGTGCATTTGTAATGGGTATGAAGATGAAAGGCGAGACTCCGGAAGAGGTCGCAGGATTTGTAAAGGCCATGCTGAAAGAGGCTAATCTGATATCTCCTGATGTATCAGGTACTCTTGTGGATATAGTTGGTACAGGTGGTGACCGCCACAACACTATCAATATTTCAACAACAGCTGCTATTGTTGCAGCAGCTGCAGGGGTTACTGTGGCAAAACACGGTAACTTTTCCTTCACATCCCTCTCAGGAAGTGCGGATGTCCTTAGGGAGCTCGGGATAAAGATAGACCTTGAACCCGATCAGGTCAAAAAATCGATTGAGGACATTGGAATTGGCTTTATGCTCGCCCCGAAGTTCCATCCTGCAATGAAGAGGGTAGTGGGACCACGGAAAGAGCTTGGGGTAAGGACTATGTTCAATATTCTCGGTCCTCTGACAAATCCTGCGGGTGCAAAGTCACAGGTCATAGGTGTCTTCGACAAGAACCTGTGCAGGCTTATGGCAGAAGTTCTCTGCAAGCTTGGTAAGGAGCATATACTAGTACTTCACGGCGATGGAATGGATGAGGTCAGTACAATTTCCGAAACATACGTCGTTGAGCTCAAGGACGGCGCAATCTCAACATATACAATAACTCCTGAGGACCTGGGGATCCCGAGGGCTAAAGCTACTGATATTGTAGGTGGTACTCCGGAAGAGAATGCCCGGGATATTCTTTACATCTTCAATGGTGAAAAAGGTCCGAAACGTGATATTGTCGTCGTCAATGCTGCAGCTGCGATCTACGTTGCAGGTATGGCTGATTCCATAAAGGAAGCCATCCCGATTGCAGAAGAGGCAATTGATAGTGGCAAAGCATTAGATAAATTGAAGGAGTTCATCGAATTCACATCCGGCGAAAAGGTGGAAAATGAATCACTCAACACGTGTCAAAGTATGCGGCATGAAGTCTGTTGAAGACGTCGATCTCGCAGTAAGTTCAGGTGCAGATGCTGTTGGTTTCATAACCGATGTTCCTGTTGAAACGCCAAGGAAGATCGATCTCAAAAAGGCAGAAGAACTTGTTTCTCAGGTGCCTTTTTTTGTGGATTCAGTATTGGTTATCATGCCAAAGTCTGCCACAGAGGCTATTGATATGATTAATTCCATAGGACCTGATGTGGTTCAGATACACAATGCTCTTGGTATTGATGATCTGGGATATGTTCGTGATAATACAGATGTTAATATAATTCGCACCTTCCATGTTCCTTCGGAAAGTAATGTGCTGGTGAATGAACTTGTAAGTGAGATCAATTTGCTTTCATCTGAAGATCTTATCGATGGCATTCTGCTGGATTCTTATGTTTCCGGTAAGGTCGGTGGTACAGGTCAGGTCCATGATCTTTCTATAAGCAGGCAGGTCGTGGAACTTGTGGATCTACCTGTGGTATTGGCAGGTGGCTTGAATGCCGAGAATGTTGCAGAGTGTGTAAAGCAGGTCTCTCCCTTTGCTGTGGATACAGCTTCAGGTGTTGAAACCGATGGGATAAAGGATGCTGAAAAGATGAGGCGTTTTGTAAAAGAGGTTAGGTGTGCAAGATGATATCGTTCGATCTTACAAAAGATGAGTTCACAAAGCTTGTGAATATTTCAGAGAAACCTGCACTTGTACAGCTGATGGCTAAAGTAAGGTCGGATTGTACTCCTTTGCAGTTATATACAACTTTCCAGGCTGAAAATTATTCTTACATGCTTGAATCGGTGGAAAAAGAAAAAAAGCATGCACGTTTTTCCTTTGTTGGTGCTTATCCTGATGTTGTTGTTAAGATAAGTAGACGCAAGCTTACTCTTGAATACGGGGTAGATTCTGTACTGATCGATGCTATTCGTTCAAAGCTGGATCTTGAATTTGAGAACATTGTGGATGACGGTTCCATTCTGATGGCCGATATAATGGATGGCTCGGATGTGGTGGATGCACTCCGTACAGTATTCCCTACAGCCGATGGAACTGTTCTTCTAAATGAGAAAAGGTTTGACAGACAGACCTTTCTTGGGGGTGCCATCGGTTACAATGGTTATGACATGATCTACGACTGCTGGTTAGATATTGGCAGGAGTCATCAATCAGATGTTCCTGATATGCAGTTCATTCTTACTACTCGGACATTTGTCTTTGATCACCTGACCGATGAGACTTACATGGTGGTGACGCCATTTGCAGGTTTGGATTGCGATCCCGGTAAATTGTATGATGATGCGCTGAATGAAGCTGAACGTATGTGCCAGTGTCTTCGCGATGCAGCCGCTGTCCGGCTTGGCGAAGTGCCGGCGGTGTCTGGCTCATCAGAAGCTGTCTGCAATATGGATCAGGATTCATTTGAAAATGCAGTACGTGCAGCAAAGCAGCATATTCTGGATGGGGATATCTTCCAGGTGGTACTTTCCAGACGCTATTCGATGGAAATAGAACAAACTCCTCTGGAGTTATATCGTACCCTCAGGGATATCAATCCCAGTCCGTATATGTACCTGTTCAGTTTCCGCGACCTTGACATTGTGGGTGCTAGTCCAGAGACTCTTATGACAGTTCATGAGCGCAAGGTAATAACAAATCCTATCGCAGGAACATGCCTTCGGGGTAAAGATGAAGCTGAGGATGATGAATTTGCTGCTAAGATGATGTCCGATAAGAAAGAGCGTGCTGAGCACGTTATGCTTGTGGATCTTGGTAGGAATGATGTACGTATGGTCTCAAAGTCCGGTTCGGTGGAGGTCAGTGATTTCATGAGCGTTGTGAAATATTCTCACGTGCAGCACATAGAGAGTACTGTTTGCGGAGAACTTCGACCCGAATGTGACCAGTTCGATGCTACACGAGCTATCTTTCCTGCAGGAACTCTTTCAGGTGCTCCTAAAATAAGGGCAATGGAGATCATCGATGAGTTCGAGCCATCAGCACGTGGGATCTATGGGGGTGGAGTTGGATATTACTCGTGGAACGGTGATGTGGATACGGCCATTGTCATAAGGACAGTAATTATCAAGGATGGTGTTGCCAATGTACAGGCAGGGGCCGGCATCGTTGCAGATTCCGATCCGACTTATGAATATGAGGAAACAGAACGCAAGATGGCTGCCATGATCGCTGCCATAGGGGGTAAACGATGAAAATACTTTTCATTAACAACCGGGATTCGTTTGTATGGAATCTTGTGGACTATGTTTCCATGTTCGAATCTGATACTCTGGTCGTTCCAAATACTATCTCTGTAGATGAGGTTCGGAAAATATCTCCTGATGCAATAGTCATATCTCCAGGTCCTGGAAATCCTGAAAACAGTCGTGATGTCGGAAGTTGCATTGAGATCATCCATGAATTTGGTGCTAGGATCCCTATACTTGGGGTTTGTTTTGGTCATCAGTCTATAAACACTGCTTTTGGTGGATCGGTAGGTCATTCGAAGGGTGGTCCGGTGCATGGCAAGGCTTCAATAGTAATACATGACACTTCATCTCTGTTCGATGGAGTCCCTACCTCATTCTATGCAGGCAGGTATCACTCTCTTTCAGTTGAAAGGCTGGCAGAAGATCTGGAAATAACTGCACAGGATGAGAATGGTCTGATCATGGGAATTAGGCATAAAGAATATCCGATCTATGGCGTCCAGTTTCATCCGGAGTCAGTCCTGACACCTGAAGGTTTAAAACTCATTGAAAATTTCCTGAAAATTGCAGGTATGGGGACGAAGGATTAATGTCCATTGGCAGCATGTGAATATGCATGATCATCGGACTTACTGGAACTCCTGGCACAGGTAAAACTTCTGTTTGCAGGATACTTGAGGGTCGTGGATATCGTGTTATACACATGAACGACCTTATCAAGAATGAACATCTTTACAGTGAGGTCGACGAGGCACGGGATACTGTTGTAGCTGATATGGACAGAGTGCTCTCTCGTGTATGTGAACTTGTGGGTGATGATGAAGCTGTAACCATACTTGACAGCCACATGTCACACTACATTGCTGACATCGTGATAGTGTTGCGAACTGCTCCTTCCGAACTTAAGAAACGTCTGGAGGCTCGTAATTATTCTGATGCCAAAGTGCAGGAGAATGTTGAAGCTGAAGGTCTTGATGTGATCCTTGTGGAATCTGTGGAATGGTGTCAGCTGGTCTATGAGGTAGATACCACTGGCAGAAATGCTGATGATGTTGTCAAGGATGTTGAAACGATAATTTCCGGTATTCTTTCAGGCGATGATACTCTTGTTTACTCTCAATACAAGCCGGGTTCGTTCGACTGGAGCGAAGATATCTTTTAAATTGGAATGCTTTATTTTGGGATCGGCTTGTCGGGTGTAACTCCATAATACTCCGTTCTGGCTTTACCCCATATGCAGCCTTTTTTTCCAACGATCTTCAATTCAATTTTTTGAATTGCTTTACCTATACTATTTCCTGCTCTCGCAGATCTACAAACAGGGCAGTATTTTTCACAGAATACAGGGGCTTTTTCTTTTGATGTTGTCATTTTGTGGTCTCTTTTAGTTTGTCTTATGAATGCTGAGATTCATCCATCATCATAAATTACATGTTGGTGTCAGCTGATATATTTGTCTGTCATAAATGTGTACAAAACAAGACGTAGTGTAGTAAAATAACCCTTGATTTTAAGAAATAATTTGATATACTTTTCCATCATTCCAGTTATAAGTATTATAAAGGAGTATTTTTATGAAATTTACAAAGATGGGGATGATTTTACTTTTAATGGCTGTACTGGTGGTGTCGGGTTGTTCCGATTCAGAAGAAGGTCCTGGGGGGGTGTCTGAAATGGCTGAAGAGCTCGGTGTTGATGTTATCAGCACATCATTCGATGATTTTGGTGTGGTTTTCTGTGATCCTGAAACATCACAGGATGAAATTGCAGCTCTTGTCGATGAAGAATATAAGGGCAACTTCGTCCAGTGGACAGGGACGATATATGCAGTTACCAATAATGGTAAATCCTATACTGTACAGGTGCAGCATTGTCCTGATTCTCTTTCAGATGCTGCCGTAACTTTCAATATAAATCAAAATGAAGCTGCATCGAATCTCATAAAAGGTCAGGAGCTCACCTATCTTGGAAGAATAACACGTTATCAGAAAGGTGTTGGTTTCTGGGTAGAGGAAGCTTCCATTGTGTCTGAGTAATTTAAAAAGTATTAAACTTATCATGATGGTGGCATTGTGTCACCACATGTCTTTTGTTGATCAAAGAAATCTCTTTTCATCAATAATCGAACCCGTCGGTTCCGGATACTCGCTTTAGACGTCTTACGCCATCGATCTCATCAATGACATCTGCAACGGCATCAGGGACAAGGTGTCTCCATTCTTCATCTGCAAGCATGCGTTTTCGTATCTCTGTACCGGAGTGTTGTTCCCTGTGGTACATTGGCGGTTGCTTTACAGTTATCCCTGCTTCTTCAAAAAGTTCGATAACAAGGGGGTTGTTAGTATAAGCTGTATCAAAAGGAGGGGTTCTTGATGTTACGTATGATACCCATATTGGATTTTGCTGTATGTCGTCAATAGGCAATGCATAGAAATGAACATCAATATTTTCAAGGGCATGGCGTATCATCATTACTCGCTCACCTGCAGTGAACGGATTGTTCGCCTCGTGGGTCCTTTGGGCACTTCCTATTCCTATTATCAGCTCATCAACTTCTTCTGCGATGCTTGTTATCACAGAGTAGTGGCCAAGATGAAATGGCTGGAAGCGCCCAATGTAAAATGCCCTTTTCATATTCATGTTAAAGTAACTTCAGCGGAATGGAGCACCTTCGCATTCGAATGTGAACTTCTCGTACACTTCTTTGTAGTGTTCAGAGTTGTTGTTGTGCTTCATTGTTGCCAGTTTTTCAACGAGGCTTATTCCCGGCTTTGGATCTTCCATGAACTCGAGTTCACTTTCGACCATCTTGAAATACTTCTCACCTGCATCGGTGCGGAGAAGTACGCAGTTCCAGCCATCAGGGGTTCCTACTGAACCGACGGCGATGTCAGCAAAGACTGATGTGTAGTCATTGCAGTGGTGGCATGGGTTTCTTGCATGTGGAGCAACCTCTGCGATTTTAACGCTGTGCTCTTCACCATCTTTGGTGTATGCCCAGAATTTACCTTTGCCGAAATCCATCTTGACAACATCTTCAGCTTTTACGCCCATGATCTCTGGTATGATCTTATCTGTCATTACATCGCCATAGAAACTTTCCATGCAAAGTAAACCTACGATAAGAACAATCTTGTCATTGACATTTTCTGAAATAAGTCTGGCGCCGTGTGCCTGGCATGGTACACCGATCACAGCGATCTTTTCATACTCATTGAATGGATCTCTGAGCATAGAAAGAACTGAATCATAGGTATACTTGGTACCTTTTGCCTTTTCAACATCATCTGCACTAGTGAAAAGTTCAAGTTCGGTTTCCCATTTTTCGTTTCTAGTGATTCCGACAACACAGTCGATTTCACCTTGTCTTAGGAGTGACCGAGCAATAGCGGAAGTAACACCACCGTCCTGACCGGCAATGTTGCTCTTTGCAGCGAGGAAGCTTCGAACGTTTGCAAATTCATCTTCGAAGTAACCGTCTACAACCGGGCAGATCCTGCTGCATGTAAGGCAACCCTCACATACATTTGGTGCAGCACCATGTGAGTAAAGCGAAAGATTGTCCGGATCCCGGATCTCTGCAGCTTTCTCTCCCATTACTATTGCACCGGCAGGACATGCTGATACGCATGCCCCACAAGCGGTACAGACGTCATGCTCGATGACGTCCATTATTTTCGGATGGACCATCAGTTTCCTCCGATGATCTCCTTTCCGATGAGTTTGATTGCTTTTTCTTTGTTTGGTCCGATTGGTGAACCTGCAACGATCTGGGTTACGCCGATGTCAAGCAATTCATTGATCCTTGCTTTACAGTCATCTGGTGTACCAGAAATAGAGAATGCATCCATCATGTCATTTGTGACCATGTCACCCATGAGTGCTCCGAAGTCGCCCTTTGCGATTGCTCCGCCGATGTCTGCTTTTGAAGCGACATCAATGCCGTGGCGTTCGAGGACCATGTCAGGTGAACCTGCAACGATGAAAGCTACAACGATCTTTGCTGCGCTCTTTGCCTTTGCAGCATCCTTGTCAATAGAGAAGCATGCATATGCTGCTACGTCTACATCCTTTGGATCTCTGCCTGCTTTCTGTGCACCAGCGGTGATCTGCTTGACTGCTACTTCAAAGTCCTTTGGGTGTGATGCGTTGATCAATACACCGTCTGCGACCTCTCCTGCGAGCTCGAGCATCTTTGGACCCTGTGCACCCATGTAGATAGGTACGTCTCCGGTCTTGAATGCCATCTTTGCGCCACCGAACTGGACCATATCGCCGTCCATTGTGACCTTTTCGCCTGCGAAGAATGAACGAAGTGCGGAAATGTTCTCCTTTGTGGTTGTTAATGGCTTATCCCAGGAGATTCCCATTGCGTCGAAGGTTGCCTTGTCACCAGGGCCGAGACCTAAGATTGCACGTCCGCCGGATATCTCGTTAATAGCACCGATACTGGAAGCTGTGATTGCTGCATTCCTTGTGTAGGGGTTTGTAACGCCGGTACCGAGCTTTATGCTGTTTGTGTTCATGGCAAGAACTGCCAGTGTTGAGTAAACATCACGGTTGTTGTAGTGGTCTGTGATCCACACATTGTCAAATCCCTGCTGTTCTGCGAGCTTTGCGTAGTGTGCGATCTTAAGCACTGGATCATTTGGCACGAATTCTATTCCGAATGTCATTTAAATCCTCCAATTTAATAATGCTATTCAGGATTACATGCATATATTAAAACCTTATTGGTTTATCCCGAACGTCTGGTTACTATTTATGCTAAGCTTAATATCTGTTTGTACGACGTTTTCCCAAAATCAGATATAATTTATAGTAATTTGTTTATATTTTAGGAAGAAGGCCTTTTTCAAGCGTGCCCTTTCTTTTGCCTATAGCTTTCTGGCAGTCCTTTGTGAAAATACCGATATGCATAAATATTCATCTAACGTATTTTTAAGAGTAAGGACGAATCCATTTAATGTGATTCCAGGGACTTTCCGGGGTTATCTTTCAATACATTTGGGAATTGTATTGATGAAGTATATTTTCAGGTAGCTGTAAAAATGTTTCCTGTTAATATATTCTGAGATCATTGTTCCTTTCTGTATTTTTGTTGCCTTTTGGAAAAATATCCTGTGCAGTATAGCCGTTGGAACAATATTAAAAAGCACCTTTTCGAAAAAGAATCCGGTGATCGAATGAAATGCTATGAATGTGCAAAGAACGGAAAAGACACTGATGCCGTAGGTATCTGCATTGTATGTGGTGAAGGAGTTTGTAAGGACCATCTTAAGCGTGAAAAAATACCTCTGTGGGATGGTGAGTTTGACGTCAAGCTCAGGTGCATGGGTGAATCATGTAAACTAAAGGATGTGGACCCACAGCTTAAGATATTGTGCACAAAATGCCATTATGCCCTGGTAGAGAACAATTGAGGTGATCATGATGACGAAATGTTATGACTGTATGGAAGAAGGCAAAGAAACTGATGCTGTAGCTGTTTGTATCGTATGTGGTAAAGCTCTTTGTATGGATCACTCAAAAGAACTTATTCTCCCAGTTTCTGTTGGGAAGCCACCTAATGTCAAACACTTGCACAATGGTCTTCCAAGGAACATGTGCAACTATTGCTTGGGCAATGTGGTTGATGAAGGATTCTGTGTATGACTGGGTTCATAATCATATTCTAATTCAAAAGGGAGTAACTAAACATGAGCGAAAGTAGGGAAGTAATAGAAAGTATCGGGGAAAAGATGGGTTTTACACCTCAGATCCTTGAAACGTTGGATGCTATAGATCCTCATTTTGTCAGGAAATACACAAGATGTGATCACAAGATCCTGTCCGATGGTGCCCTTCCGGCAAAAATGAAGATATTAATGGCTCTTGCTGTTGTAGCATCCAAACAATGCGAATCATGTACTGTGGCACAGATGAAAAGCGCATTAAAACACGGTGCAACAAAAGAAGAGATCATGGAGACAATGGAAGTTATCTCTATCACATCAGGGGCGCCTGCTATTGCAGCATGCCGTGATGCATTGAAGTTGTTAAAATAAGCTATACTTCCACTTTTTTGGTGGGGTCAAAGGGAACAATTCAATAAAGGATCGCATGTTTTTTTTTCTGCGTTCCTCTTTTTTAGAGATTGTCCCTCTTTCACTTATATTTTTATTATAATCTATCATATATCGAGGAGGATTTCGTATAAGGTCTATTCACTCTTGTTCTATCCTGTTATTTTTCGTATCGTTCGTCCTGTTAATGGCAGGTGCTGCTACTGCAGCAGAACCTACTGGGTTTGGTGAACTTGATTCGGAAGACTTCGACAGTCATTCCAAATGTGCCAACTGTCATGCCATAATACGAAGTCAGTGGCAGGGGAGCATGCATGCCTATGCCTATACCGATCCTCTTTATCAGGCAGAGCTGCAGATGGCAGGCGAAGAGACCGGCGGGCAGACTGATGAGTTCTGTTCACGCTGCCATACTCCGATCGGTGTGATGAGTGGTGAGGTGCCTCCGATCGATGGTTCCATGGCAAGTGATGTAGCGTTAGAAGGTGTCCAGTGTGATTTCTGTCATACTGTTCCCGAAGGAGCTGTCGGTGACGGTGCATTTGTTTCAACTCCTGGGGAAATAAAGTGGGGTCCGCATGATGATGCGCCTTCTGCTGCCCATGAGTCCGAGTTCAATGACTTCTACACCAATGCTGAATATTGTGGAATGTGCCACAACGTCAACAGTCCTTTCAATGGCCTTCCTCTTGATGACACTTATATATCATGGGCTAGCAGCCAATATGCTGAGGACGAAGTTACATGCCAGGACTGTCACATGAGCCCGGGAATTACACAATTTGAGGCAAATCCTGGAAGGTCCGCATCCAGTGCTCCAAAGAGGGACCATATTTCCCTGCATGATATCGTCGGAGCAAATTCCTTCATGCTGGGGGAACTTAGCGATGGACAATATGGTGAAACGGCTGTGGAAAGACTCCAGCAGGCTGCAATACTTGAAATCTCCGTGCCCGATGAAGCAAGCTCTGGTGAAGATGTCAACGTCGATGTCTCAATTACCAATTCAGGGGCAGGGCATAAGCTTCCAACAGGTATTACTGAAGTGAGGCAGATGTGGCTGGAAGTTTCTGTTACTGATGCTGAAGGTAAGGAGCTGTACAGTTCAGGACAGCTCGATCCAGAAGGGGCTATCCAGGACGCGGTGATATACCATACTGTTCTTGCAGATGCTGATGGGGAATTTACTGACAAGTTATGGGAAGCCGAATCCATTGTTTCAGATAACAGGATCCTTCCGAAAGAAACAGAAGTTGAAACCCATTCCTTCGTGATGCCTGAAGATGCAGTAGATCCGATACTTGTTGAAGCAAAGTTATTATATCGTTCTGCACCGCAGGGTATGGTAGATGAATTATTTGGTGAAGGTACTTATGATGTCCCTGTGATCGATATGAATATTGCCTATGGCTCTATCAATGGCGAAGCTGATATTCCATCTGAACCAACTCCTGGGTTTGGTGGTCTTTTGCTCGTAATATCCCTGATCGCAGTGGCGTGTATCTATAGGATCAAAAAATAACGTTGGAGGAATTAACATACCTGGTAATGTAATAAAACTGCTTGGAATATCCGGAAGTCCTCGAAAGAAGGCAACAGATCGCATGGTCAGGGCGGCTTTGGAATTTGCTGAGGAGAAATATGATGTGGAAATTGAATATTTCTCTGCAAAAGGAAAGGATCTGAAGTTCTGTATCCATTGTGACCATTGCGTCCGAACCAAACAGGGTTGCATCCATAAGGACGACATGCTTGAACTCTATGATAAGATGGAGTGGGCAGATGCCTGGATAATAGGCACTCCTGTTTACCAGGGAACTCTTAGCGGGCAGACGAAAGTTATGATGGACAGATGCCGTGCGGTGGTTGCCCGTGATCCTAAGGTTTTCATGAATAAGGTTGGGGCAGGCATGGCTGATGGTGGTGATCGCGTAGGCGGACAGGAGCCGGCTTTGCAGGCCATCCACAACTTCTATATTATCAGTGAGATGCTTCCTGTATCTGGTGGTTCCTTTGGTTCTAATCTTGGAGGCACTTTCTGGTCACAGGACAAAGGTGCTGAGGGCGTGGAATCAGATGATGAAGGCTTAAGAAGTATGCGAAAGACCGTTCGCAAACTTATCCAGACCGCTCAGATGGTAAAGACGGCATCTGTGGAGGACAAATAAATGGAATTTGAAGCACTTATTACTGAAATCATACAGCAGACGCATGATGTTAAAAGCTTCAGGCTCGAAAGACCTGAAGGTTTCGATTATAAAGCAGGACAGTATTTCTTTGTCAGCATCCCTGTAAATGGACAGATCCAGCGCAAGCCTTTCACAATATCAAGCAGTCCGACAGAAAAGGGTTTCTTGGAATTCACAAAGAAGCTAACAGGGCATGAGTTCTCTGATGAGCTTGATGCTATGAATGTTGGTGATGTTGTAGTTATTAACGGTCCATATGGCAGGTTCACATTCGAAGGTGAGTTCGAAAAGATCGCCCTTATCAGTGGCGGTATTGGTATTACTCCGATGATCAGTATCTGCAGGTATTGCAATGATACAAGATCGGATACTGATATTATTATTCTGAGTAGCAATAAAAAAGCTGAAGATATTGCATTCAGGGACGAACTGGAGGAAATGAACAATAAAAATGCCAACCTAAAAGTCGTGCATACTCTGACACGTGCAGAAGACGACTGGCCCGGTTGTAAGGGGCGAATTTGTGATACTATCATCATGGATTATATCCCTGATTTCATGGACCGTGTTCTCTATGTTTGTGGTCCGCCAGCGATGATGAAAGCAACGGAAGAATTGCTACTTAATATGAATGTGCCTAAAGAACAGATCAAGAAGGAAGCACTTGTGGGATTCTGAGACATATTTATAAATTATTTGTTTGAATTATGATGAAATGAGGTGTGCAATATGGAATTAAAAGGTAGTAAAACCGAAAAGAACCTGTTGAAGGCCTTTGCAGGTGAATCACAGGCAAGGAATCGATATACTTACTTTGCATCAGTTGCGAGAAAGGCAGGATATCAGCAGATCTCTGCTATCTTTTCTGAAACTGCTGATAATGAGAAAGAGCATGCAAAAAGACTCTTCAAGTTCCTTGAAGGTGGCGAGGTGGAAATAACTGCTTCCTATCCTGCAGGTATGATCTCTGACACAAGAGCAAATCTTGAATCTGCTGCACAAGGTGAGAACTACGAACACTCAACAATGTATCCGGAGTTCGCAGAAGTGGCTGAAAAGGAAGGCTTCCTCGAAATCGCAGATGTGTTCAAGCACATAGCTATTGCAGAGAAAGGTCATGAGGAGCGCTACCGTAAACTTGCTGCCAATATTGATCACGAAATGGTCTTCAGGAAAGATGGCACTGTTGCATGGAGATGTCGAAATTGCGGATATATCCATGAAGGTCCTGAACCTCCTGAGGAATGTCCTGCATGTGCACATCCACAGGACTATTTCGAGATAAAGGCTGAGAACTATTGATCATGAGGTTATAATATGAAACGTATAGCATGGGGGATTACAGGTTCAGGTGACCAGATCGTTGAGACCTATCAGGTAATGCGTGATATTAAAGAACGTACTGATATCGAGTTCATGGTTTTCCTTTCAAAGGAGGGGGAGGTCGTAATGAAATGGTATCGCATGTGGGATGATATCCAGAGAGATTTTCCTAACTTCAAGACCGATGCAGGTCCTAACTCACCATTTATTGCCGGTCCTCTTCAGGTAGGTCATTATGATGCCCTTATCATCGCACCGACTACTGCGAATAGTGTTGCCAAGATCGTGTATGGTATTGCAGACTCGCTGGTGACGAATGTGGTTGCTCAGACTGCCAAGGGTGATACTCCGATCTATATTCTGGCAGTTGACCAGAAAAGAGGAACTGTGGATACTGTTGCACCAAATGGAAAGAAGATGACCCTTAAGATGCGTGAAGTGGATGTGTCCAATTCGGAAAAGCTCGCACAGATGGAGAATATCACACTGCTTGAGACACCCGAAGACCTCTATGCTCTTGTGGGTCTGGATAAAGAGTAAGTTCTTAGTTTGGTTCATTCTGGAGGTATCTTCCTCCTCTTTTTTATTTATCTAATTTATCTGATCTAAGCGAAGCTATTTTCATTGGTATCTTTTCAAAAGTCTGTTAGTCGTAGATCATCCCCTCTGAAAGATACTCTTCTGCTAAAGGTGTGCTACTTTCCATCTTTTGCAGTGCATGATAAGCTGCATATGCTGCAAGTATGCTATCCAGGGCATCACCTTCCGTGTCCTCAAGAGCCGCTTTTATGACTTCCTTTTCAAGTTCTATTTTCCATGTCTTTATGGTGGATAGTATGATTCGGCGGTTTTCGAGTTCCCTGTTGTTCTTTCCTTTGTAATGTATGTAAATGCCATTTCTCTTGAGTGTACATGCAGGGCATATCTCTATCACTGAAGCCTTGCCAGCAACTTGTTCTTGCATTGGTATTATGCAGGCAGCCTTTTTCTTTACAAGTGGTTCTATTATGCATCTGATGCCGTAATATGTCTGCCTGTAAAGCCTGAGGTTGTAAACACAAAATGGAGCTTTTTTCTGAATTTCGGTTGTACGCTTGACTTCTTTGTTTCCCATGGTATTACGACATTTGTTACGAAAGTCTTCAGGGGAGTTGTAACTTTTTGAAAAATTCAGTATCGAGCTTTCCCAACTTTGGTCATTGATAATTGCTTGGGGGAAGCCCAGTGAAAGGTCAAGGCCGAAGATGGCCTCTGTTTCGATTGAAATTAGTTCTCGGAGAAAAGAAAGGCAGTTGTCCCTTTCTTTCCTGATGTCATTATGCATCAGGTTGGAGATCGGGCAACAACTGTTGATGTGAAGTGTTTCGTTATGTATTGTTCCTCTGCTGACCCATATCTTCTTACATGCGGTCTTTGATCCGCTGAAGTCTACCCCATAAACAAGGGTTTTCGGGTTGGCAGGGGATGAGGGCATTGGGAGTTTTAATTTTCCCTTGTGCCTTCGATAAATTCGTTTGTCATGCGATATGCATCATCATCAGTGAACTGCTTTGGTGGGTGCTTCATGAAATATGAGGCTGGGGAGTAAAGAATTCCACCTGTTCCTCTGTTCAATGCTATCTTGCAGCAGCGGATTGCATCAATGACAACTCCTGCAGAATTGGGTGAATCTTCCACTGAAAGGCGGAGTTCAAGGTTCATTGGCACATCGCCGAAAAGCTTACCTTCCATTCTGAGGAAGCATAGTTTGTTGTCTTGCTGCCATGGGACATAGTCACTTGGTCCGACGTGGATATTGTGATCTTCCAGTCTCTCGGCAAGTACTGACTGCACTGCTTCTGTCTTTGATGTCTTCTTGGAAGAAAGCCTGTCCCTGTTGAGCATGTTGAGGAAGTCTGTGTTACCGCCTGTGTTAAGTTGGTATGTTCTTTCAACCTTAACTCCTCTCTTCCTGAAAAGATCTGCAAGGGTTCGGTGTGTAATGGTAGCTCCAAGTTGTGCTTTAATGTCGTCTCCTATGATCGGGATTCCTTTTTCTTCGAACTTTTGTGCCCATTCAGGATTACTGGCAATGAATATTGGCATGTTGTTGATAAAAGCAACACCTGCATCCAGTGCACATTGTGCATAGAACCGAGTTGCAATTTCAGAACCAACTGGAAGGAAATTCAAAAGGATCTCTGCGCCGGATTCCTTTAATACGGAGACTATCTCCTCGTCTGTGGATTCTTTTTCGGAGGATGGGATGAATCTGTATTCATCTTCATAGTTCACCATGTGTTCGGAGACACCATCCTTGATGTTTCCCATCGTGACCTTTACGCCGGTCTTTGGCACATCGGGACAAAAGACTGTTGTGCAGTTAGGAGCTGCAAAAATAGCATCTGCAACATCTTCTCCAACTTTTCTCTCATCAATGTCGAATGCTGCTACTACTTCAATATCAAAAGGTCTGTACCCGCCAACATCCCAATGCATTAGTCCTATCGCATCTTTTTCCGCTTTTTCTTTGTAGTACTCAAGACCCTGGATCAGTGAACTTGCGCAGTTACCGATTCCTGCGATTGCGATTTTTATTTTGTCCATAACACTTCCTCTTAGCTAAAGTGAACGATATTGATGCTATAAAATATATTAATCGTTATGCAATTCCTAATGTTTACAGTCAAATAAAAAGGTTTCTAACAAAGACGACTTCTTGGGGGTAAATGTAGGTTTATTTATCTTCCTGCCTTTATCTTTATGCTGCTTCCCGCTTTCAGAAAAGTTTTTAAGTCGTGAAAGCCGTTTATTTTTTGGGAAACTTTATTTCTGTACTGATGGGGAAACAAACGCAGGTGTCAAAGTATGCCTGTTATTTCTTTGGTAATATAAAATAAAAGGAGATGGTATTATTCAGGACGTAGCAAACGAATTCCCGAATGTGGGTAATATAGGTTCCGTTGAAGATGCAGTGAAGCTGGGAATATCTTTTGAGGATCAGGGCAGGGATTTTTATCTGGAGTTTGCAGAAGCTACTACAGATCCTGCTGCCAAAGATATGTTCCTCTACCTTGCAGAAGAAGAGAAGAAGCATGCTAAATATCTGCAAAGCTACCTGAAAGGTGAAGACCTTTCAATTGATGAAGAGTCTGATATGCCTGATTTCAAGGAAGCATTTGCTTCAGAGTTCACTGGTGAGAAGCTTGGTGAGGTTGGTGTGATGCTGGCTGCCATGAGACTTGAGCGAAAGACCGAAGACCTTTACCTGATGCTTTCAAGTGTATCTTCGGATGCTGGTCAACGTGATTTCTTTGAAAAGCTTGCGGCAGTTGAAAGGGGCCATTACGACCTGATCGACGGTTTGCTTGGTGCGATTACCGGTTTCAGGATGCAGACATAATCTTTGAAGTATTATAGAGGTTATTTCATGGATCCGAAAGATGAAAATCTTGAGATCGCAAAAGGCATCTACTGGGTAGGGGTCGTTGACTGGAACCTGCGTGACTTCCATGGGTATGCAACTCCCAAAGGTGGTACCTATAATGCTTATCTTGTCGTCGATGAAAAGATAACACTTATAGATACTGTGAAGGCAGATTTTGCTCCTGAAATGATCGAAAGGATACGCAGGATCGTTAATCCTTCTAAGATCGATTATGTGGTCTCCAATCACGTGGAGATGGATCATTCAAGTGGTCTGCCTGCGATCATGGAGCTTGCAAAGGATGCTAAGCTTTTCTGCACAAAGCATGGCAAGGTCGGTTTGAATGAATATTATGAGGCAGGTGGATGCAGGAACTGGGACTTTGAAGTTGTAGATACTGGCTATGAGCTTGATATTGGCTCCCGTACCCTGATGTTCATTGAAACTCCTATGTTGCATTGGCCGGATAGTATGCAGACCTACCTGAAAGAAGATAAGATATTGTTCTCTAACGATGCTTTCGGACAGCATCTTGCTACCTCTGTAAGATTCGAGGATGAAGTTGAGGGCGGTGCTATTGAGGATGCTGCTATTTACTATGCTAATATCCTGATGCCATTTGGGTCAAAGGTCATAAAGTATGCTGAGAAGGTCAAGGACCTTGGTCTTGAATTTGATATGGTCGCACCATCGCACGGCGTGATCTGGAGGGAGGACCCTTCGCGTATCGTTGATGCTTATCTGAGCTGGGCAAAAAGGGAAGTCATTCCAAAAGTACTGGTCATTTATGATACTATGTGGAATAGTACTGAGATAATGGCAAAGGAAATTGTCGAGGGCGTTCGGGAAGGTGGTGTCGAAGCCAAGCTTTTCCATTTGCGTAAGAATGACTGGAGCATGATGTTAAAGGATTTGATGTTCTCTCCTGTAATTGCTCTTGGATCTCCTACTATGCATAGTACCATGTTCTTTACGGTATCAGGTTTCCTGACATATATGAAGGGCCTTCGTCCTAAAGACAAAAGTGCTGTTGCATTTGGTTCATATGGCTGGGGTGGCGGTGCGGTAAAGGGTGTGGAGGAAACGTTAAAGGCATCCGGTTTTGATATAATAGAACCCGGCCTGCAGGTTAAATACAGGCCTTACGAAGATGATATTAAAGCTTGCAGGGAACTTGGTATCCGACTTGCAGAACTTGCATTGAAGAAATCTAGCTGACTATTTATTAAATGAAGCTCTAGTTGAATATATTAAAACTGAATTAATAAAAGGAAGTGATCTAATATGAAATTTGAAGGTGAACTTGAAGAAGAATTCTATCAGAGATCTAAGAAAAATGCAGAGGCTACTGGATACAAACTTAACTCTGATTATGATGTCATTACCACTGCTGTAAAAGGTATTTGCAACAACAAGCGCCAATTCGGTGAATATTACTGTTTCTGCCAGAAGAGGTCCGGGGATGTTGAAAAGGACAAGAAGATCATCTGTCCATGTGCTGCCCGAAGCCGTGATGTAGAGACACGCGGTGCATGTCGCTGTGGTCTGTATATCAAATAAAGGGCCTTCTGGTCCTTTTAAACCTTCTTTATTCTTATTTTCTTATGATCATTTTTGAATAAGGGGAATGTTCTTACAATGATCTCATTTTAATTGTTCTATAGGATAGTTAGCTATATTTAGAAGGATGTGTTTTATGATAGATGTAGGGCACAGTTCACTATTATTGGACAGGCATAAACAGTCATTAGTGTCTAAATTAATATCACAGATCATTGATCATATCCGGAGATACAAAAAATGAAAGTATTGGTAAGTGATTCATTATCAGAGGAAGGAGTTTCAAAACTTCAGGAACATTTTGACGTCGATGTTTCAACAGGTCTTTCAGAAGATGAACTTGTAGAGAAGATCGTTGATTTTGACGCTCTTGTGATCCGCAGCGGTACCCAGGTAACAAGAAGGGTGATCGAAGCTGCAGACAACCTTAAGATCGTCGGAAGGGCCGGCGTTGGTGTAGATAATATTGACATTGATGCTGCAACTGAAAAAGGGATCATTGTTGTAAATGCACCTGAAGGTAACATGCTTTCAGCAGCAGAACACACTATTGCTATGATGATGTCCATGGCCAGGAACATCCCTCAGGCAAATGCTTCCCTTAAGGCAAAGAAATGGGAGCGCAAGAATTTCATGGGTGTCGAGGTTAATGGCAAGACACTTGGAGTTATAGGCCTTGGCCGCATTGGTGCTGAAGTTGCAAAACGTGCACAGGGCATGGAGATGGATATTCTTGCATATGATCCTTTCATTACAGAGGATCGTGCAAAGGCTATGGGTGTCGAGCTTACTACTGTTGATGACATTGCAAAGAGGGCAGATTTTATTACTGTTCATACGCCGCTTACAAAAGAGACACGTAATATCCTTGATACAGCTCAGTTCGATATGATGAAGAGCTCCGCAAGGGTGATCAATTGTGCTCGTGGTGGTATTATTAACGAAGAAGCTCTTGCTGATGCACTTAAAGCAGGCAAGATCACAGGTGCTGCAATCGATGTGTTCACTAGTGAACCACCATTTGACTGTCCTTTCATTGGTCTTGACAATGTGATCGTGACACCTCATCTGGGTGCTTCTACTGAGGAGGCTCAGGTTAATGTTGCAGTTTCTGTTGCTGAAGAGGTAATATCTGTCCTAAACGGCGGATCTGCTCGCAATACTATTAATATTCCTGCTGTCAAACCGGAAGTAATGGCTGTACTGGCTCCATATATCGGTCTTGCTGAAACTCTGGGAAGTGCAGTGGCACAGCTTCTGGATGCAAATTATGACAAGATCGAGATATCCTACAAAGGTGAGGTATCTGAAAAGGATACAAGGGCTGTGACAGTTGCAGCTGTAAAAGGTGTTCTTGAGGTCGCATTGGGTTCCGCTGTGAACTATGTGAATGCACCGGCTCTTGCAAAGTTAAGGGACGTTGAAGTTGTGGAAAGCAAATCTGATACATCTGATGAGTATGCTTCTACTATTAGTATCAATCTTTTCCAGGATTCTAATTCCAGGTCTGTTACCGGTGCTGTGGTTGGAGGTGAGCCAAAGATCATAACGATCAATGGTCAGCATGTAGATCTGGTTCCAAAAGGTTTCATGATCGTTTCAAACCACATCAACCGTCCGAATGTTATTGGTCCATGCTGTATGGTCCTTGGTGATAATGGCATCAATATTTCCGGTATGCAGGTCGGACGCGTAGACGTTGGCGGACGGACTATAATGGCACTTAATGTGGACACTGAAGTTTCAGAGAAGATCCTTGATGAGATCCGCGGAATTGATGGCATACTTGATGCAACAATTGTGACACTTTAATTTATATGTCACCAATGCATGGGTTAATATGCCCATGTATTATTTTCGGATCAAATGGGAGTATTGATCACATATGATGAGAAAGCGCGTATACCACCGATTCCCTCACAGGGAGGTCCAGTTCGAGCAGAAGCACCGTTACTATTCAGACCTGCCTTTTTTTGTGAAGGTCATGGCAGGCATGGATGGTAAATTTGGGATGTTCGTGACAGAATCCGCCACCAAGAAAGGCCATCGTATTCAGGCGAAAAGAGAGATCGGTGTTGAGGTCGCGATGAATAGCATGGATTTTGCTCCTCTTAACTACGAGAACGTAGATTCTGTGATCGATACTATCGAACCTGAAGGTATCATTGATTTCAGGATGACACTCTCCTACAGTTATCTTGATGGGAAATATAATCGTGTGCCTCTAAGGGGCGATGTGTATCTTGTGCGTGCTATTCTTGAGTCAGAGGTACTTACCTTGAGGGTCAACCACATAGATGGGCAGGAACGCACGGAATGTGGTCGGGTGGCAGATACGATCATAGACGAACTTCGACGTGGTGCATGATGGATGAATTTGGCCTCGTAGTGGCTTCCCCTTTCAAGAAGAATGCCGCATCTTCTCTTTCTATAAAGGATTTTGAATTTGCATTGTCCTTTGACTTTAAATGGATGTCTCCTGTACAGGCATCAAAGGTGAGGGATCAGGCTATCATGTCTTCGATCCTGAAATTTGAAAATGGTGAACTTGTGCTGAACATGGATGCTGATGCAGTGGATATTCCTGCCGGGTTCAAACCATCTGAAGATCTCTTTCGGGAAAAAGGCAATGTTGAGAAGATAATGGACCTTCTCATTACAAATAGTGATTTGGACAAAAGGGATGTTGCTTCGCGCATAAATATCAAACAGGATTCTCTGGCAGGGCTTATTGATGCGGAAGTAGCAGCTTTGCTATTGGCTCATGAAATGGGATGTGATGTCGGGGACCTTTTTGATGTAGTCTATCAAAGAGTAACAGGTATTTCTGATCAACAATGAAATTCATATTTTCGCATAATCTTTATGTACTATTAATATAATTATGTGCAACTCCAGTTAATTATTAACTGATACATCTTCAAAGATGTTCGAACGCAGAAATGCGTGAGTAAGAAAATCTTGCGGAGGGACATTATGGGAAAAAAAACACAAGCTAAAATCTCAAGGAAAACCAATCCAAGGATTCCATCGTTAATCGCAGTGCTAAAAGACTCAGCACGTGACAACGACGCACCTATCTGGAAAGATATGGCAAAGAGGCTCGAGAAACCTAACAGGAACTATGCTGAGGTAAATCTGAGTAAGATCAACAGGTGTGCAGCAGAGAACGAACTGGTTATGATTCCAGGTAAGGTACTGGGTGCCGGTGTACTGGGACATGCTGTAACTGTTGCAGCATTGAGTTTCAGCACAACTGCTGTTGATAAGATCACAAGTGCAGGCGGAAAATGCATTACCATTGAACAGGTTCTGGAAGAAAATCCAGCAGGTTCTGGTATCAGGATCTTGAAGTGAGGTGTTTCAAATGACGGTAATCGATGCAAATGGTTTAATTATGGGCAGACTTGCAAGTAACGTTGCAAAGAGACTGCTTGCAGGTGAGAAGATCGCAATTGTAAATGCTGAGAATGCTGTGATCTCCGGTTCAAAGATAACAACCTTTGAAGAATATGATGAGATCAGGAATATGGGCACACGTGAATTTGGTCCTTACTTCCCAAAGAGACCAGACAGGATCCTCAAGAGGACTGTCAGGGGAATGCTTCCATACAAGCGCGCAAGGGGCAAGGAAGCAATGGCTAACCTTAAGATCTATGTAGGGATCCCTACTGAGTTCGAGGAAGCAGAACTTACAACTGTCGATGGAGCAAACATGACACGTTTGAGTTCTAACAAGTATGTGACCATTGGTGATCTTAGCCGCAAATTAGGATCAAAATTCTAAGGGAGATTTATTCATGTCTACTAAAGTTGTCAATTCATCAGGTAAGAACAAGACTGCAATTGCACGTGCAACAGTTTCTGCAGGTACAGGTAAGGCAAGGGTCAACAAGAAACCTGTTGAGATCTATGAACCTGAATTTGCAAAACTTAAGATAATCGAACCTCTTATGCTGGCAGGAGATACAGTTTCCAGCCTTGACATTGATGTTAAGGTAAGTGGAGGCGGAATCATTGGCCAGGCAAATGCGATCAGGACTGCTATCGCAAGAGGTATTGTTGAGTGGACCAACGACACCGATCTAAGGGATGCTTTTATGGCATACGACAGGAACCTTCTGGTCAACGACTCCAGACAGAAAGAGACCAAGAAGTTCGGTGGACCTGGCGCTCGCGCTAAATATCAGAAATCTTACAGGTAAGGTAGGTAGTTACAATGATTCCAGTTCGCTGTTTCACATGTGGAAAAGTAATTGCAGGAAGCTGGGAAGAGTATACCAGGCGTGTGAAGGATGGAGAAGATCCTGCAGTTGTACTTGATGATCTTAATTTCACAAGATACTGTTGCAGGCGTATGTTCCTCGCACACGTCAACCTTGTGGATATAATGGCTCCGTATCAGTGAAAGGGACCGTAGGGTAGCCTGGACCATCCTTCGGCGTTCGGGACACGGTTCTTCTTTCAAGTCTGTGCGAACCACGCCGGTACCTGAGTTCAAATCTCAGCGGTCCCATGATTCCCTTTATAGGGATAACCGATAGGCAGCTGAGATTGTATATAACCATATTCGGAGGGATTCCGAATACCATTTCATATTTAACAGACCAAACTAACAAATGAATAAAACTGCTTTTGGTTCATGGTTATTTGTTAATATATAATATCACTTATTGATACATTCAAATTGTTCTTTCTAATGATGGACTTTTTATAAGGTGATCAGTTGAGCAAAGAGAAGTTTACTAGGTATGAGCGTGCAAGGATCATTGGTGCAAGATCACTTCAGATAGCAATGGAAGCTCCAATATTGATCGACACTGATAGTACTGATTCGCTGCACATCGCTACATTGGAATTTGAGAAAGGTGTTATACCAGTTACAGTGAAGAGAAA
Source organism: Methanococcoides orientis (assembly GCF_021184045.1). Classification (NCBI taxonomy): domain Archaea; kingdom Methanobacteriati; phylum Methanobacteriota; class Methanomicrobia; order Methanosarcinales; family Methanosarcinaceae; genus Methanococcoides; species Methanococcoides orientis. Next base: position 133,335 of record NZ_CP073710.1, read on the forward strand.
TTACGAATAATTGAGGTGAATTTTATGGAATCTACAGAAAATATTGAAGTTAATGCTGAAGAAAGCGCAGCAGCACAGGAAGCAACCGAATCAACATCATTAGTGCCTATAGATGAATATCTGGCAGCAGGCGTACACATTGGTACACAGCAGAAGACCCAGAATATGATGAAGTTCGTCTACCGTGTAAGGACAGATGGTCTTTACGTTCTTGATATCCAGTCAACAGATGAGAGAATCAGGTCAATTGCACATTTCCTTTCAAAATATGATCCTTCCAGAATACTTGTTGTATCCGCACGTCAGTACGGTCAGTATCCTGCAACAATGTTCTCCAAGGCAGTAGGCGCAGTTTCAAGAGTTGGAAGGTTCATTCCAGGTACTCTTACAAACCCTGTACAGGAAGGCTTCTATGAGCCAGATGCAATTATTGTGACAGATCCTGCAGGAGATGCACAGGTAATTAAGGAAGCTGTCAGCGTGGGTATTCCTGTAGTTGCATTTTGTGATACCAACAACATGACATCCAATGTCGATCTTGTTATCCCAACCAACAACAAGGGTAGGAAAGCACTTTCACTTGTTTACTGGCTTCTTGCAAGGGAAGTTGCAAACGAAAGGGGCATTCCTTTCAACTACGAGTTAACCGATTTTGAAACAGGTCTTTAAACGACCTGTTCTCATTTTTTTCGTTGCATCATTGCTCATACAGCAGATGTTCTATTTTTGGGCGCAAGAGGTGACAATAGTATGAGACAACCAACTGTTGCAGGCCAGTTCTATCCGTTAAGTCCGAAGACCCTTAAAAAAGAGGTTTCCAAGTGTTTTAATGGCATTGAGGAAACTCCTCGCGATGTTATCGGGGCAGTAGTTCCTCATGCAGGATATATTTATTCAGGGTCAGTTGCAGCAAATGTTTATGCGAGCTTACCTAAAGCTGATACGTACATATTTTTTGGACCGAATCATACGGGTTATGGGTCTCCTGTGGCGATGTCACAGGATACGTGGAAGACTCCACTTGGGGAGATCGAAACCGATAAGGATATTGGCAAGCTTCTTGCAGGTTCCATTATCGATATGGATGAGATTGCCCACAGGTACGAGCATTCCATAGAAGTGCAGATACCTTTCCTTCAGCACAGGTTCGGGAATGATTTCAAGATCCTTCCTATATGTATGGGTTTACAGGATGAGGAAACTGCTGTGGAAGTCGGTCAGGAAGTTGCACGTGCAGCCAAAGAGTCTGGGAAGAAAGTCGTTTTCATCGCATCAAGTGATATGTCGCATTATGTCCCTGTAGAGCATGCTGAACGTGTAGATCATTACCTGATAGAAGCCATTCTGGATATGGATATACCTGAACTCTATCGCAGAAGATCTGAGGAGAACATCTCGGCCTGTGGATATGGTCCGATCTCAGCAATGTTGAGCGCTGCAAAGGAATACGGTGCAAAGTGCGTCAAATTGATCAAATACGCCACAAGCGGAGAGGTTTCAGGCGATCCTATGGTTGTAGGATATGCTGGCATAATTGTGGAATGATATTCTGTACAAAGGGGCTTTTTAAGATGATCACATGTTCCGCACCGGGGAAAGTCTATCTTTTCGGTGAACATGCCGTAGTTTACGGTGAACCCGCTATCTGCTGTGCAGTGGATATACGCACACGTGTAAGTGTTGCACCTGCAGATTCCATTACTATTAGTTCAAGCCTCGGTACTACAGATATTGATTTTAAAACCCATCCTTATGTTTCAGCTGTTGTAGAGCGTTTCCAGAATATGTCCTCTCTTGAAGGTGTAAGCATCAGCATCGAGTCTGAGATACCTGTTGGTTCCGGACTTGGATCGTCTGCTGCTGTTACTATAGCAACAATAAAAGCATTGGATGCTTTGCTTGGCACTGGCCTCGAGCTTGATGATATTGCACGAATGGGACATGAGGTCGAGCAGAGTATACAGGGTGCTGCAAGTCAGACGGATACATATGTATGCACCATGGGTGGAGTTGTCATGATCCCCCAACGCAAAGGGCTTGATCTTATTGATTGTGCTATTGTTATCGGTAATACCAATATTTTCTCTTCGACAAAGGAGCTTGTAGCAAACGTTGCAGAGCTTAATGAGAAATTCCCTGATGTTATAGGTCCCGTTCTGTCATCCATCGGAAAGATGTCAGCTACGGGTGAGGAGCTTGTGAATGCAAAGGATTATATTTCCGTCGGCAAGCTTATGAATATTAATCAAGGGCTTCTGGATGCAATTGGCGTAGGCTGTTCTGAATTAAGTTCATTTACATATGCTGCCCGTAACAGTGGTGCATATGGTGCAAAGATTACCGGTGCAGGGGGCGGTGGTTGTATGGTGGCGATCGCTCCACATGAATGTGTGAGTGGGGTAGCTGCTGCCATTGCTTCTGCAGGCGGGGAAGTGGTTGTGACAAAAGCAACAGATATTGGTGTAAGGGTGGAATCCCAGTGAGTTCAACAAACGATATCACAATATTGAAAATTGGCGGGAGCGTCATCACCGACAAGAATTCGGAGGATGGTCTTGCCTGGGAAGAAGAGATAGTCCGCATTGCGCGTGAGATCTCAGGTTTTGAAGAAAAACTTATCATTGTTCATGGTGCCGGTTCATTTGGTCATCCTCAGGCGAAGAGGTATGCCCTTACCGAAAGGTTCCATGCAGAAGGTGCGGTTGTCACCCACAATGCTGTGAAATCTTTGAACAGGATCGTCGTGGATATTCTGGATGAAGAAGGTGTCAATGCGATCGCAGTGCACCCAATGGGTTGTACTGTTGCAAAGGGTGGCAGGATCTCAGAGATGTATCTGGGCAGCATTCTTTTGATGCTTGAAAAGGGTCTTGTACCTGTATTGCATGGTGATGTTGTAATGGATACTGAAAAAGGCGTATCTATCGTGTCAGGTGATCAGGTAATACCTTATCTTGCAACGACACTTGGTGCTTCCCGCATTGGTGTTGGAAGTGCTGCAAATGGTGTCCTTGACGATAAAGGCAACACTATTCCTGTGATCACTTCGGACAATTTTGAAGATATGAAGAGATATATTGGTGGTTCGGCAGGTACGGATGTGACCGGTGGCATGCTTGGGAAAGTGCTTGAGATGCTGGAGCTTGGAAAAACATCAAGTATAACTTCATATATATTCAATGCAACAGTTGCAGGTAATGTTTCGAGTTTTCTTAATGGCGAGAATATCGGAACTGCAATTAAAGATTCATAATATACGTTTACAGGTTTGATAAATTTGAGTACGTCCAGGAGAAAGATAGAACATCTTGAGCATTGTGCGCAGCGTCCGGTAGAGTCAAAGGATGTCACATCAGGATTCGATGATGTGATGCTCGTACACAGAGCACTGCCTCAGATCAATATGGATGAGATCGATCTTTCCACTGAATTCCTTGGAAGGGAGCTTAAGGCACCTTTTTTGATAGCATCCATTACCGGAGGTCATCCGGATACCAAGCCGGTAAATGCAGCACTTGCAGAAGCTGCTGAAGAAATGGGCGTTGGTATTGGTGTAGGCAGTCAGAGGGCTGCCATAGAGGATCCTGAACAAGAAGATTCGTTCAGTATTGTGCGTGATGTAGCTCCGAATGCATTTGTCTATGGGAATATCGGGGCAGCCCAGCTCAGGGAATACGATATAGAAGCCATTGAAAGGCTTGTGGAAATGCTGGATGCAGATGCAATGGCAGTTCATCTCAATTTCCTTCAGGAGGCTATACAGCCTGAAGGTGACAGGGATGCTACCGGTGTGCTTGAGGCTATAGAAGAAGTATGTTCATTGAAGGTCCCGATAATTGCAAAGGAAACAGGAGCAGGCATCTCCAAGGAAGACGCAGAACTGCTTAAAACTGCAGGGGTCAGTGCAATAGATGTCGGCGGAGTTGGTGGGACGAGTTGGTCCGGTGTAGAAGTCTATCGGGCAAGAGAAAGCGGTGATAAGATATTCGAGGATCTGGGCAATCTGTACTGGGATTTTGGTATCCCTACAGTTTCCAGTGTGCTTGAATGCAGAAGTTCCCTTCCTGTGATAGCCACTGGTGGTGTCAGAACAGGTCTTGATATTGCAAAATCCCTCTCTCTGGGAGCATACGCTGCAAGTGCAGCACTTCCTTTTGTAGCACCTGCACTGATCGGAAAGGATGCAGTAGTGGAAAGTTTGTCAGCCATGCTCAATGAACTGGGGGTAGCAATGTTCCTTTGTGGATGTGGAACTGTCAGTGAGCTTCGTACTGAGTCTAAGGCAGTGGTCACAGGCTGGACAAAGGAATACATTACACAGCGTGTTTTTGGCATAAACAAGCTCTAAATGAGATCGTATCTGGAAAAGATCGATCAACATTAAAAAATTCACATTCATTTTTTGGTCAAGGGACCAAAGGAATAATTTGTATTGAAAGTAACCGAAATTTATTGGAGGAAAATATGACAGATATTGGAATAATAGCAGTTGGCGGATATAATGAAATGGGCCGCAACATGACTGCTATAAGGGTTGACGAGGACATCATTATCGTAGATATGGGTCTGAGATTGGATAGGGTCCAGATCCATGAGGATGTGGAAATTGATAAGATGCATTCTCTTGAACTGATAGAGATGGGTGCTATACCTGATGATACTATTATGAAGCAGGTCAACGGCAACGTCGCTGCTATCGTTTGTACACACGGGCACCTTGATCACATTGGTGCAATCTCAAAGCTTGCACACAGGTACACTGCACCGATCATCGGTACTCCGTACACTGTAGCTCTTGTTAAGCAGCAGATCGAATCAGAACGCAAGTTCGGTGTAAAGAACAGGATAATCCCTGTTGAAGCAGGTGGTATCTACCAGGTCAATGATGATGTATCCATTGAGCTGATACGTGTTCAGCACAGTATAATCGACGCTGTATTCGTAGCAGTCCACACACCAGCAGGTGCTGTACTTTATGCTTGTGATTTCAAGCTTGACCGTACACCTACACTGGGTGAGCAGCCGGACTTTGACAGGCTCAGGGAACTTGGACAGGAAGGCGTTATCTGCATGATGGTAGAGAGTACCAATGCAAAACGTGCAGGAAAAACACCTTCTGAGAGGATCGCTCATGACATGGTCCGTGATGTACTTCTTGGTACAGAGGAATCTGATGTTGGAATGATCGTAACGACATTTGCTTCCCATATATCCCGTATTAACTCGATCATCCAGTTCGCTGAAGAGATGGGCCGTATTCCTGTATTAATGGGTCGTTCCATGGACAAGTATGTAGTAACTGCAAAGAACATGGGATACATTGATTTCCCTGATAATGTAGAGATCTACGGTAAGAGGAAGGACATCGATAAGGCGTTCAAGAAGATCATGAAAGAAGGGAAGGAAAAATACCTGCCTATTGTAACTGGTCATCAGGGTGAACCTGGTGCTATTCTTTCACGAGTTGCAAAGGGTGATACTCCTTATGAAATTGAGTCCGGTGACCGTATCATCTTCTCTGCAAACGTGATCCCAAGTCCAATGACGCAGGCAAACCGCTATGCACTGGAAACCAAGATCCGAATGAGGGGTGGACGTATCTATGATAACGTGCACGTTTCAGGACACGCTTATCGTGAGGACCACTGGGAACTTCTGAGGTTGATCAATCCGGAACACGTTATCCCTGCTCACGGTACTATCGAGATGCACAGTGCTTATATTGAGATGGCAGAAGATGCCGGATACGTTCTGGGCGATACTGTACACCTGTTGAGAAATGGTGAAGAACTATATATTGAAGAATGATCATTTGAATTATAACATGGTCGTGATTAGTATGGATCTTATGGATGAAATAAAAAAGCGAAGTGTGCATGTTGATACAGGGATCGAGGAGCTTCTTCCGATCGCACATCCTGAAGAGCTTTACAAAGCATCAAGATACTTACCGGATGCAGGTGGTAAACGCCTCCGTCCTACAGTCCTTATGCTTGCAACTGAAGCTGTGGGTGGAGATCCCATGTCAGTTATTCCGGCAGCAGTGGCTGTGGAACTGGTTCACAATTTCACCCTTGTTCATGACGATATAATGGACAATGATGATATCAGGCGTGGAATGCCTTCTGTTCATGTAAAGTGGAGCAGTGAGGGTGCTATTCTTGCAGGAGATACTCTCTATTCCAAAGCTTTTGAGATCATCTCATCTATGGAGAAGGATCCTGCACGCATACTGAAGTGCGTTGCTCTTCTTTCAAAGACCTGTACTGAAATATGTGAAGGTCAGTGGATGGACATTGATTTCGAGACTCGTGATTCTGTTTCAGAAGAAGAGTATCTTGAGATGGTGGAGAAGAAGACTTCTGTGCTCTATGGTGCAGTGGCAAAGGTCGGTGCTCTGCTTGGCGGAGCTTCCGATGAGGTTGCAGATGCACTTTATGAGTTTGGTCGTCTTGTGGGTATCAGTTTCCAGATACAGGATGATGTCATCGACATGGTGACCCCAGAGGAGATACTAGGTAAGGTCCGTGGAAGTGACCTGATAGAAGGTAAGAGGACACTTATCGCTATTCACGCTCTAAACAATGGCGTTGAACTTGACATATTCGGAAAAGGCGGAACTGCTACTTCAGAACAGATCGATGAGGCAGTTGCCATACTTGAAAAGTCAGGTTCTATTGGCTATGCACAGGAACTTTCTGCATCTTACCTTGAAAATGGTAAGAAGATGCTTGATATTCTTGAAGACTCTGAAGCAAAGGACCTTCTGCTTGCTATCGCAGACTACATGGTAACCAGGAACTATTGATCCTTTCGTTTCGTTCATTCGTTGTTTCGTTTCCCTTTCCATAGTAAAGGGGAACATTTCTTCTTTTTCTATATTTTTATTTTTGATAATTATTACGTTTTTCTTAATTTCATTCTTGTTTTTCAAATCTTGTTAATTCCACTTACTTTCATCTTCTCTAGTTCCATCTATCTAAGAAGGTTTTTAAGTATTTGTGATAATGTTGTCTTGGGGAATTCTAATGCTCAAAGAGGCAATGTTCTATGAAAAGCTGGATGAGGGGAAAGTGAGATGCAATCTTTGCAATCACAGGTGCAGGATATCTTCTGGTAAAAGTGGTATCTGCGGCGTAAGGGAGAATCGGGATGGTACTCTTTATTCTCTCATATACAACACAGTTTCCAGTGAGGCAGTTGATCCCATAGAGAAGAAACCACTGTTCCACTTTAAACCAGGTTCAAAGGCATATTCCCTGGGTACCATTGGATGTAATTTCAGATGCAAGCACTGTCAGAACTGGACTATTTCCCAGGTCAGGCTTGACGAGGCCGTATCCGTGGAGATAACTCCTGAGGAAGCAGTAAACAGGGCAATTGCCACAGGGTCCGCTTCCATTGCCTGGACCTATAACGAACCGACCATCTGGTATGAGTACACTTATGATTCTGCAAAGCTGGCAAAGGAGGCCGGACTTGGGACAGTATATGTGACCAACGGCTACATAACTCCGGAAGCACTACGACACATTTCTCCTTACCTTGATGCTTTCAGGGTGGACATCAAAGCCTTTACGGAAGAGTTCTACAAGGAAACTGTGGGTGCCAAACTTGCACCTGTGCTGGAGTCCGCAAAACTGGCAAGAGAACTTGGAATGCATGTGGAGGTTATTAATCTTATCATCCCGACGCTGAATGATTCAGAGGATGAGCTGCGGCAACTATCTGCATGGGTGTATGAAAATCTGGGTGCCAACACTCCTATACACTTTACCCGTTTCCAGCCTCATTATAAGATGAAGCACCTGCCGCCTACACCGGTGGAAACGCTTGAGATGGCTCACGGCATTGCGTTGGATGAAGGCCTGAAGTATGTTTACATTGGAAACGTATTCGGGCACCAGTATGAAAGCACATTCTGTCCTTCCTGTGGTGAATTGCTGATAGGGCGCGGACTCTTCGATGTAAGCGAGTATAATATTACTCCGGAGCACAAGTGCCGCAATTGTGGAGAACCTATTGACATTTATGGTGAGTACGGCGGGCTTTGAAGGCCACTTTGAGGCGGTAATTTGGATGGAAATTGTTGAAAATTGCTGATTTTCCTGCTTGTTGCCAGCCTTTTTGCCGCTTCGAACAAAAGGTTTAAATTCCAGAACTGCATTAGGAGGAATCGTGCGTTGAAGCGCGATCAAGTGCCGCTATAACTCAGTTGGTAGAGTGTCTGACTGTTAATCAGAATGTCACAGGTTCGAGCCCTGTTGGCGGCGTATTTTACTTGCTTTTTCTGAGGGCCTATAGCTTAGTCAGGTTAGAGCGCCCGGCTCATAACCGGGCGATCACCGGTTCAAATCCGGTTAGGCCCATCTCAACTTCTTTTTAATAAAGTTCTATCTATTTTCAATTAAGTTAAACTATCTCTTTTAGATCTTAAAAATAAGAAATAGCAAGAAACAAGATAAAAAAGAGGCGTTTTTGTTTTAAGGTTCCACCTTATATTTCCTGCCTTCTTCTGTTGGGTGATAGATTATCCAGTTACCACTTTTCTCACGGCGGATAAGTCCATTGTCCACAAGAATTGAAAGATGGTAGGAGAGTTTTGAATCGGGCATATTAGTGATATCCTTGATTAGGCAGACGCACAGGGGCTGCACCAGCACAAGGTTGAGTATCTTCAGGCGGATGGAGGATGATAGGGCATGATGGATGCCACTTTGCCTGGCGATCTTGTCATCATCTGCGATCCTCAATGCAATACCTTCAGTTCCCCCAAGTAGCTTCACTTCATTTTCGATCGGTTCAGGAATTATCATTTAATGCACCCATTGAAATAGTATTGAGTAAACGCTGTTATTATTATATGTCCATTAATGGTATCGGGAGTGAAATATCTTTTGTAGCGTAAGGTCATTTCGTGTACTTCGATTCCAGCATTTTTGTGATGGCAGATGGTCCGTCAAGTTCATTGGAGAGGTCATGTAGTTCCCTGCTTTTTTCAATTAACTTTCCTTTATATGTGATCTCTTGTATGTATTCAAGGAGCTGTTCGGGAGATATGGAATAGTCCAGCTTTCTTCCACAGCCATCCTCTTCCAGTGCAGTGGCGTTATTCTCCTGCTCGTTGTGTTCGATGTCCGGGAATGATAGCATGGGGATACCAAATGAAAGTGCTTCCATCATCGTACTGTGGCCCCCGGGTGCAATTACAAGGTCGGAACTTTTTATGTATGGGAACTGGTCTTCAATGAACCTGAGTATGGTCACGTTCTCTGGCAGGTCATTGAAGTCATCGGGATTGATACTTGGACCGGACAGGAGGGTATAACTGATCGTAGTATCCATTCTTGCTGTTTCGATAACCTTTCGAAATATAGGTTCACGATATCCGAAACCACCAACTGTGGAAAGTATATGCGGCCTGGCAAGGTCTGCTTCGGTCACTTCTTCATACTTTTTCCCGACGAGGGGTCCGCTGTAGAACACAGCGTCTTCCATTTCATCTTCAATATCAAGGTTCAGGCGACAGATGGTATCCGGCATGGGATAATCCGGGATGATGATGCCGTCAACCTTCCTGAATATCGCATTATAGAATCTCTTTGTAATCCTGCCAATGACTTTCATGAACTTTCCCTTATTGTAGAAGAATTCCTCCATGTTGGACTGGTTTATTATGAGGTGTACAGGGATCTTTTTGAACATAGCAGCAAGGGTTGCAGTGTAATAACTGTCTGACACAACTACCTGTGGTTTGAATTCTTTCAGTTGGCTGCTGACCCTCATGATCCCGAGCAATTGATCACTTTTGATGGTGGCAATGACCGATCTTTTAATGTCCAGGCTCCCGGCATTGCCCACAAGCTGAATTTCGGGGGGAATCTCTATTGTTTTCAGTCCTTTCTTTTCAATAAGTTCCCTGGAATATCCATAGGCACCAATTATTACTTCGTGGCCCGATGCCTGCATTTGTTGAGCAAGTGGAATGCAGCGGCTGGTATGGCCAAGACCTTCACCGCAAACAAAGAGCATTATCTTCATTGTGATATCCTTTCCTTAACGAATTTTCATTTCAGTCTCTCGATTTATATCCTCATAGTGATATATATATTATTAAAACAATTTGTCCAACAATACCTGAAAATAATGGAATTAGTAGATTATCGTCTAATTTGTATGTCAGGGTCTCAACGATCGTGGCTGCTGAAGCCATTATTATGGCTACTACCCAATTTGAAAGGAAGAAGTATCCAATAGCAAGGTTTACGAGGTATTCAGAAATAACACCCTCCCATGCCCTGTCTGGAAGAGATCTGATCCACCTCTTACCGTAACTTATTCCTATCAGGGCTGCTGCACTATCACCAAAAGTTGTCATTAGTATTGCTGCAGATGCAACTTCTTTTGAGAAAATGCTTATGGCGATTATACTTCCGATCAAAAAATATATGTTCCCACTTAGTTTGTCTTTTTCCTTTGATCGATAAAGTTTCCAGACAATTGGGATCTTTAATTCTTTTTCTACTCGGAAATATTCTATAACCAGGAAACAGCAAAGGACCAGTGTCAAAAAATTAAGTGTGAAACTTTTTCCAAAATAATAGTATAAAATAACAATAAACAAAGATACAAAGTGTATGCTTTTTCTGAAAAATTCTTTGAAAAAAATAGAGTTTTGGATATGTGATAACATTTTAACTTCCTCTGGCCCCAGTCTCATCTCGATTTAATTAGTTTTCATCCTGCAGGCACTCTTCATTCTTCGATCTTTTTCAGGACACCATATTTTAAATATTTTTCATGTACTATATATTTCTTTATGAGAATAGATTAAAATGTATTTAAAATCGATTGAATCTTTTTTTTATCCTGGATGAATTAGGTAGCATCATATTCCCTGTTTATATGTCTGATCAATGCAGTCGATACAAAATCAAATCAATTATATGGGACTAGAGATATATTCAGTAACAATATTTTAACTGGAATGCACGTTAGTTACAGGAATGATATATGTGAACAATCTAAGGAAATGGCTGTCAGTTTCGCTTCTCATAAGTGCTATTTCCATTGTTCTTGTTATGTTCTACACAGTAGATCCAAAAACACCGGAACTTATCCATGATATAAGACCGGAGTTCCTTCTGACTGCCGCATTTCTTCACTTGAGTTCCTTCATGTTCTGGGGGTTGCGGACAAAGACAATGTGCAATTCACTAGGTTTCAGGGTGGGTTTGTCAAGGTCTATTGAGATCGTTACTTCAAGCACTTTTCTTGCATCCGTCACTCCATCATCAATTGGCGGAGAACCTTTGAGAATTCATCTGCTCAACCAGGATAGTGTGCCTGTTGGAAATGCCACTGCAGTTGTACTTGGTGAGAGGTTACTTGACGGTATACTGATCATGATGGCAGCTCCAGTTGCTTTGCACCTGTTCCGCAGGGTAATATCAACTTCCGGTCTGGACATGGTAATAATGGCTGGAGAAATAGCTCTGATACTTGTGTTCATAATGGTCATATATGCGGTCTGGCACCCTCATCATACAAGGAAAGCCCTTAACTTCATGCTTCATCGGATCGCAGGATTCCTGGGTAAAGGAAACGACCCCCGTCTAGAAAGGATCATGGGTAAAATGGATATGGTCATCGAGGATTTCCATTACAGCATGGCCTTCTTTGTGACAAAAGGCCGTAGAGGACTGTTATTTGGTAGTATTTATACCATCCTCTTCTGGCTAGTTGAATTTGCCATGGTCCCGGTGATCCTCATGGGATTGAACCAGCCTCCTTCTATCATTATCTCATTTGCTGCACAGGTCCTGCTAATGATCCTTTTGGTCATCCCGGTCACTCCGGGTTCAAGTGGTGTGGCCGAGCTTGGTGCAACTTCCCTGTTCTCGGTGTTCGTTCCCGCCTACATGGTTGGTATAGTTGTCGTTGCATGGCGTGTTTTCACACTTTACATGAATCTCATTGTAGGTGGCTTTGTAAGTTTCAAAATACTCAAGGATGCAGATTATATTCGCAACCTCATGAAATGATGTCCTCGAATATTTAGAATTCTTAAATGTGTTTAAATAAATATTTAAACAAATAGGTGAACTGGAATATCTGAATTACCAATAACCGGAACCGATATTTGAATTAATGAACAATACCTATGCGAGTAATAGAATGTTTCCAATAATAGCCGTTGACATATCAGGCCGTCACAGGATAAATCAAGGTTACTACATGGTCTGTGCTGCTGTTGCAGTTAATGTCTCTGCAAGTCATATTGAATCAGTTTCCCAGATCGCCGTAAAACCGTTTCTGGTATCTTCAGCACCAGATATTGCAGATGTTGTCAGTATTATCGAAACAACTGTTGCGGAGATAAATTACCCTGGTACCATTATATTGGAACATGGGGACCTGTACAATCAGCCGGAATGGCTTTCGCAGAGAATGTTCTCGCGTGAGTTCAAATATCAGGAATCTCTAAGCGAAAGGCTGGCAATAGAATTTGCACACCATGTTTCCCTTAGTTCCAGAAATCTTCTTATGAAGGAATTGGGTATCGATTGATTAATCTGTTTATCACTTCTCGATAAATCTCAGATAATGTATCCGCATGATCCAATCCAGGGTTGTATTATGAAAAGAACCATTGTTGTCCAACGAAATGATCCGAATGCTGATACTGCTGCAAATGAGCGGAAGCTGGCAGAACTTAAGGAGCTGGCACATGCTGCTGATTATGTGGTCGTTGGTTCATTGGTGCAATCACGCTATCCTGACAGGAAGTATCAGATAGGTCGTGGTAAGGTAGATGAACTCGCAGAGCTTGTAGAGGCTCTTGAAGCTGAGAAAGTAATTTTTAACAACCAGCTATCAACTACACAGATCTATAATATTTCCGAGACCTGCAAATGTGAAGTAATGGACAGGTTCCAGCTTATCCTTGAGATATTTGCTGCAAGGGCTACCACAAGACGTGCAAAACTGCAGGTAGAGCTTGCGAAGTTGCAATATGAGCTTCCCAAGGCGAAGGCCATTGTTTCATTGCTGAAGAAAGAGGAACGTCCGGGTTTTATGGGTCTTGGTGGTTATGAGGATTCTTATGAGCAGGATATTAAGAAAAGGATCGTGAGGATCAGGACTGAACTTCTGCATTCATCCAAAGGGAGCGAGTTACTTCGCACTTTCAGGCATGAAAGGGGATTTTCCCTTGTAGCTCTGGCAGGTTATACGAATGCGGGCAAAAGCACCCTTTTCCAGTCACTTGTGGAGGAAGGGACAATAGTTGAGGATATGCTCTTTACGACACTATCTCCTACAACACGCTCTCTCACGATCAATCAAAGAAAAATGCTTCTGACCGATACTGTGGGATTTATAGAAGACCTCCCGCACTGGATGGTGGATGCTTTCAGGTCAACGCTTGATGAGATCTTCCTGGCTGATATCATTCTTCTTGTGGTGGATATGAGTGATCCTGTGGACGTCATAAGGCAAAAACTGGTAGTCAGCCATGATATCTTCTGGAAAAGAACAGAGGGTGCTGTGATAGTTACTGCCCTCAACAAGACTGATCTGATTCCTGATGAAGATCTGCAGAAAAAACTGGAAGTGATCAGTTACCTTGCTCCTGCTCCGGTCATGATATCTGCAAGATCTGGAGAAGGGCTTGGCGAACTTAAACAGCTTCTATATGAAAACCTGCCTAAATGGGAACATTGCATGATATCCGTCCCGATGTCCGAAGAGGGGATGTCCATGGTATCATGGCTTTATGATGAAGGCATTGTGCACACTATCGAGTACGGGGATTCCATTCTCATGGAAATAGAAGCAAGGGATGAGATAATTCAAAAAGTAAAGCCATTCGCCATTTCTTATTAATAATATTAACATTTGATTAATATTTGTTCGTATATATGCGAAAAGTTTATATGCAAAAAAGTCGTTTGTATAATTGCGAACGGGATTCTCCATACATCCCCTAAGTACTACACCACAAATCCCCTATGTAATCGACTTGATTCGCCCCGTTCGCTTTTTAGTCCTCCTATTTTCTTTTTTTGACCAATTATGCAGGGCATTCTTCAAAAACTTTATAACCGGAGAGAACAGCATTCTCTATATGCGTATTGATCTTCATGTCCACTCCTGTTTTTCAAAAGATAGCAATGCTGATATAGATTCTATTCTTGAATTTGCAAAAAAAAATGGTCTTGACGGTGTTGCAATATGTGATCATGATACCCGGGAGGGAGGTCTTGCCTGTGCCAGAAGAGCAAGAGAGTTAGGTTCTGATATCATCGTTATCCCTGGCATTGAGGTCACCTCTTCTAAAGGACACATTCTCGTGCTTGATCCTGATGGGGACATCGAATCAGGTATGACTCCTGAGAAGACCATCGAACGTGCAAGAGAGCTTGGAGGAGTTGTGATAATACCTCATCCTTTTAAGATAACATCTCATGGCATCGGGTATGTTGAAGGTCTTGATGCTGATGCTGTGGAGGTCCTTAATTCCAGGTGTGTGACCGGTGGGGCCAATAACAAGGCAAAAAGGGTTACAAAAGAGCTTGGTTTCCCGCAGGTGGGGGGAAGTGATTCACACGAAGCGAAGATGGTTGGTTGTTCCTATACTGAGGTAGATGCTTCGGACAGGAATGTAGAATCCGTACTTCATGCCATACGTGAAGGCAATGTCACTTTCGGAGGTCGCAGAACTCCTGCTTCCTATGTTGTCAAACAAATGATGGTTGGTAAAATAAAAAAAGCGAAGCTTGCCTTAGGAATTCGAACCGGATAATTTGAGATACAATTGTGATCATTATCAGAGCTCTTACTATCCCTTATCCCAACATAAAATTATATGCCAGCCAATTATTCCTGAATATATTCCTCATTGAACATCTTTAATACCAAAAGGAATGTTGAGATCAATAGTGGTCCTACTACGATACCTATGATCCCGAAGAGATAGATGCCAACAAATATTCCCAGCAGGGATACAAATGGGTGCATTGCTCCTACTTTTTTCTGAATTAAAGGCCTGAGGACATTATCGATATTGCTGATAATAATGCCTACTACAAGTATTGCAATACCTGCAACATAGTTCTTCAATGCAAGTTGGATGATGGCTGCAGGGATCCAAACAAGGGGGGCACCGACCACTGGCAAAAATGACAGTATCGCAGTGACAGTTCCCCAGAGTGTTGCTCCTTGTATTCCCATTGCATAGAAGGTCAGGCCAATGAGAGTTCCCTGGAGGAGTGCTATTAGAAGTGTGGCAATGAGGGTGGACTGTATGACGTTCTTGAGCTCTTTTAGGATTATCTCCGTGTTCCTATTATTGAATGGAACAAATTCCTTGAGCTTATCATCAAACCCTGTGTTAGTGGACGTGAACAGGTAGTATAGTAAAAAGAACATGATGGTGAGGGAGATGATCTGACCGCTGATGTTCTGCAGTGCTGATAAGATGTACTTGCTAGTGTATGAACCTACCGTGGATGCGATGTTCACCACTTTTTCCTGGATGTCCAGGTCAGGTGCAATCTCATTCAGGTAGTTTATGTTCTCTGTGATGTCAACATAGCTAATGTTGGTGGCAATGCTGCTGATGACAATTTCGAGCTCTCCTACGATAGAAACGAACAGGAAATAAAGTGGTATGAGTACCAGTATTATTGACATCATCATCACGGAAAGTGCAGATGCATCCTTGCGTAGTTTAAATCGCTCTGTAAGAAGGCAATATACTGGTTTGAATATTACATAAAGGATGAAAGCTCCCAGAAAAGCATTAATGTAGGGTAGCAGTGCGTAGCTTAGCACGATCGCAAGTATGATTATACATAGGAGTGCTAAAACCATCTTTACAGATCGTTCCTTTCTCATCACAATTCATCCGATCTGATTATATTTATAGTGTTCGAATAAAATGAAAATGGAACTAAGGGAATAAAAAGATCTCCAGATCAAATCGGGAGTATAATTGTGAATGTTGTGCCAACTTCTTCCTCACTTTCCACAAAGATCTCTCCCATATGTGCTTCAACGATCTTCTTACAAATGTGCAATCCTACGCCAATACCGCCATATTTTCTTCGGGTCGATCCATCTACCTGATAGAAACTGCTGAATATATTGGGTAAAAGTTCCTTTGGGATGCCGATACCTGTGTCTTTTATCTTTATCTCTAAAGTATCATCGTAGGTTGAGGCAGAAAATATGATCTTTCCTTTAGAAGGTGTAAACTTTATTGCATTATCCAGAAGGTGAGTAAACATCCTTTCCAGATGTTCGATATCTCCCAGGATGGCAGGAAGGGTTTTCGGAACATGATTTTCAATTGTCAGTTCCTTCTTTTCTACATATAATGCCCGATCTTCAATTATGTCTTCAATAAGTCTTGCAGGATAAAGTGGTATTATATTATACTTTATGTTCTGGTTGCGTTCTCCACTTACGTATAGGAGAGAGTCGATCAGATGTCGAAGCCTCTCTGAATTCCTGAGAACCGCATCCAGTGCATTTTTTTGGGAATCATTTACCGTACCCAGCTTATCTTCTATTAATAGTTCGCAGAAACCTTTTATGGATATAAGTGGCGTCCTGAGCTCATAATTAAGATTTGTCAGGAACTGGTCCTTTATATTATCGAGTAGCTTAAGTTCCGTGTTCGCCTCTTCCATTGCTTTTTCTGTAAGCTTTCTCTCTGTGATATCATCGCCGGAACTGATGGTTCCCACGATGTTCATTTCATCGTCCCGAAGTACTACGTCGTGCCAGAGTATCCATTTTTCATCTTTATTTTTGGTAATGATAGGTTTTTCCGAGAATACCGGAGGTTCAATGGTACCATTAATAACTCCTATATACCCTTTCTTTATGTCATCTCTGATGTATTCCGGGACGAAAACATCGAACCAGTTCTTTCCCATGACCTCATCTTTTGAGTAACCAAGAACATCACAGGCTTTCTGGTTCACAAGAGTAACTCTGAAGTTCCTGTCAACAACTCCGATGATCGAACCTGCGACATCAATATATCTTTGTACCTGGTCCCTTTCTTTGACAAGCTCTTCATGGAGATGGTGCATTCGAAGAATTGAACGTACTCTCGTAGTAAGTTCCAGTTCATCAACAGGTTCTATAAGGATTTCATCAGCATTATCCTTAATAATATCTGTCCTTTCTTCATTTTCGAGAAGGGAAGTAACCATTATTACAGGCAATAGCTTGTTTTGCAGTTTTTTCTTTATTTTCTTGCATATATCATGCCCTTCCATGTCGGGCAGGTTGTTACCAAGAAGTATAAGTTCGGGATTTTCTTTTTCTACTAGTTCAAGGGCTTCATTGCCTTTGGTAGCCCTTATTATGTCGTAGTCGGCTGAAAGGACAAGAGCCAAGCTTTCAACATCAGGATCATTTGCTTCTACAACAAGGATCTTTGATCTCTTGTTTTCGTTATGTTCCCTGGTACTTGTCTTCATTAATGCTCCTGTAGGTTTCCATCAATTGGATTGTATTACAGTAAATAAAAATGTATAATAAGGTTATGGTAGCTCTTTTGGTTTGAATGAACGATAATCTGAAGATTTTGATAAATGGAATACATATTACTTGAGAAGTCCTATGTTCTCTTTCTTGATCACGTGATCATAGTTCTTGTATCCGAGGATGTCTGCTATCACATTCGTTTGTTTTCCTTTGATGGCTTCAAGTTCTTCGGATGTGTAGTCTGTGATACCTTTTCCAAATACTTCTCCATCACATTCCAGTTTTACGATGTCACCTCTGTCAAAGCTGCCAATGACCTCTACAACGCCGGATGGGAGCAGACTCATACTGTTAGTGAGGGCATCTTTTGCTCCATGATCGACTATGATGGTTCCGGATGCTTTCCCAAGTATTATCCATCGTATCCTGTTCTTGTGAACGTACTGGTTTGCAAGGAAGAGTGTTCCGATAGTTTCTCCGGCAAGTATTCTGCTAATGCCATTATTCACATTGCTATTGGCAATTACCATGTAGCAGCCGGCCATATTGCAGATCTTTGCAGCTGCTATTTTAGTACGCATGCCTCCAACACCTTTCATGCTGGTAGGGCTTCCGCCATAGCTTTCGATGGTAGGTGTGATCTCTTCCACGGTATTCAGTAGTACTGCATCATCATGTCTTTTTGGGTTCTTATTGAACAGGCCGTCGATATCGGTCAGCAGTATCAACAGGTCAGCTTCGGTCTTACTTGCAACCATTGCTGAAAGTTTGTCGTTATCGCCAAGTGTTGCTTCGATCTCATGAACGCAGATCGGATCATTCTCATTGATGATCGGGATAACGCCGTAGCTTAAAAGTGTGGAAATACTGTTCCTCAGGTTCAGGTACGTTAATCTGTTAGTGAAAGAATCGTATGTCAGGAGTATCTGTGCCACGTTTAGGTCATGTTTGTGGAAAGCTTCCATCCAGTGCTGCATCAATACACCCTGCCCGACAGCTGCAGCTGCCTGGCGCACGGGTATCTCCTTTGGGCGGCAGTTCAGGTTCAGGATCTCTATGCCAATTCCAATTGAACCGGAACTGACCAGTATTACCTGCTTCCCTGCATTATGCAGCTCAGATACCTGTGCTGCAACTTTTTCCATAAATTCAGTATTAAGGCTTCCATCTTCCTTGCTGATCGAAGTTGTACCTAACTTGATGACTATTTTCTTAGCATCACCCAGTATCTGTTGCCTGTTGATCAAAGCGGACACCTTTTTGTTATTATCAGTTGTTCAAAGCATTAGATAGTTTTTTATCGATCACTCTGTGGGTAAATGGCTTTGGCTCATCTCCTGCATAATCGGAAACCTTGTCCCCATTACCCAACAATACATATTTGTAAATGACAAGTCCTTCCATTCCCACCGGCCCACGTGAATGTATCTTGTTAGTGCTAATGCCGACCTCTGCACCTTTGCCATAGCGGAACCCATCTGCAAACCTGGTGGATGCATTCACCATAACACTTGATGAATCCACAAGATCGATGAACTGCTTTCGCTTTGCTGCATCTTCTGTGATGATCGCATCTGTGTGGTGTGATCCATAGCGGTTGATATGGTTTATCGCCTGTTCAATGGTATCAACGAGTTTTACTGAAAGGATCAGTTCATTGTATTCTGTTTTCCAGTCTTCATCGGTTGCCCTTTTGATGTTCTTCAGGCCAAGGTTTTCTGCAATGGCGTATGACTCCTCATCAAAACGAAGTTCAACGTCTGCTTCATCATACCTTTTCATCATTTCGGGCATGAAGTCCTCCGCGATCTCTTTGTTTATGAGCAGTGTTTCCATGGCGTTGCATACTGCAGGGTACTGTACTTTTGAGTCGAAGCATACATCATATGCTTTGTACATATCAGCACTTGTGTCCACATAGACGTGACATATCCCATCTGCATGACCGAGTACCGATATCTTTGTATTGTCCTGTATATATTTCACGAATTCGTTAGAACCACGTGGGATCAGGAGGTCAATATAGTCATCAAGTGCGAGGAGGTTCATGACCTCTTCTCTTGTTTCCATGAGCTGGAATGCACCTTTTGGTATTCCTTCGATGTTCTCCATTGCCTTGACGAGTATGTCGAATATTGTACGGTTAGAGTTCAATGCTTCACTACCACCTTTGAATATGGTGGCGTTTCCACTTTTGAGGCAAAGTGACATGATCTGCGGAACAACATCCGGGCGTGACTCGAAAATAACTCCTATAAGTCCGATAGGGCAACTCACCTGATAAAGGTCCAGGCCAGTATCAAGCTCAAGTGTTTTCATTGTTTTTCCGGAAGGGTCTTCAAGTTTTATAACATCGTGAATTCCGCTGATCATTCCGTCGATCTTCGAATTGCTGACCTTAAGGCGATCTACAAGTGCCTGTGAGAGTTTACCTTCAGCCTTCATTCTCCCGGCTTCTTCGAGGTCAGCGCTGTTTGCTTCTATTATTCTATCGCGGTTTTCGTCAAGTGCGCTGGCCATGGCTTCAAGAGCTCTGTCCTTTGTTTGAGTGTCTACACTTGCAAGTGTAATGGATGCCATTTTTGCTTCCATTACTTTCTTTTCTATCTCTGTAACCATGAACTGATCCCCTTGTAAAAAGATAATATCGTAATTTGTTCGAAGTTTTGTTTCTCCGCTACGGTTTGAATGCTTTTGATGATGATTACTTTACTGATATAATTATCGATTTACCTGCTTTCTTTTCATATTTGTGTTATTCTGAATATGTTGATGGTAAAACGATTTCCATTAAACAAAGCTTTCGCTCATGGAAAAATGTTATGCCAAATTAAAAAAGAGGACTATATGTTCGGATCAAAAAAGATAGAAAAAAGCAGGCAAAGCCTGCCTTTTCAAATTTGTGTTTATTTTGCTGGGATGATAAGTGATCTCTCACCAGCTGGCTCGAACTCTCTGATTGCGCCTCTTCCAAACTCTTTCCTTGGTGCGGTAAAGTCGAATGGGAGAAGGTCATCTGCGAAGCAGACCTTGATCAGTGGGTTGACTGCCCATGCATCTCCACGTCCAGCGTGTGCTGCTGAAGCGATTGCGGTGTAACCACCCTGGTGACCTACGTTCATTGCGTAGTTAGGGTAGTTTGGACCACGGAGCTCAACAGGCAGACCTTCGTCGGACTGGAAGGAGAATACGTTTGTAGCACCACACTGGTCCTGCAGGTCGTATCCGAAGAAACCAAGACGTCCGTGTGCTTCCTTGTGCAGGTACATTGAAAGGTACCATGCGGAAAGACCAGCGTTTCCGTTTCCGGTTGCGAGTGATGTTGCACTACCTGCTGCTGCGGAGAGTACTGTTGCTCTCTGGGAACCACCGAAGTGGTCTTCGAGTGCTGTTGGGTACTTCTCGTAGTTCTCGAGACCATAGATTGTGGACTCTGTTGCGATGTCCTTGACAACCTCCATTGTTGCCTTGACCTTGTTGTCGGTACCCTTGGTTGCTGCACCATCGTACTTGTCGTTGATGTAGTCAACGTTGTAGTACAGGTTGTCGTCAAGGATGTTGTTGGTGTATGCAGCGGTTGCATACTGTGTGAATCCGACACCACCAGACATGTAGGAACCGAGCCAGATCTGATCGTAGAGCATGCATGCTCCACCGACTACCTCGAGAGCTACGTGTGCTGGGTCTTCTGCGTCAACACGGCTTGTCTGGATGATATCAGACATGTGACCGAAGGAAATTCCACCAGGCTCGTTTGGACCACGTGCACGTCTTGCTGGAAGCATATCTCCCATGGAGATTACACCAGCGTGCTTTGCTGCGTATGAAAGGTCAGCTACTGCTGCTTCACCAGCACACATGTTGTATGCTGCGATGAAGGACATACCGACCTGCATTGCCATCCACCTTGAGGTCTGTGCACCATCTGTTGTTCTGCTAACAACGGTTGGGATGTGTGCTGCCTGCCAGGTTGTCTTTCCGATAGCTTCTTTGAGTGCTTCTGCCTGGTCTTCAGGGAACTGCTTGTTGATGTCGATGAGGAACTGGCTGTCAATCTCATCTGCAAGTTCATCGTCACCGGTGAAGATCTTACAGTAACAGTCATCTACAAGAGCTGGGTGTGTTTCGACCATGTGCTCCTGAACAACTGCTCCACCAGGGAGTGCGTGGTTGAGCACTTCAAGGTAGTGGTTGATTGTTTCTGGTGTGACTTCGATACCGAGACGCTTCTCGAGTGTCTCGTGAGCCATGTCCATACCGACGATTGTGGTTCTTCTGATGTCATCCCACATCTGCTGCATTGCAGCGTTGTTGACGTAGTGAAGATCATCGGTCTCTACCATGATGTCAGTACCGGAAATGAAGGATGGGGTGATTGCTCTCTGACCGAGTGGGATACCACCACAGTGCATCATTGGGTTGTAACCAACGAGTCCTCTAGCTGCAGCCATGTCCTGGCCAGCTTTCTTCATCTCGACTTTTCTTGGGTTCTGGTCAACACCAAGACGGTAGTATGTCACTTTCTTGTCAGTGATCTCTCCGCCTTCCATCTTGTTGTCGCCGTGTTCTTTTGTGAATTTGACTTCTAATTCTTTCTGGAACAGTCTCTTTCTATCATCTGCCATTTTTCTCACCTCGCTTACTCTGGCTTGAATCCATATGCGGTTCTCTTCTCAAACACTGTGTGGACCCATTCGATGACCTCTGCGTCATCTCTGAATGCAACATTGTCTACACGGTAGAATGTGGTTCTCTTGGCAGCCTCTTCCTCGGACATTGGCTTTCCGAAGTCGACCTTCTTGTCGATTGCCCTTCCTACCTGGTCCTTGTGCATGATTACTACGCCATTCTCAAGGCGGCATCTGTCAAGCATGTCGAACATGATTCCATCTTCTGGGAGACGGAGTGAGTGACCGTGAACAGTTGCGCCACGAAGGCTTGCAAGTGCTGGGCATGTCATTTCTGTCTCGAGCTGGAACTTTGCGATTTCTTCCATGTCTCTTTCACGAGCTTCAACGACCTGACGACCGGAAAGTGTACCTGGGTCGACACCTCTGTAGTTGATTGCTGCTGCGTAGGACCTGAAGTATGGTGTTGATGGTGCGTTGTACATTGAGTCGACGAACTGAACGTACCTTACCCTGTCACCAGCTTTTGCGCCTGGTGTTGGTTCGACCATTTCTCTGACTGAGCATTCTGGTTCACCCATCTCAGCGAGTGGTGGGTGTGTGCTTGGGTAGTCGCTACCTGGTGCACGGTGTCCGAGTACTAATGTAAGATCGTCGTCAGAGACTTCCCTGAGCTTTTCGACCTTTCCGGACATGTGCTTTCTTCTGTTTTCTGCAACGGATGTTGCACCTGGATAATATTGTGCTTCGTATGCCATATTATACACTCCTTAGTTATCAATAGATCTCATTGTGTTCTTTACGGATTTCACGAGTTCGTTCAACTTATCTCTTGAACATGATTCTCCTCTTGTGACTCCTGACACAATATCCATAACTTTTCCTTTTGTTAGGGTCTCGTTATTTTTAGGCTTCACAAATTTGGTCTTAATTCCTCCCCTGGCAAAATCCTCGAAGTCGATCTTTGTCTGACAGACGATTATTGCCGGGACCTCTGCATCCTTTAGAATTTCCCTTACTTTTTTTACCACATGGTCTCGTATGTTACCTGTATGGATAACTGCCAGTTTATGCCTTGATATCTGCGCAATTTCTTCAGGTGTTATCCCGAATGCGCCTGATCTCATTGGTGTATCAGGTATGCCTGATCCTGAGTTCAATACCAGAACACTGACCTGTATATCCTCCCTGCGCATGCCGTATGTGAGTTCACATATCGGTTTTGTGATGTGACGTCTGCCGGGACTCATTGCTACTGTGATGACATCAGGGCGTCCGGTCTCGGAAAGAGTGCCGCGTTGTGCGAGCCCTCCACCGCGTCCCAGGCCCATTCCATGCCTGCAGTCTACAACTTGTGTTTCCCGGTCAAACATTTACATCATTCCGCTGGATTTAAGGAACAAATACGATTACCCACTTTGCCTTTTGGATCTGCCAGTCCGAGGACTGTCGGATCTGCTCCAGGACCACGTTTTGCATAGTCGGAGACGGTCTGCTTGGTTGGTAGGAAAAGTCCTTCTCTGAACTCGAGTCCCATCGGAAGTATTCGCTCACAAACTTCCCTGATGTTGTTTCTTATATCTGAGTTGAGGACTTCCAGCCGTATGCGGCCAACGATCACAGCCAAGCTAATGTCTGTTTCACCGATACTGATCGTATCACTGAACTTGTGGTTGACATCCTGTCCTGTCGCAGGACCGTATGGTACGGTCACTGGAAGCCTTGGGCCCTGTACGAATGCCCTTGTGATGCCTTTTATTTTGCTCAGTTCAACGAGTAGTTCCTGTGCGGTTCCCGGGCTGAGTAACCTTCGTGGAAATATCTCGATCTGTATGAGGTTCTCTGTGTTTGATGCAGAATCGACCATTATTGATTACCTTCAAGATCTGTTAGAGCTCTTTATTTAGAGTGCCCCTGCAACTGCTTTGATTGGCTCTCTGAATTCTTCGATTGAACCGAACACATTTCCAACAAGTCCTGATGTCTTCTCGATGGTGATCATCTGAGTACCTGCATCAATTGAACATGCAGCGGATACACAAGGAATTGCGAATCCTCTGGAGTGTCTTGTTACAACGTGGTTACCATTGAAGATACCTGGTCCACCGCCACCATAGATTGAGTGACTGAAGAAGGAGAATCCAACACCAGTACCCTGTGCTCTACCCATGTCACAGCCTGGGAGGCCTGTTTCCTTCTCGAGTATATCGTTGAAGTACAGGATGGTTGATGATACGTTCTGAGCTGCTCTGCCTGCTGCACAGTTTACGAGTGTAGCTGCGAGCTGACCTGCTGCTGCATATGCGTTCCACATGGAAACGTCATTTGCCTTGTAGAAGTTGTATCCGGATGGTGCCTTGTGGTCGACCGCGATGATACCTGCTTCGATTGCCTTGTCGACAACGGTTTCTATGACTGTACCGACTGTACCGTCCTTGCCGTTCTCTTTGACCATTTCGTAGACGAGGTTGTTAGCGTTAAGACCCTGATATGCGAATCCGAGTAACTGGTGTCTTGCGAATGAACCTACTGCGTTACCCATCTCGAACATACCTGCCTGCTCATAGATTGAGGAGAGTGCAGCAGCGTTCATTGCCTTTCTGCCTGTGATAGCAGCGACGTGGTTGGTCATGATGTTCCTAAGGGAGAAACCGAGACCTTCATTCTGCTGTGGTATGCTAAGAATTGATGCAACGTTACCGCCGCTCATGTCCATGGTCTGTGGATAGCTACCCCAGACAGCACCCTTTACGAGTGGTGCATCGAACATGTCGGTGTTGTATGTGTCAATGATGGTCTGTACAACAGCTGCTGCACTTACTGTACTTCCTGAAACGAAGTCAGCACCAGCGTCTGTTCTTGCGCTTGGAACCTGCACAAGAAGCTGTTTTCCGCCACCGATCACTTTTACGTTTGTGTCGTCGTCGTCGCTTACCTTTACAAGGTTTGCAACAGACTCTGCGATTGCATCTGCGTTCCCTACTATATCATATTCGAGACCACGTCCGAGAATCTGGCGTCCTTTTCCACCATACTTGCCGGTTGCGAGACCTTTCTCGATACCTGCAAGGTTGACAGCGACAGTCCTCTTTGTGTCTTTGATGATCTTTCCGATTGCTGCATTTGTTGTTGGTGCGAGTGCCATTATGTCGACGCCGCTTTCCAACAGTGTACCTCTGTCGTCATATATGTCTATTTTGTCAGACACGATATTTCCTCCTAATTTTATTCCAGAAATCCCTATGGAAACCACAATATTTGAGCGATGGCCCAAAAGTTGCCTGATGGTGCCGTTTTTGTGTTAAATGATGTTTCCAATTGGTCATTCTTCTAATTGATTCAAAATTGGAACGTTGTTTTTAGGTTTAAAGCTTTTGGATTTTGGGTAAGGTCACCAGGTTCATTCATCATTAATCATGAAGTTATGTACATTTAATGCGGTTTAGTCTGAATTATTCTATAACTTTAGCATACTAACTGCATACGTATGTTTCTTTTTGTGTGAAAATGGAGCTCATCATTATCTTCCTAAATTAATTCTGTGTGGGATAATAATCAATGTATGTCCTCTCCCATTCTTTGCACCACAAAGATTTAGTACTACATACATTAAGGTACCCACGATCGATATGGAAATAGTTGCAGATGTCGGTGGAAATCCCGGCGTAGATTGTCGTGGGTTTTGCAAGTACTGTTACTTCAAGAAAGTAAAAGACGTACCTGCTTTTGGTTGTAAACATTGTTTCCCTTTTTCAAAAGGATGCGACTATTGCACACGCGGCGTCAAAGAGCTCTACTCCGGCTTCAAACCTGCTCAATATGTTATGGGTGAAGTTTCACAAGCCATGCATTTTGGTTCAGGGGAAGCTGATAAGTTTACTATAAGTGGTGGCGGTGACATCAGCTGTTATCCTGAACTCAAAGAACTGGTCTCTTTCTTATCACAATTTAAAAAACCAATACATCTGGGATATACCAGTGGGAAAGGATTTACTTCGGAAGGTGATGCTGCCTTTTTCATTGAGAACGGCGTCACTGAGGTATCATTCACTGTATTTGCGACCGATCCGGAAATTCGTGGAGCATATATGAACGACCCTGAGCCGGAAGCTTCCCTTGCTGTACTTCGTGATTTCTGTACACATTGTGAGGTATATGGTGCAATTGTTGTAATTCCGGGTGTCAATGATGGTGAAGTTCTTGAGAAGACACTTTCAGATCTGGAATCCATGGGTGCCTCAGGAGCGATACTCATGCGCTTTGCTAACTCAAGGGAAGAAGGGCTTATACTTGAGAATGCACCTATAATGGAAGGTATCGAGTCCCATACTGTTGAGGAGTTCACTCAGATAGTACGTGATGCTGCTAAAAATCACAGCTTCAGGGTTACCGGTACACCTCTGGAAGATCCTCTCTTTGGGTCTCCCTTCGCGATAAGGTTGCATGATGATCTGCTCACAAAGTTGCCTGAGGTTACAAAAGAAGCTACAATAATCACAAGCAAGGTTGCAGAAGAAAGGCTTTCCGGGATATTCGACAAGCTGGGGGGTACTGTGAATGTAATTGGGTTGAACAAGGATATCGGGTGCCTGATCACTATCGATGATTTCCGTGATCTTGATCTTTCCAATGTCAAGGAGACTGTTATTATTCCTGGCCGTGCTTTTGTCCATGATCCCGAAGTTAAGGGATTGCTTTGCAGCGATGGTGTGGATCGGCTCGTAAGGCGTGGGCCTGATACATTGACAGTTGACGGCGAGATGTCAATAGGTATGAGTGAAGAAGATGTTCTCGAGCTCGAAATGAATATGTTCACAGAGCTCATTCAACAGATCAATGCAATAGGCATGCCTGTACACTGATGCTTGTTGTTAATAGGTTTGTTCGATCAGTTGTTTAATATATCGATCTGCTAACGGATATATTATACACTGATCTATTGTATTTGCACACTAATATATTGCAGCACTTGCTGCAATATTTTTACATAAAGTCTGAAAGTCCCATCTGTTTGGACCTGTCATTTTCAAAAAGTGACTTCATGTCGTAGCCTATCAGTTCAATGCGCTGTTTTGTGTAACTTGAAACATTGTACTCTTCTGCCACTTTCATTGAGACCTCAAGGTACTTTTTGACAGCACCCTCGTGAACCGTAAGGATAACTCTGCCACCACATTTTTGACAACTGCCTGTAAGTGGTGGTCTGCGGTACTTAGCACCACATTTTACGCATCTTGTCCCCTGTCTTGAGAAAGCTCTCAGGTTTCCGAACATATCCGGCAGGAAGTGGGATATAAGCACCCTCTCTGCGACATCTGAAGCATCAACAGCGCGTATCTTCTTTCCAAGCTCAAGTTGTGCATCCATCTTCTCGACCATACTTCCAAGTGTCTTGTATGCACTTTTGAGCGGACCTGCCGCAATGTTGGATGTATCATGGGTGAACATGAACTTTTCATACTGTAATGGGGTACCAAGTCTGCTGCTGACCAGGTCAAAAGTGTCTTCGAACTCCTTCGGGTTTGCAATTCTCAGTGTAGCTTCGTAGAATTCCAGCGGGTATGATTCACAGACATCTATATTATGTGCTTCCTTGTCAACCTCACTGGGGTCGAGGCGTGTGGTCAGAACGAGGGGTGCATCCATCTTTCCTCCCCTTTTGTCCGGCAGGTATTCACGGGAGAAGTTGAGCAGACCATCCATGAGCAGCATGACGCAATCTTCATCCCCATCACAATTACGCCTTTTTGCAGCATGGAAGAACGGATGTGCATATCCGACTGCAGCTGTGGTAAATCCTACAAGCCTTCCAAGTACACCTGCTGATGTATGTGGTGCAAGTCCCATAAGGAGGGTGCCAACCGTGTCATCCCTTGTCTTCGCATTATAATATGGGTCTTCTTTATAATATTTGACAAGAAGATCGTCAATGTATTGCATGGTCCTTAGAATATAATCGGCGCAATCGTATGATATCACAAGGTCCTGAACCTTGAGGCAGAGCACCTGCTCAGGGTCTGTAAGTGGTTTTCCATAGATGTCTTCCTTATAGCCAAGTTCCTTAAGCTTCTCGCATGTGACTCCTATCTCGGAAGGTCTGATGTGTGTAAGTGGTATGTCCGACATGTCATAACGCACTGTCCCATCCTTGAAGGTGAACAGGTCATGTTTTGCCCGGAGGATCCCTTTTTCGAGAGGTTCGGGTGTCATGTCCTTTGACATCATTTTCTTAACACCTTTGAATGAATCGAGTTTGTCTCTTTCACCGACCTTCTCGAATGCTTTCTGGTAAATGCTTTTGAAATCGATCTTTCTCATACTTGTGCAGGTTGTCTTTGTGCCACATTTTGGACATTCCGCTTTGTTCACAGAAATGCCGCATCTGGGGCAGAAAAGTTTTGGCATGGTATATTCGCCGCAGTCACACCTGTATTCGAAGGTTTCCACTCCACATGCCGGGCAGATCCTGTTCCCTATCTCTACAGCTATCTCTCCGACCTTTGCATTTGTTGATGCCTTGAAGCTGGCGGCATTTTCAAGTTTTCGTGTATTTCCTCCGGATTCTGCAATGGGGAATAACACATGGGGTGCTGGTGACATCTTCCTTTTATCAGATTTCTCCGGTCTTCCCATCCTTGCACCGATGCGTGTGGGAGCTCTTGGCCGTACTTCAAATTCCGTTATTTGATTGATATTGTCAAGTACCTCTTCATGTTCAAGAGAATCCCACTTCTTTCTGAGCTCGTCATCCAGTCCAAGGGTATAGATGAATGGCAGCGGTTCCTCGATCAGTATCATCCCGTCGCTTATCCTGTGAAGGACAAGTAGTAGCTCAAGTGTTCTCTTCACTCCGCTTGAAAGTGCGGCATCGTGTGGCAACTTTAGTACTCTTCTCTCGCTTTCAAGGATCCCATTCTCAGATATGAAGTCCGCAAGCTGTTCGAACTTATCATTTTCAATATCATGCCACAGGTATGTGAACTTAGGGTGCAGGGCTACTCCATACTTTTTACTGGCATCCAATGCAACATCCTGGGATGGGTCTTTAAGAACTTCTTCGGCATCTGGCTGGTCTCCCCCAGCTTTCCTGTATTCCTGTATCCACCACTCGAAACAGTATGGTGATGGTGCAAGTGGGTGGTTGTTCTCAAGGAAATCGCCGTAATTTATCAGTATCTCGCCGATGTCAATGATCTCCTCGACCTCTGAGCGTAATTCATATGCTTCATCTATGCGATCGATCCTGACAACATCTCCTGACCTGAGCTTTACTGTGGGGCCTTCGATGGAATCCACTGGTGCCATTCCTGCTGCTTTTCCAGGTCTTTCAACTTTAAGCTGTGTTCCCGGTGCGATGAAGTCGTCCATCACAAGCATTCCGGAAGGATTTATTCCTGCGGCTGCAAAGGACGTATTGCGCGACCTTCCATAGCGCAACCGGAATCCTCCTGGTCGGGACGGGTGGGAAAATACAGGTCTTCCGGCGATCAGGTCTCGCATATACTTGTCCTTAGGCTTGATCTTCGGTTTCTCATCTTTCTTTTCTTCGCCACTGTCGTCAGATGTGCTCTTTGTACCGGAGATCAGTTGTTCGAGCCATTCCCAGCCGTCGATCTTAAGTTTTTTTACATGCTTCTGTATCTTTGGAGCTTTTAGTGCCAGGCCTTCAGCAAGTACCAGTGCCATTCCGCCACGTACTCTGTTGGTATCTATCCTTTCGAGATTACGGTGTCCTTCAACCTCTTCTGCTTCAGTTGGTTCTCCATCGATGCATATTGGGCAGTTCTCCACGATCAGCCTGATCTCCTCTTCGGATGGGGTGTACTGGAGACTTGCAACCCTTTTGTAGAGCATGATCTCCTCAATGTAGCGTTCAACCTCTTCTTTTCGGGGTTTATATCTGTCAATGCCAACGCCTCTGCGTACATAATCGCCAACAAGTACGGATAGTGCCTGTGCAGTACCTCCTGCACTGCGTATCGGGCCGGCATAGAAGATGCTGACGTATTCTGATCCGTCATCGTTCTTTCCGATCCCTGCACGGTCAATTCCTTCAATTGGGGCAGCAACAACTCCTTCTGTCAGCATGGCAACGGACACACGGATCGCAGCTTCGATAGCTTCGGACTTAGAATCAAAAGTGCCAACTTTTCCCTGAGCTACTTCTCTTCCAAGAGCCAGTGCAGCTTCTTCTCTTGACCTGGTTTCTTCCAGTTTCCGGATAAGCTCTGCTACACCTTTAACTCCGATAAGGTTCTCCACTCTGTCGGCAAGGTCCTTTGCAAGGGGTATCTCAACATGAGGTTTTGGGTCTTTTCCCTTTGAGCGCGCACTGTTGACTATCTCTATTTCCTTTTTCAACGTGCTCTCAAGCGTATTGAAGTACTCATGCATTTCTTTGCTTGCTACAATTTCTGCCATGTTGGGTTGCTCTCCCTGATTTCATTGACTATGGCTTTTGAAATTAAAAAGATGTTGATGTTCTTTTAGGTTGATTCCATCTTATTTTTATATTTATTCAATGTATACTAAGCTTGACATATTTTGTTTAATGAGGTGTATTATATGAAATTGGGCATACTAACAATTCTGTTGATAATTTCAATGTTTTCAATTCCTGCATCTGCAGATCTTTTTGATGAACTGGACCTTGCTGTTAATGAATATAATCTGAACGTTGATGGTGTTCCTACAAGTGTCAGATATGTTATAGGGGACGAGGAAATGCTTTTGCTCATCGATATGAATGACTCAAGCAAACTTGCCATAAAAGCAGTTACGAATGTGGACCTGGAGGTTACTACATTTGAAAAAGTGGATGCTGTTGATCCTGGGTTTGAACCTGCTCTTACTATAACTTCCAATGAAGCTGTGGTGAGGCAACTCCTGGGCTCCGATGATGTTGTCACGGATTTCAATGGTGCATATAACAATGGGGATATCAAGATCGTTGCAGCAAGTACTATGGACAAGGTCATTATCTCTGTAGGTGGAGCTTTCTTGAAACTTTTGAGTTCTGTTGGACTTGTATAAATATCAAATTCACATGCAGATCTTAATTTTTCTTTATTTTTTATTTTTTATTTTTTATTTTTTATTTTGTTTGGCCTTGTGGGGCATTGATAATTCCGATTTAATGTCTCGTTATATTATAGTCAGTCATATTATATTATCTTCAATATACTTCTGGTCTACGTTTTACTTATATATGCTTACCAGAAAGTACATAAAAGGAGATGTTTAATTATGTACAATTTAAGCTTATCATGAATACAACCCCTGGATCGGGTCTAAATAGATCTTATTATGAGGTAAAATTATGTCAGTAAAAATCACGGAAACAATCCTTCGAGACGCACACCAGTCTCTTCTTGCGACACGTATGCGAACCCGTAACATGTTACCGATCGTTGAAAAGTTGGATGAGGTCGGATATTACTCACTTGAGATGTGGGGAGGTGCTACATTTGATACATGTATCAGATACTTGAATGAGGATCCGTGGGAGCGCCTGAGGGAACTTAAAAAGCAAATGGTGAACACTCCGGCACAGATGTTACTTCGTGGTCAGAATCTGGTGGGATACCGTCACTATTCAGATGATGTTGTGGAGAAGTTCGTAACCAAGGCTCATGAGAATGGTATCGACATATTCAGGATCTTTGATGCGGTCAATGACATCCGAAATATGGAAAAGTCAATTAAGGTTGCAAAGAACGTTGGTGCCAATGTTCAGGGTACGATCAGCTATACCATTAGTCCGGTTCACACTGTGGAAAAGTATGTTGAGTTCGCAAAAGATCTTGCAGAGCTTGATTGTGATTCTATCTGCATCAAGGATATGGCAGGGTTGCTTGCACCTCACGAGGCGTACGAACTTATAACCTCGCTCAAGAAAGAGGTCGGTCTTCCTGTTGCACTTCACTGCCACTGTACATCAGGCATGGCTTCAATGAGCTATATGGCTGCATGTGATGCTGGTGTCGATGTTCTTGACACTGCATTATCTCCTCTGGCAGGTGGGACTTCCCAGCCTCCGACAGAGTCAGTTGTTGCAGCACTTGCAAGGACAAAATATGATACTGGTCTGGATCTGGAACTTCTGACCGAGTCTTCAAGATACTTCAAGGAGCTCAAAGAAGAATACCGGGGTATACTTGATCCGATATCAGAGCAGATCGATACTAACGTCCTGCTTTACCAGATTCCTGGTGGTATGCTTTCCAATCTTGTTTCACAGCTCAAGGAGCAGAATGCTCTTGACAAATATGATGCTGTTCTGGAAGAGATGCCAAAGGTCCGTGAGGAACTTGGATATCCTCCACTTGTCACTCCAACCAGCCAGATCGTTGGAACTCAGGCTGTATTGAATGTTCTTATGGGTGAGCGCTACAAGGTCATACCTAAAGAAGTGAAGGATTATGCTCGTGGTCTGTATGGAAGGTCACCTGCACCTATCAGTTCTGAAATGATCGCAAAGATAATTGGCGACGAAGAGCCTATTACCTGCCGCCCGGCAGACCTTCTGGAACCTGAATATGAGTCTCTTAAGAAAGAGGCAGAAGAACAGGGTCTTGTGAAGAAGGAAGAGGATATTTTGACCTACATACTGTATCCTGCTATTGCACCAAAGTTCTTGCTTGGTGAGGCAGAAGAAGAGGAGCTTCTCCCTGTAACTGTTGCGCAGGCTGCTCTACAGGCCCATGTGGAAATACCGACCGATTACCGTGTTGAGATCGATGGCGAGGTATTTGATGTCAAGGTAGAGCCTACTGGAGGTTCTGTCCAGGTCGTGGAGAGCTCAAAAACGACAGTTGAATGTGAAGGCGCTGTTACAAGCCACATGCAGGGCATGATCCTTTCGATCAATGTCAATGTTGGCGACACCGTTGAAGAAGGAGATAAGATCTGTGTTATCGAAGCCATGAAGATGGAGAATGCGATCCATGCTCCAGTCAGTGGTGTAGTAAAGGAGATCTTTGTCTCTGAAGGTGATCCCGTTGGTACGGGAGAAGTATTGATGGCAATCAACTGATCCGAGGTATACATCATGTTCAAAAAAGTACTTGTAGCCAACAGGGGTGAGATCGCTATACGCATCATGCGTGCTTGCAGAGAACTTGATATCCCCACTGTGGCTGTATATTCAAAAGCTGATGAGAATGCTCTTTTCGCAAAATATGCGGATGAGTCATATCTGATCGGTCCTGCTCCTTCAAGCCAGAGCTATCTTAAAATGGATAAGATCCTGGAAGTTGCGAAGGAGTCTGGCGCAGAAGCTATTCATCCGGGATATGGTTTCCTTTCCGAGAATGCCGTGTTCGCAAAGAAATGTGAGGATGCAGGCATTACTTTCATAGGTCCTTCAAGTGATTCTATCGAGAAGATGGGTAGCAAGATAGCAGCCAGGTCACTCATGATAGAAGCCGGTGTTCCTGTGGTTCCCGGATATGATAAGGCAATAGAGAATGTTGATGAGGCCATTGAGATCGCAGATTCTATTGGATATCCTGTAATGATCAAGGCATCTGCAGGAGGTGGCGGTATCGGCATGAAGATCGTCCACTCAAAGGATGAGTTTGCTTCATCATTGGAATCCATTCAGTCGGTTGCTCAATCTGCTTTTGGTGATTCCACAGTATTCGTTGAGAAATACGTTGAAGAACCACGTCATATTGAGTTCCAGATCCTTGCTGATAATTATGGCAATACTGTCTATGTATCGGACAGGGAATGTTCAATACAGCGCAGGCACCAGAAGCTCATGGAGGAAGCACCTTCTCCTATTATGACACCTGAGCTTCGCAAAGAAATGGGCGATGCTGCAGTAAAAGCAGCAAAATCAATAGGCTATAAGAATGCAGGTACGGTGGAGTTCCTGTATTCAAAGGGTGATTTCTATTTCCTTGAAGTTAATACTCGTCTTCAGGTGGAGCATGGTATCACTGAGCTTGTTACTGGAATCGATCTTGCGAAACACCAGATCCTCATCGCAGATGGTGAAACGCTTCCTTTTAAGCAGGAAGACATAAAGATCCAGGGTCATGCGATTGAATGCCGTATCAATGCAGAGGATCCTCTGAACGACTTTGCACCATCTCCTGGTAAGATCAGGGGTTATCGTTCCCCGGGTGGTCCGGGTGTACGTATGGACAGTGGTGTCTACATGGGTTACACCATTCCGCCTTACTATGACTCCATGGTTGCAAAATTAAGCACCTGGGGTAGTGATCGTGAAGAGGCTATTAACAGGATGAAAAGAGCACTTTATGAGTTTGTGATATAGGGAATTACTACCAATATACCATTCCATAAGGCTGTTCTGGACAATGAAGCATTCGTGCGTGGTGATCTGACTACCCATTTCATTGATGATCACAATATCATCGATGAGGTCGTAAAGGTTGTGGAGCATGATCTTGAAAAGGGTGTTACCTTGGGATCCGTACTTTGTTCTTCCAATTCTTCGAAGAAGGTTGCAGCTGCTAGTGTGGCGGTTGGTGCCTACGTTAATGCTGCAAAACAGCAGAGCAATCAACAGACTAAATAAGGTCTGTTGATATATTCTTTTATAATAATGATCTGATCATATTGGGGGTTACTATCTTGGTCGACAGGAAAATGGATATTCTTATAGCTTTGAAAGAAGCTGGCAAAGAACCTATCTCCGGGGAAGAAATTGGTGAAAAGCTGGGTATTTCCCGGACAATGGTGTGGAAATATATTAAGATCCTTGAAGAGGATGGTTATGTTATTGGATCATCTCCTGGTTCAGGCTATGTTCTTATTTCTGCTCCTGACAAACTCTATCCTTCTGAGATCAGCATTGGTCTTGACACCGATATTATCGGGAAAGAAATTCATTATTTCGAATCAGTGGATTCTACCAATGATATGGCAAAGAAAATGGGCTTTAAGGCCGAAGAAGGTACGGTTGTAATTGCTGAGATGCAGGAAAGTGGACGTGGACGCAAAGGTGATCGTTGGGTATCGCCTAAAGGTGGTATCTGGCTTTCGGTCATCCTCAAACCAGGCATCTTACCTGTTCATGCACCAAGGCTGACACTTATGGCAGGAGTTGCTGTTGCCAGGGCCATAAGGCAGTTTGGTGTCGCTGCATCTATAAAATGGCCAAATGATGTCGTCATTGATGGCAAAAAGGTTTGTGGCATTCTGACCGAAATGGATGCAGAAGTTGATCATATCGGATTTGTTGTTATTGGCATTGGTATAAATGCTAATGTATCTGTTGATGAGCTTCCGGGAGAATTGCGGGATAGTTGCACTAGTCTGAGTTATATTAATGGTGAAAATATAAACAGGGCAGCATTCGTGCAGGATTTGCTTAGGTCTCTTGAGGCGGAATATCTGCGTTTCAAACTGGAGGGTTTCTCGAAGATCCTGGAAGATTGGATCTCTTTATCTGATACAATTGGAAGGCAGGTTGAAGTTATAACTCCCCAGAAGATAATTGCAGGGAAAGCAACTGGAGTTACTGCTGAAGGTGCTCTAATTGTCGAGACTTCTGAAGGTGTGCAAGAGATCATGGCAGGTCGCTGCATCTATAAATAAATGGTGTGGGACGTGAGAAACAGTAGAATTAATAGGATACGTTTTCTTGTATCCTTTCTTTTTATTTTATTGCTCCTTATATTGCCAGCGTTCGGAGCTCAGGTAAAGAATGAAGTGTTAATGGATGGCACCAGTATATTCATTGAGACCGGAAGTTTCTGGGAGTTCAGTCAGGGTTATATCTTTGTTATTAAAGATGTGAACGAAGATGGGGGTGCATGGGTGGAACTTTCGCGTGATGGTGTTAGCCTGAAGGATGAGATTCTTTATGAAGGGGATATTTTTGTTTATTCTCGTGATTCAATAGAATTATTCAATATGACTGTTGATACTATATATTATGGTCCTGATGGTGATCTGGTGACCTTTAGACCCGTTTTCCAATATCGTGATCCCTTACTTCCAGCTCCCATTCTGGAAGAACTTGAAATAACTCTAAATGACTCCGATACTTCTTCAGAACCGGATATAACTTCTGATAATGGCATTCCGGGTTTTGGCCTTATAACTGCGATGTGCTGTATGGTCGTTGTTTTCATTTGCCGTAGTTTTTTGAAGTGAAGTGGTCGTTTATCACAACCGAAGCTTTACTAAGTTAGTTTGATCCGGCGTTAAAAGCAGTCAGAGTTATGGGGTAGCAATAAAAATAACGCTAAACCTATCATAAAATGATACTAAACAAATCATAAACATAATGGTAAAGATATCAACAAACATAACAATAATGATGCTATGAGAAGAATGTAAAAATAATCTTAAATATACTAATAAAAAGTAAAAGAAAAAAGAAAGGTAGGGTTAAGTTCAGAACTTAATATCTCCTTTCTCCATTAACAATTTGAGGTCCTGCAGGCTCATCTTTCCTGTCTTTTCGAACTTCTCTTTTGCTACGTTATGTTTTTCATCGATCTTCTTTTCATCTTTTTCAAGTTGGATGTCGTTGAGCTTGTCAAGATATATGCTGAGTTCATCCCTGAGCTGTGATATCTTAGCTTTAAGCGGATCGATCTTTTCCCTTATTGGGGACACTACATCATATGTCTCCTTGATCTGTGAGTGGTACATATCCGCTTCTTTGCGAAGCTCATCGACCTTCTTGTAGCTATCAAGCATTGTAAGATGGTGTTTCTGTGAT
Source organism: Methanococcoides orientis (assembly GCF_021184045.1). Taxonomy (NCBI): domain Archaea; kingdom Methanobacteriati; phylum Methanobacteriota; class Methanomicrobia; order Methanosarcinales; family Methanosarcinaceae; genus Methanococcoides; species Methanococcoides orientis. Next base: position 170,175 of record NZ_CP073710.1, read on the forward strand.
TCTTCTGCGAGGTCCTTAACGCTACCGCCAACGGTTCCATCGGATTTGTAGATCGATTCGGATTTTTTGTATGTTTCTACTATCTTCTTGTGGATATCGTCTGCATTGCTTGCAGAGTCGATCCTCTGTTGAAGTTCTGTCAGTCTTCCAAAGATATCTATCTCGTGTTTTAGTGGAATGTCAGCATTCAGAAACTTGTCAAGCTCTGCAGCATATGCTTTTGTGAGGGAGTCCACACTTCCGCGGGAAAGTTTATTGTACTCATCACGTTTTGCTTTAAGCTCTGAAATACTACCTGTGATCTTGTCCTTTTCGCCACGTATCTTCTCATTTGAAGCTTTGATCTCAGCGATCTTCTCGTTCACTGCATCACGTAATTTTTTTTCTTCACGTGCCTTTGCTGCCAGCTCCTTTACCTGTGCATTAAGCTTGTCCCTTTTTTCTTTAAGCTCATCGATGTTTGTTCGGTGTAGCTTCAGGTCTCTGAAAACAGCTTTCAGGGTACGTTCGTTCTGTGAGATCTTTGTTCTGTAGTCGTTGACCACATTTTTAAGATCCCTCTCGTTCATGGTTGCTGCATCTGGTAAGTCGCTCATGCGTTTGCCTCCTGGGTATTTTCTTCACTGGATGGAAGCGTTTCCCAGTATTCAAGAGCTTCATTGTGACTCTTTATTCTGTTGTCAAGCCAGCCGTGGCGAGGTGAGACTTCTTTGAGGTCATCTCTTGCTTTTTGGAAGGCATTTTCAAAGTTCTTCTCAGTACCGAATATACTTGCAAGTTCGGTACTGGAAATGATGGCTTCATTTACTCTTGTCCTGATCTGCTGAACGGCCTTCTGGACATCTTCGTGAGTTCCCATGCCATCCAGTTTTTGGAGAAGTTCATCTACGACCTTCTTCTCTTCATCGATCTTAATAACTCGCTTTACCTTTGTGATGTCATCGTGGATACCATGCATAAGCTTGTTATCCAGCAGTTTTTCATCGATAACGTCAAACATTTCTTCGAGTATGTTCTCTGCCTGGTGGTATAGCTGTTGACGCTTTTCTTTTAGCAGTTCAGTTCGGCTCAATACATCTTCCTTGCCTTTCTTGGAAGATTCTATTTTTTCGTTCAATGCCTTTACTTTTTCTTCGAGTCCACTGAACTCTTTGTTGTATTCTTCTAAAAGGCGTTTGTGCTTTGTGATCACATTCTTGATCAATTCATTTTTGTCAAGAATGGAAACTTCATTATTTTGTGTACTCTCACTCATAGTTCCACCAAATTCATGTCATAATTGTAATATTTTATAATTTATATAATTGTGCATGTGGTATTCCTTCAATATATATAACGCATCCGGAGTCGATCACGCCGGCATCGATGGCGCATTGTACTGCGCGACTGCCAAATATATTTGCGGTTGTGGCGTTTGATATAGCTTCGATGATCTTCTCTTCAGATGCTATCTCGCCTTTGTAGAATCCCTCACTAATCTCGATGACCAGTTCGCCTTTTTTAAGCTTTTTACCTATCAGTTCTTTATCGCAAATTGCAACGATCATCTGATTCCCGGACTTGTGTATTTTCAGGTACATGTGTTCACTTTATCATACTAATTTTATATGTTTATTATCGGGTGCAAGGAGGTCTCCCTGCCTTTTCATTTTTGTGACAAGCTCTTCTGCTCTTTCCCTGTCTATATTTTCAGTCTCAGCTTCTGCAAAGACCTCTTCAAGGGGTGCCTTTGAACCGGCATGCCTTTCACTGACGCGTGTAATGATCTCTTTTATCAGGTGTATCTTATCTCTCTGGCTCTTGCTTGTTCCGGATGCGACGACATCTACATCGAATGCGCCTGTATCCGGATCGACTCCTACCTGTCGCATGCATGCCATGGAAATTCTGGTGGTTCTTTTCGCATCATCCATTGTAACTACATTACTTAAACGTATGCGAGCACTTGCTTCAGCAAGTCTGACAAGGGCTTCGAGCTGTCTTGCGGTGACAGGCACTGGTGAATCTTTGCCTTCTCCCTGTCTCCTAAGGTCGAGATAGAAATTAATTATGTGTTCACGGGCATCGTCTTCCATGATTGGGAAAACTTTTCTTCGTGCATAAGCTACATATTTTCTCAACAGGTCATTTTCGATAGTAGGAAGTATGACATCTATATGTGCTTCTACATCCTCATTCGTCACCTTGGACGATGGGAGTCGACTCTTCTGTTCTAAAAGTTCTCCGGCATATTGGGATTTCAATATGTGGTTTGCGATGTTGCTATCCTTTGTGCGGTCAGGAACATCGAGAAGTATGAAAATAAGGTCGAACCTGGATATCAGTGCAGGTGGCATATTGATCTGTTCGGCAAGTCCTTCATATTTGTCGAATCTTCCATATTTAGGATTTGCAGCACCAAGGAGCGCACACCTTGATTTAAGCGTCGCTAGGATTCCTGCTTTTGCAACACTTATGGTCTGTTGTTCCATTGCTTCGTGCAATGCACTCTTATCTTCCCTGCTCATTTTATCCATCTCGTCCACTGCTGCAAGACCCATATCTGCCATTACCAGTGCACCGGCTTCCAGCGTCCAGCGTCCGTCTCCAAGGTCGTCTTTTACTGCTGCAGCTGTCAGACCACTGGATGATGCGCTTTTACCTGATGCGAACACACCACGGGGTGATATTTTCACCATGTAGCGAAGCAACTGACTTTTAGCGATACCCGGATCTCCGACTAGCAGTATGTGTATGTCTCCCCTGACGCGTGAACCATCGGGTAACATTTTAGGGACTGCTGAGAATAGCTGGAGGCTGAGTGCCTCTTTTATGTCCTCATAACCGTAGATGGACGGTGCGATCGATCCGGTTATATTTTTATAAATATTTGGATCATTGCCCATTTCGATAATCATTTCTTCGTCTTCGGGAGTTATGTCGAGTTCATCGAATTCCTGATCTACATATTCGATGGAATTCGCGTGAAGGACGAGGTCGTAAAACGTGGATTTTCCCTCTCTCAGGGTTCGCTGGTGTGAGCGTAGTATTCCGTTTATTACAAGACGATCGCCAGGCTTGACAAGTCCTGCAAGATCATCCTCTGCATCAACATCAAGGCTTTGTGGTTGTGTGCCGCCCTTGAGATTCTCTGGTGCTTCCTGTACCTGAAGCTTTTGTGCATCTACAAAGCTGGACTGGTCGATAAGCAATTTGAAAGGTCCCTTTTTGCCGCATGATTCATTCTCACACTCGTTAGGTTCTACGAACTTCGGTCCATCCTGTGGCTCATAGCTTGTGTTCTCACACCGCATACACATGAATGCTGCATTTGTGATCTTTGGCCTGACTTCCGTGGCTTTGCGTATCATTCCTTCAATGGATATGAACTTCAGCAAGTGCTTACTACGCAGATCCCTTATTGCAACACGGTTTGGGATGTTAATGAACTGTACGTGGGCATCATCGAGGTCTTTCTCGATAGGTATATCAATTTCACGAAGCGCCTGCTCAGCATATGGTATCACATCATCGGGATGCTCGAGTAGTTCATATGCAAGATCTGCATCGAATTGTTCAAGGTCCGGAAAATCGACTGTAATGCTACGTAGCTCGGGGTATTCATTAGCAAGCAGGAGTATATCGTCCCAGCAGTATCTTTTTAGAAAATCCCTGAATTTTTCATCCCATTTAACTTCACTCATTTGATTCACATTTTTCCTGTTTTGGAATGATACTTCATTTATCGAAGATTACAACATATCATAATACATATCAATATTTCGAGTCGGTATCATATTAAATAATAATTTGAGAAGATTAGTACTGGTCAAATCCGTTTGATGATCATTTCAGCAGTTGTTGTATCTTTCCAAAAAAGCCTCTCAATGTCTGCACTTCTCTTGGCATGAGTTGTGCCCTTCCGAATATCCTTTTGAACATAAGGTGTGTCTTTTCCTTTTTGTGTTCCGGGTATTGGATATCGTCCAGAAGTTCTCCAATATGCTCATGTAGGAGCTTGAGGTCGAAACCATCAGCAAGTTGCTGTTCTCCTGCATCGATCTGGCTTAATTCATATAGCATAATAGTTGTGGCATGTGACAGGTTCATTATTGGATATATTTCTGAAGTTGGGATGCTCACTATCATATCGCTTAGTTTTAGCTCATCATTGGTGAACCCATTATCTTCCCTGCCAAAGAGGATGGCAATCGTTCCATTCGTTCCATTGAACTTTTCTTTAAGTTCATGTGGTGTATATGGGGGCATGCGTATATGTTCATCTGTTTTAAGCCCAGTGATGCCTGTTGTTGCAACCACGACATCAGCTCCTTCAATGGCTTGTTCGATGTTGGTGACTATCCTTGCGCTGCTAAGTACATCCCATGCATGCGATGCCAAGGCTCGCGCTTCATTTTCCAGTTTGCATGGATTTACCAGCACAAGGTCACTGAATCCAAAATTTTTCATAGCTCTTGCTACTGATCCGACATTACCCTGGTATAAAGGTTCCACCAGAACTATCCTCAAATTAAAAGTCATCTCATCCTTCAATATCATCAATACATGTATATTTTGCGCAATCTGGAATATCATTCATTAATGGAATATATATGCGGAACTGCTATTAAACAACAGTATCTGTCAGTATTCCATAAACGTTATGAAGAATCCTGCTAATCTATACTATGCAATTTGTATCAAGGAGGTAAACAAATGAGTTTAGACAAGATTCTGAAAGCTACTTTTAAGGGTGAGACTACTGAAGTTGGATGGTACCTTGCAATGTCAAAACTGGCAGAGCGTGAAGGTCATTTTGATGCTGCTCTCTATTTCCGCCAGATCGCTATGGATGAGGCATGGCATGCTACAGAGGTTGCTGAGATCCTTGGTGCTATAAAAGGCACTACTATCGAGAACATCGAGATGATGCTCGAGGGTGAAGCCATGGCTGAGCAGGAGAAAGCTGATGCTGCACGTATCGCTCGCGAGGAGGGTAACGAAGCTGCTGCATTGTTCTTTGCAAGAGCATCACTTGATGAGGCAAGACATCATGCAGGTCTTGCAGGTCTCCTCAAAAAACTGAAAAAGATTGAATAAGTAATATATTAAAATCTTAAGTCGGATGTGGGACTATTGGTAAAGGATCTGTTAAATAAGAGTGCTATACTTCAGCGTGACAAGTGTTCTTATGCCATAGTTCCACAAACTCCGGCAGGCATCGTAAGTCCTGGTGAATTACAAAGGATAGTGGATGTTGCAAGGAAATATGGTGTTGAAGTTCTTAAATTTACATCGGCACAGCGTATTGCTATTGTCGGCTTAAAAGAAGAGGATCTTGATAATGCGTGGTTGGAACTTGAAATGGAACCTGCATCTGCGATCGGTAAATGCGTTCGTAGCATAAAGGTCTGCCCTGGTACTACTTTTTGTAAAAGAGCACAGCAGGACGCTGTTTCTCTTGGTTCTATTATTGATGAAAAATATCATGGCGTGCAGCTTCCCTCAAAGTTCAAAATGGCTGTAAGTGGGTGTATGAATTCCTGCTCCGAACCGGCTGTAAAGGATATTGGCATAATGGGAACTCCCCGGGGCTATACTGTGATGGTCGGGGGGAATGCTGGTATTAGACCAAGACTTGGTGATGTTATCAGTGAAGGTCTCAACGAGACTGAGGTTCTTGAACTTATAGAAAAAATCATTGGTATGTACAAAGGCTATGCTAAAAGATATCGTATTGGCAGACTTATCGATGATATGGGTCTGGATAATTTCAAGAAGGAGCTTGGCTTAATATAATTTCTATTTTTCTTAATCATCTGATAGCTTTATAATCTGTAATGAGTTTTTATCTCATATCTTTTCAAGTTTCTTATCTGTCTTTAAACATTCAGTTATTATAAAAATCATTTCTGATCTTAAACTGAGGCTATATCTAATAGATTTTTGACTATTTTTGACTCTTCTGATAAGCACTCTGCTAATGAAAATATTTAAATACAATAGGTTCCACCAATACACAAACCGTATTCGGTATCATTATACTTTTTAGAACTATGTAGTAATAATGTTTCGTAGCAATATCAGGAGAATAATTTATGAGTATGGAATATTTCAGTGGACTTACTGAGTCTACGGAGATCGTAAACAGTTTCGGGATGCTTACTGAATCTATGAGGATCACATTTGCAGCGGTCATGATCATGGCCACAATCTCAATCGCGATCTTCATGGTCGGTATGTATATCAATCTTAAAAAATGGGGCGAAGGTTCCGAAGGATACAGTCTTAAGCCTTCAGGAAGCATACTTGCATTCCCTAAAGCGTTAGCCTATCAGATGAGTGCAAAAGGACACGGCCATGGCCAGAACATATTTGTTACACTTATTCTTGATGCTCTCCTTCAGAGACGTGCTTTACAGCGCAGTCCTGCAAGATGGGCCATGCATCTAGCTATCTTTGGTGGATGGATCGCTCTTTGTATCATGTCAATAGCTATGTTCGTTGTTGAAGTAATTTACCTTCTTGGTGTACATGTTCTCTCACCTGAAGTTTTCAGAGAGATGCTCAGTTTCCCTAATGATGTATTCAGCTATATCCTGTTGTTCGGTATCATCATTGCAATTTTCAGGAGACTCTTCGTAACAAAAGCCCGTGAGAGCACTATTGCTTTTGATTCTGTCCTTCTTATCGGACTTACTATCATTGTCATCACAGGTTTCATTGCTGACGGTGTAAGGAATGGTACTTTCTGGGGTATGGGGATGCAATCCGATCTTGCACCACCTGCATCATTGTTCCACGTTGTGATCTCATTGTTCTTCTGTATTGCATATATCCCATTCAGCAAATATATGCATATGATCGCAGGACCACTTACTCTCATGGCTAACAAGGGAGGCGAATGATCATGAAAGGCGAACCTTCAATTAATACAAATAACTTTACTGCTGTGCAGCTCATGGAGCTCGATGCTTGTGTACGCTGTGGTGAATGTGTCAACTGGTGTCCAACCTATGATGCATCCGAAAAAGATCCTGGACTTGCACCAAGGGACAAGATCCTCAGGTGGAGACAGTTCATGAATAAGTCCTATGGTCTTCGTGCAAGGCTGTTCGGCCCAAAGGCAATTCCTGAGGAAGAGATCGAGCAGTTCAAGGATGATGTCTATGGATGTACTACCTGTGCAATGTGTGCAACTGTCTGTGAGGTCGGTATAAACACTGTTGAACTCTGGGAATCCATGCGTGCAAACCTTGTAAAGCGTGGAAACGGTCCATTCGGTAAGCAGGGAATGTTTGTTAAGCTCATCGGTGAGTACATGAACCCATACATGGCTGACAACAAGGACAGGCTCAACTGGATCACTGAAGATATCAAGATCGCTGACAAGGCAGAGCTCCTCTACTTCGGAGGATGTACTGCAGAACTCAGGGAAGCAAAGCTGGCATTAGCTACAGCACGTGTGCTTAACAAGCTTGGCATTGAGTTCACAATGCTTGGTGAAGACGAATGCTGCTGCTGTTCCGCACTTGTCAGGACCGGTCAGTATGAGATCGAGGACATTGCACGTAAGGCTGCAAGAAGCAATGTTGATGGTATCGTTGCAAAGGGTGCAAAGACTGTTGTCTATGCATGTGCAGGATGCTTCAGGGCTTCACTCGTTGATTGGCCAAGGCTTCTTGGTGAAGAGCTTCCTTTCAAGGTTGTTCATATCACAGAGTATCTTGAGGGACTTATCAAAGAAGGAAAGATCGAATGGGAAAAGCCATTTGACAACCTTACTGTAACATACCACGATCCATGCCACCTTGGTCGTCACGTAGGTGTCTTCCAGCCTCCAAGGAGTGTTCTTAACGCTATCCCTGGTATTACTCTGAAAGAGATGGACCGTATCAAAGAAAACCAGCGCTGCTGTGGAGCTGGCGGTGGTGTGAAGGCAGGTATTCCAGACCTTGCTCTCAAAGTCGCTGAGACTCGTGTTCAGGATGCTCTTGCAAAGAACCCTGATATTCTCTCAAGCGCATGTCCATTCTGTAGAAGGAACCTTTCTGATGGAAGGGATTCCCTTGGTGCAGATGAGCTTGTTGTTGAGGATGTTATCGTTCTTACAGCTGAAGCACTTGGAATTGAACTTGATGACTGAGTAGAGGGCTGAGCTCTCTACTTTTAATCTCTTTTTTTCTTATTTTTATTTTTAACGCAGTTCTTTTCCACAGTTACTTTTAAATATTGCTACTTCCTCTCTGATTCATGGAAATTCCCTATGAACTTCTGGGTAAGCTATTCGTATATATGCTTCTCTTTGCTCTACTGGGGATCGTTTTAGCTTTACTTGTTGGATCTTACAGTTTTAAGAAGAAAAAGGTTGTCTTCCCGAACTTTGTTCTATTCATGCTTTATCTGTTCTACTCGCCTGCCAAATGGATGTGTGGTGTCTTCTCTATAAGGGTTACTCTTGTGGATGAGATCCTTATTGAGGTAAGGAATGCAGTAATGCGTGATGATTTTATCAATGCAAAAGGCCCAAGGGCTGTATTTTTGCCCCAGTGTATGCGTCATGCCAATTGCAGGGCCCGATGTGATCCTATAATTGGATATGAATGCAAAAAGTGTGGTCTATGCGATATCGGAAACATCTGTGAAGCTGCTGATGAACATGGTTTCAGGGTTTACGTGATCCCTGGTGGTAGTTTTGTAAAGAAGATAATGAAAGCACACAGGCCCAATTCATGTATTGGTGTGGCATGCTATACTGACCTTTCGGAGTCGATGGGGGAAATGTCATTTATGCCGGTTCAGGGTGTTTGCCTCTTGAAGGATGGTTGCTTCAACACAAAAGTAGATGTTGCTGAAGTGATCGAAAAAATGGAGCTCTGCAATGTATAACTTGATAGGCAAATTATTATTGGTCTTTTTAGGGCTATCTATTTTTATTTCAGCTCTATCGCTTTATGTTAGCCGTGTAAGTCTTACTCGAAGCGTCTGGCTTTCCGGTTTTTTTGCGAATGTACTGGATTTCTTTTTCCTGCCACTTAAATATCTATTTTGTAAGTTCTCAGATCCAAGAAAACTTGATCGTTGGATGGTCTCTTTAAAGAATTCTGCACACAAGTCTGATTTTGCAAAGACAAAGAAACGGCTTATGTTCGTTCCGCATTGCATGCGTTCACTTGATTGTCCTGCATATGCAACGAAGTATGGTATACAGTGCAAGTCCTGTGGCAATTGCGTTATGGGCGAGTTGAAAGAAGATGCAAAAGAATATGGGTATGATCTCTACATTGTAACTGGTTCTTCTTTTGTCAAGAACATCCTGAGGGACCACTATGCAGATGGTGTACTGGTCATTGCATGTGACTATGAGATAAATAAGGGGATGAGGTCACTTGCAGGAACAAGTGTTGTGACCTATGGTGTCCCTATGCTGAACGATGGTTGCTATAATACAAAAGTAGATTACGATCTGGTCACTGACACTATGAAGATGTTTGCCTGATCGTTCCTGTAATTTTATTCCGAAACAAAAATGTGGTTTGTGAGTGAGGAGAGTAAGCTCCCTTCTGTTGGTGCAAAATTCCTTATCTGCAGGGCGGACAGGGAAGTTCCTTACGGACTCTTGCACTGACGACATTCGGCTAAGCGTTAATAACTTCGGGACGGTCCAGAAACCCGTTTTATCCCTACTTCCAACTTGCACCCACGAGGTTTCGCCGTTCCATCCACTTTCCATGCGACCTCAACCTTTCAGTATCATTGCATTAACATGGGGTGGTATCGTTTCTGTGCCAGCGCCCTGGCTCTCGCCAGATACCCTTCACAGGCGTTCGTGTATCTGGATGATGGGGAGACTTTCCTCAGGCCAAAGGCCCGGCGGTCGTCCTTCCTCTCTCGGGTGTAAGGTTGTGTATGTTAGATATATATCTGGCGCTAAAATCTGTCTTCTGTTCTGATCTTATTTTGTTTTATTTTTTCTTATTTGCATTTTGGTTAATTTTATTTCTTTTTGTCCTGCCGATTGAGTTTATTTCTATATTTGATTTTACAAAGGTTATAAATGGTATTATTTATATACTTTATATTGTTATTAGTACTCTTAAATGACTTTTTCTGTGGTGGAAATATGTCTGAAAAAACAGTGTTTGATCAATATAAAGAAATGGTCGAGAAGACCAAACAACTTCATTCGGAACTAGTGGTGTTGTCTTCAAAAGTAGGTGGTATGGTGGAAACTATCGATTCAGGTCTGCCTGGTTCAGTTACACCTGCACAAGGGGTTACTTTGCGTGGTTCTGATATTAATGCTGCCAATGGTTTTGGGAACTACTCTTCGAAGTCTGCTTCTTTGAAGGGACGTGAATCGGACATTAATGACTGAATTTATATTATCCTTTGATTGATTATTCCCTCATTATCTTTTCGATAAGTTTTTTATTGTCCCTCTCGATCAAGTTCTTTATTTTTTTAGGAATAATTAAAAAAGACGTAATATTTATGTACTGTTTAACATTAATGATTTATTGTAATGTCTATGTCATGTGAATTCATTGTTTATGAGGTCGATTAGGGGTTCTGTTGCATTGAACAAGAAAATAATGATAGTTGATGATGATGCTGACACCATTTATCTTGTCAGTTCTCTCCTTGAAACAGAAGGTTTCGAGGTGGTGGGGGCTGGCAGTGGTGCTAAATGTCTGGAAATGCTTGATATTGAAAAACCAGATGCTATATTGCTGGATCTAATGATGCCTGATATGGATGGCTGGGAAACTTTCCATAAGATCAAAAAAGAATTGCCTGATGTTCCGGTCTCGATCCTTTCCGCAAAAGGGCAGAAGTTCGACCGGATGCTTGGACTTAATGTCTTGAATGCAAATGATTACATTACAAAGCCATTTAATAATACTGAATTTGTAGGACGTATCAAGTCCCTTGTTGGGGATGCTTGATACAAACTAATTCTTGCATTTTTATTTATCTATTTATTTATCTTTCTGAAATCTAATTTTTGAACTTGCAAGTTCAATACATTATCTTGCATATGATGGCTTTCCCATCCTTTGCAAAAAGATGTACTGTACCTGAACCCGTTAGACCTTCCTCTATCTCATTTCGCATTTTCCAGTATCTTGCAGGATCAATTCCTGCTCTTAATATTACTGTGTCAACATCTTCTTTCCGGAGTTCCTTATTAATTAGTGCAGTGTCCAGCTCCACTACCTTAAGCACTTCATAATTGTTTTTTGCAATAGTGTTGTTTATCGGAGATTCGGACGTAAGCAGAATCCTCTTTTGGTCAATGTTAAAAAGGCTTACTTGCGAACTTGAATCTGTCATGATCGCAGCTGCAAACTCTGGGAGCAATTCGGCTTTGACGACTGAAGGTTCCGGTTCACAAGCAAATGGTCCAATATCTTCTGTTTTTACTACTTCTGCCTTTGGGTCATTCGAATCGATCCTTTTTTCGGAGGGTAGTGAAACTGCTGAACGGTCGCATGATCTGATATCTCCAAAGTACAGGTTCAATCGATTTAACTGTCCGTTAAGTGACAGGTACTCTTTCTCACAATCGAAAGGGATCCTGGCAGGAGTCATTTGTGGTGGTGCTTCGAATGCAAAATTATTCGTTTTTTCTGCATAGGCAGAAAGTACATTTGGAATTCCCGGTTCAAGGCTTGAAACGTGACGCTTATCTTCTGATGGTGGTCTTGCAGGATCTGAGAACAGGATATCTATCTTTGGGACCTGTTCGATCACTTCCTCTGAAAGTGCATCTCCGCAGATGAATTTCACGTTATCCAATCCATAACGTTTGCAGTTCTTTTCTGCATATTCTATCTTTTGAGGATCTATCTCTATGGCGTAGACCTTTTCACATTCTTTTGCAAAGAATATGGTCTGGCCACCAATCCCGCAACTTATATCTGCGATAGTTCGGCATTTGAGGCGTTTGGCACGGTAACTTGCAACTACTTCCGGTGTTGCAAAACGCAGGCCATCATTATCGGCTTTAATTCTGTTATCAAATTTCTTTTTTCGTGACACTTATGATCAGTATGAATGAAAGGTTCAATCGATTTAAATCCATCCAATGATTTGAGCTTTATTCTCCGGTACATTTAACTATGTCCGGGGATGTTCAGAAAATATCCATTAAAATCTCTGGATATGTTTAATGATTATCTCTATTTTTCATCGGTTGTGTGAAAACCCTTGGTCGTATGCATTTTCATCGGACCACTTAATATGGAATCCGTGCAAAACCTTTATATATTGAATCTAACATTTAGGAACCCTAAGTTAGGATTAAGTATGTAATTTGGCCTTGCCACTTTACAAAACTAAAGATCATAACGTAGGAATAAGCAAGTGTGAAAAGTCGGATTTAACAGGAAGTGTTCATGGGCCTCTTCACGGAATGCCCGCTCTTGTGTGCAAATGTGTGCAAGGGAGCACCGAATGGCTAGATCTTTTAGAGATGATTGAGTACGAACGTACGGAAGGATTCGTCCTATCCGTTATGACCAGTATGTTAGTTATCTTGCTTTCCGCGTAATGTGGGCAGTCAGTCTGCATAGCTCTGTTTTGAGCTATAAGATATGCTGCATACATTTTGGAATTTAAACTCTTTTCATTGTCTTGTCCTACATCATGAAAAAACGAAACGTTGTTTCAAAAAGAATCGTAAAAGAAGGAGAATACAAATGGCAAAAGGACACAGACCAAGACGGGGTTCCCTTGCATTCAGTCCACGCAAGCGAGCACAAAGTCACATTCCAAGGTTTAGATCATGGCCAGAGTCAAGCGCCGAACCTAAACTGCAGGGTTTTGCAGGTTACAAGGTCGGTATGACTCACGTTATCATGATCGATGACACAAAGAACAGTCTTACAGAGGGTACCGAAATATCCGTTCCTGTAACTGTCATTGAGACCCCAGCAATTCGTGTTGCAGCAATTCGTGCATACGGCGAGAACACTCATGGTGAGAAAGCTCTTGCAGAAGCATGGACAAATGTTCTGGACAGCGATCTTGACCGCAGGATCAAAGCTCCAAAGAACCATGACGTCAACGCAGCACTCGAAAAGATCGGGTCACTTGTCGAAAACGGCAAGGCAACAGATATCAGGGTCATCACATACACATTACCTTCAACACTTACTGGTGTTCCAAAGAAGGTACCGGATGTAATGGAAACTGGTGTAAGTGGATCTGATGTGGGTGCAAAGTTCGAGTTCGCAAAAACCATTCTGGGAACCATGGTGGATGTTTCAGATGTGTTTGACAATGGCGGAATCATCGATGTTGCAGCTATCACAACCGGTCACGGCACACAGGGCCCTGTAAAGAGATGGGGAATCAACCTCATGAAGAACAAACACTCCCGTCAGGGAAGTTTGAGACAGGTCGGTACCCTCGGTCCATGGACTCCTGCACACGTTAGCTGGAGAGTTCCGGCAATGGGTCAGATGGGTTACCATCAGAGAACTGAGTACAACAAGAGGATCTTAAAGATGTCTTCAGACGCTGAAGAGATCAATCCTGCAGGCGGATTTACCAACTATGGTGTTGTTCGTGGCAACTATATCTTGATCAAAGGCAGTGTTCCAGGTCCATCAAAGAGACTGATCAGACTCAGGGAACCAACCAGATCAAAGGTATCCAGCATGGGAGAACCTCAGATCGTTCACATTAGTACACAGTCCATGCAGGGGTGAAGTGAATGACCACAGCAAATATTATTGATTTATCAGGAAATGCTAAAGGCGAGATCGCATTGCCGGAAGTCTTTAATGAGATTTTCAGGCCGGATCTTATCAAGAAAGCAGTTCTTTCTGCACAGGCTAACAGACTCCAGCCATATGGTCCTAAGAAGTATTCAGGTATGGAAACATCAGCACACTCCTGGGGATCAGGCAGAGGTGTTGCACAGGTTCCAAGGATATCCAATGGAAGCCGTGTCGCAAGAATCCCACAGGCAGTGGGCGGAAGGCGTGCACATCCTCCAAAGCCGGAGACTGACCGTACAGAAAAGATCAACAAGAAAGAGAAGCGTCTGGCTATCAGATCCGCAATTGCAGCAACTATCGATGCTGACCTTGTAAAGGCACGCGGACACAGATTCGACGCAGAAGTTCCTCTTGTTGCAGAGAACACCATTGAAGGTCTTTTGAAGACAAAGGACGTAATCAGCTTCCTTCAGGCAGCTGGTGTCTATGATGATGTTATCCGCGCAAAGGAAGGTAAACACATAAGGGCCGGTAAAGGCAAGCGCAGGGGCCGTAAGTACAAGACAAGGAAGAGTGTTTTGATTGTGACTGGAGAGGAAAGTCCTATCCTTAAAGCAGCTAACAATCTTTCAGGTGTCGATGTTGCTACAGTAGACTCCCTGAATGCAGAACTTCTGGCACCAGGTACCCATGCAGGCAGACTTACTATATGGACTGAATCTGCAATAACCAACATGGAGGGTATGTTCATATGAGCGCTATTAGGTATCCATTCATTACTGAAAAAGCAATGATGCTTATGGATGATAATAAGCTTCAGTTCGTCGTCGACACACGCTCTAACAAGAAGCAGGTGGAGGCTGACGTGGTCAAGATGTATGGCTTTTCTGTAAAGTCAGTACGTACAATGACCACCATGAAAGGCTTAAAGAAGGCATTGGTCACATTCGAGGAACCGGATGCTGCACATGAGATCGCAACAAGGATCGGTTTGGTGTGAGGTGAAGGTACATGGCTAAAAGACTTATATCACAAAACAGAGGTCGAGGAAGTCCAACATACAGGGCTCCATCACACAAGTACAAAGCCGCACTCAAACACCCACGTGTGGATGAAGAGAGCGTTCTCAATGGTACAGTTATTGATATTACACATGATCCTGCAAGGTCAGCTCCTATTGTCAAAGTAGCCTTTGAGAATGGTGAGGAACAGTTGATCCTTGCTCCAGAAGGAATTGCTGTTGGTGAGAAGATCGCCTGTGGTGTTTCCGCAGAGGTCAAACCAGGTAACATTCTTCCTCTTGCAGAGATCCCTGAGGGTATTCCTGTATGCAACATTGAGTCAAAACCAAACGATGGCGGTCAGTTCGCAAGATCCTCAGGTGTTTATGCAACACTTGTTTCCCGTGAAGCTGCCAAGGTCGTTGTAAGGATGCCATCCGGTGTCTTGAAATGGTTCAATCCTAAATGCAGGGCAACAATCGGTATCGTTGCTGGCGGCGGAAGGGTTGACAGGCCATTCCTCAAGGCAGGTAAGAAATACCACAAGATGAAAGCAAGGGCTGCAAAATACCCACGCGTATCAGGAGTTGCCATGAACGTTATCGATCACCCGTTCGGTGGAGGTAACAGAAAGCACCCAGGAAGGCCAACTACTGTGAGCAGGAATGCACCACCAGGACGTAAGGTTGGTCAGATCGCAGCACGTAGGACCGGAAAACGTTAAACAAAGAGGTAATATACATGGCAAAGAAATCAACATCAAGATTACCAAAACGAAAGGGAGAGTTCATATTCCGTGGTCTTACGGTTGAGCAGCTCCAGCAATTGAGTTTTGATGAATTTGCAGAACTCCTGCCTGCTAAGGAACGCAGGTCTATACGCCGGGGTCTTTCTGATAATCAGAAGGATATTCTGCAACAGTTCAAGGACGGTAAGGAAAGCGTACGAACTCACTACAGGAACATGATCATCTATCCAGAAATGATCGGTAAGACCATCGAGGTCTACAATGGTAAGACGTTCGTAGCAACAGAGATAATGCCTGAAATGATCGGGCACAGATTCGGCGAGTTCGCTCCAACACGTAACAGGGTTTCACACGGAAGCGCTGGTGTCGGTGCAACACGTTCGAGTAAATTCGTACCATTGAAGTAAGGTGATGTGAATGGCAAGAATCAACTATACAACAGATCTCGATCCAGAGACCAGTTCAAAGGCAATGGGTTCAGAGCTTCATATCTCACCTAAGAAATCACGTGAACTCTGCAAAGCAGTTAAAGGTATGAAAACAAAGGCAGCAAAACGCTATCTCGAAGAGGTCGTCTCTTTGAAGCAGGCAGTGCCTTTTGGCAGGCACAATGACAGCCTTGGTCACAGAAAGGGTCCAATGGCAGCAGGTCGTTATCCTGTAAAGGTTGCATCTGAAATGCTTAAGTTGCTCAAGAATGCAGAGAGCAATGCAGAATACAAGGGTCTGAATGCAGATCACATGTACATTGCACATGCAGCAGCAAAGCGTGGACGTGTGATTCATGGTATGAGACCAAGGGCTCGCGGAAGGGCAAGTCCGAAAAACACGGAAACTGTCAATATTGAGATGATCATAAGCGAGGTGCGCTAATGGCTGTAGAGAAAAAGTTCGTTCAGGATGGATACATTAAGGCATCCATGGATGAATATTTTGCAAAACAATTAAGCAGGGCTGGTTATGGTGGTATGGAACTCAACCGTACTCCAATGGGTACCCAGATAACAGTCTATGCTGAGAAACCAGGTATGGTTATCGGAAAGGCTGGTAAGGTTATCCGTAAACTGACCCGTGATGTAGACAGGTTATATGACCTGGACAACCCTCAGATCGATGCACAGGAAGTCAAGAAGCCTGAACTGAATGCACAGATGATGGCATCAAGACTTGCTTCATCCATCGAAAGAGGATGGTATTTCAGGAAAGCCGGTCACAACACCATGCGTGCTATCATGAACGCTGGTGCGCTTGGCTGTGAGATCGTCATCTCCGGAAAACTGACCGGTGCAAGGTCAAGGGTGGAGAAGATGGTCAACGGTTATATCAAGCACGCAGGAAAACCTGCTGAAGATATTGTTGACGACGGTTTCGCTGTTGCTGTCAAGAAACTCGGTACCCTCGGATGCAGGGTACGTATCATTCATCCTAATGCAGTCCTTCCGGACGCATACAGAATGAAGACTGCCGAGGAACTTGCAGCATCAGGTGTCGTTGCTCCTGCTGAAGAAGCAAAGAGTGCAGGCATTGAGGAGCTTGTAGAAGCTGAAGGTGCAGTTGCAGAGGCTGAAGAAACAGTTGTTGAAGCAGCAACAGAAGTAGAAGCTGAAACTGTAGAAGCAGCAGTTGAAGAAACATCAGAAGCAGAAGTTGTAGCAGAAGAAACTATGGCTGAATCAGCAGACGATGAATCCGAAGCTACAATTGAGATCGTTGATGGGGAAGAACGCCGTGAGGTCAACAATGTATGGCAGCACAAACATGAAGGTCACGACTATTGGCACCCAATGGCCCGTGTCCACAGGGAGGGCTAATCATGGCAATTCTTCGTACAAAAGAAATAAGGGATATGAACCCACACGAACGTGTGGACGAACTTGAGAAGATCCGAAGTGAGCTTATCCGTGAGCGCGCACTTGCATCAGCAGGTGGAGCTCCTGATAATCCAGGTAGGATCGGTGAGCTTAGAAGGACAGTTGCAAAGATCAAAACGATCCAGAACGAACTGAAGGAGATCTGATTTGGAAGCATCGGCTTCTAATCTGATTTTCCACGAGCTTATCGGGCTTGTTACGGAAATAATCGAGTCAACAAATCCCACACTAAATAACATAAAAGGCAGAGTGGTCAACGAGACACGCAATATGCTTGTGATCGAAACGGAAGATATGGAAGAGAAAATGGTTCCTAAAGAGGGAACTGTTTTTATATTTCATATCCCATCCCATTCTGCTAATCAAGATCAACGTGTTATAACAGACGGGAAATTATTGCTCTCACAACCCGAGAATAGAGTCAAGAATCTTAAGAAAATACGCATGAGGTAATAATCATGGCAAAAGATATTGGATTGGATGTACCAGAGCCGTCCAAGGAATGTGATGACGTAAATTGTCCATTCCACGGCAACCTCTCCGTAAGGGGACAGATCCTCGTCGGTACTGTTGTAAGCGACAAGATGGACAAGACAGTGGTCATTCAACAAAGGCGTGAAAAGCTGATAAATAAATACCAGAGATATGAGAAGAGGCAATCAAAGATCCACGCTCACAATCCACCATGCATCGATGCAAAGGTTGGAGATATTGTGACATTCGCTGAATGTCGCCCTCTCAGCAAAACCAAATCATATGTAGTCGTTAAGTCGGAGGTGCAGGCGTGAGGGGTATTCGTTCAACGATCCCACGCGCACTGAATGCCGGCGCTAAGATCGAATGTGTTGATAACACTGGTGCACGTACTGTAGAGATCATCTCAGTCAAAAAGTACCGAGGTGTAAAGAACAGGATGCCAAAGGCAGGTATTGGCGACATGTGTGTCGTATCTGTAAAGAAGGGTACTCCTGAGATGCGCAAGCAGATCATTTACGCAGTCGTTGTACGCCAAAAGAAGGAATTCCGCCGCCCGGATGGTCTGAGAGTAAGTTTCGAAGACAACGCGGTAGTGATCGTAGATGATAAGGGTATCCCAAAGGGAACCGACATCAAAGGTCCTGTTGCAAGAGAAGCAGCAGAAAGATTCCCAAAGATCGGTACAACAGCATCCATGATCGTATGAGGTGTTAAATTATGGTATCAAATCAGCCAAGAAAACAGAGGAAAGCACGTTACAATGCACCCCTCCACATCAGGCAGAAATATATGGCTGCACCTCTTTCAAAGGAGCTTCGCGGCAAGTATGGTCGCAGTGCAAGCGTTATTGTCGGTGACACTGTTGTGGTAATGCGTGGTGACCATGCAGGTACTAAAGGAAAGGTCGAAGCATTGTCCTTGAAGAGCGGAACCATCGTAGTCGAAGGTGTTTCTGTTAGCAAGGTAGATGGAACCGAGGTTCCAAGACCGATCTATCCTTCAAATGTGATGATAACATCACTTGAACTGAACGATAAACGCAGAGAATCAATATTATCTAGAGGTAGGTGATTCTAGTGGGCAATCATCAAAAGAGAATATCTGTCCCAAATAGCTGGCAGATCTCAAAGAAGTCCAACAAATGGATAACATCCACAAGACCAGGTCCTCATAACAGATTACAGAGTCTTCCTCTTGCTGTTGTGCTTAGGGACATGCTTGGTGTCGTTGACAACCGGGCAGAAGCAAAGAGAATACTTTCAGAAGGCAAGGTCCTTGTTGACGGAGTCGCAAGGAAGGATCTAAGGTTCCCTGTAGGTTTGATGGATGTAATTAGCATCCCATTGAACAATACAGAATACCTTATATTGCTTGATGGTAAGGGAAGGCTTGTTCTGAACAAGCTTGAGGGTATGGGCGCAAACAAACTGTGCCGTATTGAAAATAAGACTGTCATCAAGGGCGGAAACGTACAGATGAACCTGAACGATGGTACAAACCTTAATGGTTCCAACGATTACAATACAAAGGATTCAATCATACTTTCCCTTCCTGACAAGTCAATTGTAAAACACATCAAGTACGAAGTAGGCAATCTTGCAATGATCGTTGGTGGAAGCCACTCTGGAGAGATCGGTACTATCAAAGAGATCAACAAGGTAAGGAGCTCTAAGTACAACACAGTGACCATCTCCGGTGAAACCGAGTTCGAGACAATCGAGAACTATGTTTTCGTAGTAGGCGAGAAGGAGCCAGAGATCAGCTTAGGTGGTGAGTCAATTGAGTAACTCAATGAGAGATCCTAAGGTCGATAAAGTGGTCGTCCACATGGGTGTTGGAGAAAGTGGTCAGCACCTTGTAGATGCAGAAGGGATCCTTGAAGCTGTTACCGGTCAGACCGTTATAAGAAGCTATGCAAAGAGAACTTTGCCTGCTTTCAGTATCAAAAAGAACGAGCCTATCGGATGCAAGGTAACTCTCCGTGGAGATGCTGCAGAAGATTTCCTGACAACATCTCTGGAAATTATCGAAAAAACACTCCGTGCATCCCAGTTCGATGACTATGGTAACGTTTCTTTTGGTGTTGAAGAACACACTGACTATCCTGGCATGAGGTACGATCCTAACATCGGTATCTTTGGAATGGATATAAATGTGGTTGTAAACCGTCCTGGTTACAGGGTAAACAAAAGAAGGGTCATGAAGCGAAAGATACCAACTTCCCACAAAATCTCAAAAGAGGATACGATATCTTTCTTTAAAGAAAATTATGGTGTGGAGGTAGAATAATGACTCAGACAGAGAAGAACTTTGGAAGAGGCGCAAACGAGTGTAAAAGATGCGGCAGAAAGCAGGGTCTCGTACGCAAGTATGGTATCTACCTTTGCAGGCATTGTTTCAGGGAAATTGCCCATGATATGGGATTTGAAAAATATACATGAGGTGAACAGGTATGGTATTATTAGATCCTCTTGCTGACGCGTTATCTATGATCAAGAACGCTGAAGCTGTTGGTAAAGATTCCTGCACTATCAAGCCCGCATCAAAGCTCATAGGGAATGTCCTTAAGGTCATGAAGGACCGTGGATATATCGGTGAGTTTGAGTTTGTGGAAGATGGTAAGGCTGGAGTATATACAGTAGAACTTATTGGACGTATTAACAAGTGTGGAGCTATCAAGCCACGTTATTCAGTTGGAGCAACCGAGTTCGAGAAATGGGAGAAACAGTTCCTTCCTGCAAAGAACTTTGGTGTTCTGATCCTTACAACACCTCAGGGAGTAATTTCCCAGTATGAGGCTCGTGAGAATAACGTTGGTGGCCAGTTATTATCATTTGTGTACTAATTTAAGGGTGAGATGATATGGCAAAAGAAATCAAAAAAATAATCTCGATTCCTGAAGGTGTGACAGTAACGTTAGAAAATAACGTTCTGTCCGCTTCAGGGCCCAAAGGTACTAACACAAGATTCGTGTGGTATCCAGGTGTAAACATTGAAGTGAACGGTTCAGAAGTGATCGTTGACTCTCCATCATCGAGGAAAAAACAGAAAGCAATGGTCGGAACGCTTTCTTCCCACATCAATAATATGATGAAGGGAGCTGTGGATGGATTTGAGTACCACATGAAAGTGGTCTACTCTCACTTTCCAATGCAGCTTAAGGTCGAAGGAAAGCAGTTTGTCATCAGTAACTTCCTTGGTGAGAAGAAGCCAAGGGTTTCCAAGATCCTTGGTGAGACAACTGTAAAAACAAGTGGTGACGAAGTCATTGTCTCCGGTATCAACAAGGAAGATGTCGGTCAGACCGCTGCTAACATAGAGCAGAAGACAAAGATCAAACGCTTTGATCCACGTGTGTTCCAGGATGGTATATACATCGTTGAGAAGAGGGTATGAGAGAGAAAGTGTAGGTGATCTGAATGGAAGATACAGTTAATGAAACTAACATGAAAGAAGCAGTTACCACTGAACTTGCACTTGATGATGAGTCCAAGAGACTTTTTAAAGTCAGGAAAGTCCAGAAGGCTAAGAAACCTGCATTCAAGAGGACTGATTCACACAAGTACAAGCGTCTGGATTCCAACTGGAGAAGGCCAAGAGGTCTTCAGGGCAAGCAGCGCAAGCACATTGCTGCAAAAGGTGCTCTTGCACAGGTAGGATATGGCAGTCCTGCAGCAGTAAAAGGTCTTCACCCATCCGGGTATGCAGAAGTTCTTGTGAACACCGTTAAAGACGTTGATGACGTTGATGCTTCCTTTGAAGCTATAAGGATCGCAAGGACCGTTGGTGGAAGGAAGAAAGCAATCATCGAGGCAAAAGCAACTGAAATGGGTATTAAGATATTGAACCCTACCAGGAGTGAGTAAGATGACTAATCTCACAAACCAGAAAAAACTTGCAGCAAAGGTCCTGGGATGCGGAGTCCACAAGGTCTGGTTAGATCCTGAAGCTTCTGCTGAAATAGCAGTTGCTATTACAAGAGAAGATATCCGTGGTCTTATCGCAGGCGGAAGCATAAAAGCAGAGCTTGTAAAGGGTGTTAGCCGCGGACGCGCAAGAGAAAGGGATGCAAAACGTAAATACGGCCACCGCAAGGGTCATGGTTCCCGTAAAGGTAGAAAGGGTGCACGTAACCCGAGGAAAGAGCAGTGGATGAAAAAAATCCGTGCTCTCAGAAGGAGGCTTAAAGAGCTTCGTGCAGATGGTACACTCGATAAGTCCACATACTGCAAGGTCTACCGTAAAGCAAAGGGTGGCGAGTATAGGAACTTAGCTCATATGGAAGCGCATCTTAATATTAAGAAGACAGAATGAGCCTGAGGAATAAACAATGAAGACAAATTTACATGTTAAGTTGATGTGGAGGATCTAATATGGCTACAGGAGCCCGTTATAAAGTCCCATTCAGGCGACGAAGGGAAGGGCGTACAGATTATCACCAGAGACTCAGGTTACTTCTGTCAAAAGAGGATCGTGTGGTTGTGCGTAAGAGCACAAGGCACATGCAGTTGCAACTTGTGGCACCAGATGCAAAGGGAGATATGACATTAACGTCAGCTATCTCTACTGAGCTTGGGAAATATGGATACGAGGAAGCAACCGGTAACACAACCGCAGCATACCTTACAGGTTTCTTGTTCGGACACAAGGCACTTAAGGAAGGCTATGAGAGCGGTGTACTGGATATCGGAATTCAGGCATCATCACCAGGATGTCGTGTATATGCAGCACTCAAAGGTGCTGTTGACGCAGGACTGGATGTGCCTCACAATTCCTCAGTATTCCCATCTGATGAGCGTATAAGAGGAGAACACGTTGCAGAATATATGGAAGGATCCAATCTGCCGGAAGTGTTCGAAGCAGTTAAGGAAAAGATCCTTGCAGAGTTCAGTTAAGGTGTGGTTATATGGCATATGAATATAATGAGGAATGGGTACCCAAGACAAGGCTTGGTACGCTTGTTTCAGAAGGACAGGTTACTTCCATGGATGAAGCCATGGATTCCGGTCTCCCTATAAGGGAATCAAAAATCGTTGATATATTATTACCTGATCTGGAGGATGAAGTTCTCGATATCAACATGGTTCAGAGGATGACTGACTCTGGAAGACGTGTCAAGTTCAGGGCAACCGTTATCGTTGGAAACGGCGATGGTTTTGTTGGACTTGGTCAGGCAAAGGATGTACAGGTAGGACCTGCTATCAGAAAGGCTATTGACAATGCAAAGATCAACATCACACGTATCAAACGTGGATGCGGTTCATGGGAATGCGGTTGTGGACTTCCACATACCGTTCCTTCCGAGGTCACTGGAAAGGTAGGTAGTGTCACTGTAGTATTGAAGCCTGCACCACGTGGACTTGGACTTGCTGCTGGAGGCACTGCAAAGAAAGTGCTTGAAAAAGCAGGTGTCAAGGACGTATGGACCCGCACAGAAGGTCAGACAAGGACCACTCTCAACTTCGCAAAGGCAACATACATTGCTCTGATGAACACAGGCACTGTAAGAAGGCCAATTGTATTTGATGAGACGGAGGACTGAATATGTTCGCAGTAGTCAGAATGAGGGGCCAGGTAAATGTTCGCGGTGAGATCGAGGATACTCTCGGTATGCTTCGCCTTCACAAGGTCAACCATTGCGTATTCCTTGCTGACAACCCTAACAACAAGGGTATGATCCAGAAAGCAAAGGATTACATTGCATACGGTGCTATTGATGCTGATACTCTGGCAGATATAATTGCCAAGCGCGGCAGGCTCGAGGGCGATGAACGTGTGACAGATGCTTATGTGAAGGAGAATACTGATTTCGACTCCATTAAAGCATTCGCAGAAGCTCTTGTCAGCGGTAATGCAAAGATCAATGACGTTCCTGGTCTGAAGCCGGTTTTCAGGCTTCACCCACCAAGGAAAGGTCATGCTGGTATCAAGAGGACCGCTCAGCAGGGCGGTGTCCTTGGAAACCATGGTGAAGACATAAAGACACTTTTGAACAAGATGAGGTGATGTTACTATGAGCAACAAAACCAACACAAAGAAGTTCAGGGGTTCCCGCACCTGTGGTGGCGGTACTACTAAGAATCGCCGTGGTGCAGGTAACCGTGGTGGACGTGGTAGATCAGGTGAAAATAAGCATCACTTCACAAGGGCTTTACAGGGTGGATACATCCGTGGAAGCGGTCGTGGTTTCTCCCGTCCTTTGAAGATGATCCGCGATGTTTCAGTTGTGAACGTCGGTGAACTTGACGAACTTGCAGATCAGCTTGTTGAAGATGGTTTTGCACAGCTTGAAGCTGGTGCATATTCTATCAATCTTGCAGATCTCGAAATTGAAAAAGTTCTTGGTACCGGAAAAGTAACAAAGAATATGGTTGTTACAGCAAGCAGCTTCTCAGGAGTTGCACGGAACAAGATCGAAAATGCAGGTGGATCCTGCGTAGAAACCGAAGAGTAATGTCTTTTCAGACATTACTTTTATATTTGTTGCGTTTTTATTACTGCTGATTAATTTGATTAAAGAGAGTCTAATGGACTTTCAATCCGAATAAAGGTGTAGTTAATGAGTCTCAGGGAGAGTTTGGAACCGTTTTTTAACAGATTGCCCGCCGTTGCAAGTCCAGAGGGGCATGTGCATTTTAAAAACAAGTTAATGTGGACTCTTGGAATACTGGTACTTTACTTTGCTCTTGCAAATGTACCACTGTTTGGTCTTTCAAGTGATTCCATTGATTTGTTCGAACAATATAGAGCGTTCTTTGCTGGAGCATCAGGATCACTAATGCTTCTTGGTATAGGTCCTATTGTTACCGCATCTATTGTCCTTCAGCTTCTTGTGGGAGCTGACGTTATCAAGCTCAACATGTCCGATCCTGCAGACCAGGCGTTCTTCCAGGGTGCACAGAAATTTATGGTCTTTGTAATGATCGTTCTTGAAGCTCTTCCACAGATCGTAGGAGGCTATATCCAGCCGGATGCCGGAGTAGCATCTGCTCTTGGAGTTGGTCTTGGAGTTGTTACGTTCATTATATTCATCCAGATCTGTATCGGCGGTATGCTTATCCTGTTCATGGATGAGATCGTGTCAAAATGGGGAATTGGTTCCGGTGTGGGACTGTTCATCGTTGCTGGTGTTTCGCAGCAGATCGTAACTGGATTGTTCAACTGGGAACTCGACACCGGAGGTCTTCCTATCGGAATTCTTCCAAAGTGGATATATATAGCTCAGAATGTGGGACTAGATTACATTTTCACAGGCGATGGGGCCATGTTCCTGCTTATCAGAGGTGGAATCCTGGCACTTGTGAGTACAGTTGCGATCTTCCTGCTGGTAGTATATGTAGAAAGTACCCGCATTGAGATCCCATTAGCACACAGCGCTGTAAGAGGTGCAAGGGGTAGGTTCCCTGTAAAGCTTATCTATGCATCCGTTCTTCCGATGATCCTTGTAAGGGCTCTCCAGGCGAACATACAGATGATAGGTCTGCTACTTTCAGGACGTGGTATTACTCTGTTTGGTGAATACTATGGTTCCACTCCTATTAACGGTGTGATGTATTATCTTTCACCTATAAACAGTCCATATGACTGGATACCTTCACTTGTACGGGAAACATTTACAGGATATGGTGCTCCGGTGCCTTCAATGTGGCAGGTAGGACTGCATGTTCTCGTTGATGCAACGTTCCTTATCGTTGGTGGTATCATATTCGCTCTGTTCTGGATCGAAACTACTGGCATGGGTGCCAAACCTACTGCACAGAAAGTGTTCAATTCAGGAATGCAGATCCCTGGTTTCAGGCGTAATGTTGGAAGTATTGAGAAGGTCATGGTCAGGTACATCCCGAAGGTAACCATTATTGGTGGTGCTTTCATTGGCGGACTTACACTTCTGGCAAGTTTGCTGGGTACCATTGGTGGTGCCGGAGGTACAGGGTTACTGCTTACAGTAAGTATTGTATATCGTTTGTATGAGGATATTGCATCTGAACAGATGATGGAAATGCATCCAATGGTCAGATCTTTCTTCGGACAAGAATAAACGAAAAAATGGAGATATTTAAATGAATGTTGTGTTATTTGGTCCACCGGGTGCAGGAAAAGGCACCCAGGCCAAGGAACTGGCTAAGCATTATCAGATCCCTCACATATCTACCGGTGATATTTTGAGGGCTAACGTGCGTGATGGTACCGAACTTGGACGTGAAGCCAAGGGATACATGGATAAAGGCGAACTTGTGCCTGATGAAGTGTTGATTGGCATTATCAAGAACCGTCTCACAGAGTCTGACTGCAAGACCGGTTATCTTCTTGATGGATATCCAAGGACAACTCCTCAGGCAGACGCTCTGTCAGGCATCCTCGATGATATTGGTATGCCTCTTGAAGTCGTCCTTAATATTGATGTTGCCGATGAGGAACTTGTAACCCGTCTTTGTGGAAGGTACATGTGTAATTGTGGTGAGAGTTATCACATCAAGTTCAACCCTCCAAAAGAAGAGGGTGTCTGTAACGCGTGTGGTGCACAGCTCTACCAGCGCGATGATGATAAAGAGGATGTCATCAGGCAAAGACTCGATTCCTATAAAGAGAAGACTCAGCCTCTTATCGATTATTACAAGGAGAAAGGTATCCTTGTTAATATTGATGGGGCTGGTGAGATCAGCAGGGTATTTTCAGATATCTGCGAAGTACTTGACCAGTACAAGTAAACTAATAGAAGGTGATGATGCATGGCAGATTCAAATTTCAAGAAAACAGCAGAAAGGTTTGTACTGGCGGTCGGTATCTCTTTAATGATAGGGATTCTTGTTCTCGGTGAGGAGGGCAGGGAGGGTATCGGAGCTATTGTTGGCATCCTGATGGATCCTATAAGTGCTATGGTCGGTGATGGCAACTTCCATATAATGTTGTTCATCATGGCAGCGATCACTGCTTTGTATGCATCACTTATTCAGAAATATACCATTAACTGGCAACTTATGCGCAACACACAGGAGCGCATGAAGTCCTTCCAGAAGGAATTCCGTGAGGCACAGCTCTCACAGAATACCTATATGGTCAAGAAATTGGAGGAACAGCGTGCTGATATGATGTCTGACCAGATGGAAATGTCAAAGCAGCAGTTCAAACCGATGGCATATATCAGTATTATCTCTTTGCCTCTTTTCATGTGGGCATATCATTACATTAGCCTGCATCCGGGTGCTTCACTGGTATTCCCATTTTGGGGAGAACAAGAGCTTGTGACTACTGTTCTGGGTCCGATCCAGTATTGGATATTCTGGTACTTCATTACATCACTGGCTATCAGTCAGGTAGTGCGTAAAGCACTGGACATTGGTGGCGTCTAAGCATGCTTTTAACTATTAGTGGGCTGCCGGGCAGCGGAACCACGACTGTGGGGAAACTACTGGCAGAACATTATGGTGTGGAGATTATCTCTGCGGGTGATGTTTTCAGAGGTCTTGCAAAAGAACGTGGAATGACACTTGCAGAGTTTGGTGCTCTTGCAGAGTCTGATCCTTCTATTGATATCGAGATCGATAAAAGGCAGAGCAAGATCGCGAATAGTTCTGATTGTCTTATTCTTGAAGGTCGCCTTGCAGGTCATATGGCTGAAACTGCTCTGAAGTTGTGGGTAAAAGCTCCAATGGAAGTCCGTGTAAGGAGGATAGTTGAAAGAGAAGGCTCTTCCTTTGATATACGCCTGAGGGAGACTGTGGAACGTGAAGCTTCAGAAGCATTACGTTACAAAGAGATACATTCAATTGACATTAACGATCTTTCTATTTATGATATGGTTATTGATTCCAGCCGCTGGGACCAATTTGTGATCACAGACATTCTCATAAAGGCCATCGATGGCTGTGGCGGATTTTAATAAATAACTTGTAGGTACTATGGTTTCATCACGAATTTCTAAAGACGTGGACATGATGGTCGTAAAGGCACATGCCACTACGAATGCCGCATACGGTTGCAAGCCTGAAGATCGTCCTATTCTTGATTATATTAATCTGGGTGTCGTGAACATCGACAAACCTGTTGGTCCAACCAGCCATGAGGTAACAGCATGGATAAGGGATATGCTGGGTGTAAGCAAAGCCGGTCATTCAGGTTCACTTGATCCTGGTGTAACAGGTGTGCTTCCAGTGATGCTTGGAAAAGCTACTAAAGCAGTCTCAGCCCTGCGCCTTTCAGGCAAAGAGTACATCTGCCTCATGCACCTTCACAATGACGTTCCTGAAATAAAGATCAAGCGTGTATGTAAGGACTTCAACGGTCCCATTTACCAGACCCCGCCTATTATCTCTGCTGTCAAGAGGCAGTTGCGGATCAGGAATATCTATTATCTTGATGTTCTGGAGATCGAAGGTAGGGAAGTGCTCATGAGGGTGGGCTGTGAGGCAGGGACATATCTGCGCAAGCTTTGTCATGATATTGGTCTCATACTGGGTTGTGGTGGCCACATGAAGCAGCTACGCAGGACAGGTACAGGTCCATTCAGGGAAGACACTCTGGTGACTCTCTACGATCTTAAGGATGCCTGTGTTTTCTGGCAAGAGGACAACGATGAGACCGAGCTTCGGAAGCTTATACTCCCAATGGAGGCTGGTTTGTCTCATCTGCCCCGCATTGTTATACGCGATACTGCCGTAGATGCGATATGCAGGGGTGCATACCTTGCAGTTTCAGGTATCGTTTCTTTTAGCAAGAGCATAAAAAAGGACGACAAGATCGCGTTATTTACCTTAAAAGGAGAAGCTGTGGCACTATGCAAGGCATCTATGGATTCCGATGAACTACTGAACAATGATCACGGAATAGCCTGTATCACCGAAAGAGTAATAATGGATGCCGCTATTTATCCAAGTTGCTGGACGACAAAATAAACGCCAGTCAGCACGAATAAGGCTTTTTTGCCGAGGTAGTCTAGTGGTAGGGCGCAAGCCTGGAAAGCTTGTGGGGCCTGTCCCCTCGGGAGTTCGAATCTCCCCCTCGGCGCTTTAATATTTTTCTGAAATTAATATTAAGCTCTTGATTACTATTTTTCTTCAATTATCCAAATATTCTTTGGTAATTTATATATCCCGAAAACTCACATTATTCTATGTGATAGGTATGTTGGGGGAAATAACAAAAACCATAGTAATAGTTTCAACAGTTTTAATTTTATTTACGACTGTGTGTATAGCGGTAGATTTTGATGATTGTACGGACTGTCATCAGGAATCTTATGATCAGTGGAGTTCTTCTGCTCATGGTACTGCAGATTGTGAGATATGTCATACTCCTGCTGAAGGAGGATTTGATGGTCATGTCGTGGATCCTTCTGGTTCAGTTCCAACTGCAGATCTGTCTTCAGAGGTTTGTGGGGATTGCCATGCTGCTATCTTTGATGAGTGGAATGAGTTTGCAGGCGAGGAGTTCGATATGGAAGCAATGGCAAGCCATTCCGAGCCGACGGAGGTCGCAGAACCATACGTATTGCATTCGGATGTCTCCTGCGTAGTGTGCAAGAGTACTGATGGTGCAATACTGAACCTTGAAGAGGCTGAGGTATATATGCTAAATGAGGAAGCTGCTCACGACCTTGAAGTGACCGAATGGGCAATAGCATGTGTTGCCTGCCATGATCCTCATGAAGGTGGCCTCTGGTTGGAGGAAAGCACACTTCTGTGTGGCAATTGTCATAATACGGAGGGAGTGGTTGCAGATGGTAAAACTCCTGTCGTCAGGCACGCTCAGTGGGATATGGTAAGTACTTCAGTATATGTTGACGGAACTCACCCTACGGGGATAGGTTGTGTTGACTGTCATATGTCAATGGTCCCATTGGATGGTGAAGTTACTACCGGTCATGACTTTGATTTTGATGCAGTGGCGCTTTCCGATCCTGATTCATCTAATGAATGTTATTCCTGCCATCTTGACTCATTATCATCATCTGTCGAGGTCAAACAGGAAACAGTTTCCCAGAGGCTCTCTTATCTTAATTCATTAAAAGAAGAATCAAATGTTGTCCTTGAAAGTTTCAATGGAACAGATGTCTATGGACCACAACTTGCCAACTATAACAACGGGCTTTTCTATCTTACAGAAGTTGAAAATGATGGGAGCCTTGGAATCCATAATATGTTCCGAACTGAGGACGATCTTGACATGGCAGAAAGGTACTTCAATTTGGTTATTGGGGAAAGTTTAGGGGTTGATGAACCTGTAGGCCAGGTTCCTGCACCAGGCGGAATTGTTGTGGTAATGATATTTGCTACAGTTGCCTTTTTAATAAAGAGGGATTGATGGCCATCCCTCTTACCTATCTATTTTATCTTTTTTAATTGAACGCTTTAAGGACTGCTTTTCCATACTCCTTAGCGCTTTTTGGATCTCTGCCGGTAACGATCTTTCCATCTGAGATTACACCTTTATCTTTGTGCTTGGCCCCTTTGTCCTTAAGTATGCTGACGGTCTCATCATTCTTGAAAACTGTACTTTTCTTTCCTTCAAGAACGCCTGCATTTGCTAGTACGACAGGTGAGATGCATATTGCAGCGACGACCTTACCCTTCTCATATGCTTTTTTGACGATATCCTGCAGTTCATTGTTGTTCCACAGGTATTGTCTGGAACCTCCACCACCGGTGATGGATATGGCATCATATTCATCAATGTTCACATCAGAGATGCTAAGGTCAGGTTTAACTTCGCCTCCGAGTATTCCCTTTGCCTTTTTTGTGGTATTACTGGCAACGGTGACCTTTGCACCACTTTTCTCAAACACTTCCTTTGGTTCAAAGAATTCCTCGTCCCTGAAGTTTTCCTGTGCAACTATCATGAGTATTTTCTTCTGCTCTGTCATTTGATCACCTTTAGATATTGTTTATGTTATCATTTTGAGAAATGTTTCTATTGATTCAATGTTCTTGCACCATCTTATAAATCAATGGCGAATTTTAATTCATTTTTTCTTCAATTCCTTTCTTCTTTTTTTTGTTCCTTTTTATTCTCTTCAGCTTAATTCTATCTTGTCTTTTTTCCTTCTCCTTGTCTACATTTAGAAAACTGTTTAAGCTAACAATACTTTAGAAAACTAGGTGTGAAAGAATGGAACGTATCTACAAGTATTATCCAGAGGATTTTGGAGAACTGACAGTAAAGGTCATTCATATGGACCTTTTGTTCGATGTTTATGATGATCACACTTATGTGAGTTCGGATCTCAATGTCAGGACCCTTGGAAAGCCGATAACATCACTTGATCTTAACTGCCGTGATCTCGATATCAAAAAAATTAGCTGCAAAGAATATGATGTTTCTTACGATTACAAGGCAGATGAATACATTCTCTCAATTGAATTTGGTTGCCAGGTCCCGGCAAACACAGAAATTGTGATCCACACGGAAACAATATGCAAGCCAACCTGGAACATTCTTGAAGGCCTTTATTATGACGAGACTCCTGCAGGGGCACCGCCACAACAGATAACACAGTGCCAGCAGTGGGGATTCCAGCGTATCGTTCCATGCATCGATGACATGACCGCTAAATGTACTTACACTACCACCATCATCGCAGACGAGCGTTATACCAATCTCATAACCAACGGTGATGTTGTGGAGGAAAAACATTCTATTGGTAATGGCAGGGCCAGGATCGTCTATGACAATTCCGTTACACCAATGGCAACTTACCTTTTCTTCCTCGGGGTTGGAACTTACCGGACATTTACAAGGGAGTTCGAGTATCCTGATGGACATACTTTCGATCTTGAGTTGCTGGTACCGCCGGAATCTGATGTTTATCCAGCAGAAAAGGCACTGGATGTACTTTATGATTCAGTGATGTGGACTTACCTTTTCACAGGTCCTGAGCAGTACACTGACATTGATAAAAGGAAGGAGATATATGATCTGATCCGGGTACGCGATGCTCTCAAGGCTGAAGGGAAGTCCGATGATCTGGTATTCTTACGGGATGAGCTCAAAAAACTCGACAGCTCGCTTACGATGGGGTACAAATATACAGGTACTGTCTATCGTGAGATCGGTATGCAAAACTCTGATTTTGGCGGCATGGAGAATGTTGGCAACACCACGATCACGACCAATCGTATCATGCCATATCCGGAAACTACGGATCCATCGTTTGAGTACATGGTACGTGTCAAGGTCCATGAATATTATCATAACATAAATGGTTCGGAGGTCACAGGCTGGAGCCCGTTCGAAATATGGCTAAATGAGGCAGTGACCGTTCACATCGAGCATCAGTTCCATGCATTTGTCTTCGGAGAGAACTACAGTCGTTTGTCCAACGTTCTTGATCTTCTGGCACCCGGGGTCGGTACCTTTGCACTGGACAGTGGTGCAGCTTCCATGTCCATTGTTCCTGAAGGCTTCAATGATCCCAATGATCTGATCACAGCGGTAACGTATGTAAAAGCTCCTGAATTCGTGAGAATGCTGGAAACCCTTATGGGCAAGGAAAATTTTGCCCGTGCTCTTGATATCTATCATACCAAGTTCAGCCATTCTAATGCAAAAGGTTCTGATTGGTTGAAGACCATGGAAGAGATTTCCGGAATGGACTTTTCCGAAATGTCGGAAACGTGGCTGACACAGACAAAATTCCCAATGGTTCAAATTGATACTTCTTATGATGCGGAAAGTATGTTCTTTACACTAGATATCCATCAGGAAGTTCCGGAGGGTGGTAAGCATTGGGAGTTCCCCTTTGTCGCAGCTCTGGTGGATGGGGATGGAAATGACATTGTGGAAATTAATGAATGGATATCTTCCGAGGATGCTAATATTGCCATAGAGAACGTTGAAACGCCTGCATTTGTATCTATAAATCGTGGCTATTCCTTCTATGGAAAGGTCGTTCGTGAGGTTTCTGATGAAGAACTTCTTCTGCAGGTAAGGAAGGACAGCGATATGATCAACCGTTTCATTGCCTACTATACACTTGTGGACAGGGAGAAAATGAGATTGCTGGCTGATCCTCAGGCAAAAGTATCTGAAATGTTCATCGAACTGTTCAATGGCCTCATTAGTGATGATGTCTTGATGGAAGAGGTGGGTGGTCAGTTCCTTGCCATCTTTGAATCAGTTGAAGATGAAAGATTAGCACATCGTTATCAGATGCTCTATGATGTGAAAAAACGTATCCTTGAAGGCATTGCAAGAAATAACACAGTGTCTCTCCTGAATCTTTACCACAAGTACCTGAAGGTGTCGATACCGCAGGATGATACGCTTGAAGAGCATGCTCGTGTTATTAAGGCACGTCAGGTGAAGAACACTGTATTACGAATCCTTGCTACCCTTGACACTCCATTTGTACATCAGTTATGCAATAAGCAGTTTGTTGAAGCATCATGTGCAAGTGACCGGCTTGTAGCATTTGACTGCTACATTAACAGCTCTGCTGAGGATAAGATCGAATTTTTGGAGAATTTCATGGAAGAATCCAGGAAGAACCTTGTTGCATGGGAAGCTTTCCTTTCAATAGTTGCAGGAAATAGTAGTTCCGATGCTGTTTCTCTTGTGAAGAACATTGAGGCTTCAGAGTCCTTCCGCATTGAACAGGCCAATGATCAGCGCGCTCTATATGGTGGTTTTGGAAGGAATCGGAAGATATCCCTGCAGACGGGAGCTGGACGTGAACTTCTTCGGTCCATTCTGCTCAAACTTGCAGCGGTTAATGAGTATAGCACTACAAATCTTCTCAATGTCTTTGCTAACATCGACCTCATGGAAGATGAATATCATGTGCCTTTGGTCTCAATACTTGCAGAGATGCTTGACAGCCTTGACGCAGAGAAAGTTCCAAGCGTTTACAACAGGATCAGAAAGCTGTTACAAGGTGCTCCAAATGCAGTGGAAGTTTATGAAGCACAGTTTGGAAAGATCAAAGCTATTTGATATCGAAATTGAAAGGAGAATCAAAGATATTCTCCTTGCTCTTTTAATTTATGAGGATAAAGTCCAGAACATCCGTAATGCCTGATAGTATTATATCTGCTTCAACCTCTTCTGAATAGTGCCGTCGATCTCCATAAGCAGCGTAAGCTGTTCTCATTCCTATTTGTTTTGCAGGTTCGATGTCTCTTCTGGGGCTATCTCCTACAAAAACTGCCTGTGATGGTTTTACTTCCAGAAGATCAAGTGCAAAATGGAATACTTTATGATCGGGTTTTTTAGCGCCTGTCATGTCGTTGGTCACAATGAAATCAAAATATTCTATTATTTGCATTCTTTCCAGTCTTTTGGTGGCATTGTGGGAATGGGCATCGGTGACAAGTGCCAGAGAAATTCGTTCTTCTTTCAGGACTTTTAGTGTATGCTTCACTCCGGGATACAGCACAAGGGCTTCTATTTTAATGGTTTCGTAGATAGTGCAACAGCTCTCATAATTATCTTTGGAGTAAAGGTCATTGTCCTGGAGGTAGTCCTTAATGTTCTCGAGATCTTCAAAACCGGGGTTGCCTCGCAGGAAATATCTGAGCATGGCTTCCGGATCTCCTGCACCGAGGTGCTTTACCATTTTTTTACATGCAGTAAGTTTAGCTTCAAGAAAATCAAATAGGGTGTTGTCCATATCAAAAAGGACAGCCTTTATGTTCCTTTCCATGGGGCAGGATTTCCTCCACTTTAATACTCGAAAAAGGCAAGATATCCGGGTAACCCCAAGTTAAGGATTGGTACTAATATGACAAGTCCCAACCATCGTGACTTGTTGACGGCATATGCTATTTCTCCCCAGATGTAGGCAGCATAAATGATGTTTATAAAAGGTATGAAAAATGGTATCAATGCTATGCCTGATAGTCTGCATATTCGTACCATCAGTAGAAGGTTCAGTATCGGTATCCATGCCATCCATACATTTACTGTCTGTGTCTTTGTAGCAATTACCTGTAATGAATAGGCGAAGTATATGTAGAAAAATAAAGCTGCGAACAAATGTGAGATTCCAAATCCCGGGAATAGTAGTCCTGTATCCATTTTATTCACCTATATTCAATAAGTTGTCAGATGTTGTATTTATCCATACTGGTGATACTAGCAATACTAGCAATACTGGAGATGTTCTATATAGTGTGTATTCCATATGATCGATCATGGGTTCAGCACCGATAAGGGGCTATCTGGAGATCACTTCCGGGTGTATAATATATGGTATGGTGGGAGTATTTCTCGCTTTCATACATGATATGGGCACTCTGCCGATCATATTTTACAAACTTTTGATAGGTATAGTGTTCATGCTGGTCTATCTCTACTTTACCGGAAAGGCAGGGATCCTGAGATTGAGTGGGAAAAAGCGCCATCTTCTGCTTCTTGGTGTTTTTAAGCTTATGACCATATCTTTCTATTTTACATGCATCATTTATTCAGGGCTTTCAATAGCAATACTCTTACTATATACTGCACCTATGTATGTGACCTTATTGTCTCCGATCGTACTCAAGGAGAAGCTGACGCGGTCTGGTCTTGCCGGACTGGTCCTGTCCATGATCGGGATATTCCTTATTGTGGATCCTGCAACGTTTATTCGCTCTGGTATCGGGGATATTCATTTTATCGGGATTTTGGCTGGTATTCTGTCGGGAATCTCTTTTAGTTGCATTATCATGACCGCCCGTTATGTCAGGGATGAGTATTCCGGCTTTTCACAGTTTTTCTGGGCAACTGCCTTCTGTGTTGTTGTGCTTGCGCCATTTGCCCCCACTGTGTCCATTCCAGTACTAAGGGAGAACTTCCTGATGCTCCTGCTTTTCGGGTTGGTGAATACAAGCATCAGTGGTGTTCTGTATTTCAACGGGCTTTCAAGGGTTCGGACCCAGGCTGCCAGCATACTAGCAATGCTGGAACCGGTTAGTGGTATCTTTTTTGATTATACTATTCTTCATAATGCGATCTTTGCCGAAACGATAGTTGGGTGTATGTTCATCATTACAGGTGCTCTCCTTGCCGTTACTGAACATATTTCCTTTGGAAAATATCTTGAATTTGGGACTTGAACTTCTGGTTATATGGTTTTCGATATTGGAATTTTTATTTGATTCTGTGCTGGGATTCGACATGGCTATATATGATATTGCTATTTGTAAGTCATATTCTGGTATTATTTGGTATGGGATGCTCTTATTGAACATGCCAAAGAATTGCAATAAATAATGTTATATACCAGAAATTGTATATTCAGCGGAGTCGCTTTTGAATTTATAAAAATTTAAAAAGCCACATGGCTGTGTCGGAACCAATGTGTTCCGAGGCTACGGGGTGTTGTTTACACCCTTAAGGAGGATATTATATGGCAGACGAAGAAATTAGACATCTGGTTCGTATAATGAATACTGACCTGCAGGGAAGCCAGCGGGTTAAGTACGCATTGACCGGTATCCGTGGTATCGGGTTAAGAGCCTCTCGTGTTATTGTAGATAGTACTGGTGTCGATCCAAATGCAGTGATCGGTTACCTACCTGATGAGGACGTTGAAAAACTTGATACTGCAATTGCGCAGTTCGAGCAGCACCTTCCTGTATGGATGCTCAACAGGCAGCGAGACCCAACAACCGGGGACAACAAGCATCTTCTTGGTCAGGATATCATTATGACCCTGAAGGAAGACCTTAACGATCTTAAGAAGGCACGCGCATACCGTGGTCTCAGACATGAGAGAGGTCTTAAGGTCAGAGGACAGAGAACCAAGTCCACTGGAAGACGTGGTAGCACCATTGGTGTAAGGAAGAAGAAATAAAGGTGATGCAATATGGTATATCCTGGTAAAAGCACAAAATCTTATGATACACCAAAGCACCCCTGGCAGGCTGCTAGGATGGCAAGCGAGGTTGAGCTCGTCAAAAAGTATGGTCTCCGTAACAAGAGGGAACTTTGGAAATCACACAGTGTACTGAGAAGGTTCAGGGCAGACGCAAGACGTCTTCTTGCTGAATCCGCAGAAGCTGATCTTTCCGGTCATGCAAAGACCGAAGCAGATCAGATCCTTGCAAAACTCATCAGATACTCAATTCTGAAATCTGATTCCAGCATTGATGATATTCTTGGTCTTCAGACCGAGGCTATTCTGGAGCGCAGACTTCAGACACAGGTTCACAGGCTTGGACTTGCCCGCACTGCACGTCAGGCAAGGCAGTTCATCACCCACGGTCACATCTCCATAGATGGAAAGAGGGTAACTGTGCCTGGTATGATGGTCACAAAGGAGCAGGAAATGGCAATCGACTACTATGGTAGGTCACCTATTTCCAAAGAAGCTCATCCTGAAAGACCTGCACAGATCGCATCATCACTCGTTGAGGAATAAGGAGGAGTAAAATATGGCAAACGGAATCTGGGGTGTTGCAAACATCAAATGTTCATTTAACAACACGATCATCACCGTGACAGATCTCACCGGTGCAGAAACCATCGCAAAATCCTCTGGTGGAATGGTTGTAAAGGCAGCAAGGGACGAAAGCTCCCCATACACTGCTATGCAGATGGCAAGCCAGCTTGCAGATACTCTTAAAGACAAGGGTATCGAGGGTGTTCACATCAAAGTAAGGGCACCTGGAGGAAACAAGCAGAGAAGTCCGGGTCCAGGCGCACAGGCCGCGATCAGGGCATTTGCAAGAGCAGGCGTCAGGATCGGAAGGATCGAAGACGTTACACCAGTACCCCATGATGGAACTCGTCCAAAAGGCGGAAGGCGTGTATAATCACAAAGAACAGAGGTTTTCCAATGGAAATAGATATACTTGAGTTATCCGATAGGTCAGCAAAGTTCATTTTATCAGGCACAACTGCAGCTTTTGCAAATGGTGTCCGTAGGGCAATGCTTGCCGATGTACCGACGCTAGCGATCGATGACGTGAATATCTATAATAATACTTCTGTTCTGTATGACGAGCAGCTGGCATTGAGGTTGGGTTTGATCCCCCTCACTTCCAGTCTTGAGGACTTTGTGCCGCAGGATAAGTGTACCTGTGAAGGTAGTGGCTGTCCTGCATGTACTGTCTCTCTGACTCTCAGCGCCGAAGCAGGTGAAGAGGAGCAGGTCATCGTTCATTCCGGTGACATTGTTTCATCTGACCCTAACGTACAACCAGCAGACAAGAACATCCCTATAATTGATCTCAGGACCGGCCAGAAGGTTGTGCTTGAGGCAATTGCTCACATGGGTTATGGAAACGAGCATGCAAAATGGCAGGCAGGCGTTGCTTGCGGCTATAAGAACATGCCAGTTATAACCTTTGAGGGGTGTGACAGGTGCGGCATATGCGTCAACGCATGCCCAAGAAACATAATTCAGCTAGGTGAAGAGACTGCTGAGATCTCCAAAGATGATCTTCTCAAGTGCTCATTATGCAGATTATGTCAGGATTCATGTGATATAGATGCTATTACCGTTGGTGTAGATGAAAGATCTTTCATTTTCACGATGGAATCCGATGGTTCCTACACTGCTCAACAGTTAATCTTAAATGCAGTGAATACGATTAAGGGAAAAGCCTCTGAGATGCAGGGCATCTTAGATACACTGTAAATCGGAAATACCAATTTCCTTTTTACTTTATTTAATTTCATAAGCATCCCGCGTGCGGGGGTTGCCCAGCCAGGCCAAAGGCGCTAGGTTGAGGGCCTAGTCTCGTAGGAGTTCGTGTGTTCGAATCACACCTCCCGCACCATACCACTTTCCGGTAAAGACCGGAACAATACGGTCCTGAGATCTTTCAGGATGGTAACTCGATAACTTAACAACAACCACTTTGCGGGGGTTGCCCAGCCAGGCCAAAGGCGCTAGGTTGAGGGCCTAGTCTCGTAGGAGTTCGTGTGTTCGAATCACACCTCCCGCACCATACCACTTTTCGGTAAAGACCGGAACAATGCGGTCCTGAGATCTTTCAGGATGGTAACTTGATAACTTAACAACAACCACTTTGCGGGGGTTGCCCAGCCAGGCCAAAGGCGCTAGGTTGAGGGCCTAGTCTCGTAGGAGTTCGTGTGTTCGAATCACACCTCCCGCACCATTTTCTTATTCTATTATTCTACTTTTGTTTCACTCTGATACTTTTGCTTAGTGATTCTATATTGTCGATAACATATGCTATGTGACAGTAACTGAAAAATCTAAAAAAGAGGGGAGGATGCAAAAGAATCTCTCTGAATATAATTTCGTGAATAGTTTCTCTTTTATTCGTCTTCTTCGATGTGCTCAGCAACACCCAGTACAACGATCTTTGCTTCTATCAGTGTATCAAGCCCTTCAAGAAGCACTTCATCCTTTTTGATGTCTATCTTAACTGAATCCGGATCAAGATCAGCTTCTTTCATGTATTTGTAGATTGTATCTTTGCCAAGACTTATTGCATGTTCTACTGCATCTTCATATTCGTAGAAGTTCTCTCTTCCCTTTTCTGAATAGACATAGAACTCCCATTCCGGTGCGGCCATGGAAGCGGGGCGTATCAATATCTCTACCCTCCTTATTCCTTTTGCAGCTAATGCTCCCGCAGCATTACCCACATTTGCAAATTCCGGCAGGATGATTTCTGCATCTATCAGTTTCTTCATCTCTTCAAGATATGCTACCACAGGGCCGCCGATCAGCACTACCGGCACATGCACTTTGAACTGGATTGGTGATTCTACATCGAATATATTACGAATTTCCTCTCTTGATATCTTTTCGAGGAAGAATGAAACAAGGTCTGCTGCCATGTTCTTGGCAAATTCTCTCTTTACATAGGCAGCGAACTCATCTCCTTCCATCTTATAAAGGGGAGCCAGGTGCTCTGCACCGATGCGTGAAGCCTCAGCATTATATTCCGTATACTCTCCTAGCACATGCAGGGCGTCCGTGGGTGTGAAGCTGATGGGTTGTATCAGCCTTTTCTGCATGAGGTTATCCAGATGTTTTGATGCCGGATATTTGTTGATACGCGAACGTATCTCCTTGAGTGATGTTGGTTCAGCAGGAATGGCATTGAGGATTTCTGTTTCCAGTTCGGTCAGCTCGAGTGGTTCATAGTCTGTCCTTATGTAGAACTTGGCGGGCTGGAAGTTCCTTCCCAGTAAAGCTTTTGAAGGCATTGGGTTGGTCGCGATCTGCTCGAGGAATTTTGGGAACTGTGCTGCTGCCCTGCATAGTGGTATGACCCTTCGCGGTCCGAAGTTTACCTTTCCTGAACCGATCCAGATATCACTATCACCTCCGAGTGCAGAGGTTTCCATCCTTATGGCCTTGACTCTGGTCTTCCATCCACCCACTACAGCACCGGATTCACTCATTTCCGGGACACCGCTTCTTATAACGGACACGTCAGTACTTGTTCCGCCTACATCTATAACTGCACAAGTATCCCTTTTTGAAAGGAATGATGCGCCTACCAGACTCCCTGCAGGGCCTGAGAAGATGGACTCGATCGGCTTTTCCACTGCACTCTTTATCCCGGTTACTGACCCGTCACATTTGAGCATGAATATCTTGGCTTTCATACCTCTGTTCCTGATCTCAGTTTCCACACTGGACATGAACTTCTCTGTTATGGGCAACAACTGGGCGTTAAAGAATGCTGTGACAGCTCTCTCAAATGCTCCCAGATCCTGTGATAGTTCATGTGCACATACTACAGGCATGCCAGTGATATTCCTGATGATCTCCTTGACTCTCAGCTCATGTTCGTTGTTACGAATACTGAAATACGAGGAAACTGCAAAGGCTGAAACATTCTCTTTTGCCTTCCGGGCAAATTCTTTCACTGCATTCTCATCAAGGGGTTCTGCTTCACCACCTCTGTGGTTGTGTCCGCCTTTGACCTGCACAAAGTGTTCTGTGGGAAGGTCATTGCTGATAAAAAAGTCCCCTACGAGGATGAGTCCAACCGGGAATCCTGTTCCTTCCAGGATGGTGTTGGTGGAAAGTGTTGTGGATACCGATACAACATCCACTTGTGAAAGTATGTCCTGATCAACTCCGTCGAGTGCTTCCCTGATGCCCTCCAGTGGATCTGGATATGTTGTCAAGGCCTTATAGGATGCAATTATGGCATCATCTGAGCTTCTTACAACTATGGCATCTGTATATGTGCCACCTGCATCAATTCCAAGATTTAATTTCATATTTATCTCCGTTATTTAAGTTACGCGAAATTATGCTGGCATCACAATTCTTTAAGCCTGTAGTCCATATAGAGTATGTCTTCTATCTTCTTTGGATTTTTCCTGATTGATACCAGACGTGTCTTTCCATACCTTCCTCTGCTACGCACAGGTGCTGAGATAATTCCTCTCATATCGAATTCTGAGACAATTCCTGAAACGCTTGTGCGTCCCAGGGGGTTAGTGCCTATACGATCACAAAACTTCCTGTATAGTGTATCTATCTGGCCTGTTGTGATCTTATCATTCAGCTCCTCGCTAAGTCTAATGATGCTGAGCAGTACAAGCTTTGAATTGATTGGCAGATTTTCCAGTGAGGTGAATAGGTCCTTTTCTCCCATCACTTCATTTGCGAGCAGAACATGTTTTTCAGTCACTCTTTCCTCATTCGAGATATCTGCGATAGCACCCGCCCTTTCAAGCAAAGTCAGGGCTTTTCCGCAATCATGTTCAGCTCCTGATATCTCTGCACATAGTGGTACTACTCCCCCATCCACAACATCTTCCACAAATGCAATTCTACAGCGGTCATTCAGTATCTGCTCAACCTCTTCCTCGTTGTAAGGTGGGAATA
The DNA here is from genome assembly GCF_021184045.1 of Methanococcoides orientis. Taxonomy (NCBI): domain Archaea; kingdom Methanobacteriati; phylum Methanobacteriota; class Methanomicrobia; order Methanosarcinales; family Methanosarcinaceae; genus Methanococcoides; species Methanococcoides orientis. The sequence continues at coordinate 211,727 of NZ_CP073710.1, forward strand.
CTATGTTCCTATACTGGAGTGCCGAAAGAATAGTATTCTCGGCCTTCCCGTAAAAGAAGATGTCATTACTAATTCCAATGATGCCTATGAATATGTCTTCTTCGATGCTCATATTCTCACCGGCATGGCTGAGTTCATTGAGTATATTTTTGTCTTTCAGAGTCTCGATCTCATCAAGGACCACAATTATTGTAGTCCTCTTTTCGTTCAGCGCTTTCCATAATGCTCTATAGTATTTTCCCATTGAGAGTCCCGTTCTTGGAACTTCTATTTCGGGTGATATCTTGCTCAGTATCTCAAGTATGATCTTACTGGTTGTGCTGATCTTCCGACAATTTATGAAGACCGGGACAACGCTAAGGCCTTTCATCTCAATGTTAGCGCTCAGTTTTTTCAGGACAAATTTCACAATAGTTGTCTTACCTGTCCCTTTAATTCCGGATATCAGTACATTAGCAGGCTCCCCTCGGTGGAGAACAGGTCTCATCAGTGAAGCAAGTTCTGTTACCTGCTTTTCTCTTCCAACAAGCCTGTCCGGAAGATGCCTTGGAGAAAGCGCTGCTCTGTTCCTGAATATCTGGATCCCATCTGTTCCGAAAATATCATTCATGTTGAGTCCACAGTTATCATTCGATTCCACAGTATTTTCTAACTTCAGCGAATACTTCCTTGTAGAGTTTCATATATTCATCTGTAGGCTTCATTTCATACTCTGATTTCACTTTATAGCATTCGTTGAAAGGTTTGCCTTCGGGAGCATGTACCAACAGATTCTCATATTTCCTATAGATGTTACGGGCAGCCTCATCTGCTTCTAAAAGTGACAGATCGGTTGCCATGTGTGCAACTTCTCCCATAAACCTGGATTCAAGTCCTGTGGAGTGATCGGTACCTGCTCCGCGGGCACCTACCGGTCCGATCAGCATGTCCCTTCCACAAACCGTATCTCCTATGGCCTGTGCAGCGGTCTCATAGAACATCATGTCAGTGCAGCATCCTGCAAGGTTCCAGTAATATCTTCCTATGTGATGGTGCATGTTGCGTGAAATGGCAAGGGATGACAGGTTAGAACCCCACATGATCTCTTTTGTTGAGGATGAATTGGTATTCACATGGACTGCACCGGAAACGTGTAAACTAGCACCTGTGATTATCTTTGACTGGATGGTCTCTGCAACATCAACGATAGCAAGTCCTTCGGGTGAGCCGATACCTGTTCCTCCAAAGACCGGACACTGGCCGCTCAGAAAATGGTTTCCGTGCTCAAGGTGGAATATGGATTTGTAGAATGTCTCATAGTCGGTCTTAAGCTCATCCAGCTGGTAGGCCTCCTGGACATCTGCACTGGAGTACAGTTCATCGGAAGAAACCAGCATGTATGCCTGTGAGACGGTTGGTGTGCCCGGTCCCATCAATGCAAGACCTTCACGTCCTGCAAGTTTTGTTGCGAGCCTTTCCTCTCTTGCTTCCTTCAGTGCAGCAAGCATCTCAAAGGGTGTTTTCCCGCGGATTCCTTTACCTCCCATCTTTTCAAGTGCGCCTGCATATATGCCCTGCACAATAGGCTCCATGGCAGAACTCAAATGAACCTCAAGGAAGTTTTCCTCGGAAACCGTACCTCCCATAGGACCTCCGATTATGACCGGTGGCTCAGAGTCCATAATGTACCTTAATGGAACTGTTACCTTTTCGTTCTTCCTTCCGATCTCAAGCGTTTCGGAAGTGTTCAGGGACTTTACAATATCCTCTTCTTCGATCTGTATCGCTCTCTTTGTGTCAATACAGTATATGCCCACAGATGTCAATAGCTGAACTGCAGCTTCAAATACGGAGTCTGCAAGGCTCGTATCTATTGGTACAATACTTTCTCCGTCATATTTGATATCGAATTCTTCCGCCAGTTCCTGTGACTTCATGAAGACTTCCATATCATGTTCATTTTCTGACTTCTCTTCGCCTGTGGTGGCAGATCTGAGATATTTGTAGATGTTGTTCATTGTATTGACTCCTTTGTTTTTCACTCGTGGATCTGGTCTATTTGTAGAATTTCCATGCAAATGCTTTCTATACCTATATTGACATGGAACTTTATATATAGTTTTCCATGTTTCTGAATTCTAACCATTATTGACATGGAAACCTCTAATGATTGAATACGATAATCTGTGGTTTTTAAAATATAACTGGTAAAATCAGAATACTTTCACCCCGCTTGGCAGTCCTTAATATATTCAGAAGTAATACTAGTAATTGAGGTGAAATATATGGATGATTTCTTTACAGAATTAGTAAACAGGGCAAGATACTATGAACAATTCGAAGAATTCGTAAGAGCACACAAATGAGCTCGCTTAAGCACTGGCCGTAGTTCCTCCATCCCGTCAGGATCGTTTGCTTTCGCTGCGGCCCATCTTTTTTAAATTGTTTTTCTGTTAAATAATTCTTGTTTACTTCTGCTTTGATGTATCCGAATGTGTTCGGTGATCAATATTGACTTTTACTCGTTTTCCGAACCTTATTAAGAAAACGTGTTGTACGATGTTTTTCCTTCATTTTTTGTTCAGCCAGACGTGCCTGGTATGTGCGAATTGAGCGTAAAAAGTCTATCTTGCGGAACTCCGGCCAGAATGGTGCACAGAAGTATGCGGCACATTCGTTCCCATTGGCCTGCCACGGAAGGAAATTCGAGATCCTTTCATTTCCTCCTGTGCGTATTATAAGGTCAACGTTAGATACCGCTGCTCCTTCTGCAGGATAGAAATGATCGCCAATTGTGTTCTCGTCAATATCTTCCAGTGATAATTGGTTTTTTAGTACCTTATCTGCCATTTTCCTGACAGCCTGTACGATATCCTGCCTTCCGCCATAAGCGAGTGCAACGTTCAGGTTGAATTTGTCATAATCCTTTGTCGCCTTTTCTATTCTTTCAGCTGATTCCTGAAGGTCCTCTGGTAGGAGGGTGCGGTCTCCTATCACTCGCACTCTGATCTTTTTTTGATGTGTACGTTCGCTCTCTCGCATATGATCGAACTTCTTTCCAATAAGCTCAAAGAGTTGCACAGTTTCATCGGTGGAGCGATTGAAGTTCTCCGTAGAAAATGCATATATAGTAAGTTCCTTAACACCGATCTCGTATGACCATTCTATGACCTGCTCGGTTATATCGGCTCCTCTTGTGTGCCCATAATTTGTCTTTTTCCCAAGTTTGTTGGCAAACCTGCGATTTCCGTCCATAATTATGGCTATATGTTCGGGAACATGTCCACTCTTGACGTCTTTTGAGAGGGACTTTTCATAAGTACTATAGAAAAGGTTCAGTATGGATCTCATCATGAAGATTCCACCCAATGAACTAGTAAAAAAGATTGGTTAACATCCTGTAGATGTTTAATAGTTGTCAAGAACCGCTTTAACTATAGGTTTATAGTCTTCTTTCAGCAGGTATATATTATGATCACCGGTAACGTCTATACTGAGTATACCAAGTCTTGTGTTCATGAGACCAACCATTGCTGAAACGCCTCTGTAACTTACATCAAATTCTTTCTCATTAAGATGTTTGTAGACATCGCCTGTAGTGAAGGTTCCTCCTTCCAGGAAGAGTTTCAAAACATCTTCACGTATACCTGTATCGTCGCGGCCTAAATATTTAATAAGCCTTGCTTTAACCCGGTCTTCAATAGTCTCCAGCACAAACACCTCATTTACATCTATGTAATTTCTATTTATAAACTTATGCTAATTTATTTGTTTTATGATACAGAACGCGTTTCCACTACAACATTAATCCTTATAAATGTTGGTATCAGAGTGGGATCACCTCAACGACCAGTCCCTTCTCAAAAGGGTATCTCTCAATGATCGATGGAACTAATCCTTCATCCTTTAATTCTTCTGCCATGTCCTCGATGAGCCACCAGGGCAACTCTATGGTTTTATCCTTTACTTCGAACATGTCATCAGATAGTTCGAACTGATGTAATACCTCGATAATCTTGTCAGTATCAGCACCTTCAATGGATCCATAAACAATGGTTCCTTCTTCTGTTATCTCATCGATATGGCGTGCTGTCTTTCTGGCTATCCTGAGCAGACGCTCACGCAGCTGCCCTGCATCCTTGTATCTTGACGAACAAAAATGTATCTTTGGAAGATTGTCTGCAAGTTCGATCGCATATGCTTCCGATCCTTCCACGGCGTTGCTCATATCGTTCTTAAGCAGGAATTTCCTCTCTTTCATAGCAATTGCATTCGTATCTGCGAATTCGAGTTCATTGAGGTTCAGGAAACAACCTGTATCTATGACAACATCCCTTACATCGCTCACTCCTTCTATAGAGGGAATTTCCATGCCTGCTTCCATGCCAAGTTCAATGGAATCTTTTATTGCACGTTCAAATTCAGACCCTTTGAGCTTCTTCCATAATTGTTGTGGGGGATGGAACCTGATCTCATCGAGTCCTGCTTCGGCGAGGGCTTTCAGTAGATCTCTCTCAGGGGCGATCGAAGTGTACAGATGTATATGATGTTCTTTACCAAACTGTTCTTTCAGAAGTTTGATGTAATGCAGGACAACGTCCGACCTTATAAGTGGCTCTCCACCTGTAATGCCTGTTCCCAAAGCATCCATCTGGAGCACTTCATTGATAACATCCTCATCACTTTTAACCAGACGTTCATTGGCATATGTCACATCCTTCTTTCGTTCCTCTGAAAGCGGACAATAGAAACAGCCCCTGCCGCATATGCCTGTGATGAAAAGCACCATCTTGGCACCTTGCTGGCATAGCTTGCAGCCTTCTGTGAGATAATTGTAGAAAGACCCTTTATCCGTATGGATGATCTCTTTCATATTGTCGTTCATATTTCCTCTTTGTATAAGTCTGATTTAGATGCAAAAGTGTATCTATTTTGTGATATTATTGTTTGAAGATGAGTCAGACAGAAGACTGTATAGCTGTCATCGGATGCAATAATTGTGGCAAATGTGATAACATTTGTCCCTACGGGGCTTTACAACGCAGGGACGGAAAGGTAAGCATCGATTATAGCAGATGCACGGTTTGTATGAAGTGCATCAACGTCTGTCCTGTGAAAGCTCTTGTATATGTGGATTGATCTCTTTTGAATTTTGTTTTTGATCATTCTCTTTTGAATATCAATCCCTTATTATTGCTTTTTGAATATCGGATTTTGGAGATTTTTTTTGAAATGGTCTTTTTGTTTGTCGTTTTTATCTTTAGCTTGAAGGATTCCTTTTCGGATATCATCATATAAGTCCTCTGAAGAATATCCTTGAGACTATTGCAGTGACAGTAAACACGATTATGGAGATCGGCAGTGATTGCCCGAGATCGTACATGAATTGTGTTCTTTCTCCTCCATTTTCGATCGTGCTTGAAAATCTCACAAGAATTGCTGTAATTAATATGAGGTATATCCCAATTGACAGCATGAACAGGTCCGGTGATATTGTCTGGTCAAGATTTTCCGGAGATATCTGTGCAGGTCCCGGGACGATGTTCTGAGGAAGTCTTGAAATCCCTTCTGCGACGTTCTGGAGGATCCTGGAGATAACTTCCGAGAGCGCTATGGTCACACCTGCGATGAGTGGTGCAAATATACAAGCGGTCGTTCTCATTGTTGATGTCATATCATACAATGAGTGCTTGATGTTCTTCTCCACGGCCTGCAACTCTTTCAGGTGATCAGCAAGTTTGATGATCGCAATACCTGCTGACAGATGACTTTTGTGCACACTTTCTGTGAACATGATCATTGTAGTCTGGATCCTGTCCGAATATATGTCCTTGAAAGCCCCGAACTCCTCATCGAATATTGCTGAACGTATGTTCGTTCGCATGGTTATCAGGTTGATGGAGATCCTTTCGAACACTTTTCCGATATGTGACCCCTTCATGGTCTTAGAGGTGTGTGCAAATGATTCTTCCGCAGAACGCCCTTCTGATATCCTTCTGCCAAGTATGAACAATGCATCTGCAAATTCACTTTCCATCTTGTGGATATCGTCGCGTATCTTCTTGTATGGTGAATATACCGCATTCATGTAGATGGAAAAAGCAATGACTATTCCCCATATGATGAGCAATGTTGGGGGCATTATTCCTTCAAGGGTCGCTGTTGAAATTATGTTCAGGGGATTTCCAAGATATATGTAAATGTAGCCTGAAAAACTGACGAATGCCCCGATCATAATTGCCATGGTAGTTGCAACTTTTCTCTTTTTCCTTATGTCCTTTAGTTGGGGGTGGCTTTCCGGAATGGCCTGAGGGAGAAATGTTGCCGGTCGCTGCATCAGGATATATTCAGCGTACACAAAAGTCGCAAGCGGCAATATCACATTGTAGAGTACTACAAGGGTCAAAGCATCGAACCTTATTCCTACAACTGTAATTGCAGGAAGTAATGCCACAAGTGCCAGGGGAATGAGTATAAAGATCGAATACAGGACGTATGTTGGGGTCTTCAGGCGTGCCGCATACTGTTCCATCATTTCCTTTGTACCATCCAGTACGATGTCAAGGGCACGGTTTAGTGTAATAACTCTCTGGGCTTCATCAGGTTCGCTGGTTGAACTTTTGATCAGGTGAAGGGAACGTTTGAAATGTTCGCTGTTCTTTCCCCACATCTCTGCAAAATCCAGCAATGCATCATCCATGCTTGAATACATGCGCACCTGAAGGTTCCAGAGCATCTTCCTGAGATCATTTGCAAGTGGCCGGTTTGAGTTCAGTGCAGCAAAATGGATTGCCTTCTCCATGTTCGAGACCAACCTCATGGACATTACCACATAGCTCAGGACCTCGGGTATATCTCCTATGGATCGTATTTTCATGTACTTCGCATGTATCTTCACATACTCGCTCAGGTAGAGCAGTATTCCTAAGGGTACAAGTAATGTCATCAAAGCTACGAATATCAGTACAGTTGGGTTGAACGTGGTGATCTGGAACAGTACTGCATCCATGATGAGAAAAAATATAAGAGCGATCAACGAACCTGCGTAAGAGAAAAGCACGGTTTCGAATGGCTCTATCACACATCCTGTAAAGATGATCGCATCCCGGTATTCCTGACTGACCGATCCTTCGGCTTTTTTAGAAAAAGCATCAATGTCTTTTATGAATCTGGAAAAGTGAAGTGATGTGAACTTGCAGCCACTCACATACCAGTTCTCTGACATTCCTGTTCCCATTTTACCACTCCTCTCGTATGTGGGTGGAGGTGAAATTATCAAACCAACTGTTCCATTTCTCATAGACATTTTCATAGTCTGGTCCATGGGTGCTGTTCTTTTCCATATCCATGTACAGCCAGAAAATATTGTTTGCTTTACTCACCATATCTGCTTCCACAAGCCTGGCATCCAGTGAACCTGCATGGGCAATTTTCTGTTTTATTCTTGCTCTTATACGTATGTTGAGCGATGCATCATCGATGGAGATGCCCCATTTGCGTGCGATCTTCTCAATGAGCTGGGATTGTCCCCTGTCCAGTATGTCTGTGGGGATCAATGAGTCATCAGCAGCACTGTATCGCATGATCTCTGTAAATATCTCCTCCGGGTCAGCATCGTCATCCCATCCAGTGGTAACCTCTGAGATCTGTGTGAGCCTGCGTTTCTTACTCATACCTCCTCCGACTCGTGTGTTGGTACAGACCACCACTGCATCAGTTGACTTGAAAGATGCAGGTGGCACTCCAAGGGTGTGTACTATCCGCTCATAGACCGTTCTTGTGGATGCTCCGTGTATGGTTCCCAGAACAGAATTGCCTGCAGTGCCTACCTGCATTGCTTCATAAAGCACTTTGACCTCAGGTCCTCTGACCTCTCCAATAACAAGCGAGGAATTCCCAAGACGCAGGGCTGCTCGTAATGCAACATCAGGGCTTACTTCGATACTGGTATTCAGTATCGATGAGCGTGAGCTCATGCCCTGTATCTTCCATCCCAGCTGCTGCAGTTCCTCAATGGGGATCTCTCTTGTATCTTCTATTGTCAGGATGCGGTATTTCTGAGGGATCTCCATCATCATTGCAGATAGCAGTGAGGTCTTGCCTGCTCCAACATCTCCTGCTACAAGGATCGATGCTTCCCCATCCATGAGGAAGCTCAGGAGGCCGGCTGTAAGCGGTGAGATCGATCCGGTATTGATGAGCTTTGGCAATGTCCATGGCGTTCTTGCATGTTTCCTGAATGCATAAGCAAGTCCATTGGCACTTAGGGGATCGCCGATAACGGATACACGCACTCCAAATTCCGGAAGCTCCATCTCCAGTACGGGTGTTGCTTCTCCGAAAGGTCTGCCGCTAATGGCTCGGAATCTTGAGACCATGGAGTCCAGATCGTCCTGTGAAAGAAAAATGTTGGTGATACATTCATCTCCATCCACTACCACATGGACCGGGTTGATGTCTGCAGGTGCGTTCACATAGACATCCGTGATCTTCGGGTCTGAAAGCACATCTTCCAGTATTCCCAGTCCGGTGGTGTATTTTGCAAGAATGTCAGAATATGTCCTCATTTCAAGTGGGTTAAGCGTTATCCCATGAACATTTGAATCCTCTTCAAGCATCTGTTTCCCGATCCTGCGAATATATTTTCTTGAGTTCACAGGATCTGCGAAGTTCATGTTGTCAGGGCGGAACCTTATCAGTTTTTTCCTGACCCTTTCGATAAGTCCGAGGTCTTCATGCTTCAGGTTGTATTCAAGGGGAATTGCCATGTACAGCTTTTCAGGTCGATCCGTCATTTCATATATGGATATCTGAAGCATTCTTCCATCATTGTTCCTGACGTCATAGCATTCCATGAATTGGGTATTCTCGGGTGGTTCCGTATATATGCGGGACGATGAAAAGGCGGGTCTTACGTGAGGCTTGATCTGTTTATCATAGTCATACTCAATTCGATCACTATCATTGTTCTCATTGCTACCAATGCTACCAATGCTACCAATGCTATCATCGTTGTCAGGATCGATGTCATTGTCGCAGACAATTTCACAGGTAATGTCGATGTTAAGTTCAGAAGCTATATCCTGCATTTCCCTGATAATTGAATGGTAGTTTGCAATACATCCGGGGCATTCCTGGCGGTCAGGAATCTTCATCATTTCAATGTCGCTCTTTTTTAGGAGCTTGTATGATGATGCAGGTTCACTCTTTGAGCAACTGATGATGTTATTTACCAGTTCTTTTCTATGGGACAGGCAGTCGGCATGTTCTCTGTGTGAACAATTGCATGTGACTCGAACATTATTGTAATTTGCAAGAGTATCTCCCAGCTTTGCAAGTTCATAAAGGGTCGAAAGTTCCTTTCCTTCATAATCTCGCTCGTAAAGGTGAGAAAGAATTAGCCTGTTGGATATGGGTTCTGTAAGAATTATGTTGAATATCATCTCACGGCAGACTGGATCATTAAGAGTAGAAGTGTGACTGCATTGAGAACAATTTATCTCTATGGTCCTTTGGTTCTTCGTCTGGCGGACCTTGTACTGACAGATATTTTCAGATTCGGTTTTCCTTTTTCGGATCGGATTGTGCAAATAACTTAGGAGTTTCACGTTTTTTATCCTTGGATGATTTGCACAAGCATATTGTCAGCAATTATTAAAATATTCCTAGATTCTTTAGTCTTCATATAAATTTAATATTGGTTCTATAATGTAAGGTAGATTCAGTTGCTAAAAATAGGTGAAGAAAGGCTGGAATTCTGATTATTCTGTTTTCTTTTCTTTTCCTTTCTTCTTTTGTCGGCTCAGCTCAGAGTACTGCTGATCAGGACTGAAGTGCCCTTGTGTTCAGATTGGTCAAACGATCGCATGATCGTTCTTGTCTCCCCTTCCAATTCCCTTGTACACAAAACCATTATTGATGTACGTGTCCGGATCCACAACATTCCTTCCATCGACAATTACTGTATTTTCCTTTCCGGTCAACTGTTTTAGTTGTTCTGGTCCAAGTTCAAAGTAACCTGAATGCCCTGTCATTATTGCAATAACATCTGCATCTTTTACAACTTTATCAAGGTCCTTTATGATCTCAACGTTCGGGTAACTCAGAACATGTGGGTCGTGTACCAAAACCTCTGCTCCTCCCTCTAACAGAAGGTCTCTGTAAGGCTCTGAAGGTGGGTTACGTGCATCATCTGAATCATTGATAAATGCCCATCCAAGAATAGCTACCTTTGAACCTTTCAGTTTCTTATCGATCCGTTCTAAGGCTGCGTTTGTAAGGTGATGCATGTGTTTTGGCATGAAGTCATTTACCTTTCTTGCAAGTACAAAAATGGAATCCAGATCCTCTGGGTAATCCAGTGTTCCTTCGCTGGTTGTAACTCCTCTTTCGAGGTGGTATGTATCCTTGGTCAGGCAATGCCCTCCCACTCCTGCGCCGGGGTAAAGTATTGCACGTGTGATTCCTTCACCCTTGAGGCTATCGATCCCTGCTCTCACATCGTAAACATTGATCCCCATGGCTTCACAGTATAATGCCAGCTGGTTAATGGCTGCTATCTGCAGGTCCCTGAAAGTGTTCTCCGCGGTTTTGGTAACCTCTGCAGCTCTTGCTGTCATTGGTATGATCCTGCCTTTTGTGAGTACCGGGCTGTAAAGTTCCACGGCGCGCTTTGTGCTGGCTTCATCGATACCACCTACAATGCGGTCGTGTTCCTGTATGTTCTTCAGCAGGCGGCCGACCATGACTCTTTCCGGTGCATGTGCAAGTGCAAAGTCCTCGCCGGCTTTAAGTCCGGACTCCTCTTCAAGTATCTGCCTGGCAAGTGTATCTGTGGTTCCGGGGGTGATGGTAGATTCCAGTACTACGAGCATACCTTCTTTCAGGTATTTTCCTACATTTCTTATGCCGTCAGTAAGTGCACTAAAATCTGGCTGGAGGCTTGCAGGGTCTGAGAATGGTGTTTGTATAGCAAGGGTAATCGCATCGAGTTCGGATATTCTTGAAAAGTCCGGTGTGCATTCGAACTTGCCTTCGTCCACTACGTTCTTTAGTAGCTCTTCAAGGCCTGGTTCCTCTCCTTTTAACGGGCTCTCTCCATTGTTGAGCATCCCGATCTTGTAACCGGAACTCTTGGAGTCCCTCTGGAATCCCAGAACATGGTAAAATTTATCGGAGTTGGCAAAAAGAACAGCTGCAGGGATTCCCACGTATCCCATTCCAAGCACTCCTATCTTTTTGATAGGACCTCTGTTTTCAAGGATCGAACCTAATTTGTTTGTCATGGCTACCACTATCTCCATTTTATATTGATGTATCTGCAAGTACCATAATATATATTCATTAAATAGTATTTAGTCTTTTCAAGTGACCGATCTATCACTTGATGAGGCCTTTGGATAATAGGGCAGAATTAACAGCATCAACCAGCTCTGTTCTTCTCTCAAATGTTGACATGATCGTTTCCGGTAATCTAATGATCGTTACCCTGTACCTTGTTGCGATGAAATAACTTACCATGGCTAGAATGAAACCTCCGATCATGTCAGTTATCCAGTGTATTCCAAGATAGAGTATCGTAAATTGAATCGCAATTGTAGTTGCCAGTGAAAAGATCTTAAACCTCGTAAGGTCGGTCCTGAATATCATCAACATGGCCATGATGGATAATGCTGCATGAAGGCTGGGGAAGCAATTGTCAAGGAAAGGGTCTACAATTGTAACTCCTTGCAGGATTATGGGACTCAGGTCATACAGCAGGGGGGCAACGGTTGGTAATGTAAAACCTGTTACTGATACAGGTACATAAATGTAAAATGGTAGTGCCACCAGATAGATCGCGACGAAAGCTATGGTATATTCCTGCAATACCTCAAGTTTCTGTGTGTGCATGAGCAACAGGAATGTGAAGATCAACAGGAAAGAAAATCCGATCAAATAAACGGCTGCACTGATATATGTCAACATTGGGCTTGCAAAATTCTGGAAATAAGAGACTGCATCTCCTTCGATGAGCATCATATATCCGGCATAGTTGGTGTATGTTCCTTTATCAAGAAAATTTGCAATTGCAAGCTGGGATTTCACAAGCATGTAGACAAAACATGCCGATAAAAAATATGGCAATGTATCCAGAGAATACATCCATCTGTAGTTCTTTTTATTATTATTCTTGAACTCTTCCGGCACAAAAATATAATACGCCAAAGCTATCATGCAGATAAGTATTGGCGTCATTATTAGAGACATTAAATATGAAGCTGTCATTCCCTATCAATCCATTTGGTTCAAATTAATCGATCAGACAGGCTCTTATTAAGCATATTTCGGGTATAAATGGTTTATGTACACTTGATCAAAATTATGCTTACAAATAAAATAATTACGATAAAATAAGTTATGCTATATAGGGCACGATTTAGGGTCCTATGTAAAGGTATGTTACATGAGCTGCTAAACACAGCATATTCATGTAACAAATAAGTCTTATGAAGGCCAGATCAGTTCTTTCTTTCTTTCTTTTTCTGAACGATCTTTTCCATCTTTTTAGCCCACATGTCTTCGTTCATATCAGTGTACTCACATTCAAGATAGTGTTCAACAGCGATGGTTAGTGCTTCCTTTGTAGATGAGCTGTTGCATTTTTTCTTTAATTCCTGTAGTTGCTCTTCTGCAAGGACTGTTTGTGCGTGTACTATCTTCATATGTTTATTCTCCTCTTTTGAAGTGGTTAACCCCAATGCCCCCTCATAATTATAATAATATATAATCTTGTCGAATTCTAATTATGGGAAGTTTCAGCTTTCAAATTATCAATGAAGTTCCTTTGCCCAGCATTTTAACCAATAAGTTTAAAAGAGTGATCGACATTACAGGAGTATCGCGAGGGCGTGTGGCCTAGCCAGGATATGGCGGCAGCCTCCTAAGCTGTAAACCAGGGGTTCAAATCCCTTCACGCCCGCCATTATTCTTCTATCATTTTTACAAACACAGGAGCTTGCATATTGATCAGAAAAGCTGAGTTAAGGGATGTTGATGCTATCAAAAAGATCATCAATTATTATGCAAGCCAGGATCAGATGCTACCTCGATCGGTCAGTGAACTCTATGAGGCGATCCGCAATTTTTATGTTTATGAAGTAGAAGAGGAAGTCGTTGGTTGTTGTGGACTTCAGGTCCTGTGGGTGGATCTTGCCGAGGTCCTGTCCTTTGCGATACTTCCGGAATATCGGGGAAAAGGGATCGGCACTCAACTTCTGGATGCATGTCTTAATGATGCCCGGGAACTTGGTGTTACAAAAGTATTCACATTAACCTATGCACCTGTCTTTTTTGAGAAGAATGGGTTCAAACGTGTGGACAAATCGTCCCTTCCCCATAAGATCTGGAGCGGCTGTATCAAATGCCATAAGTTCCCGGATTGTGATGAGATAGCGCTTTCCATGGATATTTCCTGATCTAATAGGCGATGTATGGTATTTATAAATCGTAAGATATATCTGTTGAGCTAGTTTCAGTAACTACGGGATGATCACAATGATAAAGACACGTATCAGAGATTTCATTATTACAAAAGATGACTGGATATTTGCAGTGGCTGACTACTTTCATCCTGATGGGGTGAGGTGTATATTAAGGTACGTTCCGGATGAATCTGGTGACCGTCAGCTAAACGGTATGAGCTATCGAAAATACGATTTCGATGTTTCTTTCGATTTTATGCGTGAGAACAAGCCTGAGTGGGTACAGGATGTTCACATCGTCCCTGAAGATCAGGTGAAGCAAGTTCTTTATCCCTCAGATCCTGTCCCTGAACTCATAAATCAGGATGGGAGGGTGAAGGCTGTTGCAGATGTGCTACTCAGTGCTGGCATTCCTCTTGAAAAAATGGGCGTTACCGGATCATTCCTTCCTGGATTGCAAAATGAACAGTCTGATGTTGATTTTGTTGTCTATGGCAATGATTGGTTCAGGGCAAGAGATGCAATTTCAGCTGCAAAGGAGAAGGGCGGTTTTATTGAAGATATCGATGAGGATATGTGGCATCGAATATACAACAAGCGCATCCCTGAGATCTCCTATGAGGAATTCATCCTTCATGAAAAGCGCAAGGGTAACAGGGGCATGGTTGGAGGTACCTATTTCGATCTGCTGTTCGTGCGTGACTGGGATCAGATAAATGAGCCACTTTCACGAGGCACAGACGTTGGTACTATGAGGATCGAAGCAACAGTTACTGATGATGGACTTGCTTTTGATAATCCTTCTGTTTACAAGGTTGACCACGATGAGATCGATCATGTGTTGTCATACACTCATACCTATGCAGGGCAGGCTCTGGAAGGAGAGGTCATTGATGCACAGGGTGTCGTCGAACAGGTGGGTGACATCAAGAGACTTGTAGTGGGCACTTCCAGAGAGCCAAAGGGTGAGTGGATAAGATCCCTGACATTGCTTGAGAAGAACAGTTAATAATGGGACGCCAGTGTTCCAAAATTCATATGTATGTTGTCTTTATCAGAAAGGGATAATATTAGGTAATAAACACTTGGAAGATAAACAATTACAAAAAAAGGTTAACAACGGAGGCAGGAAAATTAACCTCCTCCTGTTGCCTGGAATACTTCTTCCAATGTGCTTGATTGTGCATCTTCGGCTTGCCTTTTGATACGTTCTTTCATCTCTTCTTCTGAAATTGCGTATTCTTTGCCTGCACTTGCTTTTTTATCTGTGATCTGTAGAGTGTCCACCCTGTAATAAAGCTCGGTTGTATCGAGAAGTGCCCATGTGCCTTCATCATCTGTTTTGATTTCGACAATTTCTCCAATGGTATCTGTATTGATATACCTGACATTGCTGCCAATAGTTATTGGGGCACCGTTTACATCAACAACTACATCGACAACTGAAGCCTCTTCATCCAAGATGTGATCTCTCCTTAATTGTTCTCTATCTCGTCTCTTAGTTTACCGAGAAGTGCAACCCTTTCTGCAAATGCATTATGCCTGTGTATGCTCTCTTCGTTGATCTGCTTGATCGTAACAATAGCCTCGTCAGGGACATGTGTGAACTCGCTGACAATTTTCTTTGCCATTGTCCTGACACAATCTTCAACGAACTTAGGGTTCTTGTGAGCTCTTTCTACAACAAGTGCCTCGTCTGAACGTTTGAGAAGCTCGACAATACTGGAGCTCATTGAATTTTCAATGATCTCAATGATCGTATCCAGTGAGATCACTACGTCACCGCTGACCTCAAGTGAGATTATGCCACGTCCTCTCTGGTTGTGAGTTGCCATTGGGACCTTGTTCAGGAAATTAATGACGGTTTCGAGGTCAACACCAAGTTCGCGCAGTGCTGCCTTTGCATTGTCTCTCATAATTTCCTGGGCACATGGGCAGGCGGTCATGCCGACAACTTCTGCACCGATGAGCTTTTTGACATCAATATCTTCTTCGTTTGGTCTTGTGGCAATGGCCTCTGCAAATATATCCACAACTTCCTGACATTGCATTTTGGTGGATGGTGATTCTCTTTTGACCACGTATTCACTTTTCATGCGTACTTCGGAGCGTGTGGCATACTCGTGCCTGCCCAGAAGGTTCCTTGCAACATCGCTGCAGAGTTCCTCTATCTCATAAACAGGCATATTGATGGCCTTTTCAAGAACCTCATCGATTGCCTCAAAATTACGAGAGAGATTTGCACCTTTACGATCTGAAGGTAGGTCCACGAAGATTTCAAAAGTTGAAATAAGTACGATCGGACGCTTGTCTTTTCGTTTGATCTCAACAAGTTTTTTTACTTCGGTCACACCTACGCGTGTAAGGTTTATAGGTATTTGTGGTTTATTTGCTTGTACGTCAGGGAATTGCGCAACTGGAAGCTCCATTTTTATGACCTCTAATAAGAAATTAAAATAAATTACGTTTAAGTTATGCTTTTGGATTAATAACAATCACAAACATAGTCATTACATGTAAATGTTTTGTTGTGATGCATCATTTTAGCACCGGGTGCTGGGTGGCATACTTATATATTTTTGGGTATTGGGCAAATATATAAATCTTTTTTCATTATTTTTCCGAAGCAGTCCGTATGACAAATTAACTTGATTTGCAGAAACATGATCGAAAGGCAACATTAAAAGAAAACTATTTATACCTCGTAAGTACAAGTACATATAACCGATAACGGGTAAGTAAGGTGATAAAATGTCTGAAACAAGAAACTTTGTGTTACGAGACAGTAAGGGTAAAGAACATGGCGTATTCACCGGTAAACAGCCACGTCAGGCAGCTCTTAAAGTTGCTAACCGGGGCAAGGGTACCAAATCCAAGCCAGAAAAGATCATGCTTCGTGAGCGTGGCACTAAGAAAGTACATGTGTTCCTTGGATGGAAGCAAATGGTCGCTGCACCAAAGAACAAACCTGACTGGATGCCTGACAAGATCAACAAGCCATTCGTCAAGAAACAGAAGCCAGGTATTATCAAACTGGACAAGATCTAATCTTCTTACATTAATTTGTGAGGGTCTGCTTAAGGGCCCTGCAAATTCTACTTTTTGAGATATTTGTTCTGGTTCTTTTTTGTTTTTCTTTTCGTCCTTTCGTTTATCTATAAACTGGTGTTATTCTGTGAGCCAAGGCTATTCCTATATCAAAAAGCTTTATAAACTGGACTCCGCTATTGTATTCATATGACAGGAAAAAGAGAGAACGTTCTGATCGAAGCTCTTCCTTATATCCGGGATTTCCATGACTCTGTAATGGTGATCAAGGTCGGAGGGCATGCTATGGTCAATCCTTCTGTTATGAACGACATCATGCAGGATGTTGTCCTTTTACGTTTTGTAGGGATCCATCCGGTCATTGTTCATGGCGGTGGGCCTGAGATCACTGAAAAAATGGAGCGTATGGGGAAGAAACCTGAGTTCGTAGGTGGATTAAGGATAACCGATGATGAGACCATGGAGATCGCACGCATGGTTCTTGTGGGCAACATCAATACGAAGATCGTATCCCTGATAGGAAAACATGGTGGAAAGGGTGTAGGTCTTTCAGGAAAAGATGGGAAAATGATAATGGCCAGGAAAAAGGCCACTCAGCGGATTATGATCGAGGACGTCGAGCATGATGTGGACCTTGGCTGGGTCGGAGAGACCGAGATCATCAATCCGGAACTCATTAACATCGTCACAGCTAATGATTATATTCCTGTTATCTCGCCGATCGCAATGGATGTGGAAGGTAATGCATTGAACATCAATGCTGACACTGTCGCCGGTGATCTTGCAGATGCTTTGCACGCAAAGAAATTGATATTGATGACGGATGTTCCGGGAGTTCTCAGGGACCAGTCGGACAGGTCCAGCCGTATCTCCCGTATAAGGGTGGATGAAGTGGAGTCACTGATAGAAGAAGGCATTATAAGCGGCGGAATGATCCCAAAAATGAGAAGTGCCGGGGCAAGTGTACTTGGTGGCGTGGAGCGCGTCCACATAATAGATGGTAGTGTATCCCATTCTGTCCTGCTCGAGCTTTTCACCGATCAGGGAATTGGTACGATGGTATATCAGGACACGGAATAAACGTGTCCTTATCCATTCTTTTCTTTTTTATTTTAAAGTGCTGATATCTTAATCCAGTATGGGGCTTCCATAGGTAAGATCGTCCAGCTCAAGAACTTTCTTCCATAGATCCTTGCATTCGCAGTTAAGCTCTTCAAGTACCCTCAGGTCCTGAGTTCTGGAATAAAGATGTACGGCATCCGATACATCCCTGCTGCATTTCTTACAGTTATGCGGGCCACGTTTTGAGCCTGCACCTACCGGATCTGAAGTGATGACAAGTTCCGGATGCTTCTGTTTCGCTCGCTGAAGTATCTCAACAATACTCCATAACCATGGTGGCCTGTATTGACCTCTTTGCCACAGGTGTTCCACATAGGTACCGTTCTGCACATTGCACAGGTTGATTGAAATGGTCTGTGCATGTTCAGCAACGTCATCAATGGTCTTGACAATGTCTTCCAATGCTTCCTTTTCCGAGAGGAAAAGTGGTTTTAACAACAGGTAAGCTTTCATGGTTACCCCATTGTTTCTGGCCACTGTTGCCGCATTAGTATAATCAGTGAACTTGAATCCTTTGTTTATGGAATTCTTGCGAATATTATCTGAACTTGTTTCAAGACCGATGGCGACCTCAAATGGTGTATCTCCAAGAGCATCAATGCAGGACTTCAGGATCTCGTCGGTGACAAATTCTGGTCTGCTTTCAACGATAACTTTGAACACACGCTCATCCGCTGCCAGCTTTCCCAGTATGTTCTTCCTTGTCTCAACAGGTATCTCTTTTTCATCGAGGAAGCTGCCTGAGGTAAATATCTTGACCATGAATCGCTCAAGTCTTTCACCTTTGTGCATGGCATTCTCAAGCTGCTTCTCAAGTTCTTCAGGTGTTGGGGGAACCTTTGCACTATCATAGACAAAGCCACACATAGTGCAGCCGCCCGCCTTTCCCCACCAGCATCCTGATGTCTTGAAGATGATCGTCAGTGTATCTGCTGTTTCTCCGTTGAAGTGATCAGTACTCCTCCAGACAGCAGCAGGATAGTCATTAGATGATGGCTTTATACGCTGGCGGTTGCGTATGTCCAGTACGGCTTTGTTGAGTGACATTATTCGAACTCGATTGTTGCAGGTGGTTTTGGTGACAGGTCGTAGAGTACTCTGGCAACAGATGGTATCTCGCCGGAGATCCTTGTCTCGATCTTTTTAAGAGTTTCCCATGGAAGCTCAAGTGCTTCTGCGGTCATGCCATCTCTTGAGCCTACTGCACGAACTGCGACTATCCAGCCGTGTACCCTGACATCACCTTTGACACCGGTTCCCTTGCCGATAACTGCGGCGAAGGTCTGCCATGGCTTGAACTGCTCAAGCAGTTCTTCCTCAACGATAGCATTTGCCTCACGAACCACATCCACTTTCTCCTCGGTAACCTCTCCGATTATCCTTACAGAAAGTCCCGGTCCGGGGAATGGCATTCTCTCGCAGATCTCTTCAGGCAATCCAAGTTCCCATGCAACCTCGCGTACTTCATCCTTATACAGGTCATCTATAGGTTCGATTATCTCCTTGAAATCGATACGATCGGGCAGTCCTCCTACGTTGTGGTGGGATTTGATACCGCCTTCTGATTCGATCTTGTCCGGATAGATGGTTCCCTGAATAAGATATTCTGCTTCGAGCTCACGTGCTTCTTCTTCAAAAATACGGATGAATGTCTCACCGACGATCTTCCTTTTTTCCTCAGGGTCCTTTACTCCAACCAGTGCTTCGAGGAAACGGTCCTTGGCATGTATCACCTGAAGGTTCATGTCTGAAAATATCTTCTCGATGACTTCGGTCTCACCTTTTCTCATAAGTCCTGTGTCAATGTAGATCGGGAAGAACATGTCCCCAAGGGCACGGTTTGCAAGAACCGCACAGACCGAGCTGTCGACTCCGCCGGAAAGGCCTACGATAGTTTTTCCTTTGGCTTTTTCTTTTATCCTGTCTATGGCTTTAGGTATGAATTTTTCGACTTTTACCATGAAAATGAACTCCGGTTATGATGTGATGATAATCAATTAGTTAATATTGGTGGATTTCTTAAATAATGCTGTGCTTAATATGTTTGTTGGTTTTAATAGTATCGATGTTAGATTAGAATCTATTCAATATTTTGTTTTTGTAGAAATCCCCTATATTTAAGAGACAAATCTGATTGTGATTCTTTTAAACTTGTCCATCGATATTGACATAAAATTACTTTTTTTGGTAGGGAAATTGATTTTAATAGTTTTCTACAAACCAAAACGTATATTGCTAAATCATGTCTCGGAGCTACAATGATTCAAGATATATTGATTCCTTTCCTGCTGGTCGGGCTTGCTGAACTCGGCGATAAGACACAGCTTGCAGTGCTGCTTCTTTCTACAAAAACAAAAAAATATACATCACTGCTTTTGGGCATTATGCTGGCATTCTTCTTTACTACCGGGATTGCCATACTTTTTGGAAATTATATTGCCCAGAAAATTCCTGTGGATTATGTACGCATAGGCGCCGGATCATTGTTCATTTTGTTTGGTCTGCTTACCCTCTACAAAAGGGGCCAAACTGAAGAAGGGGATTCCAATGAACTTAAAGGTCCTTTCCTGTCAGGATTCTGGTTAATCCTCATTGCAGAGATGGGGGATAAAACACAGCTTGCTGCAGCCCTTTTTGCCACCCAGTACAACCCTTATCTGGTATTTGTCGGGGTGATGCTGGCTTTGTTCACAATGTCTGTTATGGCTGTGTATCTTGGGAAGATCATAATGGAAAGAGTGGATAAAAATATCATATCCACGATTGCAGGAATCCTGTTCATTGTGATAGGCGGTTCATTCTTCCTTTAAATTTGGGCTTTGCCTGAATCAGTTATGTAGAAAGTAGGTTTTCGACAGAGCTAATATTTTAGCCTTATGTAAACTCCTGGATCGGCATTTTATAATTTTTACTGTTGTGGTATGTGCATCACTTTCACCCCGCATGGTCTGCTCTTAAATATCTGTAGCCTCTTTAGTAGAATAAACATTAGATGATCATCGGTATTCACATGCACAGGACACTCCAGAAATATTTCGGTTATAGCGAATTCCGCCCCCTGCAGGAGGATATCATCAGTGATGTCCTTAACAAAAAGGACACATTCGTACTGATGCCCACCGGGGGCGGGAAGTCTATTTGTTATCAGATCCCGGCGCTGATGATGGATGGTCTTGCGATCGTAGTTTCTCCTTTGATATCCCTCATGAAGGATCAGGTAGATGGTCTGGTCAGCAACGGTATATCTGCAGCTTATCTTAACAGCACATTGAGCCATCGCGAGGTTCAGGAGACCACACGTGCTATTCTGGATGGCAACCTGAAGATCCTTTATGTTGCACCTGAAAGACTTTGCATGAAGAGTACACTGGACCTTCTCAGCTATGTCAATGTCAGTTTGTTCGCTATTGATGAGGCACATTGCATTTCTCAATGGGGTCACGACTTCAGACCCGAATACCACCGTCTGGGATTCCTGAAAGAGAAATTCCCTGATGTTCCTGTCATCGGGTTGACAGCTACTGCCACTCCAAAGGTCAAAGATGATACTATCAAGCTTCTGAAATTAAAGTCTCCTTCTGTTTATGTGGCGAGTTTCAACCGAAGTAATCTTACCTATGATATAAGGCCGAAAAAGGATTCATACGGCGATCTGGTTAAATATATTCAGGGGCAGGCCGGTAATTCCGGTATCATATACTGCAACAGCCGAAAGAGTGTGGAATCCATCTCCAAAAAGCTCAACAATAAAGGTTTTCACACGTTGCCCTATCATGCAGGTCTGTCTGATTCAAAAAGACATGAACATCAGGAACGTTTCATAAGGGATGATGTTGACATCATTGTGGCAACAGTTGCATTTGGAATGGGTATTGACAAACCGAATGTGAGATTTGTTATTCATTATGATCTTCCCAAGAACATTGAAGGCTATTATCAGGAAACTGGCAGGGGGGGCCGTGATGGTCTTGAATGTGAGTGCATCCTGTATTTCAGCCGTGGGGATTGGTACAAGATTAAGTACTTCATCGATCAGATGTCAAAAAAGTCAGAACGTGATATTGCAACTGTAAAGCTTCGGGACATGATCGATTATTGTGAAAGTACGACATGCCGCAGGAAGGTGCTACTGAGCTATTTCGGGGAGGAACTGGAGTCTGATTATTGTGGCGGATGCGATGTCTGCCTTAAGCCTCGTGATACTTTTGATGCTTCGGATGCTGCAAGAACACTGTTATCCTGTGTGGATGAGGTCAATGAACGTTTCGGGATGACTCACATAGTGGACATTATATCTGGTTCCATGGCAAAAAAGATCAAAAGTTACAAGCATGACAGGCTTAAAAGTCATGGCACTGGTGACGGGTACAGCAAATCTGAGTGGCTTGATATGGCAAGAGAGATGGTTCGTCTTGGTTATCTTGACGTGAAAGGTGCACGATACCCTCTCTTAAGCCTGAACAAAAAAAGCCGGGAAATACTTGCAGGAGGTGAGGTTTACCTGACGCGTTCCTCTGGTGCGGTTAGTGTGAAGTCCAGTAGATCTAAAAGCACTACTCCAAAGGTTTCTGTCTCAAAGAACGTTACTCCAAAGACCCCTGCTTCAAAGACTACTGCCTCGAAGACAACGAATTCAAAGGGTGCTACCTCAAAGAGATCTCCTGCTCCTAAAAAACCAAAGAGGGTTCCAACGCCGATATCCCGGCCTGACAAAAAACTGTTTGATAGGCTTAAGATATTACGGAAAAAACTGGCAGTGGATGAAGATGTTCCGCCTTACATCATCTTTGCGGATACCAGCCTTCGGCAGATGGCGGTAAAATATCCTATAAGGAATGAGGAATTCCTGGACATTACTGGTGTGGGTGAGTTCAAATTGAAAAAGTACGGGCCTGTCTTCATGGAAGAGATTGCCCGATACTTAAAAGGATCTAAGTGACCATTTCTCAAAAAAAGAAACTTAACGTTAGCTGGAATATAAGGTCTCCGTATATCACCGCCGCTATGAATCCTGCAGTTATGGGTATCATGAATGGTAGGCCGGGTGTGACCCATACTCTCTCACCAATAAGACCTTTTTCTGCATACATTTCCATTTTTGATATCGTATCCTCATCAAGTTTTGTACCATATTTGGTAAATTTATTCTTTATCTCATCATTGCCTTCTTCAAAGGTTTCCATCAGTCTTATATGAGGTTTATCAAGTTTTGATACCGGACATCTGTATCCGACGAACATGTAATGTGGTTTCTTCAGTGTCTCTTTCAATGAAGGCTGACTAAGATTGTAAAGGAACAATCCGATTGGTACTATTATTGTCAGTATGACTGAATTGCCAAAGACACTAAATGTGAAAAGGTTAAGCGGTGGAATCCCGTAAATTGGCAATTGTCTGCCGAATAGTTCCATTGCGGGATATATTGGCAATATAAGGGAAATAACCATCAGGACCTTTGCATCTGCGCCTCCAAAGGCATTCATGTAGAATAATATATAGACGAATGTAAAGATCAGTATGAATGAAATGGCTGTCCATTTTATGTAAGGTATGCCGTATCTGAAAGCATCATATGCCATGAAGATGGCACCTGCTCCTAGCATCTTGGGCCAGAGGCTGTTTGTCACTCTTCGTGTCTTGATGTCGGAGTAGCAGGCATATATAAGGAAGGGAGTGCAGACAAGCACCTTAAGTAGTTCGATCATTCACATTTTCTCCCATTTCTTAAGTTTAAGAACTTCGGAAAGCGTGCTTCCACGTTTTATCTCCTCGTACAGACGTTTCTCGTTCTTCTCAACCTCTTTTGCACGCCTTGCTATTTCATAAGCGCGTTCCTTTTCGATCACAACAACTCCGTTGTCATCACCTACGATGTAATCTCCGGGGTTGACAACCTGTGATCCGCAATTGATGGTGGCATTGATCTCGCCGAAACCTTTCGGATCACCTGCATTGGGGACGTTGGCGGTTGCAAATACGGGCAGTCCTATCCTTCTTATCTCATCAATATCCCTTACAGCACCATCAATGACTATGCCTGCAATTCCCTTGTTCAGGCAACTGAGTGTGGCAAGCCCGCCCCATGGTGCAATGTGTGGACTTCCGTTGTAGATCACAATGACATCTCCCTCTCCGGCGACTTCGATGGCCTCAACACTTTTTGCCCAGTCCCCTTCAAAGGTCTGTACTGTGACAGCTGTGCCGACCATCTTTTTGTCGGTTACCATGGAATGGATGTTCTTCATCGCACCTTTTCGATGCATGGCATCTGAGATATTTGGTGTGGAAACCTCTGATAGTAACTTTCTGGTCTCCTGTTCCAACGTCTGGCGTTCAAATTCAGGGATCTCAATGGCATCAACACTTTCACGTATCTTTTTTGCAGACGCTGTCACATCATCTGATTGTGTGATGTTCCCTCCGACAATGACAATACTGGCACCTGCTTTGACTGCCTGTGCAGATGTGTTGGCATCAAGTCCGCCTGCAGCTGCGACTGGTATGTTCACTCCCTGTATGATCCTTTCGAGCAAGGGGGTGGGGTCCTTTCCGGTCATCTGCTGGTCTATCCCTGCATGCATGTTGATATAGTCAATTCCCATCTTTTCCAGCTCTTGCGCCCTGGTGACCGGGTCTTCTACGATGATCAGGTCAGCCATAAGCTTGACACCGTATTTTCGTGCAGATCTGACTGCATCCTTTACCGTGGAATCATCTGCATTGCCGAGCAACATTACAATGTCGGCACCGGCTTTGGCAGCCATCTCCACTTCAAATGCACCTGTATCTGCAATTTTCATATCCGCAAGGATGGCGTGATCAGGGAATTCCTTCTTGAGCTGCCGGACAGCATTCATCCCTTCGCTTTTGATAAGTGGAGTTCCTGCTTCGATCCAGTTCGCGCCTCCCTGGATCGCTTCTCTTGCGATCTGTATGGCCCGGTCGATCTCCAGCAGGTCAAGTGCTACCTGAATTATTGTATTAATATGATCACCCATTTGGAGTTTAATAACGTAGTATACCTGAATAAGTATAAATCTAACCGGGTATATGGTTATAATACTTAAAAATTGATGGTATTTTTTCCTCAATTGTGGGTCTGTTGAGTATGGTGGATGATCAGCTAATAACCAAAAATCAGCGTGCAAAGCTTTTAGCCCGACTTCACAGGCACTTGTTCTGGTGTGGTGAGCGAATACCTGATGAGGTTGAGATCGAAGGTAAAATGATACCACTACATGAGATCATATGGAAGCTTATCAATAAACCGAAGCTGACCGGGGAAGATAGGGTGTACATTGATCACTTTATCGTTGCTCTCAGGAAAAAAGCAAGGTCTTGTGAAAATTATCTTGAGAAAACTGATCTGACCCTTGAACAGGCCAAAGACGTTTTTGACAAGACTGCCGGACTTCTGCGTGCCATAATGGACCTTAAGGATATTGAAGAGCTTTCCGGTCCTGAACGCATGAAAAAGTATCAGGAAGAAGCTGAAAAGTGTAAACTTAAGGATGCAAAGAGCTGGATGAACTTCATAGCTGAACTTGAAGGCTGATCCTTCAGCGTTCTCTTGTATTTTTCATATCTTTTTATATTCTCTTTTTTCATAGGCAAATATTATATTTCATGCAATTCTTTTCTCTACGAATGACATTCAAAGACCTTCATATCATTTCGATGAAATCCTTTTCCCGGGATATGATCGATCATATACTTGATACTGCTGAAAAGCTTGAACCAATAGCAAGCAGCAAATCGAAGTCCGATCTGCTGAAAGGTAAAGTGTTGGCTGTCATGTTCTTTGAACCCAGTACCAGGACACGCATGTCCTTTGAGACCGCAATGATGCGTCTTGGGGGGGATGTTCTAAGCCTTGGTTCTGTTGATGCAAGTTCTATTGCAAAAGGGGAGACACTTGCTGATACCATTCGTGTTGTTGAAGGTTATTCCAATGCAATTGTGTTGCGTCATAACAAAGAGGGTGCTGCCCAGCTTGCTTCGGAGTTCTCTTCGGTTCCTATTATCAATGCAGGCGATGGGGCAGGTCATCATCCTACGCAGACATTCCTTGATCTTTACACCATAAGGCGGGAAAGTCATCTTGATGGGCTTAAGATAGCTCTTGCAGGTGATCTGAAATATGGCCGGACAGTGCATTCGTTATGTTATGCTCTTTCTCTTTATGGGGCCGAGATCACACTTGTATCTCCGAAAGAGTTGCGTATGCCTGCTGAGATAATAGATGACCTTAAAAGTCACAACATAAAGGTCAGGGAAACCGATTCTATCGAAGAGGCCATCAGTGATGTAGACGTACTTTATGCTACAAGAATACAGAAGGAACGTTTCCCTGATCCTGCTGAGTATCGTAAAGTTGCTAATAGTCTTCAGATAACTCCTGAGCTTCTGGAAAAAGCAAAACCGGAGCTTAAGGTCATGCATCCTCTGCCAAGGACAAATGAGATCGATCCGAGGGTTGATGGTACGCCCCATGCCTGCTACTTCAGGCAGTCTTTCTACGGTGTCCCGGTAAGGATGGCATTACTTGCACTTGTCATGGGGGCATTGAAATGAGTATGGAAGAAACTCCCATCCCGGAGATCCGGGTACATCCGATAAGAAATGGAACTGTCATCGATCACATTACTGCAGGGCAGGCACTGAATGTTCTGAACATCCTTAATATTCCCAACCCCTCTTCAGGTGTTGTAAGCATAATTATCAATGCTCCGAGTGTTCATGGGATCAAAGATGTTGTTAAGATCGAAGGCAGAGAGCTGAATGTAGAAGAGGTTGACAGGATATCCCTGATCGCACCGAAAGCTACGATCAATATTATCAGGAATTTTGAAGTATCAGGGAAAACACATGTGCACATTCCGGAAAAGGTGAGTGGTGTGGTAAAATGCATAAATCCAAATTGTATTTCCAACAGTAACGAACCTGTCACATCTAGGTTTACTGTTAAGCCGGATGGACGAAAGATAACTCTCCGTTGTTCTTATTGTGAAAGAACAATTTCAGAAGATATCGGGAATCACCTTCTCTGATCCTTCCCGAATTCTTTTCATTCAAACCTTTGTATTATTTTTAAAAATTAGAGCTCATATAGAATTCTCTATTAAATTATCAATGAGTTCTATATGAAAAATTAATTAAGCTTAAAAAAAGAGTTAGATGCCCAGGATATCATCCATTGTATAGATGCCTGGTTCTGCGTTTGCTATCCAGATAGCTGACTTCACAGCTCCTGATGCAAATGCATTTCTTGAGTGAGCCTGGTGTTTGATCTCTATGCGCTCACTACCACCGGCGAAGAGGACTGTGTGATCGCCTACGATATCTCCACCGCGTACTGCGTGGATGCCGATTTCTTTCTCCCTTGGGGCGAGACCTTCTCTTCCGTATACGAAGTCCTTTCCGCCCAGTGTTTCACTGATCACTTCAGCAGCTCTCATTGCGGTGCCGCTGGGTGCATCCTTTTTCTGGTTGTGGTGAGCTTCGATGACCTCTATGTCATAATCGGAAAGGTATTTTGCAGTTTCCTGTAGTATCTTGAAAAAGACATTAACGCCCATGGAGTAATTTGGCGAGATTATGCCTGTAGTATTGTTCCTGTTAATTGCGTCCTCGATAATTGAACGCTGCTCCGGGCTGAAACCGGTAGTTCCAATTACAAGGTCAACGCCTGCATCTGCTACAATTGGTGCGTTCACAACTGTTGCAGCTGCAATTGTAAAGTCTATTACTACATCCGTTTTTGACTCTTTGAGAACGATTGCCATATCAGCAACATCGGAGACCTCAACATCAAGCTTTCCTAACTGTGCAACCTCTCCTACATCCTTGCCAATGTTCACAAGGTCGAAGGCAGCAGAAAGCTGGATCCCATCCATCTCGATTATGTTCTCGATAAGGAGTTTCCCCATTCTTCCTGAAGCGCCGGTAACTGCTGCGTTGATCATCAGATACACCCAAGTCCTTTCAGGCAACTGATCAGGGTCTGTTCATTCTCACTGCTGATAGGTGCAAGAGGCAATCTCAGATGACCTGCATTAAGTCCTATTAGCTCCACTGCACGCTTGACAGGGACTGGATTTGTTTCCGTGAACAATGCACGGATAAGTGGTGCTATCTCGTAGTGGATCTGTCTTGCTGTTCTCATGTCACCTTCATTGGTGGCATTTACCAGCTTGACCATCTTTTCCGGTACAACGTTTGCGACCACGGAGATAACTCCGCTTCCACCAAGGCACGTTATGGGCATGGTCAGTCCATCATCGCCGGATATGACATTAAAGTCCTCATCCATCGTATTTTCGATGATCTGTGAAACCTTGTCCAGATCGCCACTTGCTTCCTTGATGGCAACGATGTTATCAACTTTTGCAAGTTCGATGATGGCATCAAGTGGCATGTCCTGGCTTGTACGTGATGGTACGTTGTAAAGGACGATGGGCATTTCCACAGCGTCTGCGATAGCCTTAAAATGAGCAATAAGTCCTGCTTTGTTCGGTTTATTATAGTAAGGAGATATTACAAGAGCGCCAGCTGCCCCTGCATCTTCTGCATGCTTTGTCAGCTCTATTGCCTCTGCCGTATTGTTAGAACCGGTTCCGGCAAGAATAGGCACCTTTGCACAATCAACTGCGATATCAATAAGCTCCATGTGTTCCGCAGTGGACAATGTGGCTGATTCGCCAGTTGTCCCGCAAGCGGTAATTCCGGAAACTCCACCATTTTCGACAAATTCGATATTCTGCTGAAGACCTGTCTTGTCTATGGTGTCAGCTTTTGTGAAAGGAGTTATGATGGCAGGTAATACTCCTTCGAACATAAAGATCCACTTCCCGAAATTAGATCTTCTTTGGGTGTGTGATCTTACGTGTAACGTAGCCTGCGACACGGTTTCTGATGACCTTGCTCTCGATAGTTGTGTATTGTGAAACGAGAAGCTTGTTCTGGTCAAAGTCTGTTGTGAATACGTCTCCGTGGTTGTCGATCAGGCGAAATGCAATGTTCTTGATGTTTGTCTGTCTAATATTTCCCATTATATATCTCCAGTATAATTTAGATAGATATGATTAAGATTATCGCCATAATAGAAAACCTTTACATTTATATCTTTTGGATTGAGGGCACATCTTTCAGCTCTTCATTTGCTTGCATGTGGCCTATAGTGGCTTGCATGTACTTACTCTATGTCTGTTTTTCCCCAAAGTCGCTCCTGGGTGGTTGCATCATTGAAAACATTTTCGCGCACACCTTTGCGATTTATATAAAGGCCTATGAACACAATTACCAGTCCAAGTTCGGCATTAATGCCTACCAAGATGATGCCTGCAAGTATCACGGTAGATGCCACGAGTCCTTTAAGTGCGCCTTTCCTGTATGATGCCAGTCGTGTACGACGGAATATCCTGATGTCTCTCAGGGTCAGGAAAAGGACTACGCAATATGCTGCAATGGCTATGTATTGGTACATTTTTACCTTCCGTGTATTTTTGATATTTATGTCGATATCTTACTCATCTTCATACATTCCATGCATAAAATCCTTTGCCAGGCTGCATGCTATCTTATCAGCAATTGTATTTGGACAGCTAATAAGTGTGTTCCTTGTAATGTCCATAAACATTTTTAATAATGCCACTCATGAGCTTGACCGGTGAAAAACATTAAGATAATATTCCATGTGGATATGGACAGCTTCTATTCATCAGTAGAGGTTGCAGTAGACACGAATCTAAAAGGTCTGCCTGTAGTTGTCGGCTCTGATCCAATGAATGGTGAGGGCAGGGGTGTCGTCAGCACCTGTTCCTATGAGGCACGTGAATATGGTATACATTCGGCCATGCCTATCTCAAAGGCCTATCGTCTTTGTCCAAATGCTGTCTATCTCCGTGTAAATATGCCCCTTTACAAAAAGGTCTCCGCAAATATCATGGATATTCTAAGGAGTTACTCTTCTAAGTTCCAGCAAGTAAGTGTGGATGAAGCTTATCTTGATGTAACTGACCTTGTATCTGATTTTGATGCAGCGGCTGATCTTGCATTGAAGATAAAGGAGGAGGTCCATCTCAAAGAAGGGATCACCTGCTCTATAGGAGTAGCTCCTAACAAGTCCATTGCAAAGATAGCTTCTGATTACCAGAAACCCGATGGATTGACTGTGGTAAGGCCGGATGATGTGGGAAGTTTCCTGTTTCCACTGGATGTCTCCAGGATATCCGGCGTAGGCAAAAAGACCTCTTCCTTGCTTAACGGTATCGGCATCCGGACCATTGGTGATCTGGCAGGATATGATGTGCAGGCTCTGCGTGAACGTTTCGGTAAGTTTGGTCTTGTGATGCACCAGCTTGCAAATGGGTTGGATGATCGAAGTGTTATGGAAAGGGGGGATGTAAAATCGATCAGCAAGGAAGATACGTTTGACCGTGACACTTCTGATATGGATCTTGTGGAAAATGTGATCGATACTCTTTCAGAGAATGTACATACTTCCCTTTTGAAAAAGAAATACCTGTTCAAGACAGTTACCATAAAAGTGAGACTTGAAGACTTCACAACATACACAAGGGCAAAGACATTGGGCGCTTATTCAAATGATCTTTCTGCCATCAAAAGGACTTCAAAGGTGCTTCTTCAGGAATTCAGGGGCAGGGGCAAGCTCCGACTGGTGGGTGTTGGGGTTACTAAGCTTGATAAAATGGATGAAAAGCAAACGCGACTGACTGATTTTGTTTGATTTATGGGTAAAGCTGACTCAAATCTGCAATGCCTGTGGCGTATAATAATATCACGAGTACCGGTTGATGGAACAAATAGATCATCAATGATCTCTCTCCCATGTAACAGAGAGTTTTTACAGGCAAAAGGTCTGAAATATTCGGCATCCTGGATATCGGGGATGTCCTGTTGTAGTCTGGATATAATGAATTTCCCAGAAAGATTCCAAGGAGCAAAATTCCGAACCACGGGAAAAGTGGGAAGTAATCATATGAATGAAACCCGTCCGATCGAAGTCCAAGCCAGAAAAGCCATGTACTTCCTATGGCAAAGGTCTGCATCCACGATCCGATGACAATAACGGGTATGGCAAGCATGAGGTTTGCTACCTTATATCTTAGGAATGGGTATGCAAGGATGATGGCAACTCCGATGAAATGGAGTATGCCAAACACGATCACACCGTCCCTGAGGAAAATGTAGCTGCCAGCAGTTATGATCATTCCCCAGAGGAAAATCTTAACCCCCCTTTTTGTGTATTTCATGAGTCCGTTTTCTGGATCATGTATTCTCTTTTTTCTGGAATTACTAAGGGATAGTGAGATCCCGACGATTATTATGAACAGTATTGCACTGAGCCTTCCGAAAATGAATCCTGCTCCTGATGCGAGGTTGATATCATAGGCGCCCATGTGGTTGATATCGTATAGTAGATGAAATCCAACCATCATTATGATAGCTATGCCTCTTAGAAGGTCTATTTCCCAGAATCGTTCATGAAGTTCTGTCATCCGTTCCCCGGCTTATCAGAATTAAGTTATAATATCTAAAAAATGTATGTCAGAATAAATGCTAAAGTAAAAAAATATGGGTGCAAGTTATCACTCAGGTTTCTTTCTTTTCTTGCGGAATGCAGATGAGAGATCAACTGCGTATGTTCCGTCCTGTTTTATTGCCATCACAATTTCGTCACGCTCAAGAAGTGAGTTAAGGTTCAGTTCATAGGATCCAGGTCCGAGTATCCTTACGGATTCCACTCTTTCTCCTTCTTCCTCAACTACCTCTCTTTCCTGGTGCTCAATGCCAATGATGTCATCTATTTCCTTGATGAACTGGTCTGCGGGATCGGTTACTTCTGTCTCTTCTTTTTCAGGCAGCTCTTCAGCAACAGCATCTTCGATATCTGTTTCTGGTTCCATGTCCTTGACGTAGAGGAACTTGTTCCATCCACAGTTCGGACAGCCGCTTAGAATTACCTCGGCCCCGTCTTCAAATATTTTTTCGCATCGGGTACATTTGTGTGGCATCTATTCACCGATTCTCCTATTGGTTGTGATATATTTAAAGATTTATGGCACGAACTTGTTGGAAGATGGTCATATCTCTGGTAAATATTGCCAAAATCTAAATGCGGAAGCGTGATATGCGCAACCTTTATCTACCATCAAATCGTTGGGAGGGCTGCAAGCGTGAATACTCACTCTGAAGCGGGGTGGGGTAGCCAGGAGATCCCGACGGGCTCATAACCCGTAGACCGATGGTTCGAATCCATCCCCCGCTATAAACTTTCTTTCTGAGATTGTTTTGCTAAGAGATAACTTATTTCTCTTCGAGTTTTTTGTATTGTCGCTTTACTTCAATATCTTTGACATCCGGTCGTTCATCGTTGAACGGTTCGTTGTTATTGCGTTGGCAACCTTTATCTACCATCAAATCGTTAGAAGGGCTGCAAGCGTGAATACTCACTCTGAAGCGGGGTGGGGTAGCCAGGAGATCCCGACGGGCTCATAACCCGTAGACCGATGGTTCGAATCCATCCCCCGCTATATTCTTTCCTTTTGATATAAATCTGATAAGAGCTTTCTATGTGTTTTTCTTGTTCTTAGAGGCCTTTTTTCAAAAGGTTATTAAATAAAGATGGCATTTTTGTGTCAGGTCAATTTAATATTGCTACTTTCATATGAAAATTATACAGGATGATTCTTAAATGGTAATGGACAAACTCGGCAGCTCCCTGCAGGATGCACTAAAAAAACTGGTTGGCGCCGGCCGTATAGATGAGAAAACGGTCAATGAGGTTGTAAAAGATATACAGAGGGCATTACTTCAGGCAGATGTCAATGTCAAGCTTGTTATGAAGATGTCCAGTCACATAAAGGAGCGTGCATTGAAGGAGGAAGTCCCTTCAGGCATGAATCCCCGTGAACATGTTATCAGGATCGTCTATCAGGAACTTATCAATATTGTAGGCAAGAGTGCAGACATTCCTCTAAAGCCGCAGAAGATCATGATGATCGGTCTGCAGGGCAGTGGTAAGACAACTACTACCTCAAAGCTTTCACGCTATTTCCAGAGGAAAGGTTTGAAACCAGCTGTCGTTTGTGCTGACACCTTCCGTCCGGGAGCATTCCAGCAGCTAAGCACTCTCTGTACTAAACTGAACGTGCCGTTCTACGGTGAAGAGGGCAATCCTGATGCAGTTGGCATTGTGGAAAGGGGTCTGAAAGAGCTCGAAAAGAACGATGTCCTTATTGTGGATACAGCTGGCAGACACTCGCTGGAAGCTGATCTTATCGATGAGATGGAGCAGATCCACAAGGTCGCACAGCCTGATTATAAATTGCTTGTACTTGACGGTGCTATTGGTCAGCAGGCAAGTGAACAGGCAAAGGCATTCAATGATTCGGTTGGCATTTCCGGTGTTGTTATCTCCAAACTGGATGGTACTGCCAAGGGTGGTGGCGCACTATCTGCTGTTTCTGAAACGAATTCATCCATTGCATTTATTGGGGTGGGTGAGACTCCGGATGATCTTGAGAAATTCGAGCCGGACAGGTTCATCTCCAGGCTTCTGGGAATGGGCGACATTAAATCACTTATTGAAAAAGCAGAGGAGACATTTTCTGAAGAAGACATTGACATGGAAGCCATGATGAAGGGTCGTTTCACTCTCAAGGATATGTACTCTCAGCTTGAAGCCATGAACAAGATGGGTCCAATGAAGCAGATCATGCAGATGCTGCCTATGGGTGGTATGGGTATGAAACTTTCAGACGATGCATACAAGGTCACCGAGGATAAAATGGGACGTTATCGTATCCTGATGGATTCCATGACTGAGGAAGAATTGCTTAACCCAAGGCTTATCGGCAGTTCCAGGATCAAAAGGATCTCAATGGGTTCAGGAAGCAATCCTGAGGATGTGCGTGAACTTTTGAAGTATCATAAGATGATGCAAAACGCAATGAAAGGACTTCGTGGCGGCAAGTTCAATATGCAGAAAATGATGAAAAAGTTCGGTATGTGAATAGACATGGAGGTTTATCCTCTCTCTATCCTTTTTTATATTACAAAATAAGGTCACTGGCAGACCACGATCTGCCAGTATTTTTCATTATCTCTTTTTTAGTTATTAAGGCTGGGATTTACTCAGTTCTGATTTAGCCATCATGTTGGAACCGAATACGTATACTATAATAATGAAGCCAAGCCACATGAAATGTTTTCCGATTTCAGCTCCTCCAGCATATATGCCAGCTTGGTCCGCATATTTGAGCAAAAGACCAGTACCAAGAATCAGCATGTCGATTTTAGCGATCTTCCTGTTTCGTCTTGTGATCTCCAGATATTCCTGCCTTGCGACATTATACTCTTTTTTCTCTGCTTTCAATTGATCCCTTCCGTTTATGCATTGATTATCCTGTCAGCTGCTTTCCTCAATCGATTAAAGACCGCTGCTCCAATACCTTCCTTATTCAGTGTCCCATCGACTATGATGAGATCAATATTTGTACTATCAAGATGTCGCAGACCCATAAATATACTACGGGCAGCCTGTGATGGTGTATTCCTTTTCCCGAGGGAGTATATTTCATCGGCATTAACGACTTTTGCAGTTTCCTCGGTAACAAAAAGACCTACTCTTTCTCCTTCCCGATGGCAGTCCAACACAATCTCGGTCATTGCTTTGTGGACATCTTTAATGTTGCCTTCGATAAGAATTACCTTCGTCTTTGGTGAGTAGTGAGTATATTTCATGCCTGGTGAGCGTGCGACCTCACTCTCTTCAAGTGTTCTGTCTGCATATCCGATCCGTACATCACCAACACATTTCCTGATGTCTTCTGCGGTGATATGTCCAGGGCGCAATATGGTAGGTATGTCGCCTGTCATATCAACAACAGTGGATTCAAGTCCTATGTCTGTAGGGCCACCATCCAGAATGGCATCGATCTTACCATCCAGGTCGTTAAAAACATGCTCAGCAGTTGTGGGGCTTGGACTTCCGGATGTATTGGCGCTGGGCGCAGCTAATGTTTTATCTGATCTTTGGATAAGCTCAAGGGCTACGGGGTTGTCTGGCACCCTCAGGCCTACGGTGTTAAGCCCGCCGGTGGTTACATCGGGAACAACGTCCTTTGCCTTTAGAATGAGGGTAAGGGGCCCTGGCCAGAATTGTTCCATAAGTTTGAAAGCGTTTGCAGGTATCTCTTCTGCAAGTTCAGAACACTGGTCTATATTTGCTATATGAACTATGAGGGGATTGTCGGCAGGCCTGCCTTTTGCCTTGAATATCTTATGTACTGCATCGGCGTTCAGTGCATCGGCACCGAGGCCATACACGGTCTCGGTCGGAAAGGCAACTGTTCCTCCTTCCCTGATTATGCCGGCAGCTTGTTTAAGTCCTGCTTCAAAGTCTTTATCATCACTTTTAAAGACCAATGTCCTGCTTTTCATGTTCATCTTGCGGGATACTTTATTCAGACTTTGCTTTTAATTTGCCTATGGGGCAAGATTCTTTTTGGCAGTCTTTGCCATACTCGTCGATGACTGATCCCTTGCATAGGCCAACGCCATGCCTGTGAGCTGCTCTTCCGATCATATGGGCTGCAATAGGTGCGGTCAGGAACAGGAACAGTCCAACTGTTATGGCCTTTACTCCTATAGGGCTGAACCCTACCTTTGCAAGGATGCTCATCATCACTCCGAAGGTGCCCAGGGTGCCGATCTTTGTGGTTGCATGGAGTCTGTTATAGACATCCGGCAGGCGCAGTAGTCCGACCATGCCCAGGAACACGAAGAATACTCCGATCAGGAGCAGTATGGTACTTGCTACGTCCAGTGCAATATCCATTGTTGTCAGAATACCGCCCCCTCATCAAGGTATTTTGATATTGTAACGGTGCCGACAAATGATATTATCGCAAGTACAAGGGCAACATCCATGAAGAATACTGATCCCTGCACGTATGAGTAGATACCAAGTATTGCAACAATGACCGTTGTCATGGCATCCACGGCTATCACACGATCGGGTATTGTAGGTCCTTTAATGACCCTGTATATGCATGGTATGATTGCGATGACCATGAATGTCAGTGATATGTCAAGTAGTAATGAGTTCATTCGAATGCCTCCAGTACATATTTTTCAAGATCATCCCTGATGGACTCACGCAATCCTTCTGGATCGGATGCATCGATGGCATGCACATAAAGCACTTTCCTGTCATCTGACACATCGATTGTAAGTGTTCCAGGGGTCAAGGTGATCGTATTGGCAATAGCAGTTATGCCTATATCGGTCTCTGTGCGTATTGGAACTGCAACAATTCCCGGTTTTATGTCCAGCTTAGGACTGAGGACGATCTTTGCGACTATGATGTTCGCTTTTATGATCTCGATCAGAAGGACTGCCAGGAACTTCAGCTGTTTTGGTATCTTCATTATTGTATTGGCGTATGACTTTTTCCTTGTGAAATCGTACAGTTCCCGGAATGGGTATATCACTATAGGTCCGAGTATCAGTCCCACCAGGAAGTTTGTAGCACTTATTGTACCGTGTACAAAGCACCATACAAGTCCAAGAGCTACTGAGTATATGAAATATCGTTTCATCTTACCACCCTCGTCATCACTGCATC
The DNA here is from genome assembly GCF_021184045.1 of Methanococcoides orientis. Taxonomy (NCBI): domain Archaea; kingdom Methanobacteriati; phylum Methanobacteriota; class Methanomicrobia; order Methanosarcinales; family Methanosarcinaceae; genus Methanococcoides; species Methanococcoides orientis. The sequence goes on from NZ_CP073710.1 coordinate 247,991, forward strand.
AATATAGGGTTGTGGATCGATCAGTTGTTCCGCTATTGCCTGTGACAGGGCTATCAGCGGTTCAGCATAGATTCCAAAGACGAATGCCAGTGCTGCAAGTGTTATTATGGGTATTACTATCATGTAGGAAGGTTTGTGTGAGGAGTATTCTCCGTATTTTTCGACGTCCCTTATTTCTCCCCAGAACATCAGGAGCCATGCCCTGAACATGTAGAACAGGGTGAAGACTGCAAAGAAAAGGGCTATGGCAATGGGTATGTAATACTCTGCAAGAAGTCCTGCGTCAAAGAGCACGAACTTTGCAATGAAACCACCCATTGGTGGTAATCCTGCAATGGACATGGCACCTATCAGGAAAGCCACGCTCATTACCGGGCTTGTCTTCATCATTCCTCCCATTTTGGTCATGTCCCTTGTTCCTGCATGGTGGATGATCCCTCCTGAGGTCAGGAACAACATGGACTTTGCAATCGCATGGTTCACCAGGAACACAAGAGCTGCTGCGAGTGCATAGACAGTTCCGAAACCAATTCCCAGGAATACATATCCTATCTGGCTAACACTGGAATATGCTAACAGTCTCTTGACATCCTTTTGTCCGACCGCGGATACTGCTCCGATGATGATCGTTGCGAGAGCCAGGAATATTATGATGGGTTGGAATATGTATGTTGCATCCCTGAATATCAGGAAGAAAACCCTGAGCATGCCGTAAGCACCGACCTTTATCATCACTCCGCTAAGCATTGCGCTGATGGGTGATGGTGCAGTGGGGTGCACATCCGGAAGCCAGTAGTGCATCGGGAATATTGCTGCTTTGTTCCCGAATACAACGATGAAGAGCAATGCAATAGCGAATATGTGCCATGGTAGGGTTCCGGCAGCGCTCATTGCGCTGATCTTGACAGAGAGGTCTGCCATGTTGAGAGTTCCTACGGTGGCGTAAAGGGAAGCTACTGCTATAAGCATTACAATGGAGCCTATCATGTTCAGTACAAGGTACTTGAATGTGGCTTCCATCTTGTCGGAACTTTTTGTGACTCCTCCTTTCTCGTTTGCGACTACGAGTGCGCAGGAGGACAACAGGAGTATCTCAAAGAATACGAACATATTGAATATGTCTCCTGTCAGGAAAGTTCCGTTAAGTCCTGCTACAAGCAGGTTGAAGAGTGAATGGTAACTGGAGCTTAATGACTTGCCTTCTATGTAGTCCAGTGAGTAGAGGAGTGCGAGGAAGGATACAAGTGAGCTTAGTACTACCATTCCTGAACTTAGCAGGTCGGCTACAAGTATGATGCCGTATTTGCCCCATTCTCCTACTTCATATACCTGGATTCCTCCGTTCCAGACCTGCCAGAGGAGCACGAAGCTCAATGCCATCATAATGAATGATACTGTAATGTTCACTCCTTTCTGCAACCCTGCGTTGGAGCGCAAAAAGAGCATGATGGCAGCCATGAGTATTGGCACGGCTATCAGTAGTATTGGTAGGTGTGATATTTCTGCGATCATCCCCACAGCCTCCTGAGCTCGCGTATGTCAGTAGTCCCATATTCTTCATATATCCTGTAAGCAAGGATCAGTATGAATGCTGTTGTTGCGAGACTGATCACAATTGCAGTTAGTACAAGTGCCTGAACAAGCGGGTCAACGAAGTCCACATGCGTTGAGGCAGAGACTACAGGTGCCAGCACACCATCTGCAAGATTATCGTTGAATATTATGCCGGATGCTTCTCCTTCGTGCCCGGAGCCTGTGATGATGGGTACTTTTGTGCCATCAAATATTCCTGTAGAGACGATAAGCAGGTTCACCGCATGGGATAAAACTGACAGTCCGATTATGACCTTTATGATGTCCCTTCTTAGCATAAGGAATGTGCCTATGCCGAAGAGTAGTGAGATCGTAATTGTAAGTAATGTATTATTCATTGTCATCACCTACGTTCTTGAAGATGAATAGTAGTGATCCTATCACTACGAAATAAACGCCGATATCAAAGAGTCCGGCAGACACGAGTTCAATTTCTCCGAAAAGTGGAATGTGGACGAACTCCACAGCACTCCTGAAGAAGTTATGTCCGAAGAACATCGCTGCGAATGCGGTCAATGATGCCAGCGTGAGCCCGAATCCGAACCACTTGGCCCAGTCAGGGTTAAAGAATGTTTTTACATATTTCAGTCCGAATACTACATACATCAGTGCAATGACTGATGCGAACATCACGCCTCCGATAAATCCTCCTCCTGGGTTATTATGACCTGCAAGTAGCAGGGATATAGAGAAGAGGATGACCAAGGGGATGCATACTTTCGTTATTGTTTTAGTTATTATTGTGGTCATTGTTCCTCACCTCGGCTGTGTATCAGGTTGTATACTCCGAGTGCTGCAAGACAGAGTACTGATATTTCTCCAAGGGTATCATAACCTCTGAAATCCACGATGATCACATTGACGATGTTGTGCCCTCCTGCAAGTGGGAGGCTGTTCTCAATGAAGTAGTGGGACAGTGATTCAAATGGTGCCACTATTCCCTGTGTCGCGTTGAGCAATACTACAAATACGCTTGCTGCAACTGCCAGGGAAATTGCGAGGTCCCTGAAAAGGACCGATTTTGGTATTATCTCCTTGTACTTCTGTGGTATCTTTGTGATAGCAAGCAGGAATATTATGGTAGAAAGGGTTTCCACCAATATCTGTGTCAGGGCAAGGTCGGGTGCTTTCAGGTAAATGAAAAGCAGGCTTACTCCATACCCAAGCGCAGATAATGCAATAATGGCTGGCAGGTATTTCGGGAGAACTGCTGCAGCCAGGGCTGCCACAATTAGCAATAGTAGTAGAATTGCTTCATATGGGGCGATGCTAAAGTTCAATGTGGACGGTACTATGTTAGTAGCCAGGGTGATGACTGGGATCGCTACCAATGCTATCATGAGAAGCAGCATTGCGGTCATGTAGTACTTGATGTTTCCTGGCTGTGTGATGGTAGAGAATCTGAATGCTCTTTCTTTTGCAGAATTCACTGCATTGTCATAGTAGTAATTGACGCTGATCCATGGGAACCTTGCGTTGAACTTATCCTGCCAGGCGGCGATCCTGTCGTATCTGGTGTATATGAGTATGCCCAGTATGAATGTGACAATGGTCATCATCAGGGATGTTGTAAAACCATGCCAGAGCTTCACGTGCAGGTGTGCTGTTTCCAGCAGGATGCCTGATACGGTTGGTTCAATTATGGTGTGTATCGGCAGGGATGGGACAAGTCCGAAAAGTATTACAAGCAGTGCAAGGAATGCCGGTGGTATCAGCATTGTAAGTGGTGGCTCGTGTATATGTTCCGGGAGATGCTCTTTTGAGCGTTCTCCAAGGAATATTCCGTCGATGAGCTTTATGGAATATGCGAAAGTGAAAACACCACCAAGGACTGCGCATGCAGGGATCAGGAATGTGAATCCTCCTCCAAGTAGTGCTCCCATCTCAAGGGACGATTCATAGAACATTTCCTTACTAAGGAAGCCGTTAAGTGGTGGTACGCCTGCCATTGAAAGGGCGGCAATGCTCGCCACGATGAAAGTTATCGGCATCTCACGCCGCAACCCACCAAGCTTTCTTATGTCACGCGTAGCGGCTTCATGTGCAACGATACCCGCTACAAGGAAAAGGCAGGCTTTGAATGTTGCGTGATTTAGGAGGTGGAATGTTGCTGCTGCCACGCCGATTCCCGGTTCGTGATGGGTGGTGTAACCATACATGGTCATGATGTATGCCAGCTGACTGATGGTGGAATATGCGAGGATACCTTTAATGTCGGTCTGCCTGAATGCAAGGAATCCGGCTACAAGCATTGTAAAGATACCTATTCCACTTACAAGGATGAACCATGCATCTGTTCCTGAGAATATCGGGTGTATCCTTGCAACGAGGTAGATACCTGCTTTGACCATTGTTGCTGAGTGCAGGAAAGCACTGACTGGGGTTGGAGCTTCCATTGCGTTTGGAAGCCATATGTAGAACGGACCCTGTGCAGATTTTGCTGCTGCACCGATCAATATGAGTATAAGTGTTATAAGGAAGAGCTCGTGTTCCTTGACTGCATTGATGACCTGTGGGTCACTCAGTATGGTGGCAAGGTCGAAAGATCCTGTGATGGTGCGTAACAGAAGGAAACCTGCAAGCATTGCAAGCCCACCGGCAGCGGTGATGAGGAGGGATTTTGTGGCACCATAGATGGATTCGGGCTTGTGCCTCCAATATCCGATAAGCATGAAAGATGTGATACTGGTAAGTTCCCAGAAAATGAACAATTGTATCGTATTTGCGGAAAAGACCATTCCAATCATGGATCCCATGAAGAGAAGCAGATACTGGTAATATCTTTTCAGATCCTCTTTCTGGGACATGTATCCATTGGAGTAGGACATGATAAGGACTCCGATCCCGGATGCGATAAATCCGATCATCATTGCGAGTCCGTCTGCGTAGATCGCAAAGTTAACTCCTGCAGAGGGTATCCATGATATTGAGCCCTGTACGATATGCCCTTCTCCAAGTACTTCCGGCGCTGCCAGGCCGATGAGTGTGAAGGATGTAAGGGCTGTGGCTGCTGCAAACCAGCCCACGCGTTGCTTTAATAACTTTTCCATTACGGGTATGAGCCCGGCAAATATGAACGGCAGGAATATAGCTGCCGTTATTGCATTAAATGAATCCATGTCTTCTCCCTAAATATAGTCACTATATATAACTGTTTTTCATTACAATTATAAACCATGATAAATCCCTTTTCCATCTCCGGTCTATTTATAAGATTTTATGGGTATATATTAGATTTATGAAATTAACTTCTGATCAAAAGGAGCGGTATGCAAAGCACATCATGATGAAATCTATGGGTGAGGATGGACAAAAGCTATTGCTGGAGTCCCGAGTTCTTTGCGTAGGTTCAGGTGGGCTTGGTTCTCCTGTGATACAGTATCTTGCTGCAGCAGGCATTGGAACTCTTGGTATTATCGATGATGATGTTGTGGAGATGAGCAACCTTCAACGCCAGGTGATCCATGCAGGCAACCTTGGCAGGTCTAAAGTAGAGTCTGCAAAGGAATATGTGGAAAGCCTGAACCCTGATGTTAAAGTGCTGGCGTATGACCTGCGCTTGAGTCCTGATAATGTTGAGGAGCTTATCGTTGATTACGATGTTGTTGTGGATTGCTCTGATAATTTTGCTACTCGCTATCTCCTGAATGATGTATGTGTGTTGCAGAACAAACCTCTATTCCACGGCAGCATCTTTATGTTCGAGGGCCAGGTCATGACAATTCTTCCTCACGAGGGGCCATGCTATCGATGTATTTTTTCCAGTTCTCCTTCAACTGATGCTGCAAGGGCTGCTGGGGTTATGGGCATTCTTCCAGGTGTGATCGGGACTATGCAGGCAACAGAGGTGGTGAAGTACATTTCTCGTCTCGGAAAGTCGCTGGTAGGGCGCATGATCTACTATGATGCCCTCGGAATGAGGTTCGATGAGATAAAAGTTAACAAGAATCCGAAATGTCCAGTTTGTGGTAAAAACCCAAAAATAACGTCGATTGATGCTGAAAATTACTAAATTCACGTGTTTTTGCAGGTGGGCTGCAATAGCCTTCAATTGCACGATTAATAGAAATGTTTTTATACCATATGTCGGTTATAGGAGTTTGCTTCGGGCAGCATGGTTCGAAGCAAATACGAAACAGACGCGTTGTTCAGGATTCAATTTTACTGGACAACAAACAAGCAGAATGGGCTCGTGGTCTAGATGGTTATGACGTCGCCTTGACATGGCGGAGGTCCGGAGTTCGACTCTCCGCGGGCCCACCACAAATCTTTAAATTATGTCGATTCGATAGGTTTATATCGAAAAACGATATGTATTGGTTGCTCTCAAAGCCCAGGTAGCTCAGTGGGAGAGCGCTGCCCTGAAGAGGCAGTTGTCCCCGGTTCGAATCCGGGTCTGGGCACCAAAAAAATGCATATCACACCAGTAGTGTAGCGGTTATCACCGGGCGTTGCCAACGCTCGAACCCGGGTTCGATTCCCGGCTGGTGTATTCTCTTATTTTTTCTTGTTTTATTTCTCTAATTAATTATATTTTTTGATCATGTTTCATTTTCATGTGCCTTTGCTCATAGAGTTTTAACGAATCAACCTAGGGCTCAATCCAATTAATTTGCCTCTATTTTTACCCATCTTATATCGGGTAATTTTTCATTTATTTCTATTATTGCCAAAGGGATCTGTTATATTCCGTTCAAAGAGGTCAGGTCTATATTTTTGAACGCTATCCTTTGTTTGACCATATCCTGGATCTGTCGTGATCTAATAAGGGTAGTAATCTTTAATTGTGACTTGGATGTTTTCTAGATATCCTGCATAATGATATTTGGATGAATGTTTATTTTTGCTTGATTAATTAGTAACTTTGGTGTAAAAAAGTCATCAATTTATGTGGTGGGGTCGTGTTGCAAAATTCTCCGATCCTATAATGTATTCTAGTCCCTCTGTTTATTTTCAAGATTGTTATTGGTGGACAAATTTACATTGATTTCTGGTTCTTAAAAAGCAATGCTGATGCAAATCTGCATTAATATTTGATCGTTCGAAGTATCAAATCACCCTTGCATATATATCCATGTCACTCACTGACACACAATATATAAATACGAGTGAGCTATTGTAGGGGTGCTCTCAGTGAGCTGGTCGCTGTCGATTCTGACACGATCTACTGAGAGTTCGAAAAACGTCATAGATTTCACGTATATCGGCACATTCTCCAAAAATGTGTCATAATCTTCCGATCAGGAAGGTATATATGCGATGAGATATATTATGAGAATCCCGCACAACGTGCGTGGAATTTCAATCACCTCCATTTCAAAATCATTAGTGGAGACCGGAGCTTTTCCGGTCTGACGTTGAAAGTGGCAGTTCGGTTAATTCTGACTGATAGTGACTTTATCTATCAAACAGAACTAACCAACATTGTGCAAAGAAAACAACTCTCTAATTAAACAAAAGAGTTCTTTTCCGACAATTTTCTTAGTTAACTTCCAAATTTTGTGTGCTTTAACAAATAACTCTGGTTGATCCTGCCAGAGGTTACTGCTATCGGTATTCGACTAAGCCATGCGAGTTAAATGTTCTTCGTGAACATAGCGAACTGCTCAGTAACACGTGGATAACCTGCCCTTAGGTTCGGCATAACTCCGGGAAACTGGAGATAATTCCGAATAAACCATTCATGCTGGAATGCTTTTTGGTTCAAAGACTTCGGTTGCCTAAGGATGGATCTGCGGTCTATCAGGTAGTAGTGGGTGTAAGGTACCTACTAGCCTACGACGGATATGGGTTGTGAGAGCAAGAGCCCAGAGATGGATTCTGAGACATGAATCCAGGCCCTACGGGGCGCAGCAGGCGCGAAAACTTTACAATGCGGGAAACCGCGATAAGGGGATACCGAGTGCCAGCATATTATGTTGGCTGTCCACATGTGTAAACGGCATGTGTTAGCAAGGGCCGGGCAAGACCGGTGCCAGCCGCCGCGGTAACACCGGCGGCCCGAGTGGTAATCACTTTTATTGGGTCTAAAGGGTCCGTAGCCGGTTTGATCAGTTCTTCGGGAAATCTGACAGCTTAACTGTTAGGCTTCCGGGGAATACTGTCAGACTTGGGACCGGGAGAGGTAAGAGGTACTACAGGGGTAGGAGTGAAATCTTGTAATCCCTGTGGGACCACCAGTGGCGAAGGCGTCTTACCAGAACGGGTCCGACGGTGAGGGACGAAAGCTGGGGGCACGAACCGGATTAGATACCCGGGTAGTCCCAGCCGTAAACGATGTTCGCTAGGTGTCAGGGACGGTGCGACCGTTTCTGGTGCCGTAGGGAAGCCGTGAAGCGAACCACCTGGGAAGTACGGCCGCAAGGCTGAAACTTAAAGGAATTGGCGGGGGAGCACTACAACGGGTGGAGCCTGCGGTTTAATTGGACTCAACGCCGGAAAACTCACCGGGGGCGACAGCAAGATGTAGGTCAAGCTAAAGACTTTACCTGAATCGCTGAGAGGAGGTGCATGGCCGTCGTCAGTTCGTACTGTGAAGCATCCTGTTAAGTCAGGCAACGAGCGAGACCCGTGCCCACTGTTGCCAGCATGTCCTTCGGGATGATGGGTACTCTGTGGGGACCGCTGGTGCTAAACCAGAGGAAGGTGCGGGCTACGGTAGGTCAGTATGCCCCGAATCTCCCGGGCTACACGCGGGCTACAATGGCTGGGACAATGGGTTCCTACACCGAAAGGTGATGGTAATCTCCTAAACCCAGCCGTAGTTCGAATCGAGGACTGTAACTCGTCCTCGTGAAGCTGGAATCCGTAGTAATCGCGTTTCAACATAGCGCGGTGAATACGTCCCTGCTCCTTGCACACACCGCCCGTCAAACCACCCGAGTGAGGTATGGGTGAGGGCACGGATTTTGTGCCGTGTTCGAACCTAAATTTCGCAAGGGGGGTTAAGTCGTAACAAGGTAGCCGTAGGGGAATCTGCGGCTGGATCACCTCCTAAGCAACGATCCGCACAAAGCGGATCAACGCTATCAGTCAGAAATCGATAAACTGCCACTTTCAACAAACCACTTCAATGAAACAAGATTTCGCTGGAAAAAATGCGAGCGAGGGCTTGTAGATCAGTTGGAAGATCGTCGCCTTTGCAAGGCGAAGGCCCTGGGTTCGAATCCCAGCAAGTCCATTGGATCAATTACGATTCACAATCATCAAGTGCACCGAGCAAGTAATGTTGCTTGGGAAGGATGGATGCGCCCTTTCCCCGATATTGGGCGCTATGAGATCATGTATATATTACATATCAGACGCTCACTGGACAAAGTGAGATGGACTCTGGTAATTATGCCGTCAGGTGGATGGCTCGGCTCAAGCGCTGATGAAGGACGTGCCAAGCTGCGATAAGCTCAGGGTAGACGCATGGAATCTATGAACCTGAGATTTCCTAATGAGACCTCTTAGCACATTTGTGCTGATCAGTCATGATCGGGAACGCCCCGAATTGAAACATCTTAGTAGGGGCAGGAAGAGAAATCGAAGAGATGCCGTTAGTAATGGCGAATGAACACGGCAAAGTTCAAACTGAATCCCTCCAGTAATGTGAGGGAGATGTGGTGTTGTAGGAACTTTCTAAGGTTCCGACCTTTTCTTAGCTGAACTTTTCTGGAACGTTAGACCGTAGAGTGTGAAAGTCACGTAAGCAAAGAAAAGAGGAACTGGAAATGTTCCTGAGTACCGTGTGTTGGAAATCACGCGGGAATTTGGGAGGCACCAACTTCCAAAACTAAATACGTCTTGAGACCGATAGCGAAGTAGTAGGGTGACCGAAAACTGAAAAGTACCCCCAAAAGGGAGGTTAAAAGTGCCTGAAACCTGATGGTGATGGAGCGATATGGCATGAAAGGATCTTTAGTTCGAAGGAATCAACCGCGAGGTTGTAGTACGAGTTCTAATGCCGATGTCATATCATACGTTTTGAAGAACGGGCCAGGGAGTGTAACTAAGTGGCGATGGCTAACCTTTTATCTGGGAAGCCGAAGCGAAAGCAACAAGCACGCAACCCCTCACGGGGTGAGGTGCGGCGTATACAAGTGCGTGGAGTCACTAAGTTACGACCCGAAGCCGGGTGATCTAGGCGTGGGCAGGTTGAAGCGTGGCGAAAGCTACGTGGAGGACCGCAAGCGGTATTGATCTGCAAATCATTCGTGTGACCTGCGTCTCGGAGTGAAAGGCTAATCTAACCCGGCATCAGCTGGTTCCTTCCAAAACATGTCGCAGCATGACCTAACTGGAGATAGTCGGTGGAGTAGAGCACTGATTGGTGGTCCCGGGGGAGAAATCCCTCAGCCGCTTGTCAAACTCCGAACCCACCGTCGTCGTAGAAGGTTGGAGTCCGGGCTACTGGGGTAAGCTTGTAGTCCGTAAGGGAGACAACCCAGCCCGTGGTTAAGGTCCCTAAGTGTCGACTAAGTGTTAATACTAAAGGGCGTCCTAAGCCCTAGACAGCTGGAAGGTTAGCTTAGAAGCAGCTATCCTTTAAAGAGTGCGTAACAGCCCACCAGTCGAGGTTTGGGGCCCCGAAAATGGACGGGGCTCAAGTCGACCACCGATACCACGGAGTACCGAAAGGTAATCTTGTAGGAAGGCGTTGCGTTTGGGCAGAAGCAGGGCTGTGAAGTCCTGTGGACCGAGCGGAAACGAAAATCCTGGTAATAGTAGCAGCATAGTCAGGTGAGAATCCTGACCGCCGAAGGGGCTAGGTTTCCTCGGCAATGATCGTCAGCCGAGGGTTAGTCGGTCCTAAGTTGTACCGTAATTCGAGTACATCAAAAGGGAAACAGGTTAATATTCCTGTACCATTTAACAATAAAACTGACGTTTCGGGGCAGGCTGAGCGGCGCCGTCGCGCCGTCTAAGCATCGAACTCTGTGGAGAGCCGTAATGGCGAGAAGCAGACGAATATGTTATGGCGAAAGTCAGCTTCACCCTGGAACCCGTGAAAAGGGAGTTAAATGTCCGTACCGAGATCTGACACAGGTGCCCCTAGCTGAAAAGGCTAAGGCGTGTCGGAATAATTTGGCTAAGGGAATTCGGCAAATTGGCTCCGTAACTTCGGGAGAAGGAGTGCCTGCCGTGTAGACGGCAGGTCGCAGTGACCAGAGAACTCTAACTGTCTAATATCAACATAGGAGATCGCAAACCCGTAAGGGCTAGTACGATCTCTGAATCCTGCTCAGTGCAGGTACCTGAAACTTCGGTTCAACGGAAAGAAGGGCCTGTAAACAGCGGGGGTAACTATGACCCTCTTAAGGTAGCGTAGTACCTTGTCGCTTAATTGGCGACTTGCATGAATGGATCAATGAGAGTTCTACTGTCCCTAGCCAGAGTCCGGTGAAGCTTACATTCTAGTGCAGAGTCTAGAGACCTCTAGGGGGAAGTGAAGACCCCGTGGAGCTTTACTGCAGCCTGTCGCTGGGGTGTGATTTTGGATGTACAGTGTAGGTAGGAGACGTCGAAGCCGGTGCGCCAGCATCGGTGGAGTCAATTGGGACACTACCCTTCCAAAGTTACGCCCCTTACTCCGAGAGGAGGACCCCGATAGGTGGGCAGTTTGCCTGGGGCGGGACGCCCTTGAAAAGATATCAAGGGCGCGCAATGGTTAACTCAAGTGGGTCGGAAACCTACTGAAGAGTGCAAGAGCATAAGTTAGCCTGACGTGATTCGGCACAGTAGCGGATCACGAGACGAAAGTCGGTTCTAGCGAACCTTTATGTCCCGCTTGGTGCGGGCTAAAGATGACAGAAAAGTTACCCCGGGGATAATTGAGTCGTTGCCGGCAAGAGCACATATCGACCCGGCAGCTTGCTACCTCGATGTCGGTTCTTTCCATCCTGGCTGTGCAGCAGCAGCCAAGGGTGAGGTTGTTCGCCTATTAAAGGAGATCGTGAGCTGGGTTTAGACCGTCGTGAGACAGGTCGGTTACTATCTACTAGAGGTGTCTGTAGTCTGAGGGTAAGTTGCTTTTAGTACGAGAGGAACAGAGCAACGGCGCCACTGGTCGATCGGTTGTCTGACAAGGCACTGCCGAGCAGCTACGCGCTAAGGAATAAGAGCTGAATGCATCTAAGCTCGAAATCTGACCTAAAAAGAGACTACGTTAAGGATTCCGGTAAAAGACCGGATTGATAGAGTCGGGATGTACGCACCAAGGCAACGAGGTGTTCAGTCCGCGGCCACTAATATCTGTGCCTCATCCGTTTTGCTTTGTCCAGGCGAAATCTGATATGTAATATAATAACATGATCATTTCCAGTATTAGAGATGAGTATGGCGGCCATAGCGGCAGGGCAACTCCTGTTCCCATTCCGAACACAGAAGATAAGCCTGCCCACGTTGCTTACTGTACTGAGGTACGAGAGTCCTCGGGAAATCTGCGTCGCTGCTATGCTCACTCTTTACCTTAACTTTTCTTCGATCTGCTACAACTCATGAGTAGTAACTTTATCTTTTTTCTTGTATTCAACAGTCCTTGAGCTTTGCTTAAAGTTAGTACTGAGCGGGTGACTAATCATCAGACTTGTGCCTTCATTGTCGGAATGTAAAGGCTTATATGCCTGTATTACCTACTAGGATTCGTTCAAATGCCAAGGTGGCGGAGCGGCTACGCAATCGCCTGCAGAGCGATTCCATTCCGGTTCGAATCCGGACCTTGGCTTTCATTCATTAACAAAAGTAAGGTCTTATTCAGTATCCTGATTTCTTGAGCAAAGCTCAAAGGTCGCGCGCTGCAGAAGCGCTGATCTGGATTCGGATCTTGGCTTTCATCCATTAATAAGAGTCAGAGTACGGCGGCCATAGCGGCAGACACACTCCTTTTCTACTCAATTGCCCCTTTTCTTTAACTGATCTTAACTCACTAGCTTTGGGTTTGCTGTTCTGATATGTTCTTATTCATGATCACAGTTTTGCAGATCATAGTTGCTATACTTATCTGATTATTTTTAGTTTAGTTGAATGATCTCTACAGCCTGCAGTATGCCTTCTAACTAATAATTAAACCATTGGATAATAGAGATAATTGAAAATATGGGATTGTTTCTTGATCTGAATAAACCATTCCAATCATGTTGGTGATCTGACTATAATTTCAATACTCTTCATATATCTAATCTGAAGATGTATCCTAATGATAATTTATTTTCATTATCGATTTACAAACGATATTTTGGGAAAATAAAAAATAGTTAAAAATGAGTAATGAGCTCATTATTCTCACAATGAGTTCGCCATTGGTTGTAACACCTTTTACCAATTGATTTTGATAATTGGTTTCCAGGTTATTAAGTTGATCTTTTTTTACAGAATTAAATTTATGTTGCCAATACTTCGTACTCCTTAGGTACAGTATATACATTGGCAAAATCAAATTCAGCCTGTGAAACTGTTTCGCCTGCTGCCTGCTGGTTGGTCATTTCTTTCAGACCATACAGGCTTTGCCTCGCGTCTTTGAAGTAGAATCTTTCTTGCAGGAAATTCTCATCCTTCAGTCTTCCCAATGCATATCGGATAGTGCGTGGGGGAAGATAACTTTGTTCGGCGATTTCTTTCTGTGTCAGAAGACCACCGTATTCAAGTACCTTGTAGACAAGTTTTGCAGAAGGTGGCAACGCTTCAATTGTCTTTCTCAGGTGTTTGTCCTTTGGCTCTTCGATGCTTTTCTTTATCTGTACGTTTTTCTCGTGATTGTCAACAAAAGCGATCCCTCATTTTCATTACTCCTTTGTATAGGTTGAATATAGTCGCACCATAGTTTGATATGGTACGTTGCAAATTCACTATTGTGAAGTCACACTTGTGAATACAAGTCTCTAATATATAAGCATATCGGCAATACACATCTGTTAAATAAGATCTACGGCATATTTTGTATTCTGGTCTTACAGTGGATTGATGAAGAATACGTCTTTATTTGCCTGTATCTTAGCTCTTATATCTTTAGAAGTAGAGCTATTTTCATTCCAATATTAATGACCAAAGGTGAAAAAATGACTGAAGACTCGATCGAATTAGATCTTAGGGGGGAGATTTGTCCCTTTACTTTCGTAAAAACCAAATTACAATTAGAGGAGCTGGAAAGTGGTGATAATCTCACGGTCGTTTTTGATTATGCACCTGCGATTTCAAATGTTCCTAAAAGTGTGAAGAATGAGGGTCATACGATTCTTGGTATTGACAAAGAAGAAAATAACATCTGGAAAGTTCACATTAAAAAAGCCTGATCTCTCGGTAAAGCCTTATTTTTAATTATTTTATTCTTTTAAAAGTAAACAAAAGTAGATCTTCTACAACTCATGTGAGATCCACTTTTACTAAAAATTCACTGTATCGTCTTGCGCTTGAATTTAGCAACACGGTCCAGCATTACTTCTATTCCGTTGTTAACAAGTGCGTTGAACTTTTCAGGTTTCATGGCTGCACGTCTTATCGGTTCGTGGAGTTCGATCAGCAATATTGCATCCATCCAGTTGTCCCTGAGGCGATAGTTCATCGGTTCCTCGAACAGGTAGGATGCCATATCATCTGAAGCTTTTGCTGCAGCCGCATCTTTGAATTTGACTGGAACATGCAGTGTAACTGAAGAGCTCTTCCCGCTTTCGTCTTTTGGAATGTATAGCCTTACGATCTCATCCCCGAAACGTCCGATGAAATGATCCGTGCCTTTCGTGAAACCAAGTGCAAGGATTGCATCCACCAAACGTGCCGGCAGGTCATCCATAAGACAGCCACAAAGTGCTTTTGTGATACTCTCTTCCTTCAGTGATTCTGTGAGCTCAACAAAGGCCTCCATAGGGAACCCGAACACGATCTCATCGTTCCTGTAATCGCTGAACATACGAGCTCCGGCACACAAAAGTGAGAGGTTCACCTTGTTCTCCATTAACGGGATGGTCGTACATTCTCCACAGACAGCGAATTCACCTTTAAATTTTGCATTAACCATATCTCCTTTCACTTTGGAGAGTGTTGCAGCTACACGCATGAGTTTACTTGCGGTTCCTACAACCACCACAACATCAGGTTCGAATTCACATCTGTCAAGCGGTGTGACGGTCATTGTCCTGGTATCCGCAGGTTTCATTCTTGGATACACATCCCCATAAGCAGGTTCTGTGAAACCAAGTGCCAGTTCTGCGCTTGCACATGACATATCATCAGCTGAACAAGTATAGGATGTACCAAAGGCTGCTGCTTTTCTCACGATCTCACAATAACGCATTGGGTGCGGAATATTTGGCTCATCGTCGCTATTGAACTTCACGGCAACCGGTGTAAGCGGCAACTCGAAGAATTGTCTGAACTGTTTTGTCAGTTCCGTATATTTCATGCTTCATCCTCCACCGGTATATCATATTTCCTTGCTATCTCAATGAAAGCGTTTGCGACGTATTCTACCTGAACTCTGCTGAGTCCGAATGTATTTAATTTGAAACTTTTGCTCATCCCGGGCTGGATTCCAATTATCTTTCGCTTCTTAAGTTCATGGTATAGGAAATAACCACGTTTCTTGGTCTTGGCAGCAGCTTCAAAGAGCGGGAGGGATTCGAATGCTACAAGTGTATGTTCTGTTGGCTTGACACCCATCTGGTGAAATCCTTCTATACGCTCGAGCTGAGATGCAAGGTATCTTGCATTCTCGACATGTTCATCCCAGTGCTTCACACGTTCCACAACACTCGGGAATGATGCCATAAGTGACATCACCGGAACTCCAAATACAGGTGAGCATCCAAACAGGGCAACCTCCTTTTTAGTGAAGCCACGTCCACTCCAGTCACCTCGGATGGTTGACTTATCGAATACCTGCTGGTTCCATTCAAAGGTAGTTGCAAGTATTCCCATTGGGGCGGATGCCGCCCAGCTTTTGTGTCCGGAAGCACACAGGAAGTCCACACCAAGTTTCTTTCCATCAATAGGCATTATTCCTGAAGAGTAAGCTGTATTCAGCAGGAACGGAACACCGTATTCTTTACAGATCTTCCCAACGGATGCAGCATCTGCCACATTTCCATAACGATAATCAACATGTGTAAGCAATGCCAGTGCTGGTAGTGAACCGGTATTGCGTTCAACTTCCTCGAACTTTTCTGCGTATCCTTCAGGATCGATTGTAAATTCCGGGTAGCCGCTATGTGGTACCTCAACGACCTTCAGCTGGTTCGCCTCTGCTGCAAGATATGATGTATAATGTGCAAGTGAATCCAGTACAAGGGTCTCACCGGGTTCTGTGACCATGTGCATTGCTGCCCATTTTGCATGGCGGCAACCGGCTGTGAACCTCACGTCATCCATATTCAGGAATTCTGCAATATCTGCTGTAAGATTCCTTACAGGGGGGTTTTGGACAAGATCGACCCTTGATTCGAAACAGAAGTCACAAACTGAATAACCATCCGCAAATTCAAGTGCTGCTTTTCTGGCCTCAGCGGTAAGCACTCCTCCCCGCTGGATCGGGTTCAGGTTAATGTATGTGCTTTCAATACCCCTGTTTAAATTTTTATAAATATCAAGATTCAGTTGGAATTCCTCCTGTATTCTGTTGGTCTAATACAATTCTTCTTGCTCAGAGGAAGCCTTCAAGTTCCTCTTGTATCTCGTCCTTTTCCACTCGACCGATAAACACAACTTCCTCATTAATAGTGATAGTAGGCACTTCTTCTATCCCGAGTTGCTTTGCTCTTTCAGCACCTTCCAGGCTTGTTACGTTTATTTCCTTGAACATAACACCTTCGGGGAGAACTTCTATTATCTGGTTCCTGACATAATGGCAGTTCATGCAAATATCGGAATAATACAGTTCTATTAATGTCATCGATGGTCTATTAACTGCCAGATAAATAACAAATGGTATCCTGACAATTATTGCCTCCCCCATTACCTTATTAATATCTTGCATATATAAGAAGTTCTATGGACGCTACAACGATCAACAGGACAAAGTCAGCGATAGACGCTCTTATCGAGGTACAACAGTTGTGGATAGACAATGTACCTGAGTATGATCTTTCAGACAGGGAACTTGTACTATTGAAAAAGCGCCTTAATCGCGCAATGGACAATGTCCGGAAGATCTATGAAGACAATGAAGAAATTATGACCAGGGCAGAAGAATCGCTTAAAAAAGAAAATGCCAGATGAAACTGTCAGAGCTGATCACTAATATTACGCATTTTAATATTGAGTGAAAAGATATTATATTCCATAATGCATCGATCCGAATTAATATTATCCGGATCGGGTATACTTATCTTTTTATGAAACAAGACTGATGGCAGTATATGCTATCAGACCTGCTACCAGTGGTGATGTGATCCACATGGTCACGATCCGTTTTACAGTTTTGTTCTTTATTGTATCTATGCCCCTATTAGCACATCCAATACCAATGACAGCTGCAGGTACTAACTGGCCAAGTGCCACAGGAATGCCGTAATGGGATGCACCATGTACGATGATAGCTGCAATGGCTTCGATGAAGATCGCACGTATAGTACAGATCTCCGCGATGTCCGTTCCAACTGTCTGAAGGATACGGCCACCTATCAGTATAGCTCCAATGCCAAGTGTAAGCCCTCCGATAACAGCTCCGGTTGTCGGATCCATAAATCCTGCTCCCACAATAGGACCAACAGCATTTGCAGCATTGTTAGCACCTGCTGAATAAGCAACATAACAACCGGTCACAGTCAGGAGTTTTGCAATAGTGCTTCTTATCTGTGCTTCAGATTCATGTTCTACAAGCCAGACCACAAGCCTGGGGTGAATATATTTGCCAGAAAGATACGCAAGCACGAAGGCAAGTACCGGTGTGGCTATCCACCAACCCACGATCTGTGATAGCAGCTGGGTATCGAGTACCCCGTAGAATATGCCAATTCCGACAATAGCTCCTACAGCTGACTGACTGGCTGATATGGGGACCTTCAGTATATTTCCGATGAACAGGCTGATGGCAGCTGCACTTGTTGCAATGATCGCTGCAGTAAGGGTTATCGTGTTGCCTGGAACAATTCCCTCACCAAGGGTCCTGATAACTTCCTCACCACTAAGTACAGCACCAAGCAGGGAAAATATTGCAATTAATGTTACTGCCTGTCTTTTGGTACGGGCTCGTGCACCATATGCTGCTCCCATGGCAGCGGCTGCATTGTTCCCGCCAATGTTGATCCCCATGAAGATCGCAGATGCAATGGCAGCCAGTGCTATGATCATTTGTTAGTAACTCCCTTGATTTCGTTCCGTTTACTTTATAGCTCTCGATTTACTTAGCTTTATTTACAAGTTTTATTTACAAGTTTTATTTTTGGAGTAAATATATAGCATATGAAAGGTAATTTGTTATATAGCAGTGGGGAATGGGGCTAAAATTACCACTAAAAAGAGTGCAACTTTTGCCTTTTTATATACATATATATCTATATCTGCGGAACTTACGGTGATAATACATGGGTAATAAGACTATCAACTATGACAGGCTCAAACAGGGCGGTTTTCTTCGCCAGAGGCAGAAGGAAGACCTTTTCTCAATGCGGCTTCGCGTTGTCGGTGGTCAGCTGACCGCTGATCAGCTTCGGGCACTCGCTGATGCTTCTGAGAAGTATGGCAAGGGTGAGGTTCACATAACTGCACGACAGGGGCTTGAGATATCATATATTCCTTTTGATGATGCAGAGAACCTTCTTGACGAACTCGAGAACAGAAATGTTCGCCAGGGTACCTGTGGTCCGAGAGTTCGTGGAGTAGTTGCCTGCCAGGGGAATCTCATCTGTCCGCGTGGACTGATCGATGCAGAGGATATCGCAAAAAAGATCGATGAGAAGTACTTTGCCATGGAACTTCCCGGCAAGTTCAAATTTGCAGTTACAGGCTGTCCATCATCATGTATGAAACCACAGGAGAACGACCTTGGTGTAATGGGTGGGCTTGAACCAAAATGGGTAGAGGATAAATGTACCTATTGTGGTCTCTGCCAAACAGTATGTCCAGTAGATGCTATCAAGGTCGAGGATGGTGCCCTGCATTATTACAGGGACAAATGCAACTTGTGTGGTCAGTGTCTCCTGATATGCCCAACTGAGGCATGGGTCAAGTCAAGAGAAGGGTACACGGTCTACGTTGGTGGCAAGGTTGGAAAACATCCAAGACTTGGTATCAGACTGACCGAGCTTGTAGACGAAGATACTCTGTTCAGGATCATTGAGAGGTCTGTGGAGTTCTTCAATATAGAAGCAACTTCAGGAGAACGATTTGGAGATACTATCCAGCGTGTAGGGCTTGAAGAGTTCAAGGCCTTTGTGCTGGAATAATTTGAGAGTTTGTACCATCAGTAAGGAACTGCTGGTACGGACCTCATTTTATTTATGCTTATAATCACAGTTTCTCATAATATTTCATCAAGATCACAGGAAAAAGAGATCATGCCAGAAAAGGATCCGGAAATAATAAAAGAGATCGAACAATTTGCTGAAGATTATAAAGACAGTTCACCGCAGGAGATCCTTGAGTATGCACTGAACAGGTTTGGCTCAGGCATATCTATTGCATTCAGTGGTGCTGAGGATGTTGTGCTCATTGATATGGCAACTAAGATCAAGGCACAAGTCAGTGTATTTTCCCTTGATACAGGTCGTTTGCACTCTGAAACCTACAAGTTCTTCGACGTGGTGCGGGAGCATTATAACATCCCACTGGAGATCTTCTTTGCTAACAGGGAAAAGACCGAAGAACTTGTCCTCAAGAAGGGTATGTTCTCATTCTACAAGGACGGTCACCAGGAATGTTGTGGTGCCAGAAAGGTCGATCCACTAAGACGTTCCCTTAGCAAGAGGTCTGCATGGATCACAGGCCAGCGTAAAGACCAGAGTCCTAACACGCGTGCAGAAATACCCGTGGCTGAATTTGATTTGGCATTTGGTGACGGTACACTTGTGAAGTTCAATCCTCTGGCCAACTGGACTTCCAAACAGGTCTGGGATTATATAAGGGAAAACGATGTTCCGTACAACGAACTCCATGAGAAGGGATATGTCAGCATTGGCTGTGAACCATGTACCAGACCTGTACTGCCGGGACAGCATGAACGTGAAGGACGCTGGTGGTGGGAAGAAGCAACCAAGAAAGAATGTGGACTTCATTCAGGAAATGTTAGATCACAGTCTTAAAAATCAGAATCAAGATTTCAGAATAAAAGATCACAGGTTCAATTGAGAACGTCATTGAATATATTTATCAAAAAATAAGTGGAGGGTCAAATATGGTCACTACGGAAGAATCTTATCGGCTTTCAAATCTAAAGACACTTGAAGCAGAAAGCATAGGCATTATCAGAGAAGTTGCTGCAGAATTTGAAAATCCAGTGATGTTGTATTCGGTAGGTAAGGACTCGTCGGTCATGGCCCATCTGGCGATTAAGGCCTTTTATCCGAAAAAAGTGCCTTTCCCTTTATTGCATATTGACACCGGATACAAGTTTCCTGAAATGTACGAATTCAGGGATTATTATACAAAAAAACACAACCTTGATCTGAAGGTTCACAGGAACGAAGAAGCCCTCAAAAAAGGGATAAATCCACTTACGGTGGGGACGGTCAAATGTTGTGCCGAGCTTAAAACAAAAGCACTCCTTGATGGTTTAAATGAAGGTGGCTATGATGCAGCGTTTGGTGGTGCCCGGAGAGATGAAGAAAAATCAAGGGCAAAGGAAAGAATTTATTCATTCCGCGACAAGCATGGCCAGTGGAATCCAAAGGACCAGAAACCTGAATTATGGAATCTCTTTAATTCAAAAATAGATCCCGGGGAATCCATAAGGGTATTCCCGCTCTCGAACTGGACAGAACTTGATATCTGGACATATATTTACCATGAAAATATTGAGATCGTTCCTCTTTACTTCGCAAAGAAAAGACCGGTCATTGAGAAGCATGGTCAACTAATTCCGGTTTATACGGATGAGCACGAGGAAGAGGTCAAGGAGGTCATGTGCCGCTTCAGGACACTGGGATGCCACTACTGTACAGGTGCAGTAAGGTCAGAGGCAGACACTCTGCCGAAGATCATTGAGGAGATGATGGTTGCCCGCCATTCCGAGCGTATCACAAGGGTGATCGACCACGACCAGGATAGCTCCATGGAGCAAAAGAAGAAGGAGGGATACTTTTGAAGGGTTCCGAATCTTTAGTTGAACAAAATCAGAATATTGATCTATTACGCTTTGCCACTGCAGGAAGTGTGGATGATGGTAAATCAACCCTTATTGGGAGATTACTATATGATTCAAAATCAATATTTGAGGATCAACTGAATTTAATAAAGACATTCTCGAAAGCCCACAGAAACCAGGAAATAGATTATTCTCTGGTAACTGATGGTCTTAAATCTGAAAGGGAGCAGGGAATTACAATTGATGTTGCATACAGGTTCTACTCGACCCCTAAAAGGCGCTTTATTATTTCAGATACCCCAGGGCATGAGCAATATACAAGGAACATGGCTACAGGTGCATCAAATGCATCTCTCGCCCTAATCCTCATTGACGCCAGGAACGGAGTTGTAACACAGACAAAACGTCACTCATTTATCTCATCGCTTCTTGGTATCCGGAACTTTGTAGTTGCCGTCAATAAAATGGATCTTGTTGACTACTCAGAAGAAGTGTTCGAGAATATTGTAAGTGAGTTCAATGCCTTTGCTGATAAATTATCGGATGAATCAATTTACTTCATACCCCTAAGTGCCCTCAAAGGTGACAATGTAATCGAAAGAAGCGACAATATGCCTTGGTATAAGGGATCTACGTTGCTTGATTATTTGGAGAACGTAAATGTGACCGGTGGTCGCAACCTGACAGAATTCAGATTCCCCGTCCAGTATGTTAACTGGGGAGGGGGCGATGATTTCAGGGGTTATTGTGGCACAATAGCTTCAGGCGTGGTCCACAAAGGAGATAAGGTAAGAGTTCTCCCTTCGGGAAAAACCAGTAAGATCTCAAGTATCGTTACGTATGATGGTGATCTGGATTATGCTTATGCTCCTATGGCAGTAACCCTTTGCCTTGAGGATGACGTTGACATAAGTCGCGGTGATCTGATCGCAAAGGTTGATGACCTTCCTGTAATTGCCGGCAGTCTGGAGGCAAACTTGGTCTGGATGGATAATGCTCCCATGGAGGTCGGGAAAGATTATGTGATCAAGCATACTACCAGCATGGTTAAAGGAAATTTCTCAGAAGTACTTCATGAGTTCGATCCTGAAGACATCAGCATGAAAACTTCGGAGTTCTTGAGCTTAAATGAGATCGGAAAAGTTAAGATCGATTTAAAGGCCCCGATATTTGCCGACATTTATTCTGAGAACAAGATCACAGGTTCATTTATTGTAATTGATCCTCACACCAACCAGACTGCTGCTGCGGGTATGATCACGAAATACAATCAGGTATCTCCTGACAAAGCATGCAAGGCTGTGACTGCGAAGGTTATCCGTTATCCTGGAGATAAAAGGGAAGAGGCACAGTCCAATTATGACCGCCTTTCCATGAAGGGTACACATTGTATCTACGTGGATGATGATCTGCTACAGGAAACCCTTTGCAAAGGAGTCCCGGTTGGAAGTGAGCAATATTCCGACACAATTGAGGATCTGTGCAAGATCGTTACGAGATCAGGCGTATCAGTAGTTTTGTGCTCTGATCATTTGAGCAGTTGAATTGATTGAGATGGGATGCCTCTGCATTTAATAGATAGGTGCAGAGTTATTTCCTCTCTATTCTGGACACATTTCCGATTGGTATGCTGCTGATGAGGTTATTGCAGATGTAGCTTCTTCTTTAAAATCTTTTTTCAGAGCTTAAAACCGAAAAAGCTAATTTAAGATAAAAATGACTAAAAAACAAAAAATGTGTATGCGAAAAAAGCTATGAATATAAAAAAGTACAAAGGTAAAATGGTTAGTTTAACGTCCCAATTTTTCAACAAACCGAAGGTCGAAGATATCCTTCTGATTGAGTTTCTTTGAAATATATCCAAGTTCGTTCAGTACATCTACAAATCTCATGGTGGAGCTGATATATTCTTCTGATATGCCTGCTGAGTATTTTGGTGATACTTTATACATCTCGTTCACAAAATCAGAATCAATTATCTCTATGGTCTCGGCAACCAATTTTGCTGCTTCTTCAGTGTTCTCACGAATGAATACACAGGCTTTCTCATGCAACTTTATGAACTTCAAAAGAACATCCGGTGAGCTTTCGATCATCTCAGAGGTTGCAACTATACCGTAACTTGGATTGTCAGGCCATAGTTTTTCAGGCGGGGTCACTATCTTTGTATCACAGTATCTCTTTGCCACAACAGCCAGTGATGGTGTTCCAACTGCAACTTTGATCTCCCCGTCTGCTATTGCTTCGGGGATCATGTCAGCCCACTCATAGTTGAGGACATCAATGTCATTCTCAAGCCCTGCTTCTTTGATATAGTTCTTTATAATCACATCATGAATGGAGCCGGAAGGAGGGCAGGCTACCGTATAGCCTTTGAATTGCTCCAAAAAAAGTGTTCGGTCATTTCTACATTCATCGAGTGTTAGAAATTCGGGATTAGCGATCATCACTGTGCCTTCGACATGACCGCCTGCAATGCACTTGATCTTCAAACCGTGATCTATTCCTATCATTGCAGGAGGAAGTCCGATATATCCGATATCAAGCTCGTTGTTCTCAAGCGCCCGGACAATTGCAGGCCCTCCTCCAAAAAGTTTCCACTCAGGTTCTATGCCTGCGTTTTTAAGCCAGTCCATTCCCATCAGTATGAATGAGGTATGGTACATGGTTGAAAGGTGTCCGATTCTCAATTTCATCATAGGTTCACCACTCCAAGGACTGGCAGGCCTTTTGTGCTCGATCATTTTTTCGGATTTACCGGCCTGCTTTCCCCTGTTATTTTAAAGATCAGCCTCCGCTTACTGCTGGCAATATTGAAATTTCGTCAGCATCGGTAATTTCTGTAGCAAGACCTGAAAGATGTCTTATATCTTCCCCATTGACGTAGACATTAACGAATCTTCGCACCTCTCCATCATGAAGCAGGCGTCTTTCAAACTCTTCGCCGTACTCAGTAGTAAGTGTATCAAAAAGGGTCTTTACTGTAGTATCACCCAGATCGATGCTTGTTGATCTTGTTTTCGTTATGTTGTTCAATGCTGATGAAAATCTTATAGATACCATTTTACTTCACCTCTTGATCATTAGTTATTGTTTTTTGTAATATTGCTGTACTTCTTCGTGAATTCGGAATATAACGGCTTGATTGATTCAGGACTCTCAACTGCTCCTGCAATCGTATCCTGTGCTTTTAGACCATTACCTGTTACATATACAACTGTTCTTTCATCGGGGTCAATATGGCCGCTTTCTACAAGTCTCTTAAGACCTGCAACCGTTGTCCCGCCGGCAGGTTCTGTGAAAATACCTTCAGTTCTTGCAAGCAGGAATATGGCCTCAAGTATCTCCTCATTCGTCACAGATGCAGCATATCCATCGGAATTCTGGATCTCCTGCTTTGCATAATATCCATCAGCAGGGTTTCCGATCGCAAGGCTGTGGGCTATCGTGTCAAGTTCCCTTATTGGGATAACTTCCGTGTCGTTCTGGACAGCAGTCGAGATCGGAGAACAACCTGTTGGCTGTGAACCTGATATCCTGATCTTCCTTTCGGGTTCAACAAAACCTATCTTTTCAAGTTCTCTGTAACCTCTGGTAAGGGCACAGAGCAGTGCTCCGCTTCCAAGTGGTGCAACGATGTGATCCGGAGCATTCCATCCGAGCTGTTCAGCAGTTTCAAACGCAAGTGTCCTGGAACCTTCCGTATAATATGGTCTTATGTTTATGTTGACAAATGCCCAGTCGGGATTCTGGTCTGCGACCTCACTTGCAAGGCGATTTGCATCATCATAGGTGCCATCAACTGCTACGACGTTTGGTTCGTATGCGAGCATCTGTGTTATCTTTCCAAGCTCGATCGAGGAAGGTATGAAGATATATGATGGAATCCCTGCTTTTGCAGCATGTGCTCCTACAGCGGATGCGAGGTTTCCTGTGGATGCACATCCAATTGCGGTGGCGCCGAGTTCTAATGCCTTGCTTACAGCCACGGATGTTACCCTGTCCTTGAACGAATTTGTGGGATTGACAGAATCATCAAGAATGTATAATTCTTTAAGTCCCAGTTCCTTTCCAAGGTTCTTTGCATGATGTAACTTGTTGTAACCTGAACCAAGGTCAACATAATTCGTACCATCTATTGGAAGCAGGTCTGCATATCTCCATATGGACGGAGGGCCTCTGGCGATCTTCTCCTTACTTACTGTGTTCTGTATCTCGTCCCAGTCGTAGTGCACTTCAAGAGGTCCGAAACATTCATAGCAGGTATTCTGGATTCCACTCGGATATTCAGCACCACATTCTCTGCATTTTAATCCAATTACTTTACTCATTTTATTTGTCTCCTAATAATGTATGAATATTAACTATTAAACATAAAAACACATTATAATATTACCATTGGTTATGGGGCAATAATTGCCTATATTCTAATTTGATGTCTTATGAGTTGGGTTTTGTGATATTTGGGGCGTGGTTGCACAAAATTGCCGCTTTCTATACCTATTTATTAGGAAATTACACTTTTTTGAAAATGACAGTACGAATTGCAATCCCTCACAGAAATTGTGAAAGGATCATGGTCGATGCAATTCATTGCGATAAATTATTTCAGGGAGGCAAAAATGTTAGGCGAATTTACTGAAGAACAGATCCGGCGGTATTCAAGACACATCATACTGCAGGAAGTTGGCGGAAAGGGACAACAAAAACTGTTGTCTTCCAGGGTACTCTGTATAGGTGCAGGAGGACTTGGATCTCCTATCATACAATACCTGGCTGCTGCCGGGGTTGGGACTATCGGGATAGTTGACGATGATGTTGTGGATCTCAGCAATCTTCAAAGACAGGTCATACATGGTGGGAATGTCGACATTCCAAAAGTTGAATCTGCAAGACAATATGTTGAGAATTTAAATCCCGATGTGAAGGTTATCACTTATCAGAAAAGGATAA
This sequence comes from Methanococcoides orientis, assembly GCF_021184045.1. Classification (NCBI taxonomy): domain Archaea; kingdom Methanobacteriati; phylum Methanobacteriota; class Methanomicrobia; order Methanosarcinales; family Methanosarcinaceae; genus Methanococcoides; species Methanococcoides orientis. Next base: position 273,750 of record NZ_CP073710.1, read on the forward strand.
GTCCTGACAATATTCTTGATATAATAAACGATTACGACATCGTAGTGGATGGTTCCGACAATTTTGCAACCCGCTATCTAGTAAACGATGCCTGTGTGCTTGCAAAAAAACCTCTGTCACATGGCAGTATTTTCCGATTCGAAGGTCAGGTCACGACCATCCTTCCGGATGAAGGTCCCTGTTACAGGTGTCTTTTTGAACATGCACCACCTGCCGGAATGGTTCCAAGCTGTCAGGAAGCCGGAGTTATCGGAGTACTTCCGGGAATCATTGGTGTTATTCAGGCAACGGAGGTCATCAAATACCTGCTGGGATTCGGAGACCTGTTGAAAGGTCGGCTTATATTCTATGATGCCTTTGGAATGTCTTTCGATGAGATTAAGGTCCGTAAGAACCCTTCATGTCCGGTATGTGGTGAAGATCCGTCGATAACATCAATTGAGGATGAGAACTACCAGGACGGTGGCGGCGTCTGTAGTATTGGATAAAAAGGTCAAAGTATTATAGCATCAGAGAACAAAAACATCAACGGGAATGAATATCAGGCTTTGCGGACGTATATGTTGAAAATGCCTCCCTCTTCTTCAACAGCAAGCAGTACATTCCCTGTCTTTTTTGCCCAGGTGGCGATGTTTTGAGGTGTCATGGCCTCATTTGCTATGACCAGCAGTATTTCATTTGTTTCCATCTCATCCACCATCTCCTTTGTCCTGATAAGTGGGTAAGGGCAGCACTGTCCTCTTACATCAAGTTCAAAGTCTGCTATTATTTTATCCATTTGAATCAACCATAATTATTATCTGTTTAATATTGTAGATATTCAATGAGGCAATATTTGTTATCACTATATCTATATTCTTCTGTTTTTCTCTTCATCGGCACTTCTTACCGCAAACAGTGCTGCTATGTATGTGAGAATATTTTACTAACCTAATTCAATACTTTAACAATGATGTAACCTTAGAAAAAGCCTGCTATAATATTTTACAATATCATTAACGGAGGATAAGGATCCATGAAAATGCTAATGTTCGATACGGAATATTTTTGGTTTGAAACCTTCAGCAAGACCCTTGATCACGTAGATGATGCTGAAAGAGAGGAAAAGATAGAAGATACGGCAGTTGTTTTCATTCATGTTGAGGCAGAGGATGAATTAAGAAAGAACAAAGTGGTAAAAAGTGCAGTGGCAAATTTGAAATGGTACCTCAATAAAGTAAATAAAAAAAGAATAGTCCTTCATTCATTTGCTCATCTCTCTTCTAGCAAATCTTCTCCTGAGTTCGCAGTAGAGGTAATTTTAGCTATCAAAGAAAAGCTGGATAGTAAAGGATTTGATGTTCACACTACTGTCTTTGGATACTTCTCTGAATTTTCGATCCATGTTCGTGGCGAGTCAATGGCAAAAGTGTTCAAAGAGATCTAAAAAGCAGATCATCTTTTCTTATTTTATTACATATCTATAATTAACAAAAGCAACATTCTCCAAATGTATGGGTAATGAGGATGAACTTCCTAAAAGTGAAGGCTTTGAAGAACTTATCAGGTATACTGTTCCCGGATACGTCCTGGGACTTATTGCAGGTATTTTCCTTGATATGCAGGGTTATCAGACAAGTCCTGTGGGGCAATGGCTTGTCAGGACATTATCCGGTGAAGGCGAAAGCATACTGGAAGGTATCTATTCGATTCGTCAGCGCTTTCTTGGTGGAGCGAGTACAATGGCAGAAGCCTACGGTTGGGGCAAGCTATTTGGATTGGCAATTCCCTGGATTATCGATATTGCCAGTCGCCTTGCAGGTGTTAATGTATATGGTGTTGAGGGTTTCTATATCCCTTACTTCTATGCACTTAGTGACCAGATCGGTGCAAACATTTCCGGGATGCTTTTCCTGAAGAAAAAGGAAGGTAACTGGGTCGGAGCGTTCAATAGATATGTGCATCATCCTGTTATGCTCGCAAGCCTTGCAATAATTATTATCGTACCTGTCGGTCTTTTACTTTTACGCATATATGGTTTCAGCCCGACCACCCAAACATTTACTGCCCTTGAGACCATTGTGGCAAACCTATGCTGGGTTCCACCTCTTGTGGGCTGGTATGTACAGAAAAAAAGAGGGATATGAGGATATTCTATGGCAAAAGATGATGTAAGTAAGATCGTTGAGAGGTACATTGCTTCCGGCAGATCTGAAAAGGATGCTGAAAGGAAGGAACATTACTTCAAGATGGCTTTGCAGCTGCAGCCTAAAAATGTCCACGCATTGAACAATATGGCTCTTCTTTTGCAGCAGGAACGAAAATTCAGGAAAGCTGTAGATATCTATGAAAAGATCCTGAGCATAGGTGTTGTGGCACGACCATATCCTGTATTTTATAATATCTCACTTTGCCTGAAAAGTCTTGGTAACCTTGAAGGTGCAAAAACATACATAAACAGGGCACTGGCAATAAAGCCTGACGATGAAATATTTCTTGAGTTAAAAGAAGAGATTATTGATCTTTTAAGTAGTGGTTCAAAAGAATCAGCTCCAAAGATAACTTCGAATGCTCTGGAGATCGGTGCAACCTATGGTGAATGGGATCCTCCGGCAGTTTCGACACTTACCAGCCAGATATATTATGCTGACTGGAATGATTACAAATATCATCGTGGATTGGGTGAGGCCGATCTTCACGAAAAGTTTGTCCGGGACAAATTGGAACAGCGGGTCTACTGCTGCAATTCATGTCGTTATTTCTCTGCAGGTAAATGCAGGAAAAAAGGGAAAGTTGGCAGGAAAGTATTGCCGGATTCGATATGCAAAAGTTTTTATCCGGAAAAGCATTGATTCAATTTTGATTTTCACGAAATGTATTATTATATTTCAAGCAATAAGTAAGTTATTTTTAGAAAATCAATTTCTTTTTTAAAAAAACCCGTTCATTTATGGAAAGGTTTATCTATTAAGCAATTATAGTATATTTTGTCCTTAGGAGAGAACATTGAGACCATTCCTGAACACAAATACATAAACTATTGTACCACCAACATATTCCCCCACTCAAACTCAAAGTTCTCTTCTAGTGGTTCCAATCAACAGATAGATATGTTAGAGTGGACTAATTTTTTCTTATAAGTGGTGCTCAATATGATCAATAAAAATATAGTTCCAGATAGTTTTACGATTAGTCAGCTAAAAATCCTTGATTCTAATTTGCCCAGATATTTCTTGATGGCTTTTATGTTGGTACTATCAATATGTGCTATCATGAGCCCGGTCTCTGCAGAAACAGGCGTGAGTCTTTCTCCGGCTAACCAATCCGTGGGATTGGGATCGGAAATTGTTGTCAATGTCTACGTCGAGCCAGACATGCCTATATCCGGGGCACAGTTTGATCTTTATTTTGATGGTTCTGTACTTGATGTGAAAAGTGTATCTGAGGGTGATCTGTTTAGCAAAACCGGAAACACTTTTTTTGATGGAGGTACTGTTGATAATTCAGCTGGGACCATCATATATGCACATAGTGTTATTTTGGGAAAAGATGAGGTCACGAGTCCAGGAATACTTGCAACGATCGTTTTTAAAACAACCGGTTCTGGTCAATCCAACTTGCAATTGGCCAATGTTGTGGTAAGTAATTCCACTGGGGCAGCAGTCCCGATAACTGTGGGAAATGCTGTGGTGAGCATATCTGATACGTCTTCATCCGGAGGGAGTACTGACAGTGCTGGTTCAGGAAGTAGTGGGGGTGGAGGTGCCGGTGATTCAGGCGAGCAATTTGGGAATATTGAATTTAAAGATGTTACTGAAAGGACGGTTAATAAGGGTATGAATGTGTCTTATACTTTTAAATCTCCTGAGAACCCTATTGTGAACGTAAATTTCACTCCACTAAAAAATTCAGGTTCTATAACTACAACGATTGAAGTTTTGAATGAGAGGTCTGCTCTTGTCTCGGATGATCCTGAGGGTCTTGTTTATCGGAACATGAACATTTGGGTTGGCAAATACGGCTTTGCAACTCCTGCAAACATTGAAGCTATGACAATTGGTTTCAAGGTAGAAAGTTCATGGATGGAGGCAAACGGCGTAAATAGTTCTGCTATCAGGTTGAACAGGCATTCTGATGGTAAATGGGATATTCTTCCAACAATGATCGCAGGTGAGCAAGATGAGTATGTTTACTTTGAATCTTCAACACCAGGGTTTTCACCATTTGCAATAACTGCAGTTCCAGATTCAAGTGTAATCTCAGATGATGTTTCTCTAGAGGATTCAGCATCTGAAGATTATGAAGATCAAACCCTGGACCAAAATTTGGCTTTGGTACTTTTTATTGTGCTTATGGTCCTGATTGCAAAACGTGGCAGAGATACATAATCTCTGTCAATAAACTTTTATCATTTATACTTGCCTTGGATCAACAAATTCACTAAAGTAGAATAAGTCTGTCCGGAGTACATTGCAGATATTGCCTGCTTCCCGATTTGGTTAATATAATAATGAAGTCTCCGTTTCAACATATCTGGAGTTGGAACTTCAAGTATATTGTCGCCTTTATTATAATCTTCAAGGGTTTTGTACTTAATAAAAAAGGTAAAGGTCCTAAAAAATCACATTAAGGCTGGACCAATTCAGTCGATCTTTATTATGCCGCCCCTATTGTAGGATCCTATGGCTGCGAGTGCAACTTTTAATGCATGTTTTCCGTCAATGCCTGATTCGAGTGGCGTCTCGCCTGTCTCTACACAGTTGATGAAATGTTCGAGTTCCTTTTGCAATGGTTCAGCTTTCTCAACCTTTGCATCTCTTATCCATTTAGCATCATGTATTGTAACTGTTTGATCGATATAGTCCAGGTATCCGACCCCATTTACTCCAATAACTTCCATTTTTCTCACTCTGTGTGGGGTCAACCAGTTAACATTAACTACGCCTGCCTGTTCATCATCAAATCTAAGCATTATGGATGCGTGGTCTTCCTTTGAATGAATATCCTTGCCGGCAATAGCGTAGACTTCTGTAGCATTGCTGCCGTACATATAGGATATAGCATCGATGTCATGTACTCCAAGATCTAAGATGATTCCCACATCCCTTATCCTCGGGTTGTACGGGCCAACTCTCTTTGTGGAAATAGATACTATCTTTCCAAGGAGTCCGCTATCGATTATTTCTTTCATTTTTGTAGTTGCAGGGTTGAATCTCTCGATCTGTCCTACCATAAGGATAACTCCTGCTTTTTCAGCGGCTTCTATCATTATGTCGGCATTTTCAAGTGTATCTGCAATGGGTTTTTCTACAAGTACATTCGTATTTGAATTTATAGCATCTAATGTGACATTTTTGTGGAGTGTAGTTGGGACAACAATACTTACTGCATCAAGATTCTCTTTTAAGAGTTTTTCATAATCGGTATAAGCTTTAACATCATATTCTGCTGCCAGTTCTTCGGCTCTTTCCTTATCAACATCAGATATTCCTACAAGTTCTACTCCTTCCATTTCTTTGTAGATCCTGACATGGTGCTGGCCCATAGCACCAACCCCTATAACTCCTACACGTATCATTTTACTTGACCCCCTCGATTACAGTTTTGATTATATGTTTAAGGTCGTTCTCTAAAATACCCGGGTGTACCGGGAGTGAGATCACTTCCTTTGCTGCCTTTTCACATACTGGCAGATCGTAATTGTATCCCGCTTCAATATATGTCGGCTGCATATGTATTGGTATTGGATAATAGATGCCTGTACCAATGCCATTCTCAGTCAGTTTTTTGATAAGACCATCGCGTGATTCCACTCTTATGGTGTATTGGTGGAACATGTGCTCACATCCTTTCCTGATAGTTGGAATGGTAATGCCACGTGTACTTTTCAGTCCTTCTGAAAGGATATGTGCATTCTTCTGGCGCTTAAGGTTGAACCCATCGATCTTTTTGAGCTGAACAAGACCAATTGCAGCTGAAATATCGGTCATTCTGAAATTATAGCCTACCATTTCGTGAAGGTAACGTTCCTGTGAACCATGTGCACGTATCATCCTGGCTTTTCTGGCAACTTCGCTGTCATTGGTAGTTATTATTCCGCCTTCGCCGGTGGTCATGTTCTTTGTAGGGTAGAAACTGAACGCTCCTGTTCCGAAGGAACCTACTTTCTTACCTTGATAAGTTGCACCATGGGCCTGGCATGCATCTTCAATAATGGTCAGATCGTGATCTTCTGCAATTTCATTTATCTGCTTCATCTCTGCTGGATGGCCGTAGAGGTGTACTGGCATCAGTGCCTTTGTGTCTTTGGTTATACTCTTCTCTATCAAACTTGTATCAATATTGAACGTTTCAGGTTCAATATCTACGAATACTGGCCTTGCACCGGTATACATGATACTGTTACCAGTTGCTATGAAGCTAAAGGACGTTGTGATGACCTCATCGCCTTTACCTATTCCATGTGCCATTAGTGCGGCATGAAGAGCAGCTGTCCCCGAGTTCACCGCGATCGCATGCTCTGTTCCGATAAATTCTGCAAAAGCACTTTCAAACTCTGCAACACGCTTTCCTTCCGCAATAATTCCTGAAGCCAGCACCTCGGACACTGCCTCTATCTCTTCATTGCCAAGATTGGGTTTTGCTATTGGGATCATTTTATTCCTCGTGTGTTTGGAATTATTCAAATGGCTGATTAGATTAGATTGATTAGATCAACTGGGGTGGGCTAAATTAGATGCTATTTAAGGATCTCAGCTCTTCTGGGAGCTCTTCTATCTTTGCGGGACATCCGATTGCAAGTTTCCATGGGGGGACTTCACGTGTCACCAGTGCCCCACCTGCTATAAATGCACCTTCTCCTATCTCAACTCCCGGGAGTATGGTTGCATTTGCACCAATTGATGCTCCTTTTCGAATGATGGGGCCTTCAGGCCTGTATTCTTTACGAATTGGATATTTATCATTTGCAAGTACTGCACATGGACCAATGAAGACGTTGTCCTCTATCATTACATTAGTGGGGATATAGGCATTCCCTTGTATACTGACATTATTCCCGATAGTCACATTTCCGTCGATGATAACGTTGGTCCCTATCAGGACATTATTGCCAATGGTGGTGTTCTCACGTATCATGCAGTTGTGTCCGGTCTTGAAATTGCTACCTGTCCTGACATTACTGAAGATCGTTGTATTTGGTCTTATGAATGAGTTTGGTCCAATTTCGCATCCTTGAAAATCAGAATCTTCGATGCGGGTATCGTCCTCTACTATTCGGGAGAGGATCTTATGTTCCGGATATCCAAGTATAACGTTCTCAAGTACTACTGAATTTTCTCCTATGGTGCTTGATCCATATATTTTGGCAGAAGAATGTATTTTCAAATTTATATTATTCAATATAAGCTCCCCGGAATCTTATATGTCAGTAATATATTGATAATGTTTATGGTTTGTACCATATAGTATTTTGGAAGTATTCTTTGAAATTGACAGTACCTGTTGGTGGTATTTTTTCATCTAATGGACAATTTACTGTTGACTTACACTTATATTCAGTTGGAATGAGTGATCTAATATTGTTCCCATTCTCTGTGTCAATTATTATTTCAGTAGCAAAACGATGCCAATTTTCTTAAAATCTCCAATGTTGCCAAATGCTTTATATGTATAAACTGCAATTTCCCCCTCTATGTTTACTATTCTGACAGGATCACAGTTTGGTGATGAAGGAAAAGGAAAGATCGTTGATCTGCTCTCAAAAGACTACGATCTTGTCGTCAGGTTCCAGGGTGGCGACAATGCCGGTCATACGGTAACAGTTGGCGAAGATGTCTATAAGTTACACTTGATACCTTCAGGTTTTTTACTTGATTCAAGGGTGCTGATCGGTCCGGGTACTGTCCTGAACCCTGAGGTTCTGGCAGAGGAGATCGATATGCTTGGAAAGGGTGGTGTAGATGTCCATTCTGATAAGCTTGGTATCGATGCTAAGACCAGTATCATTATGCCATATCATATTGAGCAGGATGCTCTTCGTGAATCTTCTCGTAAGGAGAAGATCGGCACTACTAAGAGAGGCATTGCTTTTGCTTACATGGACAAGATCGCAAGGGATGAGATCCGTATGGGTGACCTTGTCGACTCCGAAAAGCTCCTGAGCAGGCTTTCAGAGATGGCACCTTCCAAAGAGGCAGCTATTAAGCAACTCGGTGGTGATCCTTCAATTGTCACCGATAAGGAACTTATTGATAAGTATGTGAAACTTGGTCAGAGATTAGCTCCTTATGTTACCGATGTTTCCTATGAGGTGAACAAAGGTATTGAAGATGGCAAGAACGTAATGGCTGAGGGCGCACAGGGCACTCACCTTGATGTTATCCACGGTACGCAGAAGTTTGTGACCTCTTCAAGCACTATTGCAGGTTCAGCATGTGCAAATCTTGGTGTTGGTCCTACTAAGGTGGATGAGGTTCTGGGTATTGTTAAGGCTTATATTACAAGGGTCGGAGAAGGTCCGCTTCCAACAGAGCTTGATGATGAGGCAGGCAAACATTTACATGATGTGGGTCATGAGTTCGGAACTACTACCGGAAGGTCCCGCAGATGTGGTTGGTTCGACCTCCCACTTTTGAAGAAGGCGATCTTCCTGAACGGCTACACAAGTGTTGCATTGACAAAATTGGATGTGCTAACAGGTCTTGAAATTAATAAGATATGTGTTGCCTATGAGCTTGATGGGAAAAAGCTGGATTATCCGCCTATTGATACTTCCGATCTTGACAGGTGCAAACCTGTTTATGAAGAGATGCCTGGGTGGTCTGATGATCTAACAGAAGTCAAAAGCTATGCAGATGTTCCTGAAGCTGCCCGCAACTATGTTGAGCGCCTTGAAGAATTGATGGGCGTACCTATTGAATACGTGTCCGTAGGACCTGGCAGGGCGCAGACTTTCAGGAAATAATGCTCTATTATCTATGATAGGGTGCATGTGTATGGTGGGATATGCGAAAGCTGCCGAAACACGTATATACTAACCAATAAATTACAACCCTATTTCCATGCACACATTATGATAGATAATTATACTTGCTGGTAACAAGTTTACTGAATAAATCAACTACAAATAAAAATCCAATCGATACATTTCATTCCAAGGAGGATAAGATGACTACAGCATATGATGTTCCTGCTGCAAATATTATTGCAAAGGTGGCAGAGAAGTTAAAAGAGAACGAGCAGATCAATGCTCCCGTATGGGCAGCTCACGTTAAGACAGGTGTTCACAAAGAATTACCACCTATTGATAATGAATGGTGGTACACCCGCTGTGCAGCTATCATGAGGACCATTTACATGGAAGGCCCTATCGGCGTGGAGAGATTAAGGTCTGTCTATGGTGGTAAGAAGAGGAGAGGCGCAAACCCTTCCAAGAAAGCAAAAGGAAGCGGCTCTGTCGCAAGGGAAGCAGCTCAGCAGCTCGAAAATGCAGGCTTTGTCCGCAAGTTGAAGAGCGGAAGAGTAATTGCTCCTGCTGGCCAGTCACTGCTTGACAATATGGCAGTTGAGGTCAAGAACGAGCTTGTCGAAACAATTCCAGAGCTTGCAAAGTACTGAATGGGTTTAAGGGAGTTGATCTCCCCTCCTGCTCAGACACATAATAATTGCTATATGATGGTTCCATTGGAGCCATTATAATTAAATCGGAAAGGACGTGATGAAGTAATGGTGGACGATATTGAAGCTATCCGAAGAAAGAGACTTGCTGAAATGCAGCAGCAACAGCAGGCTGCTCCCCAGATGCAAAATGATGCCCAGGCTGCATACCAGCAGGAACAGGCACAGGCTGAAAGGGATGCCCAGGTCCAGGCGGTCCTTCGTCAGATCATGACTCCGGAGGCGCGTGAGAGGCTGACTCGCCTGAAACTATCACGCAAGGAACTGGCTGAGCAACTTGAATCCCAGCTTGTGATGCTTGCTCAAAGTGGTCGCTTACAGTCAATGATCGATGATGATAAGCTTAAAGTGCTCCTTTCACAGATGCAGCCTAAAAAACGTGAACCAACCATCACACGCATGTGAACATGAAAGCTCAGGTACTGTTCAGTGGAGGAAAAGATAGTTCACTATCGGCAATATTGCTTGATCCCTTCTTTGATGTCGAACTTGTGACCTGCAGTTTCTCGATCCTACCGGTTGGGGAAGTTGCAAAGGTTGCCGCAGATGAGTTGGGTTATTCCCACAGAGTACTGGAACTTGACAGAAGCATATTAGAATCCGCTTTGGAGATCATAATAGATGATGGTTATCCAAGGAACGCTATCAATCACATACACAAGGCCGTGATCGAGACACTTGCAAAGGAAGATGAGGTCTCTCTGATCGCGGATGGTGTCAGGCGCGATGATCGTGTTCCAAAACTGACCGATGCAGAAGTTCGAAGCATAGAGGACCGGTTCGGTGTAAGTTACATATGCCCTCTTCATGGCTATGGTAGAAGTGCAGTTAATTTACTGGTGAGCCAATATCTGGTTATCGAAGAAGGTCAAAGTGATAGTATTGCAAAAGCAGACTATGAAACTGAGCTTCGTGAACTGATAAGGCAGCAATATGGTGATGAAAAAGTACTTGAAATATTTCCGGAACATGTTCAATCGAGGGTTATCAGGCGTGTCTGATGGTCTGACGATGTTTTGGATAAGCAATTTAATAAGCAATTTGTTATGTGAAGGCAGGAATCTATCGTACATAGATTAATAATTTATAGGATAATCGATTTATAGACGCAAATCTTTTAGATTGGCGTTACAATTAATCAATTCACAGGTGAGATAAGTGAGCCACAATACAAAAGGACAGAAAATAAGGTTGGCAAAAGCGCACAATCAGAATCAGCGCGTTCCAACCTGGGTTATCATAAAGACTAACAGACAAGTTGTTAGCCACCCTAAGAGAAGACACTGGAGAAGAAATAGTTTAGATGTAAAGTAAGGTGATGACAATGGCAGAAGACGCGGTAAAGGAACAGATATACACAATTCCACTACGCCAGGCAAAGCTTGCACCAAGGTGGAAACGTTCCAGCAGGGCAATTTCACTTATCAGAAAATATCTGGTAAGACACATGAAGGCAGAACCTTCACAGATCAAGATCGATGCTTCCGTCAACCACAAGGTTTGGGAGAGAGGTTCTCAGAAACCACCATCTTCAATACGCATTCGTGCAGCTAAGTTCGAAGATGGGGAAGTTCAGGCAGAACTTGCCTGATCCTTCTTTCGATGATGGATAATATTCAACAAAAGTATAAAGGACAATAATGATCAAAACCGTGAACATTTACGACAATCCCGTTCTAGGGGTTTTTGCCACATGCACAGAGGATGTGGCAGTTGTTCCTATTGGTACAACTAAGAAGGCCATTGATATGATCGCAGAACTGCTTGATGTCAGGGTCATCTCTACACTGGTAAATGGCAGTACTGTTGTTGGCTCTCTTTCCAAGGGCAACTCGAATGGTTTTTTACTATCCAGGGATGCTAGTGTCAACGATCTCAAAGACGTTGATGTCCCTGTGGAAGTGCTTCCAGACAGGCTCACTGCCACTGGGAATGTGATATTGGCAAATGATACGGCTGCACTGGTGCATCCGGATATCAGTGACAGATCCATGGAAGTTATATCAAGGGTTCTTGGTGTGGATGTTCATAGGGGTACAATTGCAGGCCTCGGTACGGTTGGAATGTCCGGCGTAGCTACTAACAAGGGACTTCTGGTTCACCCAATGGTGACGCAGGAGGAACTTGCACATCTTGAGGAAGTGTTCGGACTTTCTGTGGATGTGGGAACTACAAATTATGGCTCACAGGCCGTAGGTTCCGGATTACTGGCCAACTCGAAAGGGTATGTAGCAGGTTCCAATACAACTGGACATGAGCTAGGTAGGATTGAGGATGCTCTGTTCTTTGATTGATCATATTATTGTTAAAATTTAATTTATAAAACAGGTGATTCCGTATGCAGAATTATGTTGTCAAAGGCACATTCAAAGCAGGTCATTCTTGGGAAAATTTTACTAAGACCGTTGAGAGCCAGAACGAGAAGAATGCTCGTGAAAAGACGTATTCCACTTTCGGCAGTAAACATCATATTAACAGATCATTGATCAAGATCGATAGTATCGTAGAGGCGTGAAGCACATGTCAGAATTAAGTGAGCAGGATGTGAGGAATCTCGCATCTCAGCATCGCGAGCTCCAGAATCAGGCAGAATCTCTGCAGCAGCAGATGGGAATGGTTCAGATGTCCATCGAAGAGTGCACACGTGCAATAGGAACTCTCGAGGAACTTGAATCTGTTTCCGGCAGTATCAACACGATGCTTCCTCTTGGGGGCGGTGCATTCGTACATGCAAATGTCGCTAATCTCGAGAAGGTTGTTGTAAGTGTTGGTGCAGGCATAAGTGTGGAGAAACCCCCTGCTGAAGCAAAGGAACTCCTTAATCAGCGCAAAGAAGAGCTAAATAAGGTAGTTGAACGCTTGAATGGATCAATTGCTCAGGTCGGACAGCGTATCCAGTCCATAGAATCTATGGTTGGTAACAGAAGTCCGCAGTGATCCTGTTCATGAAGTTCTGATACTTTTTTTATTTTTATTATTTTTAAGGATGAGTTTGCGTGTTCAATAAACTCAAGGATAAACTCAGTAGTTTCAAGCAATCGATTGGAAAAACGATCGATGAGAAAGCAGTTGATCTTGAAGAGCCGGTGGTAGAATCTGTTGAAGTGCCAGCTGAAGAGTTGGTTGCCGAACCTATCGAAGAGTCCGTCATTCTAGGGGAAAAAACTTCTACTCCTGAAGCTTCAACCACTCCGGAAACTTCAACTACTCCTGTGGCTCAGCCAGAATCAAAACCCTCATTCAAGCAGAAGATAGGTTTTGCCCAGAAGGCCAAAGCTCTTGTTTTTGAGCGTGAGGTCATACTGGACGAGGGTGATATCAGCGATTCCCTCTGGGAACTGGAGATGGCATTGCTTGAAAGTGATATTGCTATTACCGTTGCTGAAGCTATTGTCGAAGCTGTCAAAGCAGAACTTGTGGGCAGCCGTAAAAAGATAGGAAGTAACACTGGTGAACATGTGGAGCAGGCTCTTAGGAATGCGATATATAATGTGATGTCTGCTAATGTTTTCGATCTTGACGAATACATCGAAAAGGCTGATAAGCCTGTTCATATAGTTTTCATCGGCATCAATGGAACCGGTAAGACCACAACGATCTCCAAGATGGCAAAACGTCTGAAAGACATGAAATATTCTGTTGTCATTGCAGCAGGTGACACTTTCAGGGCAGGGGCTATTGACCAGATCGCTATCCATGCAGAACGAATTGGCGTAAAACTGATAAAACATCAGGAAGGCGGCGATCCCGCTGCTGTTGTCTATGATGCGGTACAGCATGCAAAGGCCCACAATGTGGATGTCATTCTATCTGATACTGCAGGCAGGATGCACACCAATGTGAATCTCATGGCACAGCTTGAAAAGGTTTGTCGTGTAAGCACTCCTGATCTTATCATCTTTGTTGATGAGGCCGTTGCAGGGAACGATGCTGTAGAGCGTGCAGAGCAGTTCAACGCTGCTGTCCCTATCGATGGGTCCATACTGACAAAAACAGATGCAGATTCAAAAGGTGGCGCAGCTATCTCCATCGCATATATCACTGGAAAACCGATCCTGTTCCTTGGAATGGGTCAAGGATATGATGATCTTAGGAAATTTGATCCGCAATGGTTTGTGGACCAGTTGTTCGAATGAGAAGATCCTAAAAATGACACTTTAAAAGAAATCTTAACGAAAAAAGGTCTTTGAGTTTATCAAGGACCTTCTTTGTTTAATTTTCTTTTAGTTTTGTATTTTATTATATTCGATTGTATTCCTTTATATAATAGCATACTTGACCAAATTTTACTATTTTTCAGACCTTGCATCCGCTTTTAATATCGCTTGCAAGTTCTTCAAGACGTTTGTTAACATTCTCTCCTGATGCGACGATGTCCACAAAAGCAGATCCCACGATGATGCCGTCAGCTCCTGCTGCAACAACTTTTGAAGCCTGTTCTCCGTTCGAGATCCCAAATCCGACAGCTTTTGGTATGTCGGTCTTCACCCTGGAAAGTATCTGTGCAGTAGCATCGGTAACCTCTGAACGTGCTCCTGTAACGCCAAGTCTTGAGACAATGTAAACAAAGCCGGAACTTTTTTCCAGTATCATCTTTATTCTCTCATCTGTAGTAACAGGTGCTATCAGGAAGATCAGGTCTACACCGTTAGTTGAACATGATCTTGCAAGTTCTTCACTTTCCTCTGCAGGCAGGTCTGGTACTATAAGTCCGCTAATGCCGGAGTTTACACAATCTTTCACGAATTTGTCAAGACCTCGCTGGAATATCAGGTTATAGTATGTCATGCAGACAAGAGGTACATCAACATCAAGGGACGCAACCAGTTCAAAGTACCTGTCAGGGTTCATTCCGGCTGCAAGTGCTCTTTCGGATGCTTCCTGTATCGTAGGTCCGTCTGCAACAGGGTCTGAAAAAGGTAATCCCAGTTCGATGATGTCGGCACCGCCTTTTATAAGTGAATCAACGATCGCTGGTGTTGCTTCAATATTTGGATCGCCTGCGCAAACATATGCCAGTAAAGCAGCTTCTTTCTTAGCACTAAGTTCACTGAATTTAGTAGATAATTGCATTTTACTCACCCCTGTCGATCTTTCGAACAGCTTCAAGGTCTTTATCTCCCCTTCCTGAAAGGTTGATAACCACAAGTTCACCAAGCTCTCCTGACTCTGCTGCTTCCATGACATGGGCAACCGCGTGTGAGGATTCAAGTGCCGGGATGATGCCTTCCATAAGGCTCAGTTCATGGAATGCATTGAGTGCCATGTCATCATTTGCAACGCGCGGTGTAAGCCTGCCAATATCTGCAAGATATGCCAGTTCAGGCCCCACTCCGGAATAGTCCAGTCCGGCAGAAACCGAACTTGATTCCAGGATCTGTCCGTGTTTGTCCTGTAGGATACGGGTGCGAGCTCCCTGGAGGACACCATCTTCTCCCACTGAAAGTGATGCGGAGTGGAGTGCAGCACCTTCTGTCTGTTTCATCCCGCTACCTCCGGCTTCCACAGCAACAAGTTTCACTTCCTTCTCTTCAACAAACGGATGGAAGATTCCCATGGCATTACTGCCACCACCTGTGCAGGCTACTATGGAATCAGGGTAACGTCCTTCCTTCTCCATTATCTGCTGTTTGACCTCATTTCCTATCACACTCTGGAAATCCCTGACCATCATTGGGTATGGATGTGGTCCCACTACTGAACCTATAAGGTAGTGAGTTTCCTCTACATTTGAGACCCAGTCCCGTAAAGCTTCATTGATTGCATCTTTGAGCGTCTTTGAACCGGATTCTACAGGATGTACTTCTGCTCCCATAAGCTCCATGCGGTAAACATTCATTCGTTGCCTGACGGTATCCTTTGCTCCCATGTATACGTGGGTCTGGAATCCCATGTTCGTGCCTGCCATGGCCGTTGCAGTTCCATGCTGGCCTGCCCCGGTCTCAGCTACAAGTCTTGTTTTTCCCATGTATTTTGCAAGTAGTGCCTGGCCGATGGTATTGTTCAGTTTGTGTGCTCCACCGTGTACGAGATCCTCTCTTTTCAGGTAGATCTTAACACCGTATTTCTTGCTCATGTTCTTTGCATAATACAATGGGGTCTCACGTCCGGCAAAGTCCTTGAGGTAATAATCCAGTTCCTTCAGGAATTCTGGATCATTTTTATATTTTTCATATCCTTCCTCAAGTTCCTCAAGTGCGGGCATAAGTATCTCAGGGACAAATTGTCCTCCGTACTTGCCATACTTTGGTCCACTCATTTCATTTCCTCCTAATTGTCAATTGTATTTCAGTCAAGAGCATCAACAAGCTCTTTCGTCTTGCTGTAAATATCGTCATTTTTCACGATGGATGTTCCAATGAGTATCGCATCGGCACCAGCTGAGATCATCCTTCTCACATCATCTGCAGTATGAACTCCACTTTCACTTATTATGAGATGTTCAGTACCGCTCATGCGATCGTGTTCTTTTATTATTGGTATAAGTTCTTCTGTTGTTGCAATGTCCACTTGCATTGTTGTAAGGTTCCTGTTGTTAATTCCAATGATCCTTGCTGAGGTATCAAGTGCATTGAGCAGTTCTTCTTCATTGTGCACTTCTACCAGAGGTTCGAATCCCTTTGAACGTGCATATATGATGAAATCTTCAAGTTTCTCATTTAGAAGGCCTGCGATAAGCAGAATCAGATCACTTTTAACCTCATCGAACTGGACTTTGTCAATTATAAAGTCCTTTCTGAGGACTGGTATAGATATATTCTCCCTGACCGCTGTCAGGTTATCAGTGGACCCATTAAAAAATTCAGGTTCAGTTAGAACAGAGATCGCAACAGCTCCGGCCTTTTCCATTTCTGTGGCTATTCTCTTTGCTTCGGTAGGATCTATATCTCTTATTTTCATTGATGGGGATGCTGGCTTTACCTCAGAAATGATAGGAGCTTTTCCCTTCTGTTTTTTTGATAATATTGAGTTGATTATGTTTTGTGTATTGGGTGTGGAATTATCTAGGGGTATGCTATCATTTTTAAGTTCATAAAGTTTTTTAACCCTATTTTCAGTTGAATTTATAATTTTATGTATTGCAGAATGCATAATAACCACTTGTGTACAATGATGTCTAATGATGTACATAATACTTATTGTATATACGTTTTGCGGATTATAATATATTCTCAAGTATTGCTGTTACATAGTGTACAGACATGTCTGTTTTGAATTATTTGGGTAGGTAGTTAGGTTACACAAGACTGTAAAATAGATACGATCGTTGCAATTAACCTACTAATATCAATTCTGTAGTGACGGTTGTTTTATCTTTCCGAATGTCTTTTTTAGTAATAATTGCTGCAAAGGTTAAAATGCATAGTTGTGATAGCAATGCAAATTGCTGTGTTTAAAAGTAGTACTGGATTCTTTCGATTCATCTTTTCTAATCATATGAGAACTTCTTATACAAAAAATCCAGTCATTTACGTTTGAAGCAAAGGTTTATTTGAAATCTCCAACCGGTGAGTATTTATACGATATTCTTCAGACTCATAATGATTATAATAATATTAACTTTAAGTAATATGTAGCATTGTTTGTTTGGGCTATAAGCTTTAGAAAGGATAAAAACAATTACTTAAATGCCTCGATACTTGTCCTGGATTCAGGCTTGAGCCTTAATTCAATGACAACCGGGGATATTCAGATAATTCCATAAAATGGATTCCAAACGATTCAAAGTTTACCATTCAACTCTGAATTTGAATGAAAAATACATAACATAATCATAATTCAATGATCAAATATAACTTATGAGGAGATGAATAAATGAAAGCAAACAGGCATCTGATGAGAAAAGATGAGTGTGGACAAGTAGGTATAGGCACACTTATCATCTTCATCGCAATGGTATTGGTAGCTGCGGTAGCTGCCGCGGTATTGATCCAGACATCTGGTGTTCTTCAGGATAGGGCACAGTCAACTGGTACACAAGCTGCTCAGGAAGTATCAACCAACATGATGATCAAGAGCATTGAAGGTGTAAGGTCCAGTAATGGTACCGAGCTCTCTGACACCGTTGACCTTCTCAAGGTCAAAGTAGCACTCAATATTGGTAGTTCTGCCATGGACCTTAATCAGTTTGTCATTACTGTGACTGATGGTGTGACTACAAATGATCTTGTCTATGCTGGTAATGATAAAACACATAGTACTGCCATGGCTGGTTTCTCTTCATCTGCAAACGCTTCTGCAAATACAATTCAGTTACTCACAAACAATACAACTGGTGTCGGTGAGAACGGCAAGTACTTCTTCACTGTTGAGAAGATGAGGGATGATGACGAGTCATTCTCACAGGATAGTCCAATTATGAACCAGGGAGATTTTGTTACGATCTACATCTCTACTGTAGGCAATGCTGCAACAGGTAACACAGCTGTTGGTGATTTGACTGTATCTTCTGGTAGTCTCGATAATACCGGGCTTACAATTGAACCAAGATCAACATTCAGCCTAATACTAACTCCTGAAGCTGGTTCATCAACGACTGCGAAGTTTACAGCACCATCCTTTGGTCTGGACACAAACATTGCCCTCAAGGCATAAGGTGAATTAATTCACCTTATTCTTTTTTATTTTTAAAACCGTGAATATCAATATTTCTATTATTTTGGCCATTAATTTATCTTAGTGTATTATATTGCCTTCAGGTTATTAATCTAAAAATAATGTGGTAAAAATTGTATCTGGTTGTATGCATATTTAGAAATGCATAGGTTATACAAGGAGTTATTTTCATATGGTGGTAGTGTTGGGAAAAACATTTTTTTGTACATTAATGTGCATTGCCTTGTTGCTGGTCACTTGTAGTGGGTGCCTGGGTTCAAGTTCCGATGAAGATGTAAATGAGACTATATCTTCATTTTTGACTTCATTTAATAATGGTGATCTTAATACCGCATTTTCTTATTATGAAGGGAAAGATTTCCTTGTTCCTGCGACATTGGAGATCAAGTTCAATAACAGGGGTATACTAATTGATTCCATAAAACAGTTCGAACTGAAGGATACTGTGGTTGATGGAGATGTTGGTTATACAACTGCAGTATGTGAGGTTACGCATTTTGAAAAGAACAAAGCTGCTGGTACAGAACAGAAACTGATATACTTCAGGGTCCAGAAAGTGGGTGCCCTCTGGGTCATTACAAAAGTAGATCTTGATGGACCGATATCTGCTTCTGAAACGCTTGAAGATATAGAAGTTCCCGCTACACCGGTTGATCCGATCATCAATAATATTCCTCTAATTTCAGGGGTAACAGTTGCTGTGTTGGCTCTAGGTATTATCTTGAATAAAAAGGATAAGTCCGGGGGTGACAGCACTCCGGTACTGGATATTTCTACTGCTGTGCCGGTGGAAAAAGAAGCTCTTGCACAGTTCATTAAATTCGTACCTGCTCATCAGTACTCTGCAGGTTCAAAGGCAGCAGTGGATATATGGATCAAGAACTTCTCGCAGCAATCCTATGATAACTTAACAGTAATTGCCAATTTCCCGGGAACTGTCAAAGTTAAAAAGCCTGCATTATCATTTGGAAGCATTGGTCCGGGTGAGACTGTCAAGAAGACATGGAGTATAACTCCGGCTATATCTGGTTGGGTTGCCATAGAAGAACCTATGGTCGTTTTCGAGTATGCTGGTACCCGATATTCCGGGCAGCTTGATCCTGTCTGGCTTAATGTTCAGTGAAGGCGGAAGGTTTTTCTAAACCTTTTTATTTTTCACTTTTTAGTATGTATTTTTAAAAGATGAGCTACATATTATATTCTGTTATTTAACAAACAAGGGGATGTAGTTTATGGTAAAAGTAACTCTTATTCATGCTTCGTGGTGTCATGTTTGTCCTGCTGCCAGAAAGTTCTGGAATGATCTTAGATCGGAACGTGACTTTGACTATGAGGAGGTAGATTATGATACTCCGGAGGGTGCCGAACTCTCGGAAAAGTATTCGATCATGTCTGTTCCAACAACTATAATCGATGGTGAGATTGCTTTTATAGGCGTCCCTGGCAAGGAAGAAGCTCTTTCGAAAATATCCTGATGAGGTGGCTCAAAATGGTATACGATCTAATTATTGTAGGTGGCGGCCCCGGAGGCCTGTCTGCCGGAATATATGCTGTTCGTTACGGGTTGAACACACTCGTTCTTGAGAAAGGATTTGTCAGTGGCCAAATAGCGACCACTGGTGAAGTAGAGAACTATCCGGGTTTTCCTTCCATAAGTGGTATGGACCTGATGGATAAGTTCTCCGAACATGCAAAAGCAGCAGGTGTGGCAGTTGAGAGCAGGGAGATCCTTGGGATCCGGTCAGAGGGTGATCGTAAGATCATCAGTACGGACTCAGGAGACCTGGAAACGCTTAGTGTCATAATAGCTACAGGTGCGAATCCCCGACACCTTGGAGTTCCCGGGGAGAAAGAGTTCCGCGGAAAAGGAGTTTCATATTGTGCTACTTGTGATGGTCCTTTCTTCAAGGGTCGCAATGTGATCGTTGTGGGCGGAGGTGAATCTGCACTTACCGATGTATTGATCCTTTCAAATATTGCAGCTTCTGTATGTGTTGTACATCGCAGAGATACGCTTCGAGCATCACAGATACTTCAGGACAGGGCTTTTGCGAAGCCCAACGTTGAGTTCTCATGGAATACTGTCCTTGAAGAGATCATTGGTGATTCCGTTGTAAGGGAGGTCGTACTTAGAAACACCGTTACAGATGAGGTATGGAGAACTCCTATTGATGGTATCTTCATCTATGTTGGCATTGAGCCAAATACTGAATTTGTTGATGTTGAAAAAGATGCTTCCGGCTTCATCATAACAGATGAGAGAATGGCTACATCAGTGGATGGCATATTTGCAGTCGGGGACTGCAGGGCAGGTATTCTGCGTCAGGTTATAACTGCTGTAAGTGATGGTTCTATTGCGGCGTTTGGTGCCTACGAATATGTTTCCAATATGAAACACAAAAGCGAATGAATAGATATTTCTATTGTCTTACCCTTTAGGAATACCTTAAAAACAAAATAACTAAATGTTTCAATTTCAGGTGGGATGTAATAATATGATGTGTTTAAAGATCTGTCCGGATTCAACTTCTGAAGACCTTAAGCCAATTGCAGAAGCGGTACATTCGCTTCTTGGTATCCCTACTACTATCCGAAGCAAGAGCTTCCATGGGATCCGAATGGAGAAGGGTCAGATAATCGATGAAGATTATACCGGTCCTGTTCTGGAAGAGGTGTTGGAAAAGAATACGATCATCAGGAAAGTTCCTATGGAGGGTGTCTACAAAGGCAAAGCTGTGGTCGTGGTTCCTATCAGGTCAGCCGATGGTGAGGTTTTAGGTGCTATTGGTCTTGTGGACCTTGTGGCAGCTCTTGATATCCTTTCTGTCTTCCGTGAATATCCTGACATCATCGGTGAGGTCGAAGATGCTAAAAAGCGTATGTCATGATGGCATAGGTTTTTCTTCTCATTTTTGATCTGGTAACACAAAGCTCTTTAATATTCAGGACAATTACTGCCGATGATAGACGATGTGCTCAAGTTCTTCAGGACACTGGATAGTAAGGACCTCAGAATTCTGACCGGTATTGAGATCGGGATGAAAAATTATGAATGGGTCCCTATCGAAGAGATCCGTAAATATACAAAACTCTCTTTCGAACAGCTTGAGTACAGGCTTTTTAAGCTTTACAAGTCAAACATCGTCGTGGGTACGAAAACCCCCTATGAGGGCTATCAGATCTATTTTGACGGATATGATGCACTTGCATTGAACACATTTGTAAAAAGGGGAGTCGTCAGCGCCATAGGTGATGAGATCGGTGTCGGCAAGGAATCAGTGGTTCATGAAGCTATTCAGGAACCTGAGTTAGCTATTGCAGATCCTATCCCTGTTATCATCAAGTTCCATAGGGAAGGAAGGACTAGCTTTAAACGCGTAAAAAGAGTGCGTGACCACCTTGTTGACCGTGAACATTTCTCCTGGATATACGCAGCCAGACTTGCGGCCAAAAGGGAGTATGATATCATGCAGACATTATATGACAAGATATCAATACCTAAACCTCTTGATCACAACAGACATGCAATTGTCATGGCTCCCGCAAAGGGAAGCATTCTTGTAAAGACCAGACTTCTGGAACCGGAATGGGTTCTCGATGAGATCCTTTCCCAGATAAAGATCGTTTACTCTGAAGGAATAATACATTCTGACCTTAGTGAGTACAATATCTTCGTCAGTGATGAAGGTGTGGAGTTCATAGACTGGCCTCAGTATGTTACAGTGGAGCATCCCCATGCAGATGAGCTTCTTGAGAGGGATGTTTTCAATGTGCTGACACATTTCAGGCGCAAGTACAATCTTGAGAAGGATCTGGATGAGGTAATTTCCCAGATCAAAGAAGATGCATAAAGGTTGACCTCAAAATTGTATGTTAGTTTAAAATAATTATTATAGGTGATCGTTTATGCTAAAAGGTCTCAAAGGCAACATGAATGGTAAGTTAAAATTCCTCTCCGATGAGGAATGTGAAGAGATTCATTACTCTTCTTTGGAAGTGTTGGATGAGACCGGTCTGAAGATCGAATCTAAAAAAGCTTTGGACAAATTAGATGAATTTGGGTGTGATGTAGATAGAAGAACTTCTATTGTTAAGTTCCCAAGTTATATTGTGGAAGAATGCCTGAAGCTCACCCGTCCTTCTATTAAATTGTATGGTATTGATTCCAAATATAACCTTAAGATTGAAAAAAGAAGGTCTTATGTATCTTCTTCTTCCGGCTATGGAATAATAGATCGCGAGACACATTTGCCTCGTGATGGAAACTTAAATGATGTTGCAGAAGGTGCTTTGCTTGCAGAGAATCTTGATAACATCCACTCAGTTGTTCCTTTAATGGCAGGAGTTTCTGATGTTCCGAGTCCTGTGATGACTCCTGTCATATTAGGGGAAACTTTAAAGAATACTCAAAAATCGATTGAGTTCTACATAACCGGGGGGGTTGATGCAGATACTGATATGGACAACATCATTGAGATGTGTAAAATTGTATCTTCGGGTTCGTCTAAGTTAAAAAAGAACCCTTTTTTGATGTTCGTTGTTGATTCATTCTCGCCTTTGACTTACACAGATGATCAAATAAAAAGCCTGTTCAGATCAGTCGAAGAGGGTTTGCCTGTGGTACTTATGCCTGGTGTAATCGGTGGTGCAACAGGTCCTCTTACTCTTGCTGGTATGCTGGTTCAAAGCAATTCTGAATTTTTAGCAGGTGTGGTACTTTCAAATCTGATCAAAAAAGGTGCTCCTCTGATGTATGGTCACTATAACACTATTATGGATATGCGTACAGGTATCTATTCTGCAGGTGCGGTCGAGATGGGCATACTTGGTGCATGCATTGCTCAGATGGGTAACTATTATGATATTCCTACAAATGGTTTTTATCCAATGTCGGATTCACACGTTCCTGATCAACAGGTTGGTTATGAGAAAACAATGCAATGGGTTTTGTCGTCTCTGGGTGGTATGAATTATTTGACAGGTGCCGGTGGAGTTGAAAATGGAACTTTGGTCTCACTTGAACAATTAGTTATTGATAATGAGGTTGTTGGGATGGTGGATCGAATGCTGGAAGGTATTCAAGTAGACGATGAGCGAATTGGTGTTGATGTTATCAAGAGTGTTGGTCCAGGTGGTAATTATCTCAAGCACAAACATACGAGGGAATGGATGTATCGTGAATATTACACTCCTAAGATAAGTGAAAAGCATTCATTTGCTGACTGGAGTAAGGATAGTGGGAACGATGTAGTTCAGAGGGCCAAAATTAATCTTGAGAACATTCTTCAAAAATCAGATTCTCCTGTACCAAGTGATATTATTAAAGATATTTCGGAATTTCAGGAGCATTTGATAAAAGGATCAATTAAGCAATACTCAAACTCAAGCTAACTAGCTGATAGTTATATACCTTTTTTATTAGATGCATAACTTTGGCAGAAACATTGCATTAATGAATTAATGCAATATTTTTCTCATTTCAATTTATAATGACTTTATTTTAGCATTTTTTGGCCGCGATCTTGCCAATGATTATTAATCTAACAAAAGCAACCCCCACCATTCAATTTTATCGGTAACAGGGAATTCGAGTGTTATACCTGCATTCTTCAATGTACCGACTACGTCTATTCCCATGCCTTCCATGGACGGTCTCGCATTAAACGGATGCCTACAATCTTCTCCGCTCTTCACACATTTATCACAGTACGTACAGTCTCCGCCTGAAAATCCAGCTGCAAATCTATATCCTCTTTTCAGTGCTTCCCCTTCAAGGATCAATAGAATATCAGAAAGTTGTTTGGCCTTCTTGTTCAGTTCATGTTCAACCGAAGCAGAATCCTGAATGGTTTGTGGTTTAGGTGGATTTTTATGCTCGACTGCAAGTACCATAGCAACTCTGTATCTGGAAATAATTTTCCGGACTTCATCAATTGGTGGAAGATTGGGAGGACAAACCAGATCACCATAATGGTTACATCTTGGAACCATGCACTTTAGGCGAACACGTTCATCGACAATAATGCCTGTAGCCTGCATAAGCGAAGCTCTTGCAGCTCCATTTTCGAGTGCAAGGGATATGATTTCATCCAACTATTTATCACTGCATTCCATCTATCTCTCTCCTGTTGTTTTATGTAAATTTAGCTAATGTCTGTCCTTTACGTTGTAATGTGATTGTACAAAATGGGCAACCTCTCTGGCAAAGTGACTGCATTGTCAAGAATGGTGTACCCTACATCCGAAAATATAGAATCCATGTAGTCACTTGCCTCGGAATCAACCGTTATGCAGAAAAAATGCATTCCAAGGGTATTACCTTCCTGAATAGCCATTCTTGTATCCTCGATTGCAGCCTGTCCCTGGTATTTCCCATCAGCAAATCCTAGATCATAAGGTTCTCCATCGGAAAGCAATATTAGCAGCTTAATCTTGGCATCAACCTTTTTGAGTTTTGTTATGGAATGCCTTATGGCTGCACCCAATCTTGTGTTATACGCAGGTTCTAGTGCAGCAATTTTGCCTTCGACATCTTCTGAGAATTTTTCCCCGAAATCCTTTATACCATAATATTCCACATCAGTTCTCGTATCTCCGGAAAACGCATAGATAGCATATTTGTCACCTATACTCTCAAGCGCTTCTATCATTATGACCAGAGCCTCTTTTTCAACATCCAGTATGTTTTTCCCGTTATCCAGCTCTTTATCTGTGGAAGCGCTTATATCCACCAGGAAAAGAGTAGCTACATCCCTTTCGCGTTTATCCCTTCGTATGTAGAGGTTTTCCGTTGGGTTGATTCCACATCTCCTATCCGTGAACGCTTCTGTAATTGCATCGAAATCAAGTTCATCTCCGTCAGTCTGTCTCCTTAGTTTCTGGAATGATACGGGTTTCATCATTTTGAAAATGCGGTTTATAAGTGATATTTCATGGTTGTAGTGTTCCACTGTGTCCTGGTAAAAACTACTGGATTTTCCGGTGGGCAATACATCATATACCATGCACCATTCGGATTTGTAGTCCTTTATCCCGGCATCCCATTCATCGTAGCTATAACTGTCCAGCACATCCCAGTTTTTAGCAATCGCGCACTTTGGACCGGATTGCAAGTCTTCCTGCATAATCTCATCTTCATCCAGGTCTAGTATGGTCTGGGGGATAAAACGTTCGAGGATCTTTTCCGTAAACTCCTTCTCTTCTTCCAGGGTTGATGAGATCCCGATTCCTTGTCCCCGATAATCCAAATTTCGAATAGCATTGTATTCCTTGGTTTTTAGGGATCCAAACTGTTCCTCAAGCATGCTGTAAATGTCAAATGTCACTTCGAGTGAAGTGAAAGAGGTTGAATTGGGCTGGAATATCTTCTTTTCCAGTATACTTCTAACTTTCTCAATTGGCAGCCTGTGGCTGCCGTCAAGGTCAAATCCGGC
Organism: Methanococcoides orientis; assembly: GCF_021184045.1. NCBI lineage: Archaea > Methanobacteriati > Methanobacteriota > Methanomicrobia > Methanosarcinales > Methanosarcinaceae > Methanococcoides > Methanococcoides orientis. Next base: position 299,456 of record NZ_CP073710.1, read on the forward strand.
TTCATGTCCGAGAGAGACTAACAGAAAGGCTTCCATGAACTTTTCCAGCTGTTCTTCAGGTTGTTCCCTATCTGCCACCATCTGTTCCTTTACCTTTTTGAACTCCCTGCGCAGTCCTCTGTAGAGATTTGTGGTCTGGTACTCAATCCGTGCATCCTCAATAATGCCCAATATGTCTGTTGCAATGAATGGGTTTGGGAACAGGGCGATTGGAATTGCAAAATCAATAGTTATTTCATCATCTGATGTTCCGTTTGCTTCAGCGATACCCTCTAAAAACGTAGTGTCCAGATCTGCCGCTATTTTTCCGAACAATGGCAAAAGGGCACTAACAGAACAGGTTGAGGTTCCGAATTTGGCATGTCCAACTTCATGCATAACGCTGAGCTTGTAAATCCTGAAATTATCTTCAAAATCTCCGTGTCCCTTCATTGTTGGTGTCAGGTAGATTGCCTTTCCTGAAACCACTGGATGTGAGGGATGGGCGTGTTCTTCCGGCAGGAGGTTATGCGACCTTATAACAAAATTAATTCCGGAAATGCCGAAGGCATAATACTTCAGGACTTTTGATACCCTTTTAAGGGCAACACCGCTCATCAATTGTTCAACAAATTCCTTTGAACTTCTGGATTTTAATGAAAAATATAGCCGGGCGTTAGACTCATCATTTTCAAATATCTCAAGGCCGTACATGGCCCATTCTTCAAGTTCTGTTACATCAAGATCTTCCAGCAAAGTAAGGGAGTTCCTGAAATAACCGATGGCTATTTCCCGGTTTGTTTCAAACAATATGATTCCGGTATTCACCCATTTATCAAGCTCCTTCGGATGAATATTCATCAGGATCTGTGGGAGATTCTCAAAATAGATTCCTGCAATTAAACGATCTTTTTTCAGCAACAATTCCGCATTTTTAAATATTAGTTCATAGAATTTTCGATTCAGTTTTTTCAGGACCTTTAATGAATTATTGTAATAGTCCGAGCCGTAAACTGAAGTTTCCTCTGAGATCTTTTTTCCTATAGTTACCCATTTCCCAAAGTCTTCTGCTGTGAGTTCTGTCATAACTTCGGGAGCATTTTCAAAATAGCTTTGGATGCATTTCCGGTTGATCGCAGCAAGCTGTGCACCAAGATCGATAAGGTGGCTTCTTTCTTCCATGGTTGTATTCTTGAAAGAATTTGCCAGTCCACCAAAAGTTCCCTCGAAAAAGGCTTTTGCAATATCCTTATCTTCAGCAATCAGCTCCTTTCCCTTTTCCACCCATCGCAACAGTTCTTCCATTTCCATATCGCTAAGCAACTTGGGTGTCATATCCAGGAAAATAATTGCAAGCTCTGGCTTTTCCCTTGTAAGATCCAGTGCGGTCGCTTTCCATTTTTCAAAATCTTTGTCCGTTAGAGTTGCCATCACAAGAGGGGTATTTTCAAAAAAGGTAAGTGCTGCCTGGCTATCTGATCTGGCAAATTCTTCGGTGAAACTTAGCAGTTTTTGCCGTTGTTGGAGTGGAATGGCCGAAAAAACGGTTTTTGTTTTATTGATTAGATCAATTGCATTCTTTGCCTTTTTTGCTGAAATTTGCCTGATTAAAGCTTGCCATGATCGGAGCACTTCCAGATCCATCAGTGGCATTAATTCCGGAAGTTTATCCTGATATGCCTTAACTATCTTCTTGTCAATAGTTCCCAAATTCTCTTTGTCTTTGGGCATTGATCTTCACTCCACAATGGCGGATACGATCTCGTCTATGCTTTTCTGAAGATCAAAATCATCTGTAATGGGCTTAACCATTGCTGCCCTGCATGCCTGCTTTGGATCGATGCCGGAATGTATCAGCATACCGGTGTATATTAAAAGGCGTGTGCTTACCCCTTCCTCAAGTCCATGCTGTTTGAAATTTCGTATCCTCTGGCCAATTTCCACAAGGGTGTGGGCAGTCTCTTCATCAATTCCGCTCTCATGTGCCACGATTTTAGTTTCAAGATCAGCAGGTGGGTACTCAAAGTCCATGGCTACAAATCTCTGCCTTGTGCTCTGCTTCAGGTCTTTTAGAACGCTCTGATATCCAGGGTTATATGATATAGACAGTGTAAATTCCGGGGGAGCATGGAGAATAATTCCCAGCTTGTCAACCGGCATGATGCGTCTGTCATCCGTAAGCGGGTGAATTACCACCCTTGTGTCCATTCTTGCTTCTACAAATTCATCGAGGTAACAGATGGCACCGGTCCTGACAGCTTTTGTAAGGGGTCCATCATTCCATTCTGTTGATTCTCCTTTGATCAGGAACCTTCCAATGAGATCGCTGGCTGTCAGGTCCTCATGGCAGGAAATCGTAATCAAGGGACGCTTTAATTTGTAGGCCATGTACTCCATGAACCGTGTTTTTCCACAACCTGTCGGGCCTTTCAGGTTGATGGGTAGGTTGTTTTCATAGGCAGCCGTATAAATTTCCACTTCGTCACCAACAGGCAGGTAGTAAGGCTCTTCTGTGATGATATATTCTTCAACCGGTTGCTCGGAACATATGATGTTTTTCATGATAAATCACCTGTCATTTTGGAAACACAGTTACATGTGAGTAATACAAACGTTTTTAAAATTCTGAATTAAACTAATTCGTTTTTAATGTGTTCCGACCATTCGGGAACAAGTTTATACTCAATATCCATAACACTTTCATGTTTTCCTGTGCAGCTGATTATTCCATCTTTTTTAAGTTTGACAATTTGAGGAATAAGCTTTCTGGCACAGGGACGCTTGGATAGGGAGAGTAGAATTTCTCTCAGGGTCAGTGGTCCATTGGAGGCTACAAGAGCTTTAAGGACGCCACGTTGTAATGATGTTAAATACATATTTCCTCCTTTTTTTGAATGAACTGATAAGCTTTCATATTCGGGGAAAGGTATTTTCCTTACAGGGGGTGAAATTAGAGGGCTTTGATCTTTATGAGTAATCTCACTTGTATCATAGCCCTCTTTTGTGGGTGTTGTTTGGTGGTTTTTGGTTTTTGGGGGTGGGGAAGAAGGCTTTGATTTCTTTCTGTTGCCAGAAAATGTTTCAAAACCTTCTTTTAAGGTTTTGGTGCAAATAAAATGGAATTGCACTAATCATTTCATTTTGTTTCAGAACTCGAATTCCATACCGAGGTCTGTCAGTTTAGCCTTGGATTTAGCCCACAGATCCACATATTCCTGGGATGGGGTAACTTTTTCAAGGTCGTAGCATTCATAGAATTTCTTACCCTTTGGAGCATTTCCAGCGGTTGTCGTAGGTGCATATGTCTTTTCAAGCTCAACACAGAATTCGTTCATGTCAGCCATACTCATCTTTGCAGCTGCAATTCCGATTTCTGCGGTTATGCGGGAATCCATTCCTGTGTATGCATCGACTTCAGTTCCGCAGGTACCTGCACCACCAAAGAGAATATCGATACCACCAGCAGTTATTGCACCGGCATATACTGCAATCTCATCGATCATCATTTCAGTGCATGCTCCTGCAGATGGGAATACATAGTTGCTGTACAGTCCCTTGGTGTTTCTCTTCAATGCAGCTCCTGTATGTGCTGAAACAAATGTTGGTGCTGCACTTGAACCTTCACCTGACATTGGGTTGAATGGTGGGCAAATTGAGTAGCTAGCAGCCCCAAAGACCATGTATGCCACAATACCCTCAGCAATATTTGCGATGGCAGTTGTTGCAGGTCCGCCAGTGTATCCTCCCATAATTGGACACATGCATCCATCTACTGTGAGGCTGTTCTGGCTGGTGTTAACTGCTTTCTTAAGACAGTCCCAGTCAATCTTCATATCATTCAGGAGACACAGAAGATGCATATCTTCAGGTCTCATTGCGCCAGGACCATCACCAAAGATCTGTCCTTCACTGGTAACTGATGACATGATACCGACCATTGGCATTCCAGGTCTTCCTGCCATACGCATACCTTCACGGGTCCAGACAGCTTCTGCTCTTGCACCGAGCATCTCTATTGGGGATCTTGCCTTCATCTCCATTCCGTGCAGGGTTGCAACTGATCCACAGTGAATTCCGGATGCTAATGGTTCTCTTGCATAAGATTCCATGACCTTTGCATAGTATTGTTCGCTGATTACACCACCATTTGCACCGCCGAATGTTGTTGGAGCTCTTTTGTCACCGGGCTGCCTTTGCACTACAGTAACTTTCTCGTTTCCAACACCATATGTTTTTTCACCAGGTAGAAGTCTCAACTGTTCTTTTATTTCGCTTTCTTCGAGCTTAATTACACTGTTGGTGCTTATGTTGTAGATACCGACATCGACTATGAGTTCCATAGCTGCTTTGAACATGGAATCAACCATATCCATATCCTGAGGAACAATTTCATCAGGATTGTATGTAATATCATATTCTTTTGCGAGCTCATTCAGCCTTTTTGGGAGTATTCTGTTGTCAAAGTTTTTCTCCTCTATCTTATCTGCTTCAACTGATTTCTGGTATAGGTTAATTATATCTAACATTTTAGTCACCTCTTTACTTTGAGACAAGTTTCTTTGCAGCTTCTACTGCCTGGTGTGAATTGAGTGCGTATGCATCTGCTCCAATACTGTCAGCATAATCCTGGCTGACTGGGGCACCACCGACCATCACTTTATGGTTTTCTCTGATTCCCATACCTTCAAGCAGTTTTACGATGTCTCCAAGATATGGCATTGTTGTGCTCATGAGTGCAGAACCTGCAACTATGTCTGCATTGTTGTCTTTAGCAGCCTGTACCATTGTTGTAACCGGTACATCTCTGCCCATATCTACAACTTTGAAACCGGAAGCTTGTAGCATACCTGCTACGATGTTTTTACCTAGGTCGTGGATGTCTCCTTCGATAGTTCCAATAACTACAGTTCCTTTTGTAGCAGATGTTTCGCCGGATGCAGCCATTTTTTCAGACAATGCATTGCTTGAACTGTTCATTATCTCAGCAGCGATCATGACCTGTGGAAGATAATATTCCATGGTCTCGAATCTGACACCAACTTCGGTCATAGCTTCTGCCAATTTATTCAGGAGTGTAACTGGGTCTAAATCTGCACTGATCCATTCAGCTACCGCCTCTGCTGTTCCGTCTTCATCAATTGCTACGAGGGTATCGTAAGCTTTTTGCAAAATCTCATTTTCGGATGACATTTTTGTTCACCTGTTTCCCATTTTCATTTGAGCACACTTTATCTCCTGATTATTTCCTTCTGTTTTTCTGTGCTCATATTAATCAAACATTACATCATATTTAAAGCTATTTACAAAAGACTTATATATTACATTTTAACAACAAAACATTTATATATTATAATAAGAACCTGTTAGTGGGGCTGTGGAATCCATCTTCAACTCGACACCTGACTTCTCCTCGGTGCCTTCCACGGTCCTTCTCTTTTTTGTAGGAATTTCTTTTGTATATTATATATAAAAACATCGATTAATAATTATTATATATAAACATTTTTACCATAAACTTATATATAACATCATCTCCTTTTTATATTACCACTTAATTTGATGGTAATGGACTTGTAAAGTGTGACTAGACTTGTAGGAGGTCTATACATGGATATACGAGAATTAAAAAGGTTAGAAAATAAAAGAAAAATGAATAAAGGATATATGTGGGCCCTTTTCTGTGCAGTATTATGGGCTCTCTGGTACATCCCGGGAACGATAATCTGGGCAATACCTCCATTTGATACAATGTGGGTAGCCATCGACGCAACACATGGTGCTTCAATGGCAACAATTATAGTTGCTGTGCTAATAACGGCATTCAATGCACTGACTGTTATTATTGCACTTTTAGTGTGGAATGGTGTTCTTGGAAAATTTGGGGAGATGAAAAGAACTCTGACGGAACTCCATCCTTGTAGTAAATGGTTCTTCCTTGCATCTATCTTCGGTGGTCCGATCGCAATTCTTGGTTCATTTATTGCTATAGGTTTTATTGGTGCATCATTTGCAGCAGTAGCTGCATTATTATACCCTATTGTAGGTTCTGTCCTTGCATGGAAATGGTATGGTGAACAGATCTCCAGGCGTGCAGCATTTGGTATTGTTGTTATTATGATCGGTGGTATCACCATATTCGTAGGTGGTGCCATTGCAGATATTGCTGCAGGTGGCGTTAGCTGGATAGGTTATCTTGGTGGTTTGATGTGTGCTTGTGGTTGGGGTATTGAAGGTGCTATTGCAGGCAAGGGTCTCGATATTGCAGAGCCTGATGTGGGTATTACAATTCGTTTCATCGGCGAGAATGTCATCTGGTGGATCATTATCATACCTATTGTAGCACTAGCTGGCTTCCCAGTGGTCGAATATGCATTTGCAGCACTGAATCCTCTGTCGATCCTCGTACTGGGATTTGCAGGTATCACTTTTGGTTACTGCTATGTTTCCTGGTACAAGTCCTTCCCTCTCATTGGTGTAGGTCGCGGACAGGGTATTGCAAACCTGTATGGTCTTTGTGCAGTGATCTTCCTTTATCTGTTCTTTGCGCAGGTTCCGCCATGGACTGTTCTTCTCGGTGGCGCACTTTGTGTCCTCGGTAGCTTTGTAATGATCTCTGAAGAAACGGGTGATGTGGAATCAATAAGGGGTGATTAAAATGGCAGGACAACGCCCAATAAAATTCAGGTTACTTGAGCTGTTTTCCGATGAAAAGGAACACTGGAACAATGAGATCGTTGTACAGATCCAGAAAGAGTACAACATGAACAGCAATTTCGGAAGGGATTCGATCAACTTCGATATCCTCGAGCTTGCTTCAGGTGGTATGCTCAAATCTGTAGAGTCAAAGGTCGACGAGGATGGTGTATACAAGAAAGGTTTCCTTTTGCACAAATATGCTATCACAGATTTCGGAAAGGTTCGTGCATCCGATGCATGCTTAGAGTACGTATAAGGAGGTTTGAATATGGGAGCAATGAACGACTTTATGGTAGGTTACTACGGCGAAGGATTTGACATGACCCTGGCCCCTGTACCAGCAGCAGAATATACCTGGATGATCGCGATCATCGTTATTGCACTGATCGCATTGTGGCAGGCAAGAACATTTGTGTCTCAATTTTAAGGATGCAAAAAAATAAGGTAAACAATTATGAATATTCTGGTTCCGCTCCAGAATATTCCTTTCTACTTTTTCAGTCAAATTTAAAATTTTCATAATTGAATGGCCATTTTGCTCATGTCTATTCTTCCTTAAAATGACACCAACTGGGTATATATTTCTCTTTAACATATATTACATATGGGGACATCTGATCAAGCTCTATGTGATGATGGTAGATTATGCAAAATCCAGATTATCAAACCAGGGTAATATTCGGGATAGACATCGCAAAAGGCTCCTCTCGTGCGAAGGAGCTTCCAAGGTATGCAGTTGCTGTGCTGAAAGAGGGAGAGGTAACCCATCATAAAATGGTGCGCCTTCCGCGTATATTGAAGATGGTCCGTGAGGAGCATCCTGAATATATCGCAGTGGACAACATTTTTGAACTGGCTCCGGACAAGAAGGAACTTGTGCGTTTTCTTCAAAAACTTCCTGAAGGTGTCCGGCTTGTACAGGTTACAGGTGGTCTGCACAAGAAATCCCTGTTACATCTTGCAAAAGAAAATGGACTCTCCTTCAACCAGTTCGATCCCAACGAGGAGGCAGAGGCATGTGCGCGTCTTGCAAGCATGGGAATTGGCTCTGAAGTTTCCCTTTTTGAGGACATCACGAAGATCAAGGTGAGCCGTGCAAGGTCACTTGGGCGTGGGGGATGGAGCCAGAACCGGTATCGACGTAAGGTCCATGGGGCTGTCAGGGAAAGGAGTCGCGAGGTCGAGGCGATATTGAAGAAAGCGTCAAAGGAACATGGATATACGTATACAAGCAGGATCTCCAGTGGGTTCGGAGGCTATGTGCGCGCTGAGTTCACTGTGTATGCAAAGAGGAATAAGGTTCCTGTTGGTTCAGGTTCCACTGCGGATGCCCAGATCCGTGTAAGTAACGTGGTTCGTGACAAGATCCAGTACACTCCCCTAAAGAAGCTCAAAAGGAGGCCTACTATTGTGGGCATCGATCCTGGCACCACGGTAGGAATAGCTATACTTTCTTTCGATGGGGAACTTCAGCTTCTGAAAAGTATCCGTGGCATTTCCCATGATGAGGTTGTCAAGCTTATCGCTGAATATGGGAAACCGGCGGTCATTGCTACGGATGTCACGCCGACTCCGGGTTCTGTGGAGCGGATAAGGCGCAGTTTCAATGCTGTGATAAGCACGCCTTCAGCTGAGATATCCTCTGAGGAGAAGATCGCTCTTGGAAGACCTTTTGGATATTCTAATGACCATGAACGTGACTCTCTTGCCGCGGCTCTTTATGCTTACCGGAATTACAAGAACATGTTCTCGCGTGTTGAAAAGAAAGCACCTCAGCATCTGGATATGGATAAGATCAAATTGTACGTGATCCAGGGTGCTTCCATAGGTGAAGCCATCGAGAAAGTTTCCGGCGTACCGGTTCCTGAGAAAAAGCCTGTGAAGGTAGTGGAAACTCTTGATGAAGATACTGAAGAAAGGGTCAGGAAAATTTCAGAGAAACTTAAGTTAAAAGATACCCAGATAAGCAATCTCAGAGATTATCTCCAGGAACTCAAGAAGGAGTTGAAGGCAAAGGATAAGCGTATCTCAAAACTTGAACTTAAGCTGGAGAATATGAGGAAAGCCAACCATCTTCAGATCCGCAAGGACAAGGAGATCGAGATACGTGAACATAAGATCTCATCTCTGAAGAAAGACCTGCGCAGGTCTAAAAAGTCGTTAAAAAAAGCCTATTCCAACATTAAGAAACTGAAGCAGATAAGAAAGATGGAGATCAAAGGCGAAGGGATCCCTGTAAAGATACTTCCTTCCTTTACCCGTGAGGCAATTTTTGAAATAAAGGACCGTCTTGGCATCAAGAAAGGGGATGTCATCTTCCTTCAGGATGCAAGTGGTGGGAGTTCAGTGACAGCTTCAATGGTAGTTGAATTGGGTGTTCGTGCTGTGATCACTTACTCGGATATGACATATGCTGCAGAGGATGTTTTCTTCAGGGCAAATGTCCCATTACTTAAAAATGTCAGGATGCAGAGAGTTGACGATCTTGCAGTTGTAGAGCCTGCTCTTCTTCAGGAAGCCCTGGCTGAGTGGGAAAAGGAAGCTGAGATTAAGCGTCAGGAAGAAAAGGAAAAGAAATTGAAGCATCTTGTGGATGAGTACAGAAGTGAGAGGCGCAGGGGTCTTGTCTGACCGGTTGCGATGGTCTTTTGTTTTATCCTCATTGCTGCATTCCAGTCTGATGTATCTATTTTGCTGCTTTAGCTTCATATTGAAGCTTCAACCTTTATTTTGTCTTATAGTATATTATTTTCTGTCAAAGAACAGGTTCTTGCCCTTGATGCTGAGAGGCATTCCACATGCGATGTCAGCATCCAGAAGTCCTGCTGATAATGCTCCGGCACCTACCGAGTACATTACCCTGTTGTCAACACAGAGGTCCTTTGCTCTTGCAGCAGCGCTTCCCAGTGCAATACCCATGTCAATGTACTTGAAAGAACAGTGTGGGCCTGTGAAATCAACGTTTACCTTTGATTGCTGGAGCATGTCCTTGCAGCTTTCAAAACCACAGGCTCCACAGTTTAGACCAACGACACTTTCGGTCTTGAAACCGATAAGTAATACTGCATCTGCATTGCGTACATTCTGTGCATCGCGGTTGAAGAATGTAAATCCATCTCCCTTCCTTTCTGCCATCTCTTCCATGGCTGACGCAAGGGTTTCCACATCTTCTGTTTCCAGTAATGCTGTTACAATATCGTCTTTTCCTTTTGCTTTAGGCGCTGTCCTTGCTGCAACAAGTATTGTCTTTGCAAGCATGTCAATAGTTTCGGATTCAGGATTAATTTTCATGAACACATTTATGTTATTTTCAGACTTAATAATTTCTGTGTAAAGCTATACGCATCTTTTTGTATCATCATTCTCAATTACAATTTAAGATGACAATATCAGCATTGATCCTTGCAGGCGGGCGTGGCAGGCGCCTTGGAAATATGGAAAAGGCCCTTATGAACTGTGATGGCAGGTCTGTGCTGGAAAGAACCATCAACATGCTTGATGATGTAGTTGATGAAGTACTGGTCTCCGTAAGAGATGAAGCGCAGGAAAAAGAGTTCGAGTCACATTCCTGTGGTAAAAAGATGGTCCTTGACAGTTATTCTGATATAGGACCCCTGGCAGGGATCCTTGAGGGTTTCAAGGCAGCAAAGGGGGAGTATGTCTTTGTGACTGCATGTGACATGCCTTTTATTGATCCGAAGGTCGTTGAGCTCATGTTCCAGTGTGCAGAAGGGCATGATGCAGCAGTACCCTTGCGTCCGGATGGTTCCATGGAGCCATTGTGCGGGGTCTATCGTGTTGCACCTATGTTGCCTTTGATCGAAAATTCGATAAGTTCGGGGAAGAGGTTCATACTTGCACCGGTCTTTGAACTGGATGACGTTGTAGGCGTTGAAATGGAGTGTATTCGTGAAGTAGATCCGCAGTTAAGGACATTTATCAACATTAACACATTTGATGATATGGATAAACTGGATGTATGTTGATATATCGTTACATTTTGTATTTTTCATTAGGCTTCTAAAATTCGTCACAAACAATTTGTTTTCTATGTTTCTTTTAGATACTGTTTTTCCTATGGTTCCTACAAAATCTATTTATATCAGCCATTCTCATAATTATTATGGGAATGTTATATTACATCCCATAATTGCAGGCAATTAGGCCTGATACAAGAGGGGAACGATTTGAGAGATTCAGAATCAGCACAAGAGAAAGAAGAATCTGGGCAGATGATGTACGAAGAAGAATGTAATGGGTTCTATTCAAGTTCAGGACAGGCTTTTATCAGAATACCGATGAAATAATTTGATTTCCAATGTTTGCTCCATCGATCTGTTGATCGATTTATTCGGTTTATCTGATATTAGACAGAACTTATTCAGCAAAAGAAGTTTTCTTTTTTAATTTCTTCTTTTTGCTTTTAACAATTTTATTTGTTTGCTACTATTCTCATCTAAGTTTCATCGATATTTCTGATATTACTCTAATTTATGTTGTCAGATTTTATTTTTTATCCTGCTCTTTCATCTGCAAAACATTATCAACTTTAAACACTAAAATTATATCAGAAAGTTAAGGAGTGATCCCAATGACCGATATTATCTGTTCCCAGCAGCGTGCTGAAGAATGCGTCATTAAAGAAGAACCATACTACGTTCCTGTCGGAAATGAGGTCGAGATCTTCAGGGCTGCTTATGAAAATAAACTGCCTGTCAGTCTCAAAGGACCAACCGGGTGCGGGAAAACACGTTTTATCGAATATATGGCCTACGATCTGGGGCGTCCTCTTATTACGATCTCCTGTCATGAGGACCTGACAGCTAACGATCTTATCGGCAGGTTCCTGATAAAAGGAGAAGGAACCGAATGGAACGATGGACCCTTAACAGCTGCTTTGAAAAGCGGTGCTATCTGTTACCTTGATGAGTTCGTGGAAGCAAGGATGGATACAAGAGTAGTAATTCATCCGCTTACGGATGACCGGCGTATCATGCCCATCGAGAAAATGGGTATTGTACTTCAGGCACCACCTGAGTTCATGCTGACCATCTCCTACAATCCGGGATACCAGAGCGTGCTGAAGGACTTGAAGCAGAGCACAAGACAGAGATTTGTTTCTATTGATTTTGACTACCCGCCTGCTGAACTGGAAACCGACATAGTTGCTCATGAAAGTGGCGTGGATGAGGAAACTGCTCGCACTCTTGTGGATATTGGTCATCGCATACGTAATTTTAAGCAGCATGGCCTTGAGGAAGGAGTAAGCACCCGTCTTCTCATATATGCAGGTATGCTTATCAGGTCCGGGATAGAACCAAGGGAAGCATGCAAGGTCGCCATGGTCAAGCCGATCACAGATGATGCTGACCTCCAGAAAAGCATAGATGAGATCATATCAGCTATTATGGAGTGAAAGTAGTTGTCACAGGATGAAGGGGAGGTCGTTCATCTTAAGGAGGTAATTGATATCCTGGATTCAGCAGGTCTGCTCGAGGACCTGTCAGAAGTTGAAATCAGTGAAATCTCTGCTGAATTTGAAAAAATACCTCTGGAATTGCTTGTACTTTTCAGAAAACAACCCTCCAGGTTTGTAGAATGGTTCTCTATCTGGATGTATTCACTTAACAAGGACAAGGGTCTTGAAAATATTTATTTATCTGAAACTTTTCCCGCATTCATTGCCCTCGGTTCTGCCACTTTCAGTAGTTTGGTCGAACTGGCCATAGAACTAAATTCTTTGAATTCCAGTGTTGGAAATGCATTTCTGGGAAAGATCGAAGAGCTTGGACTTTTGATGGAACCGGAACTTTTAACCATCTGGTATCCGATGATACGGGAGATTGCCGGTAACAAATGGGAAGTTGCTAATGAGCTTATTGGGCAGACTGTGATTGTCTTTTCTGCTCTTCCGGAACACCAGAGAAAATTGCTTTTGCTCTCCTCAAAGGAATTCAGGAATATTGATCTTCAGCTGTTCCTTACATTCTTTACCAGTGCACCTCTTGCATTAGCCACACTAAGCAGAAGTGAGTTCGATAAATGGACATCTCTCGGAAGAGAACTTTCTGTTGAAAACGGTGAGGTTGCCAGCTTATTCCTGAAGATTACTCCTAAGTTCATTGGCAGGATCGATATTGAAGATCTTGCAGAATATGTGGAAATGGGCAAAGGACTCTTTTCATACGATGAACCTGAAGCTGCAAAGACATTCTATGGGGCGGTTTTCAGGGGATTGGGAAATAATCTTCTGCGGGCTGACAGGGATGAAACAAGACATCTCATCGGTATTGGTGTACAATTAACTAAAATCTGCTGGAGATGTGTTGGGAGCTTTTTTGAGATTGCACCTGAGATGCTAATTCATCTGGAAATAGGGGAGTTCGATGAGTGGGTCTTTATTGGGGAGAGCATTTCGCAGAGCTCAACATTTTATGGCTCGAACTATTTCCACAATTCTCTTTCTGTATTGAAGAACACGGATCGGAAATACTATTCGACAATATTCAGTAATGCAAATCATCTGGCAGAAAATAATGGAATGCTTGCAGGAATATATTTTTCCATCCTGTCAGATGTGCTGCTCAATATACATCCGAAGGAGATCGAAAGATGGGTACATACGGGTCTTGAAGTCTTTAAAATCGACAGAGAAATGGCATTCAGTTTTTTCAGGAATTCCCCGGCATTGCTAAAGGACCTCGATGTAACAGAGCTTGATGACTGGGCGAAAAAAGGGCTTTCCATTTTTGAAGAGGATCGTGGGAGTGGCAGGTCCTATTTTTCGCTGAGGTCAAAGAGTGCAACGGAGTTTGCTGAAAAACTGATGAGTGGAGTGGCACTTAAGCGCGTGTCAAGGGTCCTTAAGTATTATTCAGTGGGAATCTCAGGCATAAATTTCACAATACGTTCAAAGAGTTTCCTGTCAGGAGAGTTCAGCAAGTATCCTAATCCGATAGTTTCCGGCAGGACGATCTATCTGGAGCCTACGGTGAAAGGGTATGGGGATTTCGAGGAGAACTTCACTATCTATAAGTTGGCTGTAATGCATGAAGTGGGACACATCCAGTTTGGAACTTCGGTCTTTGAGCTGAAGGATCTTTTGCCACTGCTAGAAAAGACTGGTATTGACATTTTGGATCTTCCTGAGGATATGGAAGTTGATCCTGCTGTTAAGTCTAACGTAGTTGCATTCGTTATCGGGAAACTTTCAGCTCCATTCATTGCTGCTGACATAATGGGAATTATAGAAGATGCAAGGGTGGAGCACATGACGACATCCCTTTACAGGGGATTGCTCCGGGAGTTCGAAAAAGTAAGAATGCAGATCTCACAGAACAGAAGTCCAGATAAATTTGGTATTGAAAGGTTTATGGAAGCTTTTTTGCTTTACTCTGTAGGTATCGAACCATCATTTGAAATTGAGAGCGATCTCCAGGAAATTTTGGATATTTCTCATGAAATACTTGTAAATAATGTTTTCAAACCTGATTCCTCCACACTTGATTCACTTGAAGCGACTATCGAAATCTATACCGTGCTTACTGATCGTTTTGGTCCCCTGAAATTAATGGAATATGAGTCGATAAGGAATTTTGACTATCGTGGAATGGGTGTCGGTTCTTCCTCTTCCACTCAAACTAGTGGTGAAGAATTTACGGAGCATGCAATGGAATCTTTTATTCCTCAGACCGTCCTTCCGGATGAAGGAGAGCTCATTGAGGACAGGCCGGGCAAAGGTCCTGAATATGCAAGATCGAAGAACTGGGAAGTGCTTGGAAGTTACAGTTATGATGAATGGGATTCCCGTATGCAGGACTATAAGAACGACTGGTGTACTGTCTATGAAGTATCCCCTTCAGGAAGTGACAATGAATTCTACCTTGAGGCCAGGGAACATTATGCACGTGAGATCACTCTGATTAACCGGATCTTTAAGATGATGAAGCCGGAATCCTTCCGCAAATTACGCAGGCAGCTGGATGGGGATGATTTTGATCTTGATGCTTTGATCGAGGCTTTTACTGACAGGAAGTGCGGTATCAACCCTTCTGACCGGTTGTACATTAGAAGGGATAAGCGTGAGAGGGATGTTGCCACTCTTTTCCTTCTGGATATGAGTGCATCAACGAGGAAGAAACTGGAAAATGGCCGTAGAATACTCGATGTGGAAAAGGATTCACTTATCATCATGACCCAGGCCCTTGAGAGCATAGGAGATAAGTATGCAATTGCAGCTTTTTCCGGCAATACCAGGTCCGATGTTGAATTCTATACGATAAAGGAGTTCAACGAGCACTTTTCAGAGGATGCGGAATGCAAGATAAGCGCTCTGGAACCTGCAATGAACACAAGGTTGGGTGCTGCGATCCGTCATTCCATCTCAAAGCTTAAGGACATCGATGCAAGGATAAAGCTTCTTGTCCTGCTTTCAGATGGCGACCCTTACGATCTTGGTTTTGCTGACGGCAAATATGAAGGGCAGATGGCCATTGAGGATACAAGGGTTGCAATACAGGAGGGCAATGCACTTGGGATGCACTTCTTCTGTATTACTGTTGACAGTGAAGCAGGAGAGTACCTGGATGCCATCTTCTCGGATGTAGGGTACACTATAATCGATAATGCGGCTTCACTGCCGGAAAGGCTTCCGATGCTTTATAACAGGATAACTACCTGATCTATTAAAGCGATGCTGTGTTCTGTTAAGTGATGATACATTTATGTTAGACTGAACTTGAAGTTTGAATTAAAAAAGATAAAAAAATGAAATTGCAGACATTATATCTGCAACCATTATGTATTCTTATGAAAAATCTGTGAAGCCCTTGAAATTTAGATCATAACATCTTCGCCGTTGGCAGGAGCATATCCTTCTGCACCGATCTCTTCATTGACCCATGTGGCGAAATCTGCTGCGTTCTCTCCATGCATTGGGAAGACCTTCTCTCCGCCTTTGTCACAGAAATCTTTCACAAGCTGCTTTAGCTCACGGTCGCCGCAGTGGGCTGAGAAATCATACTGCTCGACCTTCATGCGGACCTGCTGGATAACTCCATCGTTGTCGATGATGCCGGTATCGAGCATCATTCTTCCGTTGGTGCCTTCTACCTGATAGCCTGTAAGCATAATCTTGGATTTCGCGTCCTTGTAGAGCTGGTTGATATAGTAAAGCACAGGGCCACCGTTAAGCATACCTGCAGTTGTCACGATAACGGAGCCATGAAGTGAAACATTTGCTCTTTTTCTGCCTTTGACAAATGTTGCATTATCAAATGCATGTTTCAGGTGTGCCGGGTTCTTCAGATAATCAGGATGGTTCATCAGAAGTTTGTATATCCCGACTCCCATTCCGTCCACATAGCATGGGATACCATAGTCGCTGAGAAGCATGAGTATTTCCTGTGTTCTTCCAATGGCGAAAGCAGGTATAATTACATTGCCTCCCATGTCCAGTGTGTCCTTCAGTGAGTCGATGAATTCCCTTTCAGTTTCCTTTCTGGAAGGGTGGTCCTCGTTAAAATATGTGCTTTCTGTTATGAGTGCATCTGCTTTTGGCAGTTCATCGGCTACCGGTACAAGTCTTGTATCAAGGGTGTTGAAATCACCGGTATAGACAATGCTTTTCCCATCTTTTTCAAGATATATTGCTGAAGAGCCGGGTATGTGACCTGCATTATAAAACTCTGCAGTGTAACCGTGTGTATGGAATTCTATTCCTGTATCCACCTTTTGGGTGTTCATTGTTAACTGCTGTAGCTCCCAGCCGCTATAAGGTACGGATCTTCCTTCTCTTTCTGATATTGCAAGTGTGTCTTTTGCTAATATATGTGCAAGATCTGCAGTCGGTGGTGTCATGAACACATCAGGTTTCATGTCCATGAGATTTGCAACAGCACCGCAGTGGTCCAGATGGCCGTGTGAAACAAAGACAGCTTTAGGAGCTACTTGGTCTACAGGATAGAGCGGAGTCTCTCCAGGTTTTATCCCGTAATCGACCAGTATCTCATCGTTGACCAAGAGTGCAGAACGTCCGACTTCCTTACAACCGCCTTTGAATCCCAGTTTCATTTGTATCCCTTCTTTTGTTTATTTATGCAACAGCTTCCTGCCACTTCATGATCTTGCCGACAGAAATTCCTGTGCTTTTTGAAAGTTCTATTGCGTTTACTTCACCAAGCTCATCTACAGTTGAAACGCCTGCATCTTTGAGCTTTTCAGCTGTAACCTTTCCGATACCGGGTACATCCAGTATCTTCTCAGGTCTTGGAACTTCAGGAAGCTTCTTTTTCTCTTCTTCCTGTGTCTTTTTCCATTCGATGAAATTACATTGCGGGCAACCAAGGTCCCATGGACGCTTACCGGCATTTATGATCTTAATATGGTTGATGCCGTGTTCTTCACATGTCTTATCAGTAACAATGACCTGTCCGCTCTTTGGAAGTGGTAATGAAAAATTACAGTCAGGATATCCATCACAACCGATAAACCTGGATCCTCTCTTTGAGCGTCTGACTATAAGCTTTGAGCCACACTCTTTGCAGACTCCAATGACCTTGTCTTCGCGAAGACCGGCACGCAATGATTCTGATATCTTCTCCTTATTGACTTCAAGTTCGGCAAATACATTATCAAGCATCTTCCTTGAGTCGCTCAGGACATCCTCTTCATTGACCTTGCCTTCTGCAATACGGTCCATGTCCTCTTCCAGCTTGCTTGTCATGTCATGCCTTGTGATAGTAGGAGCATATTCCTCAAGAGCTTCTACTACTGCAAAGGATGTTTTTGTGGGCTGGAGCGGATTTCCGTGGACGTATGCTCTTGAATATAGCTTGCTGATAATGTCATGGCGTGTTGCTTTAGTGCCAAGTCCAAGCTCTTCCATGAGCTTTATGAGCCTTCCCTGTCCATATCTTCCGGGTGGCTGTGTCTCCTTTGACGTCATCTCTTTGCTCTTTATAGTGAGCACCTCACCTTCTTCAAGAGCAGGAAGCAGCCTATCCTGTGGTGCATTGTATGGGTAGTACCATCTCCATCCTGCGTGAAGAAGTCTGGCACCGTTTGCCTTGAATTCCTCATCTTCAATGT
Source organism: Methanococcoides orientis (assembly GCF_021184045.1). Taxonomy (NCBI): domain Archaea; kingdom Methanobacteriati; phylum Methanobacteriota; class Methanomicrobia; order Methanosarcinales; family Methanosarcinaceae; genus Methanococcoides; species Methanococcoides orientis. Next base: position 317,219 of record NZ_CP073710.1, read on the forward strand.
CGAACTTTACCTTAAGGGTCTCCCATTCGGCCTCTTCAGCAAAGGTCGCAAAGAATCTCCTGACCACAAGTTCGTAAAGCTTCCATTCCTGTTCATTGAGCTCGCTCTTCTTTGCAAGTGATGCAGGATAGATAGGAGGGTGATCTGTGGTTTCTTTCTTACCACGGGTCGGAACGAGTTTTTCCTTGGCAAGCAGTTTTTCGGCATATTCCTTGAAAGTACCTTTCTTGAAGATCTCGATCTGTTCTCTCAGGTCGATAGATGCCGGATAGACCGTGTTGTCAGTCCTCGGATATGAAATGAAACCGCTTGTATAAAGTGATTCTGCGATCCTCATGGCATTGGCAGCGCTATAACCGATGGAACTTGCAGCGCCTATGAATTCGGTGGTATTGAACGGGGTGGGAGGCTTGTCTGTCTTCTTTGATCTGACGACCGAAGTAACGGTTGCATTGTCACCTATGATGTCCATTACCCTTTCTGCTTCTGCTTTGTCCCAGAACTTCAGGGTCTTGTGCTGGATGTTGAAGAGTTCACCCTTCTCATCCTTGAGGGTGGCAAAAATTTCCCAGTATGGTTTTGGGATGAAAGCCTGCCTTTCTTTCTCCTTGTCGACTATAAGTGCAAGGGTCGGTGATTGTACCCTTCCTACAGATAGGAAAAGTTTACCCAGCCTGCCTGCTGAAATGGAAAGGTATCTTGTGAGCGATGCTCCCCATACCAGGTCGATGACCTGTCTGGAATGGCCTGCATCAGCAAGATTGAAATCAATAGCTGCAGGGTTTGCAAAAGCATCATCTATCTCTTTCTTTGTGATCGCACTGTAGAATACACGGTCAAAGTCTACTTCAGGGTTCACTTTCTTGATGATCTCAAGCGCTTCTACACCAATAAGTTCTCCTTCCCGGTCGTAGTCAGTAGCAATGGTAACGTGTGTTGCTTCCTTTCCCAGCTTTTTAAGTGCACTCACGATCTTTACATGTGTGGGTGTGGTGATGACCTCAGCATCGATGAGCTCTCTTGACTCTACTTTCTGCCAGTTGTTGTATGCTTTAGGGAAGTCCAGCTGGACGATGTGTCCACTAAGCCCCATAACAACGGTCCTGTCATCAGCATTGAACTCGTAGGTATCCATTCCGCTGACACGTACCTGCTTTGGTTTCTTCGGGGCAAGGATAGTTGCTATCCTCTTGGCCGCAATGTGTTTTTCTGCTATGATAAGATGCATCGAAAACTCCGGTATTATCGATTTATAAATATATGGAACGTCTTGCCGTTACCAGTGAAACTATAATGAGTATATCAGGTGTTGAAAATCTTTATATAATAAAAAGTTTTGTGTCACACTAATATTCTCGCATACTAGTTCCCGATCATATGTTCCTGTTGAAATGATGTAATATATTTTATTATTTCCAATCCTGTCCCCTTCTATACCTGTTCTATAATAATTTCAAAGAGAAGTAATCCTTACTTACTCTTCTTTTTTCTTATTTGTATCTATCCTGTTGCGAAGTTCATTTATCCCTAACGTAGGTGCCACTTTTTTGGGACAGACTGCAACACACTTGTATACAGTGTCACATCCCCATACGCCGGATTCTGAGTCCACGATTTCAAGCCTTTCTTTTCTATTGGATTCATTTTCCCTTGGGTCAAAATCAAAACGCCATGCTTTTGCAAGAGCTGCCGGTCCGTAGTATTTCCTGTCTCTTTCTGCAACAGGGCATGACCCGTGGCATATTGCACATAGGATGCAGTTGGTATATTGTTCAAGCTTGACCTGTGTCTCCTGATCCATGATGTTCTCTTTTTCAGGAATCTCATTCTTCATCTCAAGCCAGGGTCTTACAGTCTCCAGCAGGGAATAGAACGGATCCATATTTACCACAAGGTCACGTATGACATCCAGGTTAGGTAGTGGTTCTATCAGTATTTCATCATTGTCTGTTTCTTTCTTCTTGTTAGCTATCAGGACCTCCGGATTCCCTTCATTCGTAGGTTCCTTCCTCAGTTCAGATACCTGTACCTTGCAGGCTAACCTTGGTACCCGGTTGATGAGCATTCCACAACTTCCACAGACAGCACCTCTGCAAGAGTACCGGAATGTCAGGCTTCCATCAAGTTTTTCCTGAACATAGAACAATGCTTCCAGCAGATTCATTCCCGGCTTGTCCTCAACCTCAAAGAGATCATACCAGACCTTTTCTCCATCCTGTCTTCTGATCTTTAGCTTGATCATCAGTAAGTCCTCCTCTGTGGCTGGAAGATCGTTATACTAACATCTTTGTATTCCAGTCGTGGACCTTCCGGTGCGGGATAGGCGAGTGTGTGCTTTAACCAGTTCTTGTCGTCCCTTTCAAGGAAATCGGTCCTGTAATGTGCACCCCTGCTTTCTTCACGTACCAATGCTCCTAATGCGATGACATGTGCCAGGTCCAGCATACCCTTAAGCTCGATGGCATTGAGCAGTTCCAGGTTGAATTCCTTTGCTTCTGTTTTGACCATCAGTGATTTTGCTCTCTCTTCCAGATCTTTGATATCCCTGACTGCCTGCTCGAGTTTGTCGTGTTCCCTGAAAACACCCACATTCTCCTGCATGGTCTGTTTCAGTTCCTGACTTATGCTGGAATAGCTTTCTCCATCTTTCCCCATCATTTCAGAAATTGCAGTTCTCTCACTATCAAGTGCCCGTTTCAGAGGATCATCGCTCGCTTCTTTCAGTGATGCAACATACTCTGCTGCATGCACTCCTGCTCTTCGTCCAAAGACCACGGTGTCAAGGAGTGAATTTCCCCCCAGCCGGTTTGCACCATGAACACTTATGCAGGCACATTCCCCAACTGCATATAGCCCGTTAACAGGAGTAGCTCCGTCCTTGTTCGAGCAGATTCCACCCATTGAGTAGTGTTGTCCGGGCTGTACCGGGATTGGTTCCTCGACCGGGTCAATGCCTATAAAATCGATACAGATCTGCCTGATACCTGCCAGTCTTTCTTCGATAAGGTCTTTCCCAAGGTGGGTGATGTCCAGATGGACATATCCTCCGGGGAATCCTCTTCCCTCCTCGATCTCCTGCTGGATAGACCTTGCAACGATATCTCTGGGTGCCAGTTCCATCGATGAGGCTGCGTAGTCTTTCATGAACCTTTCATGGTCCTTATTGTAGAGGTATCCGCCTTCACCCCTTGCACCTTCGGTGATCAGTATATTAGTGCCCCATAATGTTGTGGGGTGGAACTGTACGAATTCCATGTCCTGGAGTGGTACTCCTGCACGATAGGCAAGACTTATCCCAAAACCTTTGTTGATGATGGCATTGGTGGATTTCGCGTAGATTCTCCCATAACCCCCGGTGGCAAGTACTGTAGCTTTTGTCTTGAAAACCTCAAGTTCGGAGTTTAGCAGGTTCATAGCTACAAAACCCAGACATCTGTCATCCTCGATCACAAGTTTTGTTACAAGCCATTCCCTGTAGACCTTGATGCCGGCACGCAGGACCCTTTCGTGAAGTGTATGAAGAAGGTTGTGTCCGGTCCTGTCCCCTGCATAGCATGTCCTGGGAAATCCTGCACCTCCAAAAGGACGCTGTGCTATGGTACCATCATCCTTCCTTGAGAAATTGGTACCCCAGTGTTCCATTTCAAGAACCCTGTCAGGGGCTTCTTTACATAATATCTCAACAGTGTCCTGGTCGGCAAGATAGTCGCTTCCCTTTACTGTGTCAAATGCATGCGATTCCCAGCTGTCATCGGAGCCAAGGGATGCATTGATACCTCCTTGTGCAGCTCCGGAGTGGCTGCGTATCGGGGGAACCTTTGAGATGATGGCTACATCCACTCCCTTTTCATGAAGTTCAATAGCACATCTGAGGCCTGAAAGGCCGCCTCCTATCACTATCACATCATGTGTGATCATTTACCCACTCCTGTCATGGTGATGGGATCAAGAAGCTTCTCTACGTCTTTCACATCCATTATGTTCATATCCTTTACCACTTCGATTATGCTCTTATTCTCCCTGTGTGCAGTATGTGCGATCTCTGCCGCCTTCTCATAACCTATGCTTGTTGCCAGTATGGTGACAAGAGCAAGGCTCTGCTTTGATAGTTCTTCACATCGTTCTCTGTTCACAGTGATCCCCCGAAGGCACCTTTCTGTAAAGGAGATCGATGCACCTGTGAGGATCTCTATTGAGCTAAGAAGATCATAGGCAAGTACAGGGGTGAATACGTTGAGTTCGAACTGTCCTCCCTGTGCAGCCATTGTTATTGTTGTATCATTCCCGATGATCTGGAAACATGCCATGTTAAGCATCTCTGCCATCACGGGGTTCACTTTCCCGGGCATGATGGAAGAACCGGGTTGTATTGCTGGGAGATTGATCTCACCGATACCTGCTCGCGGACCACTTGAAAGAAGACGTAGGTCATTTGCGATCTTGATAAGGGTCACAGCAATACTTCGCAGTGCACCCGATGCTCCGAGAATGGCTTCTGCAGACTGTGTGGCTTCAAATGCATTTTGAGCCAGCCTAAAATCCTGGCCTGTGATATGCTCCATCTCTTTTATTGCCAGCTGTCCGAAATCTTCCGGTGTGTTCAGCCCGGTACCAACAGCAGTGCCTCCCATGTTCAGCTCCTATAGGCCATCAATTGCAACTTCAAGCCGCTTGATCCCAAGTTCAAGCATATGTGCATACCCGGAGAATTCCTGGCCGAGTGTAACAGGCACTGCATCCTGCAGATGTGTTCTTCCGGGTTTGACGATCTCCATGAACTCAGCTGACCTTTCAGCAAATACTGTCAGCATTTCCACAAGTGCAGGCATGAGCTCTGAATTAATGGTCTCCACAGCAGCAATGTGAATCGCAGTATGTGTTGTATCATTTGAGGACTGGGACATGTTCACATGGTCGTTCGGGTGTATTATGTCATAATGTCCCTTTTCAAACCCAAGGATCTCAAGTGCCCTGTTGGCAATGACCTCGTTTGCGTTCATGTTCTGTGATGTTCCTGCACCTGACTGGAACGCATCTACCACGAACTGGTCATCGAACTTACCTTCTCTCACCTCGGATGCAGCTCTGATTATGGCTTCTCCCTTTGTGGTATCAAGCTTTCCGGCTTCCATATTCGCACGTGCTGATGCCATCTTTATTGCAGCCTGTGCTTTGACAAAAGAAGGGGGCAGCCTCTGGCAGCTGACCTTGAAATTATGAACTGCCCTTGTTGTCTGAGGGCCATAATAGGCATCCTCAGGCACTTCCACTTCCCCAAGTGTGTCTTTCTCTAAACGGATATAACCCCCCCGGGTTTATTTTATGCTTTTATTTTATAGGCCTGCTTTATAACCTTATTTTCTATGATATGCATCAGATCTCAGACATGTTCGATCTCGGTATGATCTGAAATTTCGGAATTTGTAGTGCAAAGGTCATTGATGCTTAATTTGTGAACATCATCATTTCCTGTGAGCCTTGCGAAATTCTCAAGTTCTTCGGTGGAAACTCTAAGGAAGTTCTCAAGTTTCTTTGCAGAAATATCGATCTTAAGTCTGGAACGAAGTTCTAGGTCCTGTGTTGTGACACCGACCGGACATTTTCCGGTATCGCATTGCCTGTATTGCTGGCAGGCACACGCCATGAGTGCTGCTGTACCTATGGCAATGGCATCTGCACCAAGTGCAAGTGCCTTTGCAAGATCGGAAGATACACGCAGGCCACCTGTAATGATAAGGGAAATATCCTTTATGCCCTTCTCATCCAGGAATTTCCTTGCACGGTAAAGAGCAAATATTGTAGGTATGGATGTTGCATTCTTAACAAATTTGAGTGCAGCAGCAGTCGCCCCCGGTCTGCCATCGATGGTAATGAAGTCGGGCTTTGCATAAACAGCAATTTCAAGGTCAGCTTCGATATTGCCTGCAGCCATCTTGATGCCGATAGGTTTGCCTCCGGAGGTCTCTCTGAGCCAGTCAACCTTTGCTTTCAGGTCGTCCTTGCTTCGGATATCATCAAAATGAGCAGGACTTACGATATCTGTACCTTCCGGAAATCCCCTGATCTCCGCCAACTCGTGTGTTACCTTCTCAGCGGGCAGGTGTCCGCCCATGCCAGGTTTTGCGGACTGTCCGATCTTGATCTCGATAGCATCCACCTTTTTGAGATTATCTTCGGTGGCGCTGTATTTGTTAGGCACATATTCAAAAATATACTTGTGGGCTTTCTCCATGCTCTCTTTAAGGATGCCGCCCTCTCCTGAGCACATTGCAGTCTTTACAGCAGCACTTCCCATTGCAAGGGCCTGTTTAATTTCACTGGATAATGCGCCATATGACATATGGGTAATGAACACGGGAGTTTCAATAATAAGTGGATGCTTTGCTTTTGGGCCAATGACGGTGTTAGTGTTGACAGCTTCATCCTCGTTAAGAGGCATCTTTGCAAGCTGCGCCCCTTTAATAAGGATGTCATTCCATGAAACCACATCCTGCTTTGTCCTCATCGGTTCGAGTATGGATTCACCACTAACAGAGATTTTGTGGATGTCTTCCATGTAGCTTTCAGTAGTGTCAGAGTTTCTTCTCCATTCTCCAAGATAACCACTGATGTCTATTTTTCCAAATTCTGATACTGTGATCTTACTTTTTGTACCACATTTCGGACAGGTGACTATCTCTTCTGAAGTGATCTCCTCGATCTCTTCTTTTTCAACAGGCATCTGGTGGTTCTTGTCAGCACCACATATCGGACAGCGCCAGTCGTCAGGGAAATCTTCCGGCTTTGTTCCGGGTTTTATGTCGGTGTTCGAGTCTCCCCTTGTATCATCATACTCAAAAGCACCACAGACGTTGCATCGGTATTCGCTCATCCTAAAAGCACACCCCTTTGCTGTGTTAAAAAAAGATAAAGCTTAATAATATCTAAAAATATCAAACTGGCATCAGGTGGCTCTTATCTGCACCACATATCGGACATTTCCAGTCATCAGGGAAATCTTCAGGTTTTGTTCCTGGAGCGATGCCCATTTCAGCATTTCCTTCTTCGTCATTGTATTCAAAAACGTTACAGACATTACATCGGTAGCCTGTCATTTCAGTTCACACTCCCCTTGTTACTTTTATTTAAATGAATAATGTTATTTTCGCATCTCTGGCTTCGTTGACATAAGTGCCTACTGCACCATACTCATCGATCCACTCGGTTCGCAGCTCTTCGGCTTTGACTCCCATGATCTCCATGGTCATCTCACAGGCAAGTATTTTCCCGCCCAGTTCCTTGTAGTCGTTCATGAGCTTTTCAAGAGAAGCTACGTTTGCTGCTTTCATGCGTTTGTTTATCATCCACTTTCCAAGTCCCAGCATATGCATCTTTGAAAGGGGTCCCTTTTCAAGTCCACCTTTTTTAAGTCTCTGAAGTCCCCAGAAAGTGAAGTACATGGAAACATCCATTCCCATTGCAAGTGCCCCATTGCCAACTATAAGAGCGCTGTATATTTTGTCCATATCCCCACTATGGACAATAATGACAGCCTTATCGGTAGTCTCTGCAGTATCGGTCATAGTAACCCCCAAACGTTACCTGCGTATCTTTATCTTCCATTCCTCATCTTTTTCTTCAACACCAATGATCTCAAGCCCAAGTGCTTTGCATGCCATTGGTATTTCCTTTTTTGATGCGGGATGCGTTCCGAGAATTGTGACCTCATCTCCTTCGGATGCCTTCTTCAAAGCTTTGCGGCATTCTACAAGAGGTACTGGGCATGTTTCTCCTCTGGTATCTATTTCAATATCTGTCATATTTGATCTCCCCCATTAATTTGTGTAGATCATAAATTGTAGTATAGCACCACAATTTGATCCCTAATCAACTATCTTTATTATACTATTAAAGTATTGTTACCTTGTCAAAAATAGCCCCAATGCGATCTTAACAGCATCCTCCGGGCTTGCTGCGACCCATGCTCCTTCTACGTCCCATTTTGATTCCAGTGTTACGACCGGCTTTCCCATTTTTAGAGAAAGCGCTATCTCTGAAAGTGTGCCGTATTCTCCATCTACGGCTATCAGTGTATCACATGATTGTGCAATGATCGCATTTCTTGCATGTCCCATTGCAGTAACGATCACAAGATCAATATACGCGTTCGCATCCTCTTTCCTGTTTCCCGGAAGTATGCCTATGGTCTGCCCGCCTTCTGCTTTACATCCCATTGCTGCAGCTTCCATCACACCACCCAGGCCTCCGCAAATGAGTATTGCGTCGTTCTTTGCGATCTCAGCACCGACGGTTTCGGCTAACTTGGCTACTCTCTTATCGCATGAACCTGCGCCAATGACTCCGATCTGTATCAATGTATCAAATTCCTTTTTTGCCGTTTAGATGTATTCGCCCTGGATCCTGATGATGTCCTTGCTGTCTTTTGCTTTGGAATAATCTTCAAGCGGCTCTTTATTAACCTCAAGGAAACTATGTCCCCAGTTGAACTTTGAAAGGATCTCCTCTGCCTGTTCCTTATTACCAAGTATGTAAAGGGCTGCTGCAAATGCTTCAACGGAATTGAGTTTGAAAGGCCTCCCGAAATTCACAGGATTGGCAGCTACAAGATAAGGAAGTGCACGGTGTTTAAGCTGCAACCTTAAAAGTTGTGGGAATACTTCCTCAACGGTTTCCCAGGAGCAATCAAGTACAGTTATGTTCTGCTCGTTGCTGTCTGCTGGGGAAAGTGCCTGTTCTGCCATTGGGTCGAGTAGAATGGATCCGCGTGGGATCTTCTGGACCTTGTCGAAAAGGCGTGCAAGATCAAATCGTGCCATCTTTTTGCCGGTGCATTTTTTCGGATCGCACTGACGGGCGTGATAAATGTGAAGGTGGTACTTTTTCTCTTTCTGTTTATCCATGAAGCAGTAATTGTTGTTTTGAAGGTTATACTTTTTGGATTCCAGTTCGATCTCAAAATTTAAAATGGATAAAAAAGTTCATGATAGTGAAATTGATCGGGTCAAATACAATTTCTGATAGTTCTGAACAAAATATTGTATATACAAAAATAGGTATGAATCCTGATACTGAGGAATCCCAGCATCAGGTTCAAATTGGTGGTAGTATTCGTTTTTCCTCAAAGACATTCTCAAATAGGATTTAATAGTGTCTTTCAGTATTCGCTAATTATCATTATACTATTTAAATGTTAACGGCGTAAACATTCTACGAAAAGTTATTTTAATATGCTAAAAAAAACGATCTAAACTTATAAACATGCATTTTCTGTTCAATAGATAACTACATAAAATGTTCAGCTGTTATATTGAAATATATAGTAACAGGATACGTTCTTATGAATATTATAAAAGGAGCAATTATTGGACTGATATGTACAGTCATTCTCTATATGGTACCGCTGGTGAATGCACTTTCTCCTTTCTTTGGAGGTTTTATCGGTGGATATGTTGCTTCCGAAGGTGCTTTCGGTGGCTTCAAAGTTGGTGTTTTGATGTCTTTACTGGCAGCTATTCCCGGATTCATGCTTTCAGGTGCTCTGGCACTTCTGCTTGCAGATATTCCGGTATTGGGTGCTATTCTGGCAGGATCAGGTCTTTTTATTACATTCGTAATTGTCATCTACACTGCGATATTCGGAATTATCGGTGCTGTTGTAGGTGGAGCTATCGCGGATAATAATTGATCTTCCCTTTCTTTTTTTTAATGCAGGAAACCAAATGATGCCTGAAAAAGAAGTGGTAATAGAGATCCCATGGGATGCCGAAGCAAAATTAATGTCAAGACCTAACAGGTTCCTGGGAATTGTGGATATAAGTTCAATTTCCGGATCTCCTGCTGATGTGCAGGAAGAGAAGGTCCACATTCATGATCCGGGAAGACTTGAGGACCTTCTCTATGCAGGCAATGACCTGCTTCTGAAAAAAGCTGCCAATACTAACCGGAAGACCGGCTGGGATGTCATTGCCGCTAAAGCTGATGATGGCTGGATCCTGATCAATTCAGCATTCCATCGCAAGATCGCGGAATGGGCTATAAGGAACGAGGTATCCCCTTTCCTTGAAGGGCTGGATTCAGTTGCAGCTGAGCAGAAGTTCGGGGATAGCCGGCTGGACTTTCTTCTGGTAAAAGGTAATACGAAGATATGGGTGGAAGTAAAAGGTTGCACTCTTATTAATGACAGGAAAGCAATATTTCCCGATGCACCGACCTCTAGGGGTAGAAGGCATATTGAAGAACTGATAAAGGCGGTCAGTGGTGGTGATGAAGCACTTCTAATCATACTGATATTCAGGCCTAATGCACAATGCTTCGCACCGAACGAAGTTATTGATCCTGATCTTGCAGCTGCTTTCAGGGATGCGATGGATGTGGGCGTTAATGTATGCCCCCTGGTATTCAACTATGAGGGTCGGGAAATTATCTACAGGGGCAATATATCTCTGTGTGATGGATGGAAATTACTTTGAATTATTGCTTATGCCGATTGTTTATGTGGAGTTGATGTGATTGGATATCGAGGACGTTGTGAGGATTCATGCAAATCCTTCAGGTGAAGATGGGAAAAAAGTTGGTCTTGAGATGAACGAGCACCATTATGAACTATGGAAATGGGGTATTGGCCATATCTCCATTGAACCGGATTCATGGATACTTGATGTTGGCTGTGGTGGCGGACGTGCTGTGAGTATCCTTGCGGACCTTGTAGAGGCTGGTAAAGTTTATGGTGTCGACCATTCCAGTGAAATGGTGGGGCTTGCCACCGAGCTGAACAAGAATGCGGTCGACAGTGAACATGTCACCATAATACATTCCTCTGTTTCAGAGTTGCCGCTTTCCGATGACATGTTCGATATTGTCACAGCTTTTGAGACATGCTATTTCTGGCAGAATATCGTGGGGGACCTCAAAGAGGTCAGGCGTGTGCTCAAAGATGGTGGCATACTTCTGATAGTCAATGAGATGTACGAGCATAGCAACTTTGAGGAAAGGAACACACCTTTCACTGAAGTGGGTGGCATGAACATCTTCTCACCTCAGGATTACAGGGATATGCTTGAAAGTGCAGGTTTTTCTTCTGTTGAGGTCGATGAAGTTCCGGAAAACAACTGGATAACCGTTATTGCAAAGAAATGAACAGGGGTCATACATGCAGGTAACAGAACATGTTCATGCCATTAAAGTACCTTTTAGCCTTACCACCGACTCAGGTATTGTGGTAGAGCGTTTCGTGTATGCTTATCTAATTTATGGGAAGAATGTCTGCCTTGTGGACTGTGGTGTTGCATCTTCAGATAATGTTATCTTCGACTACATGAAAAAGACAGGCAGGGATCCGCAGGATATCTCACTGATAGTACAGACGCATTCCCATGCGGATCACATAGGTGCTACTCCTGCGATAAAGGAATTAACAGGATGCGAAGTTGCTGCCCACAGGGATGCAGTAGGGTGGATAGAACATCCTGATATCCAGTTCGGTGAACGTCCAATTCCTAATTTTCATGCCCTTGCAGGTGGTCCAGTGAAAGTGGATCGTGTGCTTGAAAATGGGGATGTATTCGATCTTGGTGAGGGTCTGTCCCTGAAAGTAATTCACACTCCGGGTCACTCTAAAGGTTCGATCTCATTACTGTTATCTTCTGACAATGTTCTGTTCTCCGGTGATGCTATTCCTCTGGTAGGGGATATTCCGATCTATGATGATGTTACAGAAGTTCTCTCATCCCTCAGGAAACTTCGGGATATACCTGATATGAAGGTACTTTTGTCCTCGTGGGATGATCCGATTGAGGGTGAAGATACCTACAAAGCTATCGATGAGGGAATTGAATATGTCAAAAAGGTTCATGAGGCTGTTCAGAAATTCTCATCGATTTCATGGGAAAAGGTTCTGGAAGAGATCGGATTGGAAGGTGTTCCTGTTAATCCATTGGTCGTGAGGACCTTTGAGGCACATTTGAAAGTGAATGAAGATCTTTCTTGAGCTTTCTGCTTTTCAATTGATCCCGGGATTTCCAGTATTTCCAGTATTATAACTGCTCTTCCTTAATGCAGCCCATACTAATATTCCTGATAGGATGATCAGCAGGCTGCTGATATGGAATGGTGTTTCAAAACTGACATATCCTCCAAAAACTCCACCTATCAGTGGTCCCATTGCTACTCCTGCAGCCTGTGCACTGGTTATGGTGCTCACCTTGCTGCTTACCTTCTTCTCTCCTGAGAGTTCCACTGCCAGAGCTAGTAGGGGTGTTTCAACTGCTGCCATGGCTATACCCTGTAGTAATCTCAACAGGATCAGAGAGTTTATGGTATCAACGTGGCCGAGGCCATATACTATTATTGCGTTAAAGAAGATGCCTGCAATTATGGGAAGCTTTCTTCCAAACCTGTCCGAGAGGATACCTATGGGTACCTGGAACACTATCCTTGAGATCACGTAGGCAGATAGTGCTATGCTGAGCAGGAATTCGGTTGCTTCAAGCCTTGTCTGATAGGCAGGCAAGAGGGAAAGAATGAGCATTATACCTACAAGCATCATGAACATGGCAATGGCAAGTATCCTGATGATGGCAGGTCCGTCAGGTGATTCCTCTTCCGGGTATTTGGTCTCAGGTGCTCTTGTTTCTTTCACAAAGAGGACTATGAGGATAGCACTCAACAGAACAAGGGCTGCACTGATGTAGAATCCGGCAACGAATCCATAGTAGGTCACAACAGCACCGCCGACCATTGAACCTATTCCAAAGAATGCACCCCTGAGGCTGGAGTATATGCCCATTGCCTGCCCCCTGGCCGTTGAAGCTGACAAGTGTGTGACCATTGTAACGATGGCAGGAATGGTTGCACCGATTGCAATTCCCTGAACTATCCTGAGGAAAAGTATTGATTCAAAATAGCCTGAAGTGGCATAGGTGTAACAGATAATTGCGAAGACCATGTAACCAATGGTCAGGAAAAGCTTTCTCCTGTCAAGCCGTTCGCTTAATCTTCCCATATATGGCTGGGAAATAGAGTTCGCCAGTCCGAATACAGTTGTTGCAAGCCCTGCTTTTAGAACTGCCGGCATATCCTGCAATATCAGGGAGTCCATATTCGCAACGTACAAAGGTATTATGAACACCAGCATTCCAGTAGCAAGGTCCTTGAATAGTTTGGATATGGAAAGGACGTAAAGCTGGCGCTTAATTGGATGGTCCGAAGGTGCCATATATTCATTTATTTATGATGTATGGTATAAAAGGAAGTAGGTTGGTAGCCTGTTATGGTTTTTGAGGCCTTTTCTAGCAAAATGTTATATATTAATCATGTCAATCTAATCGTGGAGGTTAAAAAATGCTCGACGCCATATGGGGTCTTTTGGTACTATTGTCAGTTATCTGGGTTATCTACGATGTAGTGACACAGAATAAGAGATTAAGCGGTGCAATGAAAGTTGTATGGATACTTGTCGCACTTGTATTCGGTATCCTTGGTGCTGCTGTATATTATTTCATAGGAAGAAAATAAGACATCTTACATTTTATTTTTTTGTTTTTCTCAATTTTTTTTAAAAATACATCATTGCTGTTATAAAAAAGTAGTTTTCCAAAGTATCAAATTCTCTTGAATCTGTTTTATGTCAATGCAAAATTCATTTGGAAAAAGGAAATGATCCTCATAGACTTATCTTTCTGAGTATCATTGCATGTTGAAAAAATGGATTAATTTACTTACTTTTGGCTCGAGCAGCCAGTCCTCTTGAAAGTATCTTGTAGGTCATCAGATATACTCCAAGAATTAATAATATTATATTTTGAGTGAGTGTAAGGCCACTGTTGGACAGAACTGGTATGTTAATGCCAAGGAAATTGCTTATGCTGGCAATGAAGAATGCAAATCCTGCTATCTCACTTATAATACTTTGGTTTTTGTCGATTATTCCCATAATTGATCATCCATGAATTCGGTCATTAGTTCAAAGTCTTGTTCATTAACTGGAACCGGCTGCTTCAAGTATTCGATCATTTTAATTTAATGAGTTAACGATCTTTCACTCTAAATGGTCTTTATTTGTATTTAATTGCAGTGTATGGAGAAAAAAGTGGAATAAAGAATGGAATTTAATACCAAAAATGAATGTGGGGATGAATATAATTAAAGATTCCCACGGAGTCTCTCAGCGTACAGTACCCTGCGAACTGAGAATTGTAATGCTGCTCGCCTCATACTGCAATCTTGTTCCATGCAGATCTCATATACTTTATCAAACGCAGTTATCATTTTCTGCTGTAGCCTTTCCAGAACTTTATCCTCTTCCCAGTAATCCTGGCTAAGATTCTGTATCCATTCAAAATAACTGACCACAACTCCGCCTGCATTAGCAAGTATGTCAGGTATAATTATCACATGTTTGTCAAGTAATATTCGACTTGCATCCATTGTAATAGGGGCATTGGCAAGTTCAAGGATTATTTTTGCTTTTATGTCATGAACGTTCTCGCGTTTGATCTGTTTTGAAAGAGCTGCCGGGATGAGTATTTCACAATCGGATTCCAGCAATTCGTCATTGGTTATATTCCTGCTCTCCGGGAAATCTATCACGCTTCCGGTCCTGTATTTGTGGTCTATGACCTCCATAATGTCAAGACCTTCCTCTTTGAATATTCCACCACTGGAGTCGCTTACTGCACATATTGTGAATCCTTTCTCATGGAGTATGCGTGCAGCGTTCAATCCTACTTTTCCGAATCCCTGAATGGCAACACAAAGCTTGGACTTGTCCATTTTAGCTTTTTCCATAGCTGCTTCAAGTATGTAGACGCCACCAAGAGATGTGGAATATTTCCTTACCTGACTTCCTCCTAATTCTATAGGTTTTCCGGTAACAATTGAAGGCGTATGTTCCCTTTTTATCCTCTCGAACTCGTCGAGTATCCATACCATGATCTGTTCATCGGTATACACATCGGGTGCAGGGATATCCTTCAATGGTCCGATGTAGTCAGCGATCTCCCGAATATATGCTCTGGTAACCCTCTCAAGTTCGCCTCGGCTGAGTTCTTTGGTATTGGTCACGATGCCGCCTTTTGCACCACCGAATGGTATGTCAACAAGAGCACATTTTATGGTCATCAGAAAAGCAAGATCCTGAAGATATTCAATGGTAAGATCCGGATGATACCTTATTCCTCCCTTGGTGGGACCTCTGGAGTCATTGTATTGAACCCTGTGACCGATGAACATCTTCATTCTTCCGGAATCCATGCGCACGGGGAAATGTACTGTAAAAGAACGTTTTGGCATGTCTAGCAGGTCGATCTCTTCTGTTGACATGGCAAGGTGATCATATAGGGTTTCCATTTCCTGCATGCATAATGAGCAGGTCATTGCACTATCCGCATGGATCCTTTCGATTTTATTTTCTATCAAACTTGCACTTCCTGATCTTCCCTTATGCTAAATTCAAGTAATCGTTTTCCTTTATCAAAATGGAATGGCCAGTATCATATCAATTCTCTGATTGGCAGGTGACCTATGGTAATTTCCAATAGGTACAATAGTTTATTGTTCTTAGAACTTATAACCTGAACTGATATTCCATTAACATCAGCTGCCTTCAACCAGCTATCTGGTATGAACTATCCATCAAGCAGTACTCAGGTATCTATCATTAACCATAGACCGGGCTTTCTATCTCTCTGGACCTCTTTGTCTTCAGATCGCCTTTAAGGTCCTCGTAATATTTCATGGTGTCAGAGGTGACAGATGTTCCCGTTTCAGCGATCGCTTTCAGGAAGTGTTTTTGTGAGACCTCTTTTGCCATGAGGTCTTCACGAAGGGCAAAGCGTCCTGCTTTTTTACAGACCGCAGCAACATCGGCTCCGGTGTATTTGTCTGTTGAAGTCACGAGTTCCTCTATATTGACATCACTTGCAAGTGACATCTTTTTAGTGTGGACCGCAAAGATCTTACGCCGGGTGGGCAGGTCAGGCACAGGTACAAGTATGAGCTCATCAAATCTTCCCGGGCGGAGAAGTGCCGGATCGATGATGTCAGGTCTGTTCGTAGCACCTACGATCACAACACCATGGAGTTCTTCAAGACCGTCAAGTTCCGAGAGTAATTGGTTCACGATACGTTCAGTAACCTGTGGTTCTCCCATTGCTCCTCCGCGTATGGGTGCAAGCGCATCAAGCTCATCAAGGAAAACGATGGATGGTGCTACCTGACGTGCACGGGCGAACATTTCTGAGATGTGCTTTTCAGATTCTCCATACCATTTTGAAAGCAGGTCACTTCCCTTTGAGGTTATAAAATTAGCATTGGATTCATGTGCGATGGCTTTTGCCAGCATGGTCTTACCGGTTCCAGGTGGTCCATAGAGCAATACTCCCTTTGGAGCTTCCACTCCGATACGCTGGAATGATTCCGGATTTTTAAGAGGCCATTCTACAGCTTCCTTGAGAAGTTCCTTAACATCTTCCAGTCCTCCAACATCGTCCCATCCCACATTTGGCGTCTCGATCATGATCTCGCGCATTGCAGAGGGTTCCACATCCTTCTGTGCTACTTTGAAATCTTCTAAGGTGACGCTCAGCTTTTCAAGGATCTCGTCCGGGATGTGTTCTTCTTCAAGATTGATCTGGGGGAGGACCTTCCTGAGCGAGCTCATTGCCGCTTCACGACAAAGTGCTGCAATGTCCGCTCCCACAAAACCATAACTGGTTTCAGCCAGTGTCTTAAGATCCACGTCATCTGCAAGTGGCATTCCGCGGGTGTGTATCTGGAATATTTCCAGCCGACCGTCCTGATCCGGTACATGTAGTACTATCTCACGATCGAACCTTCCGGGACGGCGCAGTGCCATGTCTAAAGCTTCCGGACGGTTGGTTGCACCAATAACTATGACATTCTTGCGTTCCTTCAGGCCGTCCATCAATGAAAGAAGCTGTGAGACGACCCTCCTTTCGACCTCCCCGGTAACTTCTGCTCTCTTCGGTGCGATGGAATCGATCTCATCAAGGAATATGATGGCTGGTGCATTCTTCTCGGCATCATCGAATATCTCACGTATCTGATGCTCGGATTCACCATAGTATTTTGACATTATCTCGGGACCGTTGATGGATACGAAATAAGCATCTGATTCATTAGCAACCGCTCTTGCCAGCATGGTCTTGCCGGTCCCGGGCGGGCCATGTAGCAGCACACCCCTTGGCGGTTCTATGCCCAGCCGGTCAAATAGCTCCGGGTGCTTCAACGGTAACTCGACCATTTCCCTTACTTTGGAAATAGCTGGCTTGATACCTCCAAGGTCTTCATACATTACAGTAGGTATCGACTGCTCCGGCGGGAGCTCTACCGCTTCGGGTAGTAATTGAAGTTCTGTCATTTCAGTGATCTTGACAATACCCTTTGGGGATGTTGAGACCACCTGCATCTTGATCTCGCCCAGACCGAACGATAGGTCAAAAATGTCACTGAACATGTCCTCAAGCATCATGCTTCGTGCAGGGCTTTCCTTTGATCTTCTGAAATGTGTGGTAGAGATGAAATCCCCTTTTGAGACTGTCCTGTTCCTGAAAACGGATGCAAGGATGTTACTTGAGGCTGAAATGTGCATCCCTTTGCTCACAGGTGCGAGACTTACATTAATTGCTTCCTTCCAGTCTGCTTTTCTGACCTCTACATAATCCCCGATGCTGATCTTCGCGTTTGCACGTATAAGCCCGTCCATTCGGATAATATCAAGCCCGGAATCTGCAGGATTAGTGTTTATCGCAAGTGCAGATGTTGTACGATTTCCCTCGATCTCTAGAACTCCGTATTCTCCAATACCAATCTTCTCTCTGTGCACCGGATCGATGCGCACGATGCCTTTTCCAACATCTTCCTGAGTTGCCTCAGCTACCTTCAGTTTGATGCTATCCCCGTTCGAATTGCCTTTCTCTACAATTGTTGGCATACTCCTATCTCCCACAGATAATCTTAATATAATATATGTCAACTTCAAGTATTTATTATTGTTTGGAAGTGATGTGGGAGTTTTTCAAATAGGTTTTCAGGATTTACTTCTAAGACATGCTATCGATGACCTGCCAGATAACAAATTACGACAAGAATATGATCTTCGATCATGTTGTCATTGTCAACATAGTCCTTGATCCTGAAGAATTGTTACTCTTCACGCTCAAAATAAGAATATTATAATTGCACCAAGTGCCATTATGGCGGCTCCAAAACCTTTTCTCCGAACATTTGTTTCTTTGAATATCAGCATCCCGAATACCACACTGAACAATGCATTAAATCGTTTCACGGAAATGACGTATGGGACTATCTGCATGCTCAATGCAATATTTACTGATACAGCGATCAGGGTTATCACCATGCCTATCAGGATGAAAGCGGGCAGATTGTTGACGTATGCGATCTTTATGTTGTCGGGCCTTTTGCATAGGGAGATTACAAGGAACGTTACGCTGATCAGTAAACATACGATCGATGTGCCAAAGAAGATATCTGAATTTAGAACGACCAGCTTGTCGTAGTTCGATGAGATGCTGAACAGGAACGCAACGATCAGCATGTAGAGAGAACCTCTGTTCCTGAAGATCGCCCTTAACGGGTCTAGCAGCTTTTGCTGGTCAGTGGTAGAATTCAGTACATAAGAACCAGCAACGATCAGCATTATCCCGAAAATACCCTGTGAGGAGGGAAATTCACTAAGCATGATGAATGATGTTAATATCAGAAAAGCAGGTGTAAAGGAGATCATCGGGACGGTCAGTGAAAGGTCTGTGATCTTCAGTGCCCTGTATGATAGAACAACGGCTATGACGTTGAGCAGTGTGGTTGAGAAAACAGAATAAAAAAAAGCATCTCCAAGGTCTGGAAATCCCTTGAACTAGGAAATGGTGAAGAGGATGACAAAAGCAAAGAAGAAAGTTCCGACCCCAAGAACATACTGGTCAACCTCTTTGAGCATTTTCTTGACCAACATAAAGTAAGTGGCGTCAAAAAAAGCACCCAGGACAGCAAAAAGGAACCAGATCATATAAAATAATGATCTGTGATACTTTATCAGACTTTCCAGGAATGTCGATAAGGTTGACTGGCTTATTTAGTAATTTCCTGAAGCATTTTTTCTTTTTCAACAGGTATCGATAGTTTCTTGAAATGCTCTATCAGTTCTGATCCCCATTGCAGAGATTCCGGATCATAGCTTGTAAGTTTCAGGTGGTCAAGCACCATTTCTTTGTTGAATAGTGTTATCATGAAAAGATTATCAGTGACCGATATCGATCCTATTGGCACATCTTCTTTCAAAATGAACAGTTCTGACCTGTCCGATTCGAGTATTGTCCTCAGGTCCTTTTCACTATCCTGTTTCATCCTGTCAAACACAGGTTTTGTGAGTATGAGTGTTATATTGATGCCTCGTTTGGCAAGCATGGCATAGTTATGAGGGCACTGTGGATGGAAAAAGGAAGCAAGAGTTTCAATGCTTGCAGACTTTGCAAGGCTTTCATTGAATTCTTTTGGAGGTTCAAAAATATAGATCATATCAGGCTTTTTGAGCTCGCATTTTTTCAGATTCCATATTCTGTTGCGAAATTCCTCTGGAATATCGCTCAGGTGCCGGCTCATCCAGTACTCATAATTGTCTTCGAGAACTTCAATAGTACCAAGAAGTGGCTCCATTTTTGTGACAAGCATCCTTGCAGCTTCTGTCAATGAATAAACTTTGTCATCATATTCAATAAGGTCAAGTTTTCTCAGCTTCTTGATCTGCGGGAGCATGGCGCTGGCTGTAACGTCGAGTACTTCCTTTATCTGATCGATATCCTTCGGTCCGTTCATTAGAAGCAGAAGTAAGTTTTTCCTTTTCTCTGAAAGAAAGATTGTATCGATAAGCGAAGCTTGCATTTTTGATCTTTTCCTGAATGTAATGTGGATGGTATTTGTTTGCAATTCTATTTAATTTCATTCCATTATATATGTTGATCTGGCTCTATGTTATTTTAAAGCCCTGATGAATTTTAATGCCTTTGTTTATCGCAAAGCCATTGCGTTTTTTTACGTTTTTACGATACATTAGGAGGTTAGGTTATATAAATTCAATTCCAACATTTTTATTGTTAACACAGTTACGAATCTGGCAGATCATAGGGTAAAACGCATATTAGAATTCATGAAAAATGAGGGATGATCCATGACCAATAATGGAATTAACGATGGTTTGAAAAGCCAGCTTGAAGAGATATTTGAGAACCGTGTATCTTTCAGTAAACTTGAAAGAATGGTATATTCTCATGATGTGGGAGTCATTCCTGACTCCGTAAAAAAGACAATAGCTACCATGCCTGATGCAGTTGTTCAGCCTGTGAACGCTGATGAGATATCTACTCTTGTAAAACTTGCAAATGAGAATAAAGTTCCTATCATTCCAAGAGGTGCAGCATCCAGTGGTTTCGGCGGTGCGGTTCCTGTTGCAAATGGAATTGTAATCGATCTTGCCAGAATGGCAAATGTAATTTTCATTGATCCTGAATGTCTCACCGCAGAGGTTGAGCCAGGTGTGGTCTGGTCAGAACTTGATGGTAAGCTTAAAAGAAGCGGATTGACATTGCGCCTGTATCCAAGCAGTGCTCCAACTTCCACGGTTGCCGGATGGGTTGCTCAGGGTGGTAGTGGGATTGGCAGTTATGAGTACGGTACATTCCGGGACAACATCGTTTCCGTTGAAATGGTCGATCCACAGGGTGACCTGAAGGTAATGAAAGGAGATGATCTTGACCTTGTCTATTCACTTGAGGGTATTACAGGTATTATCACAAGAATCACATTCAATGTGAAAAAGGACGAAGAGCACATTCCAATCCTTGCAGCATTCGATAATGAAAAGAAATTGCAGGCAGCACTAGATGAAATCCGAAAAGCAGGAACACGTGTCTGGTCAGTGAGCATACAGACTCCCAGCTATGTGGAACTGAGCCAGAAGGCTGCAAACGATACAACTCTTCCAAAGGGCAAGTATCTTGCACAATTCGTGCATCCACGATCATCTGCCGAAGTTGCATCCGAAGTGGAAGATATTGTCAGACGCAATAAAGGTGAAGTTCTTCCTGAGAGCGTTGCCATGCATGAGTGGGACCAACGGTTCTACACCATGAGGCTCAAGCGCCTTGGTCCTTCATTGATAGCCAGTGAACTGATCGTACCTGCGTATTCGATGGCTGATTTCCTGAAGTCCGTCGATAAGAAGTTCAAAGGTGATTTTGTCTTTGAAGGTATAATGGAAACTCCTGAAAGGTTTATCATGATGGGGTTCATGCTGGCTGATGAGAGGAAAACAAATTATCCACTGAAATTCTCATCCTCGCTTATTGTGGCAGATATTGCAAAGAAGCACGGTGGCAGACTGACGGCCACAGGCATGTTCTTCACCGATGAGTCAAAGGAGCTGCTGGGTAAAGACCTGTTCAACAGGATCGTTGCTTTTAAGAAAGAATTCGATCCTGAAAACATAATGAATCCTGGAAAGGTCCTACCACCTTCGGTCGAAAAGGACTCTCCGATAAAACAGCTTTCCATTGCCATGAAGGGTGCTAGTAAGGGTAAATCCCTCATGAGCCTTGCCGGTAAGATCATGGAAGGGAAGGATGTGGAATACAAGTATGCTGACAAATTGCCTGAGGAAATAGGCAAGGACGCATTCATCTGCGCTCAGTGTGGAGCTTGTAAGACCACCTGTACTGTATATGAAGCAGATCCCTGGGAAAGCAAATCACCAAGGGGTAAGTGGTACTTGCTTGCTGAATATCTCAAAGGTAAAATTGAATTTGATGAGGAGCTCGCAACCGATATGTTCCTGTGTGCTACCTGCAAGAAATGTGATATCAAATGCCAGACGGACCTGAACATCGCTCACCAGTTCATAAGCCTGCGTACCATCATGGGTGAAAAGGATTTTGAGAACACCGGTCTTGGCATGATAAGACAAAACGTGCTCAATTCTGGAAACTTCTGGGGACTGCCTAAGGAAGCTCTTGATTGGAAGACAGATGATATGAAGATGGCTGAAACGGGGGCAATTGGTTACTGGCCCGGATGCTGGTCATCTGCCGTTACCAAGAACATGCCTCAGAACATAGTGAGGATCCTGGAGAAAGCAGATATTGAGCTTGTTAATCTTGGAGAACAGGACGATATCTGTTGTGGCCTTTATCTTGCACTTGGAGGATACTCCGAGGACTTTGTAAAGGCTGTTGAGAAAAACATCAACCTGATCAACGAGAAAGGTATCAAGACTCTCATATTCTCCTGTCCAGGATGTTTTGCGACCTTCACAGAGCAGTATTCTGCTGTTGCAGAGATGCTCGGACTTAACTGGGATGTTGAAACAAAGCACGTGGTCGTCCTGCTTGATGAACTTATCAAGGATGGCAAGTTGAAGCTTGACAAGCCACTGGATAAGAAGGTAACATACCATGATGCATGTCATGTTTCCCGATGGTTCAATGCCTACGACTACCCAAGAGATGTGATAAAAGCAATCCCTGGTGTGGAATTCGTGGAAATGGAACACAACAGGGAAGAAGCTCTCTGCTGTGGTATTGTAACAGCATTCGATGATCTTCCAACAGTGGCCCACTGCGGACAGAAACGTATCGGTGAGGCTACTGAAACGGGAGCCTATTATCTTGTAACAAACTGTGCAGGATGTGCATCACAGCTAAACCTAACTTCCAATATGATGCAAGCACCTGTAAAACAAAAGGATATCACAGATCTCCTGTGTGACTCAATGGGAATCGAAGTGACCTATGATCCTACGGAGGCCATCGGTCAGTTCATGCAACAGGCAATCGAGTTTCTTGGAACAAGTTGCATACGCCGCCGCTAAAGTTAGGATGGGTTGATGAAGGTCAGCCCTGTTTCTTTATTTTATTTTTCTAACCTTCCTCCGGCAAATTTATGGTCCTTCTCTCCTTCATAATCCATTGGGGTTGGCATAGAGCCTTTGAATCTCTGCGTATCGCATACCTGGCCAGAAACAAACCTCATAATATTCTGAAGGTAATTTTTTTCAATGTTTGCAACCAACTTATCATAGTCTAAAGAACTTAAGATCCTAACTCCTTTTACTTTGATAGGTTCTCTATTTCACCGGGAGAATCTACGAATCAACAAAGCAAGCAATAGTAATAAACCTACAATTGCTATTCCGCCCATTCCAAATTTAGCAATGAGTAATATCTCGTATGGGTTCATCATTCATGTTTATGTTTTAATAAAACTTAAACTTTTATAGACAATTATTTGAAGATCTTGAAACGTCTGAGTCTTCCAGCTTCCTCCCGACCGCCCGGATCTCCAAAAAAAGGCCAGGCTTTATTTCCTACTTCTCTCTTCTATCATGTTAGCATGTACATACTTAAATAAAAATATTGAAAGGTGACAATGTCACCTAAAACTTCCCGTTATTTATTCTTCCCTATCCGTTCTGGTAATGGTGTCATTACTGGCAATTTTGGACTATTATAATTCATGGAATCTCTCTCTAATATGATGTCCGATGTCAAAAGCAAATCAAAATTTAACTGGAGTGCCTGAGAAAGGTAGTATCGATCGTGAGGGGGGATAAAGTCGATCAACCAGACGCCTCCTTCCTTAAAGGCAGATAGCAGGGTCTCACCAAGTTCGTCAGCGATACTAATGCGTATTCCTCTGGCACCAAAACTGTTTGTCAGTCCCATGAAGTCCGGGTTCTTGAAAGAGCTATCGAAGGATTCTCCGAATTTCTGATTGCTTTCCCACTCTATGAGGCCGTAGAATGAATCGTTATAAATAATGATCACAAGATTGCAGTTCAGTCTCACAGCAGTTTCCAGATCCTGGAGATTCATAAGAATGCCGGCATCTCCTGCAATTGTCACAACTTTCTTTTCATGGTGTATAAGGCAGACCGATATCTCGGCAGATAGGCCAAATCCCATGGAAGCCAAGCTGTTTGACATCAATACGGTGTTAGGGGGCTAGTGCTGGATAGAGTCTTCCGATCCAGAGCTTGTGAGCACCCACGTCGCTGATCAGGATATCCTTGCGGTTCAGGTTCTGTCGGACTTCCCGGAGGATGTGCTGGGGTTGCTATGGCTGCTCATCAATTGCAAAAACGTTAATTGAAACTGTACTGCCGTTCTCTTCTTGTAGCTATTAGCTTTGGAATTAGAAGAATTTACGTAAAAAGAGGCTTAATTGTAATAGCAGAACGCTTATGTGTTGTAAGATGAAATTTTAAAAAAGTTAGATTGGTGCTCCGGCCGGGATTCGAACCCGAGTTTTCAGCTCGAAAGGCTGGAATGATTGACCGGACTACACTACCGGAGCACGCTGTTTTTTGCTTACCTTGAAGCGACCCTAGTAGGCAGGTTTAGAATATAAACCTTTCGCCCCGTGGGTCATTCTTCGTCTTTTTCTACCTCATCTTCCATTTTTATCTGGTTGATCCAGGTGGAGAGTAGTTCGCAGATCTCGGGCTGGCAGGCTAATCTGCAGCCTGCACAGGGTGAGAACATCTCTCCTGCGAGAAGAAGGTCAAAGGATTCTTCTTCCGGTTTAACTACTTTAATCAAATAGGTCCTGGCACCGTTGTTGACCGCAGACTCACGATATATGAGGTTTGCGTTCATCAACTTGGTGATGACCCTTGAACACTTGCGACTGTCGATCTCCAGCATTTTCCAGAGTTCGTTCTGGTAGACACCGTCTTTACTGTCGCCTATCAGTTTGAGAGTTTTATCTTCTATTTCCATGGTCTATGTCCGGAAAATAAAAGTTTTAGTTCTCTACAGGTACGATCAGGATTATGTTGTTTCCTCTCAATACAACGGAACCAAGAGAGCGCAGGCGCTGTCCGTCAGCTATCTCAACAGTGTCCACAAGGTGAAGGTTAAGGTAATCGTCAGCACTTTCTAATGTACCTTCAAGAATATGCTGGTTGCCTTTCATCTCTACCTGGACCTTAGATCCTACCAATTTCTGAACTTTCTTATTTGGGAACAAGATCGTATCCTCACACGCATTATTCAAAGATAATTAACAATATGGTTTGCAATATGTATTACTACGTATTGGAAAAAGTAAACTGTCCAACCTACTATTTATTACTGCCGATTAGAAAGCCGAATAAGTTTCCATTATGCTATTATTATAGTAGATATGCAGCTAACTTCTTCAAGTTTAATTTTAGTCTTAGTTCTAATTTAGCTTTAGATATATCCCTGTATCTCGGATGTATCCTCAGGCTGCTTCATTTTTGGTGGTTGCTTCTGCACTCTGGTGATCGGTCCGAACATTGCCTCATAGTCGCGGATGTGCTGCTCAAGCCAGTGGGAAAGCTCCAGTGCCGCAAGAGGGGATAGTATCACTTCTGTCTCAATGCTTCTCTGGACCACCTGTGAATTAGATGACTTATCGAATCCCTTTGGGCTGTCATTGTAGAAGCCGATCCTGAAATCATATGGGCTGTGTCCGCCAAGTGCGCCGATGGCATAAACCTGTTTGAAGTCCTCAGGTTTCCTGATCTCGATCTTCAACTTCTTTGCCACTTTACCTTCAGGATTCTTTTTCTCTTCTGTCATGGTCATGTATCCTTCAAAAGCCATACCTAATTTGGAAAAGTAATTGTTAACATACATTAAAAGGTTTTGTTATTATTAATCAAAAGGGCGGTCTTCATCTCACGATAAGCTTCTTAAGGTGCTTCGCCGAACTTGCCAGGTCCTTCTTGGAATATGCCTTTGCGATCTTTTCAACAGCATCAAGGTTGCGTATCGCATCATCCAGATATCCAAGCAGGTCTCCCGGGTACGCAGTAATGCCATATTTATCCTCAAGGTAGTTCACGATCTGTATGGGGTCATAACCATCCACTCTCAGGTTAATGATCTTCTCTGAGAACAACCTCTCGGGGCAACCGCAATAAGGACTTTCCTTACAACCGCAGGTCAGGAAATCAGTAGCAAAGTTCAGGATCTGGTCCTGCATCTTCATCTCGAGCCTGGAAAGGTTCTCACCCTCAAGCACAATGTCCATGGAAGCGCCCTGGAACACCCTTGAAGGCATATTGATCTTCAGTGCAGTGGAGATCTGCGCTGCGTACTTGAAATAGACCGCTTCAAAGAACTCCAGGTTGGTTATTATTTCCACTGGCTGGTGCTCGGAAAGTACTGCATCTCTTATCAGGAATGCCTTTGAAACAGAAAGGAAATGCCCGGCCGCAATGCTTCCTAACTTTGTAAGTGCTATATTGTCTCCTTTGATGGTCAGGAACTTCTTTTTCTGGAGCCTTGAAAGGAGTGCTTTCAAAGAATAATTTGCAAGCATACCCTTATGTATCGCCTCAAGGTCACGCTTTGATGATGTCACTGCAGCAGTGGCCAGGATCTCCTCCATCTGTTCCTCTTCTCCATATTCCACATCGGTGTGTTCCATCTCTCCGTTAAGAAGCTTAATGGCAACCTCTTCCTCTGTGCCTGTCTGCTCGCTTGTATAGCTCTTTTGTGGAGTAGCAAGTACCACTACCACGCCCCTATCATGGAAATCCGGCCTTCCTGCACGTCCCAGCATCTGCAGGAACTCCTGCATGGTAAGCCACTCGATACCCATTGAAAGGGATTCGAATATGACCTGTGATGCAGGGAAATCAACACCTGCTGCAAGTGCAGCGGTTGTGACCACGACGGGTAGATCTCCTTTCTCAAAACGTCTCTCTACCTTCTTCCTCTCCTGCATGGAAAGGCCTGCATGGTAAGGGGCAGTAGATATTGGAAGTGCCTGAGCTATTCGATGGCAGTTCCTTCGGGAATTTGTAAAAATGATCGTCTGTCCCTTGTGACCTTTGGATGATGTTTTTGCATACTCATCCTGCACAAGCTTTGACATAAGTCTGATCTTGTTGCTCTCCGGGCAGAATAACAGATGCCGCTCAATAGGCACAGGCCTGTATTCATACTCCACAAGCTCGGCATTAAGCCTTTTTGCAAGCAGTTTCGGTTTAGCCACGGTTGCTGAAAGATATATGAACTGTGCACCAGATGCAACGTACTTCAGCCTTCCGATAAGTCCGTCTACTCTGTGGCCACGCTCTGCATCTTCTATCATGTGGACCTCATCGATAACAACAGAGCCTATCTGTCCCAGGAGGTCGGAATCCTTAGACCTTAGTATGTAGTCAAGACCCTCATATGTGGCCACAATTATGTCCGAATCAAGTGTCCTTCGCATGGATTTTGTCTTGGATGTCCGTATCCTGGAACTTCCCACTCGTATGGATGCCTTAAGGCCGAGTTCGGAATACCTCTTGTTGAACTGGTCATACTTCTGGTTCGCAAGTGCCACAAGCGGTACAAGATATAGCATCTTCCCCTGGCCACGTATGATGTTCTCAATACCGGCGATCTCTCCAATGAGCGTCTTTCCAGTAGCAGTTACCGATGTCACAAGTTGGTTCTTACGCTTTAACAGTCCCTTTTCCACCGACAGGGATTGTACGGGTAACAGAGTATCGGACTTCTTCAGTAATATCTTTTTGAATTTCTTTGACAGCGGGATATCCTTTATCCTGATCTGCGTGAGCTGTGTCTGGGCCTCTATGGTATCAAAACGTGTGTACTCAAGGTCAAGATCTTCCGGGCTCAACATGCCTATTGTGCGGTCAAGGTCCCGTGTGGTGAGCATGATCTGCTGGATCCGTTCTGCTGCTTCATCTCCGAAATAGCTATGTGCATTTCGAAGTGCACGGTCCAGTTCTTCTTTTGCACATTCCTCACAAATAAGCTCATGATGGTATTTGATGGATTTCTTATTGATAAAGTTGAATCTCTTTTTCAAAAGGCAGAACCTGCACACATGTGCATGCTCCCAATCAAGATGGAACCCTGCAAGTAGCTCCTTAACATCTCCTGCTCCCTTCTTCTCGCTTTCAATATCGATCAGAATACGTTCTGACATCCTTAACAGGTCGATGAACTCTTGAGGTGGCCTGAGTTCATCCTTTTCATCCCTGAATATACGGAACTTATGTGGACGTGGGCCTGCATCTGTTTTTCTAAGGATAAGCTCTCCGGTGAACTGGGGGAGTCGTTTCCTGTCCTTAATGGCCATTATAATGACCTTGGCCTTTTCGGCCTTGAGAAATGTCCACAGAGTCATTTTCGGGTTTCAAAGAGATGTACTTGTATATAAATCATGTTTATTTAGGAATCTAAAAATTGGTTGTATTTTGTGTGTTCACATGTGTTCATACCTTTTATATGCATGTACATGCTAACATTTAATTAAGTATGCCTAATCTGGTCGTGTAATTCGATATGGGGTGTAAAAAATGCCAAGTCAACTTTCTGTGGGTACGGAGGTAATAATAACTCCAAGAACGTCGCAACATAAAGTAGCGGCGGAACCGGAGTTATCTCTTACAGAAGATGCCCAGATCCAGAGGAAGGTTGAGCTACGTACCGTCACGAAGGAAACTGATCCTGTACCTGAAACAAAGGCTGCCTGTGAGATCTCCGTAAAGAATGGGGAGAAGGACGTCCAAAAGAATGTCTGCAATGGTCCTGTTGTCGTTCCGACTGGCATTTATGTATTGGACAGAACTCTTGGAGGAGGCCTCCCTCTTAATTCCATGGTCTATTTCTCTGCAGATCCAAGGTCCATGTCAGAAGTATTCTTTTACGAGTTTACACAATCTCGTAAAACCTATTACTTTACCACTGGACGCAGGCCGAAATATGTACGCCAGGATATTATGAACCAGAATCTTGATCCTTCAAATATCATATTTGTGGACATCTACAGTGAGTATTATTTTACTTCCATGGGGGACATGGTGGATAATCTGGGTAATAGGCACATTGATTCCAAGATCATTGAGTATGCCGAATATAATTTGCACACTATCCTGAATGATTCACAAGGTGAAGAGATCAATATCATTTTTGATAATTTCTCGTTCTTCATGAACCTCAATGTGAATCCCGGACTTCTCAAGCGTCTGCTCAATCTTCTCTATGAGACCACAAAGGAAGCTAATGGCATTACATTCCTTTATTCCTTGAAAGGAAGTCATGATGAACGGGCTGAAAATGAGATCCTGAATGCATCAGATGTTATCTTTGATGTAGATGTTGAAAAACATCCTGATAAGATCATGAGCAAGCTTTCGATCCCAAAGATACGTGGAATGTCGCCTAAGGCAGATGTTATCAAGTTCAATGTCTCAGAAGGCATCAACATTGATACATCAAAGGATATTGCATAATTCCCTTTTTATATTCTTCTTTTTTAAATTCTGTTTAATTAGCCTTAAGCCTGGAATTCGATCAGAATAAGTTCAAAGCCGTGCTCCTTGAGTAGCGTTCATGCATTCGCAGTTACGTGTTGCAGGAATGCAGTCAATAACGTCGGTCAACACTTCAAGCAGCATCTTCTGTGTGGTGCCAAGCTCGACCACGACCTCATCGGCAGTTATCTTGTTCTCGGTAAGTCCGCATGCCTGGTTCGTTATGGTGCAAATGGATGCATAGCATAGTTCCAGTTCTCGTGCGAGGACAACTTCCGGCAACCCTGTCATACCCACAATGTCTCCGATCATGCTCATCATTTTTATCTCTGCACGGGTCTCAAAGCGTGGTCCTTCGGTACAAACATATGTCCCTCTGGTATAGTCAACTCCTTTCTTCTCAAGTGTATCAATAATGCACTTGCTGATCTCGGGACAATATGGCTCTGTCATATCAACATGAACTGTGTTCTTGTCATAGAATGTGGATATACGGCTCTTGGTAAGGTCGATAAAATCATCAGGGATAACAAAACTGCCAATGGCATGACCTTTCATGGTTCCCACGGAATTGGTAGCTACTATTTTCTCCACTCCAAGTTCCTTTATCGCCCAAATGTTGGCACGATAGTTGATCATATGTGGGGGAACATGTTCAGCAGCTCCTGAATGCCGGGGTACTATGGCTATGGTCTTATCATTCAGTTTGCCAATGTATACGCCAACATCTCCGTAAGGTGTATTGACGATCTTTGCAGATCCTTCTATAAAAGATGAGAATCCTACACCACCAAGTATTGCTGCATCGATTTTCATGCGTGGTAATAGGGCTGTTTAGTTTTTAGCTTTATGCTTCCCTTTTTTCGGAAGTTTTTCGGGGGATGAATTGGTCATGGATATCTTGATGCCAAGGAGTGCGATCATTATGGCACCTACTACCGAGTAAACGAAGTACTGCAGGCTCAGTTCACCATTTGCACCCTCGCCTGCAAGGGCACTAACTGAGAGTATATAGGTGCTTGCACCCCAGAATAGCAGACCGACTGCTATTATGAAAAGAGCCGGTGATATCTCTTTTATTGTGAAAGTTTCGCTTATTTTCTGGTCGACCATCTTCCCGATGTCTGCAAAAAGGATGGCTATAACGTACCACCAGATGGTAGCATTAATGAAAACGGTAATGAGGGTAACTATTCCATAGTACCAGCTACCGCCGGTAATGTGGTACTGCCAGAGTGTCACAGCCCCTATCATGGTAGCGATCACTCCAAGGATGGCAGCTATTGTGTAAGTGACAAAGGTCATCTGGCCTTCATAAAAAGAATCCTTCATTCTTTCTCTTAAAAGGGCGAAAGGCTGGTCGAGGTTAAATCCTCTGTAAAGCATGTACATTCCGATCGCAGCTGAAATACCTATAATTGCGCCTTCCGGATATCTTGCCAGCAGGAAAATTGCATAGATAAGTGCTGCAAGTCCCAGCGGGACAAAGAATGTCTGTGATATTTTCGGATCGTTCAGTGCATTTTTCAGGATATAGTAAGTACTTTCGAGGTTTGCACTTTGCTTAACCACGATACGCTTGACCGAATCGATCTTGATACGGGATTGAACTATGGGCAGGAGTGTCTCGTCCTCTGCTCCATCGGATATGAATATTGCATTTGTGATCTCATTCTCGCTCAGGAAAGCATCCAGCTGGGCAGATATTTTCTGGTCTGATATGACACCCACATTCTTGTCACCTGCAAATGTGATTATCTGGGCATCAAGACCCTTTGTAAGCAGTTCATCAAGAACATTCACGCCGCCAAATATTGTATTGCTGTCGGAATCCTCCGGATCTGCAGTTGCAAGTTTCACTGCTGCATCGATGTTATCTTCACGTCCTATGATTGGAGTGGTAACATCTGCTTTTTCACCAAGATCATTGTCCCTGTCAATGCATATGACTAAAGTTTGCATGAAACCTCTTTATATTGTAAATTAGTACGAATACATCCTTTTTCCTATCGCGATGTCAAAATGCAGTACGTAAACACAGAAGTATTACAATTAAAAGAATATAAAGGATGCTATCTAGGCTTTGAGATTATTGCATCTGATGTTGTATTCTTATCTAATTGCATTATTGTCTAATACTGCAATTTCTTGATCTCTTTGTTAGTCCTTTATCCAGTAAATAAGCCTTGGAAATCCAATTATTGAAGTTTACTATGGCAGTTAATCATGCCCGGGTTATGATATTTAGCAGTTGGATCAATTGCCTTGAATACAATAATGAGGGTATCTCGAAGCATTGTCTACTTACCGATAATTTTTAAAAGGGTCTTAATATTGAAATAAATTGTAGTTCCTTTCAGTGTAGTAGTAACCACCGTGAAACCAGAATTGATTGGAAATCAGGATATTTCAGTTTCACGGTGGGTATTAAACATTTCATCGCAATGCAGTTTCACTCTTCAGTGGCTTTTGCACGTTCAGAATCTCTCAAAGACGTTGATGCTACGATCAGGCGAGATCGAAGCGGTCAAGGTTCATGATCTTGTTCCACGCCGCCACAAAGTCGTTCAGAAACTTCTCCTGGGAGTCCTCACATCCGTAGACTTCCGCCAGAGCCCGGAGCTGGGAGTTCGAACCGAAGATGAGGTCGACACGGGTGCCGGTCCACTTGAGTTCGCCTGTTGTGCGATCACGGCCTTCGAACACATCTTCCGAGGTTGCTTTCCACTCCGTGCTCATATCGAGCAGATTCACGAAAAAGTCATTGGTGAGCATCTCCGGGCGTTTGGTGAAAACGCCGTGCTGTGACTGTCCGAAGTTGGCATTCAAGACGCGCATGCCACCTATGAGAGCCGTCATCTCAGGAGCGGTCAGTGTCAGTAGTTGGGCCCGATCCACCAGCAATTCCTCTGCCGATACAGCGTATTTGGTTTTCTGGTAGTTGCGGAACCCGTCTGCTTTCGGCTCGAGTACCCCAAATGACACAACGTCTGTTTGCTCACCTGACGCATCTGTGCGTCCCGGCGTGAAGGGAACAGTCAAATCGTGACCGGCATTCTTTGCCGCTTGCTCGATACCTGCACATCCACCCAGAACGATCAGATCGGCAAGTGAAACCTTTTTTCCGCCTGACTGAGCGTCGTTGAACTCCTTTTGGATTCCCTCAAGAGTCTCAAGAACAGTCGCAAGTTGTTCAGGCTGATTAACTTCCCACTCTTTTTGCGGTGCAAGACGAATGCGAGCCCCGTTCGCCCCACCGCGCTTGTCGGAGCCGCGGAACGTGGACGCTGACGCCCAGGCGGTCGAGACCAGTTGGGAAACAGACAGTCCCGAGGCAAGGATATTGCTCTTGAGGTCTGCGATATCCTGTTCGTCGATCAGCTCATGATCCACTGCGGGAACCGGGTCCTGCCAGATCAGCTCCTCTTCCGGGACCTCCGGGCCGAGATAGCGAGAGCGAGGACCCATGTCACGGTGAGTCAGCTTGAACCAGGCGCGTGCGAAGGCATCCGCGAACTCTTCCGGGTTCTCGTGAAAGCGTTTTGCGATCGGTTTATAGATCGGATCCATCCTCAGCGAGAGGTCCGCAGTGGTCATTATGGGTGGTTGTCGTCTGGACGAATCCTGGGCACCCGGGACGGCCTTTGCTGCAACCGGATCGGAGGGAACCCACTGGTAAGCTCCAGCAGGGCTTTTTACCAGATTCCAATCGTAGCCGAACAGGGTATCGAAATAGCCCATGTCCCATTTGGTCGGGGTCGGGTTCCAGGCACCTTCAATGCCGCTGCTGATCGTATCGTCGCCCTTGCCGCTGCCGAAGCTGTTCTTCCAGCCGAGTCCCTGCTCTTCGATGGGCGCGCCCTCTGGCTCGGGTCC
This sequence comes from Methanococcoides orientis, assembly GCF_021184045.1. Classification (NCBI taxonomy): domain Archaea; kingdom Methanobacteriati; phylum Methanobacteriota; class Methanomicrobia; order Methanosarcinales; family Methanosarcinaceae; genus Methanococcoides; species Methanococcoides orientis. The sequence continues at coordinate 350,427 of NZ_CP073710.1, forward strand.
CACATGTGCCGCATCGCCAGCACCATGGCACTTGCCGAAGGTGTGACCACCGGCGACCAAAGCGACGGTCTCTTCGTCGTTCATGGCCATACGCGCGAAGGTCTCTCGGACGTCACGGCCGGAGGCTACAGCATTCGGTTCGCCGTTCGGTCCTTCCGGGTTCACGTAGATGAGTCCCATCTGCACGGCGGCAAGGGGATTTTCGAGCTCTCGTTCACCGGAGTAGCGCTTGTCGTCAAGCCACTCGCTCTCGGTTCCCCAGTTAATATCTTCTTCCGGCTCCCATATGTCTTCGCGACCGCCGCCGAAGCCGAAGGTCTTGAATCCCATGGACTCAAGCGCGCAGTTGCCGGCGAGGATCATCAGGTCAGCCCAAGAGATCTTTTTGCCATATTTTTGCTTGATCGGCCAGAGCAAACGGCGTGCCTTGTCGAGGTTCACATTGTCCGGCCAGCTGTTGAGAGGCGCAAAGCGCTGGTTGCCTGACCCTCCACCCCCCCGGCCATCGCCCATGCGGTAGGTGCCTGCACTGTGCCATGCCATCCGGATGAAGAGTCCCCCGTAATGACCGTAATCAGCCGGCCACCAGTCCTGTGAGTCGGTCATCAGTGCATAGAGGTCCTTTTTCAGAGCCTCAAGATCGAGTTTTTTGAATTCCTCGGCGTAGTTGAACTCCTCACCCATCGGATCGGACTTGGAAGAATGCTGGTGCAGAATGTTAAGATTCAACTGATTAGGCCACCAGTCCCGGATTGACGTGCCACCGCTGGCAGAGGATCCCATTCCCGGCTTCTTGTTATCTTCATTCATAGTGTTTTCTCCTTCTTGTCACTCAATCTTATTTCCCCGTTATTGATCTTTCTTAAATGTTTAAATTGATGTTAGCAAGAGATGGATATGGATAACTCTCATGCTTTGTTTTTTTCAAAGAATAATATGATCTCGATCTCCCGCTTTTTCGAGTATAAGGTGAGCAAATTGATGCTCACCGCTCATACTATTCAGTAATTATCTGTGTTCTAATTCCTAATGTTCAGACAGTTGCCCCCAATTGTCTGATACAAAATTTATGTTTACATCTTATTTATCTATTCTGTAAGAAAGTTACATGTAGTATAAAAAGTAAGCTACAGTGGTAATAATTATTTGTGCTTTAAACTATGTGGCAGATTTCTGGGCCAAAAAGAAGTAAAATTCAAAGTATTGATACAAAACCTTGAAGGTATGTTAAAATTGTGGACTTCGTTTATTCGAGGATTACTACAAAACCCTTAATTTATCAATGGAAGGTGATTACGTTTGAATTCTTCCACTCCGATCTCCCGAATCCTGTTTATCCAAAGATCTGCCTGTTCTGTGGATATTCCAAAACGTTTTATTGCTGTCTCTTTAAGAATCCGGTGTTCATTAGCAATAGTTGTGGGGAAAATTCCTGCATCATCAGTGTTGACACATACCTTGATCGGTCCAGTACGTAATCCATATTTATTGAATTCTCCCTCTTCTTCAAGAAGTTTGCTTTCGGGAGGATACCAGCGGAAAATAGGATGTTCTTCATATCCTGAAAATCGACCGATATAAATATTAGAAGATGGACAAGCTTCGACGATAATTCCGATATTATCATATTTTTGGATCAAGTAATCTTGAATTGCTTTGAACAAATGAAGTTCCTGTTCAGTGATCCAATCTTTTGGTTGATCACTGCTAAAATCAATATCATTATGCCCATCTGAATTTACTTGAATGCATACGATTGTGTGAGCATTCGGTTTACTATTCTTTGTTTGATTTTTATGATGGTATGTATGTAAATATTTATACCAGAGTTTGTATGCTTCCTTATCATTTGGTTTTTTACCCCTCGTAAAATCAGGAGCCCAAACATCAGCCTGTTGATTTTGACCCGGTTCAGCAAGTTTCAACGCATAAAGTGGACAGTTACGGCGCAATTCCCAAGCCTTATAAAGCGTTTCTGGGGATTTAACTTTCTCATACACATATTTAGACAACAATTGTATCTTTTTTTCAATCAACGCAATTATTCCGGCAAATTCGGGTTTTCTTAAAGAAACATCGATTGCGTGCTTGTGGCACCATACAAGATTATCTAAATGTTCTACCGCAGGTATATAAATAACACTTTGACTACTTGCCCACGAAAATGGGTCAATACCTAGCGCCAATGCGTGACCAAGCCGATCACCGCTTTTAAATTCACAAAATCTCACAGTTTCATCAATATTTCGTAATCCACTTATCAAGTGACTGTAATCTTCACCTGCATGAACTGTAAGATGTGGTATCTTCACTCTCTTATAAGGGTCAGCTAAGCTCTTCTGCTTAGAACTTCTCAACATTCGAATAGCAGGAGCAAATATTTCGATAGCCAGTTCATTTTCATTACCTGCTATATCAATACCACGTATAAGGTGTGTTAAATTCACATTTTTTGAATCGTTTTGATCGTTTATGCGTAAATTTTTATTTTGTAGGTCGGCAGACCCCATTACTCTTTGGACATCATAAACTTCATCGCGTATATTTCGTCTTTTAGTCTCTTGTAATCGATTAAATCGACTCGATTTTTTTGGTATACCTCTGGTGAAGTGAATTGCAAAGTGTACTCTTCCATCTTTATTGTTTTTGATTATTTTGATAATCTCATTTTTAAAATCTTTATTTTGAAGATTCTTATAATTGAGTAAGTTTGGTGTAACTTTGTATTCTCTTGATATATTCTCTGCCATATCAGTATCAAATGAGTATGAACTGTATCTATTGATGTTGTTTCCTTTTCGAGAGGTCAACCTATAAAATTTAACAAAATCGTTTAGTCCAACCCCTGCCATAATCATTTGTGCTCTCAATATATTGGCTGTATGCAAATATGCACGTAAGGCAATTTTATAATCTGAATTGCCATTATCATATCGTTCCACATAAAGCAGTGCTGTAATCAACATGAGCCATTTGTGATCGAGATAAATTGAATCCGATTGTGTTCTTGCAATAAGTTGTTGCGGTATATTATTTGCTTCTATTAATTTGGTGATAGTTGCAAATGAATTTCTTTTTGGTCGCAAAGAGATTGGATTGGATATTTCTGGTCTGTTTCCTCCCAATGAGAATATTTGCTTGAACATGTATAAGAATAAATTATTCAGAATAAACGGTATTTCATCCTGTTTTATTGTATTACTGTTCAAATAACTAAATTCTGGTAACGTTGACCATTGTGTTTTTCCTGAACTTTTATAAGGATCCCATGAATAATCAAAAAGTGCAAAGTTTGAACTTCCTGTACCATTAAGATGGGCATGGTTGTCAGCAAATTCTTTTGTTTTATCCTGCTCTGGAAATGCATTTGGACATTGTTTTCCATCAAGCTGAGCAAATTGTGCAACCGTCAGTTCCTCATTCCAAAGCAATTCTGCATATTTCCATCCCAATATCCAAACAGGATCGACCTTCGAAATTAATCTGGACCAGTCATCCAATGTTTTTGGATTTATTTCAACCCGATCTCCCTTATTCTCAAGAAATTCTTCTGAAAGCTTCCCTAGGAAGTTCAGCGAATACCCTGTAGAGCTCTTATTATCTAGGCAATGCTCAAGAGCAAACGTTTGATCTTCTCTGCGGTGCTGATATGGGTGATAGTCGGCAAGTGCCTGTTCTGCCACTTGTGGTATCTCTTTCAGAGGGTTTTCGAAAGGTGTTTTTTGTAAAAATATATTTAGCCATCTGTCTGAACGCATAAGTGAAATTGGGGCAAGATAATTTAGGTTTGTGTCTATCATTGTTGTTTCTAATCTTTTTCTGAATTCATTAATAAAGCTTAAAATTTGATGATTTTTGAAGCTCCAGATATTTCTTTAAGCTAGATTCAACTAATTATAGAATCTTCATGACCTCATCAACTATTTTATCATCCATTACCCAATCATCTATTCCAAGTTCTTCGTTTCTTTTCATTAGTTCTGGATATTTTTTATTCCTTGGACCAAAGTAATCTTTGAATTTGAACTCAATTCCCGTATTGCTATATATTTTGGATTCCAATTTTTTAAAACGATTTACGAGATTTTTGACTTTGTTTTCACTTAACGTCTTTATTTCATTGATTGAGTACATGCTCAGGGTATTCACAAGTTCCTTGACTTCATTATCATATTTGTCCAAAATTGAGATAGATCCAAACTTTAGTATTGTTGGATTATCATTTTCTGCATCAAATAACTCAAAAATAGGGTGATTCCAGATAGCTCTTAATAATCGACGATTAAGTGTTTCATTTTTATTTTTATCGTTTGTTTCTTTATCACTACTATCTTTTTCACCAATATATTCAATTATATTTTGTTTTATTGAAGCGTCTAAGTATTGATACCTTGAATCCATAAGGCTTTCAAAATTAATTGTAATTGCTACATTTTGTTTAACGACTTTATCTGGTTTTAGAAATGATGCAAAGGCGTTTACTAATACATATTCAAATCGTTTTGTTGCGTATGGCAACGTATCATTTTTGAATACTCCACTAACACGCATTTCATGAAGCTGACTGAATACTTTGTTCATTACTAATGAAAGTAAATGGCTCAAACCTAATTTTTGTGCTTGATCAAGTGTTGTGGCCCAGTTATTTTCCCATCTTGTAATTTCTTCTGCAAATTGTTCAATTGGCTTTTTTTCATTGCCTACATTACTATTTTTATCACATCTATATTTAGTATAAATATTTTCATATTCACTTTCATTTTCTTCATTTTCATATTCTATGCTTTTGGTAGGATTGATTGAATAAATTGAATGAAATGGTCTTGTATACAATAAATCTTCTATTGTCCTTATCCAATACTGATTACGTTTGGATATAAGGTTAAGATCATCTGTTTTCCTTCCAAGCAATAAACCTTCAGATAATAATTCAAAAGGTTTTCCAAAAAATAGTTGGGCAGTTTTTTGATTAGAACTGCTATAATAATTATAATGTGTGAATAGAGATAACATTATTTTTGCATTATTCAAAGGATTCGTTCCATCTTCTCTAGATAGTTCTTCCATTCTTAATGTTTCTAATGTAGTTTCCAATGCTCTTTTTGATATGAATAATCCGTAGATAAAAAACTCAACTGGGGGCATACTTTTGATGAGGAACCTCTGTTTATCATTAAAATATTCAATAAAAATCTGTTGTTTACTTGCCCAATTTGAAAGATTTGTATTTATTTTCAATAATGCTTTGTTTAGCTTTGTGTAATAATCATATTCACGAATTATGTCATTTGATTCTGATTGTTTGAGTACATCAAATAATCTTAATTTACGTAAAGGATGAACTAACAGTTTTTCATCTTGATTTTTACGAATATTTCTTAGTAATTGTTCACTTTCTGCTACCAATTGACCGATAGAAACCCCTCTTGCTTCACATAAGGTGGCATAATTATCCCATAATAATTTTGTTTCTATGCTCGAATCTTTATTTTCATTTTCGGGAATGGATACACTTGATTTTAAAACTTTAATTGTTTGAATAAGTTCTCTGGGAGTCCTTGGTTCGGGATAGTAAAAACTAGTTTCTTCACCATTAACTAGTGGACAAACAGCTTTTTTAATATCATTTAGATAACTAGTCACTGGATATCCATTTTCATTATTTGTACGAATATATATTGTGTCCATAAGCAAGTTGAGTGGAAATAATGATATTCGTAAATGGCTTGGAAAAACTTTCAACAAGTATTCTTTTGTTAGTTCCTTGTTTTGCGGGTTGAGAATAGGTCTTCGAATTTCCCAGTTCTGATTTCCTCCATATTGAAAGTGGTCTTGCAATATAGAATAAAACAGTTCATGATTGCCACAGACAATTGGCAATATTTTAGGACATGATAATAAACGGCGAATTGTTTCTAATAATTCATGAGTTTTGTTTAATGCCATATCAACATCATCAAATAGTATCACAATTGCTTTGACATCGAATAATTTGGCACACTCTTCAACAAATTCTTGAAAATGGTGCTCAAGTTGGATTCCAGATTGATAACTAATAATTCGATCTAATCCATTCAATTCTTGCTTGTATTCTGTTTGACCTAGTGAATCTGCGAGGTTGTTTAACTTTTTATAATATGAATCTCGATTTTCACTAGTTTCAGAATTTAATTTTGATTGTACTTGGTTATGCAAATGAGCAATAACAACATTCACAAAATTATCATTGTCGATAAGTAATGTAGGATCAATTATAGGACAGAATTTAAGCTTTGGAATTTTCTAAGATGGTTTATTTTCATGGGCTTTCTAATTCCAGTATCCTTCAATATTATGTAAAAAAGCAGTTTTGCCAGTTCCTCTTGCACCCGATATAAAAATAGCATCATGCATGTGAACTTTGTTTTCATTTTGTTTTTTACTTTTTTTAGTTCTTTCGTCATGCTTTTCAATTTCATTAACACTATCTATTAAGAATTCACACACTTTATTATATGCATCCTTTTGCCAGAGCTCATTTAATCCCAATTCACGAGCATAATCTCCACTGTCAACATCTAAATATAATTTATCATTGGAATCTGAATTATTAACCATTTTTGTCCCTCAACACGCTTGCATAATTTGGTGATCAATTAGAATAGAATTGTCAAAGACAAGTTGCAAACAATGTATCAATATAAAAATGTTCGGATATTGATCTATTATATTTGGGGAAAATAAAAAAAGAAAGTCAAAAAAGTGGTTATTGATCAATCAGATCAATAGCTAAACTCCGAATTGCAAATATCAGAAGACGCCGAGCAACTTCTTTGCCCAGCCAAGCTTCTTATGTTTCATCTCAGTTACGTTCTCATCGTCAAAATCAAAACCAACAAGTGTTATGCTTTCAGCATTGAACTCGGACGCAAGGAAGACGCATCTGTCTCCGTCCGTGAAACCGCCGAAATTGTGGATGTTTGCAAAGGGTTCCGCCTGGGTGGTGCCGATGACGTTCTTGAACTGTGGGACGTATCTTAGCAGTTTTTCAGTATTGTCGCCATGTGCATGGATGACCATTATCGAACCTTCCTGATTTGCCTGGATCTCTTTTTCCACATCGCCATCAAGGTCTGTTACAATTACGTGTGGGACAATACCCTTATCTATCAGGGGTGCTGTGGCACCGTCGGCTGCTATGATCACGTAGTCTTCTACGTTGACCTCCTTCAGGTCGATCAGGAGCTTTGGAGCATTGCCACAAACAAGGACGTCCTTTCCGCTGATAAGCTCCTCAAGTGTGTTCGTATCGGCAGTACCTGATCCTATCAATAGATTGGAAAGGAGGATGGCGGAATTCTCATCATCCTCCCTGGAGAAGCCGAAATCCTCAAGAATCGCGTCATAGATCGGCTCCCACTTTTTAAAATCCATGATTCTCCCTCGGTCTCATTCTTCCTTTGAGATCGCGATGTGCATTGGAATGCCTTCGACATTCCAGTCCTTTGCAAGCTCACCGGTGGTATCGACATCTAAACCTACCACAAGAACCTTTGCACGAACTTCTTTTGCGATGTAGTTCTCAAAGTCAAGTACCAGGTCAAGTACCCTTTCATCATCGATCTGGATGTGTGCTTTTATGCTGTCATCAACATCGAGGTCAAGCTCCTTGCGCATATCCTGTATCCTGCGGATAACTTCCCTTGAGTATCCTTCGGATTCGATCTCACGTGTAAGGTTTGCATCCACAAAGACGACTCCGCCTGCAAATTCAGCACTTGCTACAGCTTCCGGAAGGGTTTCGCTGAAGTTAACCATCTTTTCTGTGATGGTGACATTTGTGCCATCTGCAAGGGATATATCCATTTCTCCGTCTGCAAGTCCCTTCTTTAGTTCCATGTCATCCATTGAAGCGATCGCTGCGTTCACCTTGCCGGCGTCTCCCTTGAAGACAGGTCCGATAGCTCCGGGGTTTGGTGCAGCCTCGACTCCGAGTTCCTTCCAGCTTTCGCCTATCTCTATAAGTTCGATATACTTGGCGTTGGTCTGGTCCATAAGGACATAGCGGAGCTGTTCAACGGCTGCAACGGTGTTCTCATCGGTAGGGCTGACCACGATACGTGATACAGGCCATCTGAGCTTGCGTCCAACCTTCTGGCGTGCGTTCGAAGAGGATTCTACCATAGAGCGTACCGCTTTCATATGTGCTTCAAGGTCAGCGTCCACAAGTGCCTCGTTGACAGTTGGCCAGTCGCAAAGGTGGATGGTTGCAGGAGCATTCTCATCGACATTCCTGACAAGGTTCTGGTACATCTCTTCTGCAAGGTGTGGCATGAATGGTGCGATCACTTTTGCAGTTGTCACAAATACTTCATAGAGCACCCTGTAAACTGCAAGTTTGTCCGGATCGTTTGCTTCGGTCCATGTCCTTGGCCTGATAAGCTGGATATACCATCTTGAAAGGTCCTCAAGAACGAATTCATTAACAGCACGCATTGCCTTGTGCAATAATCTCTCATCCATTGCCTTGTTGACATCCGCAATGACGGATTGCATGCGTGAAAGGATCCACTTGTCCTCGCTTCTTAAGTGTGCTTCAACGGATTCGTAGGAAACTTCCTGTGGGTCAAACTTGTCAAGTGCCATGTATGGAAGCGGGAAACGATATACATTCCACAGGATGTTGTTTGTCCTGTGTATTGTTGCGATCTCGTCCCAGTTGAACTTCAGGTCTTCCCATGGTGCACTGGATGCCAGTACGTATGCCCTCAGGGTGTCAGCACCGAACTTCTCGATGACCTCTGCTGGCTGTACAACGTTCCCGATACTCTTTGACATCTTCTTTCCGCTGCCGTCAAGAGTGAATCCGTGCATCAGCACGTTCTTGTATGGGGCTTTTCCAAATGCTACCATGCTGGCGCCAAGTTGTGAATAGAACCAACCGCGTGTCTGGTCGTGTCCCTCGGTGATAAAGTCAGCAGGCCACCACTCATCGAACTGTTCCTTTGTTTGAGGGAACCTTAGTGTAGCCCAGGATGCCACTGCAGAGTCGAACCATACGTCGAAAACATCTTCCGCACGTTTCATGGTGCCGCCACAATCACAAGGTATGGTGATTTTGTCAACATACGGTCTGTGCAATTCAATATCTGGATCTGCACCTGAACGCTCTACAAGCTCTTCCTTTGTGCCGATCACATCGATCTTTGCACACTTTGAACATTTCCATACAGGAATTGGGATACCCCAGTAACGCTGCCTGGAGATGCACCAGTCACGTGCACCTTCGATCCAGTCCTTAAACCTTGCAGAACCTGCCCAGTCCGGTGTCCAGTTGACCTTCTTGATCTCTTCAAGCATAGCTTCTTTGAGCTCGCCGATCTTCAGGAACCACTGTTCGGTTGCAAGGTAGATTATAGGGGTCTTGCATCTCCAGCAGTGACCATATCTGTGGCTGATGGTCTTCTCGGAGATAAGCAGTCCTTTCTCGAGGAGGTCATCCATAACAACGCGGTTTGCGTCACGGATGTTCATGCCGGCGTATTTTCCTGCTTCATCTGTGTAGCTACCGTTTGAACCAACAGGGCAGAAGATAGGCAGGTTGTTCTTGACGCCGACCTCGAAATCGTCAACACCATGTCCGGGAGCAATGTGGACACAACCGGTGTTCTCTGCTGTAACATAATCTGCATTGTAAACTTTGTGTTCGATCTCTGCCTGGAGTGGCACGAGGTCTGCAAGAGGATGTTCATAGGCCATGCCTGCAACATCTTCTCCGCTCATGGTCTCAAGGATCTCGTAGTCTGCGTACCTTCCTATTCTTAGTACGTTCTCTACAAGTTCAGTAGCCATTATCAGTGTTTCAGTGTCACCTTCGGCGTTGTATGCCTTTACTCTTGCATACTCGAACTCCGGGTGTACTGCAACAGCAATGTTGGATGGAATTGTCCACGGGGTGGTGGTCCATATAACGATGAATGCATTCTCTTCATCTTTTAATTTGAACTTGATGTAGATCGAAGGATCGTCGCGGTCCTCATATTCGACCTCAGCATCAGCGATAGCTGTTTCGCATCTGGGGCACCAGTTGACGACTCTCTTTCCGGTATCAAGCAGATTTTTTTCCTGTGCCTGTTTCAATGTCCACCATGCAGCTTCGATGTACTCATCCTTGAGTGTCATGTATGGATCTTCCCAGTCAAGCCATGCACCAAGGGTGCGGAACTGACCGGTCATGTCATCCTTCTGGCGAAGTGCAAATTCCTTGCATTTCTCAATAAAATTGCCGACACCATATGCCTCGATGTCTTTCTTTGACTCAAAACCAAGTGCACTCTCGACCTTTACTTCGATTGGGAGTCCGTGCATATCCCAGCCTGCCCTGTCAAGGATGTCATGGTTGTTCATGGACATGTATCGCAGGATGGAGTCCTTTATTATCTTGTTCCAGGCAGTGCCGAGGTGGATGTGGCCTGTTGTATATGGTGGTCCGTCCACAAAATAGAACTTCTTGGCGCCTTTTCTGTGCTCACGTACTGCTCTGTATGCATTATTTGCTTCCCAGAACTCGTGAACCTTCATTTCGATCTCATTAGCATTGTACTGATCAGTAACTTCTTTTATCATGCTGGTGGCCTCCCGGATAGGTCCAGTTTCTTGGCTACGTTATAGATACCACCCTAATGCAGTAACCAATTTAAATATTATTGTATGATGCTGCCACAATTAAAATTAAAACAAAAAGTGTGTGCGCACAGGTCGTGTGCGTTTAGATCTCGATAAGGAAGTGGTAAGTTCCTCTTACTCAAAGAAGAACTTCTCTTCTCCCAATGCGGGTTCCAGATCTGTAAGCCATGAAGCTGTTGGGGAATATTTTGCAAAGAATGGCTTGCGCACCCATTTACTTTCCCGTCCCTGCAGGAACTCCAGAAGGAATACTTTTTCATCGTTAATTTCCTGAACGCCGAGAATATTGATCTTTCCGGGGTCAGTGGACATGCTTGGTCCGCGAACAGTTCTTGCAAGCCCGCTGACGTTCTGGTATGCGCTCTGGAAGATCTCCCAAGCTCTTGCCATAGGTACGTCGAAATAATGTTTTGCACCCGTGTTCCTCACCATGAACATATAATATGGTATACAACCCAGACGAACCTGCTCGCTCCACATCTGTTCCCATAGTGCAGGATCATCATTTATATGTGCTATCAGGGGTGATTGGGTTCGTATCTGTGTACCTGTTGCACGGATGTTCTGTATCGCTTTCTTTACAGTATCAGTGGTAAGTTCCCTGGGGTGGTTGAAGTGGGCCATAAGGGCCATGTGCTTTTTGTGTTCTGTGACATTGCTGAAAAGAGATAGGATGTCTTCGCTATCCTTATCAGAAACAAAACGCTGGGGCCAGTAACTTAATGATTTGGTGCCTATCCTTATGTTCTCAATGCTGCGAATATCGGCTTCAAGGATCGGTTCAATGTATTTTTTGAGAAGGCCTGCACTCATGGTCATGGGATCCCCGCCGGTGAAAAGTACATCCTTGATCTCCGGATGTTCCTGCAGGTATGATATTAGTAGTTCGATCTCACGGCTGGCAAATTTCAGGTCATCCATGCCGATAAATTGTGCCCACCTGAAACAGAAAGTACAGAATGCATGGCAGGTCTGGCCCTGTGCAGGGAAGAATAGAATCGTTTCATCGTATTTGTGCTGCATTCCTCTGATTGTCTTTCCATCATGTTCCGGAACGTTCTTCTCCAGCTGTCCTGCAGGGTGTGGATTCATGCTAAGGCGTATTTTCTGAATCTCACTTTGTATATCTTCTTCCGGCGCATCATTTCTTAAAAGAGTTGCCATTTTTTCATAATGCTGTGGAAGCAGCATATCTCTATTAGGGAATGTCAATGTAAACATCGGATCATTTGGGACATCATCCCAGTTGATAAGTTCCTCGACCACATAATTATTAACACGGAATGGAAGTATCCGTGCAGCAATTTCTATCTCTTCCAGATGTTGCTGGCTTAGATCCTGTATCTGGGGAATGTCTTTGTAATTCGAAAGGGTATATGCAGAATACTTCTTTCTCTCAGCATCACTTATGCTATGGCCTCCATAATTCGTTTTTTTAGAAAAACCGATCAGGTTGAACGGTTATAATGTAGTTATTATGATATGTCAATCTTGAGTTTTTCAGTTTATGCTAATTGCAGTGGATTAATTGTAATGTAGTATATGTATCATTCGACCACTTGTGCTAAACATTTTCGATCTCTAATGTTTCTTGTTGATTGTGGCAGTTCAGGTATTTCGATCATATGATATAAGCCATGGTTCTTTTTGGTCATGATCGAAAGGAATTGGAAGATTTCCTTAAATTATGATTTCGGTTCATTACTTGTTCCTTTCGATAGCGACTGCGCGAAACGTTTAAGGGTAAATGATGCTTAATGTGGTGCAAGCTAATATTTTCTTATCAAAGGTGGTAAGTTGAAAATAAAGTCCAGAGTTCAACTACGAAAATCTGCAAAGAACAAATTGTTGACTTCCCTTAGGTCCTCCTTTGGCGATGTCATTGACAAGATAGAAGAGCGAAAATTAGAAAGTGCTACAGCTGACTGGTTCAAGATCATAATAGTGGATGGTGATATCCTTTTCTTCCAGGAGGGGGAGAGTAGTCCTTTCCCAACTGTCAGGGGTGTACTGGAGCTTGGGCTTGATTGCTGTAAGGTGACAGTGGATTCCGGAGCAGTGAAGTTCGTTGTCAACGGTGCAGATATAATGTCTCCGGGTATCGTAAGTGCTGATCCTGAAATTGCGGCGAATGACCTTGTTATTATTACCGAAGAGGCTCATGGCAAACCGCTTGCTATTGGTCGTGCACTGGTGCCTGCAAGCGAGATGGTCGGAAAGTCCGGAAAGGCAGTAAAATCCATTCATCATGTCGGGGACGACCTGTGGAATCTTGAAGCTTAATGTATCTGTGATATTTTATGCATGCAAAGCCATCATTAAAATATGATGACCATGCATAATAAATCTGTTAACATTGCTGCAAAGCTAAAAATTCCTAAAACGGCTAATGGCTTAAATATTAAAAGACTTAATAAAGATATATTCTATATCCATTCAATAAAATTTTAACACAAAGGTGCGGACTATGGCAAATTTCATGGACAAATTATTTGGAAGCGGATCAAAGGGTGCAACAGATGCTGACGAATATACCGAGCTTGATCTCGGCAAGTTCGAACAGGAAATGGCAGATGAACCTGCAGAAACCTACATTAGAGTGGCAGAACTTACGAACCTGAATGAGCTTCCGGGTCTTAAGAAAGAGGTCTATGATGGCAATATCCTCATGATCGACATCTCCAATATCAAAGCTGACAAGCTCATGCTTGACAGGGCACTCAAGGACCTGAAGGATGTAGTCATCGATGTGCATGGTGATATTGCAGGTATCAAGGATGATCAGGTACTTGTCACACCAACAGGCGTAAAGATAGACAGGTCAAAGATAGTTGGTGGAAGGTATTGAGCACAGAGAACAATTCCGGGGCTGAATCCCGGAATTCTTTTGAAACACGAACATCATGTCCTCTTTGCCATGAGGAGCTTGTTATTAAGTGGAATGGCGATGTTATCCCCTATTTTGGGGAAGTGATGTATATTTCGACTACTTGTTCTAATTGCAGTTTCAGGTTCACTGATACTATGATCCTGACCCAAAAAGAACCAGTGCGTTTTGAAATGATGGTGGAGGGTCTGGAAGATCTTAATGCAAGGGTAATTCGTTCCACTTCAGGTACTATCCGCATTCCTGATCTGGGCATTGACGTTGAACCGGGTTCAGTTTCAGAGTCCTATGTGACAAATATTGAAGGTATCCTTGAAAGGGTCAGAACTGTTGTCGTGACCGCCACTGAGTGGGTAAAGGATGAACCTGAAGCACATGAACGTGGCTTAGAGCTACAGAAGATGCTCGAAGAAGCTATTCAGGGCGAACTTCCATTAAAGGTAATTATAGAAGATCCTCTGGGGAACAGTGCTATCATTTCTGAAAAAGCTACATCTCGCATTCTTTCCAGTGAAGAGGCAGCTAATCTCCATAGCGGCATGGTGATCTTTGATGTCGATTCTTCCGAGCTGGAAGTCGATTCTTCTGACAAGATCCAGCCTATTGGAAATGAATATAAATGATGCATGTATTAGCTGAGACAATTCTAACTAAATATTCTAATTGAATTATTTTGATCCTATTGGTGACATTATGGCCGAACAAGAAAAAGAAGCAGCGCTTCCTCCAAAAGAGAACTTCAGTGAATGGTATAACGACCTGCTCCAGGTAGCAGAGATCATGGATGTACGTTATCCTGTGAAGGGCTCATACGTATGGTATCCTTTTGGTTTTTCCATTCGCAGGAACGTGTATGGGATAATTCGTGAACTTCTCGACAAGGACCATCAGGAAACGATGTTCCCTCTTTTGATACCTGAAAATGAGTTCATGAAGGAAGCTGAGCACATTAAGGGTTTCGAGGATGAGGTTTATTGGGTATTGAACGGAGGAACAACTCCTCTGGATGTGAAGCTTGCACTTCGTCCTACCAGTGAGACTGCAATTTATCCTATGTATCGCCTCTGGGTTCGCTCACATGCTGATCTTCCATTAAAATTGTATCAGATCGTCAACACTTTCAGATATGAAACAAAGCATACCCGTCCACTTATACGCCTTCGGGAGATCACATCTTTCAAGGAAGCACATACGGTACACGCTACATGGGATGATGCTGCTGCACAGGTTGATGAGGCCATAAGGATCTACTCTGAGTTCTACAGGAGACTTGCAGTTCCTGTACTGCCTTCAAAAAGACCTAACTGGGACAAGTTCCCGGGTGCTGATTATACGATCGCGGTGGATGCACTGATGCCTGATGGCAAGACATTGCAGGTTGGAACCGCTCATCATCTGGGTGACAATTTTGCAAAGACGTTCGATATCAAATATGAGGATGCAACTGGCGAGCAGGTCTATGCTCACCAGACCTGCTATGGTGTTTCTGAGCGCTCCATTGCTGCTCTGATCTCCATCCATGGTGATGACAAGGGTCTTATTCTGCCACCTGAGGTTGCACCTGTCCAGGCAGTGATCATTCCGATCCTTTTCAAGAAGTCTGAAGCTGTTCTGGCTGCATGTAATGATGTAAAGGAAACCCTTGAAGCTGCAGGTGTCCGTGTTACTATCGATGATAGTGACAAGCGTCCTGGCTCCAAGTACTATAAATGGGAAATGAAGGGTGTTCCTTTAAGGATCGAGATCGGTCCTAAGGACCTTGAGAAGGAAGCTGCCATGCTTGTAAGGCGTGATACTGGTGAGAAAGAACAGGTGCCTCTTTCATCTATTGCTAATGAAGTGATCGAGAGGTTCGCTGTCATCCAGTTCTCTCTTCTGGAGAATGCAAAAGAGAACCTTAAAGCACGTATATTCGATTGTAATACTGTGGAAGAGGTAAAGGAGAAGGTCTCTGAAGGTATTGCACATGTCCCATGGTGTGGCGAGGAGAAGTGCGGACTTGAAATGGATGAAGAGGTTGGTGCAGGCATACTTGGAATTCCTACTGATCAGGATGAAGAAGGGGAATATAAGTGCCCGATGTGCGGCAAAGATACCAGTATAAGGGTTTACGTTGCAAAGACTTACTAATATTGTAAAGACATGGGAGGGTGATCAATAATGGAATCTCTGATAGCTAATGATAAGAAACCTGAAAAGCCACTTTTCATTTGTGTGCTGGCAAATACTGAGACTGCCTACATTGAAAAGATATCTGCAGCAGGAAAGACTGCCAAACTGACGGACTATACTCCTACAGGGGATGCAGAACTTGTGGAGACTGGTGGCATCATCAGTACGCCGGTGATCCCAATGACTCCTCCGTACAATACTCCGACTCCGGGTCTTATCACACGTGCATCTTTACAGCTTTCAAATGTCCCTCATCTATTCGTTAATTCCGGCTTAAAGATCGCTCCTAAGGTTCCATTTGAGGACCTTGGTGCTAAACCCGGTGAAGATATCCGTAAGGATGTCGCGGTTCATGATGTTGAGGCTATTATTGAGCGTGCACGTGAAGTTGGTGAAAAGGTACGTGATGATCATGATATGTTCGTGATCGGAGAAAGTACTCCTGCCGGAACCACTACTGCAATGGGTGTGCTCAATGCACTTGGGTACGACGGTCATGTGAGCAGTAGTTCTTCTGAAAATCCGGTTGCTTTAAAGCAGAAAGTGGTTAGTGAAGCAATGGAGGTATCAGGTGTTACAAAGGGAAGTCTGCAATCTGATCCTCTAAGGGCTCTTTCCTGTCTTGGCGATCCTATGATGCCTGCAACCGCAGGTCTTGTGGAAGGTCTAAGGGGTAAGCGTGTCATCCTTGCAGGTGGTACTCAGATGGCAGCGGTCTATGCTTTCATGAAACATGCAGGTACTGATCTTAGCAATGTCTCGATTGTGACCACCAGCTATGTGGCAGATGATGAAAGTGCCAATTTCAATGAGATTATTGAAGCACTTGGTGCGGACATGCATGCTATTGATCCTGGATTCGGGCGTTCTTCGCACAAAGGCCTGAGGCAGTATGAACTTGGATATGTTAAGGAAGGCGTTGGTGCAGGTGGTGCACTTTATCTTGCAGGCCTTCTGGGTGTATCTGTGGACAGCATTCGGGAAGAGATCGAGAACATCTGCATTGAGCTTGCTGATCTTATAAATGCAGAATAATTGATAATGTCGTGGTTGTGAATGTATTTTAGTACATTCTAAATCCGATTTTTCACTCCCTCATACCGATACCTATATCATTGATGAGATGTATTTGAGGGTTGCAATCGCAAGGTTGCGGGGCTGTGGCCTAGCCAGGAATGGCGACGGGCTCCAGCGGATAAATGATGAACAACGGGTCTGCTGAGATCTACCCGACGGGGTAGGTCGGTGAGGAACCGTTGGAGCACTGATGTGTGTTCTTTAAGAACATTTACTGTCGTAATGGCAGTGTTCGGAGAGACCCGTCGATCGTGAGTTCGAATCTCACCAGCCCCACGTCCTTTCTTTCTATTTTCTTAATTTTCAAACCGAGTAGCTCTGCATCTTTTGGTTTTCTTTTCATACAAAGCTTTAAATGCTATGTTGTATGTACTAACCGATGTTTCATTGTCGGGATGAGAGTCCCGTAGGAGTGTGGCCGAAGTAACTTTGGCTGAACCGTGAAACTAACGTGAAACAAGGTGAATAAATTGTCAAAATCATTTTATGGATATGTAAGAGACGCATGGAAGAACCCCGGAGATTCATATGTTCGTGATCTCAGGTGGGAAAGACTTCAGGTATGGAGGAAGGAAGGCTCAGTCACAAGAGTAGAGCGCCCAACCCGTATCGACCGTGCACGAGCACTTGGTTACAAGGCAAAGCAGGGTATCGTAGTAGCTCGTGTAAAGGTACGAAGGGGTAGCATGAGAAAGTCACGCTACATCCGTGGTAGGCGTACTCAGCACACAGGTAAGAACAAGATAACTGTCGGCAAGAGCATCCAGAGGATCTCTGAAGAGCGTGCAAGCAGGAAATTCCCTAACATGGAAGTACTTAACTCTTACTGGGTTGGCGAAGACGGTAAACAGAAATGGTATGAAGTTATCCTTGTTGACCCAAGCCACCCTGTTATCAAAAGCGACAAGAATCTCAACTGGATCTGTGACAAGGCTCACAGCGGAAGGGCATTCCGTGGAAAGACCAGTGCAGGTCGCAAAGGCAGAGGTATGAGGAGCCGAGGTACTGGTACCGAGAAGACCAGGCCAAGCATCAGATCAAACATCAACAGCAGCAGAAAGTGATTCACTATATCTCTGTGCGTGTAACCGCACATGCTACTGAGGATGAGTCCAGAGTAAGAAATGCTCTGGACCTATTTTTATTAAATTCATTTGACAAAGGCAAATGTACTGATACTGGGAAGTATGTTGAGGTACTTAATGTCGAAGGTTATCATGGTAACTCTATTTCCCTTTTGAGCGCTACCATCAAACGAAAACCCGATACGCGTGCTTTTGCAACATTTGTTCGTAGTAAAATGTCTCCTGAGGACGTGGAACTGCTTAGAAGTGAAATGCCTGACAGGCTGGATGAGGACCAGATGTTCCACTTAAGGTTCGATAAGCAGGCGGCATATGATGGCAAGGTAAAACTTTCTTCTTCTTCTGACGCTATTATTGTGAAGTTGAAGATCGAAACATACCCAAAGGACCGCCAGCAGGCCGGAAATATCGTGGAGGAATTATTTGGCTGATCCTGTGTTCTATGATCTTTGTGTTCATTGCGCACCAGATGGCAAAAGTACTCAGGAAGAAATGGTTGCAATGGCAAAACATCTGGGTTTTGGTGGCATTGCACTAACTAATCATTCAAATTCTGATTCCCTTCCAAAAGGCAGTTCAGACAAAGGCTTTGATATTTTAAGAGGCGTCGAGCTGGTCTCCTCCAATCCTTCAAAGCTTCATGGGCTTGTGGGGAAATATCGCAAAAAAGTGGAGATCCTTGCTGTACATGGCGGCGATGATGGGATAAATCGTGCAGCGGTGGAAAACCCAAATGTGGATATTCTTTTACATCCCGGCACTCCAAAGGGCTGTGGATTGAACCATGTACTTGCAAAGTCCGCAAGTGATAATAATGTCGCAATTGCATTTGATATGGCTTCCCTGATTATGTTACGCGGAGGCCGGCGTGTACACACTCTCTCCCATTTCAGGGAGATCCTGTCACTTGCAAGGAAATATGATGTTCCGTTCTTGCTTACGAATAATGCATCATTATCTTATGGTATGCGTGCTCCGCGAGAGATGATGGCTCTGGCAACACTTTTTGGAATGGAGCGCGACGAGGCCTTAATGGCTTTGAGCGATACTCCTGCAGAGATCATTAGGCGAGTTCGTCGTGGTAATAACTTCATATGCGAAGGTGTGGAGATACTTGAAGATGATCTTTCATATATGGAAGGTGAGGATAAATGAAGATACTTCCTCCCACACAGCGTACCAATAAAAGGTACTTTGCTTTTGAACTTATAGGTGGGGCTGGTGTGGATCGGAGTGACCTCCTTCGCGAGATATTTTCGTGTGCAGGGTCGCTTATCGGTGATCAGGGGTCAAGTGAATGTGATATAAGGTTACTTGACTTTGAGGATTCCAAAGGCGTTGTACGTTGCCTCAGGGAAAGGACTGATATGACGCGTGCAGTTCTTGCTTCTGTGAGTTCAGTCAATGGTAAACCAGTTATTGTTCATGTTCTGGGTATATCGGGTACTGTTCATGGAGCAACAACAAAGTATTTAGAAGAATGTACGGTATATAGTCCTGAAGAAAAACCATGAACATCCATTTATAGAATAATTTAAATAAGTTATAAGTGAACTAGGTGAATGTGCAGAAACTCTATTCATACGTTTTTTAGCATCACGAAAGTAAATAGTAGGAGATAAAAGATCATGCAAATGGCACCACAAATGGGTTATGATAGAGCAATTACTGTTTTTAGTCCTGATGGAAGGCTTTTCCAGGTAGAGTATGCAAGGGAGGCTGTCAAGAGAGGTACTACGGCAGCTGGCATAAAAGCAAAGGACGGTGTGGTTCTGTTGGTAGATAAGAGGATCACAAGCAGATTGATAGAGGCAGAGTCAATTGAGAAGATCTTCCAGATAGATGAGCACATAGGTGTTGCAACATCAGGCCTTGTTGCAGATGCACGTGCACTTGTAGACCGCGCAAGGGTCGAAGCTCAGGTCAATATGGTCACATACGACGAGCCTATAGGCGTAGAGGTCCTTTCCAAGAAGATCTGCGACCATAAGCAGACCTATACTCAATATGGCGGAGTTCGCCCGTACGGTACTGCTCTTTTGATAGCAGGCGTTGATGACAACAAACCAAGGTTATTCGAAAGCGATCCCAGCGGCGCACTTCTTGAGTACAAGGCAACTGCTATTGGAGCAGGCAGGAATACCTTCATGGAAACCTTCGAGGAAAAACACCGCGATGACATGACCATGGATGAAGTTGTTATGCTTGGAATGGAAGCACTTTACAGAGCAACAGATATGAAACTGGACGCATCCACACTTGAAGTGGGTATGGTAACTCTTGAAGACCACCAGTTCAGAAAATGTCCTGAAGAAGAGGTCGCATCCTTTGTGGAACGCATTCTTGAAGAGCACAAAGAAGACGACAAAGAGGAAGAGCCAGAGGGACAGCAGGAAGAGTAATGTATTTTCAGCATTGCTAAGTAAACAGGAGGGAGTAGAGTATGGTATCACTTGATGAATCATTGGTTGCAAGGTTAAAGAAAGGCAGCGTACAGTATGAAGTACTTGTGGATCCTGATGGAGCATTGGAGTTCAAGAAAGGTGGCAAGGCAAAGATCGAGGATATTCTTGCAGTTGAGGCCATCTTTGAGGATGCTGGCAAAGGATACCACGCGTCTGAGTCCGATCTGTCCAATGCATTCGAGACCACCGATGTGTTCGAGATCGCAGCACATATTATAAAGCACGGTGAACTTCAGCTTACTAAAGAGCAGAGAAAACACATTCTTGAGGAAAAGACCAGGCAGGTAATTTCCACTATTGCACAGAATGCGATAAATCCACAGACAAGAACTCCTCATCCACCAGCACGTATCGAGAAGGCTATGGAAGAGGCAAAGGTTCACATTGACCCATTGAAAAGCGTCGATGAGCAGGTCACCATTGTGATGAAAGCTATCAGGCCAATTATACCAATACGCTTTGAAGAAGTGGAGGTAGAGGTCAAGATTCCTGCAGACTATGCTGGTAAATCATATGGCGACATTGCAAAGTTCGGCACTATGCTCAAAGATAGGTGGGAAAATGATGGATCATGGGTTGCTGTGGTCAAGATGCCTGCTGGATTGCAGAATGATTTTTACGGTCTTGTAAACCATCTGACAAAAGGGGACGCTGAGACCAAACTTTTGTAAGAGGTAAGTTCATGGATCGGAAAATCGTAATCCCCGGACAGCTCCTTTCTGATAAGGAGAAAACGGCGGGACCGGGAACATATGTAAAGGACGGCAAGGTCTATTCCTTGCTCTATGGAATTGCAAACGTCAAGAACAAAGTTTCAGTTGTACCTTTCTCAGGAAAGTATTATCCTTCACGCAAGGATTTCATAATCGGTACTGTAATTGATGTAACTCCTTCGAATTGGATAATGGAAACTGGTTCTCCTTATGACGGATTGCTTCATGTTTCTGAATATCCAAAGCGCGTAGATTCCTCAGAAATGAGGGGATGTATGAGCATTGGGGATTGCGTAATTGTTCGTGTAAAGGATGTCAGCAAGTCCATGAAAGTGGAACTTACCATGCGTGAGCCTGGTACGAGAGTGCTGACAAAAGGTCGTATCATCGATGTTGCACCTGCAAAGGTCCCTCGTGTAATCGGTCACAGTGGTTCCATGGTCTCGATCCTTAAGAAGGAGTCGAACTGTGATGTGTTCGTAGGAAAGAACGGCCGTATCTGGATCAACGGAAGATCAGGTGATATGGATCATCTGGCGGCTGCTATTGAAATGATCGAACGTGAATCTCATATATCCGGTTTGACGGATAAAGTGGGCAGGTTCCTGAGAAATGAACCGGAAACGGTTGCGGAGTCGGATGCGGATGAGCTGATAGAGGAAGAAAGGTCAACTCTGCCCGCAAAAGAAGACAACGTTACAGAAGAAACCTGTCGTAAGGTCGATGCCCTTCTTGATGATGAAGTGGATGAGGCATGAAAAAGACCTGCTGAACTATGGGAGAAAAGAGATGAAATTGGAGATTGAATATGAGTGATAAACCGGAAAAATTTATTGATGAAAACGGGATTCGCCTTGACGGTAGGCGTGTTGATGAGATCCGCCCTATGACTGTTGAGATGGGCGTACTCTCAAGGGCAGATGGTTCATGTTATCTTGAATGGGGTAATAACAAGGTTCTTGCTGCAGTTTATGGCCCGAGGGAACTTCACCCACGAAGGCTTCAGCGTCCAGGTGAGGCGCTTGTAAGATACAGGTACAATATGGCAGCATTCTCTGTTGAGGACCGCATACGTCCTGGTCCAAGCAGGAGGAGCACCGAGATATCCAAAGTAAGTGGAGAGGCATTCGAACCTGTTGTTATGAAACAGTTTTATCCATCAGCTGTTATTGATGTGTTCGCAGAGGTCCTTCAGGCTGATGCCGGAACAAGAACAGCTGCGATCAATGCTGCAACACTTGCATTGGTGGATGCCGGTATTCCTATGAAGGGTCTGGTGGCTGCCTGTGCTGTCGGTAAGGTGGATGGTCAGCTTGTGATCGATCTTAACAAACCTGAGGACAACTATGGTGACGCTGATCTGCCTATTGCAATGACCGAAGATGGTGAGATAACTCTCTTGCAGATGGACGGAAACCTGACCGTTGAGGAGATCAACAAGGGTGTCGAGATGGTCAAGGCAGGCTGTGAGCAGATATTTGCAATACAGAAAGCTGCTCTTCTTGAAAAGTTCGGAACTGTTGATGAGGAAGAGGTCCTTGAAGACGCTGAGCTTCAGGCTGAGCTATCCTCCGAGGAAGATGTCTCTGAAGCTGTTGAAGAAGTAGAAGAGCTTGTAGAAGAGGCTGCTGCAGAGGAAACCGAAGCCCAGGAAGAGGAAGAGGTCGAAGAAGCTGAAACCATGTTCGAAGAAGACGTCGCTGAATTTGAAGAGGACGAGGAAGAGAACGGGGAAGAGCTCGAAGTAGTAGTGGCAGAAGTAAGTGAAGAAGAAATCACTTCAGAGTCAGAGGACATTGAGTCCAATGAGGAAGAGGGTGACAAATATGAGCAATGAAGCTGTATCAAGGCTGAAAAAAGATTTTATATTCAATCTGGCTCTCAAGGGTCAGCGTGAGGACGATCGTGCATTCGATGAGATGCGTGACATCAAACTTGAGACCAATGTTATAGACAAGGCAGAAGGTTCTGCAAAGGTCTGCTACGGCGATACTCAGGTTATTGTGGGTGTAAAGCTTCAGGTCGGTACACCTTTCCCGGATTCTGCTGATAAAGGTGTCATAATCACCAGTATGGAATTGAACCCGATCGCTTCACCAGACTTCGAGGCAGGCCCCCCAAGGCCCAAAGCTATTGAAATGGCACGCGTGGTCGACCGTGGTATCCGTGAATCAGGCGCAATTGATTTAAACAAGTTGTGTATTACGGAAGGAGAAGAGGTCTGGATGGTCTTTATAGACGTCCATGTCTTAAACGACTGCGGAAACCTGCTGGATGCAGCATCACTTGGTGCAATTGCAGCTCTCATGACAGCAACGATCCCGGCAGAACGCGAAGGCCGTGGAGAGGATACGAAGATGCCTATTCGTGAGATGCCTGTATCACTTACCTTCGTTAATGTTGGTGGTGAATATTTCATCGATGCAAGCAACAACGAGGAGTCGATCTGTGATACAAAGGTCACTATCGTTTCCAACCAGGATGGTTCGATCTGTGCAATGCAGAAGAGCGGCGCAGGCTCACTTTCAGAGGCAAAGTTCCTGGAAGCTGTTGAAAAATCACGCGAAATAGGCGCTAAGATAAGGGAGGAATACCTCCTTAACATATGAGTTTGATCGATGCTCATCGTAGCAGTTCATGACGATTTATCCGATCATTATAAGCTCTATTATTAAGGAATCCATATCAAGGAGACGATTATAATGGCAAAAAAATACTCAAGGAAAGGACGTGTGTCCCGATCTGCAGGAAGATTCGGCACACGCTATGGAAGAAGAGACCGTAAGTTGGTTGCGGATCTTGAAGAAAAGATGCACATGCCACACAAGTGTGCAAACTGTGCACGCCTGACTGTAAAGAGAGTTGGGACCGGCATCTGGAAATGTAAAAAGTGTGGATATACCTTTGCAGGTGGCACATACCTTCCAACTACTACAGTAGGTAGTACTGTAATGAGGTCTGTTAAGAAAGCCACTGAACAGGTTGAGTAATCATATGGACTACAAGTGCACTCGATGCAAGCGCCCGGTCGAGATCGACTACGAGTATACAGGCATCCGCTGTCCTTATTGTGGACACAGGATCCTTGTAAAGGAAAGGCCGCAGGCATCGATCAAAACAGTCAAAGCCGAGTAAGAAGTCATGTTGATAACTTCTTCTCGCAAACCTTCTGCCAATACTCGCACTTTGTGTAAGTATTTGGCATCATTTTTTAATTGTGCATATTTGACCCGGGGGAAAATGGGTCTTGCTGATGTTATATCATGTTCCGACGATAGTAATGTATTAGTCGTTGGTGATTATCATGGAAGTCCCGGAAGCCTCATGTTCTACGATGAAGATGGAGTAGAGCTTTTATCCATTCGTTTGAGCATTTTCTATCCCGATGGATACAAATTTTCTAATCTAAAATCCATGGAACCTGTTCTAATGGGGGATAGTGAACTTGGAAATATGCTGTCATTTTACTTTGACATTCCTCAGTATGAATGTGATGGAATGGCCAAATGCATCCGTGTGGAAGAAGACAGGATGGAGTTTTTTTATTCAGGCAGTTTACTATTCAGACTCAACGTAAAGAGCTACAGGGTACCGGAGGTAGCTGATTGAAGCTATTTTCGGAATCTGTTATAATGATGGATGATGCCGAAGCTGTCTACAGGTCTATTCTGCCTGAGCTTGAGACCACTGTAACTGACAGGTCTTCTGTCAATGTAGAGGTCAGGAATTCTTCTCTTGTGATGCACGTAAGTGCTGATGATATAATTTCCATGCGTTCCACATTGAATACATGGCTCCGTCTTGTACAGATCGCACATGATGTCTGTGTGGTCGGCAAGAATGCCTGTAAAGGTATATGAGATGCCTGCTTTTTGTTTTACCTTGTTTCATGATAGAAACATTAAAATCATTTCAGGTTTATTGACTGGTCAGGTGAAACCAAAATGAGTTCAGAAATACCCCCACAAGTACAGAACCAGCTTGCACAATTGCAGCAGGTTCAGCAGCAGGCGCAGTCTCTTGCAATGCAGAAGAACCAGATGGCTTCTATGCAGAAAGAGTCCGAAATGGCGCTTGAGGAGCTTGAAAAGCTTTCAGATGATGCTGTTGTTTACAGGGCTGTAGGAGACCTTCAGATCCAGTCCACCAAGGAAGAGACTGTAACAAAGCTCAAAGAGAGACTTGATACACTTTCATTGAGACTTCAGTCACTATCCCGTCAGGAAGAGCGCATCTCAAAGCGTTTTACCCAGCTCCAGGAACAACTTCAGCAGGCAATGGGTACGCAGGGACAGTAATCCTTGTAACCCACCGATTATCTTTTCAAAGAATCGATGTTCTTTGGGAAAGATGAGAGGTAGAAATGCAGGTTGATGAAGTTGGCTTTTACAATCGACTTCTGGATTATCACAACATCTTATATCTATGCCATCGCAATGCCGATCCCGATGCTATAAGTAGTGCATTTGCACTCTCTGAAGCAATAGGGGGGACCGTAGGTCTGGTAGATGGTAGCAACAGAGTTGCATCCCTTCTTGTTGATAAGCTGGATATCGATGTAGTAGAAAGTCCAAATCCAGAAGATTATGATCTGGTAGTGGTAGTAGATACATCTACCAGCGCACAGCTTAATGATATCAAACTTTCTAATTACTGCGTGATAGATCATCATGCAACTACTGCACTTACAGAAAATGCTGCTTTTTACCTTCACCGCAATGCAACATCTGTGGCGGAGATCGTCTACGATGTACTAAACTGCATGGGTGCTCCCATCATGCATCGACTGGCATTGGGCCTGATGGCAGGGATCGTTACGGATACCGGTCATTTCAAGCATGCTACAAGCAAGACCTTCAAGACATTTGGTGAGATAATCGAGTCAAGTGGTGTGGAGTATGCGGAAGTGCTTGACCTTATGGCTTCAACTCCTCAGGATGTCTCAATGAGGATCGCAATGCTCAAGTCTGCTTCACGTGCAAGTATAGAACGTATCAATGACTGGCTTGTGGTGACGTCCAATGTGAGTTCCTTTGGCGGCTCTGCATCATCCATGCTGATCAACATTGGCGGAGATGTTGCTTTTGTTGGCACTGCCCGTGGCGATAGCATCAGGGTTAGCGGTCGTGCAAAACGTGATGCTGTAAATGCAGGGGTAAATCTTGGAAAGATCATGGAAGAGATCAGCGGTCACTATGAAGGTACCGGTGGAGGCCATGCAGGTGCAGCAGGCATCGATGTCATTGCCGATATGGACACTGTTCTTTTCGAATGTGTCGAGTCGGTTAGAGAAATTTTGAAGGATAAGAAAAACCCGTTGAGTTTATAAGTGGTTATGACGAATCCTCATCAATATTAATCAACAATAGCGTGATAAATATGATAGAATACTGGAATCCACAGATCGAGAGAATGCCTGTCGATGAGTTAAAAAAAGTACAGGAACAGAAGTTGTGCCAGCTCGTAAAATATGTTTATGAGCATTCTCCTTTTTACAAAAAGAGATTCGATGATGCGGGTGTAAAACCTGAGGACATAAAGACACTGGATGATGTTACAAAGCTACCATTCACATTCAAGAAAGACCTGAGGGATACCTATCCGACAGGTATGTTCTGCGTTCCTAACAACAAGCTTGTACGTTTCCATGTTTCATCAGGAACCACCGGTAAGCCTACTGTGGTCGGTTACACTGATAATGACATTAAAGCATGGTCAACTTCCCTTGCACGTGCCTTGACATCCATTGGCGTAGGAAGGGATGATGTCATGCAGATCGGTTATGGCTATGGTCTTTTCACAGGTGGCCTTGGTATGCACTATGGTGCAGAGGAAGCCGGATGTACTGTTCTTCCGACAAGCTCCGGAAATACTGACAGGCAGATCGAACTTATGCAGGATCTTGGGTCCACTGTCATTGCATGCACTCCTTCATACCTTTTGTTCATGATCGAAGCTGCAAGGGATGCCGGCATCAGCTTCCAGGATGATACAAAGCTTCGTGTGGGTGTACTGGGTGCTGAGCCATGGTCTGAAGAGATGCGCAAGAGGATCGAGGATTCCACAGGCATCAAGGCCTATGATATATTCGGAACATCCGAACTTAGTGGTCCTCTTTTCACTGAATGTCAGTCTCAGAATGGTATCCACATATGGGCAGACCAGTTCCTTGTCGAGGTCATAAACCCTGATACCGGTGAACCTGTGGCAAATGGTGAACGCGGTGAGCTTGTGATCACAACACTTGTGAAGGAAGCATTGCCCCTTATCAGGTACAGGATAGGTGACATAACCGTTCTGAACTGGGATGAATGTGAATGTGGTCGTACACATCCACGTATCATGCGTGTACTGGGTCGTGCTGACGACATGCTTATCGTTCGTGGCATCAATGTCTTCCCGGGACAGGTTGAATCTGTTCTGATGGACATCCCTGAGGTTGGCGAACACTTCATGATCATCGTTGACCGGGTCAATGAGCTGGATATCATGAAAGTGCAGATCGAAATGAATGACGCTGCTTTCAGCGATAAGGTCACTGATATCATAGACCTTGAAAAGAAGGTAGGTGCAGCTCTTAAGGGCGTGCTGAACCTTGCTGTCAAAGTGGAACTTGTCGAGCATGGGTCATTGCCACGTTCAATGGGCAAGGCAAAGAAAGTTATCGATAACAGAAAGATATAAAAGTTTAGAAGGAGTCATTCTAATATAACTTAAGGGGTTGATCTCATGGAAGAGAAAATGATCAAACAGATCTCATTATTTGCAGAGAACAAGCCGGGAAGGCTTGCAAACATTGCTGAGAAGTTTAAGGAATCCGGCATTAATATTCGCGCTTTTACTATTGCCGAAGCCGGGGACTTTGGGATAATCAGGATGGTTGTAGATAATCCCGATTCAGCTCATAAAGTGCTCCATGATGCAGGATTCACTGTATCCGAGACAAATGTTCTTGGTGTTGAGATGGAGGATGTACCCGGGCAGCTCGCCATGATCGCAGATGTTCTCAGTGAAAAGGACATCAACATCGATTATGCTTATGCCTTTGTCACAAAGACCGAAAAAGCATTCCTTATCATACGCGTAAATGATATCAGGGGTGCTGTCAAGGCTCTTGATGACGCAAACGTCCGTCTGCTCGATATGAGCGACGTGCATGATATTTAACTGGATTAAGGCACCGATCGGTGCATATCCCTTTTTTTTCTTTTTTTCTTTCAGTTCACTTTAATTTACTTTTTTCCATCTATTTCTTTTTGATTTATATATGTCAGTAATGTTTTTATATCAGCTTTTCAAATTTCGTGCATGGAAGATAATTCGATTAAAAATTGGGAAGCATCGTTAAAAGGGAAACTTCATGGTGCTCATTCCACCGTTATAGGTGAACGCCAGGGAAAAAAGATCCTCGGTATCATAAGCCAGCACGAAGAGGTAAAAAGCATCATTCCATCCGTTATAACTGTTAAAGGAAAGAGCTCACCTGGGGGGAATCTTGCTGCAAAGGTCCTGCGTCCTGATGAAAGGGGTAACCTGCGCATGCTTTTGTCTCACGGTACTTCCTCACAGGAAATTAGGATCGTTACGACAGTTGCTACTCACGATGAAGGTGAGCGTGTGATGGAAGAGCTTAACGCCCTGCTTTTTGATATCTAATATTTCAAGGTGTTACTCATGTTCATCGGGGTTGATCACGGTACGAATGCAATGCGTTTTGCCGGGGTCGTTAAAGGCGATATAAAAACTTTTGAACTCCCGCGTTCAGAAGTAGCAAGTATGTCCGGATCGGAGATCCTTGATTCGTTCACTTCCAATCTGGGTGTTGATATTTCGGATATTGAACTTGCTGCTGTTACCTATTCTATGGGTGATGGCATCGCTGCCATTGAAGACCTTAATGATGTATCATCCCGTGGAGTGATCAGTATTGAGGGTGTCGGCAAAAAGACCGGTGCAGGTACTCGTGTTTTTGATGCTATCAAAGAGTCCGTCATACCTGCAGTGTTGATCCCTGGTATCCATTCTAAAAGCAACACTGACCCCCGTATGAACGTTTTTTCACACTCAACGAGCCCGGAAAAGATCGGGATCGCATACAATGCCTACTGTACAGGCGTGGATGATTTTGTAGTTTCTGATATCAGTTCCAATACTGTGACCGTAGGTGTCTGCGGAGGAAAGCTTGTTGGTGCGATCGATGCCTGCATATTTGCTCCGGGAACTCAGCATGGTCCTCTTGACCTTGAAGCTATCAGGGATGTCGATGCAGGCAAATGCAGTGCAAATGATGCTTTCATGAATGCCGGCGTATTGAGCCGTAGCCCCTATTCAAGTGTTAATGAGCTTCTAGAGGCTCTGAAGGGCAAAGAGGATGAGGCTGTACTTGCAATGGACCGTATTTCACTTTTTGCAGCCATGGAGATCGCTGCAATGCAGGTCCTGATGGAGGACCATGGGGCAAGAGGTAATGTTTTCCTTGCTGGTTCCATGGGTGAAGAGGATCATGTTGTAGGCCGTATAGGAAGGCATATAGGCGTTACACCTGCTGTACTTGGCAAATGGAGTGCTTCCATTGGCTGTGCAGAGATCGCCCGTGACATTGCCGGTGGTGCAGATCGCATACTTGGACTTGATGTCAATTTTAGCTTATAATTTCGATCTTTAGTAAAGTTCAGGTCTCCGGTCATCAAAGACCGGTATTGCTTTTCTTGTATCTTTCATCATTTCAGGATCGATCTCTTGAATGATGAAGCATTCTTTATCTTTTGCATCTGCCAGAACGTTTCCAAGGGGGTCAAGGATCATGCTGGCTCCAAAGAACGTAGAGCTGGGGTCTGCACCAGTTCTGTTGCAGGCAATATGGTATATCTGGTTCTCAACAGAACGTGCCGTAGCAAGTGACCTCCACTGGTATTCTCTTGGGTTTGGGAATTCTGCAATGGTTACAAGTATATCAGAACCTTCGATCGCTAACTTTCGTGCAATTTCCGGAAAACGCATCTCATAGCAAATTTCCAGTCCGATGGTAAGGTCATGGCTTTTAAGGTGGATCGGTTCGATCTGGTCGCCGGGTGTGAAATAGCCTTTTTCCTTTCCGAATGGATGTGTTTTGGTGTATGTTCCTGCAAGATCACCGTTCTCGATACAGAAACCCATATTCGTAAAGTTGTTTTTTCCCTGTTCTTCTCCCCTTTTTCCTTTTAATTCAATGTCAATGTCTACTTCTACTCCTTCTCTTTCCCTTTTTTCATTTTTTTGTACTTCTTCATTGTTGTGTTTCTGTATTATGGATCCGATCATAACACATGAGTTCTGCTTTGAGAAATCTCTCAGCTGTTCGATGGTAGGGAAGGGTTCTGATTCTCCTGAATTTTCAAGTTCTTCATAGCAGAATCCGGTAGAGAACACTTCAGGAAGAACTATGAGCTCTGCACCATGTGAAATTGCATCTTCGGACAGCATGAGTGCTTTGTTGATGTTGTCCTGTTTTTTGCAATGGGAAATATCCATCTGGATGGCCGCGGCTTTTATAGGTTTCACTTGATATCCTCTCTTACTTTTAGATTGACTCTCTTGCTCTCTGTATATATCAATTTGTTCTGTAACGTTACATTAATATGGAACTACTTTCTTTTACAGCCCAAATTAAGCTAAATAAATTCTAATGAGGCTATTATTGTGAGTGATGAACTTTTTGATCTGCAGATTGGTTATGTTAAATTCAGCAACCCTATAGCTCTTGCACCAATGGCAGGTGTTACTAACAGTGAATTTGCAAACAATTATGCAAAGAATGCCGGTCTTGCTGTGATCGGCGGCTATAATCTGGATGGGGACACTAATATAGCGGCTAAGGCGCTTGTTGAGAACGGTCGGGATGAGTTCATAACCGATACTCCACTGGAATTTTTGGAAAATGAAGCTAAAGCTATCAATATTGGCAGTGCTGTAGCCTTCAATGTAAGAAGTACGACCCTTGAGCCGTTGCTCAAAGCTGCCGAGATCATAAAAAATGCCGGTGGGATCCTTGAGCTGGATGCCCATTGCAGGCAGGATGAAATGGTATCCATCGGTGTTGGTGAAGCATTGATGAAGGACATGCCAAGGCTTGCAGACTGGATCTCTAAGATCAAGGAAACGGGTGTTGTCCTTTCTGTAAAGGTAAGGGCAAATGTGGTCGACGATATTGCTCTTGCAAGGACCATTGAAAATGCTGGTGCCGATATTCTTCATCTGGATGCTATGATGGAAGGCGCAGGTGCGGACCTTGGTGCTATACTGCGTGTACGTGATTCTACAAGGATGTTCCTCATAGGAAACAATTCCATTCTTGATTTTAATGATGCTAAAGAGATGTTCTCGAAAGGTGCTGATATGGTCTCTGTCTCAAGAGGCGTGCTTCAGGATGCGCATCTTATTGATCATCTCGTTGAGGAAGTTACCCTGCTTCAGGAGCAGATGGGCTGGTACAATTCACCCAAACATGTCTGCCGTGGCGAAGGGGATCTTCGGGGACTTGCATTCTGTTGTTTGCCTGTTAAGCCGTGTGCTGTTCATAACAAGGCAGGACAGCTTGGCTACAGTCCTAAGGAATTTGCCAATGTCAAGATGGAGTTTGCAAAAGGCACTCCTCTTGAATTCGGGGATAGTACCTGTTTTGGTAGTCTTGTTTGGTGTTGTAAGATCTCAAAACCCTGTTATTTAAGGGATGGAGTTCTTGATCTGCTTGATCTTTCTGCAGCAGATTACATGAAACTGAAGAAAGACCTTGCAACTTATATATTAGATAATGCTAAAAAACCTGTGAATGAATCTTAATTATCAAGGTACAACATCCAAGGGACTGAGCTGCAGCGGGAAGTCTGCAGCATCATATATTGCACGTTGTGCCCAGCTTGCAATGATCCTGGAGGTCTCAGCTTCTCCCAAGCCGGGAAACATAGACCGTCATCATGATTACGATGACACCAGGTATGAGCACTTCCTTGCATCTGCTGTAAGCATCTCTCCTGTAATTGAAGATGCGGCCAGGGGATGCACAGGTATTGGTGAGAGCTTAAAGGCTGCTGTTAACCAGAGCAATTCCTGGCAGGCTGGCGGTAACACACATTTTGGTGCATTTCTTCTACTTATCCCGCTTTCCATGGCTGCAGGGGAGCTTTTGGAAAAGGATGGTTCTTTCGATGTGGGTCAGCTTATCAGTCGCACCCATGAGATCGTAATGTCAACGGGCACAGAGGATGCCCTGGATTTCTACAAATGTTTCAGTTCCGCAGGCGTGCGCGTGAATGATGTAGATGAGTTCGACCTTCAGGATGAAGGGTCCCTGGGCTCATTGGGGGAAAAAGGAGTTACATTATACGACCTGATGGTGATATCACAGGGGTATGACCAGATCGCCAATGAGTGGGTCAATGGATTTAAAACATGTGCATACTGTGCACAGACCATCACTCGCTTAATGACTGCTCAGGATGGTAAAAATTTAGTCCCTGACATAAATCAGGCCATCGTTTACACATTCCTGAAGTTGCTTTCTGAAACTCCGGACACGTTCATCCAGACAAAGACTAATATAGAAACAGCGGAAAATGTTTCTATGCAAGCAAAGTCTATTATTTCAAAAATAGAGAATAACGATTACAAAATGTCTTTATTCTGGGGAGACATCGAAACTTTCGATGAGGATTTACTTGATCGCAGATTAAATCCCGGGTCTACAGCAGATATCATAATAGCAGGCATTTTCATAACGTTGCTTGGGGGTTTGAGATTCTAATGGCAAAAATTGATCTTGATACTTTTGGTATAAATGA
Organism: Methanococcoides orientis; assembly: GCF_021184045.1. NCBI lineage: Archaea > Methanobacteriati > Methanobacteriota > Methanomicrobia > Methanosarcinales > Methanosarcinaceae > Methanococcoides > Methanococcoides orientis. The sequence goes on from NZ_CP073710.1 coordinate 383,307, forward strand.
AGGCATTAGTGAAATGATAGTGACCACCTATCAGGGTTGGTCTCCAAATGCTGCTCCAATGGGTATCATTCGTAAGGACGATGAGTTGCTTGTGCGACTTTTTAAAGGCTCTACTACATATAGCAATGTTCTGGCAGAGCACAGGCTCGTGGCAAATCTTGTCTATGATCCTCTGCTTTTTGTGCGTACAACTTTTGGTGATATCGATGCTTCTGAATTCGATGTTTTCACTCACGATGAACGAGGTTTTGCAGTACTCAAGGATGCAGTCTCCTGGGCTGTTTTTGAATGTGTTGACATAAAGGAAACGTCTGAAGCACTGGTGGCAAAATTAAAACCTCTCCATGCACGGATGAACAAACATGTTTTTAGATCGGTAAACCGCGGTTTCAATCTCGTTATTGAATCTTGTGTTCATGCGACACGTTATGAGCTGACAAATGATGAAAAATATATGAGGCTCATCAAGGCTTATTCCTGCACTGTGAACAAATGTGGCGGTAAAGCTGAAAAGGATGCAATGAAGTTTCTTCTAAATTACCTTGAGGGGAAAAAGTAACTTATGTCTGATAACTTCATGGAAATTGCTGTGGAGGAAGCACGCAAAGGCATGCAAAATAATGAAGGTGGTCCTTTCGGGGCTGTTATTGTAAAGGATGGAAAGGTTCTTTCAAAGGCACACAACAGAGTGCTTGGTACCAATGACCCTTCTGCACACGCTGAAATAGTTGCGATACGGAAAGCTTCTTCAATTCTTGAGAACTTCGACCTTTCAGGTTGTGAGTTATATGCTACCACCATGCCATGTCCAATGTGCCTTTCAGCTATATGTTGGGCACGCATCAGGAAAGTATATTATGGGACCAGCACCGATGAAGTTGCTTCCATAGGTTTTGATGATGGCATGATCTATGACATATTAAAAAAAGGTGCTTCCCCATCCGTATTGGAAAAGACCAATGTCGAATGTGAAAGCTGCCGTAAATTGCTGGATGAATGGGAGGAAAAACCGGATAAGATGATGTATTGATCACCTATCGGTTTTCGGCTCATGTTCAAGCGTTTCTTTTGCTTCTTCCGCCCTTCCAAGTTTTAAGAGTATCTCTGCTTTGTTCTCACGTGCAGCGTTGAAATCCGGTTCAATATGAAGTGCATTAGTAAAAGCCGTTAATGCATCCTCATCCCTTCCTACCTCTGCAAGACAGTTGCCAAGACAATACCATGCATCCGGGAATGCTTTTTTTATTTCAAGTGCGCTTCTGTATGCTTCGATAGCTTCTTCCTGCCTTCCCAGCTTATCAAGGGTGTTTGCTTTAGCATACCATACTCCTGCAGCATTTGTCTTTAATGTGGGGTCGGGATCGATGTTCAACAGGGAATAACGTGGGAATTCAAAATTCATTATGCCTGCATATTCGATAGCCTTGTCATATGCTTCAAGTGCATCTTCAAAACGTTCTATCTGATAGAGAGCATTCGCCTTGCAGTACCATGCATCAGGTAATTCCGGCTGCATCTCAATAGTTTTATCAAGTACTTCAAGTGCCTCTTCATATCGGCTTATGCTGAACAGGACAAATCCTCTGCTGAATATTATCTTTGGGTCTTCGGGAGTTTCAATTAGTGTCTCATCGATTATCTCAAGTGCATCTTCATATCGCTGAAGTTTGAAAAGGATAAAACATTTGTTGAACCGGGCATCTCTTGCTTTTTTTTCGATCCTCTTTGCTTCTTCTTCCATATCGCTTTCCAGCAGCACTTGATGTGTCTCTTCCAACATAGATGCAGCTTTATCATAATTCTCCAGTGCTTCTTCGTAGCGTCCCATTTCAAAAAGAACGTAACCTTTTCCAAATACGCTGTCTGCTGCTTTTTCCATCTGCTTTAGTTTTCGTTTGTCAGATGTTTGACTAAAGATATCCTTGAAAATTCCCATACATTAAATTAGAATATGGCTGTTGATATAGTTTTTGCAGAATGATGTCAGTTTTATGTCTTGTTAAAACTGGTTGCTGTGCTAGTCGTGATTTTGTGTTAACCTTGGTTGTGTTAACTGTGGTTATTGTGTTAACCTTAGTTGTTGTTTCAACTGTGTCTGCCGTGTCTAATCTTGTTTTTTAACCGTTTAAGGCAAATTCTTTTCTAAAATGTAACATACTTATAAAAAATAAAATGATTTTTTGTATGTTCTTTGTATTAATGTATAAATAGGTTCACTATCTAATAGATATTCACAAACCCTTGGTGTTGATCATATTACTGCCGGAAAAACGAATGTAAATAAGGCAAAAATGCCTTTTCTTGATTCAGAATCTATGGAAGAGGTCTTCTCATCCGTGGTCAACTCAAGTCCTGCAGTTGTCTTTATCTGGAGGGAAGATGACGGCTGGCCTGTGGATTTTGTTTCAGAGAACATTTCTCAGTTCGGTTACGATCCGGATGAGTTTACTTCCGGTAAGCTTCGATATGTTGATATTTTACATCCTGATGATGCAGGCATGGTCATGTCCGAAGCATCCCGGCATGTTAGCAAGGAAGATACAAGCTTTGATCTAAGGTATCGTATTCTAACCAGATCAGGGGATGTCAGGTGGGTAGATGAAAGGACCTCTGTCCATTATGATGATTCTGGTAAGCTCAAGTTCTATCACGGGATTGTTGTTGATATAACTGAACAGAGGATGGATGATATTGCACTGCTTGATGGTGCACTGGAAATGAAGAACACATTGGAATCTGTCATAAATTCCAGTCCTGTGGTTGTTTTTTTATGGCGTGCTGAAGAAGACTGGCCTGTTGAGTTCGTCTCGAAGAACATTGATATGTTCGGGTATTCGGTGGAAGAGTTCACCTCGGGAGAGCTTGTTTATGCTGACATTGTACACCCTGAAGACATCGGTCGGGTACGTGCAGGGGTTTCGAAATCGACTGAAGGCGGTTACTCTGATTTCTTCCAGGAATATAGGATATTGACAAGATCGGGTGAAGTCCGATGGGTGGATGAGAGGACACATCTTCATCACAATTCAAAAGGCGAGGTTACATATCTCCAAGGTATTATCGTTGATATCACCGGACGTAAGAAGATCGAAAATGTGCTGCACACCGAGGAGATGCGTATCGAGGCAGTGTTGAACCTTTATCAGATGACAGATTCATCCGTGCAGGAGATCATGGATTTTTCGCTGGAAGAAGCAGTAAAGCTGACCGGAAGCCATGTTGGATATCTTGCTTTTGTGGATGTGGATGAAGCTACAGTTACGATAGACTCATGGTCTGGAGAAGTGATGAAGGAATGCTCTCTCAAAGATAGGAAGTCAGGGTCTCATTTTGATCATGCAGGTCTCTGGACTGAATCTCTAAAGCAGAAACTGCCTATTATTATCAATGATTATTCTGCAGAAAATCCTTCAAAAAGTGGCTATCCTGAAGGACATATGAATATCACAAGGTTCCTGAGTATTCCAATATTTGAAAGGGATCATGTTGTTGCTCTTGTTGGTCTTGTCAATAAAGCCGAGGATTATGACCTCTCGGATGTGAGGCAGGTATCACTTCTAATGAATGGGATGTGGAATATCCTGTTACACAAAAAGGCTGATGCGGAACTTCGTCGCTCTCTTGACATTCAGAAGATACTGGGTGATGTTATCAAAAGCAGTCCTGCAGTTGTGTTCCTGTGGCGTGCTGAGGAGAACTGGCCTGTTGAGTTCGTGTCCGAGAATGTTGCCCAGTTTGGTTATTCTGTTGATGATTTTATTTCGGGGAAGCTTGTATATGGTGACATAGTCCATCCATATGACCTGGAGCGTGTGCAAAAAGAGCTTGCCAAGAGAGTGGATGCAGGCTTCATGGATTTTAACCAGGAGTATCGTATATTTACTAAGTTCGGGGACGTACGCTGGGTTGATGAAAGGACTTTCATAAAACATGATGAGGCGGGAAATGTAAGGTACTTACAGGGTATTATTGTGGATGTAACTGACCGGAAACATTCCGATGATTTCATGCATGTGCAGCTTGACCTTGATACGGTTCTTAGTTCTGCAAACACAATTGAGGAAACATTTGAGCAGATGCTGAGCTTCAGCCTGAAGGTTGATCCGGTGGATTCCGGCAGATTCTATCTTCTGGACGATGTAACGGGTGACCTGAAGCTTGTTGCACATGAAGGCTTGTCGGAGCGTTTTGTAAAAGATACTTCTGTTTTTCCACGGAACTCTGTCCAGAACCGTCTGGTCATGACCGGGCAGCCTGTTTACAAACATCATTCCGAGTTGAATGCTATTGGTACCGGGGAGAAACTCCGCTACGAAGGTCTTCATGGTACTGCCATCATTCCTGTGAAGCATGAAGGTAAGGTGATAGCAGCGCTTTGTCTTTCATCACACAGTGAATATGAGATCCCTGATAATTCGCGCAGTTCCCTTGAAACGATAGCTAACCAGATAGGTATTGCCATCTCTAAAATGCGATCTTCATCCGGCATTGCTCAGAAATATAAAGATCTTCGATCCCTCGTTGATATGATGGATGAGTTATTGGTAGTAATGGATATGGAAGGTTATGTCCTTTATGCCAACAGGGCAGTAGTGGACTACCTGGGATTTTTGGAAGATGATATTTCTGGTATGCATTATCTTGAACTACATCCTGATTCTGAATGGGATCAGGTGGATTCGATCTTGTCGAAAGTGAAGGTTGGGAAAACGATAGTTTTCGAGACATCTATGCTTGGTGCCAAAGGTCCTTTGCATAAAGTTGAGACAAGACTTATATGTGGTGAATGGTCAGGTCACCCTTGTGTGATGGCAACATCACGTTTTCTTGATTAAGTTATGAGCCATATCGCGATCGAATAAACTCCAATCTTGTTTTTTGTATTGGGACAAAACAAAGAGCCTTATATATGAGTATGTAGATAGGATGTTCCAACTTTTAAAAAGTGCTTTTATTAAAGCACCTCTAATATTTATCCTGGAGTGTATAAATGAATCAGAAATATATAGCGATCTTTTTGGCGGTCATTATGGTGATGTCCATACTGCCTTTCTTTTTCACTGGAAATTCGAATCAGGCAAATGGGGATAGTTCATCTACACAAGCATCCAGCTTTGATTCCATACCTGGCAAACACGTAGATTATGAATTGAACTCTATTACTGATGGTCTTGCAGTGACAGCTGAGGATGCTGTTGTTGTACAGTATTTTGATATAACCGCTATCAGGGGTACTCCTCTTGAGTTAATAATAGGGAACTCATCACAACTTGATGGCATCTATGGATCACAGGTCAATAAGATGTACACTGCAGAATATGTTGATGGAACCTGGTTCAATATGCATGAGATCTCTCCACAGGTCGTGGCATTCCAGTACTACCTGTCACCTGATCTCTACAATGGGTATCAACTTCTGTCTCGTGGTAACGATGTATTCAATGTGGTCGGTGAACCAATGTTATTAGGCGAGAAAGCTCAGTTGGAGTCTGTTCTGGATGCAATTGAAGGTGAATCCACACCAAATACCGAGTTTGACCGGATACTTGAATTCGTAGAACCTGGGGCTGAAATGCAGCGTTTGCTTGTGGTAGAGGATGGCTTTGCGGATCAATACTATGTTGGAATTGAACTTGAGGACGATATGTCATACTCAAGGACCGCTGTGTACCTGAACCCAACAGAGGATACTATTAACAACGTGACCTCTCTTGCAGCTAACAGCTCAGAACGCGCCCTCTTCTATGATGTCTATTCAGAGAATGATATCTTGAAAGTTACTGTAAGTTCCGATGTTTCAAACTTCTATTCTTTGGCTATAGAGCCTGCATGGTGAGATCCTTTCTCACCTTTTTTTCTTTATTGATATCTTTTCTACAATATGCGCTGGATTTTGGCGCAAGCTATATATGTGACTGTGGCGATTCATACCAAATACTTCGGCGTATGTAAGTGTTGTTCCATTTTGGAAAAATAGCTTGCTGCGTTTAAGTGAATTACAATGAATAATGACAAGCCGCGACATAAGGAGCGGTTTCGAAGGAGAATTTAATATGGCAAAATTTGACGTTCCTGACGAATTAGCAGATAAAGCACTTGAAGCAATCGAACTCGCAAGAGACACCGGAAAGATCAAGAAAGGTACAAACGAAGCAACAAAAGCTATCGAGAGAGGCATCACAAAGCTCGCTGTCATTGCAGATGACATTGAGCCAGCAGAAGTTGTTGCTCACATTCCTGCTCTTTGCGAGGAAAAGAACACACCATACATTTTTGTAAAACAGCAGAAAGAGCTTGGTGCAGCCTGTGGCATAGGTGTCGGCTGTGCAGCTGTTGTGATCACTGATGCAGGAAAGGGCGGCGAACTTGTAGAAGACGTTGCACAGAAGATCAGTGCACTCAAATAAACGGTAACCGGAGGCATCTCAAATGGCAGATGATGATACAGGCTTTGCAGCCGAGGTTATCGATGTTATCGGCAACACCGGTATGCATGGTGAAGCAAGCCAGATCCAGTGCAGGGTTCTTGAGGGTCGTGACAAAGGCAGGATCATTACAAGGAACTGTGTCGGTCCGGTAAGGATAGGCGATGTTTTCATGCTTATGGAGACATCAAGAGAGGCTAAGAAATTAACTACCAGGTGATGATAATGGAACAGAGAAAATGTTCATTCTGTGGTGAGCCACTTGAGCCGGGAACCGGCTTGCTCTTCGCAAAGAAAGACGGTTCTACCTATTATTTCTGTTCTTCAAAGTGCAAGGGCAACTTCGATCTCGGAAGACTTCCAAGACGTACTGTCTGGACAGAACAGGGTAGGTTATACCTGAAGAAAGCATAAGCGGGTGTTTCTGATGGAAAGAACTTATGTTATGATCAAACCTGATGGCGTTCAGCGTGGTCTTGTCGGAGAGATCCTTTCAAGGATCGAGAAGAGAGGCCTTAAGCTCGCAGCTTTGAGGATGAACGTAATGGACGAGGCTACTGCAAAGGAGCACTATAAAGAGCACTCTGAGAGACCATTCTTTGGTTCCCTCGTTTCATATGTGACCTCAGGGCCATCCGTTTCAATGGTTGTAGAAGGCAAGGATTCTATCAAGATCATGCGTGCCGTCAACGGTGCGACAAATCCTGTAGAAGCAGTACCTGGCACCATCCGTGGTGACTTCGCGATCGAGACTGGAAGGAACGTTGTCCACGCATCAGATGCTCCTGAATCAGCAGAGCGTGAGATCGCTCTTCACTTTGAAGAGTTTGAGATCACCGGCTATTCCAGGATCGATGAAGGGCAGCTTTACGAGTAAGCCTAAAAGGATCGAACCATCAACAACTGAATGATATTCTGAAGCGTCAGGTCGGACCAGCTCCGGCCTGTCGTGGATGTCATATTCAAAGGGTCATATTGGCCCTGGATATATTTTTTATCACTGATCTGATCAATAAGATAATTCCAAAGGGAGCTGCACTATGGCTGTAAAGGATGACTTAAGAACCCCTATCGTATGTGTAATGGGGCATGTGGATCACGGAAAGACCTCACTGCTCGATAACATCCGCGGAAGTGCGGTTGTATCCGGAGAGGCTGGTGCTATCACCCAGCATATCGGTGCAACTGAGGTTCCTATAGGATCCATTGTGGAGAAATGTGGAAATCCCGGTTTACTGGATCAGTTCGTTGTTCCAGGTCTTTTGTTCATTGATACTCCCGGGCATCATGCTTTTACGACCCTTAGGAGTCGTGGCGGAGCCCTTGCGGACCTTGCTGTTGTTATAGTGGATATTAATGAGGGTTTTAAGCCCCAGACCATTGAAAGCCTGCATATATTGAAGCAGCACAAAACTCCTTTTGTAGTGGTTGCCAACAAGATCGACAAGATACATGGCTGGAACCCGCAAAAAGATTCTCCTTTCATGGCATCCTACAACAAGCAAAGCGAGCATGTGAGGACCAGTCTGGACAATAAGTTCTATGAGGTTATCGGTGAGCTTTATAATCATGGCTTCAGCTCGGACCGATACGATCGGGTGGCTGATTTCCAGCATAATATTGGTGTCATACCTATCAGTGCTATTACCGGGGAGGGAATACCTGACCTCTTGATGGTGCTTCTGGGACTGGCACAGAGATTCCTGGAATCCAATCTGCATTACGATGCAACTGGTCCGGGTGTCGGAACCGTGCTCGAAGTAAAGGAAGAACGTGGTCTTGGAACCACTGTTGATCTTATACTTTATGACGGAACACTGAAAAAAGGCGATACTATCGTAGTTGGAAGCCTGGATGAACCTATACAGACAAAAGTGCGTGCGGTGCTGAAACCTCGTGTCCTTTCCGAGATCAATGTGGAGGACAAGTTTAAGCAGGTCAGCAAAGTAACAGCTGCTATAGGTGTAAAGATCTCAGCTCCGAATCTTGATGGAGCCCTTTCAGGCGGGTCTGTTAGAGTAGCAACTCCTGAGACTCTTGAGACGGTTGTTGAGGAAGTTCGCAGTGAGGTTGAGGACGTTCAGATCGATACTGACCAGAGCGGTATAGTCATCAAAGCTGATACTATCGGATCTCTTGAAGCTCTCGTAAATGAGTTGAAGAAAGAAGAGATTCCTATTCGTAAAGCAGACGTGGGTGATATCTCCAACAGGGATATTGTGGAAGTTTCAGCTATTGAAGACCCATTCCACTCTGTGATAGTTGGATTTAATGTTAATATTCTTCCTGATGCAAAGGAGAAGTTACAATCTACCAGTGTCAAACTGTTCATGAACGATGTCATCTATCGTCTTATTGACGATTATAAGGACTGGGTCAAAGAGCAGCGTGCACTTTCTGAGAAAACGATCTCCGAGACCATCATCAAGCCAGGAATGTTCACTATCATGCCTGATTGTACATTCAGGCAGAGCAAACCGGCTGTTGTAGGTGTAAGGATCATTGGCGGTGTTGTCAAGACCAAGGTAGATGTAACCAATGAAGATGGCATTGTTGTTGGTACTATAAAGGGCCTGCAATCCAGAGGGGAGAATGTTGGCGAAGCACGTATTGGAATGGAAGTTGCTATGAGTCTCGAAGGCCCGACAGTGGGGCGACAGATACACGAAGGCGACGTCCTGCATGCTAATATACCTGAAAGACATGCCAAGATCCTTGAGCATGAACTTTACGATTCACTTTCGGCGGACGAATTAGACGCAATGGATGCATTTCTTGAGATCAAAAGAAGGGGCAACCCCTTCTGGGCGAAATAAATATAATATATATGTCTGTTAGACATATACCAGATCAAATTAATTAAACAATAGATAAATATTACTAATATTTGGAGGCAAATCATGGCAGATTTTAAAGTTGTAGTTTCAGATCCAAAAACCAAGACCTACCAGTTCGATATCACTGGTGCTGAATCAAACCAGTTCATCGGTAAGGCTATTGGCCAGACCGTAGATGGTTCAACAGTAGGTCTGGATGGATACACCCTGACAATCACAGGCGGTACCGATGACAGTGGTTTCGTAATGAGCCCTGACCTTCCTGGTTCTAAGAGGCAGAAGATCCTCATTGCAAGAGGCGTTGGGTATTCACCAAAAGCAAGAGGTGTACGCCGCCGAAAGTTCCTTCGTGGAAGGGAAGTCGCAACCGATATTACCCAGATCAACACAAAGGTTACTGCATACGGTGACAAGACTATTGAGGACATCCTCGGTGGCGGTGCAGAAGCTGAAGCACCTGCAGAAGAGTGATTCTTTCACTCTTTCTATCTTTTTAATTTATTAATTATCTGTTTTTTTTTGTTTATTATTAATTAGAAGATATTTTTCCAAAAAATCAACTTCACTAAATTAATTCCATTAAAAATCTATTGAATAATAGATATGTTCTATTTGTTAATTGGTTGATCGATCTGTTGTTTAATTTTACCTGAACGTGCATTATTTTGATCTTGTATATTTTTGTAGATGAACCTTCCTGGAGGTCGGTGATTACTACCCTGGTCTCATCTGAGGATGATTCCAAAGACCTTGAGATTCCTGCAGAGAACCTGTTCTATATTGCTAAAAGGGTGCTCAAGGGCATGAACATGTACATGATCGAGTCGTAGATCACGTCAACACCAAGTCTTTTACGGTGCTGTAAGGTTCTATGCTGAAGGTGTCAGCGGTCTGAAATATGCTTCCTTTGAAGTCGTAGGCAAACGCATATCACGTTTTATACTGGGGGTATGGACTGAAAAAGAAGATGCACTTGTCGGTTTTTATCATAAGATATTGGAAGAGATCGAAAAGAGTACTGATCAAACTTTCGTTGATGGGGGTTCATGCAATACAATATAAGAACTACAAATATCACTGACAGCCTCATCCAACGGTCTAATATCGGTTCGGGGGCAGAGGTCAGAAAGTGCTCGAATTGTGGAAATGAAGTAAAGAACAATGCAAAGTCTGTGAAGAATGTGGGGAATGGCTGTACTGATCATGTGAACAATTTCTGTTCTCCAAATATTCAGTCCTTATTTTTTTTCTTTTTTCACTGAAAAAACATATAACTTATGATTTGATTCTTAGATATTGTTTAGCTTATATTTTTTATAATTCAAAAAGGTGGTTTGGTGTTAGAACATTTAGAATTGGTCATAAAGAAAAAATGTGCCAAAAGAAAAACACTGCTTTTGCCAGTGTTAATTTTACTTTTATTAACATTATCAACGATTCCTGTAAGTGCATCTCCTGTAACTGAATGGGTGGCAAGCGGGAATGATATGCTTGAAGAAGGAGACTATGAAGGTGCATTGGACGCATTCGATTATGCTATCAGTTTGCACCAGACACATCCGGCTGCATGGTTAGGTAAAGGGGATGCATACTATTCTCTCGGAAACTATGAGGAAGCAATCGCAGCTTACGACAAAGTGCTCCTGTACAATCCGGGTTCCATGGATGCATATGCAGGTAAAGCAGATTCTCTCATAAGACTTGGAATGTATGATGAAGCATGGTTTATCTATGATGAAGCAACGGCTATGGGTGATGACGATGCCCAGATCTGGTATAGAAAGGGTAGGATCCTTTATGAGTTTGGCCAGTATGGCGACTCCCTTGAAGCCTACGACATGTCCTTATCAATTGATCCGGGTTTCGTGTATTCATATTCAGGCAAGGGCTATTCACTTCTTGAAATGAACAGGTATTCGGAAGCTCTCGATAACTTTGAATCGGCAATTGAGCTGAATGAGGATTATCTGGTTGCATGGGTAGGTAAGGGCGATGCTCTCTATGGTCTTGGACTTTATGAAGAATCTATAAATGCTTATGACCATGTGATCTCAGCAGATGCTGGATATGTTTCTGCTTGGTCTGGAAAAGGCTATTGTCTTTATGAGATGGGAAAATATGAAGAATCAATAGATGCTTTTGATGGGGCAATATCTATTGAGCCAGGGTATGTGAATGCGTTAAGTGGAAAAGGGTTCTCCCTCTTTGCTCTTGGTGAATATGAACAGGCTATCGAACTATTCGATGAAGCAATAGGGTCAGACCCAAACTATGCAAAAGCATGGGCCGGCAGGGGGGATTCTTACTCCGAACTCGGTTACCCTGAAGTGGCACTGAGTTCCTATGAAAGGTCAGTTGAGATCTTTGCAGGAGATGTGGATGTTCTTTATAACCTGGGTCGTGTACTTTATGATTTTGGCAGATATGATGAAGCACTAGCTGCCTTTGAAGCAGCACTTGAGCTCGAGCCTGAACATTCCCTTGCACTTATCGGTCAGGGTTATACCTTGCATGAGCTTGGTGAGCATGAAGAGGCACTGGAATCATTCGATAAAGCACTGGTTGTTGATCCTGATCACGAAAGTGCCCTCGAAGGTAAGGCCATGGTCGAGTCTCAGGTAAAGATGGGCTGGCTGAGAAGTCCACTTTCTATCGCAGTGATCCTGATAGCTTTATCTTCAATTGTGATCTATTTCTATTACAGGAATAAGAAGCAGGGTATGGAATAATTAAACAGTTGAACAATCAAAAATGTCTGATCATTGTTGAATAATGGAAATATCTCTGCTATTTCCATTTTACTTTTTTTAATGATCGATTATTTTTACTTATGCCATTTCCTGAATTTAATGCTTCATCATAGCGATCTCTTTTTTTGTGATGAGAACTGCGACCACACAGGCAAGGAAATCCGAGATCGGGAATGAGATCCATATCCCATTGAGGCCGAAGAACCATGGCAATATGATCACCAGTGGTGGAAGAAATATGATCTGCCTGGAGAGTGTCACGATAAGCGATTCCTTTGATTTTCCCAGTGATTGCAAGAGTGCAGTGGTGACCACCTGGTAGCCGATAAACGGCATCATTAGGAATGAGATCTTCAGGGCAGTGATGCCCATGTCGATGAGCTGCGGATCATTGCTGAAAACACGCATGATCTGCTCAGGTATCAGGAAAACGATTACGGTGCTTACTATGCACATTGCTGTAACAATATAATTTGATATGCTGATCGTCTTTTTAACCCTTGCAAACTCGTTAGCTCCATAGTTATATCCTACGATCGGCTGTATTCCCTGTTTTATTCCGATGATTGGCATTAGTGTCAGCATGAATACCTTGATGACGATACCAAAGACTGCGATCGCTACATCCTCTCCATATATCAGCAAACTCTGGTTGAAAAGAAGGAATAGTGCACTTTCCACCACGTTGAACACGAATTCTGACATTCCGATGGAAATTGTCTCAGACATTATTCCGGTCTCCGGTCTCATGTAGGATACGATCAGGTCCACCCTGCTCATGCTGCTTGCATAATAATAGACGACCATGACACAGCCGACAACTTGTGAGATCACAGTGGCAATCGCTGCTCCCTTTACTCCCATTCCGAACTGGAAGATGAACAGGGGGTCCAGAATGATGTTCGTAATGCTGGAAACCAGCATGATAGCCATTGCAAACTTTGTATTTCCTTCTGCACGGATAGCATTGCTCATGGCTGCAGAGAATGTGAAGAACGTCGTTCCAATGACAATATACTTCGTGTACTCGCTGGCAAAAGGAAGTACGATATCAGAAGCACCAAAGATCTTTAGCATGGGGTCCAGAAAGACCAGGCCAAGAACTGTAAAAGCTACACTGACTGTTACTACTAGTGTTACCATATTAGCAACGGTTCTTTCAGCTTTTATTATGTCTTTTTTTCCAAGTGCCCTTGAGATTATGGACGAACCTCCGATCCCAACTCCCAGAGCGATCGCCATCATGATAATCTGTACAGGGAAAGCCACGGATATGCCGGCGATGGCCAGCATGCTTTGCTCTCCCAATCCCCTTCCGACAAAGATCGTGTCTACAAGGTTGTATAACGCCTGTACAAGCAATCCTACTATGGCGGGTGCAGATAGTTTGACTATGAGGTTGCCGATGGATTCGTTACCTAGCATTACATCTTTAGTATGCATTTTTTTAGTTCTCTTTCAGGTCTATTTGAAGGAATAACCTGATAGAAGACTTCTTGTACTTATACTAGTTGGAACTGTGGGGGGAGTTGTTGAATCTGAAGAAGTTAGTTACATATATGAATACTATGGATATTATATTATATTATTGAGTATTAAATGATCTAATGGTAGATCAATTAGTGGAGCTACAATCAGGAGGGTAAATTGTGGTGGCTACGTATGGGATGAATGGTATTAAAGGAATAATATCATGAAGAACGAACTTGGAATGGATGTCCCCCCTTCTGTATGCAAAAAAGCAGAAGAAAAGAGATGCCATCAGGGAGTTAAGTACGTTTATTTGGATGGAAATTATGGTGGTGAGCTTCCAGTATCAAGTATTGGTGGCAAGAAGGCTACACGCTTTAATAAAATTGATATTGCAAATGCAAATAAAGTTCATCTGGGGGCTGGCTGGGTTGCATTTACATCCCCCTTAGATGCTGATCTAAATATTCCTCTGGATGGAATCAGCAAACAGGTCATAAAACCTGATACGAGTTCTCAATCTACTTCTTCGCTTTCCCCTTTTAATAACACTGAATTGCATTCTATGGTACCTCTGGGCTTGAAAGCTACAGATTTTGAAATCAAACTGCATGAAGCAACAAGGATGTGGAGGGAAAAAGAAGAGAAAAAGAGAAAACAAAATGGGGGGAATGAATTCTGGGGAGAGCTGGGCGGGGCAGAAATACCGAGTCTTGAAGATGAATTGCTGAATGAGTTGGATGGGGCAGAAATACCGAGTCTTGAAGATGAATTGCTGAATGAGTTGGATGGGGCAGAAATACCGAGTCTTGAAGACGAATTGCTGAATGAGTTGGATGGAGCAGAAATACCGAGTCTTGAAGACGAATTGCTGAATGAGTTGGATGGAGCAGAAATACCGAGTCTTGAAGACGAATTGCTGAATGAGTTGGATGGAGCAGAAATACCGAGTCTTGAAGACGAATTGCTGAATGAGTTGGATGGAGCAGAAATACCGAGTCTTGAAGACGAATTGCTGAATGAGTTGGATGGAGCAGAAATACCGAGTCTTGAAGACGAATTGCTGAATGAGTTGGATGGAGCAGAAATACCGGGTCTTGAAGACGAATTGCTGAATGAGTTGGATGGGGCAGAAGTACCGGGTCTTGAAGATGAATTGCTTAATGAGTTGGATGGGACAGAAAGAAAGCAGCTTAAAGAAGGAAATTTCCATAAAGAGAAGGCTAAAACTTCAAAAAAAGAGCCTGAATTCGATAAATTGAGCAAAGTTCATGTTAATTCCACAAAGAGTCAGTTTTCAGACTCCCAATTCCATAAAGAGCAGGGGGAAACATCAAAAAAGCGGCCTTCCGATGGTCGGTTACGGAAGAAACAGGAAAATACAAAGAGAAAGCATAAGGATGTTGTGACCCCTCATAAATCGATGAAAGTTACTCTGGTTAAATGGTTATCTATCATAATAGCAGCCTGGCTGGTTGTTAGTTTCGTTGTCATTCCTCTAATTGATGATTCGGAAGCAGTTCCCTCTCAATATCTGGAAGCCTTAGGCAAGAATTCAATTGTTATTGCATCTGAAAATCGTAATGATGATCTTGTCAAAGATGAAGAAGTCATGAGTTCGCAGGAAATTCCTGAGAACTATATCAATTCCATTGGTATGAAGTTTGTACTTATTCATGATGGTGAGTTCATGATGGGTTCTCCTGATGATGAAGAAGGCAGGTACTACTATAGGGAGGGGCCTGTCCATGAAGTAATGATCGGAAATGATTACTATCTTGGCAAATACGAAGTTACCCAAAAGCAATGGGCTATGGTTATGGGCAATAATCCTTCTTATGTTGTAGGAAATAATCGGCCTGTTGAAGGAATTTCGTGGGATGATGCACAGGAATTTGTAAAAAAACTGAATTCACTGGAAGGCACGGATAAATATCGTCTTCCATCCGAAGCAGAGTGGGAATATGCCTGCAGGGCAGGCACAAACACCAAATATTACTTTGGGGACGATGAAGCCGATTTGCATAAGTATGCATGGTATAGCGGAGATATTTATTCAGTAGGGCATCTGAATCCCAATAGCTGGGGCTTGTATGATATGCATGGCAATGTCTATGAATTTGTTCAGGATGAATGGCATTCTGGCTATGAAGGTGCTCCTGAGGTTGGAACTGCCTGGGATGAGGGTATTTCTGATATCCGAACCCTGAGAAGTGGCAGTGTGAATGCAGATCCAAGTACCTGTCGTTCTGCCAGTCGTACATCTATCGAACCTGATATTCGTTTAAACAATGTAGGATTCCGCCTTGTTATGGATGTGTGATGTTTATACAGTAGATTTCAGATCTAATTATTTTATAATTACCTTTTTTGTACACGAATTATTTATTTCATCACTGCCATTAATTATTCGGGGATACTATGCAAGATGAACTTATTGCAGAAGCAACTGATAATAATTGGGAAAAAATAGTTGAAAAAGAACCATTGCCAGTAGTGGTAATGTTCTATCTTACTACATGTCCACATTGCAAGGCAATAGAACCTTATTTTCAGGAATATGCCAGCGAGTTCAGTAAATCCTGCAAATTTGTCAGGGTCGATGCAGAACAGAGTCCCTGGACTGCGGAAAGATATGGGGTAGAAGGGACGCCCACGTTCATATTTCTTTGCGGGGGCACTTTTTTACAGGGTCTTGCAGGAATATCTCATCCTTCAGTACTTAAAAGCAATATAGAGGATTTCATTAAACATGGGGCCACATGTGCTTCTAACATCACTAAATTGAAGTACGACATCTCTTTGTATGAATGAAGGTATGGAACTGCGATGGATGCCAGGAAATCTTTGTACTATGGGGATTGATACAGAGATTTTAAAATATAATGGTTGGAACAAAACTGTTAAAAAGAATGCTAAAGGGTCATTTGAAGACCCTTTAATAGATGTCTGCGCTTACTTATCCTTGTTTGCCAGTAGTTCCACTGCCATGTCCCGCAGCTTGAACTTCTGAACTTTACCGCTGGCTGTTAGTGGATATTCCTCAACTATGAAGATGTGTTTTGGAACCTTGTAGCGTGCGATCTTTGTCAGGCTGTGATCCCGTATATCCTCGGGGGTAAGATTTGAATCATCGTTAAGGATCACGAATGCACCTACTATCTCTCCGTATTTTTCATCAGGGATACCGACTACCTGTGCATCCTTAATACCATCAATTGTATAGAGGAATTCTTCGATCTCCCTTGGGTAGATATTCTCTCCACCGCGGATGATCATGTCCTTTATCCTTCCGGTAATGCGGTAGTAGCCATCCTCGTCCACTGTTGCCAGGTCTCCGCTGTGCAGCCAGCCGTCTTTATCAATGGCCTTTTCGGTCATTTCAGGCATCTTATAGTAGCCTTTCATAACATTGTAGCCGCGGCAGCATATCTCGCCCTGCTCGTTAGGCTTGACGATCTCTCCGGTCTCAGGGTCTACTATCTTGACTTCTATGTGTTCCATTGAAGTACCTACTGTACTCACACGACGGTCAATAGCATCATCGGTACTTGTCTGGGTGAACACAGGTGATGCTTCTGTCAGGCCGTAAGCGATGGTAATGTCCTTACAGTTCATGTCATCGATGACCTTCTTCATGGCCTCGATCGGACATGGGGAACCTGCCATAATACCGGTCCTCAGGGAGGACATATCGAACATTTCGAACATTGGGTGTGAGAACTCTGCGATGAACATTGTCGGAACGCCGTAGAGTGCAGTACATTTCTCTTTCTGTACCGCAGCCAGTACAAGAAGCGGATCGAACAGTTCTATCATTACAAGAGTTCCGCCATGTGTGAGGGTTGCGAGAACACCTAGAACGATGCCGAAACAGTGGAAAAGTGGTACCGGTAGGCAAAGCCTGTCCTCCTGTGTGAACTTCTGCCTTTCACCGATGTAGTATCCATTGTTAAGGATATTTTTGTGTGTGAGCATGACACCCTTAGGGAAACCGGTGGTTCCTGAAGTGTACTGCATGTTGATGACATCTTCACAATCAAGGGTAGTTTTGATGCGGTCCAGTTCATCTCTGCTGGTGTGCTTTCCAAGAAGCAGCATTTCAGCGGTGTTGTACATGCCCCTGTGTTTTTCCTGCCCTATGAAAATGACACTTTCAAGTTTTGGGTATTCCTCACTCTTGAGGTTTCCTCTCTTGCAGGTCTTCAGTTCAGGCACCAGTTCGTAGACGGTCTCAACGTAATCAACGTCCCTGAAATGGTCAACAATTGCAAGTGCCTTCATGTCAGACTGCTTCATTACATAGGCAAGCTCATGGCTTTTGTATGCCGTATTAACTGTTACAAGTACGGCTCCTATCTTTGCGGTTGCAAACATGAATGTAAGCCAGTCAGGCACATTACGTGCCCATATGCCGACATGGTCACCTTTTGTGATCCCTATGGACAAGAGTCCTTTTGCAAGGTCATCGACCCTGTCGTTGAACTCATGGTACGAAAAGCGCAGGTTTCGGTCAGGATAGACAATAAAGTCCCTGTCCGGTTCCTTTCTAACCTGTTCCTCAAAGAACTCACCAATAGTAGATTCAGTAAATAGCATGATATCAGGTCCTTTATGTTCTGTTATTCGTTCTTATCAATCTGCGACGAGGTGTTCACTTAATGATTCTCTGATGTCGTCCGGTAAAGGAACTGACTTCTTGTTGATGAAATCATAATGTACTATAACGGCAGTTCCCCTGGTCTTTAGCTCTCCTTTCTGCCAGGCCTCATGTAGCAATGTGAAAGAACTGTTGCCTATTCTCTGGACATATGTCCTTATTTCAACATCTCCGTCAAAGAACATTTCTCCGAGGAAATCAAAGTCTATCCTTGCCATAATAAGGTTCCACTTTTCATGGTTCAGGTCAAGGTTTGGGCTGAACATCCTGAATAAGGGATTTCTTGCCAGTTCGAACCATTCCGGAAGTACGGTGTTGTTTACGTGGCCAAGGCCATCGATATCGCCAAATCGCGGTGTCACAGTTGTAACGAACATTTTTCATCCCTTAGATAGGTGTGTAAACTACTGCCAGTATCCTTGCTTCACTTTCTGTTGCATGTAGGTCATGTGGCACAACGGAGTCATAATAGATGCTGTCACCTGCGGATAATGTATAATTTTCCTTTCCATAGGTCACTTCTATATTGCCGTTAAGCACATAGATGAACTCCTCTCCTTCATGGGATGACAGTTCGTGCTCTTCTTCGGTCTTGAATGGGTGGACATCAATGATGAAAGGCTCCATGTTCCTGTCCTGCTTGTCTGCTGCAAGTGAATGGAAATCGAGTGCGCTTTCTTCAGAGCTTTTGGATTTTCCGGAAAAGCGAACCACGTTGGATGAAGCTCCGTTTCTTACTACGACAGGGCCGGTCTGTGGCATGTCATCAAGGAATGTGCCCAGGCGTACTCCCAGTGCACGTGCGATCTTCAAAAGAGGTGTCAATGATGGAATCAAATCGCCTGCTTCAAGTTTTTCTATAAGTTCCACACTGCTCTGACTTTCTTTGGCCAGCTCTTCCACGGTCATCTCATGATTCTCACGGAACTGGCGTATCTTCTCTCCGACGCTGTTTTTTTCTGTCAATGTATTCACCTCTTTTGCGCAGATCAACGCAAATAAATGGTATTTCAAATTAGAATCGTAACTTAAATAGGTATCTGTTATGGTTTACAGGCAACGTTTATAATATATTGAACACCAAATATCATTGTGAATTCACATGAAAAGTAAAATGCTGATATTGATATTGGTGCTATCATCTTTATTGATGGCAGGGTGTATCGGGGATAATGGGGATGAAGTTCCTGTCGATAATGAAACTCCTGTAGATGTTCCTGATGAGAACATCTCAGAAGATGACGATGTTCCTGTTGATGAGAACGGCGAGGTCATCGAACCGCAAGACTACGTAATAAGGCTTGGAAGGTTGGATAGGTATACTGCCATTCCAAATAATCTAGAGGTCAACAGGGGCGATACTGTCCTCTGGAGAAACGAGATGAAGGAAAGGAAGCTTATATTCCCAGTCATTAGTGAAGATGGCCTCTGGGAAGAGCAGAGGATTGCTCCAGGAATGCAATTCAACTACACCTTTACAGAGTCAGGAACCTATGATTTTACAGTTCCTCCATGGAATGCTATGAACCATACCGTTATTGTTAAATGATGGCGGACTGTACATCGTGAAATATGCAGATGAAGAGCACAAAGGTAACCGAAGGTAATACTACGGTCCTTGTACCGGTACCTCCTGAAGGCGTTCCATTCCCGCCATCAGAAGCACCGGTATTCTACAATCCTCATATGGAACTGAATCGCGATATCTCCGTAGCGGCGACCTTAGCATATGCAAGGAGACTGGCATCCCAGAAGGAGATCGAGATCTCGGATATACGGTATGTTGATACAATGTCCGCATCAGGTATCAGGGGACTTAGGATCGCCAATGAGGTTGGTGTTTCAACAACATTGAATGATTGGAGCGATGAGGCTTTTGAACTTATTCTTGAGAATATTGAATTGACCGGTCTATCGGGGACTGCAGAAGCCACATGCAAGAACGCAAATGTTCTGATGCATGAGAGGCGCTTTAATATTGTGGACCTTGATCCTTTTGGAAGTCCTGCACCTTATCTGGATGCTGCGACAAGGTCAGTTGTTCACCTTCTTGAGGTCACTGCAACTGATACTGCTCCACTTTGCGGTGCACATTTTAATTCAGGGATGCGAAAATACGCTGCTGTGCCTTTGAACAATGAGTTTCATAGCGAGATGGGCGTGCGTATCCTTCTTGGTAAAGTTGCAAGGGAGCTTGCAAAGCATGACAAAGGCATGACTCCACTGCTTTCACATGCTACAAGACACTATGTTCGTGCCTATCTTCAGGTTAAAAAAGGTGCTAAACAGGCCGACAGGTCCCTCAGGGAACTTGGATTCCTGACCCATTGTGAGAAATGCGGTCAAAGGAGATTTTTCCATGGTCTGGCTGTTTCGATCGATGATACATGTCCTTCATGTGAAAACAAAATGCAGATCGCGGGTCCTCTGTGGTTGGGACAACTGCATGAAAAGGAGTTCTGTGATGAGGTTCTGGCAGAGATGGAATCTCTGGATCTTGGTAAGAAAGAGCAGGCAAAGAAGATCATTATTGCCTGTAGGGATGAATTTAACATACCTTTCTTCTATGATCAGCATCTGATATGCAAAAGGATCGGTATTTCGGCACCTGCGATGGAAGGCTTCATTGAAGCGCTCAGGTCAACTGGCGCAAGTGTTTCAAGAACACATTTTAGCGGCACCTCTTTTAAGACCGATGCAGAGCTTGATAGCATAAATGAGGTCCTTAGATCAATGTGATCTAATAGGGCTACATTATCATAGATTCTCATATACGATCGATGTACTATAGAAAGTAATATATATCAAATTAGATAATGATTGTTTAATTCGAAAAATATTGAATTATTTATATATATTCAGAGGAGATTAGATTGGCAAAGGAAAATCCGGAATATTTGTTCTTGCAGGAGAAGCCAACACTTGCTTTATTGGCTATTTGGTTCTATGGAAGAACATATGCCTCTGTTATTACAAAAGAGATCAATTCCACATTCGCACACACAACAAAGATACTGTCAAGAATGGAAGAGGATGGTCTTGTAGTTTTTTCTGTTGAAGGGCGTATCAAGTATGTTGAGTTGACCGAAAAAGGTCACAATGTTGTTTCTCTCCTCAAGGAACTTGTTGTTTCTCTGGGTGGGGAGCTTCCGGATGAATATGATCTTGAGGGCAGGCATGAAGTTAGTGAGGCTGAACTTGATCCTATTTCTGCTGAGATCCTGGATCGGATCAAAAAATTGCGTATCAAGGTTGAGAACATTTACAAGGAACTTGTGGACTCTGATGCCGATGTCGAGACTTCTAAAAGAAAGCTTGGGCCATTTAGCCGTGAATTGGCGATGATAGGTGATGTGATCGATTCTTCTGAAACGCCCGTTAATGACGAGGTTATCAGTGCTTTTGATGCTACAAGAGAAGTATTCCTATCCCTTCTGAACAAAAACGGTTAAATGCTTGCTGTTCAATGAGTAGCCATGGAAACAGCAATCTTAACTATCAAACTATATGCTAATTTAGAACGTGCATTAAGCTCTGCAGCGTTCATGCTGGAAAACGAGCTTAAGGATATTGATGCTACTGTCGAAGTTTCCGTAAATTCAGAAGGCTGGCTTCAGGCAAATGTTTCAGGTGAGGATGAAGTATTTGCAGCCAATTTCCTGATAGATAAATACGGAACTCCTGTTACCAAAGTGGAAGATACTGTTGCCTACAAAGGCTCTATTTCTTCAATTGATGATGATGGAATAACTGTTGATATCGGTACTACTGTAAAGCTCCTGCCGGAGGCTCTAAAAGCCCTTGGTGTGGGTACAGTTTCACAGATCGCATCCCGCTTTGGCTTGATCCCGCATCTTCCTGTTTCTGTCAGGATCGAAGGGCAGGATGATATGATCACAGGCCGTTTTACTAAAGACCAGCTCGATCTTTTCTGGGGATGGAAAAAAGCTGCTACAGACAGGTTGATCGTGAACTCTGTGACACGATCTGAACTGAAAAGTGCCATCAAGAAAAAGGGTCATGGAAGGGATATCTACGGCATCGAGAGGATCGGCCTGCTGGAAAGTATAGTTGTTTGCCGTGAGAAAACTGATGGTCCGGGAATTGTGGCGGAAATAGGTCCTCTTTTAAATGCAGAGATCGGTGTGGTAAGAGGTACTCGTTGAGTTTATTGCATTACAAAAAGGCAGTGGCCATCGCCATTGCCATGACATTCTATCTCCACAAGATTACACTGCATGTTAAGTTTCTGGTATATTATTCCCTGAAGAAGTCCTTCACTAAAAGAGCAGAGTTTTTGTCCGATGTCAGGTGCGCCTTTGCACACAAAGCAATCATCGATCTGTATTGCAAGGGGGTCATAGGATGGAACAGAAAGGTAGCCGAGCTTGTGCGTTTCCCAATAATCTGCGACTTCTTCAAAAAGCCCCTCAAGATTTGTGGATGTAAAATTTTCAGCGACCCGTATGCCGACATCCTGTCCGATGGTTTCCATTATTGGCCTGTGGTTAATGCCCTGAGCCTCAAAGCCGCTTTGCACTGCATGAAGAATAGATGTTAAAAGTTCTCTTTCACTATCGAATGTGGTCGTGAATTTTTTCAGTGCTGCATGGTAGTGCTCCACGATCGGCTTCTGTGAACATGCTGTATACTGGGAACACATCACATAGGTTTTCTTGCGTTTGTCCTTTGGATCGATCCTTTCTTCAAGAAGGTTATTTTGCTTAAGGTCACTCAGGTGCACGGAGATCGTGGATTTTGCTTTCCCTGTATATTTTACGATCTCATCGAACGATCTTGAACTATCTTTCAACAGCTCCATTATCTGGAGCTTTACCGGACCCTCAATGGCAATAATGCCATCCCTGTTTGAAAATAGTGCAGTGTGACCTTCGCTTTTCATATCTAGTAATTACTTAATGGATATATAAAAGTTCGGTAGTATCCGAATGAACCTCTGTTTCTCTCCATATTCTGCTTGTTCCAGGCACACATATCCACCTGTCTGACCGTTAGTTTATTTTCCTCCTACGATAGATTCAGGCAGGTCTATGAAAGCAGTAATAGTTCCTGTCAGGGATGTGGAAAAAGTAAAGACTGAACTTATTTCCATGGGTGTTTTGGATAAAGATAGAAAGATAAGGATAGTTGAACATCCGGATGGCAAATTTGCTGAGATCCCGGTAATTTCTGGTATGGATCTATCTGATATTGATGGATCAAATATTAGTGAATTTGATATTGTTGAGCAGGATGAACCAGATTTCTACCGTTCTACTATGTCCTTAAAAGAGCATCTAAGTGGAACAGTCCCTGAAGAACTGATCGAACGTATTCCATCAGGATGGCAGGTACTCGGTGATATTGTGATCGTGAGCATTCCTGAGGAGCTGAAAAGCTACAGGGAGGACATCGCAAGGAAACTCCTTGTGATCAATCCAAGGTGCAGGTGTGTATTGCAGGACTTTGGTATCAAAGGCACTTTCAGGGAACCTGAACGTGAGGTCATCATCGGCGAAGATACAGAGACTATACAGAAGGAGCATGGTTGTTCTTTCAAGCTGGATGCTACGAAGATCATGTACTCAAAAGGCAATCTTGCTGAAAGAAAGCGCATGAGCAAGCTTGGTAAGGATGAGGTTGTAGTGGATATGTTTGCAGGCATCGGTTACTTCTCGATCCCTCTTGCAGTCCATGGTAAGCCCAAAAAGGTCTATTCAATAGAGCTGAATCCGGTATCCTACCATTATCTGCTTGAGAATATACAGCTGAACTACCTTGAAGGGATCGTTCGGGCAATTAATGGTGATTGTGGTGAGGTCACACCACAGGGGGTTGCTGACAGGGTGATCATGGGTTATGTGGGGATCACTCATCACTATCTGGACAAGGGCATCGGAGCTATTCGAAAGGAAGGTGGTATGCTCCATTATCATGAAACCACTCCAGAGGTCCTTGTGTTCGAGCGTCCTATTCAGAGGATAAAAGATGCTGCTTCTGCTCTTGGCAGGAGTGCCGAGATACGTGCATGTCACCGCATCAAGAAGTATTCTCCTGGCGTCTGGCATGTTGTGGTGGATGCTTTCATTAAATAATGGCTGATGCCGTGATACGTCATAAAATGATGATCGCATAATTGTAGTGATCATTGCCATTGGTAGCCAAAATACTAAAAATAAGAAAGGTAAGTTGTGTCCTTAGTTCACAACTTGATCGTACTTGCGGAAAGGTCGGAATCGATAATATAGTCGAAGTTGATCGGTCCGATCCAGCACTGAGTATCGAACATTGACTGGAAACATATGCCGATCACATTTGTGTTCTCAGCACCTTCGAGAATGTCATCCAGATTTTGTTTTATTGTTTCAACATCGATCTTCATCTTTGGCATTGCAAGGCCGCCAAGCAGGACGACAGTATCTGCATGATAGTCGATGTCATCGCCAATCTGCATGCCACTGGGCGTGGATATTATTGCTTTTGCTTCATGGTGCCTGATGTCAGGAATGAAACCGACTTCAATTGATGCATCCCTTATCACATATGCCATGAGTTCTGCAAAAGGTGTGCAAAAACCGGTTGTTCCGATGAACATCACTTTCTTAGAATCCTTGACCAGCTCTCGGAAGGATGTCAGCAGTCCACCGATTCCACTAGCGTTATTGATTACTTCCATGATCACTCCAATAAAAAAAGAAGTTATGCAGCCGTAAAAAGGCTGCATGTCGAATTATTAAATTTATACGTTCTTGATGCCGAAGGATTCGAGCAGAATGCCAGGGTTGGTGCGTCCGCTTGTGAATGACTTCTTGGTTGCAACATCGTTGATGGTGATCTTTGCAGGGGCGAACATACCAGCATCGACCTTGAAGAAGTCGAAGCCTGCTTCCTTGAAGGTTGTGTAGAATGGCTTACCAAAGTCCCTGGAGGTGTTGGATGGTGCCTTCTTCACGAAGTCCTCGAGCTTCTCTGCGTCTCCGAAGTCAACGGTGTAGTAGGTCTCACCACAGTAGATGATACAGTCATTGGTTGAACCCATGCACTTTGTGTCATCTCCGACGATAGGTGCGATAGGTGCGACACCGAAACCGCTCTTGATGGTGTTGATGTCAAATCCGATGGACTCGAGCTTGTGGATACCTGTCTCAACGACCCTTGCGGATATCTGTACTGAACCTGCGATGGATGAGGTTGGTGCAACTGCGATGTAAACGTTCTGTGGGTCGACACTGCAGTGCTTTGCGATGTACTCAACGATCTCTTCGGTTGGGAGCTTGTCGGATTCCATTACGAGAACTGCTGCATCTGCATCGTCCTTGTAGCCGATCTCTTCGTAGAGCTCTTTTGGCTTAAGACCAAGGCCTCTTGCAGGACCGGAGCCCATGCCGAAGTAGTCCCCGACTGCAATTCTCCAGCCTGCGTACTGGGATGCCATACATGCGATGGTAGGGTGGTCTGTAGCAACCTGAATAGCTGGTACTGGAAGACCATCGAGATCGACCTTTGTGTATGAGATCTCTGCAAGGTCTGCAAGGCAGAGGCGTGAGAGGTACATACCTGCATCGTATCCACCTTCTACATTGACACCACAGTCAATGATGGTAGCGCCGTTTTCAAGTTCCTTTGATTCGACTTTGATCTCTTCTTCCCAGTCTAACATCTCATCAATAATTGCTAATCCCTTTTCGTTGACACTTATCATATTAATCACTCTACACGGTTTGGTGTCAATGATTGGGTTGGTTAGAATATGAATTTATCGGTGTTTGGAAAGTTGGTGGGAGGGTGGTTTTTGGTGATGGTGTAAATAGTTTCCGGGTAAACAAAACAAGAACATTTCTTAGAGGATCCATTTTATTATTTGTTTTGTTTGCAGTGCTACATTTGTATGGTCTCCTATATATTATAGGATATTTTATATTATTTTACAGAATCTTCTTATAATACAAAATGCAATGTTTATACTATGGGTATGTTTGGCTGTGGGGATTGGAAAGTAGCATTGCCTTTATTGTATCTGAAGTTTTTTGGCACTACTGTTTTTTTGATATCAATCTCTCCAGATGTAGATGATTTTTGAAATCTTTGTATTAATAAGGTAGTGGATGAAATGAGTTTGAAACAAAGTATACTGATTTGTTTTGGAATAACTTTAGTATTGATGGCTGCAGGTATTGCTGCTGCAGCGACCCTCAATGTGACCAGCACTGTGGGTCCACAGAATTATACAACTATCCAGCAAGCGGTAAATAACTCTGCGGCTGGCGATACTATTTTGGTGTATCCGGGTACGTATAATGAAAACGTGAACGTGGATAAACAACTGAACATTACGTCAACAGGCGGTGCTGCCGTCACGAATGTCACTGCTTTATTATCTAACGACCATGTTTTCGAGGTTACTGCAGATAATGTTACTATCCGTGGGTTCAATGTGAGTGGTGCTACCGTTGAGGGTAATGCGGGTATCTTTCTATCTTCTTCCAACAACAGCACGCTGACCGACAACACGGTGATGGGTGACTATGAAGGCATCTATCTTGTAGGCTCAAACTACAACATGGTGACAAACAACATGCTGAAGTACTGCGGCAGTGACGGCATCGATATGGATCACTCTAACTACAACTCGTTGATCGATAACACGGCGTCGTACAATGACGACGATGGTATCGAGCTGAGTGACTTTAGCAACTACAACACGGTGACCGACAATACGGCGGAGTACAACAGCAATGACGGCATCTATCTGAATGTATCAAGTAACAACAATCTGATTAGCAACACAGTGTCGAACAACTCTATCGCTGGTATTAAGTTAAAATTGTCTAGCAACAATACGCTGATCGACAACACGGCGTCGAGCGATGATTCCTTGAACAATTACGTCGAGCTTATTCATCTGTTAAATTCTTCCTACAACACGCTGACCGGCAACACGGCTTTTGGTGGCTGGCACGGTATCTATCTGTATATATCCAGTAACAATGACTTAACCAACAACAATGCATCGAACAATGGTAATGACGGTATTGAGCTGGAATGGTCTGGCAACAACACGCTGACCAGTAACACGGTGTCGTACGCTGCCGAAGATGGTATTGAGGTGGACTGGTCTGGTAACAATGACCTGATCAACAACAAGGTCTCAAACAACCATTATGAGGGCATCCGGATAGTTAATTCCAGCTACAACACGCTGACCGGCAACACGGCGGAGTACAACACCAATGACGGCATCGATCTCAAAAACTCCAGCTACAACACGCTGACCGACAACACGGCGGAGTACAACGGCAATGACGGCTTCGATATCAAAGAGTCCAGCAACAACAACATGCTGAGCAACAACACGGCGGAGTACAACGGCAATGATGGCATCTATTTGGGTTATTCCAGCAACAACACCCTGATTGGCAACATGTTGTCGCATAATACTAGGGATGGCATCGATATGGATTACTGCAGCATCAGCAATCTAACCGACAACAAGGTGTCGTACAGCGGCGAGGAAGGCATCGATGTGGATAGCTCCAGCAACAATCGCATCTACAACAACTACTTCAACAACACGATTAATGTTGGATTTATTGGCATCAATGTTGGAAACATATGGAATATCACAAAAACCGCTGGTACAAACGTCGTGGGAGGTCCCTATATTGGAGGTAACTACTGGTCAGATTATAGCGGTGTTGATAATGATGGAGATGGAATCGGCGACTCCCAGATTGATCTTAATGCCAGTAACACAGACTATCTGCCACTGTTGCTGGATACCACGGCTCCTGTGATCGCAGTGGAACTTCCGCAGAACAATGCAGACTATTCCACAAGAACAGTTCCGCTCAACGTTACCGGTGACGGGACCGTGAATAAGTGGTGGTACAGCCTCAATGGCGGAGCCAATGTCACATTCACACCCAACATAACATTGCCTGAACTGCCTGACGATGATTATTTCATCATGGTCTATGCCAATGACACTGTAGGTAATGAGGTTGCATCAGCCCTGATCAATTTCAGTATCGATACCGTACCTCCTGCAAATATTACGAATCTCACGGTTGCATCAAGAACAAGAAGTTCCATCACCCTTTCATGGGACGTTTCTCACGATGCTGATCATGTGGAACTGTGGAGGAACAATGTCTACATTACCGATGTGTTTGGTGTCAGCCATGAAAATACAGGATTGGCTTCTGCAACATCCTACAATTATGGTCTGCGCCCGGTTGATACTGCTGGAAATGTGGGCAACTGGTCAAATATCACGGCATCGACCCAAACCAGTAGCACTTCAGGTAGTACAAAATCCTCTAGTAGTGGGGGTGGTAGTGGATCAAGTGGTGAAGCCTTTGAGAACATCGCCTTCAAGGACGTGAAGACAGAGAACATCATAAGTGGACTTGAAATCAGTTATGTCTTCGATGAAGAACAGAATGCAATTCAGTACATCAACTTCTCTGCATTGAGAAACTACGGAAGGGTTTCAACAACTATCGAAGTGCTTAAGGGCAGATCTACACTGGTTGATGAAAGTGCTCCGGGAATTGTTTATAGCAACCTTAACATCTGGGTTGGTATCTCAGGATTTGCTACAGAAGATAACATTGCTAATCCGGTAATAGGTTTCCGTGTAGCAAAAGAATGGTTGACAGAAAATGGACTTGATGAGAAATCAATTGTATTATATCGTCACAGTGAAGGCAAATGGAATGCTCTTGATACAAAGAAAGTTGGAGAAGATGATAAATTCTTGTACTTCGAGGCAAAAGCAACAGGTTTCTCATCATTTGCAATTTGCGCTTTGAAGATGGATACTACTCCGATTATAGCCCCATTCCCATCTGATGACGATGTAATTACTGAAGTGCCTGAGTTAGAAAATGAGGCAGTGTCTACTGGTCTGCCAGGTTTCAGTTCACTTCTCGCGATTGGAGTTCTCGGTATGGTTTATACCTTATTCAGAAGAAGAACTTAAGTGCAGTGATTAATTCTGCACTTCTTTTTTATTTTTAAAACACTGGCTATTTTATTATTAATTTATATTTATGTTCTTGAGGTTCTTCTGAGGCACGACACTCCTCACAGAAAGTGTAAAGTTCTCATGATCGGAGTTGAAGCATTCTTTTAGATTTCACATTCCTACTACAGCAGATGGTAAATAGCCATCAACCGCATCTAAAACATTCCAAAAGGCCTTTGCATCCTCGAAATTATCAAAGAAAAAAATCTTATCATGGTAAGAGGTTATAAAGAATGTTACACCAAAAGTTATCTCTTGATCGTAGGGTATGGGAGCTTCTCCGCCAAGATGGCAATACTCGATATATTCCGTAACTGGCTCCACAAAAAGTTTTCCTTCGGGGGAATACTTTCCACCATGGCAGGAAACACCTTCTTCACTTTGAAATTTTTGATAAGCCTCTACCGCTTCTTCAAACTTTTCATTGTCAATTCCAAAGTTCACAATCTCTATTTTCTGTTCTCTCATAAATTTCCATCCCTTTCTGAGAACATGTAGGTTTATGTGCATATATATTTATTTGAGTATTCGAATAATTATATACTAATTCGTTTTATTCTATTTATTTTAAAATAGTCTGGAACTTAAGCTTTCATAAAGTGCAAATGGTGCCTATCTCACCAATAACGAATCCCTTTATCCCTTCTTGCCTCGATGTCTTCAATATCTTTGATTGTTTGGGATATTTGTATGCTGCTTTTTAAGTATGATCTAATAAACGCAGAGTCACCAAAAAGTTCCTTTGCTGCTTCCGGATTATCATCAATTGCTTTAAGATGTTTTGACAGACCCTCAATGGTTTTGTCAATTTCACCCTTATCCGAAATCCCTAATAATTCACGTATCCAATCTAACATCGTATTCATTCCTGTAATTCAACTGTTTTATTCACATCACTATCTTAACTTCATTGTATTTTTTTCGGTTTTTTACTGATAGCAATAGAACCATCTGTATATTTTCGATTCTTGTGCACAAAAATAGCAATTCTACATTTAAAGCTTTTGAAGAATACTCCTGTTGTGTTTCTTTTTTGAAATATCTATCTCCTTGGAAGATTATATGGCGAGGAATATATTCGAACCTCAAGCTTCCGGGAAATACAGATGCTACCTATTCGGATGTTACATGTCTAGTTCAATCTTCATATTTCGAATAGATTAGCAATAAAAAACATTACTTTTAAATACTTTTGTACAGTTCGGGAGTTTGATGGCTTTAAAAAATGATACATTGGCAAACAAGATTGAAAGCAAGTTAGAAACTCCAATGATCATCATTGCTATTTTTGTATTGCCTCTTGTTCTTATAGAGTTAGAAATCGTACGGACAACTCCTCAAATAGTTCTGACAGCACAATTGTTAGATGATGCAATATGGTTTATTTTTCTTGCAGAATTTGTATTGTTATTTAGCCTTCACTCAATGAAGGTGGAGTATGCAAAAAGTAATTGGTTCATGCTGTTGTTGTTAATACTTACTCCACCAATTGTTGTACCAGAAGGTTTCTCTTCACTTAGATCTTTGAGATCATTGCGTATTTTTCGAGCTTTAAGGAGTTTTAGAGTCATTATCGCAATAAAGAGAGGGATAAGTCCAATATATCAAATATTTCAAAAAAATTCTATGCAGTATGTCACAGCTTATTCTTTAGTTTTAATTGTTTTGTCTGGAACACTTTTTAGTCGCATCGAAAATCTGAAGTTTTCAGAAGGTGTATGGTGGTCACTTACAACTGTAACAACCGTAGGTTATGGTGATTTATATCCCGAAACTTTAGCTGGTAAGTTTTTAGCATTTTTTGTTATGATTGTTGGGATTGGATTTGTTTCAGTACTGACAGCAAATGTAGCTGCATATTTTGTAGAAAATGATCTTGAGAATGAAAGTAATGGCATGCTTATGGAAAAAATAAATGAGTTGTCTGATAAAATAGATGAACTTGATAGGAAAATATCAGATAAATAATTTTCAAGCTTCCACGAAATACAGATGCTACCTATTCGGATGTTACATATACAACTCTATCTTCATCTTCTGAATCCGATCACAATAATACCTCGCAGCAACTCCAAGATGCTTCTTTGGTAACTTACCGAACTTATCAATCGTAATCTCATCATACATGTAACTGGTCATCTTGTGAAAGGTACAAATCACATTTTTCCAAAAAAATAATACAAAAAAATCATAGCAAAAAAATCATAGCAAAAAAATCATAGCAAAAAAATCATAGCAAAAAAAGAAGGATGCATTACCTCCTCTTTTCATAAATCTCTTCTTCATGGTTTCCTTTGGTGTTATGTAACTCCTATAAATGAAAATCCACTTTTGCAAAATATTTGATAATGCCCACTGTTTTGACAAATCTGATCTGCAATCAATATCTTCCAATAACCTCCTAGTTTGAAGCGCAAAAAATATATCTTGTAAAATTATAATTTATATGTTGTGGAAAATAGTCATCAATGTTTGATGGATTATTTAATAAGAAATCATAGGTGAGGGTAAATTATGCAGAGCATTGCTATTGAATCAGGTCCTGTTAGAGTAATATCATCCGGTACGGTTATTTCTTTTGACAAGAATCCGATCGAGATAACGATGGGAGGTTCGGGCAGATGCAAGGTTATCATGATCTTTCATGATGAAGATGGAGAAGGCAAATCATTTGTCAGGCCAAGAGTTATAGGTTCCAGGACCATTGAATTAACATTTGTTAACTTCAAGGATCCTCTGGGTTCCGGGAACGTAAAGCCGATCCATTTTGCAACTATTGGTGGGCGTACTATATTTATGAATTACAGGATATATTCTTATTTGGATAGCGATAAAACAGTTCACTATACATTCTATTGTTCACAGGAAGACTCCCTGGACAAAGTGCATACAGAAGGCTTCAATGAATGGATAGTTGAGTGATAAAATGAATTGGTCGGTGGACAAATTTACTCTGAATTTATGAGTTAATATGCAATTGCAGGGGATGGCAGGAGCATCCCTTGCAAGCCGCAGCTATTTGTGTGACATGTGGGCATATATTCATATGCTGTTTCTGTGATACTCAAGCATTGATCTCAGTAACTTCTGTTATATGTCCTCTGATCGATCTTCTATGGCTGTATCCTCTTCTTCTTTTTCTTCTCTTGCTTCTTTCTCATCGATCTGCTCCACATCAAACACAGGTATCTCCATTTCAGGATACCATTGTTGCAGGAACGTTATCATGTGATACTTCATGAATACCCTTCCAGGCAGAGCGATAAATGCAAGCAGAAATATGAGGGAGACCAGCTCGATCAGGATTATCGGTGCGAGGAAAATCCATATGGCGAGATCTGATCCGGGCAGGACTGTTGAAAGGATAAAGTATAACAACAGATCTGCAAGCAGAAGGAAGAGACCAACTGCGATCATCACTATCAGCATAAGTATGCCTATTATGATCGCAACGGCAATTCCGAGAATAATTCTTCCAAACCAATAGCCGATTATTTGCTTCCAGTCTTTCCTGAACTGTCCAAAGACGTTGACAAATGCGCGGAAGATGCCGGTCTCGGTGTAAATGGCAACAGGGATTGAGAGATTAACAAATGAACTGATGATGCCTCCGATTATTGCTACCACCAGAATTATGCCGATCAGCAGGAAGATTGCGGAAATAATGGCAACTATTATGGTCTCTTCTAAGTTCTGGCCTGAAGAGGCTATCAATGGCAGTACAATTGGAAGGGCCATGGCCACAATGATGGCAAGCAGAAGAATGCCTGCCAATAGCCTGAATGCGAATAGTCCCAGGCCTTTTCTCAGGTACTTGCGGGAGTATTCCCAGAATTTTACTTCGTTGCTCACAAGGGAGTCAACGAATACGAATTCCATCACGCTTGAGACGTATGAGAAGAACAGGATCAGGGCAAATATGAGTAGTATTATTGCGATTATCAATCCCAGTTCCGGGGCACTGGTGGGGATCTGGTCGCTCAGTCCTCCGAACGAGTCGGCGAATCCTTCGAACGGACCTGAATCCTGAAGGTTGTAATTATTGGATGAGTAGCTATTACTGCCACCACCTCCGCTTCCGCCGATAAGCATAATGATGATCGCAAGTTTCATCCATTTCCAGAAATCAAAGGGTTCAAACAGGCATTTCTTTGTTCTGGATACTGCTTTATCCACAGCTTCGACTACAAACCAGTCCATATGGCTATATATCGCAAGATGGCATAAGTAGTTTATGATGTAATGTCTAATCTTTTATTATCGTAACATATATATCCCACATTCACAATATCTATTAATTACTGGAAATAGCAAAAATAAGGTATTGAAATGGAAACTGCAAAGAAAGAATTTCAGAATCTTGTATACCAGAGCATGAAGTCCTATGGACTTGATGAGCTATCTTCTAAGTTACTTGCAGCACTTTATTCCGCACCGGAGCCACTTACTCTTGATGACCTTTCTAAAAATTCCGGGTATAGTTTTTCAGCGGTTAGCGCGGCAATGAAACTGCTTACCGGAGTAAAATTGGTGGAGAAGTCAAAGCGTTCCGGTTCCAAGAAACTGTATTTCTCGATCCAGCGGGATATGCTGACACTGAGCATCAATGCGATTCGGTCCAAGAATGAATGCATGGTGGTTCCTGCGCTCCAGACTCTCCCTTCAATGATAGAAAGGTGCAGGGATAGTGAAGCTGAGGACTCTGAAGAGATGCTCAACATCATCGAGAACTATTACCAGCAGATGGTTGCACTGGAATTGATCTTCAAGAAATTGATCGAATATACAGAAATTATCAGGGCTGAGGTGAATAAAAGATGAATCCGAAAGTAAGACCTTTATGTTTGTTCCTGTTCGTTCTTGCTATTGTTTTAACAGGAGTGGCTGCAGCTGAATTTACCGGCGGGGAGATATGCGTAAACGCAGAGATAAAGGAATTAATTCCCAGTTCGGTAGGCATTGATGAAGAATTCACCCTTGCTATTGATCTTGAGAGCTGTGGTTCCAAAGCCCCTGAAGACATTACCTTTGAAATCATCAGTATTCCTCCGGATATCATCGTCACAGAATCTCTGGTCACCAGAATTGCTGAATTCTCATATCCTACAAGTGAAAGGCACCTGGTATACCACATGAGGACAACTCCTGGTGCAAATCCCGGCCCTCACATTATCAAGATGAAACTGACATATGCAAATAAAGAACTTGAAACCACAAAATATTATGAAGTTGATGTCAGAGTGACAGGTGAGGATGCAGAACCAAGGATCTCATCGATCACTACTAATCCTGAATATATCTATGAAGGGGAGACTGTCGATCTGACACTGGGTATCGAGAACTTCGGAGAAGCTATTGCAAAATCCGTCTCCGTTAGCGTTGATCATGGTTTTAAAGGGATCAAGAACTCTACGATCGGAACCCTTGACCTGAATGGCAGTCAAACTGCATTGTTCAAGTTCAAGGCAGACCGTGCCGGGGAATTTAACATCCCTGTAATCATTAAATATGAGGATGATTTCGGAAAGCAAAGCGATGAATATGACATTACAATAACCATACTTGACAAAAAAGGAAGCCTTAACCTTGCATCTGTAAAGGTCGATCCTGTTATACCTTATGTTGATGACACTGTCGAGCTGACTATGAGGATCGAGAATTCCGGTGACCGGAAAATAAATTCGATAAGGGTCTATGCCGACCATCCATTCATGGGTTTAAAAGAATCCTTTATCGGAACCCTTGATCCTAATGAGGATGGCCCTGCAGTTATCACTTTCATAGCTGATGAGGCAGGGGAATACGAGATCCCTGTTACCATAACCTATATCGATGATTTTGGTGAAGAGCAGGTTGAAACGAAGATCAGCATCATCGTAATGGAAAGCAATAGCGGGATAGGGTCAGCTGTGCTCGTTCTGCTCGTTCTGGCAGTTATTGGAGGATTGGTCTACTATAATTACAGGACAAAAAGGTCAAAGGATGAGATTATCAAGCAGTTAATGGAAGGTAGTAATAATTCTGCTGGCAAAAAAGAAGATGAAGAATAAGAGGTCTTCAATATGATGGACGATATAAGGGTGGGAGCTCTCATTGCAGCAAGTACTGTAAAAAGAGGGAACAAAAAAACACTTATGTTCATAGTTTTTGTTCTCTCGCTCATTTTTATGAACTTAGTGTTCCTCCCATCAATGATAGGGGGAATGATGGTTCTATTTACTGGTATAATGCAGGACTATCCTTACGGGGACATTGTAATTGAACCATCGGGCGACAATGCATACATTAATGATGCAGATAGCGTTTTGCAGAAGGCGCGGGCTGTGGAAGGAGTAAGGGCTGCAACAAAAAGACTGGATGTTGGAGCATCCATTGAGCATAAACAAAACGTTGTGGGGGTGACGATAACGGGTTTAGTTCCCACAGAGGAGTATGAGATATCACAATACCCCTATAGTATCATTGAAGGAGATTTTCTGGGGGAGCTTTCCCAGGGTGAGATCATCATTGGTGCTGCAATCGCAGGCACAAGTACAATCTTTGGAGATATATATGATGATCTGGGTGAAGCCAGAGTTGGATCACTTGTTGAAGTAACATACAGTAACGGTGTGAAAAGGACCTATAAGGTCAAGGGTATCATGGAAGGAACATTTGAACTTGTTGACCTTAATGCATTGGTCCATTACAAAGAGATCGAAGATGTATATGGTCTGGAAGGGGGAGAAGCTACCAGTGTGGTTGTAAGGGTTGATCAACCGGGGAGTGAAGATCAGGTGAAGTACAAGATAAGGGACGCCGGAGTGAACGAGCAGGTTTTCACGTGGGCTGATAAATCCGAGACCATCATAAGACAAGCATTACAAAGTCTTGGTGCTCTGGACATAATGTCAAAGTTTGTGGGTTTGATCGTAGGGGCAGCATTGATTCTGATCATAATCTACATCAACATACTTAACAGGAAAAAAGAGATCGGCATATTAAAAGCAATAGGCATTACTCCAAGATCGATAGTACTGTCTTATGCTTTCCTTAGCATGTTCTATGTTTCTTTAGGGATACTAGCGGGATTGGTCCTATACCTCTCACTTATGCTTTACTTCCAGGCAAATCCTGTGTCATTCTATGAGACCATGGAAATAAGACCTGTGATAGATCCTATACTGGTGATCCGGAGCATGCTTTCCATGCTAATAATATCTGTGATAGCTGGCACACTTCCTGCATGGAGTGTATCAAAAGAGAGCATACTCAAAGCTATATGGGGTAGATGATATGATCGTTGTGAAGGATCTCAAAAGGTACTATGGATCAGGGGTGACTACTGTCAAGGCTCTGGATGGTGTTTCTTTCGAGATAAAGAAAGGTCAGTTCGTAGCGATAATGGGTGCCTCCGGTAGTGGAAAGACGACGGTCCTAAGGATACTGGCACTACTGGATGATGCAACTGATGGTGAATATACCATCAGGGGATTGGAGGTTTCCAAGCTTCCTGAAGCAGAACGAAGTTATTACAGACTGACGCAGGTAGGTTATGTGTTCCAGGACTATGCGCTCATCAATGAAATGACGGCTGCAGAGAATGTCTATGTTCTTTCTATGATGGAAGGTAAGTCCAAAAAGGAATCCTATGAAACTGCTCTTGAAGCACTGGACAAGGTCGGGCTGAAGGACAAACACGACAGGATCCCTGATGAACTGTCCGGCGGAGAAAAGCAAAGGGTGGCCATTGCAAGGGCCATTGCAAAGAAACCAGACATCATGTTTGCTGACGAGCCGTGTGCAAATCTGGACACAAGAAACTCAAAACAGGTTCTGGAAGTGTTCAAGGATCTGAATGATAATTATGGTCAGACAATTGTAATGGTAACACATGAGCCATGGCATGTTGAGTATGTTGACAGGGTTATCACTCTTGAAGACGGGAAGCTGGTCAGTGACGAGCTGACTGAAGAAAGCGGTAGTGACTGAAAATAACTTCAGACACCTGCCTTTAATTTCATAAAAGTTTAAGGATTCGATAGATGTATTTCTAACAAGCAAGCAAGATATGTGTACTCTGTACGAAAAGGCTTATATAACATCATTACTTGGTAAGAGTGCTTTTAGAGGCAAAAACTAATTTAATAAATTATAGGTCTAGATGGTATTTCCTTAACTGTATTTACTATTTTTTCGTATGTTTACTAGAGTCTGTTTATTATCTTTTTAAGCACTTTAAAGGAAGTGAAATATTTGTTCAACAACATGGAATCAACTGCTCCAGTAGAAGCTGGCGAAACATACGACGTAACAATTGAAGATACCGCAAGAGAAGGCGATGGAATCGCTAGAGTAAGCGGTTTTGTAATCTTTGTCCCAAGCACAAAAGTTGGCGATGAAGTAACAATCAAGGTTACCAAAGTAATGAGAAAATTCGCATTCGGCGAACTCGTTTAATTACTTTAATTAATTAAACATGTTTGGAAGATCAAGTTTTTGATCTTCCATTCTTATTTTTCTTACATTTTTATTATTTTTATCTGGGCATCTTGTCCTGTTAAACATTTACTTATCAGAATCAACAAGCAAAAAGTGATCGATCATTTACTCATGAGGGAGATATAAGTATACATATGGTAACTTTTAATGATCGGACCTATAGGATCTGCTTTGTGATTCCTGTTAGATATTATTAAAAGTGTTCAATAATATTATCATTAAATTCATAGGCCTTTACTGTGCGCAATTAACTGTGAGGGTTTACCCATAAATCAGCATGATCTTTTCTTATCATATAAGATGAGTCAGATCAATTTCCAACGAGTTTTAACTTTAACCCGAGGTATAACGTGTCATTTGATAATCTAAATTTAATATTCCCGCTTCAGCGGGCATTGTCCGAGGAAGGATATACTACACCTACTCCTATACAGAAACTATCCATACCCCATCTGTTGAATGGCAGGGATATGATAGGTATTGCTCAGACAGGTACGGGCAAGACAGCTGCATTCATATTACCAATTCTTCACAATATGTCTGCATCCTACAAGGCACCACGTCCGAGATTCCCTCGAGTGCTTGTGCTTGCACCTACCAGGGAGCTTGCAGCACAGATAGGGGATAGCTTTGCCACTTATGGCAAATTCACCCGCTTCAAACATACTGTGATATTCGGAGGTGTTGGTCAGACACCACAGGTAAGAGCTCTCTCAAAGGGTGTGGATTCCCTTGTGGCAACTCCTGGCAGACTCCTGGACCTGGTACAGCAGGGTCATGTCAACCTTGCTAATGTGGAATATTTTGTACTTGATGAAGCGGACAGGATGCTTGACATGGGCTTTCTCAATGATGTATACAAAGTTGTTGGAATGTTGCCACAAAAGCGTCAGTCGCTTTTCTTTTCAGCTACCATGTCCCCGGAGATATCCACGCTTGCCAGAAAACTACTAACGAATCCTGCACATGTAGAGGTCACCCCTCAGGCAACAACTGTTGAACGCATAGACCAGTTCATCTTTTTCGTGGATTCTGAGGACAAGAACGAATTACTGCTACAATTACTAAGAGGCAAGCATCTGGAGTGTGTTCTCATATTCACACGTACAAAGCATCGTGCTAACAAGGTCACTGAGATGCTCAACAAGAACAATGTCCCTGCAGGTGCTATTCACGGCAACAAGTCCCAGACCCACCGTACAAAAACACTTCAGAGCTTCAAGTCCGGACAACTGCGTGTACTGGTTGCAACAGACATAGCTGCTCGTGGGATCGATATCGAGGACATATCACATGTAATAAACTATGACCTGCCGAATATCCCTGAGAGCTACGTGCACCGCATAGGACGTACAGCAAGAGCAGGAGCTGATGGAACAGCATACTCTTTCTGTGCAGCTGATGAGCGAGACTTCTTGCGTGATATCGAAAAACTCACTAATATGGATATCGAGGTCGCTGAACACAATTATCATTCAGAAAAGGCGAAAAATGCCACAGGTGATGCAGCAAAGCCAGCTCCAAAACAACAGAGGGGGCGAAAGGGAAGCACCGGAACTAAAGGCAGAGGCAGGGGTAAAAAGGGAGAAGGCAAAGCTAAAGCTAAAAAGGGAGATAGCAAGCCTAAAAAAGTAGAAGGTAAAAATGGGCGATCAGAAAATACCAATAGGGGCCAGGGTAGGAATCAGACAAAGAAAAAGTCTGGTCAAAACCCAAATAAGGGCTCTGGTCGAAACTCCGGTAAGCCCAGAAACCAGAAGTAACTGAGCATTTTCTTTGATCAGGTCCATGAATCAATTCATGGACCGATACTACTATTATCTACTACCTACTTTACACCCGCTTATACCAAAGGCTTCTCCTTACCTAATAAATAAAAGTGATCTTAATGAAGCGTATCATTCAGTTCGCAATAATTCTTTCTATATGCTTTATGGGTGATCTCATCCATGATTTCCTTAATCTTCCTATCCCCGGAAGTGTGTTGGGAATGTTGTTATTACTGGCTCTTTTACTATCTGGTGTCCTCAAACTATCTATGATAGAAGATGTAAGCAACTTCCTGCTGAAGCATCTTTCATTTTTTTTCATACCAGCGGCTGTGGGATTGATAACGTGTTTCTCCATACTTGAAGGAAAATGGATTGCCCTGTTGTTCATATCCGTGGTCTCGACCATTATCATTGTAGTAGTGACCGGCATAACGGTACAGATATTAATGAAAAGGAGGCGATCATTTGAGTGAAATAATTTCTTCTCTGGTTGGATCTCCGATCTTTGGTATCGGTATATCCCTCTTAACATTCTATGCAGGCAGTCTGCTCTATAAAAAGACAGGCTCTCCTTTGCTAAACCCACTTGTGCTGAGCATGCTGGTGATAATGGCCTTTCTACTAAGCTTCCATATCACCTTTGATGATTATAACAGGGGAGGGCAGTTCATATCTTTCTTCCTTGGCCCTGCTACGGTCATCCTGGCTGTGCCTCTATATAAGAAAATCAGCATTTTTAAGGAGAATATCATTCCAATACTCGCAGGGATCATTATAGGATCGACAGCAGGCATTGTGAGCATCATCGTCATGTGCAAGATGTTCGGACTTGATCATCTACTAAGCATCTCTATGATTCCTAAATCTGTCACAACTCCAATTGGGATAGAGATATCGAATCAGCTTGGAGGTTTACCATCCATAACTGTTGCATGTATTATTTTCACAGGAATAGCAGGTATTCTGCTGGGTCCCATGATCTGCAAGTTATTCAGAATAGAAGACAAGGTAGCGATTGGAATTGCCATAGGAACTTCTTCCCATGCCCTCGGTACGACCAAGGCCGTTGAGATGGGAGAGGCCGAAGGTGCCATGAGTGGGCTTGCTATTGGCATTGCCGGATTGGTGACTGTGTTCCTTGCTCCGATACTGGCTAAGATCCTTCTGTAAGGCAAATTAGTAATTTTCAAGTAAAATAATTGACGTTGCTTTCTTGGATTAATCTAGCTTATATGAACATAGTATGAACTCTGACTTCAGTATTGAATCGATAATAATGGTTCGATTGTCTACGACATCATATGACTTATCTTAGGTATGATCATGGTAGCCACTAAAACTTTGTAACTGGTATTGCAGGTTTTTAGATCGAGGTAGAAAAAGAGAATGATCAATTGGGTTTAATTTCTAAATTTGTTGGTATACTAAACCCGAAGGTACTTCCTTTTCCAACTTCACTATCTACCCAAACATCACCACCATGCATCTCGACAAAATATTTTGTAAGAACGAGGCCAAGGCCTGTGCCACTGTATTCCTTTGAGAGTGATGAATCCACCTGGATAAATGGATCGAAGAGTTTCTTTTGATCATTTTGTGAGATCCCTAATCCGTTGTCTTCTACAAAAATAGAGATTTGCTCATCAGATCTGTCTAATCCGATCGTCACAGATCCTCCCTTATTTGTGAATTTAATAGCGTTACTCACGAGGTTATAGATGATCTGCTTGAATTTCAATACATCTGCAACTATTATGGAATCTTCTATATTGCTGCTGCACTTAAGATCAATCTCTTTCTTTTTTGCAAGAGGCATCATTGTTGTTTTTATTCCATTGATGGTATCAAGGACAACAAATTCTTCAGGAAATAGCTCCATCTTGCCAGCTTCGATCTTTGATAGGTCCAGCATATCATTGATCAGTTCCAAAAGATGCTTACCACTTTTATTAACATTATATATGTAGTGTTTCTGAGTTTCATTTAAGGAACCAAAGCTCTCACTACAAAGTATATCTGAGAATCCGATGATCGAATTGAGGGGGGTTCTCAGTTCATGGCTCATATTTGTGAGAAATTCTGATTTAGCCTGGTTAGCAGCTTCCGCAGCAAGTTTGGAATTGAGCATTGCTTCTTCTGCTTTCTTGCGTTCGGTTATATTTCTGACAACGGCTAAAATAGCGGGATTTCCTTTGTATTCAATTGGTCGAATACTGAATTCAATTGGTATCAATGAACCGTCTTTGCATTGTCCCATAGTTTCAATAATTCCACCACCTTGATTCATTTTTTCAAATATTTGTCCAATGAATTTTTCTCCAAGTTCTGGGGGTATTATGTCCATTCCCGTCATTTGCAACAATTCATCCTTTTGATATCCCAGATCATCACAAGTTATCTGGTTTACTTCCAAAAAATGTCCTTTAAGGTCGTAGATAAGAATTCCATCGTTTACGGAATTGAATATGGTTTCAAATAATTTCTCCATTTATTCCACCAGCTCATAAAAAGAAAATAAATTTCTAGCAAAGTATCTCTGGCAGCAAATATATAGATTTCCTAACTTGGACTCTATGGAAATCCTCTTTCCGAATCCCCAATTTTAAAATATTTCACACTTTTATAAAATACAAATGCTGTTTATCTGGACAATAAATCTCTTTTTTCTGAAGCAAATCACAACAATAGTTAGCAGCAACTCCAAAGTGCTTCTTTAGCAATCATGTGGTATAGAAAAATAATTAACAAAAAAAGAAGGATGCCACACCATCCTCCTTTCATCAACCGCTTTTTCAGGATTCTCTGTGGTGTTCGGTTGCTGCCAGCAGGTCAACGCCGGCATCAGTAAGCCTGTATATGTCTTCTTTTATCGTAACGATATTGGCATTTTTCAGGAAATCCATGTGATACTTGAATGCATTGTCGTCAACGCCGACTTCGGCCTTGAGCTCTTCTTCCGGTTTCCCGAAAACTCCTATGGCACCGACCATTTTCCTTCTTACGGGGTGGGATGCGGCTTTGTCAAGCATTTCGTGCTCTTTCTTTACTCTTTCTCCTTCTGAAGGTTTCTGCATTATAAAATCATCAAGTTCATCGTAATCGTCTTCCATTTACTTTTCACCTCTTCAGTTCTTTAGTTGAGCGAAAATATCTATAATGATTAATCATTTATAACACTATCGTTTTCGCTCTGTTTACATCTATTGCTTATGAGTTGCTTTTTTAGTTACTTATTTGGTTTGCTGACGAAAAGCCTGAATATGTCCGTAATGGTCATATGCTTGTCCTCTATGACCGTTGTTCCGCCTTTTTCTATATTGGTCCTTGTGTCCCGGTTCATATTAAAGCCGAAAAATCCGTTGGTTATCGGATTCATAAGGTCCTGCATAAAAGCTATCAGGCGGTTCCTGGTACGAACATGCTCCATGTTTATGATCTTTCCATCAGGTTTGCAAACTCTCACGAATTCTTCTACACCTTTTACCGGGTCAGGGATCGAGCAAAGGACAAAGGTCGTCACAACAGAATCGAACACGTTGTCCTTGAAAGCAAGATGCTGTGCATCCATTAATATCATGTCCACATCAACTCCTGTTGTTCTCTTTTTTGATTTTGCTGCCATTCCCGGGGAGAGGTCGATGGCTACCATTTGCACATCTTTGTCTTTTGGATAGTGGCTGAAGTTCTTGCCGGTTCCAAACCCGACCTCAAGACACCTTCCTTCAACCTTTGAAAATACTTCTGGTCTCCACTTTTTAAAGGCGATCTCTTCCATTATGATCTCAAAAATATCATAGACATGCGAGTAACGGTTATACCGATGAAGTACTTCTTTTGTTTCTGTCACCCTGATTCCCCATGTAAATTTTGTTCGTATGGTATATTTAGTTTCTTAAAGCTTCTTCATACATCTCACAAAGATATTTTATTAATCAGAAACAATCCTATTTAGGGAGGGTTAGAATATGAAGTGGATATCGACTACAATTCTGGTAATTCTTGTATCTGTGATAATAAGTTCATCTGGCTGTGTTTCTTCAGATTCGGATACTGAAGGCGATGGAAGTGATGGTATCTATGGGGATGAAGTGGAAACCCTTGAATATCAGGGAGTGGAGCTGACTCCTATTAATGAACAGAGGAACAACGCAATAAAAGGAACTCAGCGGATAAATGAGGACACATACCTTCTAAGGATCGATGGTATGGTTGACACTCCTGAATCTTTTACCTATGGTCAGGTCACTTCATACCCGAACGTTTCGAAAGTAGTGATCCTTGATTGTGTCGAAGGCTGGGGTTTTACTGCAAAATGGACTGGTGTTCCAGTAAAGACACTTCTTGATGAAGTAGGTGTGCAGGAAGGGGCTAGCACTGTGATATTCTATTCAGAAGATGGCTATTCCACGGCTCATGATCTGGATTATCTTGTTGAAAACAACATCATACTTGGCTATAAACTCAATGATGTGACACTTCCGGAGGACCGGGGTTTCCCATTCCAGCTTGTGGCAGAAGGCAAGTACGGCTACAAATGGGGAAAATGGATAACCAGCATCGAGGTCACGGATGAACCTTATGAAGGGTACTGGGAATCCAGGGGCTACAATAATAATGCTGATGTGGGAGGACCTCGGTTTGGCTGAAACTCCTCTACGCTTTTTCCTTTTAGTCCTTTGAGTAGATCGTATATTCCACGATCAGCAAGAACAGTGGGAATAAAGCGCTTAACAGGATCTGAGTATCCGCTCCGATCACTTCGACCTCGCTGATCGTGTTCAGTGATCTGAAGATCAGGAAGATTATTGCTCCTAATGTCATGCTCTGCAAGATTCCAAAGATCCAGAAGATATTCCTGTTTTCCATTTATAATCCCTCACACTTTCATTTTTGTTTTCCTGTATCTTAACATTTTCTGCACAGCACATTCTGATCAACTTGCTGGTTGTTTTGCTTTATGGCTGATCAGCTGAGTTTATGGATAATGAATGAAATGTGAATGAACCATAATTTTATATTATTTATAGTAATATTTTTAAATTGTTTCGAAGTTGATATGGGGTTCTTTTAACATGGCAAAGTTGGGGGCGCAGGAGAAATACCTGATAATTTTTGGAGTGCTGCTGGTATGTGTAATGATCTTGGCATCAGCAGGACTCGAGATCGCAAAACAGAATGAGGCTAAAACTGGAACTGATCCTCTGGTCGAAGGGTCTGATGAGGTCCATGCTGAAAACATTGAAACAGTGTCTACAGTAGAGGCGTCAGGTGATGGTCCTCTTAATGTCAGCACTAGCACAGAGGTCGACCAAATCACTGGATCAGCAACAGAGCCAACGAGCGATAAGACAAGTGCTAACGGTGATAAAGTTACGCTTAGTGTCAGTGGTAGT
This sequence comes from Methanococcoides orientis, assembly GCF_021184045.1. Lineage (NCBI taxonomy): Archaea > Methanobacteriati > Methanobacteriota > Methanomicrobia > Methanosarcinales > Methanosarcinaceae > Methanococcoides > Methanococcoides orientis. Next base: position 428,124 of record NZ_CP073710.1, read on the forward strand.
CTCGAATACGTATCTCCTGAAGAGATGAGTAGTATGTCTGATGTTATTATTATTGGCACGGTAAAAGAGGTCCTGCCAAGCGAATGGAATACCGAGGATGGGGAGAGGCCGACCGATGATACCTATGAAATGGAGTGGTATGATATCTATACGGATGTGGTGATAACTGTGGACGAGTACCTCAAAAACCCACTAGCTGAAAAGGAGGTCATAATAAGGACACTTGGTGGTGAAAAAGATGTCATCTTTATTGATGTTGAAGATGAGCCTTCTTTTACTCCTGGGGAAAAAGTATTCCTTTACCTGATAAATGACACATGGCCTCGTACTATGGATCATGGTCCTGAGCACTTTGTGGTCACTGGTGTTTCACAGGGGAAATTTACACTAACGGATGATGGCAGAGCTATCCATTTCGGTGAATCATTTACTCTGGATAAACTTCTGGAGACGATATGATTTAAGCAGTGTTTACCGGAGGATATAATGACTTTTTCATATCTATATCCATTGTTCATGGGAATTATCATGTTCCTTTTTTGTCTCCCTGTCAACTATTTCATGTTCCACGAAATAAAGTGGAAGTACACATTGGTCATGGCGATCAGCATGGCCATTGGAACGTTCATAGGCATCTTATTGTTTGAGTGAGATGGAGCTTAGGTGGAATTATGCAAAGAAGAAATCCGGTAATTGTTGCAATTGTGATGATAGCGATCGTTGGACTCATCCTTCTTGCTTTTATGATTGCTGTCCCCAAAATACAGATCGATGATGCAGTGCTAAGCATTGAGAATGAAGATATTGAAGACCATGAAGTGCGAGTGGAGATAATTGATCCGCAGGATGTGCGGCTTTATGATGAGGTGTATGTGATAGAAGCAGATACCCGGATAGGGATCAGAAAATCAGTTCCTGAATTGGGTATGTACACTTACAGGCTCACACTGGATAATGGTTTTATCATAACTCAAAATGGCAGTGTTGAATATTCTACCAACGTAGGAAGTTCAGAAAATCTGGAATTTGTGATTCCTTCCGGAGGGGTATGCATCGTTTTTGATGGTGCTACGATTGCTTGATAAGGTTGGTGTAGTATGCAGATCAAAAGTAAGGATATAAATGAAAATCTAATTGGTGGCTTTGTTGTTCTCGGAACGCTTGGGGTGTATCATTTGCTCTCCATTGAAACAAATATAATTCCCGGTTTGTTCCATTACCTGCCACGAATGTTAGTTCCTTCACTTTTTCTGTTATCTCCTGGTGTTGTTTGTGGGTGTGTATTTGCCATGTTCACAAGGAATATTGTCAAGATAGTACTTGCAGGGGTCATAACGATTATACTGTGGATCTTCTGGTTTTCCGCCATATTTCCGGCTTTAACGCTCTAATGTGGTTAAAAAATCGGATTTCTAAAGGGCTATGTTGCCAGGCAACATTCTATAAAATAGATGATTTCAGGAAGTGTAGGAATGAGAACTATAATTAAATCTAAAAAGTTTAAAAGCATATCTTCACAGTTGTTCTTCCACATTATTCCATTTGGTCTATTGTTTTTATTCTGGGAAATATTGGCAAGAACGGTTCTTACAATATATGAATTTCCACCATTCTCTGTTGTTGTAAAGGCCATCTCACTACCTTTGATCTATCATCTAGGGGTAACACTTGCTTTTTCCTTTTTGGAACTATTGATGATCTCGCTGGTAGGTTTGTCATTAGGGACTATCATAGATAACTCGAATAAGTTAAAATGGACTCTTGCTCCAGTATTCTGGTTCCTGATTTTCACAATTGGAGCTGCGATCGTGATAAAAGCACCCATTTTGATCTTATTTTTTGGTCTTTCAAAACTTTTGATCATCTTGCAATCGATCTTGGTTCCCATTTTACTGGTTGCATTAATTTCTGGCAGTGGTCACAAAATGCTTGCGATCAAAATGGGGTATTTATTGTGTTTGCTTTTTCAGATCATGAGCGAGATGACCTTTGGAGCAACGGATCGGGGAATTGGAGTAATGCTCTTCCAAAATTATCATTTGCACAATATGGTAGCGTTGTATGCAGCACTATTGTTGGTTGGATCTGCTGGAGTTTTTGTTGAAGAAGTTCTTCTCGGGTATGTGGGGAATAGATTGAAAATAGAATGAGAATGGATCACACCATATTGGATCTTTTGATATGCTCTTCCTCAAATTGAAGTAGTATTATGGCTCAAGCGACCAAAAAGTATAGCCTCGATCCAATAAACCAATTGAATTTGAGCTAAAAATGATAACAAAAAAAGAATGTGGACGCTGAGGAGGAGATTCGAACTCCTGCAGCGCGTTAGCACTACCGGTTTTCAAGACCGGCGCCGTAGTCCACTTGGCTACCTCAGCAATTGAATGGTTCCTAAATAGTGTTTTCAGGTATAATACTTTTGCTCCAAAAGGCTTAGATCAGCCTTCCTGAAAAGAATGTGAAGAGGTTTACTCTTCACTTTCTGTGATCTCTTCCTCAGCCTCTGCCTCTACAGCAGGTGCTGGGGTCTCAACTGGGTAGGATTCAATGTAGCTTACTTTGTCAAGGCCTACGTACTCTACAAGTTCGTTTGCAACTCTTCCCTTTGCCATGAGCCAGCGCTGGTTGAATGTAAGCATTGCAGGTACCTCAATAGCTGCTTTGTTATCATTTACCTCTACTTCAAGGTCTGGGACTCCGGTGTAAAGTGCAAGAATGCCTTTTATCTTCTCAGTAACGTCTTCGATCTTCTCATCGATGGTGTACTCGTAGGTAACTTCCTTGCCTGCAAGTGGGTGGTTGAAGTCAACACGTACCCTGCGTCCGATGACCTTTGTGACGGTACCTCTCTTGTTGTCGATCTCGATGTTCATGCCAGGGTATGCTTTCTGGTCTTTGAACTTTGTAAGGGACATGTTCTCAACAAGTTTTGGGTCGTGGTCGCCAAATCCGCCTTCTGGTGGGATAATAACGTTTCCGCTGTATCCAACTTCCTTGCCTTCAAGATCAGCATCAAGACCTGCAATGGTGTGTCCTGCGCCCACGATAACTATGTCGCCACCGTACATGCCGCGTGGGTTGTAGATCTCGTTCTCTTTTGCAAGATCTTCATTGGTTGTATCAAAGATCTGGTCTCCGTTGAACTTTCCGGTGTATGACAGTTTAATAACGTCTCCTTTTTCTATTGCCATTATTATCAACTCGATTAAATTTGTAAGTTTTAGCTAAATCTAAGTGTTTGATTGATCTAAAGAATTTCTTCTGGCTATACTCTTCTGCCTTTAATAAGTTTTTGGGATAACTTCCTAATAGTACTGTTCAATAATTGACTTCCAGTTTTGACTCTGGGGACTTATTTGGGAAATACAGGTTAGTTTTTGATCTCTTTTTTTCAACTATATGCTTTATAGCGACTCCCAATTATAATAATTATAATAATTATTCACGCGGATAACAATCGTTATTAAACTGGTATATATCTGTTGTTATACAAATCGTAACATATACATACTTATATATGTTTATCACAATTGATTATATACAGTCTACAATCTGGCCAATGGGATGAGGTCGTATGAATGAAGAACAAAATGTATCTATGGATATTCGGGGAAAGGTCGATCTGGAGTCGATATTAAAGCGATCACTTAAAGAAATAAAAGATTCAGCTGAGACAAGGGTTCGCCTGGAGTCTATCATTAACAGGAGTCCTGCTGTCATTTTTTTCTGGTCTGCACAAGAAGGTCGTCCTGTAGAATTTGTGACCGAGAATGTTGAAAAGTTCGGATATGCGGAGGAAGACTTTGTATCTGGAACTTTGCTTTACCATAATATATTACATCCTGATGATCGGGACAATGTCCAGAAACTGATCGATGAAGCTGCTTCTAATGGAAAAGAACAGTTCAACTGTGAATACAGGCTTTTGACAGAGTCTAATGATGTCCGGTGGGTATATGAAGGCACTTTGATCGAAAGGAATGCTGATCAAAGCATCAGTCATTTTTATGGTATCATCTTTGACATAACAAGTCGCAAACTTGCTGAACTGGAGATCGCGGACAATGAACGTGATATCTCTGTACTTTATTCTGCAGTCACACTTGCATCTGAGTCACTGGATATCGATGACCTGCTTTCGGAGATACTGATGGAGATCGGTGATCTTCTGGATATAGATGCAGGTGGCGTGTATATTATCGATCACGATAAACGGGAGGCTAATCTCAGGGCACATATTGGACCTGAAGATGATCTTGCATCCAACATTTCTTATTCCAGAGAAGAGGACATGTTCAAGAATGTCGGTGACCTTCCAAAGCATGCTATTATCTCTGAAGAGGTTGTCCGGAAGGATTCTCGCTTTGTAACAAGAAGCAACCTTACATTCTATCTTTATTCAAGGGATAAAGTAGTTGGTTTTGTTCTTCTGCAGATCTCAGACAATGAGTCAATTAATGAGAAGAACATAAAAGTTCTTGAACATGTAGGAAAACATATTGGTATTGCTATCGAGAATGCCCAGTTGTTCGAGAAGACCCAGGGCGATTATGAGGATCTCAGATCCGTTGACAAAATGAAGAATGAGTTCTTTGCAAACCTCAGCCATGAACTAAAGACGCCTATGATATCGATCAAAGGTTTCAGTGAACTTCTGGGTGAGGGGAAATTCGGTCCACTTAGTATCGAACAGAAAAGAGCCAACGATGCTGTTGTAAGAAACGCTGAGAAACTCAGAAGTCTTATCGATTCCTTGCTTTACATGAGCATGGAAAAGGAAGGCAAATACAAATACAATTTCACGACTGTTTCAGTCAGGAGATTTATCGCCAATTCTATTGAAGTTGCACGTGGCCAGGTGGGTGCAAATAATATTGTGTTCAAAGAAGACGTTCCTGATGGTATTCCAAACATCTGTGGTGATGAAGAACGCCTGACAACTGCATTGAACAATATTCTTGACAATGCAGTCAAGTTTATGTCTGAGGGGGAAGTGATAATTTCCGTTCAGGATGAAGCAGATCAGATCCATATCCGCGTGAAGGACAATGGTATTGGAATTCCCAGGGATAAGGTGGATAAGGTCTTTGAAAGTTTTTATCAGGTGGATGGATCTCTTACAAGGATCTATGGCGGCACAGGTTTGGGCTTGCATGTATCTAAGAGGATAGTTAATGTTCACAATGGTAAGATCTGGTTGAAGAGTCTGGAAGGTTTTGGTACTACTGTACATATAACGTTGCCAAAATGATCTCCTTCTTTTCTTTTCTCTTTTAATTTTCAGGGTTTAACTATTATAATTTAATTTTTAAAGTTTAATTTTGAATTAATCTTTCCAGCTTACCAGTTGTACATTTCTTTTTTGATTTCTATTTCCATTTTTATTTTGATTTCCATTCTCTTTCTCATTTCATTTCATTTTCTTTTCCTTTTTCTTTTTCTTTTTCTTTTTTGAACTTGAAGTCAATTTATCCGAATTTTAAATTACCGGAAGTAATATATGCACTATTGATTATTACTCAATATAATGCAGAGGTAATCTATATGGTCAAAAAATCAATTCATGAGATCAATGGCAGGATACGTGATGGCAGCGTTAACGTTGTAACTGCTGAGGAAATGGTGGATATTGTAGGCGAATTAGGGGCAGAAGGTGCTGCTAAAGAGGTAGATGTTGTTACTACAGGTACCTTCGGAGCCATGTGTTCATCTGGTGTATGGCTGAACTTTGGTCATTCTGAACCTCCTATCAGGATCGGCAAGCTATGGCTCAATGATGTGGAAGCATATTCCGGTGTTGCTGCTGTGGATGCTTACATCGGTGCAACACAGCAGTCCCAGTCAAAGGGCATTGAATATGGCGGTGCGCATGTAATTGAGGACCTGATCCGTGGTAATTCCATTGACCTGCACGGTACTTCTCCTGGAACGGACTGCTATCCAAGAAAGGTTATTGATACGACCATCAACATATATGACCTGAATCAGGCTATCATGCTAAATCCACGTAATTCTTATCAGAAGTACAATGCTGCGACCAACAGCACAAATCATACTCTGCACACTTATATGGGTTCACTGCTGCCTCATCATGGAAATGTTACATACTCCGGTGCAGGAGTACTTTCACCTATGCACAATGATCCGAACTATGAGACCATTGGTACTGGTACGCGTATTTTCCTGGGAGGTACTCAGGGTTATATTGTGGGCGAAGGTACGCAGCATTCCCCTGCAGCAGGTTTTGGCACACTGATGCTAAAAGGTGACCTTAAAAATATGAGTTCTGAATACATCCGCGCTGCAACATTCGAAGGCTATGGTACGTCACTTTATGTTGGAATGGGCATCCCGATCCCGATCCTCAATGAAGACCTCGCAAAGGCCACTGCGATAACGGATGATGATATTGTCACTAATCTGCTTGACTATGGAATTCCCAGCAGGGACCGTCCGGTACTCAGGACCGTTACATATGGTGAACTTCGTTCAGGCTCTATAGATATTAATGGAAAAGAAGTTCCTACATCTCCAATGTCAAGTTTCAAGAAATCACGCCAGATAGCCAATGAATTAAAGGATTGGATCAAGGCCGGTGAATTCTTCGTTAGCATGCCTGTGGAACGTCTTCCTACGACCACACCCTGCAATGCAATGAAACAAAGCAATGTGGATCTACTTGTGGTTGACATTATGTCCTCAGATGTTACAACTATCCATGAGGATGCAGGTTTCCATGATGCTGCTAAGATCATCATGGAAAAACAATTCAACCATCTGCCTGTGGTCGATAGTGGAAATCACCTTGTGGGGATTGTCACTGCATGGGACATCTCAAAGGCTGTGGCAAAGGATGAACATGATCTTGTCAAGGATATAATGACCCGAAAGGTTGTCACAACAAGTCCTGACGAAGCTGTCGATATTTCCGCTTTCAAACTGGATAGCAATAATGTTTCGGCACTTCCGGTGATTGATTCTAATAAGCATGTTGTGGGCATAGTCACAAGTGATGATATCAGCAAATTGCTTGCAAGGAGGCACTAACAATGATGATCAAAATAAATATGGCTGCGGATATCGTTACAACACCTATCCTTGCAGAAGCTATTATCGAAACAGGTTCACTACTGAACATATCCCAGGCACACTTCGATCCGATCCATGGCGAAGTTGTGGCTGAGATACCCTCCGATCAGCTTGTGAAGATCCGTGATGCCCTTGTTAGCAGGGGTGCTGAGGTCGTGGTCCTTAACACTCCGATACACCGGGACGAGGAAGAGTGCGTGGAATGTGGTGCCTGTATCTCTGTCTGTCCTGTGAAGGTATTCTCATTCGCAGATGATTGGAGCATTGAGGCTGATTCTGATAAATGTATCCAGTGTGGTACCTGCCTTAAAATGTGTCCGCATAACGCCCTGGCCCTTGGCCAGTGATCCGGGATCATGAAAGAGCATTTTCAGCTCAAGGAGACCATTGTCACCATCGTTGGTGACGATCAGTCTCATATTGATGCAGCAAAGCGTGCGATCGCTCTGCATAGGGCAGAACTGGAAGGGTATATCCTCCGGGATCCTTTTTTTAAGATAACTCTGGAGCCCTATGAATGTAGTGAGGATGCACCGGAAGTCGTCAGGAGACTTGTAAAGGCAGGCAACACTATGGGCATTGGTCCCATGAGCGCCGTCGCCGGTACAATATCAGCGCTTGCCGTTGAAGCAATGGTGGATGCAGGAGCCTCTTACGCTATCGTTGATAATGGTGGGGATATTGCGATCGTTAATGAGCGGCAGGTTATCATTGGCATATATGCAGGAACTTCTTCAATTAAGGATATTGGACTTGTAATTGAACCTTCGTCGAAAATTCGCGGGATCTGCACCTCTTCTGGTACTGTGGGTCCATCCATAAGTTTTGGACAGGCAGATGCTGCTGTCATATTTTCGGATGATGTTTCTCTGGCGGACTCTGCAGCTACAGCTCTTTCAAATGCAACTGATACTGGCAGAGGTGCTGTTGAGCAAGCATTCGATGTTGTAAAAGGCATTCCCGGTATAGGTGGTGCTCTGGTAGTTCAGGGAGAATATATGGGAATGTGGGGCAATGTGCCAAAAATAAGTCGTGCTGATGTGCGATATGAGTGTATTACCAAAGGCTAATTAAGTATAAGGTTGAAGGCGCATTGCTGCACCTTCGCTTATTTTCTCCTCTTTATCTTTAAGAAGGTGGTGCTGCCTGGAATGGAATTTCCTCGTAAGGTTGTATTACGACAAATCCTTCTCCTTTGAAAGCCATCTGTACACTTTCTCCGCTTGTACGTCCGACAAGTGTCTTGAGGGAGATATCGGTCTTAAGGTCCGGTTTCAGGTTGCCTGACCATGCAACTGTTGCATTTGGATCTGTAAAGACCGGCCTGTTCTTTGTTACTTTAAGTGTCAGTGGGTCATAGTGTGTGGTGATCGCTACCATTCCTGTCCCTTCAAGTTTGACATTGAAAAGTCCTCCTGCAAGCATTCCGGTGACCTTTTTCATGATCTTGATGTCCCAGTTTATCCCATCTTCAAAAGCAAGAAGGTCATTACCATTGACAAAAATAGAGTCGTTATCAAGTTTAAGTATGGATATCTTTTTGCCTTCATCTGCAAGGTAAACTTTACCCTGTCCTTCTGCTTTTGTAAGGCTGACACCTTCTCCGGTGACTGCCTTTTTAAGCATTTTTCCAACACCGTGTTCGAGTACCCCTTCTCTTGTGAACTTAACGTCGCCAAGATATGCTACCATTGAACCTCGTTTTGTCCATACCCGGCCGTTGAGGTTAAGTTCAAGCATCCTGTCCCTTTCAAGCTCGAACAAACCTTCTCCAAGGTCTTTTTGTCCGGTCATTTCAATGAATTCATCGACTGAATATCTTCCCATATTATCATTCCTTATTATCTGAGATCTTCTTTTATCCAGGTTTGCTTTTCCTATCTATTCAAGATTTCTTTTTGGTAGCAAGTACTTTTCTGGAACGTTACAAATGATTATTGATCAGGTTATATAATAAAGTTCAGTATAATATATTATTTTGAATTATTTACAATTGGTATGTCTTTCCTATTCTTTCTTTTAAATATCAAAAAATCACAAAAGTTTACAAAAGTTCGACAATATTAGAATTATAAGTCGTATTGAATATCAAATCGAATATAAAATCGATTGCAGTGATGTCCAAGTGCTTTGCGACAATTGTCGATAACCTTATATATCAATATCTATAAATAGTATTTTTAGACGACAGTCATATTGGAACAGGTCGACAAACATTCAGGTGTATGTCATTCAGGTCTGTTTCATATGTCAGATTTATTTCTGACAGCAAGAGAGGGTGATGTGAAGGATGTTATCGGGATTCCCGGTAGTAGTGACTCGGTCAGTGATTACTATAGACTACTTCATTTTTGCCGAAATATAACCGTTCGCTTACAACACGAGCGGCCGCAGGGATGCTTGCGGACAAGAGAGAGTATAAGCCTCCTGTCGTAATTGCAAGGGGCATAACATTGATCTAACTACAGTCAGCGTGTTTAATACGCGCAAATTGCAGCAGAATGCAATATCCAAGAGAGGGGATGAACGTGCAGTCTATAGTACAAGAAGCATTAAGACACACAGAGAAAGAAAAAGAGTACAGGCAATCAGTATCAGCAGACGACCAGTTCGATGGTTTCGGAATGCCCCGGATCACCATAGTTGGTTGTGGCGGTGCTGGAAACAACACCATCAACCGTTTGTACAACATCGGTATTGAAGGTGCAGAAACTATTGCTATTAACACCGATAAACAGCATTTGGATCATATCCGTGCTGACAAGAAGATACTTGTCGGTAAGACACTCACAAGAGGTCTTGGTGCTGGCGGTTATCCTGAAGTTGGCGCAAAAGCTGCAGAGCTTGCACGCGGTACCCTTGAAGAGATCTTCAGGGAAAGTGACCTTGTTTTCGTAACAGCTGGTATGGGTGGAGGAACCGGTACTGGTGTAGCACCTGTTGTTGCAGAGATCGCAAAGGAACAGGGAGCTATCGTAGTAGGTATGGTCTCCAGTCCGTTCAGAGTAGAGCGTGCACGTACCGTAAAAGCAGAGGAAGGTCTTGAGGAATTCCGCAGGGCAGCTGACACAGTTATCGTTCTTGACAACAACAGGCTTCTTGATTACGTTCCAAACCTGCCTATCGAACAGGCATTCTCAGTTATGGACCAGCTTATCGCTGAGACCGTAAAAGGAATCACAGAGACTATCACTCAGCCGTCTCTCATTAACCTTGACTACGCAGATATCCGTGCTATCATGGGTTGCGGTGGCGTTGCTGTCATGCTTGTCGGAGACAGCAAGAACCAGGACAAGAGCAACGACGTTGTTCGCACAGCACTCAATCACCCACTCCTTGATGTTGATTACAGAGGTGCAACAGGCAGCCTTGTACACATCACAGGTGGTCCTGATCTTAGCCTGAAGGAAGCAGAAGAGATCGCAGCATCCCTTACCTATGAGCTTTCGCCAAATGCAAATGTCATCTGGGGAGCACGTATCAGGGACGATTACGAAGGAAAGGTACGTGTCATGGCTATCATGACCGGTGTGCAGTCTGCACAGGTACTTGGTCCTCAGTTCCAATCAGGTATTGTTGAGAACACAAATACTAATACAAACACAAACGCATCGAGGTCCTCCTCTTTTTCTCGGGTCGAACGGGGACGTCGTACCGTAGTTGAACCAATAGGTGCACAGGCATCACATGGTGGTTCAATTATCGACATAATCCAGTAAGTTCATTTTTTATGGGTCGGTGTGAAATACCGCCGGTCCTATTCCACCACTTTTTTATTGATCTGCTTTTCTTCCAATAGATATTCTTTTTTACAATGCAGCTAATCTTAGGTCATGGATATTCTGGTCACAACCGGTAAGCTTGCAGAGAAAACTGTACGTTACTCTGTAGTTGATAACGCCGATGTTCTTGTTCTGGATGTTGAAGTAGCCGCATTTCTCACTCCTCACAGGCTGCTCTCTGCCTTGAAAAATCAGCAGAAGAAGTATGATGTGATCTTTGTACCGGGTCTTTGTACCGGAGATTTTTCACTTGTTGCAAAAGAATTGGGATGTAAGGTATTCCTGGGTCCCAAACATGCTTACGATCTTAGTAGTGTGCTCCGCTTTGTCGACGAGATGGAGTTCTCACTGGAGGTTCCTGCATGTGAACTTCTCTCTGATGTATGGAGGGATATTGCCCTGGAGACTCTTGATGAGGTCGAGGAAAAAGCTGAACCACTTATGGACCTTAAAACTGTTAAGCTTGGTGGCGGTTCTCGAATGAAAGTGATGGCCGAGATTGTGGATGCAACCGGTCTTGATGGGGATGTACTTTCAAAAAGGATAAGTTCGTTCATCAAAAAAGGCGCTGATATCATAGATCTTGGTGCATCACTTACCGCATCTCCGGAGGATGTAAAAAGGGCTGTGGGTGTGGCTCGCAAAGTGTCCACTGTCCCTATAAGCATTGACACGCTGGAGTCGGAGCTGATCAAGGCTGCACTGAATGAGGGTATTGATCTTGTGCTGAGTCTGAATTCCAGTAATATTGATGAAGTGGCAGAAGAAGTTGCTCTCGCAGGGGTTGCAGCAGTCATAATTCCAGATGCTGGGGCAGGTTTTGAGAGCCTTATAAAAAACATTGATGCTGCCAGATCAGCAGGAATTAGTAATATTATCGCTGATCCTGTGCTTGATCCAATAGGGCATGGTATCTCAAGATCGATCGTAAGGTATTCCCGATTCCATGAAGAGTATCCTGATGTTCCTGTATTTTTTGGGGTTGGGAATGTAACTGAGCTCATTGATGCTGATTCTGTAGGAGTCAATGCAACCCTTTGTGGAATTGCTGCGGATGTGGGTTCATGCATTTTGTTTACGCCTGAGTTCAGTGAGAAAACACGTGGTTCTATCAGTGAACTGAACACAGCAGCAAAGATGATGGCTCTTGCAAAGGAAAGGGAAAGTTCTCCAAAGGACCTGGGTCTCGATCTCCTATGCCTTAAAGAAAAACGAAGGCGTCCGGATGTTGAAGTTCCGGAAAAATATGTCATGGCGCAGAAGTTTGCCGGATGGGAACTTGACCCGTTAGGTCCTTTCAGGATTGGTATAGCTGCAGATGATAGTGGTGGCGTTATCGTCGCACAACATGAAAAAGCAACGATCGTGGGACAAAATGCAAGAGATATAATGGACACTATTATGAAGATGAAGCTCATATCAAAGGTGGACCATGCATCTTATCTGGGATGTGAACTTGAAAAAGCTGAAATAGCTCTTCGTCTTGGAAGGAGTTATTCACAGGATGATGATCTTTGATCTTTAGGTGTTATGATGAAACTGGAAATTAACGATAAAGAAGCAATTGTTGAAATACTGGCAGCAAGGTACTTTGCAGACCAGGGCTGGAAATGGATCAGTCTCAGGCGTGATGTGGATCGGATCTACAAGAGCTTTGAAGAGCTTGAAGACCAGTATAATGCATATCCTTATATGAGCAAGGACTGGTATGTGGAGAACTCTGCATCAAAGAATATTCACTTATGTAGCAAATGGGATGAACTCAAAACGTTTGTGGATTTCCTGAAAGCTTATTCAGAAGACTTTGATTTCCTTGTTAGCAACAATGACCGGAAGATGTTCTGCATCGCTACTTCTGATGGTCAGATCACGGACACCCAGAAACGCGCTATTACAGAGGCGAGGAACCTTAAGTGTAATGTCTTTGTTTTCAAGGCAAATGTTCCGGATGAATTGGATTTTGAACTTTTACAGGTAGGCGGCGGTTATTAAAGATACTGTCTTCCTATTGCTTTTTTAGACCAGAACCCTTATATTCCATCCATGCAATTTAATTAATGCTTTAAAGTATAACTTTTTGCTTCAAACGTAAGGTATCAGGTGGTATTTACTCAAGTATCTGCTTCTTTTCCATTATGTTTTCCAGCTTAGTTAGTCCTTTCAAGCATCACAAAAAGGATGTGAAATATTTGTTCAACAACATGGAATCAACTGCTCCAGTAGAAGCTGGCGAAACATACGACGTAACAATTGAAGATATTGCAAAGGAAGGAGACGGCATCGCAAGAGTAAGCGGTTTTGTAATCTTTGTACCTGCCACCTCCGTTGGCGACGAAGTGACCATCAAGGTCACCAAAGTAATGCGCAAGTTCGCTTTCGGTGAAGTAGCTGAGTAATTTCTCAGCTTCTTTTTTGATGTGAAGAATAGATTCATTTATTCTTTACACAACTGTTTTTTTGTAATTTCTTACTTATTTCTCTGATTTTTCTAATTTTTTGAATTTCCTTATTTCCGTCATTGACCTTCCCACTTACATTCCACTCACTTGTTTACTCGCTTTTTCGTCAGTTCCACATTTACCTGCCTATATCTTCGTTGTATGAACCGCTGAAACAGATTTATAATATATCACTCCTATAGAACACATTCCCATGACGCCTGAAAACTCATATGATCTGATCATTGTCGGTGCAGGGCCTGCCGGTTCTACAGCTGCAACCTATGCAGCAAAGGCGGGTGCATCCGTACTTCTCATAGATAAAAAGAAGGATATTGGTATACCACTCCAATGTGGCGGTTTCCTTCCTCATCTTGAAACTCTGCAGGAGCTTGTTCCAAATGCTGAGCTTCCCTTTACTCTTGAGTCAATACCTTCGGAATGCATACATGCTTCAAGTAGTGTGCAGCGTTTTATCGCTCCCAATGGTAATTCCAAGGAATTTGAAGTAGATGCTGATGCGATCGACAGGCGCAGGTTTGATAAGTATCTTGCAAAAGTGGCAGGCAAATGCGGTGCACAGCTCATGGCAGGTACCAACGTCCTTGAGGTAAATGGCACTACTGTTAAGGTCGATGGTGTTTTCGGTGAACATATGATCCACGGTAAAGTTCTCATTGGTGCTGATGGTCCTAATTCGATCGTTGGAAAAGCAAAGGGACTTGTGCGTGATCCTGATCCAATGGGTACAGGGACGGCATTCGAGTATGAGATCAGCGGTGTGGATGTTGACCGGGATGCTGTGGAGATGTACTTTGGAAAAGATTATGTTCCCGGTGGCTATGCCTGGGTTATCTCTCAGGGAGGCGATACTGCCAATATTGGTGTAGGTATCAGGGAAGTCCTTTTCAGGAATGGTATGTCTGCAAGGGATTATCTTGAAAGGTTCATGTATGAGCATCCAATTGCCAGTAAAAAGCTGACTGGCGGCTCTATAATTTCCATTGTTTCCGGGCTTGTGCCTGTTGGTGGTGCTCCAAAAGTGACTGCTACTAAGGATACACTTGTTGCCGGTGATGCTGCCGGCCATATCATAGCCACCAATGGTGGCGGTATCTCCACTGCAATGGTTGGCGGAAAGATCGCTGGCCAGACTGCCGTTGATTCTCTTGAAGGCAAATGCAAGTTGACAGATTATGATGAGCGCTGGAGAAAAGAGATGGGACTTGAGATCAAGACCGCAGTCTATGTGAGAAAGCTAATGGATAACCTCATGCGCTCCGATTCAATGATGTCTGCAGCGATAAAGATGATCGATCCTGAGCATATGAAGGCATTACAGTGCGGTCAGTTGCCGGATGCGGTCAGGAAAGGGCTCATCAAGATGAACTTTGGGATAAAATGAGCCTTTTATTTGTTTACGGCACTTTAAAAAGTGGATATTGTAACCATCATCTACTTGGAGATTCTGTTCTTGTATCTGAGGTCTGTACAAAAGCGAAATTTCGTATGTTGGACATGCAGGATTTTCCCGGTGTGGTGATGAGTGAACCTGCATCAAGGATATCTGGTGAGCTTTTTGATGTGGATGGTGAAACATTGGATGTTATCGATGATCTTGAAGGCAAATGGTTCTTCAGGGGGGAAGTATTGTTGGATAATGGTTCTAAAGCAGGAATGTATTTCCTTTCACCGGATGTTCAACATGAAAGATACTCTGTAATAGAGTCTGGTCTCTGGTCTAATGATGATGAAAATTGAGGAGGGTGCAAATGACAGAAGACGAATTTGATGGATATCTCGCTAATATTGGTACTATTTGTTATGAAGCACATGGTAACCTGTATCTTAACATAACCAATAGGTGCAGTGCAAGTTGTGTATTCTGCATACGCGATGGCACCGATGGTGTTTACGGTTACGACCTTCGCCTCAAAAAAGAGCCTTCTGTCGAAGATATACTGGGTAAGCTGGATTTGATCGATCTGAGTAAATACCGGGAGGTGGTATTTACGGGGTTCGGCGAGGCGACGCTACGATTTGATGTCCTGCTGGAGGTCACTCACTGGCTCAAGGAACGTGGCGTAAAGGTAAGGCTTGATACCAATGGCCATGCCCAGTTGCTTTATCCTGAAAGGAATGTTGTGGCTGAGTTAAAAGAAGCAGGTCTTGATGAGGTGTCTGTGAGCCTTAATGCAGAATCCGAAAGCAAATATAATGAGTTGTGCAGACCTGCTTTTGAGGGTTCCTATAATGCTATGCTGGATTTCACAAGGGATGCCATTGCAGCGGGAATTCAAACCCGTATGACAGTTGTGGGTTTTAATGACATCGATGTTGAAAAATGTGAGAAGATCGCACTTGATATCGGTGCTGCGTTCCACGTAAGGTAATAAATAAAATTTAATAAATAAAACGTAAATGGGTAAGTAAGTAGGTATAGACAAACTTAAGTTGTAGGCAAACGAGGTTAAATTTCATTTACCTATGTTTATCTCATGTTTATTTAATACCCATGATATTTATTTGATAATTCTGCTATAGTTCTGCTATATTTATCTCGTAGCTATTTCCTGCTTATTTCATAGCTATCTCAGATGTATTTGAAAAGGTCATCTCTCTTAATATCGTGGAGACGCTTTCTGAGTAGCCCTTTAAGTGTTTTGATATCTCCTTTTTTTGCACTTGTTGGCGCAATTATGTAATTCCACTGGTCCCACGGAGGGGTAAGGCCAAGTTTTTCAACGATACCATCAAGTCTCTCTTGCTGTTCTACGTCTTTTATTCGATCCATCTTGTTTATGGCGACAATGGTATCAAATCCAAGTTCATTGAATAGATCGAACATTTCGATGTCTATAGGTATCTGATTGCGGCTTTCCCAGCGTTCGACCACATCTATAAATGAAACTGCATCAGTGACAAGGACTGCTATCTTTATTCTGTCGGCATTATCTTCTATGTAACGTACGATCTGGTCCTTCACGATGTCCTGCTTTCGGTCTTTCACACCGCTCATGAACCCGAATCCGGGAAGATCCGTAATTAACAGATCAGAACGCAGGCTATGGGCGGGTTTTAATGTAACTCCCGGACGTTTGCCGACCTTCACTTTTTTACCCGTAAGCTCTCGTATGATGGATGATTTTCCAACATTTGATCTTCCCGAGAGTATTATCTCGAATTTAGCTTTTTCAAATCCTTGTTCTTTTTTCATGTCTCATTCCTGTAGCCTAAACTATTGGGAGGGCTAAAAAGATTTCGTTCTATATGAAGATGAGTTCTCACTTGTATTCAAGCGCTTCATTGATTATTCTAATCGTGTTATCGAGGATGTCCTTTACAGATCGGATCCTTCCGAATGAAGGGTATTCAATGTCCTCTCCACCATTTTCTTCAGTTGAAGTTCCAGAAACTTCTGTATTCTGATCATCTTCTGGGATTTCGATGGGTTCTGGTAAATCTTCCTCTTTTTCAAGTAAGTAGAATTTTTTTGTTTTGAAAGTGTCAGAAAATCCTTTTGAATCTGAGAAGTATACTTTAGCTGAAGGGACTATTAGGTTTCCCTCAATCTCTTCGATCCTTATAGAATATTCCAGGGTTTTTATTTTATCGGGGAAGATGACCATCTCAGTTGCGGTCTTTCCTTGCATGATAACTGAGTTTGGCAACATCTCATCATTGATCTCTACATATGCTGCACGATTGCCTTCATTTTTCACTTTTATGGTGATCTCATAAAGCTGTGGGTCATTTCCATCAACTTTGGCTGTCTTTGTAGCATTGATGTGTGGTCCGTATACAACTAGTTCCGTTGAGTTTGTGTATTGGTAGTACTTTATCCCATTGTCTATTATTTCGATCTCAGTAGGTGGGATGGTGTAGTTCCCGGGACGTAATGCTTTGACAGAATATTGGATCGTGTTCTTTGAATATGGCCTTATATTGACCTTTTGATCCGCATTGATATCAGGGTCCATCAATATATTCTCTGGTAATGTTTCGTTTATTAGGACGCTCTGGAATTCTATATTTCGAAGATTGTTGATCTGGATCGCAATAAAGACCCTTTCATCAATGTAGGTCTCTTTATATCTGGTTTTGGTGACAAAGATGGTGTTGTTGATCCAGCTATCGATATCTTCCTCTGTAACATTAAGTGTGGAAACTCCTATCTTTGTGTAGGGTGCTGGGATATCAATTCCCGTAACGACTTCAAAAGCAGTTATGTTCAACCTTTCCCCAAATATCTTAGTGTTGGGTATCTGGCTGTTGTTGACCGAGAGCAGTGCACTCCATTCTTCCGAGTCATCGGAGTTAATGGTAAGCATTACGTAATCGGTTTCAATATCAAAAGGTCTTGCCTTTGAGAAATCATTTGCCTTGATCAGAAAGCCATCTACCTCGATACTATCCCCCCAGTAAAGGGTATGGTTGACCGAATCGTTCCAGTTCGTATTCTCATCGGAAGAGGCGATGGCTGTATTTGCACATAGGATTATGGCAAATAAAATGATAAGGCAGATTTTTATTCTCACACGCATGATCTATTTATTTTCTCCTTCTTATTGCCAGATATACACCTGCAAGTGCAGTAATTGCGAAGATCGATTCGAAACCAGGTTCCACAACCTCTTCATTTGATTCAGTTCCTGGTTGTGAACTGTCACCATTTGATGGATTACTTGTACTTGATGAAGTTGTGGTCTCTTTCGGTTCAGGAATTTCTACCGTTATCTCAGGCATGTTAGATATTTTTTCACCTTTGTAGCTTTCCATATCGATAAAAGTTGCAGTTGCAGGTGAAAGTTTGAATGTTCCTTCATCATTCATTTTCAGAATGTATGAATAGCTTCCGGATTCACCTTTTCCCAGTACTTTATCAAAGGATGTATCACCACTGACAAAAGTTGAACCTTCCGGGAAATCAGTGGAAGACACTCTTGTGCTTGCATCCCTGTTACCTTCGTTCTTAGCGGTCACAGTGACTTTAACCTCGGCCCCGGGTTCTACTTTTGTTTTATCCATTTTCTGGGATAGGGTTATGTAAGGTCCATTGATCTCGATCTTTGGATCATTTGATTCATATGTATAGGTTTTATCGTTGGAAGCCGTATATGTTGCAACTGCTTCAGGTGATGTGTATTTGCCTGGTTTAATGGGTTTCAGTGCATAGGAGAAAACTTCAATGGTTTCTCCGGGCTTGAATGATACTGTCTTTTCAAGTGTTACACTGTCTTTAAGTTCCATACTGGAAAGTACGGTGTCTTTTATTGTAACTGAGTCCATGCTATAAATGCCATAATTGCGGACAGCTACTGAAACATACGCTGTCTCATCCATATAGAGTTCTTCAATAATTGATTTTGTAAGTATTAGTTCAGCCTTTGGCATTACGGTTATTTCCTTTTTCTCACTGTCTTCATGGATGTCGCCATTGATGTCTTTAGCTCGTACGGTCACTTCAATATCAAGATCGGTCTCTTCCCAAAGGTGGGGTACTTCAAGGTCAACCTCTATGATCTCAGATGTTTCATCTTTAGCTAATGTGGTTATGTGGGTCTTGAGATCTCCATCGGCCAGTTCCATTCCTGCAGGATCTACGATGACCTCAACATCTTGTGCTTCTGCATATCCTTTATTTTTTACAGTGATGGTAGTTACCACTTCTTTTGGATTGCTCGGAGATCTTGGATCATACTCGTTCTTTTCAGTCTTGATATCAATGTCGAAGTCAGGAACACCTCTTCTGTATACTTCTATATTCACAGTAGGATCTTCCATTTTGCCGGTCCACTGATCGACATTGGTCTTTATTTCCTTGATAAAGAGTTTTACATCCTGTCCATTCTCTTCATCCCTGTATTCCCAGCTGTCAGCCAAGCCGAGGGAGGCAATATCTTTGATCTGTCCATCCTTCGAAAGAGATAAGGACACAAACCCATCACTCGAGAAGTCCTCTGCTTTGATCACATATGTGTCATAGGAATCATCTTTTGCTTCTCCGTTTTCAAAACTATGCCCCCAATGAAGTGTGGTTGTTTCTGTAGATTTCCATTCGATATCATCAATTGTGTACGCAGACGCTGTAACTGATAATACACAAAGCACCATTAGTAATATGATCAAAGCTTTCCTGAACATGGGACCCCTCTTTTAACGATTGAGATTATGACCTATAATTCTTATTTATCAATTGACAATATATAATATCATATTTTATTTAACTCTTATACCTATAATATATCTACATGAATTAAATACTTCCAGATGAATCAACCTTTACAAACATCTTTGATTTATATTATTTATCCTATAGAATTTCACAATAGTGAATACATATATATGTTACGAAGCCATATGCTATGAAAGCTGTATGGCATGTAATGTACTATAGCATAGCGTAAGTGATATTATGAATCTGGAAACTCCCTGTCAGGCAGTTGTATGGGATATCCTCCCGGCTATCCGTGCAGCGCTTGCAATGGAACTTGTAAAGAACGGGATCTCACAGAAAGAAGTTGCAAAGATGTTTGGAATGGCTCCTTCTGCTGTATCTCAGTACCTGACAAAAAAACGAGGCTATCGTATAGAATTTGATGACGATGTGAAAGAGTCTATAGCTCGTCTTGCTCTTGAGATACAGGAGGGTAAGGTGGATAATGTCCCTGCAAAGATCTGTGAGATCTGCAGGTATTTAAGAAGAGGTGAGGGTGCCTGCCCTGTGGAAGATTGACCTGTTCTTCCTCTCTGGAAATATTCGAAAACGATTCTGTTCTGTTTCCTCTTTTATTCTTCATTCTGTTCTTTTTCTGAAACTTCCATCTCATCAATTGGCATGATGAAGGTGAATGTACTTCCAGCTTCTTTTTTGCTTTTTACCTCTATATTGCCGCCATGTAGTTCCACAAAGGTTTTGACAAGGACAAGTCCAAGTCCGGTTCCCTGATAATTTCTGGAATTATCTGATTCGATCTGCTCGAATGGCTGGAATATCTTTTCAATATTTTCCTGAGCAATTCCAATACCTGTGTCAGTAACACTGATTTTCAGTTGATTGTCAATACAGGTTACTGTCAGGTGAACTTCTCCTTTTTCATCTGTAAATTTTATCGCATTACTTAGAAGATTGTAGAGGATTTGCTTGAATTTTGTTTTGTCTGCATTTATGGTGGATATGCCTTCTTCAATATTTATCACAAGCTTGATAGCTTTTTTTTGTGCAAGAGGTTTTATGATTGTTACAATATTTGTGACGACCTCTCTCACATAAAAGACCTCATAATGAATATCCATTTTTCCGGCTTCGACTTTTGAAAGATCAAGAATATCATTAATAAGGTTTAGAAGGTGTTTTCCACTATTCAATACATTATAAATGTATTTTTCCTGCCTTTTATTAATTGGGCCTGCAATATTTTCGAGAAGTATGTCTGAAAAACCAATTATTGAATTAAGTGGTGTCCTGAGTTCGTGACTCATGTTTGCAAGGAACATGCTCTTTGTTTGATTGGAGGCTTCTGCTGCCATTTTTGCATTAATTATTTGGTTTTCGGCATTCTTTCTTTCCGTTATATCAACGATAATTCCCTGCATGTAATTTAGATTATTATTTTTATCAATTTGTAAGAGTGTCTGTTCTTCAACCCAACGAATTTCTCCTGATCTTGTTATTATCCGATACTGGCTAAAATGTGGGGTTCTTTTTATAATGCTCTCTGAAAGTATGTCTTCTACGCGTTCAAGATCATCGGGGTGGATGATGTCTGCATAATTTATTTTTTTTGATATGAAATCATCAGCAACATAACCAAATAGTGCTATGTTCCCGGATACAAGTTCTACTGGCCATCCTTTTTTATTCTTCCATTTAAAGACAGTTACGGGACTGTGGTCTATTATATCAGCCATTTCTTCATTAAGTTCGCTTGATCTTTGGAGATTATCAAGCAAATGGTTTAATCTGACTGTAAATTCTCTAAAATCAATGTCAATATCAGTATTTGCTCTGGCATCAAAGTTTCCGGTTAAAGCAGAATCTGAAATGTCTTTAAAGTCATTAACAATATTTTCTATATTTTTACTCACAGTTTTTGCTGTAAGGGAGGCAACAAGTCCCATGAGCAATATTGCGATCATCAATATTGTGATTAATTCATTCTTTAGGTCTATAACTCCTTTGAACATATCATCTTTCGGAACTACAAGTATGAATGAATACTTTCCTTCTTTTGTAGGTTCATAGAATGCGATAACCTGCTTTCCTGTACTCGGATCTACTGTTTCGATGTGACCACTTTTTCCTTCTTTAATGTCATCTGCCATTATAGTGATATCATCATTGAATTCGTAAAGTGTTTTTTCACCGATCCATTCTTTTTTGGTTGGATGTGAAAGGATAAGACCCTCGTTGCTGCTAAGTATGGCATATCCGCTCTGGAATGCTGTAATGTTACTTACAATGCTGTCCATGCCATTGAGAGTTACATCGACACCCCCAATTCCAATGAACTGTCCGTCACGGAATATCGGTGTTGAGTGACTGATGATTATCTTCTCTGAATACCAATATGGCTCCGTTAGCACGTAATTTCCTGTAAGCTTTGGTAATCTGTAGTAATCAAGTTCTTCATAGTTCTGTAAAGGATCAAGGCTAATATTGCCATCCAGCTTATTCCAGTATGGGATAAATCTGCCAGTTGAATCATGGCCTGATGTATTTGCATATTCCATGTCTCTCCCATCATATGCATTGGGTTCAAAACAGACGTATGTCCCGACAAGCTCCGGATTTTTAATAAGTATCTCCTTTAGGACTTTATTTGCTTCCTCCCGATCGTAGATAAGGCTATCAGAGATCGTGTCTGCAATGATTTTTGAAAATGCATGATATTTCATTTGATCTGCATTGAATTCGTTTGCATGCTTGCGGGCAATTTCTATGGATTGCTGGTATGCAAGTTCTTCATGCTGGGATAATGTTGTTGAGATTATTAGCAAAGCTGATACTATAAAAATTAAAAAGGTTCCTGCAACAATATAAACTGTAAGTTTCTTTCTTAAAGAAATGTCTTTTAGATCCATTCAAAAACTCCAATTTTTCTAAAAACAGGATTAAATATTTTGATTCATTGCTAATTATATTATAGTATCTGAAACGATGTTAACATATATTATATTACATAAATGTATGGCAGCGTCACGACTATCGATGTTAAATTTTGCTTAATTTGGCTATAATCTTATGCAAAAACGTTCTAACTATTACTTACTGATTATATTTCAAAATATTTGCAATTAATCTCTCTTTATGAGATGCTGTAAATATTTTACGTTGTCTCCTTCTTTAATTTGCTTACAACATAATCTATATATATAATAAATACAATTCACGATTGTGATTTCACAATAGTGAATCGGTAACAATTGGCTGGATGGCAGAGTGGTTATGTGTCCGACTGCAGATCGGAGTACCTAAATTCGATTCTCACTCCGGCCTTTTAAATAAGATGTAAGGCAAAATGTCTGGCTCTTTTTATGAACCGGCTCAAAATTGCACTTTCTGGCAACTTACAGATCATCTCTATTAAAATGGGTGAAGATATGAATCAATTCGCACAAGCAACTGAAAAAGATATTACGCGTTCGATAGTTGAAGAATTCCTTGGAGATTTCCTTAATCACATAGAAAGTGATGTTATCATTGTTGGCGGAGGGCCAAGTGGACTTGTAGCAGCAAGGGATCTTGCTTCCAAAGGCCTAAAGACCGTTGTGCTTGAGAGCAACAATTACTTTGGTGGCGGCTTCTGGTTAGGTGGTTACCTGATGAACAAGGTTACAGTAAGAGCGCCTGCACAGAGGATCTTTGACCAGCTTGGTGTTCCTTACAAGGAAGTACCTGATATAAAGGAAGGTCTCTATGTTGCAGATGCACCATCTGCCTGTTCCAAGTTGATCTCAGCTGCCTGTGATGCAGGTGCTTTCATGCTGAACATGAACAAGTTCGATGATGTTGTTCTCAGGGACGGACGTGTTTGCGGTGCTGTTACCAACTGGACACCTGTCTCAGCATTACCACGCGCTATAACCTGTGTGGATCCTGTGGCTATCGAGACGAAATGCGTTATTGATGCAACAGGACACGATGCGGTCGTGGCCAACTCACTTGCAAACCGTGGTCTGGTAGACCTTAAAGGCTTCCTGGGAATGGATGTTGATAATTCCGAAGATGCTGTGGTGAACAACACTTCTGAGCTTTACCCGGGACTCGTAGTTACAGGAATGGCCGCAGCTACATGTTTTGGTCTTTCCAGAATGGGTCCTACCTTTGGTGGCATGTTGGAATCCGGTGTAAAAGCTGCAAAGATCGCTGAAGAGATCGTAAGGTCCAGATAATATCTTATGGATAGGCAGTTTATGCTGTTCTATCCTTCCCTCTATTATTTTATGCTGTAATTTTACAGTAAATGGTTAACGCTTTATACAGTTGCCAATATAATCTCTGTATATCATTTAATCTCTGCTAAGGCTGTTTGTGGCAGTCATCGATGGTGTCTTGAGCAGAGCAATTTCACATTAGTATATTTATTTGATCAAAGGAGTGTTTGCCAGATGTTCGACAAAACCGTATATCTTGATAATGCTGCCAGTACTCGATTGGATGAGAGGGTACTTGAAGCAATGAATCCGTATTTTTTTGATACTTATGCAGTTGCTACTTCCGAATTTGGATATTCAATGGGAATTGATTCCAAGGAAGGACTTGAAAGATCCCGAAAGGTAATTGCATCAGCTCTTGGTGCAGATGCCAGTGAGGTCGTGTTTACTTCGGGAAGCACTGAATCGAGCAACATGGCAATAAAAGGGGTTCTTTCTGCGTTGAAAGGCAAGAAGGACGATCACCTGATCGTCTCCCGTCTGGAAGACTTCGATGTTCTGAACACTGCTAAGATGCTCGAAAAACAGGGCTATAAGGTTGATTTCATAAGTGTTGACAGTGAAGGGATCCTCGATCTTGAAATGCTTAAGGCTGCTATCACTCCTCAGACTGCACTGGTCTCTATCCAGCATGCAAACCAGGAGATCGGTACGTTGCAGGATATTAAGTCCATAGCAGACATCTGTAAAGAAAAGGAGGTTTTGCTGCATACTGATGCAACTCACAGTTTCACAAGGATTCCTCTTGACGTAAGCGAGATACCTGTTGATCTTGTCACGGTCTCAGCTCATACTATTCACGGTCCTCGTGGGGTTGGAGCCCTGTACATAAGAGAGGGTACTCCTATCAACAAATGGATGGACGGAGGTTTCCAGGAGTCCGACCGGCGTGCAGGTATTGAGAATATCCCTGGTGCTGTAGGTTTTGCAAAGGCTGTTGAGCTGGTTACTCCTGAGGAGACCGAGCAGCTTAAGGCAATGAGGGATCGCGTTATTGAGAGGATAAGTGCTGAGATACCCAGTGTTACTCTCAATGGTAGTGCTACGAGCAGGCTGCCACAGAATGCTAACATGACATTCCATTATGTTGAAGGTGAATCTATTACGTTACACCTGGATATGATGGGTTTTGCAGTGAGCACGGGGTCTGCATGTTTCAGTCGCTCCCTTGAGGCAAGCCATGTTATACTTGGTATAGGTGGCGACCATGAGCGAGCTCACGGTTCATTGC
Source organism: Methanococcoides orientis (assembly GCF_021184045.1). Lineage (NCBI taxonomy): Archaea > Methanobacteriati > Methanobacteriota > Methanomicrobia > Methanosarcinales > Methanosarcinaceae > Methanococcoides > Methanococcoides orientis. Next base: position 453,104 of record NZ_CP073710.1, read on the forward strand.
GTTTCAGCTTCGGAAGATTTAACACTATGGAAGATGCAGATTCTATTATTGATGCGTTGAAGGAAGTTGTTGTTAATCTAAGGGCTATCAGCCCGCTGTCAGCAGATGAGTAAATCAATATCAAGGAATACAAGAGGTGGTTCTATGAATTTCCCTTATAGTAAAGAGGTACTTGAGCATTTCAAAAATCCACATAACGTGGGCAAGATGGATGATCCGGACGGAAAGGGTCTCGAAGGCAGTGCAGCATGTGGGGATATGGTTGCTGTTTACCTGAAAGTGAATCCTGAGACTCTCATCATTGAAGATATTTCCTTCGAATCTTACGGCTGTGCATCCAACATTGCTACAGCTTCTATTATTACTGACCTTGCAAAGGGAAAGACCCTTGATGAGGCCAAGAAGATCACATGGAAGGAGGCTGCAGAGGCACTTGGCGGACTTCCTGCGGTAAAAGCACACTGTTCTGTACTGGCAGTGGAAGGCCTCAGATCTGCTATACGTGACTATGAGGAAAAGCATGGGATGGTCGTAGAGAAAGAGACGACTGACGAGGAAGTTGTCAAAAGGCGCCTGAAACATGTGATGAACCCGATAAAAGGACTGGATATTATAAGGACCGAGCTTGTGATGAAGATAACAGTCGATGAAGGCAATGTACGTGTAGTGCTTGACCTACCTTCCCATCACCAGTTCGCAGCTGCAATAAAAGAGGACGTCATCGAGAAGCTGGAAGCTCTCTGGGATGTTGAAAGTGTCACGGTTGATTTCATCTCCTGATACTTTTCTTTTGACTTTTTTATTTTCAATTTAAACTTTTAAAAAGGGTTTTGATAAGTATGGAAATTAGGTCTATTACTCCCTGTAAGAGCGGTCCGGATATTCAGCATGTGATAGCACAGCTTGATAATGAGATTGATATCTCAAAGGCATGTGAAGCTCTAAAAACAGAAGAAGGGAATTTGATCAAATTCTTGCGTTGTTCTGAGGAGCTTGGAGCCATCCGTTTCACTTCCGGTGCTATGATGATCCTCGTTTATAAGAGTGGCAAGATCACGGTAAGGCATGCTGCGAGTGAGGAAATTGCAAAGGGGTTGCTGGAGAAGATCGCTGAACTTGTGGAATGAGCTGTCTTTGTTGCTGTTGTTGGAAGAACCGTATTGATTATTCTTTTCAAAACTCGTCTTTTCTATTTTTGTTTACTTTTTCAGATCTATCTATATAAGCTACTTATTTGCTTCAGGCCTGAGTATTTAACCACCCCTGCCACGTTTTTACCGGCAACGATAAACTATATATAATTTTCACCGGTATGTTCCTTAGCATTACAAGCGGTTATGTTAAACACCGTTTAAAGGATCCGGCCGATCCGATGCTATACTTTCACATTCAAGAGGTCTTCATATGGATGACGAAATGGATAATATTCTCAAACAGATTAAAGAACAAGATCCAGAGCTATTTTTACAGGTGGAGAAGATCATTCCTTTCCACGGCTACTTGAGCACAGGGGCACTTATTGGCCTGCAGATGCTCAATATGTCAAAGAGACTCCTTGATGTTAAGGAAGGTGAGCGTATCTATGCTACAGCAGAGACATACAACTGTGTTCCTGATCCTTTCCAGATCCTTGAGGGTGCTACCACCGGAAACAAGGGATTAAAGGTAAAGGATTACGGGAAGATGGCTGTTACTGTCAACAAGCGTGGTGCACCGGGTGAGAAAACGATGCCAGCTGTCAGGATCTACCTTGATCCTGAAAAGACAAAGGCATACCCGAAACTTCATGCATGGTACATGAACATTGAGAAAGTACGTCATGAGGTCGTTCTTCCAATAGTCCTTGAGGCTGGAGAGAAGATTTATTCTTATTCTTTTACAGAGATCGAAGTACCGATCAAGAAACGCAAGCAAGTAAAGCTTTGTGACAAGTGTGGAGATAGTTTTGTCTGGTACGAAGGCGAAGCAATTTGTGAAGCATGCAGACATGAGCAATAATTACGGAGTAGATTAGATGAACGAAATAGTGGTTTCGACAAAAGATAACAAGCAAGTGGTCTACATGCCACACAAGTGCATTGGTTGTGGAACCTGTACAATGGTCTGTCCAAAGGACACCCTGATCATAGGTTCTGTTGGACCAGTTGCCAGGGGACTTATCAACAAGGATTTCCTGGACATAAGAGACAACTGCATTACATGCGGAATGTGTACTAAGATATGTCCAACCGGTGCTCTTGAGATGAGGGAAGATGGAAAGCCTGTGTGCGGCGAGAATTATTTGTGCAGCACTATTGCACCAACAACCGTGAACGATGACTGTGTACACTGTGGTCTTTGTGAACAGATCTGTCCACAGGGCGCTATAGAGGTCCAGCAGTGGCTTTCAAATGACAACGATGCACGCATAGATGGTAAGACGATCATCGACAACGAAGAATGTGTACACTGTGGGTGGTGTGGTGAAGTTTGTCCAACAGATGCTATCGCTGTCCAGAAGCCTTTTGCAGGTACCTGGGTACGCGATGAGGATGTCTGTCAGGCATGCCGCACATGTGTGGATGTATGTCCATGCAATGCACTGTTCAACCCAGAATGGGATATTGGTGAGAGGGTCGATAAGGTCGCACAGCGTCCGGATGCATGTCTCTACTGTGGTGCATGTGCAGTCGCATGTCCTGTAGATGCTATCGATGTACAGAAGACCGCGATCCTTACAGATATGGAAAAGAAGACTGTCTTCGAGAAGAAGCTTCTCAACAAACCATCAGCAACAGCTGTCCTGACATCTGTGCTTAAGACCGACGAAGATGCCTGCCTTGGCTGTGGTAACTGTGTTATCGTATGTCCTGTCAATGCAAACTCCTCAAAGTTCATCGCAGCTGGTGCGCTCAACGATGTTGACGAGAAACCATTACTTGAGGTAAGGAACGGTAGCATCAAGGTCATCGATCAGGAAGCATGTGGTTCATGTGGTGCCTGTGCAATGATCTGCCCGACATCCGCAATATGGCTTGAGAAGAGAGAGGTGGAATAATGGCTGGAACTATTGTAATTAAAAATGGATCTGTTTATGACCCGCTCAATGAAGTGAATGGTGACAAGCAGGACATTTTCATCAAAAACGGTAAGGTAGTATCTGAGCTTTCAGATGCTGACATGAAAGATGCTAAAGTAATTGATGCAACAGGCAAGACCGTAATGCCTGGTGGTGTTGACTCCCACTCCCACATTGCCGGTGCAAAGGTCAATGTCGGTAGGATGATGCGTCCGGAGGATGGTTACAAGGCAACCATGACAAAGACAGATATTACACACTCCGGATCAGGAGAGACTGTACCATCTGTTTACATGGAAGGATACGAATACTCACAGATGGGTTACACAACCGTCTTCGAGGCAGCTGTTCCTCCAATGGAAGCTCGCCACACACACGAAGAGATGCGCTCTATCCCAATGCTCGATATGGGTGGATACCTTGTTCTTGGTAACAACTGGTTCATGATGCGCTACCTCAAGGAAGGCGACATCGACAAGGCAGCAGCATACGTTTCATGGATGATGAAGACCCACAAGACCTATGGTATCAAATGTGTAAATCCAGCTGGTGTTGAGAACTGGGGATGGGGTAAGAACGTATCTTCCCTTGATGAAGCAAACATCCACTTCGAGGTCACTCCAAGAGAGATGATCGACGGACTTACTGAGGTCAATGAGATGCTCGGTATGCCAATGTCAATGCACCTTCACGCAAACAATCTTGGTCATCCAGGAAACTTTGAGACAACAAAGGAATCCTTGAAAATGTCCAAAAATGTGAAAGCAAAGCAGGACATGGGTGTCGAATGGGCAGAGACAAAAATCGACCCAAGCAGGGACCAGTCCGTGTACCTCACACATATGATGTTCAACGCATTTGGCGGTACATCCTGGCGTGACTTTGAGTCCGGTGTCAAACCTCTTACTGATTACATCAACAGCACAGACCACATTGTAATTGACAGTGGTTGTGTACCATTCGGTGAAGCAACATGTATGACCGGTGATGGTCCTTCCATCCACGATCTCTCAGTGCTTACCGGTGGTAAATGGTCAAACACAGATGTTGAACTCGAATGTGGTTCAGGTGTCTGTCCATTCACATACCTTAAGAGCAACCCTGTTCACAGTACCCAGTGGGCAATGGGTCTTGAATGCCTCCTCCTGATCGATGATCCATGGAAGGCTATCATGACAACAGACAGTCCAAACGGTGGACCGTTCACCAAATACCCACTTGTTATGAGCTGGTTGATGTCCGAGAAGTTCAGGGACCAGACATTCAGTGAATGCCACCCATGGGCAAACGACAGAAGCACACTCGGTGGGGTCGACAGGGAAATGTCCCTTTACGATATTGCTATCATGACCCGTGCCAACACATCAAAGACGATCGGTATGGCACACAGGAAGGGTAGCTTCGGTATCGGCGCAGATGGTGATGTTACTATCTACGATATTGACCCAAGCAAGATCGACACCAGGGAATACTCTGACCTGATCAACAAGTTCAGCACCGCTGAATACACCGTTAAGGACGGACAGATCGTCTGCCACAACGGTGAGATCACCATGATCCCTGAGAAGAGGACCTACTACACCGATGCGAGTGTTCCGGACGCAAACGAGAAGGAAATGCTCAAGGATGTGCAGGAATGGTTCAGGTATTATTCACACGGTTTCAACCACTATCCAACACCTGAGAAGTACCTCATGAACCCAACAGCGATCAAGGTAAATGCGGAGCAGTGATATCATGGCAGAAGTTATTCTTACAGTAAATACTGAGATCGGTATCAAAGTAGAGGCAGATGTTATTACTCCTGATACTTTCGCCGGTAAAAACAAAAGTGAGATCGAGTCTCTGCTCGTATGGCAGGGACCAAAAGAGTTCCCACTCTCTTCCTTCTTTGATGTAGAGGGTGATGCAGGAAGTTCCGCAGAGGAAACTTCCATTGTTGTCAAAGGTGACACTTCCAGAGTGAAGCGCATCGGTGAAAAGATGACAGCAGGCAAGATCACCGTTGAGGGATCTGTAAGCATGCACGTAGGTTCCCAGATGGAAGGCGGCGAACTCCTTGTCAAAGGTGATGCTGACTCATGGGCAGGAATGGAGATGAAGGGCGGACTCCTCCACATCGAAGGTAATGCAAGGGACCATGTTGGTTGTGCATACCGTGGAAAGTGGGTAGGAATGTCCGGTGGACGCATCGTCGTCGATGGCAATGCAAACAACAACCTTGGTGGCGGTATCAGCGGTGGAGAGATCATCGTTGGTGGAAATGTCGGTCACTACTGTGGTATTCGCCAGAACGGCGGTCTGATCGCTGTAAAAGGAAATGCGATCCGCGCAGTTGCTGCTGAGATGACAGCCGGTACAATGGTTGTTAACGGAACCATCGAAAGGTTCTCACCTGGATTCGAATATGTAACAAACGAAAGCGACCTTAAGTTCGATGATATAGAATGTCCTGGTAACTTCAAGAAGTTCCTCGGTGACAATGCGATCACAAAGAGGCCAAAAGGCACACTCTATGTCAATCAGGCAGCAAACATGGATCTGTGAGGTGTGATTATGAGAGTATTACTTAACACAGGAAGTACCATTGACGAGGGCAGGCTTGCAAAAGGCGGTGACAAATATACAGAAGATTACAGACAGGAATGTGCTGTATGCTGGATCTCACCTTGTGATTTTGCAACTCTTGGAAGCCCGGAAAAAGTAAAAGTAACAAGTAAGGACGAAAAACATTCCATCATAGTTTTCACAAAGTGCACAGATGCTGTAATGGATGGAAATGTATTCATGCCAAGGGCTATCTGGTCCAACGTGGTCATTGACCCTGATACATTCTCTACAGGTTCCCCTCTCTACAAGGGTAACCCTGTAACTGTTGAGGCAGGAGAGGGCGAGGTGCTAAGCGCAGAGGATGTTGTCCTTAAACTGTACATGGGAGGTAACTGATATGGTTTTTAAGAACATTATGTGTCCGGTTTGCGGAGCATCATGTGATGATATTCAGGTAGAGCTCGGGGACGGCGAGATCACTGTCAAGAACGCATGTAAGATGGGTAACGGAAAGTTCCAGGAGATCGTAAGCTCACACCGTCTTAAAGACCCACAGGTCAGGAAAGACGGAAAGCTTCAGAAAGCTGCATGGGATGAGGCGATTACAAAGGCAGCAGAAATGCTTGTAAACGCTGAGAGACCTCTTTTCTTCCTCGGAAGTGAGACCTCATGTGAAGCACAGGAAGTCGGTCTTCACATCGCAGAATACCTTGGTGGTGTAGCAGATTCCAACGCTACCATTTGCCACGGTCCTACTGTAATGGGTATCCAGGAAAGTGGATGTCCTGCAGCAACGGCAGGTCAGACCAAGAACAGAAGTGATGTTAACATCTACTGGGGAAGTAACCCTCTGGCATCCATGCCAAGACACATGTCAAAATATGCTGTCTTCCCAAGAGGCTACTGGTCCAAGAGAGGAAGGTTTGACCGTAAGGTCATCACAGTTGACCCAAGGGTAACTGACACTGCAATAGCATCAGACCTTCACGTCCAGCTCAACCCTAACACCGATTATGAGCTTTTCAGTGCATTGCTGACACTCATTAACGGTAAGAGACCACACCCATCTGTTGAGCAGATCACTGGTGTGTCTATCTCTGTAATGGAAGAGATGGTCGAGACAATGATGAATGCAAACTTCGGTAGCATTTCCGTTGGTCTTGGTCTTGGTTCATCTATCGGTAAGCACAGGAACGTTGAACTTGGACTTAACCTTGTCAAGGAACTCAACAACAACCACGGAACAAAGTTCGTACTCGGTGCATTGAGAGGTCACTGTAACGTAGCAGGTTTCAACCAGATCGCATCATACCTGTACGGATACCCATTCGGTATCGACTTCTCAAGAGGATATCCAAGGTACAACCCTGGAGAGACCACTTGTGTAGATGTTCTGAGAGAGAAGGACGTAGACGCTGCATTCGTAATGTGTGCTGACCTTGTCAACCACATCCCTGCAGATGCTGCATCATACCTGGCAGAGATCCCAATGACCTGCCTGGATATTGCACCATGTCCAACAGTCACTGCTTCAGATGTTGTTCTTCCTGGTGTTATTGACGCAATGGAGAATGATGGTACATTCTACAGGCTCGACAACGTGCCAATGTACTTCAAGCCATTCACAAAACCTCCATTCGAGTTCACCCAGAGCAACGAAGACACACTCAAGCAGCTCTTCGCAAAGATAAAGGAAATTGCATAATCATGCCGTTGGATTGGCACGTCGACAGGAAAACAGGTCAGAACAACTTCTGGCGTGATGAGGAGAGGGATGTATCCGCTCCTTATCTTCCTTACAGATGTGTCGAGCTTACGGAAGATGGCAATAACGAAATAGACGTGGACGTCATCGTTGAGAAAGAATTCCATCTTTCTCTCAATGATGTCCCACTTGCTTCTTTTTTTGCTACCCCCAGGGAGTTTAAGGAACTCGCAACGGGATTCTTATTATGTGAAGGTTTTATTGATCACGCTATTGATATCATCTCAGTTGAAGTCGAAGATGACAAACTGGTATGTCATGCGGATATCTGCCCGGACCGCATAAAAAAGACCAGGCGCGATATCGATCCGGATGCAAGATTCGATTTTTGCAGTTGTGCAATTGGTTCAAGACCATGCAGGAAAAAGATCGGAAGTGAAACGGATATTAAATTTGACCGCAAGGTCTTCTTCAAGGCAGTCGAACACCTCAAAAAGGATGCTAAGACATGGAGACGTACCGGTGGTACACACTCGGTCATCGTCTGTGACAGTGAAGGCGAGATCCTTGCATTCTGTGAAGACGTGAGCAGGGCTTCAGCCGTTGATAAAGCAGTTGGCAAAGCAGCCCTTGCAGGCGTTGATATGTCAAACTGTGCACTGGTAGCTACCGGAAGGCTGTCAGTCACAATGGTCTCCAAGGCCATCAATGCAGGAGTTTCTGTACTTGCCAGCAAAGCAGGTCCGATAAATGAGGGTATCGATCTTGCAAGGGCAACAGGCCTGGCACTGGTGGGTTTTGTCCGACCTCCGAATATGTATGTCTATAACGGCATTGAGAGGATTATCTGAGTAAATTTTGATTTTTTTCTATTTCTTACGTTTCTCCTTTCTATATTGATTCATTACTTCTTTAATTTCAGACTAATTAAGAATATTTTTATACAATAGATGATAATTTCCTATGTATTGTTAGATAACAATTTCTTGTTTTGGGGAAGCAGGTATGAAATGCATCAAACGTCTCAGAATTATTAAAACATCTAAAACGATACTAGTCTTGCTTTTAATAATTTCCATACTCTTCACAGTGGGATGTGTCGATTCAAAAGAGCCTGAACAGCAAACAGTTGAATTGAATTTTACTCTTGTACCTGAAAAGGCACAGGTACAGGAAGAAGAAATATTCAAGATTCATCTGATGCTAACAAATACCGGTAACAAAACAATCAATTTATGGAAACTGGAAGAACAGATTAGTTATGACATCAATTTTTATGATCAAGACGGTACTGCAGTCCCTTATGAGTGCGGGGTAATTTCACGACCATCGTTAACTAATGAGTTCCTTGTTGAACTTGGTCCCGGCCAATCTCTTAACGCAACTTTTGATTCAAGATGCTGGACTTTGAGCGATGGAAAGTACACTCTCAATGCCATATACCACACCTCAAGAGGTGAATCAATTGCAAAACCTTACTGGCTAGGCAATGTTGAATCTAATAATGTCACCATAGAGGTTGTAAAGGCGAAGCAACCGGAATTGATCGAATTATCGATGTTTGATGATTCACTGATCAGCCTGAGTACCGGGGTGGAACCTTTAGGGTCGGACTACGAAGGCCCTTTAAACATGGAGCTGATGGGTTTACTTGCATCAATGGGCCAGGATGATCTGACCATCAGGTCTGATACAATCCTCACAGGTACCGTAAAGGAGATCCTTCCGAGCAAATGGAATATTCCTGGTGGATGGCATAACGATTCGGTCAGGGGTTCAGAAAAGGCAATGTATACTGATGTTGTCATAAACGTTGACCAATATCTCAAGAATCCATTATCATCCGATGAAGTTATCGTAAGAATACGGGGTGGAACAGTTGAAGGCACCACGATGTCTGCTGATTTTGAACCTGATTTCACTAACAATGAAAAGGTACTGCTTTTCCTGAGGGAAGATCCATTCCGTTTGACCAGGGACATCGCTCCCGAACATTTCACCGTCACCGGGTATGTACAGGGTAAGTTCACATTGACTGAAGATGGGAATGCTGTCAGGTGGAGGGAAACTGTGCCTATTGGGGAGTTGTTGGACACAATTGAAACTCATGCCGACACTACTCTGAAGTTACCGGAAGACTTTGTTGGACATATGATCATAAGTCTTAATGTAAACCTTGAAAAGTTGAGCTATGAAGATCTCAGCAGGGAATCCGATAGCATTCTCATTGGTGAAGTCCAGAAGATTCATCCTGCCAGGTGGAATACTCCTGATGGAAAAATACCAACCGGTTCGATAGATGATCTACAAAGGGACGATACCATCTACACTGATATTACTATAGATGTTGATCAGTATCTCAAGAATCCTCTGCCTTCCGATGAAGTTACTGTGAGAATAGAAGGGGGAGCTGTTGACAATGTCATTGTTTTAACGGACCATGAACCGTATTTTACAGAGGGGGAAGTTGTTTTGCTTTACCTGAGCAAAAACACATATCCGCTTGCTAAGGACATTGCTCCCGAACATTTCATCGTCACCGGCTATAAGCAGGGCAAGTTTACAGTGCTTGATAACGGAAAAGCTGTTGGACAGGATGAAACAACAAATTTGGAAAACTTGTTGGATATAATTGATGACAGTGTTGTTGAAGGGGTAACAATTTGAGGTTCAAAATTTCCTTTGTAGTATTCCTGTTGGTTCTGCTTATGATCAGTGGTAGTGTTGCAGCTAAAGAGATCACTGTGGATGATGATGTAGCTGCAGATTTTATTTCAATACAGGATGCTGTTAACTCTTCAAAAAGTGGAGATGCCATTGTGGTCTATTCCGGTTCGTATGTCGGGAACTTGTATATTGATAAAGAAATTAAATTAATATCGAAGGCAAGCGAATATGATGCTGCCTTTGTGTATGCAACCAATCCCGATGACCCTGTTATCCATATAAACGCAAATAATGTTACTGTCTGCGGTTTTGCATTATTGGGAATTGAAGAATTTGAACAGGCAGGAATATTTCTCGATGAGGTTTCCGGAAATATAATTGAAAACAACAATGTTGTGACCTTGAAGTATGGAATTTGCATGTTGAATTCCAGTAACAATACAATTGCTGGCAACACTATTAATCCGGACAACTATAAGTTTTATAGCTCCTACGGCCACAATCCGGCTGATATCGGCATCAAGTTTTATCTCTCGGATAACAATATTCTGTCCAACAATGTTGTAAATTCAAATAATGATATGGGCATTTCTTTCCAGATATCCAGCAATAATACATTGGATAATAACCATATATCGAAGAATGGGGTCGGTATTGATCTGGTTTCGTTTAGTCAGGGCAACATAATAACGAACAACTCTCTTTCTGATAATTTGAAAGGCATTGATTCAGATGATACTGCTGTGAATAACATCTACAATAATGAGATCACATTTCGAGAGCAAAAGGAAGAAAGATCTTTTAATATCTCAATTAGTCTGATCATGCTTTCAGCAGTGTTTGTTCTCTTCATAATACGAAAAATGCGGGGCATGGTATTTTGATGCTGATCTGTATTGAAGAATTTGATGTAATGTGTCAATAGGAGCTGATCTCGTGAAATTGAATATTAAAATTATGATTTTTCTTCTAATTCTATCCGCACTGACATCAAATGCCTGTGCAGATGTATTATTTCCCGGTACACGCGGGATGGAAAGATGCGTTAAAATAGTGAATCTGGATGAATTCCCGGAAATAGTTATGGTAGGACATATTACCGGTCCGGTCATACAGTGTGAGAATCCTTACATCATAAGTTCGGATGAATGCCTGACTAAATTTTATAAGGCCAATGACCTGACGATCTATGCGATAGATAAAGATTATCTGGAGGCCAAAGGGCTTGAGAATATAGATCTGGAGACTGATCCGAAGCTGTGTTATTATGAAGTTGAAATAAATCCTGAATGGGATGTTGTGAATGAAGATGATCCGCTCATCAGGGAAGATCTCGAATATTCGATAGCCGGTTTTTTGGAGGACAGTCTGGTCATCTATACTTCGAGAAAAGTTTCAAGATACAATGATGTCACTCCGGATCGGATCGAAACATTTGAGGAACCTGATATTCCGGGTATCAGATTTGAGATAAAAGAAAATACCTCTTCTGCAGAAGAAAATATGTCTTCTCTTGATGATGATCTACCTACAGATGAAGGGACGGTTCAGGATGGGGGTAAAGTAAAAAATGAAAGTATTCTGGATTCCATAATTCGTTTTCTTAAGGGTCTGTTTAACACCAAGTGATGAAAATGATCTATGAATACCACTTTTTAATTGCATTGCTTGTTACGGTGATGATAGAGATAATGGTACTTTTCACTACTGTCCGTTATCTCTTCAAAATAAACCGGACATCGATCCCTGATTCATTGTTGCTATTCACAGGGACTTTTTGTTCATTTTCAACACTTCCGTACCTCTGGTTCGTACTGCCAATGTTTATCAAAACATATTCTCATCTGGTTGCCATCGGAGAGGTTTCAGTGATCCTGGTGGAAGCTGTGATCTACTTCTTCGTATTGAAGGTCCGTATTGAAAAAGCACTCTTCATGTCCTTCATCTGTAATCTTGCTTCCTTTTTGGCAGGAATTTATTTGTTTTCTCTTTTTTGAGTTATTGCTGACCTCCCCTTTTCTTGAGATATAGAATTGCTTCCATAGAAAAAAGCAACGAAAATTCTGATATTTGAGATCGTTATTCTCTTAATTCAATGGTGTTTTCTTATATTTCAGCATGAATTACCGTGTTCAGCTCTGGTTCCACCCGGGGGTCCAGAGAATACCTTCTATATCTTCCGTCCTTTTCAGCTAGCAATAGTTCGTTTGTGGTCATCTTTTTCAGGTGGTATGAGACCGTGCTGTTGGTGATGCCAAGGACTTCTGATATCTCATTGTTTGTCATACCCGGCTTATCCCTTATCATCAGGAGGATTCGTTTTTGATTTTCATCCTGCAAAAAGGGAGCTATGATCCGGGCTTGATCGCTGTAGGTCGAATTGTTCTGAAAGAACCTTGGAGAGCTTCCATGATCGGATACAATGATCTTATGTTCGCTGTGCAGCTTTTTCAGATGGTATTTTACAGTACCGCGGTTTAGCTCAAGACCATGGGATATGTCAGCTACACTGCATCCCGGATTACTTACGATATGATCAAAAACATCGTTCCTGTTCTTATTTGCAAATATCAGATTGAACTGTGCCAGTATAAGGGGAGACAGTTTGGCAAGGCCAATCGCTGCCAGAAATACGGTAAAGATATGTATCATCTGCAATTTTAAAGGAAGTTCCCAGAAACTTAAGGTTCTATCTGCTCCTTCATAATGGTAACCTGGTTCATACATCTCCTCGCTGGCTGGCACTACGACGTATTCACCTGTGTCTGTATTGTATTCGGATTCAACATATACGATCCCGCATGCCAGAAGTGGTACTAGAAATAAGAGCAGGATTGCTAGTATCCATTTGTTCATTTAATGCGAATAAGATTTTATAATGTATAAACATTTCTTAAATTTCAAACAATTGCCTAAAAATAATCTCTCTGATTTTCATGTACATTTTTCAGTTCGATGAAATGGACACAAACAATTTATAAAAGAATGTTACATTGGTGACATTATAAAAATTTAGTAGACTGTTATATGTTGATAATTGGAGAATGAGGTATTTGAAAAGGACTAAGATTTTACTTGTATTGCTCTTGATGTGTTCTGCATTTTTCTCAGTGGGCTGTGTGGATGAGCAGCTCACGGCAGAAGAGATAGTAGAGCAAATGCAACAGAAAGAAGATAGTATTGAGGACTACTCGTGTACTATGTACATCACATCTTCGTTAGGCGAAGAGGACAATGTGGTGGTATATGAAATGCTCTTTAAAAAGCCACGTAAGATGAGGTCAGTTGTAATACAACCTGCCGAGAAGGCAGGAAGTCTTGTAGTTTCAGACGGAGAGACCATCTGGACATATCTTTCACATGAGAACAAGGTCGTGCAAAAGGGAATGCCTGATATTTCGGAGGTTGGTCATATGGATTATATCGGAATGATCGGAGATGTCCTGAATGAGAGTGATGTTTCATTTTTGGTTTTTGAAGAGTTTGATAACAGGGATGTTTATGTGATCGGTCTGATTCCAAAAGAAGAGGATGAAACCCCTCTCTTTGGAAGTAACGGAAAAGCCTGGATCGATAAAGAAACCTGGGTGCCGCTAAAATATGAAAGGTACGATGAGGATGAAAATCCGATGCTCTCATATGAGATTCGGAACCTGAAGGTGAACACCGGCATTTCAGATGATGAATTCGAGTTTAAAATACCAGGAGGTGCAGAGGTAGAGATCATTGATCCTATTGACATAAATGAAATTGCTGCTCCGGAAGAGGTCACATTGGAGGAAGCTAAGGACACTGCAGGGTTTGACTTACTTTTACCTTCATATATTCCGGAAGGCTATGAGTTTGACCGAGCACTGATCTTCAACAATAGTGCTACCTTTGAAGAAGATGTTTTTGAAAAGGTCATATTGGTATATAATAAGGGAGATGACTGGATCCGTATATCAGAAGTAGTTTATGAAACCGGTTCTTCGGATATATCTGAGTTAGATGATGCGGAAACAGTTGATATCAATGGTTCCGAGGGAAAATTTGTAGCTTTTGTTCAAACCAATCTCTTAAGATGGACGACAGGAGATATTGAACTGAGCATACTGGGGATGGAGGATAAAGATGAGATCGTGAAAGTGGCGGAATCCATGGATTGATCTGATAAAGTTGCTTTCTTATGTCTATTTCATCGGATTTTTTACTTTTCATTTCGGTGAAATGGACATAAAAGTTTTATAATGTGATATTACATTTGATAATGGGACTGTTGAAGAGAGTATGTTTAATATTTAAACTTAGTTTTGCAAGTACTCCTATTTTTATAATAGTTCCTGCAGGCATTGTGATAACAGACATGACTGCCATTGAGGCCAACAGAGGGACGAGGGAGGAATTATTTAGCAATGGCAAAAGAAAATAGGGTTGATAAGAAAACCCCCGATATTGATCGGGAAAATTTTAAAAAATCCATTTCGCCTCCTAAAAATACAACGCATGATGACTATCTCTACTTGAACAAAAGGATTGAGAAGTTAGAGAAACGAGTTGCTTTTCTCGAAGGTAAGGGGTATACACAGGAGCCTGAAGTAAGAGTAGCACCAGCAGCTGAAAAAGTGATGGCTGAAAAAGTGGCAGCGGAAGCTTCCAGAGAAACGTACAAACCAACCGAGAATCTTGGATTCAAGATCTTCGGAGCAGTAGGTTTCGTGCTACTTATGCTTGGTATGTTCTACCTTTACAGTTACGCTGTTGACCAGGGATGGATAGGGATCCTTGAGCGTGTTGCTTTGGGGATTGCCTTCTCACTTGCGGTCTTAGTAATTGGGGAGATATTCAGAAGGAAAGAGTATGAGCGTTTTTCACAGCTCATTAACGGTGGTGGGATTGCACTGCTCTACTTCACAATGCATGCCACGTACCATTTTCAGGCATATAGAGAAGCGCTCAGCATGAGCCTTGGTATGAACACCGCATTACTTTTTCTTGTAATGCTCTTCGCTGTCTTCCTGGCACTTAGACAAAATTCAGTTATTCTTACAAGCTTTGCGTTTTTCCTTGGATATCTGGCAGCGTTTCTCACAGGGGGATCGCATCAGATGATGATATCAACCATCATCCTATCAGCTGGTCTGGTGATGATCCTCTGGAAGAAGAATTGGGGAATTGGTCTCTATCCTGTGATTGCCTCGTATTTACTGTACAGCATATTTTTCTTCGACTCGAATATCCTTCGCGGAACAGTGGTATCTCCTATTGTCTATTATGCTATTGGGTATCTCATCTGTTTCTTCGCACTCTTCAATATGCTGAGTATCATTCTCGAAGACAAGGAGAACTATTCTCAGAACATTATCAGTATGGTTATTAATGCATTTGTAACATTCGGTTTCGGGCTTGCTGTAGTCTGGCATTATTGGTATTCTTTCAGAGGTATATTTGTAGTTCTGCTGGCAGCAGTGTACCTGGGGTTAGCATATTTCACAAAACAGAAGGAACTCAAGAACCTGTCCCGGACGTTCTTCATTCTGTGTGTCACATTCCTCTCGATCGCGGTATATGTCCAGCTTGAGGATTTCTGGATAGCACTCACATGGGCAATTGAAGGATTCCTCCTCGTTTACATAGGTGTCAAGCTTCATAATCTTGATCTTCGATACATGGGATACATCGTTCTCGCTGCAGCTGCGATCCGATCATTGTTATGGGATAGCACAGGCTTAATGTTCGCTGAAAGAACGATCAGTATGTTGTCAATAACCCTTGCTCTGTACGGGGCAGCATACCTTGTTTCACATTTAAAACTTGAAGATGAGGAACAACTGGTCCGGGAACTATTAGGGATTGCGGCTACGGTTATTCTAACTATCACTCTCGCGATAGAGATCACTGACAGCACAGGTTTATTTGCTGTATTTTCCGAGAATGCCAGACAGGTTCTCCTCTCTGTGGTCTGGGCTACGGAATCCGTAATCCTTATTGTTGTTGGATTCCTGGGGAAATCAAGTTCTCTCAGGACTACTGGTGTGGTACTCTTTGGTATTACTGTGGTGAAGATCCTAGTTATTGATCTTAGTAATCTTGAAATGATCTACAGGATCGTCGTCACGATCATCGTAGGTCTCATAGCGTTGAGTGCTTCGTTTGCGTATGTGAAGAACAAAGAACGTATTCAGGAGTTCTTACAGGAAAATGACTGATCGATTAGGGGATGGTATGGAAATCAATGAGTGGTTATCTCCTCAGGGATATACATCCTCTTCAGTTCGATGAAATGGTCACAAACAATTAATACTAAATTTATCGTTATAATTATTAAAAAAAAGTAGAATGACGAGCTTATGAATAATCCTGGTAAAATACATCTGAACTACATACTATATGCATTTATATGTGCAGTCATTGGTGCAAACCTATTTCTGGTTTCCATTGGGCAAATGCTGACATCAAACATCTTTTACCAGGAATATCTTTTTGGACCGCTTCTTAGCTGGACAGCTTTTGGTACCGGCTTTGTACTTCTGGTGGCATCAATATTTTTTGTAAGGGAATCTTTTGGAGAATTGTAAGATGATGGACAATTTAACTGAGATACAAAAGAAATACATATTTTTCTTCTGCATTGGAATTTTTACGTTCTATCTTAGTGGTTATGTTCTCAGAGGCTTCCATCCACCTCAGAACATCTATTTGATGCTTCTTATCTATGGGATACTATTTGGAATCGGAATACTGTTCAGCAAGGAACGATCCAGTGTTTTTGTCGTAAATGCATTCGTAATATCGTTTGTAGCTTTACTTCTGATCTCTGCAGGTTTCTTTGCATGGGGTGCATATGGGCATATGAATTCTAAATCGATAAGTGCTCATCGATTAGATTATGTTCCTGAGGATTTTGTCGTTGTAACGCAAGAGGAGTTGAATGATTATCCTGCCCTGAAGGAAACTATCGAAACCCAGAGCTATGTGAAAGCGAGTCCCGGTGAATGGAGAAGAACAATTGAGTTCCTTGAAGAAAAGGGATCCTCTGTGATCAAGGTTGGGGATGAATATTATGGGATTGGATTCGATACTGCGTGATAAGTTGGAAATATCATAAAAATCTTTAATTACACAATGTCTGAGAACTTAATTTCGTTGAAGGTAAGTCAATGCAGGGAAACAAAAAGTCCGTAGTTGCAATTTTGATCACGTTGTTGTTGGTAGTGCTTGTTATCGGTGTGTTCATCTATCCCGGAGTCCGCATGGACGCGGAAGTTCCTGAAGTACCGGTAAATAATCTGTCTGTCTTTCAGGCAAAAGTACCTTCGAGTATCCTGCACGTCGATTTCGTGAACTCAACTGAAGACTTCAATAGTTCTGCAACCGATGTTTGTTTCTTTATTATCAATGATTCTATTGGGAATACGAAATTCAATGCAGATAGCTTTCATCCCATAGGGGAAGCAAAGATTGAAAATTCAAAGGAATACCTGATCCGGCAAGTAAAGGCCGGCAACTTTGTCACAGACAGGGGTGATTATCCCATGTCATCTCTTGGACGTGTCAGGATCACTGAAGTCGAATTTGTTTATTTCGATCGTTTTGCTGATTATCCGTATGACTATCGGGGTGAAACCACATACTATCCAACCTGGAAACTTACAACAGAAACCTCTAATTATGGGCATGAGATCCTGATGGTCAAGGCAATATCTCCTGATACATCCATATCATATACTGATGTTTATGACAGCATTACCGTGGCAGGATCATTAATATCTGATATGGCAGATGAGAATATTTCTGTCAGGGTCAATGCTGTCAAAGAACTCGTTGAAATGGATAAATCAGCAGTAGAACCTTTGATCCGGGCATTGGAAAGCTATAATCCGAAGATCCGGGAGAATTCAGCCCGGGCTCTTGGTAAGATTGGGAATGAAACTGCTGTGGAGCCACTTATTCATGCTTTGGGTGACAGGGACAGCGAGGTTCGAAACGCTGCAAAATTTGGTCTTATGGATATTGGTGATTCGGCATTCGAACCCCTTGTAAGGGTTGCGAACGATCTAAATGAAAGTCACGCCTCCCGGGTATGGGCGGTCCAGACTCTTGGTGAGATGGGGGAACCGGCAGTGGAACCTCTGATTTTTTTACTGGCTGATGAAACCGGACTTGATTCGACAGCAGCACATTCTTTGAGCATAATAGGTGAGCCTGCGGTAGAACCTCTTATCCTTGCATTAGATGACAATGACCTCAAAGTACGTAACCATGCTGCTGTGGCTCTTGGCAGGATTGGGGATGAAATAGCTGTTGAACCTCTTACCAAAGCATTGAACGATGAATCGGAACTTGTACGCACTTCTGCAAAAATAAGCATTGAAGGAATTGTAAACAAACACAAGTATGGTGCCATCGCTACTTATGGAAATGTGCCGGAATTCTATATTGGGGATGAGAGGGATCTGTGGATCGATGAACTTGCAATTATTGAAAAAGAAGTAAGTGATGATATGCTGGCATATACCTATCCGAATGGATCAGTGGTCACATATGGGCCTGATATAAATGGATTTATTGTTGTCGATATTCTGGACGATTCACAGGTCAGCACTTCTCTGATGGATGAGATCTATGGGATATTTGATCAGCAAAGCAGGCAGTTTGGTATCAACGAAGTGCCGGTAGTCTTCCAATTCCAGACCAACGAACCGGAAAATGGCTGATTTCCACAATGAAGTGCTGAGTTAAAAAATCATTTCGATTTTGGATCTTATCAGATATAAAACGTGGTGAGTATTGTAACAACGACCACTTACTGGTTCTATCTCTATTTTTTATGATTGTAACACTTCTCTTAAATACTGTGTCGTTCATCAATTACCTCTTTTCAGATTACTGCAACATGTTTCAGGCTAATTCAAAATACCGTTTCATCCTATTGTGGCTTGATCATAAATGTCAAGGATGGCATAAAATTGATCAAAATCACAAGTTATTGGAAAAATGATCATACTTGTTCTTCCTGGCAATTTTCCGGGGGTTCAGTTTAGAAATTCCATAGGCTTGATTATATCGATAAATTGGAGGATGAAATAATTGACAAGGATTAAAAATATACTTGTGTTGCTCTTGCTGTGTTCTGCATTTTTCTCAATGGGATGTGTTGATGAGCAGTTCCCAGAAGAAGAGATTGCAGAGCAAGTGCAACAGAAACTTGATGATTTCGAGAAGCAGAAGGATGATAAATTCGAGAAGCAGAAGGATGATGAATTTGAAAGTTCGGATGGCTTGATACAATTCACTGGTCAAGATGATGACATTCCAATTCAGGAAGAGCTAACATTAGATGAAGCAAAAGATACTGTCGGTTTTGAAATACTTTTGCCTTCATATATTCCGGAAGGGTATGAGTTCGATCATGCACTGGTTTATAGTAATGGTGCTACGTCTGAAGACAACATTATTGAAACTGTTATTTTAGTCTATAAAAATGGTGACGACTGGCTTCATCTATCACAAATATTTTCTGGAAACGAATTTTCAGGAATGCTTCCGGAGGGTGATGTAGAAACAGTTAGTATTAATGGTTCTGAAGGACAATTTTCAGCTCTTCTTGAAACCAATATTCTACGATGGACAACAAATGATCTGAAACTGAGCATAACGGCGAATATCGATAAAGATGAGCTTGTGAATATGGCTGAATCAATGGCCTGAACTGGCAAAGTTTTCCATGTCCTTTTCATCGAATTGTATCACTTTTCAGTTCGATGAAATGGACACAAACAGTAATCAAAAATTATTTGCCATTTACTATAAATATGTTCATTACCATTATGAATTCATCATGAACGGTGATGTTCTAAAAGGCTTCCATCCACCAGAGGCCATCTATTTGATGTGGCTTATTTTCTGGTAATTTTTACTACTGGTGTGATATTCAGCAGAGAAAGATCCCGTATTTTTACCTTAAATGCATTTGTAATATCGTTTCTGGATTTACTTCTGATATAGATATCTTTTTTTGCATGGAGTGCATACGACATATGAATTCTAAATCGATAGATTCTGATCGATGAAATTATGTTCCTGAGGATTTTGTCTTTGTAACAGAAGAGGAGTTTAACGATTACCCTGCCCCGAAGAAAATCATCGAGACTCGGGTCTATATGAAAGCTAGTCCCGGTGAATGGAGGCGAACAATTGAGTTCCTTGGAGAAAAGGGGTCCTATGAGATCAAGGTGGGGGATGTATTTTATTGGATTGGCTTTGATACTGCGTGATTAGGCGTAATCTGCGGGACTGTTTTTCTGGACCTTATTTATGATGGTGATCTATGAGACCTATTTTAATTTCGGCGGCTTATCCGTAATGAAATCGGTTTCAGTTTTGTGAAACATTCTTTATTTATTGGTCGCAGCATAATGTTTTTCGTGAGGGATAAATTTTGCCCTATCTGGTTGCTTGCCAACTTGTCGTGGAGTTTTATTAACTGTATTTAATTCTATTTTCCGTATCTTTTTGTTTTGTTCTTCTAGATATTAAAAAACCTTTACCATTCCGGTCCCTATTTTTGAACATACACTTATTTAATCAGTTGTTTATGAAAAATAAAATGCGGTCTATATTGGAACAACAGGTAAATGCTTTAGTTCTTCTATTTTTTCGGTCATAAACATGCCTTTTAAATACTGTATCGATTACCAATTACAATTTTTAGCGTTAAAGCAACATGTTTCAGGCTAATTCAAAATACCGTTTCATCCTATTGTGGTTTGATCATAACTGACAAGGATGAATTAAATGAATCAAAATTACACATTATTGGATAAACAATCTTACTCGTTCTTCCTGGCAATTCCCCGGGAGGTTCAGGCTTGATAGGCAGAAAAAAAGTAGTGATGTCATTTATTATGGCAATATTTGTACTTGCAGTTCCTTCACTGGCTACAACTAATTCTGTAGAAGTGTCTGATCTGAATGATATCAACTACAAAGGCTGGCTCAAAGAAGAGATTGAGCTATCAGCTAATGAGGAAATAGAACTGGGTAACTACACTTTGAATTATATCTATCCTCAGAGCGGTGGTACCTTTGTTGTAGGTCTGACCATTCAGGAAAAAAGGACAGATGGTGCTGGTAATGAGAGGTTCTATCAGATAGCAGATTTCAGCGGTCATGAAGATATTTTTGGTCTCAAAGGAAAAGTCATCTTTATTGAACGATCATCTCTGGCATTCAGGATCAATGAGGTCGAGAATGGTGACCTTAATCTGACAGTCTGGTCAAAAGATGATATCTTTTCAGATGTTGAGATCTCAATAGATGTTCCTGAATTTGTTCAGTTCTATAAGGATGAATCTGTGGACATACCTTTAAAAATAAACAATTCAGGTTCTCTTGATGAAATATTCGATCTTTGTATAAACGGTGACGGTTTTTATTCTTATGAATTTCTTTCTAATGGATATAAAGTATCCAAAATAAACGTGGATTCCGGAGATATGGATAACCTGAATCTCCGGCTTCACATAGATAAGAACTGTCCGGCTGGGGATTACAATTTAAGTGTAAGTGCTTCAGGAAGAAGTTCGGATACTTTATATTTGCCTTTCAGTGTTACAGAAGACCTGAACACTACAAGTGATCCGGAACTTAAGATGCAGCTCTCAAACCTTTATGTATCCGGAGAGGCAGGTTCAGAGATAATTGTACCTGTAAGGGTGCTTAATTCTGGTAACGTTGAACTTGAAAACATCGAGCTTGATGCGAGTTCTCCTGGAGGTAACTGGGACTTTGAGTTTTCAGAAGATGAGATTGAAAGGATTAATTTCGAAGAATACATGAATGTCGATCTCAGGATCAGGATTCCTTCTGAAACCGAAAATGGTGATTATTTTGTGGATATCAATGCTGTATCCGGTGATGTTGAGGCTGACGAGATGAAGTTGCGCGTCAATGTTAAAAGCAGCTCGAATTCAGTCTGGATCGGATTGTTAATGATAGTTCTTATGATTGCAGGTCTGGTCTTTGCAGCTAAGAAATATGGGAGGAGATGAAAATGCAAAAAGTACTTGAAATACAGAATCTGACGAAAAAATATGATGAATTTACAGCGGTTGATAATGTGTCTCTTGATATCAATGAAGGGGACCTTATTGGTCTTCTGGGTCACAACGGTGCAGGAAAGACAACCCTCTTTGTAATGCTTACAGGGCTTACAATACAATCATCTGGGAGCATAAAAGTACTCGGTGAGGATATCGGGAAAAATATGATGATGTTAAAGGAGAACATCAGTTTTCTTCCGGATAATACACTTTATTATGAGAACCTGACCGCAAAAGAGAACCTTGAATATTTCTGTGACCTGGCAGATGCAGATCGTTCAAAGGTCCCGGAACTTCTTGAGATCGTAGGTATGAGCAAGTGGGCAGACAAGAAAGTAGGCGAGTTCTCCAGGGGAATGGTGCAGAGAGTAGGATTCGCACAGGCGCTTGTAAAGGAACCGAAGGTTATCTTCCTTGATGAGCCTACATCAGGTCTTGATCCCGAAGCAAGGGTGGAGATGAACCAGCTTTTAAAGAAGCTTAATGACAGGGGAATCGCGATTGTAATCTCTTCCCATGTACTATCGGAGATCAAGGATATCTGCTCAAAGATCGCCATAATGAAACAGGGAAAGCTTGTTGCTTTTGATACTCTTGAGAATCTACGCAGGAAGGAAAATAGCAATGTCATCCTCCTGGAGACAAAAGATCCTGAGCTCACAGTGGAAGTCCTCAGTTCGATCGATTCTATCAAATTTGTTCGTGAAGGCAATATTTTCAGGATAACTTCTGAAGGGGATGTCAGGGAACGGATCAGCTCAGAACTGAGCAGCATAGGCATCATAATTTTGAACCTCCGGTATGAAACAGAGGATCTTTTCGAGATATTTGAAAAATATTATCAGGTGGATTAAATGAATCTTAACAGAATAAAAACCATAGCAAAAAAAGAGTTCTTTGATAGTGTGAAGAGCAGGTCCTTTGCGATCGTATTTGGAATTTTTCTAGTGCTGATGTTAACATCTTCAATTTCCGGTGTAAATCAATATAATGAGGATCTTCAGAGTTATCAGGAAACCATGGCAAGTTTTGAGAGTATGAAAGACAGTGTTCTATTCTTGTCATTTCCTGAACCGGATCTGATATCTGTACTGTTTGGAAACATCGTATCGAACATTGCAGTAATGGGTGCAATACTGGCAATAATGCTTGGATATAATGCGATTTCCGGTGAAAAAGAAAGAGGAAATCTGAAATTACTGTTGTCCTATCCTCTTTACAGGGATGATGTTATCAATGGGAAGTTCCTTGGAAAGATCGCAGTACTTGTCATGACCCTGATAATAACCGCCCTTATATCGGTATCTGTTGCATTGATAATGGGTTTGGTCCCAACTGGTGATGACATCATTAAACTGATGCTTTTCATGGCTGTTTCCATAGTATATCTTGTAACATTCTTAGGAATAAGCATATTTTTCTCAACGGTTTCCAAAAACGAGACCAGCTCGATGCTGAATTCGTTTATGTTCTGGATTGTCAGTGCGATACTAATAACTTCGGTTTCAGGTTTGGTTGCAGATGCCATGGTTTCGGATGGTCAGGGTTCCAATAGCGTATCTTTTGTCGTGTCCGGAGATGCTGGTTCAGGGGTTGATATGTCAGATTTTGAAGATGCATCCCAAGAAGTCGGTATGGATTTTTTTGATAGTTATGAAAAGAAGTGGAAAGTCCAGAATATGATTGAAGCTTTTATCTCACCCAGCCTGAATTATGAGCAGGTGGCAAATGCTGTTCTGGGAAATTCGAAAGAGAAATTTTCACTTATGTCCGATGATCCGACACAAGACCTTTCGGTCTTTGATATCCTCATGGGTAAAATGACAAATCTGGTCAGCATGTTCCTCTGGGCAATCATTTCTCTCATAGCGACTTATTATGTCTTTATGAGACAGGACATCAGGTGATTCTATATAGGATGGATATTCACGGCTAATAAAGAGAGATCTTCTCCCTTTTATTGGTTTTCGGACTCTGCGATAGCTATAAATTTTTTGTTTTATTCCGGTGCAAAAAAGTAATGTTGGGGTGTTTCAAATGTTTCTCTTTCATCTGTTCCAGATGTAGCTTTTTGAAATTATGATTCAATTGCTCAAACACATTGCCTTATATATTATGAAATAAAAGGAGTTAATGCTTATGATGGACCTCAATAATGGGAAAATGGCTGTTCTATTGATAACCATGTGCATACTAGCTGCAATCGCAGGGGCCGCGGTCAGTCCGTTCCTTCTGACTGATGATAATTCCGATAATCCTGTTAAAGAAGAATTACGTATTCCAGGTTCTCTTGTAAACGATGATGTCGTGGTCATTATTAAGGATCTGGAGAGTTCAAATCCGGGCAATGTTGTGATGGTAGATGATGGCTTTATTCTTAAGGGTTCAGCTGTAAACGAGTTTGATGAATTCTATTTCACCGATAGGGTCAGGTTTAATGAAATTCAGGTTTCAGCAGCACCTGTAGAAATTGAATATATTGTAAGTGATGGTAATATCAAATATTCTCAGGACCTAACCAAATATTACCTCTCTGAGGATAAGATCACTGAAAAGTTGTTTATTCCGGAAAGTTTACTGAATGAGAACATCAGTTCCATACTAGTTGAGCTAAATTCAACTTATGATCATGCTATCGATACATCCGATGATCAGGTCATCATCTCCGGAAGGTTGCCAATAAATGACTTCAACAAGGTCTATTTCTCTACCGGATCCAGTTTCGAGTGGGGTAAGCCTGATGGTGCTGAAGAGACTATTACATTGAATGTCTATGAAGATGATACTCTGTTGTATTCGGAAGATTATGCTAATTTCTATAACAGGGATTCATTGATCAACCTTGCTGCGGTTGAAGGGGGAAGTTTTGTGGTAGTTTCCTACGATGAACTTGAAAAACTTATCGAAGGCGATGAAGAAACGATCGAACACTTCAGCGCGGTGCTTGAGAACATGAACAATATTTCAGTGGTCAAAGGCAATATTATAGAAATTGGCACAACTGCTGAGGTAGGATGGGTCTGAACTTACATTGAGGGGATCTGGCATGGAAAAGAAAGATACATTTTTTGCGATTATCCTTGCAGTATCTCTGTTCTCATTATCATTGCTTCTTTTTTCACAGGGCATGTCAGATCTTTCTGTTTCTCTGAAAGACGGAAGCACTGTCGGGGTCGAGGTGCCTCTTATGTTCCCAATAAATTCGGTTTTCCTGATGCTTATAATGGCATCGGTTGCAACCTATTGTGCTACGATGTTTACCTCAGACATATTCAGTTCAGATAAACAGAATCTTCCTGAAGCGGATGAGTACCTTTCTGATCCCATTGTTAGTTCTAATTCGTCCAATGATGCTGATCCACGCCCGGAATTCCATAATTCAGCTACCGCCATATCACCATCATTCAATCCTGTCAGTAATGTTGAAAAGCCAGATGACACTGCACACAAAAAGGACCTTGTTGCAAGAGTTCTTGATGGTGATTCACGAAAGTTATACCGGATCATAGCTGAAAAGGAAGAGATCCTTCAGAGTGAACTTGTTCTGGAATCCGGATTTTCCAAAGTAAAGGTAAGCCGTATTCTTAAAAAGCTTGAAGATAAAGCACTGATAGAAAGAAAGCCTTATGGGAATACGAATAAGATTGCTATTTCACTATGAAACGAATGCTTCTATAACAGTATTTCTATAACTGATATTGCTATTGTTAGGTTTTATCAGGTGAACCATTTTACAATTTATTCGCATCATTCCATCTTCTTCAAACAAAGACAGTAAACCTCTATCCCAGCACCACGGCATGCTGTCATCCTGCTGTTGTCAATATTCGTACAAACGATCCCCAGCCTTATATCCTCAGGATCGACCCCATACTTTTCAGCATAAGGGAGCTTGAACCTCTGCACCTGACCGATGGCATTGTCCTTTGCGTTGATCTCTATCTCTATCAAAAAGTGCTTTCCCTGCTCGTCGATAAAGACCGCATCTATTCTTCCACCATCAACTTCCACTTCGATCTCGTGGAAGGTAAGTCCGGTTTCGATCAGTTCCGGCAGGCTGGTGATCATCCTTGAGATGTCATCTTCGGAAATGTGGCTAGAGTCAAGTGCATCTTCCACACTGGAAGAATTCAGTATAAGGTTCAGGTACTGGACAACGGTTGTTAATTTGTTGTTCTTCACGTTAGGGTGGACTGAAATATTTTTTTCATCACGTGAATGGATGAGAATACCTACATTGCTGAGATTCTTCTTGCGTGAGATCGGAAGGGAACCTCTGCCTTTACTTACAACACCGACCGTGTTCCTCCGGCTTAATATTCGGATATTTTCCAGAACATCTTCCTGTTCATCCTCTGAAAGTTCCTCTATAGCAATTATTGTATAATCGCAATCATGTTCTTCCTTGATGGCCTGAAGGGTCCTTAATGTCGATTCCGCTACTTCTACCGGAGTGTCATCTCTTACATAGTACCTGAAATTATCCATACTATCACACTTACAACCTCCCGATATAAAATCAAGTACTACTTGCATAGGGAGTTTTTGTAATTCCAAATTGAGCTTCAAAGATCGAATTGAAAATTATTTATTAGTACATTTAAAGGTGCTGACTGGGGGAACTAAAGAAAACCTTATTCTGATCGATCACAAACATTTCTCCTCTTTTGGAATTTTGTCGGAATTCTCTTGAAGATTTACAGTATAATGCTTATTATCTATTTCTAATTAATTTGAAACCAATATCTATTTATATCTATTTCAACATTATTCGAAATACGAAGTTTCAATATTATTTGAAATAGCTTGAAGTTACTCGAATTACCAGGATTGCTCTATGGTAAAGATTGGATGTGATCGTATGAAAATAGAAATACTCGGTACCGGATGTGCAAAGTGCGTTAAGACAAAAGAAGTAGTTGAAAAAGTTCTTCAGGAAAGCGGACTACAGGCGGATGTTGTCAAGGTTGAAGATTTTGAGACTATTCTTTCCTATGGTATAATGATCACTCCGGGACTTGTCATTGACGGTGAGGTAATGGTTGCCGGCAGAGTTCCCAGTGAAGACAATGTAAGAAAATGGATCAATGGATAAACGGGCAATAATACAGTTTCATGTCCATGATACAGAATTAAAATTACAAAATTAGAAAAGGTGCTAAAAATGACTGAAAGTATGAAATGTGGTTGTGAATGTGAATGCGAGTCGGAGATCGTTGGTATCTATCCATGTTCAGGCTCAGCGAATGTAGGTATTATCTCTAATCAGCTGGCAATAGAACTGACTAAAGCTGGAAAGGGCAAGATGCTGTGTACCTCCGGAATAGGTGCTAAGGTCCCTGGTCAGTTGAAGTCTGCAGAGGGGTGTGACAGGGTTGTTGTGATAGATGGCTGTCCAATGAACTGTGCCTCTAAGATTTTCGAGAACGCCGGGATTGCAGTGGATGGACATATTGTTGTCACTGAACTTGGCGTGAAGAAGACAAGGGATATGGATATCGAGGATTCAGTTATCTCAGATATTCTGGAAAAGTGTGTCAAGCTTTTCTGATCGATCCCTGTGATCTTTGTGAATACGAAAAGGATACTAAAATTACTGTGTCCACTAAAAAAGTGATGTTATAAGATACATGACAGGTGCGAGTCAGCCGGATAATCCAAAGATTCTGCTCCCCTGTCAATTTACTCTGGAGGAAATGATACTATGGTTGACGTGTTCTATCCCATGCAGTGGATAGCAGATAAGGTCACCTACGATCTACTTGGGATCGAAGCCACCACAGGTCTTGCAAAAAGCCTGAATTTTATTATCTACGATGTACTGAAGATATTTACACTTCTTTCTGTAATGATCTTCCTGATAGCTTACATGAGGTCCTATATTACTCCTGAGAAATCCCGAAGGATACTTGGGGGCAAAAAAGGACCGGTATACAATGTAGCAGCATCAATTGTGGGTACTGTCACTCCGTTCTGTTCATGTTCATCCGTTCCGATCTTCATCGGTTTCATTGAAGCGGGAGTGCCTCTTGGTGTGACATTTTCGTTCCTCATCACTTCTCCTCTTGTGAATGAAGCGGCCATTGCTGTACTTTGGGCCACACTGGGATTCAAGGCTACTGCACTCTATGTTGTTTCAGGTGTTGTTATCGGTGTTGTCGGTGGCTATATCATAGGCCTGCTCAAGCTGGAACGATACGTTGCAGATTTCGTCTACAATGTCCACTCTCTGCCTTTCAAAGAAGCTGAGATGGCTTCAAGACAGAGGCTCGATTACGCTGTTGATGAGGTCAAAAGCATCGTTGGTAAGGTCTGGTTATATGTTATTATAGGTGTAACTCTTGGAGGTATATTCCATGGTTTTGCTCCAGAAGGGATACTTGCACAGTATGCAGGAAAAGATAATCTCCTCGCTGTCCCTGCTGCAGTACTAATAGGCGTACCACTCTATTCCAATGTCATGGGTCTGATCCCTGTAGTTGAAAGTCTCATTGGAAAAGGGCTTCCTATTGGTACTTCTCTGGCATTCCTCATGTCTGTTACTGCAGTATCACTGCCTGAGATGATCATACTGAAAAAGGTCCTGAGCAATGAACTGATCGCCCTGTTCGTGTCTATCGTGGCAGTAGCTGTGATATTCACAGGATATATGTTTAATGCGGTTCTGTAAAAAAGGATACCTGATGAGCAAGATATTGATCTTGCTCTTCTTGTTCTTTCAAAATGTATTTCTTCCTTGTAGGGAAATCAGTATATTCTGTCAATACAACATTTTAATAAGTTAATGGGGGTCACATGAAACTAATTATCTTATCAGATACTCATATTAAGTCCGGGCAGTCACTTCTTGAGTTGTTGCCGGGTGATCTGGTCACAATTATCAAAAATAGTGATATATTGATCCATGCAGGGGATTTTGAGACGCTGGAATGTTACAATGAATTGTCCGGTTTGGGAGACCTTGTGGCAGTCCACGGAGATACTGATGTTCCTGAATTGATGGAACTACTGCCTGAAAGGCAGGTCATTGAGGTTGAGGGTGTAAGAGTAGGGGTCATTCACAAGGGCCAACTGACATCAGATAACCCGGACGGCCTGCGCTATCTGGCAAAAGAGATGGGTGTGGATGTCCTGATCTTCGGTCATTTCCACCATCCGATCATCGAGGATTATGAAGTACTTCTGCTCTCCCCGGGCAGTGCGATAGTGCCTGGAATTGCTGAACCCAGCGCCATAGAGCTTGAGATATTTGAGGGTAAGGTAAAAGGAAGGGTGATAAGGTGTGATGGGGATGTGTGTAGTTATTTTGAGTATGAGAGGAAGTGAGTTCAAAGCTCCTTATCTTTGATCTTTCAATTCCTCCATCTCAGTTTCTCTGGAACTTGATCTTTATTTTTTGGCAATCAGTTCATCATGGCAGGCCGGACTGCAATGTTACTGTCTTTCGATGTTAGTTGTAAGGTCAAAAGGGCTTGCATAAAATGGTGCTGTGGTAACTACAAAATCTACTGATGCTGCATATTTTGGGATATCCTCAAATGTAATACCGCCGACAGCAAGCTCGAGTTTTGGATTTATTTCCCTTAGCTTTGGTGCCACTTCTTTTAGCTCCTCGGGGGTGTAATGGTCAAGTAGCAGTATGTCTGCAATAGGTGCATACTGGAAAACCTCTTCCTTTGTGCGTGGTTCTATCTCTATCTTCCTCATAGCCCTGAGCTTTTCAAAAGAACCGACCACGTTGAAGTGGTTCTGTGTTATCAGGATGGAATCACTGAGAGAATTTCGATGATGGTCTCCGCCACCTACATGTACGGACTTCAACTCGTATTTGCGAAAGCCGGGATGTGTCTTTCTACTTGTGGCTATCATTATGTCAGGATTCACTTCTCTTGCACTGTCCACCATTCTCTTTGTCTTTGTTGCAATGGCGCAGGTCATTGAAAGAAATGTCTGTGAGATCCTCCATAGCTTGAAAAGTTTACGTAGATCACCTTCTGCTTCGAAAAGAACAGCATTCTCTGCAAACTCCTTCCCGTTTTCGAGATGCATCTTCACTTTCAAGCCTTTCTTTTCATAGAATTCTGCCAGGTCATCCGCACAGGAGGCAATACCCGGGTCTCTTGACCTTATAGTCAGGCTTCCTTCTCCTTCGATACCAAGGAGTTCTGTGGTCTCATCTCCGTAGGGGCAATCCTCAAGCAGATAATGTTCGAATTCTTCAATCATCCTGTCACCTTTTACGATCTATCAATACAGTCACTGTCTTATTGCATTGATCTCTTCTTATGGGTTGCAAATATCGATAGGGTATATAAATAGCTTGTTAACTTCTTCTCAAATTAACGCTGTTAAGTTATTAATTCATACAGTTGTTTACATTTTTACTGCATGCACAGCTCCTTTAATTACCTCTTTTGCGTATTAGAAAGAGTTTTGCAGAGGCGGTATGGAAAAGATCATGATTCTGGCAGCAAGCACGCCAAATATCTCTGTGATTTCCATACCTGACCTCTACATTAAGCACTGTTTTGGTGCCTGCACATATGTGATGACCCTGTTTCCCTGTTCAAGACTTTCCTTATTCCACTGCCGGAGTAGATGAACTTATACAGGGAATACGGGTGAGATGCAGGGGGGGTCGATCATATAAGTGTGATTTCGAGCCTATGGTGCATTCTTGATCATTTGCTCTCATGACTGGTCGAAGCGTTATGTTATCGTTATGTATGAATGAACATAACGGTTATATATCTATCGATTGGTTCTCTGACCTTTTTCCGATAAATTGATATCTCCAAAAAATTATTGCTATAGCATGGAACTATCAGTTATCGTAGAAACACTTGAGGAGATCGCACCTCCTGAACTGGCAGAGGATTTCGATGTTGGAAGGATCGGCCTTACTCTTGATCTGGATAATGATGTCAACAGGATAGCTGTTGCACTTGATCCTACGGAGTATGTTCTAAAACGTGCAGCTCAGATAGGTGCGGACCTGCTTATTACCCATCACACGCTGATATTCCATTCTGTGAACCTGATCTCAAAAGAGCTTGCAGGTCTTTTAAAGATCGCTCTTGACAATGGTATTTCCCTTTATTCCATGCATACGAACTATGACAGGGCTGAGGGTGGTGTTAATGATGTGCTTGCCCGGCGTCTTGGTCTTGGTGATGTGAAGGATGTAGGCATGGGTCGGATCGGCAGGATCGATGATTGCTCTGTTGATGTTTTCGTGAATCATGTTTCAAAGAGCCTCAACACTCATCTGCAATATGTGGGTGAGAAGGATTCCATAAGAAATGTAATGGTGTTTGGTGGGAGTGGCTTTAAGGACGATTTCCTTGACATAGCAAGAGAGCACAATGTTGATGCATATGTTTCTGCTGAGCTTAAGCATGATGTACTGCGTAATTATGATGATATCTTGCTTGTGGATGCCACTCATTATGCTACAGAGAACCCTGCAATGGAATCGCTTTGTGAGCGTCTGAAGAACATGCTCAACATTGATGTGGAATTTATTGACAACGATCCATTTATCGGAGTGTTATGAATGAACTCTAAAGAAGAAGCATCGGCAGTAGCAGCAGGAAAAGAAAATGAAGAAAATGGAGCTTCAGAAGAACTGACGGATGAAGAACTGGATGAACTGATGATGGAACAGTCTAAAGCTCCCGGGTGCAAAAAACACAGGGGCTATGGTAAATTTGACAAACCTCCTGTTAATCGGGGAGTAGCAGTAAGTTCTGATGATAGCAAAGAACAGGGCAAAAAAGAAGGCCAGAAATGAGTCCAGAAATGGAGATCTTTAATATCAGAAAAAGAAATCAAATAACAAACAGGAAACATATTAGGAATAACTTGCACATTGTAGCTGTTCCTGCTATGCTTAATATTGCATATCTCAGAGTTTATTCCTGTTTGTTTTTAACTTTTTTAGGTCTTATTCTTTTATTTTATTATCAATTACTCTTTTACCGTATTCTGTGGGTATGATAGTTAGTTCTGCATCTGGGAATTCCTGCCTTAAAGGTTCATCCTGTGCGATCCTGTCCATTGTTAGGGCAACTGCAGCAACTTCTGAGTGTGGCTGGTTGCCTACTGCAACATTCCAGTCTGCCATGTCATATATTTCAGTAGGTACTTTTTCGGCACCGACAACGATCATGAGCTTCTCACAGATTTTGATATCCTCGGTTGCATCAGGCAGGTTTATGCCGTACATGGAAAGATGGCAGACCTTTCCGCCTTCTTCTTTCCATTTTTCTATCTCAGCTTTCCAGTTCACATCGTTCTCGACGTAAAAGTTTCCTCCCCATCGATCTGCAACGTCTTCAATGGCATTCTTAATGCCTTTGTCATTGGATGCAAGAAGCATTCCTTCTGCACCAAGTGCCCGGGCTGTCAGTCCAACATGGGTGGTAATTCTCTTATCTCTCTCTGGACGATGACCCAGACGGAGTATTACTACTCTTGGCATCGAACTCATATCTCCTTGAAGCTCTGGATACGTTCCAGTAGCATTCCTTCTGCGATGAATGGTGGTTTTGCATTAGCATTCTGGAATGCAGTGTTCAGTTTTGCTTCTTTCTCAGCATAAATGGTGAACAACTTATCTCCTTCTTTGATCGGTTCGCCCAGCTTTTTGTGGAGAACTAAACCTGCTCCTTTATCATTTGGAGCACCTGCGATCCTTGCGATCTGAACGAGCCTTTTGTTGTCAAGTTCCAGGATATATCCATTGGTAGGGGCAAGAATGTCTTTAGTGAATTCGCCCACCGGAATATCCTTGTGGGTTACATTCGGGTTTC
Source organism: Methanococcoides orientis (assembly GCF_021184045.1). NCBI lineage: Archaea > Methanobacteriati > Methanobacteriota > Methanomicrobia > Methanosarcinales > Methanosarcinaceae > Methanococcoides > Methanococcoides orientis. The sequence goes on from NZ_CP073710.1 coordinate 485,981, forward strand.
CGCCCTGTATCTCGATGATCTGCTTGAACTTCTCAAGGGCTTTTCCGTTCTTCAGGGTCTCGATAGCAAGATCGTATCCCTGGTCCCTGGCAGCCACTCCTCCCATCTCGAGAAGCATTCCAGCCAGTGATGCACTCTTCTCTATCAGGCTGTTAGGGCCATCGAAGTTCTCAAGGACCTTTAATGCTTCAATGACCTCAAGTGCAGGACCAACTGTACGTCCGACAGGTGATGCGCCGTAGGTTAAAGCACAGTCAACATCCATTCCAAGCCTGTCTCCCAGATTAATGAGATCTCTTGCAAGTTTTCTTCCTTCCTGGACATTTGGTATCTTTGTACCTGGTCCGGTTGGTATGTCCATTACAACGTGAGTTGCACCAATTGCACCTTTCTTTGCCATAATAGATGCCAGCATCTGGCAGTGTGGATCAATGGATAGCGGATACTCGACCTTAATGAGCTTGTCATCAGCAGGTGCGATGTTTGTGGCACCTCCCCATACAAGAACGCCACCAACTTTTTCGGTCATCTTCTTTATCTCATCAGCATCGAACTCTACCGGTGCAAGGATCTCCATCAGGTCAGCAGTCCCCCCTGCTCCGGTTATTGCTCTTGAACTGGTTTTTGGTATGACGAGTCCATTAGCTGCAACTATGGGTACTATAAGAAGTGATATTTTGTTACCAGGCACTCCTCCTATGGAATGTTTATCCATGATCAGGTGTGTATCGAACTCAAGCTTATCACCTGTTTCGATCATGGCTCTTGTTAACCATTCTGTTTCATCATCTGTCATGTCGTTAATGTATGTTGAAGTAAGGAAGGCTGCAAGTTCGATCTCACTAAGATTTTCTTCCACAATGTCCTTTACAAGTGTATCGACCTCTTCTTTAGTGAGCTTTTTTCCATCCATGACCTTTTTGATGATGTATGTCGACATCGGTCTTTCTGCAGGGAATACCTCTATTGTTTCGGTCCATTCCTTTTGCATAGCTTCCTTGACCTCATGGTAAAGGCCGATCATTCCCGGTGATATCATGTCCTCGGTAAAATCCACAATGGCTGTAAGCGTTTCATGATTCTTTATTCGAACGCGATCTCCTTCATTGACACCAAGCTCTTTTGCATCGATGGTGTTCAGGATTACTTTGTATTTGCCAACTTTGATATCAATAGGTTGTACTTTTAGTTGCATATTTTTCACCTTAAACTCTGTACTACTTTTGTTTTTGTGGATAAATAGATTTACATTGCTTATTCATTGTGGGTATGTTCGGTTTTTTGATCTTTTGAATTAACCAATAATGATTTATAGCGTTCAACATAATTATCATTATGATGAGTAATGGGTATAATCTGCGGTAACTATATAAGCCGTAGATGCGTACTCTTTTTAACAATAATAGAGGACAGGCATGGGGGCCTGAATGTTTCTTATTGTTGTTATGATCAGGAATGGCAATTACCAAAGGCGTGGTATAATGGTTGAAAATTTGAATCCTCAAAATGCCGAGAAGGAAGACGAGATCGAGTCTGTGGAAGATGGCATCGTTGATATAGTAGACATAGTTGAAGATGATTCTCTTTCAGATGAACTTTACACAGAAGAACTTGATGAGAATATCGAGGACATGGAAAGCATTTCCACTGATGATGAAGATGAAAGTGATGATCAAAACAAACTACCAGAGGAAATTGAATCCTTATGGGAAAAGACGATAAAAGAGATTGCAGAAGAGGAGGAAGAAGTTGAGGAGTTTGAAGAGACTCCGATGTTCATTTTCAAGAAAGAACCTTTCCATAAGCGAGTTATCAATGCTTTCAAGACAAAGGACTTCGAGGTAGAGGAATATGATGTTGCCATCCATGGTCCTCTTGTAGATATTTCTCTGGATGAAGAGTCCGGGTTTGAAGAGATCGAGTTCTTTGAAATAAATCCTCCTTATTCTTATGTAAGAGTTTCTTATAATTCTGACCTTCATGAGTATCAATATCAGGTGCTTGAACCAGAGTTTACTGATGAAGAAGAACAATTGTTCAGGATGATCAAGGAGCGTATAGCTGAGGTTCTTCATGCACACTTGAAAAGCATGTCAAGAGAAGTTGCAGAAGAATACCTGCGTAAGAACGTCAATATCTTCCTTGTTGATTATAGGATCCGGCTCACCACTCTTACACGTGAGAAGATCATGTATTACATTATCCGTGACTATCTAGGATATGGTGAGATCGATGCCATGATGCGCGATCTGTTAATAGAAGATATATCCTGTGATGGTCCTAATACGCCGATCTACATATACCACAAGAAGTATGAGTCCATTCCTTCAAATGTGCTGTTCGATTCGGACGATCATCTGGACCCACTCGCTATCAGGCTTGCACAAATATGTGGTAAGCATATCTCCATAGCAAATCCGTTGCTTGATGCAACGTTGCCTGATGGTTCACGTATACAATTAACACTTGGAAGAGAGATCACTACCCGGGGTAGTACTTTTACCATACGTCGATTCAATGAGGATCCAATTACACCTTCCGATCTTATTGGTTATCATACGTTCTCGACAGCAATGCTGGCATACATGTGGCTTGCTGTGGATTCAAGCAAGAGTGTCATCTTCTCCGGAGGTACTGCTTCAGGAAAGACCTCTGCAATGAACGCTATTTCAATATTTATCCAGCCGGAAATGAAGATCGTTTCCATTGAGGATACAAGGGAATTGAACCTTGCTCACCCCAACTGGATCCCCGGTGTTACACGTGAAGCATTTGGTGGCGAATCCAAAGGTTCCATTGAAATGTATGAACTGTTGAGGGCATCACTGAGGCAGCGTCCGGAATATATCCTGGTGGGTGAAGTAAGAGGTGCTGAAGCATATGTTCTGTTCCAGGCAATGTCAACAGGACACACAACGTTCTCTACAATGCATGCTGACTCTGTGCAGTCGATCGTACACAGGCTTGAGAACCCTCCGATCAATATCCCGAGGATCATGATACAGGCTCTTGATATTGTATCTTTGCAGGTTCAGGTAAAAGTGGATGGTGAAAGGGTCAGGCGGTGTAAAACTCTTACAGAGATCGTTGGTGTTGATCCAAGGACTGGTGAGTTGCTGACAAATGAAGTATTCTCCTGGAATGCTGCAAAGGATCTTTTCCAGTACTCAGGCCGCTCCTATGTTCTCGAGAGTGTTATGGATGCAAGAGGTTGGACCGAGGCCAGGGTAAGGGAGGAGTTACAACAGCGTCAGGATGTCATGGAGTGGGCACGTTTGAAGAAGATCACCCATTTCAGGGACTTCTCTAAGATCGTGGTTGCGTATAAACGTGAACCTGAAACACTACTGAAAGTTATAAGGCAGGATTTGAATGGATAATTCATATTTTAGTATTGCATTTGCAATATTTGGGAAACACTATGTGAACAAACGTTCAAAGTATTTCTCACTTAGAAAAAACCTTATGAAAAGCAGGATCAACATAGGTTATGACAGGTACCTTTCAGGTGTCCTTCTAATGGCAATCATGAGTACTGTGTTAATGTCTATCCTGTTCAATGCGCTTCTGGCCATAATTCCAATTCCTGATATCTCTGGAATTGCACTTGGTTTCCCTGTATGGACCGCAAAATATGCTGCTTATAAGCTTCTTGCACTGCGCGTGTTCGGAGGCATTGGATTTGCAGTTCTCTGTTTCAGCAGTATCTATTATTTTGCCATATTATATCCGGCTATTGTAGCATCTGATCGAAAGCGAAAGATAGAACAGATGCTTCCCTATGGTATCAATTATATGTCTGCCATGTCCGGAGCAGGGGTTCTTCCGGTAGATCTGTTCCGTTCCCTTGCATCCAATGAGATCTATGGCGAAGTTGCTGTGGAAGCAAGATATCTTGTGCGTGACCTTGAAGTATTGGGGTATAACCTTGTAAGTGCAATGAAGAACCTCGCAGCTTCTACTCCTTCTCCAATGATGCAGGAATTCCTGCAGGGTTCAATTACCGTTGTAACATCAGGTGGTGATCTGGAGCCTTACTTTAAGATCAAGGCCGATCAATATCTTATCGACAACAGGCAAAGGCAAAAGGAATTCCTTGAGACGCTGGGTCTTATGGGTGAAACATATGTTACTGCATTTGTAGCAGGTCCTCTTTTCCTGATAGTAGTAATATCGATCGTAGCATTGATGGGTGGAGCAGACTTTATGTTCCTTTATCTGATGGTATATGGTATGATCCCAATTGGAACTCTTATGTTCATAGTTCTTGTCAGTGCAATGACGCCGGAGGAGTGAGAAAATGAAGGATGTAGAGAACACTGGATCTGATGATATTGCTGAAACTGGTGAGATTATCGAAGCCGATGAGCTTACTGAAGCCGATGGGATTGTCGAAGCTGATGAGATTGTTGAAGCCGATGAGATTGCCGAAGATGATGAGCTTGCTGAAGTTGATGAGCTTGCTGAAGTTGATGAGCTTGCTGAAGTTGATGAGCTTGCTGAAGTTGATGAGCTTGCTGAATCCGTTGATCTTGCCGAAGCCGATAATCTTGCTGAATCCGTTGATCTTGCCGAAGCCACTGAGTTTGGTCCAAACGGTGAACCTATTGTAATTCATGAAGCTGAGATCCCGGAAATGGATGAGTTGGAACTCAAAAGGATTGAACAATATGTCATTGATTTAAGGCTTGGAGATTCAAGAAAGAACATTCGCTTGAAAGAATTCCTTAAGGACCCGAAAGATGCATTTTATAGGTATCCTTATTATGCTATGTTATTCAGTGGCCCTGCCGCTCTTTTGTTCATGCTGGTGGGATTCTCGTTCACCTGGGGAACGCCAACTATCGACCATGTGATCTTATTTTCGGTGTGGATATTTATCATCCCGCCAGCAATAACCTATTACAGGAAGCATAAATTTGTCAACAAGGTCGAGGAGTACATGCCAAATTTCCTGCGTGATATTGCGGAAATGAGTAGGGCGGGCCTCACTCTCCCTGCAGCATTAGGTACTGTTGCAAAGGGTGAATATGGTGAAATGACGGATGAGATCAAGAAAATGGATGCATCTGTCTCCTGGGGTATTTCCTTTGAGGAAACCATCGAATACTTCGCAAAAAGAATGAACACTCCCCTTATATCACGTGCTGTAGCTCTGATCACTCAGGCAAGCCGTGCAGGAGGTCGTGTGTCATTTGTACTTGAAGCTGCTGCCAGGGATGCAAGCGAAATAAAGACACTTGAGAGGGAACGTCGTGGTAACATGGCTGTTTACGTAGTGATAAGCTACATTGCTTTCTTTGTGTTCATCTTTGTTATATTGATGCTGACAACTCGCTTTGTTCCGACAATGTACGAAGCAAGTCAGGCTGTGGCAGGTGCATCTGCTGGAGGTTCCTTTATTGGAGGTTTCGATCCCGATGCTTTCATACGTACCCTTTTCCACGCATGTCTGCTACAGGGATTCATGAGTGGTCTGGTTGCAGGACAATTGGGAGAGAATCGCCTTTCAGGAGGTCTGAAGCACTCATTCATAATGACCTTTATTGGCTGGATATGCTTCCTGATCCTATGATGAAAAGATGCTTGTAGTTCAACCAATAAACAAAGAAGTAAGAATATAATCTAAAAATAAATAATATATAGTAAAAAAATAACTTGGGAGAGTTCACTTCTTTAAAAAGGACTCTCGTGCTTTTTCTTTTATAGATGTGAACAGGTCATTTCCCTTTGTGTCAATACCGACAATGAGGGGGCCGAACTCAACGACTTCAAGTTCCCATACTGCTTCAGGCATTCCAAGGTCCAGCCAGTGAACTTGCGGTACATTCTTTATGGAACCTGCTGCAAGTGCTGCACATCCACCGGTGTAAGCAAGGTATATACATTTCCCTTTCAGGCTTTCAGCCACGTTGTTCATGCCACCTTTTCCTACAAGGGCACGGACTTTGAAATGCTCAAGAAGGTCCGGTGTCATCTTTGACATCCTGTCGCTTGTTGTAGGTCCGGCTGCAACGACAATCCATTTTCCTTCTATCTGCTGCATCAGGGGTCCACAGTGGTAAATAGCTGCGCCTTCCAGTTCAAAAGGCAGCTCAAGGCCTTCCTCATGCATTTCAAGGATGCGTGCATGTGCTTCATCGCGGGCTGTCAGGACAGTTCCTGTGAGGTAGACAATATCACCGGCATCGAGTTGTTCGACGTCTTCCTTCTTAAGAGGTGTATTTAGATGATATTCCATTATTCATCACCTCCGAGTGTGACGGAAGCATGCCGGTTTGCCCAGCACTGGATATTAATAGCTACAGGCAGGGATGCTGTGTGGCAGTGAGATGTGTTAAGATGTACTGCAAGAGCAGTGGTATCGCCTCCAAGGCCCATTGGTCCTATCCCCAGTGAATTTATCCTGGAAAGGACTGCCTTCTCTTCATCATTCATGTCATCTACGGTTCGTAAAAGTGAGGATTTAGCAAGCCTTGCAGCTTTGTCGAAAGAACCTCCGATACCGACACCTACGATAACAGGCGGGCATGGTCTCCCTCCGGCATTGAGCACGGTTTCAACAATGAAGTCATCAATGCTTTTAAGCTCGGTGGGGTTCATCATCTTCAGAACGCTCATGTTCTCGGAACCTGCACCTTTTGGGGCTACTGTTATCTTCAGATGCTCTCCTTCCACAAAGTCATATTTGATATCGGGAAGGCCTTCGCCTGTATTGTCACTGCTGTTGTTTCGAGTAAGTGGATCTACAGCATTTGGACGCAATGGGACCTGTTGGGTTGCTATCCTGGTAGCTTCAAGTATCGCTCCCTTAAGGTCAAAATCAATATGCAGGTCCCTGCCTATGTCGACATAAAAAATAAGTATGCCTGTATCCTGGCAGAGGGGAATGCTGTTGTTCCCTGCAATCTCTATGTTCTTAAGGATCGCTTCTATCTGCGATCTTGCAACGTTGCTTGATTCATTTTTTTTTGCTGTTTCAAGAGCTTTTATAACATCATCAGGGAGAAGTGTCTCAGCTTCTTTGATTGTGTCAATAGTGGCCTTAACTACAGCATCATAAGTTATCTTGCCAGTCAAAAAAGATCACCTTAAATGGTGCGGGAGAAGGGATTCGAACCCCCGAACGTCTACACGAGCAGATCTTGAGTCTGCCACCGTTGGCCACTTGGTTACTCCCGCATTTGAGAAATACGTTACCAGAAATAGCAGTATTTGTTATAAACTTATCTATTGTTCATTCGTATGTGCCTTTTTAATTTGAATGAAAGTGCTATTTTGCAGAAAATATGCTTTTCTTTGAAATATACTTATTAAAGAGTAAGTAATTGTAATCTAACGATGACGACAGATATACCTGAAAATAGTGCATCCTTTGACCCGCGCAGGATCGAAGAAAAGAACAAAGAAATGGTTCTGGGCATTTCAGATCGTGGTTGGCATCCAAAACAATTGACGGATAAGTGCAGCCCTGACTATAAGATTCATTTTGGCGGTGAAACACTAGATCTTGAGTCTCTTATGGATTTCATGGAATCCATCCACAAGGCTCTTCCTGATCTTCATTTTGTTGTTAATGATGTTATTGCTGAAGGTGACAAAGTTGTGACCAGGTGGACTGCCAGTGGTACGCATCTGGCTGATTTCCAGGGAGTTCCGCCCACACACAAGCCGGTTACATTTACCGGTATCACGATCACACGTATAGAGGATAGCCTGATCGCTGAGGACTGGGAAGAGGTGGATCAATTAAACTTTGCCCAGCAGTTCGGTGCTTTTTCATCTGATATGCTTTGAGAGGATCTGAATAATACTCAGGTCTTAATGGCATATCTTTTATACAAACAGATACCAGATTAGTTGAAAATGCATGGTCTTATTCCAGACATATAATCCCGGAGAATTCATTTGATAGAAACCAGAATTTTGATTGCCTTTTTCCTTTTGTACTGGGTCATTGTATCGATCCTTGACAAAAAAGGCATACTTGAGCGATATAACATCTCTACCTATGGTCCTGTACTTATGATAAGGACTCTCAGGGGCCAGAAACTGTTGGACTTCCTTGCAAAGCCTAAAAGTGCGTGGAAGTTATTTGCGAATATTGGCATAATCCTTATGTTCATTGGCATGTTCGCCATGTTCCTCATTATAGTTATATCAGATGTTGCCATGCTGTCTTCCATTGGGGATAATACACTTCCTGAACCGGGTAAGTTCAATGAGGCAAGGAACATTTTCCTAATACCGGGTGTAAATGAGTTCATACCTCTTTCCTGGGGTATTATTGCTCTTCTGGTAACACTTGTAGTACATGAGTTCTCACATGCGATCCTGTGTAGGGTAGAAGGCATCAGGGTCAAGTCCATGGGTATCCTGCTTGCTATAGTTCCTATCGGAGGTTTTGCCGAACCGGATGAGGAGGAGCTTTTCGGGGTAAGGGCGGAAGCTGATACTGATCAGGTCACAAGTTCCACTGATGGGCCTATCGAGAGGAAGGTCCTGGGTATAGATAAAAAGCCAGATAATAGCAAAGTGGCCACAAGGGAACAAAGGGCACGGATACTGGCCGCCGGTGTTATGTCCAATTTTATGGTTGCAGCAATCGCATTAATACTTTTGTTCGGTCCTGTCCTTGGAGCGATATCACCTCTTGGTGATGCTATGATAGTTAATGTTACACCTGATTCTTCAGCAGATATTGCAGGACTTCAGGATAACATGGTCATCACCCAGATCGATGATACTCCGGTTGCGAACGTGAACGATATTCTGCTTTATATTGATAATATTGAACCTGGTACTGTGGTGGAGGTGCATGCTGCCAAAGACCGTGTGGTCTCGACCTATGATGTTCAGGTGGCAGAACCCGGCCTACAGGAAGCTAATGGAGTCTTTATAAACAATATTGTTCCGGACTCGCCCGCTGAAGCAGCGGGTATCGAGAAAGGAATGCTTATCATTAACATTGATGGAACTCCAATAAATTCCTCCGATGACTTCGTAGTTTTCATGAGCTCAACAAAGGCCGGTCAGACGATCATGGTAGAGGCTCTGGTGGGCGATGGTCCTGTGGAAGAAGCATCCTCTGCTTTCTTTGAAGTAGAGCTGGCTCCGGGTCAGGATGCCACTTCTGAGAAAGGTTTCCTTGGTGTTTATTATAATGGACTGGAGATAACCTCTCTTGGCCTTACTGTGGGTGAGTTCCCTGCAAAGGCCTACCTTGAAGCCCTGCAGTCAATACCTTCACTGATGACCGGTTTTGTCGGCTGGGTCATTCTTCTGGGACTTCCTATCGTGGGCTTTGCTGGTGAAGGTTTCCCTGGATTTAGTGGCACACTTGCCCAGTTCTATCATCCTGTAGGGTGGGGTGAACCTCTGGGTATCGGTGTGTTCTGGATCGCCAATACTTTGCTATGGGTCGGTTGGCTTAATTTCTATGTTGGCCTTTTCAACTGTCTTCCGGCAGTTCCATTAGATGGTGGTCATGTGTTCAAGGACTATCTCAGGTCCTTTGTTGGCAGGCTCGTATCGGATGAGGGAAGGGCAACAGAGATATCAGCAGCCATAGCCGCAACTTTCACATTTGTGATCCTCATATCCTTCCTGTTCATGATATTCGGACCATATATCGTACATGGGTTCTGATGGCTGCAACAGTTTGGAATACATCAATGGATCAACTATGAATTGATATGAAAACATTATGAAAGTACTATGACACAACAAAACGTGGGAATCTAAGAGGTCGCGAGATGAGATATCCAAAATTCTTGAGTTCGTCGATTGCAGCTTATCTTGCAATGTCGATCTTTGTCGTTCTGTTTTATATGGTGCTTTTCATAAATCTGATGGAATATGAGGGGCAGCATGAATATGCCAATCTGGCAAATTCTATCTATTGGGTTATGGCTTCCGTAACTACAGTTGGTTATGGTGATATTGTCTTCCAGTCGATGATCGGTAAGATATTTTCCATTATAGTTATGCTCTCAGGTATTCCTTTGTTCTTTGGAATTTTGATCACACTTGTCATCACTCCCTGGTTCGAGAAAACGATGAAACTTCCTCTTGCTGTCAAGGTTCCAAAAAAGTATTCGGATCACATCATTGTCTGTGGGTATAATGCACTTGTGGAGACCCTGGTGGAGGAGTTTCAGGGGCAAAATACAAGTTTTGTTATTGTATCAGAAGATGAGGATGCTCTGCGAATGTTATCCAGGAATAACATTCCTTGCATGTATGGCGATCCAAGCGATGAGGTCACACTTGAGAATGCTAACATAAATTCTGCCCGCTTTCTCATTGCTAACCAGTCAGATAATGAAAATGCGAACATTGTTCTAACTGCTCGAAAAGTTAGTGATGTCAAGGTTATTGCTGTGGCAGAAGATGCTTCAAAGATAAAATACCTGAAATATGCTGGTGCTGATCGTGTCATATCACCAAAACTTGTACTGGGCAGGTTCTTTGCAAAAAAAGCAGTTGATCCCTTCCTTGGCGTACTTTTTGGTACTACCGAATTCTTTGATGGGTGTAGCATCGTAGAGTTTCCTGTATACTCAAAAAGTGAATTGATCGGAAAAACTCTGGCACAGTCTACTATTAATGAAAAGACCGGAGCTACTGTCATTGGCTTAAGAAAAGGGGGGCAGTTAACTTTTAATATTCATCCGGGTGATGTGATAAAAGATAATACTGTCATTCTTGCAGTAGGCAGCAAGGAACAGCTTCAGAAATTGGGCAAATTGACCGATTAAAGGGCGCAATATGATGATAACAAATGAACATTTGATCTTACTTGGCTATGGCGATGTTGGCAAAAGTATAGTTGAGGTATTTGTTGAGAATGATGTTAATTTCATCGTGGTCGATAAAAATGAGGCTGCATTATCAAATGTCAATTTTGACCACATCATTGGTGATGGGAATGATGAAGCTATCCTCAAGCAGGCAGGTATTGAGAAAGCATCTACGGTGATCATTACGTTGAATACTGATACCGAAGTTATCTTTGCAACTCTTATGGCACGTGGTCTAAAGCCTGATTGTATCATTTTCTCCCGTGCAAATTCTGTTAATTCCATTGATAAGTTATACAAGGCCGGAGCGGATTACGTAGCTTCACTTTCCATCGTGTCTGGTCAGCTGCTTGCCAAGATCACATCAAAATGCTCCCGTCCTGAATGCTATCAGCTTTATGAGGAGATCGTACTCTATGAGGGTATCGAGATCGAAAAGTTCCAGCTCAAGGAAGGTTCCGGTATGGTTGGCAATAGTATAGGAGAACTTGATCTTGTAAATAAATTTGACTGCAAGATCATAGGTGTGGAAAGAAAAGGCTCAGTGACTGTCTCTCTTCCTTCTTCCTTCATACTGGAGGTAGGCGATACGATTGCCGTAGTTGGAAACAGGGAGCATGTCGAGAAATTCAGGAATATCTTCCTTAAACAGGATTGAGAATTTCGGTGGATATACATTTATGGAGCTATTTTTCTATATTGCAATTGTTTTCTGCCTTTCCATCCTTTTCTCGTTCCTTGGAATGGGTGGTGCGATCATATATGTCCCTCTGTTATACTGGCTTGGGATGGACCTTTTGACAGCGATCGCAATTGCACTGTTGTTAAACGTGGTGACCACTTTTTCAGCATCGATAACTTATATTAAAAAGAGGATGGTGGATTTTCATACGGCTGCACCATTTATACTATCCTCTGCAATAGCTGCACCATTTGGGGCTTTTATTTCACGATCTGTTCCTGATACTACAACATTAAGCATATTCAGTCTGGTAGTTGCATTGGCAGGGTTCATTGTTATATTTTCAAAGAGGATCGGGAAGGCGGAAATTGGAATGAAGGCCAGCTGGAAAGCACGCTTTATTGTCGGTATCATTCTGGGCTTGTTTATCGGAACAGTTGCAGGAATGCTGGGCATTGGTGGCGGTACATTCCTGGTTCCTGTCTTGTTGCTTCTGGGATTTGGAATAAAGAGTGCACCTGCAACATCCGCATTAGTAGTTCTCTTTTCATCTCTGTCCGGATTTCTGTCACATATAGGTAGTTTACAGATCGATCTTTCACTTCTTGCTGCTATGGGATTTACGGCACTGGTGGGTGGGCAGATAGGTTCACGGCTGATGTATCTTCGGCATGATAAGCTTCGTTTATTCTTTGAACAGTATTTCAGTAAGATACTCGGTATGGTGCTGCTGTTGATAGCCGTGATGCTACAGTGGTCTCTTATTGGGAAATAAGGGTAAGGAAAATATGGCTAGGAAAGAAGGATTAGGGAATACGGTTGGGAAAGAATGATTAAGGAATGTGGCTGGTAAGAGGCGTGATGTGTAAGGTCAGGCTGATAAGATTCTGAACTTCTGCTCAATGCTCTCCTTTCTATGATAGAAAGGTTTAATACGAAACATCACAATGATACAACGCAATTCTAAGTTGTATGGGCCCGTAGGGTAGCCAGGACATCCTCATGGGCTTCGAAGTGGATTATTCCTCGAAGAGACCCATTGACCCGCGTTCGAATCGCGGCGGGCCCGTATTTTTTAACTTCATTTTTAATTTCTACTCAATATTTAGGTTCTTATCAAAAACTTATAATGTTTTGAAAATAATTATCATTTATGGATCTCAGATTAAAAGAAGAGATAAGTAAGTTTCATTTTTTTAATGTAAACTGGAAGGACATAGATATTTTTCTCTTGTTCTTTTTTCTGCCATCTATTTTATTGATGTTGTTTATACTACCTGATTATATGAAGTTCGATCATTTCATTCTCTTTCCATTGGAGCCAAGGGTCGAAACACTTTTTCTGTCCAACTATGTCCATTCTTCATATTCTCATTTGATGGAGAATGTGGTCTTTTATCTGATCGTCATGTTCCTGATCATTAATTTTGAAACCGACAGGAAATTTTTCATCATATCATTTTTGTTATTTTCTTTCGTCCTTCCATTTGTTGTTTCATTTTCAATGGTATATTTTATAGACCTTCCATTTCCTGTTCAGGGATATTCAGGAGTTGTAAGTGCACTGGTAGCTTACCTGATGTTTGCTTTTTACAGGTATTGCAAAAAGTATTATTGTCCTAAAATAGGGCACGAGTTCATTTATTTTTTGATATTTTTGAACCTCTTCCTGGTGCTTTTTAATTTGAAAGCCTCTATTTTCATGTATATGGGAATATCTATACTTTTACTGGTAACTGCTTATGCCAATCGTCCGTTCTTTGATTGTATTTCCCTGAAACTCCATTCATTTTGTGGATCAGGCATAAAGCACGGTTCCTCGAATTTGATTCTCTTCTATATCGGACTTGTCTATCTCGTTCTTGGATATTTTCTGATAGGTCTGCCATTACTGATCCCAGAAAACATCATAAATGAAACAGGAATTGTAAACAGTCTGGGGCATTATGCCGGCTATGTATTTGGATTAATGTCCGCTCTTATGCTTGAACAGGTAAATAAGATAATTTAAAAAAGAAGTTTCCCGGATATTTCCGGGAAGATTTGATGGAATATTTAATTTTAAGTCTGAAATATTATAATCTTACATTTCATTCTGTCATATCGATCTCAAAAGCAACGATCGGCTGGCCAAGGCCAAAGTTGACAATAACTCCTGGATAGAGTTCTCCCATTACACCAACCTTCTTACCATCGACAATGATGTCAGCACGTCTGCCTTCGATAAATGCAGGATCTGTTGATTCGGTTACCTCGTATTGAATATCCCTCTCCCTCATCACAGCGTCCAGGACTTCCCTGATCTCAGTGAAGTTTGCCTGCGCATGGATCGAGGCAGCTGAAAGGTGAAGCCTGTTCTTTGCATTCACAACAACTTCTCCGACCTCAAAGATGCGCTGGGGGAGCTCATGGTGCTGGTTCAGGGAGAATATTTCTATGAGATTTGGTAATATGGTTGTGCGGACCATTGTCTGGTCTTCGCTTATAGGGTGAAGCACGAACGTAACATCATCTGTCTCTTCACGTCCCATCCACTCAAAGTGTACTTTCTGGCTGGTGAGTGTAAAAGGCATGACCTCTGAATATCCCAGGCTTACCATTATCTCACGCATTGCTCCTCTAGTAAGGGATATTGGATGTGCGCTTCCTATGGTGGCATTCTTTGGAAATTTGCTCTGGATCTTGTCAAAGCCATATCCGATGGCAATATCCTCGATCACGTCAAAATTGTGCAATATATCTGCCCTGTAGGAAGGGACCATGATGTCGAAGTTCTCTCCGTCATCAGAAAGGCTTGCACCGAATCCCATTCTTTCCAGCTCGTTGATGATCTCCTCATTAGTAAGTTCCACGCCTATTAGTGAATCGATCTCTGATCTTGGAAGTTTGAGATCGCGAGCTGTCATGTCAGGAGTTATCTTTTCAGTTCCATCCGGATAGGTGATCTTCACCGATTCGACCTCGCCCCCCCTCTCTGCAAGTGCGGTCACTACGATGTTAAGTGCAGTGTAAACAGCATCTCCCAGACCGGTCACATCAATGAACAGGTCAGTAGTGCTTTCTTCTACTCTTGTAAGCGTTCCATTGATGATTGGAGGGAATGAAAGTACATTTTCCTTTGAATCAGTTATCAATGGATATTTTTCCATTCCTTCAAGGATGTCGGCAAAGCGTACTCCCTTTGGATGTTCCGCAAGGATCTCATCCATTGTCATTGGTTCTGTAAAGTCAAGAGGTACGAATTTATAATCCGGGTCAACAGCCTGATATTTGAATGGCGGGGTGATACTTGCCATGTCGTGAACGCCGATGGAAACTTTCTTCCTGTTCCTTCCAAGTCCCCAGTGTAGGGATTCCTGGAGGTCCATCAGGGATTTAATGGAGCTGGATGTGAAGTTTATTCCCCTTACAACCGCACAGCCAAGTACCGGGCGGACATTCCCGATCTGATCATCAAGCTCTATCGTAATGTCTGATGGTGTTACGTCATAATGACAAAGCCCGGTTTCGATGTTCATAAATCCGCGCATGGCTCTTGCCACTCCTTCCACACTGTAAAGGTCAGGGCGGTCAGGGAAGAACTCAATGTCTATGGATTCTTTTTCGATACGTTCGATGTCTGCACCTATCATTGGTACGCGGTCAATGATCGTGTCCTTGTCTGAACGTGTGAGTGATTCCAGATCCTCATATTGTAAGGTAATTATTGGCATGTGGGATATCTCCGTGGTCATATTATATGACCATTAGCAATTTGAACCGATAATAGAACGAACATGTGTAGCTTTTGATTTAATATTTTTCATTAATTTTCTTTATAATGTGCTCATTTAAATGCAATAAGTTTAATAATAGATACTGATAATTATCATTATGATAATAGGTCACACCATCTGTGGCTATCATATGCACAGACCTCTTGCGGTGTAACAATGGCAAAAAAGGCAGAAGATAATCTGAATGGCGACAAGTTGAATGGCATTGAAGATGCTGATCATAAAACTGTCGAAGGAAAAGACTCTGGTGAGGCTAATGAAGGTGAGGATCTTAGCGACACACTATCTGAATTTCACAATAGTAATGAAATTAATGAAGAAGACCTTGAAGCAGTTATTCTAACACCAAGAAGCAGATCAAGAAATAGCTTTGTTAATCCTCCTGGAAGGAACAGTTTTGATAATGGTGATGAGGATCTTAATGTCCTTCTGCCAAGGTCAGAGAACTTTGCCCGTCCAGAGAAAGAATTCAGGTCCAACCTGGAGGACTGGAGGCCGAAGAATGGCTATCCTGAGGGGTTTGAACCTGTTAGCATTGACCCGGAAGAATTCGAATTATCTGCAGGCAGGCAGCAAAGTGCGACAGAAACTGTCCCGAAAATGCACATTGAGCTTACAGAAGAGGGCAGTGGGGATAATGAGATCCCGGAGGGTTTTCATCTTGCCGGAGAACCGGTAGGTAAAGAGAGTAATGATCCGGAAGAACCAGTTCCGGAACTTTCAGATGCTTTCGGAAAAAGTGGGGTCGAAAACATTGATGCCGAAAGAGGTGTTTCTGCCGACGATCTTCAGGAAGAACTTATCTCTGCAGATGACGAGGAATCCTTTTCCGCTGAAAAGATCGGCTTTAAGGAAAAAATAAAGAATCTCTTCAGAAGAGAAAATGAAGAGGTAGAACCCTATGATCCGGAAGTCCATGACATCCTTTCAGAATTTACAGGTGTCGAAGACTATGAGGAAGTAGAACGTTACTGGATCTCGGAACCGTATGTTTTTATTGTAATTCTTTACAATG
Organism: Methanococcoides orientis; assembly: GCF_021184045.1. Classification (NCBI taxonomy): domain Archaea; kingdom Methanobacteriati; phylum Methanobacteriota; class Methanomicrobia; order Methanosarcinales; family Methanosarcinaceae; genus Methanococcoides; species Methanococcoides orientis. The sequence goes on from NZ_CP073710.1 coordinate 502,256, forward strand.
AGGATCGAAATGATCATATTTATTATGTGGTCGAGCCGTCACTGTCTGACTTTGAGCAGGTATTCCTGACCGAAATAAAGGATCGTCTTCATAATGAGCTTCTGGTAGAAGATATTGATGAAACTGAAGACAAGGAAAAAGTGCTTGAAAAAGAGATCCGTGAAATCATCAAGGACTATGCTATCGAAATAACTCCTGCAATGCTTGAGAAGGTATTTTATTACATTAAGCGTGATTTCATCAAATTCGGTAAGATCGATCCATTGATGAATGATAGTTCAATAGAAGATGTTTCCGGGAATGGTCACAGTAAGCCAATCTTCCTTTATCACCGTGCTTATCAGAATATTGCTACTAACATTATTTTTGAGGAAAAAGAACTTGATTCTTTCATTATCCAGCTTGCACAGAAGAGTGGTAAGCATATCTCAGTGGCAGATCCGATGGTAGATGCCACTATGCCGGATGGTTCAAGGATACAGATGACACTTGGTGTCAGTGTTACAACCCATGGTAGTACATTTACTATCAGGAAGTTCAGCGAGGATCCTATCACTCCGGTAGACCTCCTGAAGTGGGGAACATTCTCTCCGGAATGTATGGCATATCTTTGGTTATGCATTGAGAATAACAAGAGCCTGATCTATGCCGGTGGTACTGCATCCGGTAAGACTTCTTCACTGAATGCTGTATCTCTGTTTATCCCTGAAAAAGCTAAGATAATAAGTCTTGAAGATACAAGGGAATTGAAATTGCCTCATCCAAATTGGATCCCTGGTATGACCAGAGATTCCTTCACCGCGGATGATCGTGGTTCTGTAGATATGTATGATCTTCTAAAGGCTGCATTACGTCAGCGTCCGGAATATCTCCTTGTCGGAGAAGTTCGTGGTAAAGAAGCTCTGACACTTTTCCAGGCAATGTCCACAGGACATACCACTTTCTCTACAATGCATGCAGATTCAGTTCCATCTGCTATCCACAGGCTTGAGAACCCGCCTATAAGTGTGCCGCGTAATATGATACAGGCGCTGGATATTATGTGTATTCAGGCACAGACCTATTCCATGGGCAAGCGTGTCAGAAGAAATCTGAAAGTTGTAGAGATCATTGATATTGATCCAAATACACGAAATGTCAGGACCAATGATGTTTTCGTGTGGGATTCTTCGACCGATGCCTTCCACAGGACAGGTGATTCAAAAGCTTTGATGGATATTCGTATGAGGAGAGGTTGGGGTGCAATGGATGTCAACAGGGAATTGGCAAACCGGCAGCGTATACTGGAATATATGGTAGATAATGAAATTGAGGACTTTAAGCAGATCTCTGGTATTATTAATGCTTATCAATCCACACCGGATAAAATTTTGAAGGAACTTGATATGCTATAACGTTCTTTGGAGTGGTAAGGTGACAGAAGATATGTCTCAGGAAACAGCTCATGAAGGCCAAATCCAGGAAAAAGTTCCCGATCTTGTCGAAGAACATGGTAGTCTTCAGGATGTCGAACCTTCAATCGAAACAGAGGTAAACAGCTCCTCATCACTTTCTTCCGGGAGTAAAAAAGATTCATTCCTGAGTGGATTTAAACGAAAGTTATCCGGAGGTCCAAAAAAGGACAATGAAACTTTTGAAAAGTTCTTTGAATACTTTGCGATTTTAAAAAAGATCCCTTTTGCATTACTCGGTGATCGAATTAAGGCAAGGAAAGAAAAATATGCACATCTTCAGGTGCAACTTTTCCAGGCACGTGTTCCGCTTTCATATGAGATGTATGTTTCAAATGCGATTTTCTATTCAGTATTTTGCTGTATAATTGGCCTTATTCTTGGTCTTTTCCTCTCGCATGTTGTTGTGAATCTGATCGGTCTTCCTGATTCTATAACAAATCTGGAGTTCAGTACATCCACTTCCTGGATACTGCAATTTAAATCACTATTCGTCGGATTTTTGATAACCGCTCTTTTTTCTGCAATTATTGGAGGTGTCACCTATGTATCCTTCATGCTTTACCCCGCTTTCAAGGCAGGTGAACGTAAGGGTGACATCGACAGGCATTTGCCTTATGCTGTAACTTTCATGTATGCTCTTTGTAAGGGTGGCATGAATATCATTGAGGTATTCAGGCTATTGGCTCGTTCAGAGGATACTTATGGTGAAGTTTCAAAAGAAATAGATGCTATCCTGCGTGAGATGGATTATTTCGGACACGACCTTAGAACTGCTATCTCGAACATTAGCGAGGTAACTCCTTCAGAAAGGTTTCAGGACCTGATGCAGAACCTTCTGACCATCATTGACAGTGGTGGAAGCATTCCACGTTATTTCCAGGACAAGTCTGAACAGTACTTGCAAAAATCCATAGTGGACCAAAAAGGATTCCTGGAGACCCTGGCATTGCTGTCAGAATCTTATGTTACTGCATTCGTTGCCGGTCCTCTCTTTATCATCATACTTGGTGTTATGATGGCAGTAATGGGGTCCGGGTCGGATGTCATGGTGTATGCTATCATTTATGCTGTACTGCCGATCGGCTCACTGATGTTTGTTGTGATGATCAGTATTATCACTCCAAGTGAGAGTGGAGAACCTGATATCCTGCCTACTACGGTAGTTCTTGATCATGGTATTCCTCAGGTCCCATCATATCTTGAACCTGTATATAATGAAGCAGGTGAACTTATAGATGAGACTGAAGAAAAGGTTCAGGAGAGAGCATTGTATGAGGGTCTTGCAAAGTCAAAAAAATCATTATCATTTAGTGATTTCTTGCAGAATCCTCTCAAACCGCTGTTAAATAACCCTCTTTATACCCTTGCTGTTACATTACCAATTGCATTTCTGGTTATTTTGATCCCGTTCTTGATGAACAAAGGAGATCTGTATACAACATCCGATATCGTCGCTTTTATTGATGATTATATTGTGCTTGGTCTTTTCTTTGTGATAGTGCCTCTTGCTATTTTCCATGAGATTAAATCTCATAGGAAGAAAAGTCTTGAGAAAAATTTCCCGGATTTCTTAAAAAAGCTTGCAAGCACTAACGAGACTGGAATGACCCTTCGTGATTCCATAACACTGATGGCAACTTCAGGTAAAGGAAGCCTTGGCAAAGAGATCCACAATATCTGGAAGGACATCTTCTGGGGAATGAATGTAAATGATGCTCTCATAAGGTTTGCCAACAGGCTTCGGACTCATGTTATAGCGCGTTCTATGACCCTTATTACAAAAGCCAATGAATCAAGTGGTGATGTGGGTGAAGTACTTCTGGTAGCAGCACGCGATGCGGCATCAGAACAGTCTATGAAACGTGAGCGTTCGATGAACATGATGATCTACATAGTGATCATTTATATTGCGTTCTTTGTGTTCGTTGGTGTCATCTATGTTATTTCCACGACCTTCCTGGCAGAGATGGCAAATGCTGGTGAAAAGATGGCTGAAGCAGGAACCCAGGCTGGAGGATTCCTTGGTAATTTCGACCTTGATGCATACACTCGTTTATTCATGCATGCTTCCCTTCTTCAGGGATTAAGCTCCGGGCTTATGGCAGGGGCAATGGGCGAAGGTAATGTACTTTCAGGACTGAAACACTCAATAGTCATGATCACTGTCGGTTATCTTATATTCACCCTGTTCGTATGAGTAGTTGTTCTGCTCAAGCAGGACAATTACAATGATGGGAGATTTCAATGAAGATAGTGGGAATTGATGAAGCTGGAAAAGGTCCTGTAATAGGTCCGATGTGTATTGGTGGTGTGAGAATTGATAAGAGTAAAATTAATGCTCTTAAGAATCTCGGGGTTGCCGATTCTAAGAAACTGTCGCCAAAAAAGAGAGTGCATCTCGCGTCCCAGATCAAGAAATATGCAGATGACTATTATGTTTTTGAAGTTTCCCCTGACCAGATAGATGAGCTTCGCAAACTTATGACCATGAACGAGATCATGGTGCTTGGTTTTGGAAATGTGATCGAGAATCTTTCGGGTGACGAGATCTATGTGGATGCAGCGGATGTAAAAGAGGAACGCTTTGGTAAACGTCTTCTTGAGAATTATTTGAAAAATCATCCTGACATAACGGTTCCGAAAATAGTTTCAAAACATGGTGCAGATGATCTTTTCCCTATAGTATCTGCAGCATCCATTATAGCGAAGGTCAGGCGTGATGAACTTATTGAGGAGCTCAAAAAAGATATTGGTGTGGATTTTGGAAGCGGATATCCCTCTGATCCAAAGACCAAGAAGTTCCTGAAGGATTGGTATGATGAGCACGGTTCACTGCCGGATATCGTCAGGCATTCCTGGAAGACTGCACAGAACATCGTTGAAAAGTAAGATAATCTGATAATCTGGGATGGATCGGTTTAGTTCAGCAGGGGTATATCGGAGTACATCTAGACAAAAATATGTTTTCGGTAGACCATATTTTACTAGAATGATCTGCGCTAGGCCAGATTGTACTAGAAAAAATTGTGTTACTAGATTGCAGTAGAATTAGTCGTACTATATATAAGAGTTAATTATAGAATATAAAGAAAAAAAGTTGAGTATATTCAGGCAATATTACCTGTTGTTAATATACTCCACCATTGACTGGAACATCCTGATGCCATCATTGGAGCCGAGGATTGATTCAGCTGCTCTTTCCGGATGAGGCATAAGACCCATTACATTCCTTTTTCCGTTCAGTATGCCTGCAATGTTCTCCTGTGAACCGTTAGGGTTTACCTCATCGGTCACACGGCCTTCTTTGTCAACATACCTGAAGGTTACAAGCTTTTCATCTTCCATGGCTGAAAGGGTTGCTTCATCAGCATAGAAGTTACCATCCATATGAGCGATGGGTATGCGGATGACCTCTCCTTCCTTGAAAGCGGAAGTAAATGGTGAGTCTGTGGTCTCAACTCGCAGATTTGTCCATTCGCATCTGAATTTCGGATATTTGTTGGTCATCAGGGCACCATTGAGGAGTCCTGATTCGGTCAGTATCTGGAAACCGTTGCAAATTCCCATGATAGGCTTACCCTCATCTGCCATCTTTTTTACGGAATTGATGATGGGTGTGCGTGATGCGATAGCGCCTGAGCGCAGGTAGTCACCGTAAGAGAATCCTCCGGGGATAATCGCACCTTCGAACCTGTCAAGGTCTGTTTCCTTGTACCATACACGTTCTGCATCTACACCAACAACATCTTCCAGTACGTGCAGAACATCAAGATTACAATTACTTCCACCAAACTCAATGATGGCTATTGTCATTTAAGCTTCCCTCATGTCTATGGTATAATTGTGGATGATCGGGTTTGCGATAAGCTTCTGGCACATCTCATCGACCTTCTTCTCTGCCCTTTCAGCGGATTCTTCCTCAAGGTCAATGATGTATCTCTTTGATGTCCTCAGTTCGTTTGTGTGGTATCCAAGGTGTTCCAATGCCCTTTTGATGGTGGTACCTTCCGGGTCGAGCATTCCCGGTTTAAGCTCGATTGTTACTTCTGCACGATATTGCATTTTGATCCTCTGTTTTTGCTATAATGTGATTAGGGGTATAATGGTTATCAAGCAATTAAAAATATCGCTTTAACATACACTTTTAAATTACAATGTTTGTTTTGCATTCCATATTCTTTGTACAAGAGTGAAGTGTGCAAGTACTGCTATAATGGCTACTGCAATTAAAATATATCCTGTGATAGCACCCAGTACGAGTATAATAAGTCTTTCAGACCTCTCTGCAATTCCCACGTTCATCGAAGTGGATCCTGCGGCCTCTGCTCTTGCGCGTGTGTAACTGACCATGTACGAGCCGATCAATGCGAGAACGCACCATAGCCACAATGGTGCCTGCAGCAAGGTGGCCTGATGGATGCTTCCATTAACGGAGCCATAAATGATGCCTGCAAAAATGATAGCGTCTGCATATCTATCACATACCGAGTCCAATACGCCTCCAAATGGTGTTATGTTGCCTGAAGCCCTTGCAACTGCGCCATCAAGAACATCAAAGATACCACTTAGCATAATGAAGGCCGCACCCATGATAAGTTCGCCGATGGCAAACTCAAGGGCTGCAATGCCACTGATGAGCAGTCCTATGATGGTTAGGATATTTGGCGAGATCGGAATGTTCTTTGCAAGCGGCAAAACCGAGATTCTGATAGTGTCTTTTAGTTCATTGAAAATAATTGATCCCTCTTGCTATCAAGTTCTATCTATAGGGTTACATTATTAATGAAAGTACTTGTTAAAGTTAATTATAAACCGTGCTCAGTAACGTTCTTGAGCTTATTCATTGCATTCGCCATATTGTTCTTTGCATCTTCATATTCCGGGTCCACGTTGAGAACTTTTGCAAAGCAGGTGATAGCTTCCTCATATTTGCCAAGGTGGGAATATGCAACGCCTTTCTTATTCCATGTAAGGGCATATTTTGGATCAAGTTCCATTGTAACATGGACCTTCTCATAGCTTCTGATGGCTTCATGATACTCTCCCAATATATCATGGAGCATTCCTTTGTTTATCCATGCATTATCGTATTTAGGGTTGATCTCGAGGGCTTTTGTATAGGATTCGATCGATTCCTTATGGTAACCGAGGTAGGAATGTGCAATTCCTTTGTTGTACCATATATCTGGATTACGGGGATCAAGTTCTAATGCTTTTTCAAAACAGTAAACAGCTTTCTTATATTCGCTGAGGTCACAGTAAGCGATCCCTGTGTTTGTCCACACAAGTGCCAAAGCTTCTTCATTCCACAAATGAGGATTTCTGGAATCAGATTCAAGAATTGCAGAATAGTACTCTACTTTTTCTTCCGGATATTCTGCATGGAAGCCAAGATTGAACAGTGCTTCTATTGTTCTTTCCTTCTCTTCCATCAAATACGACTCCACCTTTATTTTTGAATAAAGATATAAAAATCTACCTTTTTTTAGGTATGCCAAATATAAATTGGTACACTTTTATTTTCCGGTATCTTTCAAATTAATAGGGCAGGCTTAGAATATATATTCAGTGGTCAATATACTTCGTTTTTTTTGTGAATTACTCTCTGTCTTCTATCTCTTCAGGTGTTAAGGTAGGTGAGTACTGGGGGAATACGATGAATGTGACAAGGAATACAAGTGCAATGTCGATAACAGTGACCGGGGCAAAATTACTGTTCATCGAGAATGGGTGGCTATCAATGTTGAAAATCCAAAGAGCGTTGTCAGGTCTGGGGCAATGATCGCTTTTTCGCTCTTCTTACTTGCCTCACGCATAGCTTCTGCGGGAGTGTGTCCTTTCTTTTTTTCTTCTATCTTTTAATATATCCGATACATAGATATATGGTTGACAGGTTCTTTCAAATAATGGGCAGGATAGCAGGTTATTTTAACACAGGAAATAAAGGGATCGATTCCAGTGCTATTTTCAGGGAGATGGAAATACGCAGACACTATGATGCTCTCATCTACACAAAAGATGAAGTCCTTGTTTTCCCATCCGGATCGGAGATCCCGGATATCTCTTCTAATGGCTCCATGATAACTTTCTTTGACCCTGCAATGACTTCCTCGACTACTTCCTCAATGATAGATCTTTCATCACCTGTGAAGGATGTTATAACTATTTGTGATGTTGATCTTTATAATCGGGAAGATCTATCTGAAAATTATGAAAAGGCTGTTACTGATGCTATCAGTAATGATGCTGATCTTCTTGCTCTGTTCATTCATAATTTGCTTAAAAAAGCATATAATGATAAATTAAATGAATTGGATATCCTATCTTTTCTTGACACATCACTTCGTCAGCTACGTGGTGTTTATGCATTTGCCTGTAAGGTAGATGGGAAAGTCTATCTCGGCAGGGATCTCATAGGTGTCAAGCCTCTTTGGTATGATCTTTCCAGTGGGCTTGCTTTTGCCTCTGAGAAAAAATTCCTTGAAAATGCAGGTTACATGGATATAAAGGAACTTTCTCCCCGGCAATTATTATGCTATGATCTCGAGGAAAACACAATTATGCTGCATGGTCGTGAATTCCTTTCCGAGCCAGTTGAGGTTGGGGGATCGGAGGATGATGTTCGCGACGAATTACTAAAATTACTGATGGATGCAGTTTCAGTACGCGTTCCTGATGAGGACTTTGGTGTTATGTTCTCGGCAGGGATCGATTCTACTATCCTGGCTTCCATCTGCAAGGATGTCGCCGAAGCAAAGGGTGTTTCTGTGACCTGTTATTCTGTTGGACTCTCCGGTGATACTTCCTCACCGGATATTATCTGTGCTAAAAAGATAGCCGGAGAACTTGGACTTAATCTGAAGGTTCATGAGATTGACCTTGACAAAGTTGAAGAATACCTTAAGGTGGTCGTACCTCTGATCGAGGATGCCAGTGTCCCAAAGACAGGTGTTGCCATTACAATGTATGCTGCGAGTGTTGCAGCGAAGAAGGATGGTGTCAATGTCCTTTTTGCAGGTGCCGGCGCAGATGAGCTCTTTGCTGGATACAACCGTTACAAGCACTCCGGGAGCATTAATCAGGATTGCTTGAAAGACATCCTTGAGATGCATGAGGTTAATACATACAGGGATGACACTGTTGCTTCGTTTACAGGAATAACCCTGCGTCTTCCATATCTTGATGAGAAGTTCGTAGAGTATTCCCTGTCTATCCCGGAAAAGTTCAAGATGTCTGATGGCATGAACAAAGTGGTTCTACGCAGGGTAGGCGAGGAACTAGGTATTCCGGATATGATCACAAAGCGCAGCAAGAAGGCTGCTCAATATGGAAGCCGCTTTGATAAAGCGTTGGCAAAATTGTCAAAGAAAGCAGGTTTTAGCAACAAGACCGATTATATCAATAGTTTTGAAGGAGAATGATAAAGTGAAACTGGGTGTTCTTTTTAGTTCCGGAAAAGATTCGAACTATGCATTGCATATTATGCAGGAGAGGGGTTATTCTATCGAATGCCTGATCACTATCAAGAGCAGGAATCCTGATTCATATATGTTCCACACTCCCAATATCGATCTTGCACGACTGCAGGCCGAAGCTATGGGATTGCCTTTACTGGAAACCTTCACTCAGGGTGAGAAGGAACTTGAGCTTGAAGATCTTAAGAACGCGATCATGCAGGCTCAGGATGAATATGGAATTGAGGGCATTGTGACCGGTGCACTATATTCCAATTACCAGAAGGACCGGATCGAGAAGATATGCAATGAACTGGGTCTTGAGTCATTCTCTCCATTATGGCACATCGATCAGGAGCAGGAAATGAGAGAGCTGCTGGAAAAGGGATTTGAGTTCATCTTCAGTAGCATTGCAGCATATGGTCTGAACAGCAACTGGGTTGGTAAGATTATATTTAGCAGTGATGTGGATCGGCTTGTAAAGCTCAACGAGAAGATCGGCTTGAACATTGCAGGTGAGGGTGGCGAGTTTGAGAGCTTTGTTACCGATGCTCCGATGTTCATGAAAAAGATAAAGATAAATAAGTTCAGACTTGTCGAACGTGATGAGTACACTGCAAATGTTGTAATTGAGGATGCAGAACTTGTAGATAAGAATAATAAATAATAAATAATAATATAATTTTTTTAAAAATAATTTAATATAAATTTAAAACAAAATTAAAACGAATTTAAAAATGATTTAAAAAAATAAATAAAAATAAAATTATTTTATTTTTTAGAAATGAGTTAATTTTGATCTAAGCTAACCGATCAGAATATAGTTCCTCTGTATATTTGCAGTCCATCGTCTGAAACTGTGAGGATGTATGGGTCCATACTATGGGCTGATGCACGCATTTTTTTAACTCTTATGAAACGATTTGTACTATCATCTTTTGTATGAACTCCCAGTTCGATTATCCCATCTGCAAGATAACCCTCGAAGTCATGGTTAGGCCCATTTGGATCTGCCATTTCCAGGATCAGGAACGTAGTCAGTTTCTCTCTTCTTAGTGGTTCTAATAGGTGATAGAGCCTTTTTCTCATAAGGCGTGGTTCGACATCCATCAGGGAATAAAGCGCTCCCAGTGAATCCAGTGTTAAGCAAGTAAATTTATCTCCCAATTTATGCTTGTACTGAATGATATTTGTCTCTATAAGGTTTAATAGATCTCCTGAAAATTCATCATACTGGAGCCTGTAATCAGTAAAGTCTGATATGGCTAGATTTTCCGAAAGTTCTATTCCCATACTTTTCATATTCTCAAGGTGGCTTCGCTTATTTTGTTCAAGAGTTATATATATTCCAAATTCACTGCTGTTATCCAGGTATTTTGAAAGTATGGAGAATGTCAGTCCTGATTTGAGACTTCCTGGTGGACCAGTTATTAGAACTACACTTCCTTTTGGTATGTCGTTTTCAAATATGTCATCAAGGCCTTGAATTGTATCTATAAATCTCACTAATACCACCATTTGTTGTATCGTATTTTTTTGATAATATTTCTCAGACTTATGCAGTTTGATCCATTGTTATTGTAAAGTCTCTTTGAAATGTTCCAAACTAACGCTTCTTTCAAAGTTCAGGTTATGTCTGATATTCTCAAAACCATTATTTGATAGGGTCTTGTCTGGTTCAATAAGTCGGTTGGCAATTAACTCGTTTAATTGTGAATTAAGGTATTTCGGTTCAAAATACAATGTATTTGCTATATTGTAATCTTCTTTGATATTCAGATAAAGACATGCCAATAATCGGGTCTGAATATTTTCCTTTTCATTAAATATTATTTCTAATGCAAGTATTACCTGTGAGTTTTCGCATTCAATATCAATTGATGTGCCAGATCTGGTTTGTATGTGAATATATGGTTTGCTTATATTTGACACTTTCAGACCTATGTCTTTTATTTCCGGTACCATTATGTAACGCCAGAGGTCTTCCAGAAATACAGAACCCGATGTAAATGAATATTCGTATTTCTTTGTGAATTGAACTATAGTGTCCTTTGGTTTTAAGTCATTGGATGCTATCTGTGTTTCAATTTCTGGTTCCAGTTCAAAAGGAAAAGGTTTTTCAATGGCAGGATCAGATGTTTCTTTTGTCTTCTCAAGATAGTATTGGCCTTGCTGTGTTATTCTTGCAGATTTATCAACCAGATCTCTTCTTTTAAGCGTCTCAAAAGCACGTTGAAGTATGTTCCTGTCTTCAGATATCAGTGGTAAATAACTATTGATATCTTTTGTTCCGGTTGCCAACAAGTTCAAAAGCTTTATTTCTTCTTCCTTTAGACCCTCAAAACTAGTATTAACTCTTAATCCAATCTTTTCAATTAAATGATCCTTTATTTGTGCAAGATCTTGTGGATTACCTGCCAGGATCATTGAATGTTTTATGTGTGAAGAACCAAATAACGAGCTTTTCTTGTAGTTCACCATCAGCTCATCTAAATATCCACTTTCTTTACGGATATCATTGATAACCGCTGGTGAGATGTCAATGCATACGTTTTCTAGTGATCTGAGAGGTATTACTTTCCAGCTGGTTTCCGTAGGGAACCAGATCTCATTATCTGTAAAGTTAACAACACCATGTTCCCAGGAAAAAACCTGTGCATTCATGCTGTTTACAACTTGGGGTAAATCGATAGCATATGAAATTTCAGCTTCCATTTTGTAACCTTTTACCGGTTTAAATTTCTTCCTTTAACGGTTTCATCCATCTCTTTAGTAGGTGGTATTCCTTTGGCTCGAAGATATTCGAATCAATATTGAAGATCAATCTGGAATCTGATACCATTATGCTGTCATTGGTTTGCTCAATGAACTTAACCACAGACTTAAAATCATTCTCAAGGATAAGGTATTCCAGTCCATCAACTAGTATAATCCCCTCCTGTGCTTTTTTCATGAAATTTTCAATCGTTGGGTGAAGTTTGAATATCTCGGAAGGGGCAATGGATGGGGATTCTGAACTTTTGTTTTTTGTAAGCCAGACGATCGGTGTTTTTTGGATATTATATTTTTCCCTGATCTTTGCAGGATTTTCCCTGGTGATACAAAGACCCGGATTGCCTTGTTTTACCATCTTTGAAAAGATCTCATATGTGCCCATGTTGTCATCTTCATGCTGTATATATGTATATCCTGATTCAAGTTTGGGCAGGTCACTTATATCACCGCTTTCTTCAAGTGAAGGTTTTTCCAGCGAAGGATCGATCAAAAGACCTCGTAATTCTGATATGTTCTGGAGGTTGATGATCAATTCTTTTTCATCATCATTTTTTTTGATAAGAGATGTAGAGACATTAAGGTCAATAGAATCTCCATTTTTCTTTAGAAATCCTATTATCATATCTTTTTTATCAGTAAACTCGATATTCTGGTTATCAAGAACAAGTTTTGACATTGGTGTATGAAGCATGTCGTTAATTTCAAAACCCAAAAGTTCAGCTACACTTTCATTAGCTTTTAGGATCTTGTTTTCTTCATTAATTACAATTGTAGCAATAGGTGACATCTTAATAAGCAGATCTAAATGCTCATTCGCTTTTTTAAGATTATTTTCTACATTTTTCTGTAATGTTATATCTTCACCTGAACAAAGGATTCCATAAGTCTTCCCATTTTTATCCTTTAACTTTATGGCACTCCATGAAAGTATTTTTTCGTTCCCTTTTCTCGTCATTATAGTTTTTTCAGGAATGTCGCCTACATCTCTGCTAGAATCCTTCACAAGATTGTTAAAGCGTTCTTTTGATTCAGTTCGGTACTCTTCAGGAATAAAATTGTTGTACCAGTTAAGGCCAATTATTTCTTCTCTGGTGCATTCAAGCACATGGGTACCCTTATTATTAATTTCGATGATGTTTTGATCATTATCAAGCACAAGTATTAGAACACCTGCTATGTTGAGGTACTTCTGTGCTGTGTCCCTTTCTTCAAGTAACAGGTCGTGCTGGTGCTTTAACTTTAGCAAGGACCTTATCCTGCTTTTAAGTTCAAGTATGTTAATGGGTTTGGTGAGAAATTCATCTGCACCTGCTTCAATGCCCTTTATTCTATCCTCTTTTTCAGATAGGGCTGTAACAAGGATTATGGGGATAAATTTTGTTTCTTCGTCGGTTTTGAGCAACTTACAGGTTTGGAAACCATCCATGATCGGCATAAGGATATCGAGGAGTATGATGTCAGGCTGGAATTGCTTGACCTGTTCTAATGCTTCTTTACCACTAGTAGCCATAGCAATCTCGTAGTCACTTGAAAGATAAGCTTCCATCACTTCAAGATTTGTACTCTCATCATCGACGACCAGTATTTTAGGCAAATCGTTTGTCAATTTATGCTCACCTTTAATTAATTGTAGCGAGTCTCAATCGCTATGTAGCATTTCCTGCCAAAAAATGTGTTAAATGTGCTATATAAAATATGGTTTCTTTTAATAAATATGTTACCATCATTATTATCATAATAGTTCTCCAGACTGGTAACCGTTAGCAGCTACAGATTTCCATTTTCTCTTTTGTAAAGCTAATACTATCAAGCGGAGATACTAAATAATAGTTGCTCATTTCTTAAAAGTAAGGGATGGAGGGACATATTGCAATTTGTATCGATCACTTGTAATCCAGGTGTGGTCCAAGTCCATGGATAATGCAATAACCGACCGACATAATCATTATAATCTATTAGGGAATTTATTATATTAATAATTAAATTGAGGGAAGCATGCAGAACGTTAAAACTGGATTTGGTTCCATTGTCAAATATCTTAGTACAAAAAAGGAAACCGACAGGAGGCGTATAGGACTCCTTGTAGATGGGCCTAATGTACTACGTAAGGAATTTAATGTAAATCTTGAAGAAATACGCGATGTATTAAAAGAATATGGCAATGTCAAGATCGGCAGGGTATTCCTGAACCAATATGCCTCGGACAAACTTGTAGAGGCAATAGAGAACAATGGGTTCGAACCTATCATATGTTCCAGTGATGTTGATGTACGTCTTGCAGTAGAAGGAATGGAACTTGTTTACAACCCTACAATTGATACTATTGCACTGGTAACAAGGGATGCTGATTTCAAACCACTTCTAAGTAAGGCCAATGAACATGGGAAAGAGACCATTATCTTTGGTGTTGAACCCGGATTCTCAACAGCTTTACGAAATTCATCCGATTATGTTGTAATACTTAATAACAACCAGATGAACTATTATGATGAGGAAGATGCTGAAAATATAAAGCAAAAAAGATTCACCTCAACTTAAAGTTCCATAAAAACCTATTAGAATGGATGTTCTGCATGCAAATAATCTTACATGCAGTTTTTGATATTTTTTTAAACTTCGATCTCGATTCTGAAAAATATTGAACTCATTCATCCCTGATGGGATTGTACAGTTTGAATAAGGGTTTCCAGCCTTTCACGAGATAATCCTTTTTTAACCTCTGTACAGTTCTTTACTTTAAGAATAAGATCGCAGAGCTCATCATTTTCTAAGTTATATCCAAGATCTTCGACTATTCCTTTTAGTGCTTTTTTCCCGGTGTGTTTGCCTACTATGAGGTTGCGCTTTCCGCCTACCATTTCAGGACTAAAAAGTTCATAGGTTCGCGGTTCTTCCAGAATGGCCATTACATGAATTCCGGATTCATGTGTAAAAGCATGCTTGCCAACTACGGACTTATTTACAGCAATTGGTAATCCGGAATATTCCTGAAGCTTATTTGAGATCCCTGTAAGTTTCGTAGTATCATATCTTTCAATACCATGTTGTACCCTTAATGCAACAAGCAACTCTTCAAGGGATGCATTGCCTGCTCGTTCGCCAATACCATTGACCGTTGTATGCAATTGTTTTGCACCGGCCTCTGCAGCTACAAGAGTATTTGCAGTTGCCATTCCCAGATCATCGTGGCAGTGGATGCAAATAGGGGTATTAACCACTTTATTTATCTCAGACACAAGATAATGGGTTGTTGCAGGGCTTAAAATGCCAATAGTATCTGCGATACTGACATAATCGACCTTATATTCTTCAGCTGCAATGAACGCTTTTTTGAGAGTTTCCACATCGGTCCTGGTGCCATCCTCTGCTGCAAACCTGACCTTAAGGCCATGGTCTTTTGCATGCTCAATGCTGCTCATTGCACAGCTGAATACGTCTGCGCAACTTTTGTGATACTTGAACTTTAAATGAAGGTCAGACATCGCAATAAAGATGCTTACTATATCAACATCGCAATCTATCGCTGCGTCAACATCACTTATCACAGAGCGTGCAAGACAGCAAATATTTGAGTTTAACCCCATATTGCTGATCTCTTTGACGATCTCTTTCTCAGAACTGGAGACAACAGGAAATCCAGCTTCGATAACCTCGACGCCTATGGCATCAAGTTCCATTGCGAGATCGATCTTTTCTTCCTTTGTGAAAGCTACGCCTGGGGTTTGTTCACCGTCCCTCAATGTTACATCGCATATCTCGATGTCAAGAGGTTTCGTATCGATGAAGTTCATAAGTTCATTTTTGGAATAATAATCAGTGTTTGACATAGTATTGATTCCCACTCGTTGTTTGAGAAAGCAATATATAAATATGTAGGTTTTGAACCTACTTTTCAATTATCTGAGCTTGCTCTCTACTCTCTCATAAAAACCGCTTGCGGATGTTTCTACAAATCTTGCGGGGAAATTGGACATTGTAAGGGTAACAACATCGTTCTCCTGTATATTATGGGTGTACTGCCCGTCAACTACAAGGGCTGCTTCCTTTTCCGGAATGATCATCTCGACCTTGATAAGGCTCTCTGCAGGAACTACCCATGGTCTTGAAGATAACTTGAAAGGTGCAAGGGGTACAATTAGCGTTGCATTGACATTTGGATCGATGATAGGTCCGCCAGCACTCATTGCATATGCAGTAGATCCCGTCGGGGTCGCAATCACAACGCCGTCGGCACGTATGTCCTCCACTTTCCGGTCATCGATAGTTATCCTGAATGTAAGTATCTTTGCAGGTCTTGCTGTTGTGAGCACAACTTCATTGGTTGCAGGTGGTATCTTTTCCCCGTTGAGATTGACGGAAAGGCGGGAACGCTCACTGTACTTGAAACCTTTCAGAACTTTTTCAATGGTCTCAATTGCCTCTGATGGATTTACATCCACAAGAAATCCAAGTGTTCCCATGTTTATACCTAATATTGGAAGCGGGTCCTCCATGCGGGCAATATTGCGAAGTACTGTGCCGTCTCCCCCTACGGAAATTAGAAGTTCGACGTCCTTTTCCCTCATCTTTTCCACTGGTGTGATCTCCACATCATGTAGGTTCAGGGGTTCGGCAGTTTTAGGAGTTATGGCGATCTCAACTTTCGAATTGAAGTGTTCTACGATATTCCTTACCATCTCAAGTGCATCTTCATGGTCACACCGCGATACTATCCCGATCTTTTTGATGATCATTTTAGTGCCTCTCTATAAGGTTCAATATATCAGAATGTGCATATCCGTTCGAAGCTACCATATAAAGTGGATTTATAACACTTCCTTTGAGCTTAAGCGGGGAGCCTTTTCCATCGGTAACCTTGCCTCCGGCTTCCTCTATTACCAACTTTCCGGCAGCAACATCCACAAGACGCAGGGAACCGCGAACATCAACGAATGCATCAAGCCGCCCGGATGCTACATAACATAGCTCCAAAGCCACGCTTCCGAGTATTCTTATCCTGCGAACGCTCTTGCAAAGATCCACTGTCCTTTCTACATTCTTGCGATATCCATAGAGGCTTATGCAGAATGTGTTCAGGGCATGATTTCTGGAAGGTGCGATCCTTTGACCATTAAAATATGCTCCCTTTCCCAACCCTGCATGGAAAACATCCCCATTTGCAAGGTTCTTCACATATCCAAAATAAACAGAAGTATGGTCCGGATTACCAATTGCAATTGAAATGCTGTAGACAGGAATGCCATTGGCAACATTGTATGTGCCATCAAGCGGGTCCAGAATAATGGAAAATTCGGGATCTTCACCCAGCTTTATCTCTCCGAATTCCTCACTTAAGATCCTCATTGAACGACCATTTTCCCGGAGGACCTCAAGTATTGCTTTCTCTGATACGTCATCAATCAGTTTGGTATCGGTCCCATCAGCACCGACATAGACTGTTTCGAAAGCTTCAGATGTATCGACAAGATTGGAAATTGCATTTCCTGCGGCATCTGATAAGAGATCACACAATTCCAGCGCCTGTGGAAAAGTTATCATATTGATAAAAAAATGATGGGCAGATTAGATGCCCATTTTACTATTCGTTTCAGCAATGGACTTCTGTCCCTCGCTCTCAAGCTCCATCATTGCGCGGATGGCATCCACATTCTCAGGAATGACATCTGATTCCTGGTGGATCGCCTGGAAGAAGTAAAGTTCTCCTTCATACATTGTGATGGATTCATCCCATATGCAGTTCTCCCACATGTCACCTCTTGGCCTTCCAAGGTCCTTTGCGAGTTCCATGATCTCGGCGGTGGATGTGATTCCCTGTCCAACGAACCTGACACGGCTCTGCTCTGCAAGGATATTCTTGACATCTTCTGCAGTACATTCCTTCTCAAGCTCAAGGTTGATGGTATGCATGTGCATTAATGTTGTAGGAAGCTTGACTGCTGTTGTTGCAACGTCAATGCCGGGTATAACGGTCTTTACATCAGGGCCGTGGTGTGAGGGCAATGTGATAGGATTCGGGACGATAGCATTGATAGGGCCGTGTTTGATATCATTAGGGTCAGCAGATCTTCTCATAAGTGTTACACGTGCCTTCTTTACCCCAAACTCCTTATCGAGTGGTGAAAGAACGCGGCAAAGTCCGGTTGTGTTACAGGAAACGACTCTTACGAAGTCCTTGCCAAGAGCCTCTTCGTAGTTGGTCTCAGCGTTGAAGGAGCAACCTGCAAGGTCATGTGCTTCGCCACCCTGCCAGATAGCCTTGGTGCCTGCCTTCTCGTAAAGTTCCTTGTTAGTAGCACCAATTTTACCTGGTGTACAGTCAACCACAACATCGGCTGCTTCGATCATTTCCTCAACGGTACCTGCAACATCGATGCCTTCCTTTTCCATTGCTTCTACCCTGTCCGCAAGAGTGTAGACAGGATATCCTTTCTCCTGTGCAATTACAGTCTCGAAGTTAGGGCGAGTCTTTGCAATACCGATGATCTCCATATCATCCTGAAGCATTACAGCATCTGCCACTCTCTTACCAATGGTTCCGTATCCGTTTATTGCAACTTTAGCTTTAGTCATTTAATGTACCTTCCATTACGAATTTGACACATTTCAGTATAAGTATACAGTATGAACGTCAGTCTGGCACCAGAGCATATGTTACCACAGTAAAAAAGTGTCTGAGGTTACTGATATATCTCCTGTTGCTCCTGTTAATTCAATTTCCAATAATTATAGTTTCCCCTTTTGAAAAATCGACCTCTTTTATTGAACCAAAGATGATCGTCTTTTCCCCGAATATTCCGGTAAGTTCTATGGAATCCCCATCAACCACCATTTTAGTGACTGATTCCATAACCAATTCCCTTTCATCACCGTTGATAACTATTGCATTCAGTTCGCACATATTTACACCTGTTATTGGTATTATTGTGATGGTATGTCAGACCATCGGTGAAAGTATTTTGAACTTATTCACATGCTTTAGATTACGCATTGATATGTTCTAATAATAGATAACTACTTTCACACAATCTTCCTGATCTCATCTCACGAGCTTTGCTACGGAATATCCCATCTCAAGGCCCATGTCTTCTGCTACCGCTTCGCATTTGGTACGAAGCAGATATGCAATTGCTTCAAAATTCCTTTCGGACATGGTTTCGTAGTTAGCCATTCCTTTGCTTATTATCAGGCTGGCATTCTCCAGGGCATCGATGAACTCAGGGGGTGCTTCCTCAAAGCAGACACCTACTGCATTTGATCCTGTGGTCAGCACTCGATCAACTTTCTTGTCCAGCTCCAGCTCCCGTACATTCTCCATTGTGACGTCAGTAAGCATGGGGGCGCCGCGTACTACGAGTGTGATCTTGCCACCAACTTTCCTGATGATGTCAAAAACAAGGGTGTCAAGGATAATCTCTCCGCAGTTGTCAACCACATATACAACATCATCAAGCATTTTGAACATCTCGGAGGTATCGTCCACATCAAGCCCTTTCCGGAATATTTCCGCAAAGGTCTCATCAAAAACGTCTTCTCCAACGTCAAATCCCATGATGCCGAAATCGAAGAAATTTCCAATAACAGATGCTAGTACTGCCCTTCTGAACATTTCCTCGTCTGTCGGATCGCCAGCATAAACCAGGGAATGTGCATATGGATACACTTTTTGTGCGATCCGGTTGCTTAATTGCCTGAGCTCAAAATATGGGTCCTCATCATTGAGCATTTCGTAAGCCTTCCTGTGGATGGCTGTTGATACTACTCCGGCAGCTACTCCTGGTTTGTAGGTCTCTTTGAGCACATCGATCCCTGCAAGCATGGTCTTGTGTATAAGCTCGGTGTCATTGGTTGAAAGCTGTGCTTCATAGTGCACTCTTGAAAGAAGGCAATACGTACATCTTGCATCCATTTTCATTATTTTAGCCCTTTTAGTTGTAATAATAAGTAATATCGATCTTTCAGGTGGATGTATCAAATAGGCGTCATACACATAAGTTTAACTCAAAGTATTCTTGTGTGCCCTGACGCGAGCTTGAACGAAGCGGAAAGGACCTTCCGGCAAAAATTAAACTTAATGAAAACGCTCAAAATCATGGTGAAATATCCCTTAAAAGGAAAAATTTGTCTTAAAATCAAACATTTATTTCCGGTTTAGGTGTATATTATATAAAGATATTGCCAACTCTTGTTTATATACCTACATAAGTGCAGAAAAAAAGAAAATATGGGGAAATGAACAAAATAAAGTACTCTTTTAATCGAGAGATTTCATAATAATCCTAACTTGTTTTAATGAATACTCCACTCCAAATTTCTCTTTGATAAGGTTGGCAACCTGGGTAGTTGTCCAGCTCTTTTGCACCCTCAGGTATATCCTCAGATCATTCTTCTGGTCTTCGCTTAATTTAGAAGGTCTGCCCCCGCCATGCCTGGGTAGTAATCCTGCATATCCATCCTTATTCCACCTTTTTTGCCATACATATGCAACCTTTTTAGTAACGCCAACCTTGCTTGCAGCTTCCTCTACGGAGTCTCCCGTATATCTGTAACGGATAAAGTATAAACGATCCAGTACTTTGATCAATGTCTCAATATATCGTATCCTTTTGTTAAGTTCCTGGTGAGTCAATTTTTTTTGAATAGGAATCATTTCTGTTTTTACCATGTCTGTTGATATGGTTTTATAAGTATAAATACATTGGTTTCAAATTAGAAAAGGTTAAATACGAGTATTCGCAAGGATTATTTGCAGTTGAACAGGACAAACGACCTTTCGGGAAAACAAGACTTTCCGATCGGGCTGTAAGACTGCTATTAAAAAGGTGATGAAAATGGGAAATCAGGAACTTTTTGACAAACTTAAAGATGCAATAGTAAACCAGGACATTAACGGATGTCCAGCACTGACACAGGAAGCTCTCGATGCAGGTCTCTCTGCATTCGATATTATCAACGAAGCACTTGCACCAGGCATGAAGATCGTCGGTGACAACTTCGAAGCAGCAACAATCTACCTTCCACAGATCATGATGTCTGCAAAGGCAATGAAAGCTGCAATGGAGATCCTTGAGCCAATTCTCGCAGAAGAGAAGGGCGACGAAGAGGGTGTCGGAATGGCTGTAACATTCGTACAGGAAGGAGATATTCACGATATCGGTCACCGTCTTGTTACAACAATGCTCGGTGCAAATGGATTTGACATTCTCGACCTTGGAACAGATATTCCAAACGAAGATGTTGTTGAAGCAATTGCAAAGAACAAGGGCAAGAAGATGATCCTTGTAGGTTCCGCACTTATGACAACCTCAATGCTCGGCCAGAAAGATGTAGTAAGATTACTTGAAGAGGAGAACCTTAGAGGCGAAGTCAAGATCATGTTCGGTGGCGCACCAGTCACAGATGAATGGATCGCTGAGTGTGGTGCAGACGGCACAGCCGAAAATGCAGCAGAGGCAGCAAGAGTAGCACTTGAGCTTATGAGCGCATAAATTGGGGAGACATTAAAATGACATTCACAAAATCAGTAACTTGCTTTGACTTCTATGACCGAGCACAGAACGGTGAGAAATGCACCCAGGATGACTGGGATCTGATGACCATTCCAATGAAGGCAATGGAACTCAAGCAGAAATACAACCTTGACTTTGGTACCGAGTTCGTTCCAACCGACAAGGACCAGATGGAGAGACTCTTCAAGGCAGGTTTCGACATGCTCCTTGAGTGTGGTATCTACTGCACAGACACAAAGAGGATCGTCAAATACACAGAAGACGAACTCTGGGACGCAATCAACAACCCAATGCCAGCATTCCAGCTCGGTACAGGCAGAGATGCAGTACAGATGAAGAAGAGATCTGTTGGTGACAAGAGAAAGCCAATAGTACAGGGTGGTCCAACAGGTTCCCCAATCTCAGAAGATATGTTCTCTGCAATTCACATGAGCTATGCACTCGAGAAAGAAGTTGACACAATTGTAAATGGTGTTATGATGACGGTTCGTGGTAAGCCACCTATACCAGGCAGCCCATACGAAGTTCTCGCAGCAAAGTCCGAAACAAGGATCATCAAGAACGCAGCAGCAATGGCTGGTAGGCCAGGTATGGCTGTTTAGGGACCTGAGACCTCCCTGTCAGCTCAGGGTAACATCGCTTCCGACTGTGTCGGCGGCCAGGTCACAAGTGACAGCCACGAAGTATCACAGCTCAACGAGCTTAAGATCGACCTCGATGCAATTGCAGTCATGGCTCACTACAAGGGCAACAGTGACATAATCATGGACGAGCAGATGCCAATCTTCGGCGGATACGCTGGTGGTATTGAAGAAACAACAATCGTAGATGTTGCAACCAGCCTTAACTCCATGATCATGAGCAGTGCAAGCTGGCACCTTGATGGTCCTGTCCACATCAGATGGGGATCCACCAACACCAGGGAAACCCTCCAGATCGCAGGATGGGCATGTGCAACAATCAGTGAGTTCACAGACCTTATGACCGGTAACCAGTACTATCCATGTGCAGGTCCATGTACCGAGATGTGCCTCCTCGAAGCAGCAGCACAGTCAGTAACTGACACAGCATCCGGCCGTGAGATCCTCTCAGGTGTCGCAGCAGCAAAGGGTGTCATCACTGACAAGACAACCGGTATGGAAGCAAGGATGATGGGAGAAGTCGCACGTGCAACAGCAGGCATGGACATTGACTCCGTCAACGCTGTACTCGACAAGCTCGTTGCATCATACGAAGGCGACTATGCAAATGCTCCTGAGGGTAAGACCTTCCAGGAATGTTATGATGTTGCAACCGTTACACCAACCGACGAGTACGTCAAGGTATACGAGGGTGCAAGGAAGAAACTCGAAGAGTTCGGTCTTTCATTCTAAGACTAAGATCTTTACAAGATCCTTTTGCCAGCATTATTTGCTGGCATTCTTTTTTTCTTTTCTACTACGTATATATTAGATTCCGCAAATATTGTGCTATTTGCTGCGATCACAGATCAATAACTAATTAATTTATTGGATATCCATTGTAGCAGCTTTCAATGGCATAGTCCTTATTCATCGCTACTAACATTGATGCAGACATGCTTTTGATAGTTTTTAAAATGAAATAATCTGGAACTTCCTGTTTGATCTATATATTAGTATCATGAACATTTTAAGACTAAATCAAATTCAATTTAACAAATCCTTAATTGTCATTTGCCGAGAACTGAGGTTAAAATATTTCTTAGGTCTGATGGATTGATCTCAAAGGTCCAATTTTCAATAATATTGTGTGCGGCAACATTCCTTTCTATTTAAAAAAACTTAATGTCCATGTGCACAATATATATATACTAGATCTTATCTCCTGCCAAAGCGTATTGTTTTTTTTATAATGTCTAATCGTTCTATTTCTATGTTAACAATTTTTTAACAATCGTAATGTAAAACTATATATATTAAATAGTTCGGCAAGCAAATTCCGGTTATATGTTGACAAAAAAATATAAATACCATAATGTAATTTGTGCCAGAAATTCAGTAAATCAAGAGTAATCTATCCTTTAAGGATTTTCGTGCTGATTACATAGAATTTTGATTGCTAGAAAGTAAAGGTGCATGAAAATGGATACATGGACTATAATCAATGGAATCATCTATTTGACCTGTTTTGTTTTGATAGGTTGGATGTTATTAGATGCCAGTAAAGTCTCAAAATAATTGTGGTTTTTAAGGAGAATTAAATGTCTGGAAATACAAATTCGGAACATGGTGTCGTAAAGACACTCCGCCCTTATCACGTATGGGCGCTTGGAGTTGGTATTGTTCTGGTAGGCGAATACATGGGTTGGAACTTTACAGTTGCAAAAGGTGGAATACTTGGTTCACTCTTTGCATTGTTGGTTGCAGGTACCATGTTTGTAATGGTTTCTTTATGCGCCAGTGAACTAGGATCATCAACTAAACTAGCAGGCGGACCTTATGATTGGGCAAGATTATTCGTAGGACCCGGTGCAGCCGCACTTGTAGGTCTTGCAGTATATATGGAATTCATTGCTCTGGAAGCTGCTGACGCTATTGTCGTTGCATCCATCACAAATTCGATCTTCCCGGAAATAGATACATTCCCGGTTACATTGTTAATTATATCATTCTTAACATTTATGAACTATCGTGGAGTCGTAGCTGCTCTTAATCTTAACTTTGCACTCACATTCACAGCATTGATAGCTATCATAGTATTCTTCTTCATGAACATTACCGGATTTGCCGGCACATGGCACCCGGAATATCTCATATCAGGAGCTATACCTAACGGTTTTATAGGTGTCTTTGCAGCTCTGCAATTTGGACCTTGGTTCTACCTTGGTATCGAAGGAGCAGCAATGTGTGCAGAAGAATGCAAACATCCAACAAGAGCAGTTCCTCTCGGACAGCAAGCAGGCATGATAACCCTTCTTCTCGGTTCAGGTATGACACTCTACTTATGTTCAGGTCTCATCCCAGCCGCAGAACTCGGTTCTTCAGTATACCCACTCTTTGAAGCAGCAACAGCAACAGGTTCTAAATTCCTCATTGCAGCTCTCGGAATCGGTACACTTTTCACCTGTCTTGCAAGCGCAAACGGTACAGTTTGTGACGCATCACGGTCATGGTTTGCCCTTTCAAGGGATAAATTTCTGACAAATTGGTTCGCTGACGTGCATCCACGTTACAGCACTCCATACAGGGCAGTCATTTTCACAATGCCTATCGCGATCGCATTTGCATTTAGTGGTTTCCTCGATCAGGTCATCACCTTTTCAATCATATCAGGTTTAATCTGCTATGTAATGATCCCATTTTCCCTGATCCGCTTTAGGAAGTTATTCCCGGAGCACAGCCAGAAGGTCCGCCCGTTTGTGGGTCCTCTGCAGCCAACAATTGCATACATTACGATTTTCCTTGCCATTGTGATCATGTCTACCCTTAACTGGGGATACAATTACAACCTTATCTTTGGACTCTTGTTCTACGTAATAGCATACTTCTACTTCTCGTGGAGATATAAGAGCATTGAGATAAATCACGATTGGGGAGAAGACCTCGGATGGCCTGAACCCGTACACAGGAGATAATGGAGGAAGAAAAATGGTGAATAAGACAAAATATCACAACGACCTCAAAAAAGATGCAGGCATTATTGTTCTCGTATTAGGACTCTTGTTCTTCTCAGAGACATTTGTCTTTTATAGAATAATATCAACTCTATGGGATGCAGTGCCCGAACTTCGTACCATCTTTCCGGTCTACCTCTTGTTCCTGGTACTTTTGCTCGGGATCGAGACCATCGGTTGCATCACTGTGTACAAATCCATCAAGGAACACATGTACGACTTTAACTATTACGATTAAGGAGGTGGAAATATGGCAAAATCTGAAGCAAAAGGTAGTATTATCATGCAGATCGCAGATATCCTGTTCATCTTCGTTGTCGCAGGTATTTGTGTAATAGCTCCTGTACTTGTACTTGGAGCTGACACTGGACCTGTAGTATTTGACTGGAATCCTTTCGAATACTTCGGCTTGGTGGCAGTGATCCTTGTATTCTTTGCTGTGATCCTGCATCACTCTCTCAAGAACTATATCTATTAAATAGACTTCAAGTAGTTGTGGTTAAAATGCTACAACTTCTTCTTTTTTTTATATTTTTCACTTCAATTGAAGCTTAATTTCTATAATCTTAAATGAATTTCATTTACATTCGTAATAATAATAGAAACCTTCTTATCTAACGAACAATCATTATGCTGTTACTAATAAAAGCTGAAATATATCATCAGCAGCATTTAGGATAAAGGGGTATAATGACATCGTCACTGACAGATCATGTTTGGCTTTCTGAAAAAAGAACGAACCTGCTTTTGTTACTAATGGAAGGTCCTCGGGACATCGAACAGATCAAGATGTCTCTTAATGTTACATCGCGTGGTATGATGCCACAGATAAAGAAACTCAAGGAAAAACACCTTATCATCGAAGAGGGTGAGAACTACAAATTATCGAATATCGGAAAGCTTGTCGTTAGGAACATGCTACCCCTTATCAATACATTGAGTATGATCTCCGAGAACAAGGAGTACTGGGAGCAACACGATATCAATATTCTCCCCCCTCATCTTTTCAAACGACTTCATGAACTAGGAAACTATCTGCTTCTTGAACCTGATCTTCACTATACATTTGAGATACCGAAAGAATTTACAGAAAATCTCCTGAAATCAAAGGAGATAATGTCCATAATCTCTTTTTACAGACCTGAATACCCAAAGTTCTATTCTGAACTTGCAGAGAGGGCAAATAGTCTTACACTGATCCTTTCAGAATCGGCATTTAAGAGAATGAAGACCAACAATATGAAAGAACTGGATTTTCTTTTATCCGCAAAGAACACAAGGGTCTTACTATATCAGGGTGAAGGAAGACCACCGGCAATTGATGTGTCCGAGTGGTTCATGTACATCAGCTTTTTGAGCGAGAACGGTAGCTATGACCACAATGATATTATGAGCTTTGATGAAAGTGCTTTGAAGTGGTGTACTGAATTGTTCGTTCATTATTGTGATCGATCTATGGAAATAACAGACATTCAAGAGGGTGGGGATATATAATGGTATTAGACCTGATCGAAACCCTTTTCCTTTCGGAGAAAAGAGAAAATTTACTTCTTTTGCTTCTTAATGGCCCCACAGATATAAAAACGATCAACTCAAGTCTTGATGTTAGTTCTTCTTCCATACTTCCACAGATAAAGAAACTCCGTGAATCAGGTCTTGTTCATAAGGATGATACCGGAATCTATGAACTGACAACTATAGGACGGCTTATAGTCGAGAACATGAAACCGCTTTCCAGTATGCTGAAAGTATTTGATAAATCGGATCTTTATTGGGATGACCGTGACCTGAACTCAATTCCGGAAGAACTTCTTAACAATATAGGTGACCTGGGAGATATCGAACTTGTTGTGCCTGACCTGGACCACATGTATGAGATTCCGGAAAAACTGATAAGCAACACCAATGACTCGCAAGAAATGAGTTCAATGGTATCATTTTTCCATCCTGATTTTCCCCGATTCTACAAAGATATTACGAACAGGGGGGTAGTTCTTGATCTGATAGTTACAGATTCTGTATTTGAAAGGATGCAAAATGACTATGAAGAGGAAATGAATGCCATATTAGGATCTGGAAATACGACATTTCTAATTTGCAAGGACGAGTTAAAAGCGCCTACTTTTAATGTCACTGAAAAATGTGCCTATATCAGCTTCTTTAATAGCCAGGGAAGATACGATCATCAGGACATCATAACATTTGAGGATAGTGCAATTGATTGGTGCAAAGAGCTCTTCTCATACTACCGTGAACTTTCAAGAACTGCTAACGAATAAGATCGATCATTAAAAATATATATGGGCCGAGTATGCAATGGAAAGACCTGTCACTGAAATTTAAATTAGTACTTTATATAGTCGTAGGCATTTCATTCATACTGTCTGCTTCATCAATTACTATAATTTCTACTGTTACGGATCAGGAAGAACAACTTGCATACCATGACTCTATCCAGAATGCAAAAAGCTTTGCACACCAGTATAATGCCGATATGAAGGCCAACATGGCAATAGCAAGCTCACTGGCAGCACTTATGGTTAAATATGAGTCTGCTGACCGTAATGAAACGAATGAGATGTTAAAAGAGCTACTTGCAGAGAACCCAAATCTCATTGGGGCATATGTTGGTTTTGAGCCGAATGCCTTTGACGGGAGGGATGCTGAATTCGTTGGAGCGGAAGGGCATGACGATACCGGAAGATTTGTACCATACTGGAACACTATAAATGGTCCTATCAGTGTTGAGCCTCTTGTAGATTATGAGGTATCTGAATATTATCAGGGTCCAAAGAAACTCAAGCAAAATGTGGTCACAGAACCTTATCTTTACCAGGGAGCACTGATGGTAAGCTATGATGCACCTATTATCAGAAATGGGGAATTTGTTGGCATCGGCGGTGTTGATGTATCGTTAAACTATGTTGATGAGGCTGTAAGTAGTGTAAAGGCTTTTGATACAGGTTATCTTTTCATGGTTAGCAACGAAGGAATACTTCTTTCGCATCCAATTAACAAGGAATGGATCGGAACGAGCTCCATCTATGATTTTGATATACCGCAAATAAGTATTGCTGCTGATGACATAAGGAATGGAGTTGGTGGTCATATTGACACCATTGATCCTGCAACCTCAAAAGAGGTCGTCATGTTCTATGAACCAATTGAAACCGGTAATTATGCAATTGTACTTGTTGTACCTCCCGAGGAAATGTTCGCAGGGGTTAATTCCATAAGGTCCGACCTGGTTTCCATTTACCTGTTCTCTATCTTTTTCATGGGCTTAATGGCCTTTTTTATAGCATCTTCATTTACAAACAGGATCGATGAGATCGTAGCAGACTTCAAGAAGATATCCGGAGCAGCTTTGAGGGGAGATTTTGATGCAAGGGCAAATACTGATGTTGAGCTCGATCTCAATTTAATACCCAAAGGTTTGAACGAGATCCTTGATTCCCTTACTATCTATTCAAAGGAATTGCAGAACTCCTATGAACTCATAAGCAAGATGGAGGCAGCCGTTAACAGCAGCAGGGTCGTTGTGTTCTGGTGGAAAAATGAAGAGGACTATCCTGTCGAATTCGTTTCAGACAATATAACCCAATTTGGATATTCACTTGAAGAATTCACATCAGGCAAGGTGCTATATGGTAATATAATACATCCTGATGATCGTAAAATAGTATGGAATGAACTACAAGCTTGTGCAGATGAAGGAAAGAAGAATTTCCACAAAGATTACAGGATCGTTACAAAGAATGGGAACATACGCTGGATACACGAAGATACATATATTCAGCGGGATGAAGGTGGAAGTATCACATACTTCCAGGGTACAATTCTTGACATTACAGAACGTGTTGAAGCGGAAGAGAACCTTAAAACAATGGAAGATGTAAGGACTAAGGAGATCCATCACCGGATTAAGAACAATCTTCAGGTTGTTTCAGGAATGCTTTATCTGGAATCTCTGAAGTTCAAGTATCAGGAAGTGATTGACTCCTTCAGGGATAGTGAGAACCGTGTCCGTTCCATTGCACTGATTCATGAAAAGCTCTATCAGTCAAAGGATCTTGTAAGTCTTGATTTTGCTGATTACATTGAAAACCTGACAGATCACTTATTCCATTCATATAATGTAGATAAGGAAAATGTTAATCTGATTTTGAATGTTGAGGATGTTTTCCTGGGAATGGATACAGCTGTTCCCCTTGGTATCATTATCAATGAACTGACATCAAATGCACTACAACATGCCTTTGGAAATGGTGAACAAGGAGACATAGAGATCGATTTCCAGAAAGATAACGATGTCTTCACGCTAATAATTAGTAATACGGGGACCCCATTCCCGGAATATATAGACTTCAAGAATACAGAATCTCTTGGACTTCAGCTTGTAACGAACCTGACGTCCCAGGTCGATGGTGAAATTGAGCTGGACAAGACCAATGGAACCAAATTTAAGATAACTTTCCGTGAGAACAGATGAGGTGTTAATATGAAATCTACCAGGATACTCGTAGTGGAAGATGAGGCTATCGTAGCAATGGTTATCAAAAAGAGGCTCATGAACCTTGGTTATAGCGTTTCGGGAGTTGCTGCGACAGGAAAGGATGCAATTACCAAGGTGGAAGGAACATTTCCTGACCTTGTGCTCATGGATATAATGCTAAAAGGGGACATGGATGGAATAGAAGCAGCAGATGAAATTCGAAAACGCTTCTCAATACCAGTAGTGTACCTTACAGCACACTCCGATGAGAATACTCTGGAAAGGGCGAAACAAACAGAACCCTATGGGTACATACTCAAGCCATTTACAGAAAGGGATCTAAGCAGTAATATTGAGATCGCGATACACAAACACCTGAAGGAAAAACAAAAAGAAAGCTCTGGAAGGATGGAATAACAGCTTATCTCATCCCTATAATATCATTTTTAAGATGCTGCTATCTCTGAACCTTGATTTTTTGATCAAAAGCATTTGATGATCAAATTAATAATGTTTCCTGATCAGTTTGAGCCGGTCAAAAGTGCAAACACAACTTAAGAGCACTTCTACTTTATCTTGACTGATGAAATTAACTTAAATAAAAAATAGAATAATTATGTTAAATCGGATATTGGGTAGTCTAAATCAAATATAAATTAAGTTTAAATAAGGCATTTCGAATATAAATAAAATATATCCCGAATATGGATCATATACGTTGGAAGACCAATAAATGAATAAAACTAATTTGTTGTTAATATTATCAATACCATTAGTATTACTTGCTTTACTATCTGCAGGCTTCTTTCTTAATAATGATGTTGTTGCATCTTCACCTGAGGTAACAGGCCTTGAACATGTCTACAGGTCTGCAATTGAGGATGCAATGATTGCTGAAGAGGATGAGGTATACAAAGAACTGGTTCCTATAACTGAGTCGAATACTGAACTTCAATGGATGGAAGATTCGGGTGAAAAATATGTCCTTGTTGTAACATGGACAAAGTATCCGGAGAGCTATCCTGTCGGAGTAAATGTGTCTACATGGTGGGGAGATACCTGGGTAATGGTTATTCCTGAGCTGAAAGGCTTTGTTCAGCAGAATGATATACATGATGATGAGCTAACGCTTAGGCTGGAGCAGCTTATAGGTCTTCCCTATGATAATGGAAATAAATATTTTGTGGAAATGTGGGTGATGCCCGATGATCTTTTCAGACCAGCTCCTGACCCTGAGGTCACAGATACACAAGCTCAACTTTATTTCCACGAGAACGTTTCACAGGAACATGTCGAATGGTTCAATTCCCTTAATCGTACAACATATGATGAGTATCCATGGACCAGACTGGGATATACATACGACTGGGGTGATCCGAAAAGTGATGTTGGGCTGAGCGAGTACGTCATAAAGGAGAACTCGCAGGTGATAATAAGTTCTGTATCAACTACCCATGATTATTTTGATCAGGAATTAAATTGATCAGGGGACTTTTCCTCACACAGATATTCATCCTTTCTTTTTTCACTCTTTCCGATAAAGTTTCTTTTAATGTATGTGATCCATTTCCAGTGAAGTATGAAATGGACCGCCACAAAAACTGTCAGTAATATGGATGATTTGTTGTGTATCATTGTCCATGTGGCTTTTGTAAGTCCCATATAGTCCTGGTATCTTCCCTGTGGAATTCCCTCAGGTATTACAAGATACATGAAAAAGCCTGTAAAAGCTACGATTATGAAAAGTAGTAAAAGTATGAGGTCCACAATATAATTTGTTCTGGTTCTGTTCAATTTTATCCTCTTTAATCTGGTAAATATAAATAGGGACCATAGTTAAAAATTATTGTCCTTTCAAAAGAATGTTATGTTTTAGGGCAGGGTTCCATACATACTAAATTATTCTGAATACAGATATGCCACTAAAACAATATTTCCGATATTTTGTCTTCATTTTATTTCATTTTTGTATGTTAGTTTTGTCGATTTTAATGCCTTTGTCCTTTTTGATCACAACATCAATTCGGCTTAAAACATACATTTGAAAGAGGGCGTCAAACAACCCTGGGTTTGCCATATTATATTCGCACCATCTGTTCAGAAGGTGATGTAATATTTTAATGCAGTTTCAAAAAACGCCATCGTCTAGGTTATATAAGTTTCAAGACAGTGTTCTATTTAGTAATGCCTGTGATGATCTGGCATTGACTACATCTAAAGTAAGTAATACAAAAAGGTGAAACAAAATGGGAAATCAGGAACTTTTTGACAAACTTAAAAATGCAATTGTGAACCAGGACATTAACGGATGCCCAGCACTGACACAGGAAGCACTTGACGCAGGAATCACTGCTTTTGATATTATCAACGAAGCACTTGCACCAGGCATGAAGATCGTCGGTGACAACTTCGAAGCAGCAACAATCTACCTTCCACAGATCATGATGTCTGCAAAGGCAATGAAAGCTGCAATGGAGATCCTTGAGCCAATTCTCGCAGAAGAGAAAGGCGACGAAGAGGGTGTCGGAATGGCTGTAACATTCGTACAGGAAGGAGATATTCACGATATCGGTCACCGTCTTGTTACAACAATGCTCGGTGCAAATGGATTTGACATTCTCGACCTTGGAACAGATATTCCAAACGAAGATGTTGTTGAAGCAATTGCAAAGAACAAAGGCAAGAAGATGATCCTTGTAGGTTCCGCACTTATGACAACCTCAATGCTCGGCCAGAAAGATGTAGTAAGGTTACTTGAAGAAGAGAACCTCAGAGGCGAAGTCAAGATCATGTTCGGTGGCGCACCAGTCACAGATGAATGGATCGCTGAGTGTGGTGCAGACGGCACAGCCGAAAATGCAGCAGAGGCAGCAAGAGTAGCACTTGAGCTTATGAGCGCATAAATTAGGAGTAATTAATATGACATTCACAAAATCAGTAACTTGCTTTGACTTCTATGACCGCGCACAGAACGGTGAGAAATGCACTCAGGATGACTGGGATCTGATGACCATTCCTATGAAGGCAATGGAACTCAAGCAGAAATACAACCTTGACTTTGGTACCGAGTTCGTTCCAACCGACAAGGACCAGATGGAGAGACTCTTCAAGGCAGGTTTCGACATGCTCCTTGAGTGTGGTATCTACTGCACAGACACAAAGAGGATCGTCAAATACACAGAAGACGAACTCTGGGACGCAATCAACAACCCAATGCCAGCATTCCAGCTTGGTACAGGCAGAGATGCAGTACAGATGAAGAAGAGATCTGTTGGTGACAAGAGAAAGCCAATAGTACAGGGTGGTCCAACAGGTTCCCCAATCTCAGAAGATATGTTCTCTGCAGTTCACATGAGCTATGCACTCGAGAAAGAAGTTGACACAATTGTAAATGGTGTTATGATGACGGTTCGTGGTAAGCCACCTATACCAGGCAGCCCATACGAAGTTCTCGCAGCAAAGTCCGAAACAAGGATCATCAAGAACGCAGCAGCAATGGCTGGCAGACCTGGTATGGCTGTTTAGGGACCTGAGACCTCCCTGTCCGCTCAGGGAAATATCGCTTCCGACTGTGTCGGCGGCCAGGTCACAAGTGACAGCCACGAAGTATCACAGCTCAACGAGCTTAAGATCGACCTCGATGCAATTGCAGTCATGGCTCACTACAAGGGCAACAGTGACATAATCATGGACGAGCAGATGCCAATCTTCGGCGGATACGCTGGTGGTATTGAAGAAACAACAATCGTAGATGTTGCAACTAGCATTAACTCCATGATTATGAGCAGTGCAAGCTGGCACCTTGATGGTCCTGTCCACATCAGATGGGGATCCACCAACACCAGGGAAACACTCCAGATCGCAGGATGGGCATGTGCAACAATCAGTGAGTTCACAGACCTTATGACTGGTAACCAGTACTACCCATGCGCAGGACCATGCACAGAGATGTGCCTCCTCGAAGCAGCAGCACAGTCAGTAACTGACACAGCATCCGGCCGTGAGATCCTCTCAGGTGTCGCATCCGCAAAGGGTGTCATCACCGACAAGACAACCGGTATGGAAGCAAGGATGATGGGAGAGGTCGCACGTGCAACAGCAGGCATGGACATCGACTCCGTCAACGCTGTACTCGACAAGCTCGTTGCATCATACGAGAACAACTACGCAGATGCACCACAGGGTAAGACCTTCCAGGAATGCTACGACGTTGCAACCGTCACACCAACAGACGAGTACGTCAAGGTATACGAGGGTGCAAGGAAGAAACTCGAAGAGTTCGGTCTTACATTCTAAGACTAAGATAGTATATTGATGGTTTTGCTGGCGAGAGATCGCTGGCATTTTTTTTATTCGCCATTTGTCACTATTTAATGAGACAATTCAATGTCATATCAACACTAAACAATGCTAAAGGGGGCATACGATATGGATATGTGGACTTTAATAAACGGGGTTATTTACCTCATAGCCTTTGCCTTGATAGGTTGGATGTTGCTAAACGCTAGTAAGGTATCCAATGAATAAATAATTAGATGGAGGAGGATCAATGTCTGAAAATTCGAATGAACCGATCGAACTGGTAAAGACGCTACGTCCATACCATGTATGGGCACTTGGTGTCGGTATCGTGTTGGTCGGTGAATACATGGGTTGGAACTTCACAGTTGCAAAAGGTGGTATACTCGGTTCACTCTTTGCACTTCTGGTTGCAGGTACCATGTATATTATGGTTGCATTATGCGCTAGTGAACTAGGTTCATCCACAAAACTTGCAGGAGGACCTTATGATTGGGCGAGATTATTTGTAGGGCCGGGTGCGGCTGCTATTGTAGGTCTTGCTGTTTATATGGAATATATTGCTCTGGAAGCTGCCGATGCTATTGTCGTAGCGTGGATAGCGCAATCGATATTCCCGGAGATACAAACGTTTCCGGTCACATTGCTGGTTATTGCAGCATTAACATTTATGAATTATCGCGGAGTTGTGGCGGCATTAAATCTTAATTTTGCCTTAACATTCACTGCGTTGATCGCTATTATTACGTTCTTCTTTATGACCATCAGCGGGGTAGGTGGAACATGGCATCCTGAATATCTTATTTCCGGTGCTATGCCAAATGGTTTTATTGGTATCTTTGCAGCACTCCAGTTCGGTCCCTGGTTCTACCTGGGTATTGAAGGAGCAGCAATGTGTGCTGAGGAATGTAAGCATCCAACAAGAGCAGTTCCTCTTGGTCAGCAGGCTGGTATGATCACACTGTTGCTTGCAGCAGGTATGACACTCTATGTTTGTGCAGGATTTATTCCAACAGCTGAACTTGGTGTTTCTGCATACCCACTTTACGAAGCAGCAACACAAAGCGGAGTTAAGTTCCTGGTCGCATTCCTGGCAGTAGGTACACTCTTTACCTGTCTGGCAAGTGCGAACGGTACTGTCTGTGACTCATCAAGATCATGGTTCGCCCTTTCAAGGGACCACTTCCTTACACCATGGTTCTCAGCAGTACATCCAAAATACAGCACTCCATACAGGGCAGTTATCTTTACAATGCCAATTGCGATCGCATTTGCATTCAGTGGTTTCCTTGACCAGGTCATTACATTCTCGATCACATCAGGATTGGTATGTTATGTGATGATCCCATTCTCTCTGATACGCTTCAGGAAGATGTTCCCGGAACACACACAAAAGGTACGTCCATTTGTCGGACCACTGCAGCCTTATCTTGCATACTTCACGATCTTCCTTGCGATCGTGATCATGTCAACACTAAATTGGGGTTACAGCTACAACCTTGTCTTCGGTCTGGTGTTCTATGTTGTTGCATACTTCTACTTCTCGTGGAGATACAGAAGTATAGAATCAAAACACGACTGGGGAGAAGACCTTGGATGGCCTGAACCTGCACACAGGAGATGAACAGGAGGAGATAAAATGGCAGATGAAGCATTATATCATAGCAAATTGAAGCAGGATGCAGGAGTAATCATGCTTGTATTGGGACTGCTGTACTTCTCAGAGACATATATTGTCTACAATATCCTGTCAACTCTTTGGGGTGAAGTGCCTGAACTCGGTACGATCTGGCCGATCTACATAGTATTCTACTTACTATTGATCGGTATAGAGACGATTGGATGTATAAGGGTCTATAATTCCATAAAGGAACACATGTTCGACTTTGAGTACTATGACTGAGGAGGAAAAGACATGGCTGAAGCAGTAAAAGAAAGAGGCATGTTGGGGCAGATCGTGGATATCCTGTTCATCTTCATATTAGCAGGTGTCTGCGTTGTAACTCCTGTAATCCTTCAGGGAACGGTCCTTGTAGGATGGGAGGGAACAGGTGGAATGCAGTTCGTATGGGATCCGGTCTCATATTTCGGCCTCCTGGCTGTAATAATTGTGTTCTTCGGTGTGATCCTGTATCACTCGGTGAAGAATTACAAGTTCTGAACATGAGAAATAGTTGTCAGCAAATTGCTGGCAACTATATATTTTCAAAGAGCATATAATATACTAATAAAGGGGTGAGATCCTATGACCGAACAAGTAATTAACCACCTGAAAGATCCTGAGAATATGACAGAAACTGAGATGAAGCATGTACCAGTCATCGAATCTGAAGATGTGATGACAGCAGAAGGTTCATTTGAGGTTACTGTAAGGCTCGGAGAAGTCCCGCATGTAATGCAGGATGACCACTATATCGAGTGGATAGAACTGTATCTGGGGGATACGAAGATTGGAAGAGTTGAGCTTTCACCTTCCGATGAGAAAGCAGAAGCAACATTTACTGTAGAACCTACAGAAGAAATTGTTGGAATACGTGCATATGAGATCTGCCACATTCGTGGTGTGAACATTTGTGGAGACTGTGGTACAAAAGCTGTGATAATGAAGCTTAAAGCATTAGCAAGCTGTAATGTCCATGGCCTTTGGCAATCTGTCAGGCAAGTCGAGATCATGTCAAAGAAGGTTAAGGAAGGAAAATCCTGCGCTTGGCATGCAAAATGAATTGAATATGATGTATGGGGGTACATCTAAAAAATGCCGGATCATCTCCGGCATTTTCACATTTTGAAAAGTGATATTCTATTTCAAGAGAGGGAGCTATGAAAGAAAAGAATATCCTCATAGTTGAAGATGAGATGATCGTTGCTATGATGATCAAACTTAAGCTTCTGGATATGGGATACAAGTTTGCAGGACATGCTACATCCGGGGAAGATGCTATAAGGATGGTTGAAGAGAAAAAACCAGATCTTGTTATCATAGATATTTACCTGAAGGGAAAAATGGATGGCATTGAAGCTGCAACTGAAATACTAAAGTCACACTTTGTTCCATTTATATTTCTTACCGGAGATCCGGACAAAGAAACAAGAGCAAGGGCATCTATTGCAAATCCTGCTGGCTATCTTCAAAAGCCTTTTATGGAGGAGGAATTGGAATATGTTATAGAATCTGCTTTCCACAAGTCCAAAAGTCCGATTTTCAAACAAATGGCTCATGATATGGCCGCTTGACATCTTTTTTAATCAATGATGGATGAAAGTCGCGATTTTAAAGCAGAATTACATTTTTTATATGGCGTAGTTTTTTTATTATATATCTTCGAATGAGCATTTTTTAACTTATTCTGAAAGCTCGATTTCATATCCATGTGCACTTTATCGGTGACTCCAACCTCAAAAAAATTTTTTGGGTTACGATATTTTGAACCAATAGCCGTATTTACTGTAAATATAATATTGAATATGGGAGTAGGAGCTAAAGGGACCTTGCCAACTGGCTGTGACTCTGGTTTGACAACCTCCCCAAAAAAACGTTAAACAATTCGCTTCTGTTCCCGCATTACTTTCCTATTTGTGTATGTTTCATATCATTTTATATCAGATCGAACGCGGTCTTTAAGTTCCTGTTTTTTTGCAGCATTCCATCCACTAACATTGGATATATAGCCAGTTACCCTTGAGAGTTGGTGGACACTGTGATTCATGCAATCCGGACACATTGGTTGGTCGCATACAGGACACTGTGCAACAGTTGCAACGGTATCATGAGCACATTTTTCCTCATTAAGTGCAACCCATATGTGAACTGGACATGGATTATTTTCATCAGTTTTCATAGGTTTTCCATCATTGAACTCATTGCACCATTCTTTACATCTGTCAATAAATTTATTCTTTGGGAGTGCAAACAGCTCTTCTGTTGACATTGTTTGTGAATTTGACATTTTTATTTCTCCTGTTTTTGTGTACTCTTTAAATTTGAATTATTGATTAATAATGGTTTTTAAACCCAGAATAGGATACTAATAAACCGAAGTTGGTAACAGAGCTGATAAAATGAAAAATATATTATAATGAGACTCAATCAACCACAATCAACCCCAATCAACATTCCATCTTCGCTCTCGATGATCTTCCTAAATCCCATCAGAAAATTAATTTTGGCAATATTTGGAATCGCTATATAGAAGCTCTTGTAGGATGACTTGAGAGTTGATATTTATATACCAACCATTTTGGAAACATGTTCATCCTTGGTCAGAGATTTACGATACTTGAACATATGCTGTTTGATCTTTCTCTCTCAGGGAAATAATCCATTGCGTATCTATTTCTCCGTTTTAAGGATAAGTTCCTCTGGTTACTTTTTCGTAAAGTCTATGTACTTACAGATACAATATGAATATCGGGTATGGGTGCTATCTGACTATTCCTGGGTATCAAACCAGTCCTCAATCAACAATCGTCAGCAGTTTAGTCCAGCGAAGCCATTGACGAATGTATGAATCAAAAGTATGAACAAATAAGCATTTGAAATTCCAGAATCTGCTTTCCACAAGCATATGGTTGAAAAGAGGGCAGATGTTCTGGTATGGTGATCAGGTCTACGGTTTAATGTTTTATCAGGCCGTCCTCTTCTGATCACCTGCGAAAGTTCAAAAGACCCGGCCGAGAATTGGATATGAAGTTTAATAAAGAACAGGGAAGATACATCATTCTGGGCAGCATCGATGGTCTTTTGGCTGTGCTTGGTGTGGTAATCGCAACGTCACATGTTGTTGACGATCCGTCAATTATCATAAATGCAGCCCTTGGAGGTGCGGTCGCTCTTGCCATGACCAATGGTATTGGATCCTATCTTGCAGAGAGTGCTGTAGAATACGGAAACCTGGCTGAACTCGAGAAACCATTGCTAAGAAGTCTGGAATCAACTGATCTGGAGGCTCAGACAAAGAAGAAGATATGGAACGATTCCATAGCTCATGGTGGTTCGAGCTTTATGGGATCCCTTGTCCCGATCTCACCTTTCTATTTCTTTGACGAGATGGCTCTTGAGATAGCTGTCGTATTAAGCATCTCAGTTCTTGCCATACTGGGGATCTATTCTGGGAAGATAGCAAAGCAAAGTGTCATAAAACATGCTGTGAGAATGGTTGGGCTTGGTGTACTGATCGTTGCTGCTGTTACAGTACTCGGGCTGGAATAAAAGGGAATCCGGTAAATAGATGGAATGCAAATAAACTAATGGAGTTGTCATTATGGGGGATATAGCATACAGGAACATCCTTGTTCCAATAGATGAGACACAAATGTCAAAAAGGGGTGTCGATCATGCACTTCATGTTGCAGAAAAAGAAGGCGGCAATCTCATAATCGTCTATCTGGAAAAAAGAAGGGAACTTGAATCCATCTTTCCAAAAGAGCTCTCTGAGAAGATGCTGGCAGTTGTCAAAGAGAACATCGAAGCTAACATGGAATATGCAATGAACGAAGCTAAAAAAGCAGGGATCCCAGCTGAAAAGATCGTTCTCAGCAGCGAGGATATCGGTAGAGATCTTATAAGAATAGCAGAAGAAAAAGCTGTGGACCTTACGGTCATGGGATCCGAGTCCCTGAGGAGAGATCCGCTTGGCAGTCTCACACGCTGGATTATTGCAGCAGATGTCGGACCCGTACTTGTTATTACCAGCGAAGATTAAGACATTCAATTTAAATGTGATGGAAAGCTATAAGGGAGACCATGGTGATCTCGACTTTATTGCTTTTCCTGTTAGGCCTTATTCTGATTACTAAGGGGGCGGATTGGTTCATCGAATCCGCAGTATCCATTTCAACAAAAAGCGGGCTTCCAAAGATCATTATAGGGGCCACAATTGTAAGCTTTGCCACAACTGCTCCCGAGTTCACAGTTTCTGCAATAGCTGCATATATTGGTCACACTGACCTCACCATAGGAAACGCAGTTGGCTCAGCTATCTGTAATATCGGCCTGGCACTGGGATTGGTCATAACGATAAAGGCAATACCCCTGGAAGATGGAGGTTTCCTCCATAAAGGTGCCATCATGCTCTTTTCAGGACTCACACTTATAGCTTTAACACTGGATGGCGTTCTAACATCAATTGATGGTCTGATATTGCTTGCTATTTTCGTAGGATTCCTTTACTATAACTACCGCCTCCAGTCTGCAATATTCGATGGGTCGGAAAAGAAGAGGGAAAAGGTATCTCTGAAAGAAATGAAGTCTGATATCTTCTATTTCATACTTGGCTCAGCCTGTGTGGTCATCGGCAGCCGCCTACTCGTAGATTCCGGAACTGAGATCGCATACTGGCTGGGAATCCCTGAAATGATTATCGGACTCACACTTGTAGCCCTTGGAACATCATTACCAGAACTCATAACTGCTATATCTGCAACATTGAAGGGACATCAGGACCTCTCCATAGGCAACATCCTTGGAGCCAACACAATGGACATTGCAATGATACTGGGATTCTCTTCACAGATCCGAACACTTCCTATTCTCTCTCAGTCCATTAACTATGACTTCCCGGTTATGATCCTTATCATGCTGATGCTTGTGATCTTTGGAATAACAAGAAAACGACTTGACAGGTGGGAAGGCGGTGTGATCCTTATCACATATGTTGCCTACATTGCGGGTCTTTTCATATTCTACAATTGAAAGGTAGGCGTTTCCAGAAAACGCCTGCGAGATCGATTTATTTTAAAGCCTCTAGAATAAGATGGCATCAGCCTTCGATATGCTTAAGTCCTAACAAACTGAACTTATTATGGGGAATTACTATGAACAAAATCTGGTTGATATTATTGATTGCTATCACTATGATGGCTGCAGGATGTGCTGGCGACGATACTGGGACAATGACATATACTGATGATGATGTGGAGATAACTGTCACAACACCGGAAGATGCTGAAAATGAATGGTGTCCTGTGGGAACTACATGGCAAGCATCAAACCCACAAACCGGTGAGAGTATGGATATGGAGATCGTCGGGACCGAGGTTATTAACGGAGTGACGCTATGCAAAGCAGTCGTCGAGATCGAACCTGTTACAGAAGATATTGCTAAAATTGAATACCTTTGGTCAGAAGAAGCTGAGATGGTTATCTGGACCAGCTACGATGCATCCGACAATGTCAAATCAGAAATGACAATTATCGATGGGGTTATGACAATCACTGATGAGAACGGTCAGGTCATGACCTTCGACATGAATGAACAATAATCTGCCTTTGTGAATATGCGGTATTTTCTGCAATATTCACTTTTTCTTAATGTTTTCTCTATTTTTTCTACTTTCTACCTGGATCTCTGGATCAAATTGATATTTTTATTCTCCCGGAATATTTCCTTGCAAAAGGTAAAGAGCTATAATCCATCACATAGTATAGCTCAGCATCACATTCAATTAATCATTTAGAGAAGGATAGAGAAATGACCTCAACCCGCTTCATAATCACTGTTATCGGTATCGACAAGATAGGTATTGTTGCTAATATCACAAAGGTGATGGCAGATTTCAATGTGAATATCGTTGATATCAGCCAGACCCTTATGGAAGACCTGTTCACCATGATAATGCTGGCAGGGGTGAAAGATGAGAACTTCGATCTCACAGCATTCCAGAAAGCAATGTCCGAAGAAGGGGAAAAACTTGGAGTGGAAGTACGTGTACAGCACGAAGATGCATTCCGCTTCATGCACAGGATCTAAAAGGAGGATCAAATATGCTTGTCCATCCGGAAGAGATACTGGAAACCATCCATATGATCAAAGCGGAGAATCTCGATATCAGAACCGTTACAATGGGCATCAATCTTCGTGGTTGCTGTCACAATGATATCGATGTGCTCAATGAAAGGATCTATGAGAAGATCACCGGTTATGCTAAGGACCTTGTCAGGACCACTGAAGAGATACAGAACCTCTACGGAATTCCCATCATCAATAAACGCATAGCTGTAACTCCGATCGCTATCGTTGCTGAAAGCTGTGATACGGATGATTATGTGTCTATTGCAAAGACACTTGACCGTGCAGCAGAAGATGTTGGAATTGATTTTATTGGAGGTTTCACTGCCCTTGTGCATAAAGGAGCAACTCCCGGAGACATAAAACTTATCAATTCCCTTCCTCAGGCACTTGCAAGCACCAATAAGGTATGTTCATCCATCAACGTGGCTACCACAAAAGCAGGCATCAATATGGACGCTGTGGCAATGATGGGAAAGATCATCAAGAAGACTGCTGAAGCAACAAAGGATGACGATGGGATCGGATGTGCAAAGCTCGTCGTCTTTGCCAATGCACCGGAAGATAATCCG
The DNA here is from genome assembly GCF_021184045.1 of Methanococcoides orientis. NCBI lineage: Archaea > Methanobacteriati > Methanobacteriota > Methanomicrobia > Methanosarcinales > Methanosarcinaceae > Methanococcoides > Methanococcoides orientis. The sequence goes on from NZ_CP073710.1 coordinate 544,232, forward strand.
TTCATGGCCGGCGCATTCCACGGCATTGGTGAACCTGATTGTGTTATCAATGTCGGCGTAAGCGGTCCGGGGGTCGTGAACTCCACCATCAGGGAACTCAAGGACCCTGACCTCGGCGAGATATCAGAAGCCATCAAGAAGACAGCTTTTAAGATCACCAGAATGGGGGAGATGGTCGGAAGGGAAGTTTCCCGTCGCCTCAATGTTGAGTTTGGTGTTGTTGACCTATCCCTGGCACCAACACCCGAGATCGGTGACAGTGTAGCTGCCATTCTTGAAGCAATGGGACTCCAGAACTGCGGGACCCACGGAACCACAGCAGCTCTTGCACTTCTCAATGACGCCGTGAAAAAAGGCGGATCAATGGCATCCTCTTATGTCGGAGGTTTAAGCGGTGCATTCATCCCTGTAAGTGAGGATGCAGGCATGATACATGCAGTTGAGATCGGTGCGTTGAGCCTTGAAAAGCTTGAGGCTATGACAAGTGTTTGCTCTGTGGGACTGGATATGATAGCCATCCCCGGTGATACATCAGCCTCCACGATCTCCGCGATCATTGCAGATGAGATGGCCATCGGAATGATCAACAAAAAGACAACAGCTGTACGCCTGATACCTGCACCTGGTAAAAAGGTTGGTGACAGCGTGGAGTATGGTGGACTTCTGGGACGCGCACCCGTTATGGCTGTATCCGAATTCAGTTCCGAGGAATTTATTGGACGCGGTGGAAGGATACCTGCACCGATACAGGCACTTACGAATTAAACAGTGAGCTAATTAACTAACGAATTAATTAGCTAACTAAATATATAAATAAATAATTAAATATATAATTTTCAATGTGAGGAAAGAATAAGCAGATCAACTGCCATTTTAATCGAAGCAGATAGCAATGATCCTATCTGCAATGGCACTTTTTCTTTCACCTTTTTCTATTTTAATGTGAACGTCCAGGTACTTTTCATATAGCACCTTACGCTCATGATACAGCTCTTTCAGGCTTTTATCCTTTAAACCCACAACTCCTCTTTTTGAAGGGTCTATCCTGCGAGCTATCCGACCAAACGGAGCATCCAGGTAAACAATAGTTGAGATGGATTTCAGATGCTCCATGGCAATTTCAGAATAGATCATACTGCCACCTGTTGCAATGATGCAGCTTCCCGATGGCTCAAGGTCAAGAACAACCTGTTCCTCCAGTTCAAGAAAGGCAGCATCTCCGGAATGGTCAATGAATGATTGCAGACTCATGCCAATCTTTTTCTTAATGAGATTGTCAACATCAACAAAACCATAATTCAGTTTTTTTGAAAGCAACTTTCCAATTGTGGTCTTGCCCACACCTGACATTCCGATAAGCGTGATGTTCATATTTTCACTCATTTTAAATTCACTCAAAGATTATCAGGATCGAATATATAATTTTCATCAGTAATAAATTTAATTATAAATATATATAGCCATAAACTAAATCTTAGTTATGTTTATATTATAATTGCTATCCTTTATATATGGGAGAATCTAAAGTGGACCAGTTAAAAGAAAGTCTGGATGGAAAACTGTCTGTAAATAGGCAGAAAATACAGACTCCAATAGGTCATGCATTACGCATGGACACTGATTTTAGCGTAAGAACTCCTAAAGGAACACTGAATGGAAAAGCCGGAGATTATATACTTAAGCATAAAAGTGGCATGGTCTCCATAATTAAATCATATGTTTTCAACAAAAGATATGACATCTTACGCTAAAAGGAATTTTATTAGCATTCTAATGAGAAAATGAATTGCTATACGGATTTAGCTGATGCTATTTATTCATTATTTCTTTCTTTATTTATGAATTTCTTCCTTATGTAGATCAAAAGCGTGTAACTTGCAAGACCGCAATCTTAGAAGAAGTATAGCTCTTTTAAGAGCCCTGTCAGAATGTAAAAGCTTATCTAACTTCCAGAGGAATAACAGAAATTATCATGGATCATGAAAGGTTCTTACTCTATTCTTCTGCTTTTGTAATAATGGGACTTTCCAATGCAGTTATACCCATACTGCCTGAGCTTGCTGCCACCGGGCAGACAACATCTGTCACCTCATCAAGCCTTTTATATTCATCGTTCTTCCTTGGTGCACTTTTCACCATGCTCCCTTTTGGAATTCTCAGTGACAGATTTTGTAGCATGAAATTTGTAGTACTTGGATTGCTACTTTCATTCATATCAGGAATTGTTATGGCCGTCACGGATGATTTCATGGTCCTCGTTCTGGCACGCTTTATTGAGGGAGCATCATGTGGTGCTTTCTTCCCTGCTGCATTTGCAAGGTTAGCACTGTTCACAAAAAAGATGCGCTACATAGGAGAATTCAACTTTCTTATCAATGGAGGGCTTGCTGCAGGTGTTGCAGTCACAGGCTACCTTGCAGATATCAGTATCAAATACGGAATATATCTGTTTGTTATATTGACCGCATTTACTCTCATCTCAGCATTCTATTATATGGCCTGTCCTACCGGGAAACATGATAAAGATGATGTGGCGAAGATCGGATCAATGTCAGTGGGAGCCTATCTCTCATTCATTACGAGCAGAAGTTCACTCAGTATATGGATCATCTCGTTCCTGCTCGCGGGATCAAGTGGTGTGCTCGTATCCCTGTATCCGGAATATAGCAGTAGTTTTCTGACAAAGGCCGAACTGGGGATTGCGATCTCATTATTATACTTCTCAACCATGATCTCATCGATAACAATAGCACGTTTCAATTTTAGCTATGAGGAACTTATCAAAAAAGGAATCCTTATAGCAACAGTTGGGATCATTGCAACAATCTATTTCCCGATGACCGGATTTACTGTTATAGGTCTTGGATCAGGGATCATGCTAGTTGGACTTCCACTGTCTATCACGAACATGAAGGTCGATCATGGAACTGCAATGGGGATCTACAACACCTGTATCTATGCTGGACTTGCATTGATGCCACTGATAGCAGGAGCATTTACAGGAGCATTCGATATAGGGATGATATTTTTAGGAACTGCAGTTCTGTTCGGTGTAACTGTGCTTTTGAATAGTTTTCCTGTTCAATCCTGATCATAAAAGCAATGAAATGATCATTCATTTTTTCTTTTATATGATGCCTGAACTATTTCATGGATAGTGGTTGATTTTTCAGCATCAATTGAAGGTGTAAACAAGCATTTTGGGTGGCAGACCCGGCAATTGAAATCAATATCAAAAGGTATAATAACCAGTAATAGCGAACATATAAAGAGAAGAGGACGTATCATTTTTGGATCGGATGAAACGTTCATAAAAACAAAAGAGGAGCTACTAAAATGCTAACACTTGTAGTTGGCGGTTTTCTCGGAAGCGGAAAGACCACCACGATAATCAATACTGGTAAGTATCTCGTAGATAAGGGGCATAAAGTTGCCATTATTGTCAACGAGATCGGAGAGATCGGGATCGATGGTGATATCATCAATAAGTTCGGTTTCGATACAAAAGAGATTACGAACGGATGCATCTGTTGTTCACTTAAGATGGGCTTACGCTCTACTGTGATTACACTTTTTAATTCTTACAATCCGGATGTCCTTATAATAGAACCTACCGGAATTGCATTCCCGAACGTGATCAAAAGAGAGGTCGAGCTGATGGACCTGGGAGAAGGTGCGGAAATAGCACCTCTTGTGACCCTTATAGACGGCAGCAGGTTCAAACACCTGCTAAAAGAGATGAAACATTTCTCCACCCGCCAGATAGAGGATGCAGAGATCCTTGCCATCAATAAGATCGACCTTATGGACAACATCCAGATACCTATTATAGAAGAGTCTGTACAGCAGCTCAACAAAAAAGCAAAAGTGATACGTATCTCTGCAAATAACACTGATGAGAAATTCTATCGTTTCATGGACATGATTCTTCCTGAAGATATGCTTAATGGATTTCCGGATATAAAAATTCAGGAAATGAAGCCGAAAGAGATGGGTAATTCATCCCTTGCTGCTGCAAGTGGCATATCCCTTGTCAGCAAAAAAGAGATGGAATTTATCAAGGATGAGCAAGAAACTGAGAACTCTATCGATGCATCAGGTGTTGCAACTTACGCTGCAGAGTATACGATCAAGGACAGGACGGGTATCGATAGGGCAAAGATGATCGCTAAAGAAATAATGGCGAACATAAAAACAGAAGTTATGGAGCATAGCCCTGAGTTCATAGGTCATATCAAGATGTTCCTCGATTCTGATGCAGATACAGTAAAAATGAATGTAACTGCCTACTTCGAAGAGCCGCAATTGGAATTGATAGAAACAGGAAAGAATGAGAACCTCAAGTTAAAGATACTTTCAGCGATCTCCAATATGGAAAAAGATGAACTTGTGAGGATAGTAGATACATTTTCAACGGATGCTTTCAAACGTTATGGAATTGAGATTGAAAAACTTGAAGCACACCATGAACACGAGCATTCACACCATCATTAAGACGGTTATTTGCAATTTCAGCGTGCTCCTTACAAACTGATTTTGTAGGGGCAACTTCTTTTTTGTATGATTTTTATAACCTGTTTTGCACTTTTATTTTAAACATTTAGTTCACCTTTTTTTGAGTTGCTACAATATGATGATTTTTTAATATCGCATATTTTACAACCCAAATGATAATTTTTTATTCTTACAATAGTAGGAAATTGCTTGCAGACATACGATTTGACTATAAAGTAAGGTAGTTGACCGCAAAGTAAGGGACTTTATGGGCAAGCCCCAATTAATAGTTAATTTTAAATAATATTAAATATACAGTAAGATTCCGTGTGCCTAATTGGATCGAAGGTACAGGAGTTACAATAGATGATAAATTTAGGAAAAGGATAGACGAAATGTGCCTGCCTGATGTTGCTGGCACTTTTCATCATTTTTACAGCAACTACATTAACAGCATCCGCTGCAACAGTGGATGGAAACGCACAGGCAATTGCTGATCTGGAAACAGCATTGACATTTGTCTGGCTGCTTGTTGCAGGAGCAATAGTGTTCCTGATGCATGCAGGATTTTCACTGGTAGAGGTCGGACTTACACGGTCCAAGAACACTGCCAATATTCTCATGAAGAACTTCATGACCATATGCCTTGGTATTCTGGTATACTGGGCAGTGGGATGGGGTATCATGTATGGTGCCGATGCAGCAGGACTGATAGGCATCGACCAGTTCTTCCTTAAAGGAGCAGACAATGCCCTCTGGAACAGCTGGTGGTTCCAGATGGTGTTCGCAGCAACCGGAGCAACCATAGTTTCCGGGGCAATGGCAGAAAGAACTGACCTGAAAGCTTACCTTATATACACGATTGCACTTGTAGCATTTATCTATCCGGTATACGGTCACTGGGTCTGGAGCGGTGCTGACAAAGCACTTCTCGCAGGTGTTGAAAGCCCCATAGTAAAATTCGCTGGTGTGGGATTCCATGACTTTGCAGGATCCGGAGTAGTACACTCAATAGGTGGTTATTCTGCTCTTGCAGGAGTGATGCTTGTAGGTGCCAGGATAGGTAAGTTCAGAAATGGAAAGCCAGTAGCTATTCCAGGCCACAACCTTACATTTGCATTCCTCGGAACTCTTATCCTGGCAGTGGGATGGATAGGTTTCAACGGAGGAAGTACACTTGACGGTAATGATCCATACATGAATCTGGTGATTGCAAACACATTCATCTCAGCAGCTGCAGGTGCAGTAGCTGTGATGCTGATCACCTGGATCAAGACGGGGAAACCCGACCCCTCACTTACTGCAAACGGTCTCCTCGCAGGTCTTGTGGCAATTACAGCACCATGCGGTTCAGTTAACAACTGGGCAGCACTGGTTATCGGACTTGTAGGAGGAATTGTTGTCTACAAAGGAGTAATGTTCAATGAGACTGTCCTGAAGGTAGACGATCCTGTAGGTGCTATTGCAGTACACGGTTATGCAGGAAGCTGGGGGCTATTAGCAGTGGGAATATTCTCAATAGGAATGGGGAACGGTATTCTTTCCGATGCAGTATATGCAGCAGAAGGATTAGGTTTGATCTATGGGGGATATGGCCAGTTCGTCATCCAGTTCATAGGAATGGTCTTGAGTATCATATGGGGATTTGGAATTTCCTATATTGTATTCAAGATAATTGACCTTGCAATAGGGATCCGTGTCTCTGCAGGAGATGAGATCGCAGGCCTTGACCAGGTCGAACATGGTATCAGGGCATATCCTGAGTATGTTCTGAGCAGAGAGGAGGCCTGATAGAATGCAGAAGATAGAAGCGATCATAAGGCCCACGAAGATACATGATGTTAAGGCTGCACTGGAGAATGCAAAATTCGAGAGCATGACCATAACGGATGTTACAGGCCGTGGTAAACAGAGAGGAATGATCCATCAGTGGAGAGGACGTGAATATTGCGTAGACCTGTTACCCAAGATCAAGGTTGAGATCGTGGTTCCAGAAGCAAAGGTCGATGAAGTGGTCGGGATCATCATGGAGAACGCTTCAACGGGTGAAGTTGGTGATGGAAAGATATTCATCTACCCTGTCGAAAGAGCTATTCGGATACGCACAGGCGAAACAGATGGGGATGCACTCTAAAGTGCATCCCTTTATATTTATTTTGATCATACCTATTTTATTATAATAGGTTACAAATCTTGCTTCTTTTGGGAATACATATCAAACTTTTCTTCATTCAAATTCAAATAATGCCGACACCAACAAAAGTTATTTTTGACTCCATCGGTGGATGATGCCATCCTTCCGGTGAAACATGCTTTTCCGTTACCGTTACATTAACGTTACTTTCCCGAATACCACATTCACTCATGTAGCTATAGGCCATCGATCTGCCATGATCGTTAGCAAAAGTTAATGCCTGTACGTATGTGTCAAACTTTAGCCTTCCGTCAGGAGAGAATACAAAGAAATCCCTATCTGGATCGTTCAATGACACCGGTTTTATCATAATCTCGATCCTTTTGATGCCTTTGCCAAAAAGAGCACCTGCAGCATTACCCACTTCAGCATGATCCGGAACTATCACGTCAGCGTTTATGAAAGATCTGACATCATCCTTATAGGCTATTACAGGCCCTCCAAGAAGTATTACTGGAATTTCGACGTCGAACTTTGCCTTGAACTTTCCATCAACGATCTTTTCAATTCCTGAACGGTCCACTCCTGGAAGGATATAAGACATCAATTCAAGTGACATGTTCCTGGCAAATCTTTTTTTCAGAGAGGCAGAAAGCTCATATTTACCGGTATTATTCAGCTTTGCAATGACATCCGCACCCAATTTGGATGCCTCTGAGTTCCATTCATTGTACTCACCAAGAACATGCAGTACATCTGTTGGTGTAAAACCGATGGCCTGGATTAATCTTTTCTTTATGAGAGAGCTCAATATAAAGGAAGATGGAGGTTTTTTAAGCCTGGTACTCATATCATCGAACGAAACAGGATCTATGCCTATCAAGGATAGGACCATCTCTTCATTCTCTGTCAGTTCAACGATCTCATGGTTGGTTCTTACAAAGAACTTGGTTGGCTGGATATTCTCATCAAAAAGCCTGCGAGAAGGAACTACAATTCTCTTTAATTTTTCGAGAAACCCTTTATATTTAACAGCAGCAAGGCATAAAGGTTCTACTCTTCTGGGACCTATGTACATGTTTTTGTCCTTAGTCCAGATATGACTGTCACCACCCATTGCAGATGTTTCCATATGAATTGCCTTGACCTTTGTCTGCCAGCCACCAACAATTGCACCTGCTTCACTGAGGTCTGGAACGTTTTCACAAAGCATGGAAACGTCAGTACTTGTACCACCAACATCTATGACAGCGCATGTATCAATATCAGAAAGATAGGAGGCACCGATCAGACTTGCAGCAGGACCTGAGAATATCGTTTCGATGGGTCTTTCCAGCGCGTCTCTGATACCAACAACAGAACCATCGCATTTGAGCATGATGAGCCTTGCATCCATCTGCCTTCTCTTCATTTCGGATATTATTGCATTAATGAAATGTTTTCCAACAGGGAGTAATTGTGCGTTAAGATAAGCTGTTACTGATCTCTCATAGGCACCTATATCCTGGGAAAGTTCATGTCCACATACTACCGGTTTACCTGTGAGTTTTGTGATCATCTCCTTTACCCGGAGTTCATGCTCAGGATTGCGTATGCTAAAATGTCCGGATACAGCAAAAGCTGAGACATTATCCTTGACCCTCAGGACGAAGTTCTTCACAGCTTCTATATCCAAAGGTGCCATTTCTTCTCCCATATGGTCATGGCCACCTGAAACAAAAATGATATCATTCGTTGGGAAATCCTTTTCAATATTATGATCACCTGCAAGAATAAGGGCTACCGGATAGCCGGTATCTTCAAGAACAGTATTTGTGGCAAGTGTTGTGGAGAGTGATACAAGTTTTACTTTTTTCAGGTATTCTTCATCGATACCATCAATTGCATTCTGAATTCCCTCGATCAGATCAGGATATGTTGTCAGTGCCTTATTGGAAGTTACAACTGACCTGTTAGAATCCCTTACAAGGATCGCATCCGTATATGTTCCGCCTGCATCAATGCCCAAACTATATTGCATTATTTTTCACCTTTATCTCTGCTCATAACGATCTGAATTTCCGGGTCCAATTTGAAACGGAAATTCAGATCGCTAATAGAAACATTATAGAGGCTCGACGTGAACAAATACGTCCGAAACTCCTCTATAAGTTCTTTTCAGATCACTTTCGATGCGTGCCACCAAACGCTGTGTGTCCCTGATATGCATATCAGACAATACTTTAACACGTAGGTCAACAAAAATGCTCTGCGAAGCTCCATGCGCACGAACCATATAGCAATCCTCCACTCCATCTATCGAATTCACTATTCTGCAGACAGCATTTTCATCTAGCCTACAGCCATCACATAATGTATTACTGGATTCGACAATGATGGATGCACACTCCTTAAAAAGAAATGCAACGATAAGAAATACGACCAGGATCTCTGCCAGTGGATAGATAGTTCCGGATATCAGGATCCCTGCAACTACAATTGATAATAAAAGGTCGGTTTCCACCAGAGATGGAGTTAAAATATCTTTTAGCCCTAAGGCCGAATCTTCTTTTTTGTTTTTTAATATTAAAATATCAAGAATGATTGCAACAAACAATGTGGCAAGTATAAATGGATAAAATTTGTAATAATTATCTACTGATATAGCTGTGATTATCGTTTTTAGAATATAGATGCCAAACAGAACAAACATTAAGGCAACAAAAAGAGACATCAATGAACCATATTTTTTGTATCCATATGGATGATCTCTGTCAGTAAACTGAGAAACTATCTGTGGAACAAATATTCTGGCAGATCCGATTGTACAAATAAACAGCGAATAATATCCAATTGATTCAATTGCAGAGAGACCCGCATAAATTCCTATAGTTAATTCAAGAATTGCAATTGCCAGGTAAACTAAAAGGAAGGCAAATGATATTCCCTTTATTGAATAGATCGTCCACATATTGATCCCTTCATTTTTTCAGATCAAGTAACAACCGATCAGGTGACCGGCTGGAAACTTGAAAGTATCTATTTTTTGCACCGTGATTATAGAGGTGCAACTGTCTTGCCAAATACTGAATTCGCTACAAGTGCAAGTGAGGTGTACATTGCACAAAGACCAAGTAATAAGGTCATGTAACCTGCCAGAGAGCCAATTCCAATTCCAAAGTTTGCTGCTGCATTCAGGAAGAATGTCAGTGTGAGTGTAATGAATACCACAATTATTGCCTTGACACCGATCTTAAACGTAACAAGCAATAATACCAGGGAAACCATGCCCCATATCAGAAGGTAAAAACCAACGGATGCTGCACTGGCTGCACCGAGTACTCCTCCTGCAAGACCTGTAGACATTAGTATGAACGCAAAGGAAAACCAGAATAGGCCAAAAGCTGAGAATGCTGTTGCTCCGAAAACATCGCCTTTTTTCCAGCCCTGCATACCTGCAAATACCTGTGCAAAGCCACCAAGGAATATGGACATTGAGACTACCATTGTAGCATCTGCGAAGAATCCTGACCCCATCAGGCCAAGCATTGTAGCAGCAAGACCAAGTCCCATAAATCCGAGAGGGGCAAAGTCTGCTGTATTATCAACTATACTTCTTAAATTTTCGTCTGTCAAAGATGATCACTTCCTGTTTTATTGTAATAATGGATGTTGTAAACTACCAATAATTAATATGTAGAGTTGTGAATAAATATAAGTCACAATAAATTATAACGCGAAACCTCGCTCATTAAAAATATAAACCAATAATTTAAAGGAGATAAAGGAGTTTGTAAATTCCTGGGTATCGCCTCCTGTCTGTTTGTTTGCTTTAGGGAAAGGGTGTTACCGTAGTTAGTAAAGGGGTTTAAAAACGTCTGTAATACAAGGTGATGAAAAGTAGCCCCGAAAGATCCGGGGCTACAGTCCACGTCTGGGAGAAATTTCCAGTAATCTGCTTAGAGACCGTAGTTCTCAGGCAGGAATACCTTGACTTCTTCCTTGTACTTTGCCATGGAGTCGCTCATGAAGGTGTCCTGGTCGTCTGTAAGTGCGGACAGTGCTTCCTTTGCATCTGCGAGTGCACCCTTCTCGAATCTTGTGAGCTCGAGCTTGCCAGCCATGCCCTCTTCCATGATCTCTATGGATTTGAGTGCAGCGTTCTTTGCACGGAGATATATGTCATTTCCGTCTTTGACAATTGCTTCACCAACGCGGTATGCATTGTCATATGCAAGCACATAGCCTTGTGGATCCCTGAACTTGTCGGAAAGTGTGAACAGGTCTCTGAGATCCTTTGCTTTTCCTGTTGCAGTTGCTGTGTTCATTAAAGCACAGTCATATGCAAGGGATTCTGACCAGCACTGGACAGAGGTTCCACCGAATTCAGCGTGGTATTCTACTGATTCGTTGGACCAGAGGTCACAGCACTGCATGACAAGGTTGCCCATTACATCAGAGTGTGCGCAGGTTGAACTCTTACCTTCCTGTGCGATTGGGACACCAGCAATTGATTTTACGATGGTGTTCTCATATCCACAGTCCTTACCTGGACCTAGAGCTCCTGCCTCGTATGCTGCGAGTGATCTTGGTGCTGAGATTGCTCTTGCAATGATAGCAAGTGTGTGAGCAAGGTTCTTGTCGAGCAGACCACCTGCAATGAACATTGCAGTGTTTGCTTCGGAACAGTCAGTGTCACCGGCTGCAACAACATTGTTCTTCTTTGCAACACTGGCGATCTCCTGCCAGATGAAGTCCATATCAATGGTGCCCAGGCAGCCAATTGCGTAGAGCATACCAGGAACATCGTTCCTAAGGATGGAGTAGTCGAATACTTCCTTACCACCCATTGTTTCAATTGATAACAGGTCTGCACCGTTTGATGCTACTTCTTCGAATGATTCCATGAGGGTGTTGAACTTGTCACCTCTAAGCTCAAGGAAGTCACGGTCTTCACGGATGTCACCAGGTGTGTGTCTCAATGCACATTTGATACCGTATTCATCGTGGAACTCTTCCATGATTTCCTTCTGTGCGTGTGCGACCTCTCCTCCCCATGTTGGGTTGTTGGTCATCTGTTCAACGTGTTCTGTTTCAAGTACTACAGATGGGAACCCTACCTGAACCATGCGGTTCATGATATCTGTGGTGATCCTCTGGTATTCCTTGACGAGTTTCTCCTTTGATGCACCTGCTTCAGGTCTTGGAGCATAGTTAACTTCAGGGGTTGTGTATCCGCCACCGATCTCAAGGCCAAGTCCTGCCTTTACAGGGAATTTGGAATGACCGAAGACCATTTCATCTGCACTGCCGTATGCCATCTTTGTATATCTGTTGATTGCCATTTTTCTCACCTCTTAGTGTTTATGGAATTCCTCTTTCAGTGCGCTAATACTTGCACCGGCAACGATCTTATCTGCCATCTTTGGTGCGTCAGCAGCTTCTTCACCGTAGACCCCCAGATCATAGGTAGCAACAAAGTCCTGATTAACTGCTCCACCGCCACAGGCGAATGGGACCTTAAGACCTGCTTCAAGAAGCCTGTCGTTGACAGCCTTGAAAGCGTACATTGTTGTTGTCATCAGTGCGGTACCTGTAAGCATGATTGGGTTCTCAGCTTTGACAGCCTCGATAACTTCATCCACAGGAACGTCACGTCCCAGGTCAACTACTTCATAGCCGTTTGCTCGAAGAAGAGCAGCAACGATGGTCTTTCCAATGTCGTGTACATCTCCTTCTGCTACGTGGCATACAACCTTACCCTTTGAAACAGGTGCTTCGTCAGACTGATCCTTACAGAAGTCGATACCATCGAGCATTGCATCTGCAGACATCATAACGTTTGGTAGGAAAATGATACCCTGGTCATACAGATCTGTAACAACCTTCATACCTACCATGAGAGCATCGTCGATCAATGCAATTGGATCCTTGCCTGCAGCGATTGCAGCTTCAAGGCCTTCGATAACGTCGTCTTCCTCGCCTTCAAAGATAGCTTCTGCAATTGGTCTGAATAACTCTTCCTTTGGATAGAGTTCAGCTGCAGCGTCTTCAGGCGTCATTGCCTTTTCCATTTTCACATTGTACCTTACCAGAATTTCACTGGGGTCTATATCGAGACTGGTCATGTTTTGCTTCCTTTGTTCTTTTTTATGTATTGAGACGAACATTCTAAATTTAGAAGATCGCCTTCGATCCAATCCATAAGATTTCAACCTGAAATCCTAATAAAACGTCTGGTATTTACGTATATAAACATATTTATTTGCTATTTTTACTATATAAGTATACCTCATAATTCGAATTATTTCCAATAGTTAAATTAAAAAATAAAAACCATCTATTGATTATGAAAATTAGTTCAAAATTTACCATTAATAAAAAATATAACATTATAATGTATAGATATTCTTATATAACATTATTTTAGTTCGTTTAACATGAACTCATATATATATGTATCTCTCAACCGTTGATATGGTCAAACAAATTTAATATGAAAATTAACGTCTATTGATCTCGATAATAGACTTAAAGTAATCCTTATGTTTATAAACTCTATACAAAATTATCGATATATTTATATGACTTATAACTTATTAATTTACTATTGACTGATATTAAAAGCACTAACATTAGGCAGAATAAACAAAAAACAAACAAATCGTGGAATATTAATATAGAAATATTTTGTAAAGATTGGTATGGTTATGCAAATATAATTGATCTTTTATAATAATAATTAATGATTGGTAACTCTATGGTATGCCATAACACTTAAATAGCAAATCTCTGCGCAACCTTTGACTTGACAAAAAGATTATCTTGATCAGCAGGAAATAACACTGTACCGCAATTATAAAAAGAAAGATTGTGCCATAATTTAAAAGAAAAAGTAGAAAATGAGAAGATATTTTTTTAATAACCATAATTTTCAGGTCTGAATTCAGGCATTTCAGCTTTGAATTTGTCCATTTGCTCTTCAATAAAAACATCTTTTTCATCGGTAAGGGAATTAAGTATCTTAGTAGCATTTGCCAGAGATGCTTTCTCGAACTTGGAAAGTTCTAACTGTCCCTTTGAACCTCCTTCAATAATATCACAGGCTTCAATTGCAGCGTTCCTGGAACGTAAATAGATGTCATTCCCATCCTTTACGATGGCTTCTCCTATCCTGTACGCATTATCAAATGCAAGCATGAAGGCCTGAGGATCACGGTAACGATCCGAAACCATAAGTACATCCCTAAAGACTTTTCCATAACCAGCTTCAATAGCCGTATTCAACATTGAGCAATCATAGGATAGTGTTTCACCCCAGCACTGGACACTTGTACCACCAAATTCGCCGTGATATTCTACAGACTCATTAGACCAGAGATCACAGCACTGCATGACAAGATTGCCCATCAGATCCGAATGAGCGCAGGTGGAAGCCTTTCCTTCCTGTGAAATGGGGTAACCTGTAATTGCCTTTATGATCGTATTCTCGTAACCACAATCCTTTCCTGGTCCGACTGCTCCTGCCTCGTATGCAGCAAGAGACCTTGGCGCAGATATAGCTCTTGCAACTATAGCCATCGTATGAGCAAGTTTCCTTTCAAGGAGACCTCCTGCAATGAACATAGCAGTGTTCGCTTGGGCACAATCGGTATCTCCTGCAGCAATAACATTGTGTTTCTTTGCAATGCTGCTGATCTCGGACCAGATGAACTCAACATCAAGAGTTCCAAGAATTCCTATTGAGAACAAAATTCCAGGTATGTCGTTACGCAGGATCGCGGAGTCAAAAGCACCTTTTCCTCCAAGTGATTCGATCGAAAGCATATCCGCACCGCTGGACGCCACCTGTTCAAAAGATTCCATAAGAACATCATAAGGATCTCCACGCAGGTCAAGACTTTCACGACCTCCGCGGATATCGGCAAGAGTATTGCGCAATGCACATTTGATACCATATTCATCGTAATATTCTTCCATGATGGTCTTCTGAGCATGTGCGACCTCTGCTCCCCATTCAGGATTAGTGGTCATCTGAAGAACATGTTCGGTCTCAAGCACTACAGAAGGAAAGCCCACCTGAACCATCCTTTGAAGGATATCAGTTGTGATCTTTTCATATTCTGCGACAAGTTTCTCTTTAGATTCTCCTGAGGATGGCCGGGGTGCATAATTCACTTCTGCAGAAGTATAACCGGCTCCGATCTCAAGATCAAAGCCAGTACTTATGGGATAAAGGGAATGTCCGAAGACCATGTCCTCAAAATCATCGTATGCCATTTTTGTATAACGTTTTATATCCATAAATTAACCACCATCAATGTTTATGGAACTCCTTCCTGAGGCGTTCAACATCAAATCCTTTCAGTATAGCATCTGCGATCTTTGGAACGTCTGCTGCTTCCTCACAGTAGAGGCCAAGATCGTACTGCGAAATGAAATCCTGTGTAACTGCTCCCCCTCCACATACAACAGGAACATTAATATCACTATCAAGAAGGCGGGAATTTACATCCTTAAATGCAGACATAGTAGTTGTCATAAGGGCGGTTCCGGTAAGCATGATCGGTTTTTCCCTTTTCACAGCAGCTATTACCTCTTCTACAGGAACATCTTTTCCAAGATCAATGACCTCATAGCCTTTTGCCCTGAGAAGCACTGTTACGATCTTCTTGCCAATGTCATGTATGTCACCTTCTACAACATAGGAAACGATCTTGCCTCTATACTCATGCTCCTGTCCCGATTGCTCTTTGCAGAACTCAATTCCTTCGATCATTGCCTGAGCTGAGATAATAACATCAGGAAGATAGAGCATATTGTCATCGTAAAGTTCGGATACAATTTCCATTCCTACCATGAGTGCATCGTTTATCAGGGATAAAGGATTTTTGCCTTTAGCTATCGCATTCTGAAGACTTTCAACAACTTCATCTTCATCTCCTTCAAAAACAGCTCTTGCAACTTCACGTATGGCTTCATCTTTTGGGAATAGATTCTCTGCAACTTCTTCAGGAGTCATTTCCTGTTCTACTTTAACATTATATCGCACCAATGTACGTTGAGGATTTATGTCGATCACCAATTACTCCTCCATAAATATCACTGATCTATGGTCCAGCTTATAATAATTAACAGATATCAATTAATAAATAAGACTCTTTAAGGTAAGATATAAATTTAATTGAACTAATTTTAATATTTTATTTTAAAGCTATTTGATTCGCCAGATATCAGATTCTATTCACCTCACGACAGGCAGCTACTAATGCTTCCTGTTTGTTCCAGATACCTTTATTCAATCTTGTTTCAACGGAAATTGCCATCCCTGTGTTGGTTAGTAGAGGAAGTGTAAACACAGTCTCTTTACCTGAAACAGCCTCACTAAAGTAATTTGCTACATCCAGTACTTTATTGTGAGGATGCATTTTGATGAAATTCATGCCTGTAATTTCTTCTTTTGAATAACCAAGTTTGCCTGTCACGCTTTCGTTTGTATAAAGAACGCATCCTTCGTTATCAAGGACAAATATGAGATCATTAATGCTGTCCAGAAGTAATTTCAGATCGTTCTGGTTCTTCTGGAGGTCAACCTCGGTTTCAATACGACCTATTATAGAGCCTATCTGTGCAGCAATGGTCTCAATTGATGTATGAACATCATAGGATATGTCGTATTCGTCATGAGACGCAAGGAAAAGAACTGCTACTATCTCTTCCCGGTACTTTACAGGAATAACTGCAGTAGCAAGAAGTCCTTCATCCACCCGCTTATCATGACGTGTCAGTGGAAATATCTCTGAATAAAGTTTATAGAGCGGATAACCTGTTAGGAAGAACCTATTTTGTATGGAATCCGGGCCATAGTGGGAATACGTTTTCACAAATTCTTCTGAAAGTCCATTATTGGATACGAGGTTGAGATCACCATTGTTCTTGTCAACAATATAAAGGGCACCACAATCAAGGCCCTTTATGTGTAAAGAGAACTCCAGAAGTTGGTCAAATGTTTCCTGAAGGTCTCTGGATGGGGTGAACAGGTTTCCCACCTCAGATTCAATATTAAGGAACTGATCGATCCTTTTACGTTCAGTGATGTCTATTATTATACCCTGGATATGAGCAAGCTTTCCTTCTTCATCATATTGGGGAGTTGATCTTTCCTCTACCCAGCGCACATCTCCGGTTTTTGTTATTATACGATACTCGATACGATATTCCGATGTACCTTCATAATTCTTCCTGTCAAAATATGCGTGCACCCTCTCAGAATCTGATGGGTGAATAATATCACTATAATTCAACTTCCCTGAAATAAATTCCTCCGGGGAGTAACCAAACTTTTCGATATTTTCAGAAACGAACTCCACAGGCCATTCTGATTGGGAACCCCAGAAGAAAACAACGGCCGGACTGCTTTTTATTACAGCCTGCAAAACCTTTTGAACTTCCAGAGTTTCGAGTAATTCCCGCTCTTTTTCTTTCGGTTTGGTTATATCATGAATGATTGTCATTATTGAAGGTTTACCATTGTGGTCAATGCGGGAAGTGGTAATCTCAACTGGAATGGATCCTCTACTCTTCCCCATTAGAATAATTTCAGATCTACGACTTATGCTCTTTTTCTTTTCCAGTATCTTCGATAATAATTTCTCTACCATTCTTATGTATTCAGGTGAAATGTATCTGGTAAATTTTGTATCATGTACTTTGTCAGGGGACAATCCCACGATCTCACAGAACATTGGATTGGCAAATTTAAGCATGCCATCCTGAATAATAATGATGCCATCATTTCCTCTTTCAACAAGGGTTGAATACTTTTCCTCTGAAGCCTCTAATGCTTCATTCGCTTCCCTGTGAATGATCAGTTTCCACATAGATTGCAGAAGCAGTTTGAGGTTATGTGTGTCAAGATAATTGTATGCTGTATCCTTATTTTCGACACCCAGCACAAATTTGATCGAACTGCCATCATAAAACGGGAGTTCTATGCGATGCACTGCTTTTCCTGATATATCAGATCTATTATTGTGGTCTGTCAGAATGTTAGAGAATAAAGGTTTGCCTGTTGAACCGTTTTCTTTAATGGTTCTTTTTAGATCAGAAGAACAATTAATACTTTCTTCATTGAAATCATACTGGCCTTCTTCATCTTTTAAAAGAGACAAACAAAGATCAGGTATCCCATTATCTCCGAATCGTATAATATATCCTTCACTGCTTTGTGTTAGGTCCAGGGCCGACCGAAGGGCAAATCTAATGATACTGGATACATCATCATCCGCCATCTGGCTAAGTTCAAGAAGTATTTTGAGACGGTTTTCATTTTGCTGAAGGGACTCTTCTCCCATCTTGTGAAGTGTTACATCGTCAAAGATGGCCATTCCTCCTTGAGGGAAGCCATCTACGATCAATGAACTTAGATTCAAACGAAGTATCAGTGAATTGTTATCTTTTTTAAGTTGGGTCTCTGATTCAAAATTATTGGATTTTCCAGTAAGTACATCATTAAGACCCTGTCTTATTTTGTCATCTTTCAGGAAATCAAATAAACTCTGTCCTAGCACATTTTCATGAAGATGATTGAATAATTCATCGAATACTTCGTTGGAGTTGGTGATGGTGCCTTTCTGATCAAAACGAACAATTCCCATTGGAGATTTCTCAAAGATGAGTCTGAAGTTTTTCTCAGTATCGATAAGGGCTTCCTTTGCTTTTCTTTTTTCACGAATATCATTAATCGTTATGATTAGGCCGGGTTCTCCTCCATAGTCGCCATGGGAGGCTGTAATTTCCACCGGTATGTTCTCTTCATCTTTTGAAAAGATGTTTACCTCATAACTTTTAGGATCCTTCTTTTTACTGGCCATCCATTTTTTTATCTTTATTGAGATCATTCGATGATATTCAGTAGGAATATGGGAAAAGAGATCTGAACCTATTATATCTTCTTTTTGCAGCCCCCTAAGTTCACAGAATTTCGTGTTAGCATACTTTATGATATCATCCCGAACAACAATTATGCCCTCAGTTCCTTTTTCAACGAGTGAAGCATATTTTTCTTCAGATGAGAGCAGTTCTTCTGCTTTTTTCAGTTCAGTGATATCTTCAAATGCTACAAACAACAGACATCCATCATCGGCGGACAAAGAAAGACGATTTACATTCAACGAGATCGTTCGCATCCCAACGTTGCTAAAAGTATATGTGAATTCGAGATTCTTGACAGGTTTTCCTTCCGCACAGACATCTTTTAATTTACTAAAGAGCTCAGGGGAATCTTGCCTGAACTGAGCAAACTTTCTTGCATTTTTACCAATT
Source organism: Methanococcoides orientis (assembly GCF_021184045.1). NCBI lineage: Archaea > Methanobacteriati > Methanobacteriota > Methanomicrobia > Methanosarcinales > Methanosarcinaceae > Methanococcoides > Methanococcoides orientis. The sequence continues at coordinate 563,163 of NZ_CP073710.1, forward strand.
ACATCTTCAGGTCCAACTTTGAATAATTCATAGAAAGAATCGTTCGCATAGATAACCTCAAAATCATTACCTATTATTAAAATAGATTCTTTTAGCGAATCGATAATTGATTCTAAATAAAAACTTGCATTATTTGAATGAGCAATATTTGATAAGCTTGTCATTTCTATCATGAAACCATAGGCTGATCCAACCGCCCCATCAGCAGTAATTGTTAGAGTATTAAGTACTTTTACATTCGCTACAGAACCATCTTTTGCCAATATTCTGTAGTTCTGGACAAAAGAGGAGGTCCCTTCAAGTTCTCGATAAATTTGCAGCTCGGAGAATACTCGATCCAGGTCATGAGGGTGAACAAGATCGGAATATGAGAATCTTTCATCCAGGCATTCTTCAACAGTATATCCAAAAAGAGAGACATTGTCAGAAACATCCAGGATCTTCCAGTCATTTTCAAGGTCCCATGAAAAAAATACAGAAGCTTCGCTATCGAATTCAGGCGTACTGCCTATAATTGATCCAATTGACTCCTTTTTAGCAGGCTTAAAGCCTGTGTGTACTCTGGAATTGTATATAGTATACATCTCCCGTTTTGTACGTTTTTTAGCTATTAGTGGGAAGACAAACGTATTTATTTCTTTTGAATTCACTGGATATCTAGTGTAACAATACTAATGGTCTCTCCAATATATATGACTTCCACATTTTTATTAGGATAATCTACTGAAACGAAAAGATTATTATAAATCAACGAATAATTGAAATTGCTCACATCTAATGATCTATAGTAGCTTCCTTCGATCCAATCCTTTACTTTTAGATCAATATCCAGTACTGAGTACCTTTTTAGGTGTGAGCTTATATCTAAATTGTTTAGTTTTACCAGGTTTTATCCCATCACTTTGAGCTTATTCCAGTCAAGAACATCCTCCGGACATGCATGAATACACTTCTGACAATGCGCACCATCGCAGAGGTCTGTACGTATGCTGACATTACGTTCCTCCTCTTTAAGGGCATTATTTGGACATATCTCCATACATTTATGGCAATCAATGCAGCCTTCAACTTCCATTTTTAAATATGTTCCAACTTCTTCAAGAACACCTAAACCCTCATCCCCGAGATCAGGGATATCCTTCGTCACACGTTTTTCGACCTCAGGCGTTTTTTTAACAATATCAATTGTTGGAAGTCCCTTTTTCTTCAGGAACTTCTTGAGAGCCTTGAATGGCATTCCTTCGTTCCAGTAGGAAAGTTCCAGAATATATGTTTCTTTGAAAGCTTCATCGGTTGCGAACATGACATGAGTACCAACGATCTCCCTGGCTATTTTCTGGAGTTCCCATAACCTGTCTTCGGAGAGCAGTATCTCTTTTGCAACTATCAGGGATGTATTACCTATCTGACAGATATTTGAAACATTGTAGGGGATCATGCCGATACGATGTGCTTTCAAAGCATCCATATATGTGCCTGCTGCACCGGACATATAAGCCACCTGCACATCTTCCATGGATATCCCGGCAGCATTGCAGAGTGTCACGTGTCCTGCACGTATGGCACCAATAGCTCTTCCTGCTTCTACAAGGTCTTTTTCTGTGAAATTTACATTGTCCTGAAGGTGGAGCATTTTATCGCTTGTTTTTACATTTGGCAATTGGATGATCCCATTGTCCATAGCTTCATCAATAAGTGCTATTACTCCGGTTCCGGTGATGCCGGATGCCTTTATGGATCCTCCTTCGACCACATCACCATTCTTGTAGTTCACAAGGGAACCTTGTACAGTGTTCATCTCTTCGTCAAGGACAAAGTTTCGCAGGTTTCCATTATTGAACTCAATATCAGATATCACGAACGGACGTGCAATGCTTCCGTCTTCGATCTCCTGTCCCTCAAGTGCAGGACCCGCAGCTGCTGAGCCGGTATAGATAATATTTCCCACCTTAAGTGCCATCTCTGCATTGGTCCCATAATCTGTCGCGATCGTGATCTCGTCAGAATCCAGCATCCCGGATTTGACTATCAATGCAAGAGCATCGGCACCGACCTCGTGTTTGATCGCAGGAGGGATAACTACCTTGCAATCAAGGTTCTCAAGACCCTTGATATTGGCACTGTCAACAATTGAAGCATCACGCTCTTGCTCCTGGATGTTCATCAATTGTTTTTTCCTTTCGCCTGCATATGCAAGATCATCGATAGGAATTCCCTGGAAAAATGATAGTTGTATGGGGTTTCCACAAATGGCAACCCTGTCCACTGCAGCATCTTCAGGGTCAAGTTCATCAACAATGTGCCTGAAAGCATTGATAACAAGTTCATGTGCTTTGTCCTGGCCATAGGTCATAGCAAAATCCAGATGATCCATAACATTTGCACCTGGGAGAGGATTTCTCATAGTAATGACAGTCCTCTTTATCTCACCACTATCCAGATCCACTTTCTGTGCCCTGAAACCACTTGTTCCAAGGTCTATTGCAATTCCCGTTCGCATGCTACTGACTCCCTGATCAATCAACCTTGATCGAATGATGTGAAATTAAAGCTGAAATTTAAAAATAAGTTAAAAGCCCTGATGATCAGGACCTTTAGCTAATTCAATTTATTCAAGCAAAGAAATCGTCTCTTGCTTCAACAAGTGCTTTGATGTTCTCGATAGGTGTCTTTGGTGCAATACCACAGCCAGGGGCTAATACAGCAACACCGTCTTCCAGAGCATTCTTTGAGTCTTCTTTGACCTTTGCAACATCACCTGCAAGCAATGTGAAAGGACTGGAGACGTTGCCTACGATCACTGCCCTGTCACCTGCTGTTGCGATTGCACCTTTAAGGTCTGCTACTTTCTCTTCAATGCTGAGACCTTCAAACTTGCAGTCTGCCATCATGTCAAGGATAGGTGTAACATTGCCACAGACGTGTAGGACCATCGGACACTTGACAGCTTCTGCAAATCTTGCAAGCCTTGGCTTGAGCATTGCATCAAATGTGGAAGGGTTCATAAGATCCGGGGATGCCACAGGATCCGGCACACAGATAACATCTGCACCTGCATCTGCCAGTGCATTTGCGTATTCGATGCATGCATCTGTTGCAAAATCAAGGATGGTCTCAAAGTCATCAGGTTTCTTGATCGACCATTTCATGAACTTTTTGACACTTGCAAGATCGGATGCAAGGGTTACAGGGCCTTCCATACCTGCAATTAGTGGAATATCATCTCCTACCTTTTCCCTTATGATCTTTGATGCTTCGAGGACAGCAGGTATCCTTCCATTTTTTAAGAGGTCTGCAGGCATCTCAAGGTTATCAACACCTTTTGGATATGGGTGATCAGTAACAGATGGTTGCCTGTCCTTTGTGCCCATGTTGACCTCACAGCCCATTGCTTCTGCAAGGACGGTAAGACAGTATGGGTACCTCACGCCTTCCAGACCACAGACCTCATGGGATGCGATAGCAAGAGTTGCCATCTTTTCAGGATCTGAGTGGGCTTCCGGCCATGCAGCACCGGTCTGATCCATAAGATCTTCTATACCTGTCTGCGTAACGGATAGTACAGGGATCTTGTCAACTGTTTCTTTTTTTAATGCTTTCAATAATCTTTCTTTTTGGGTTAGATTGGTCATTTATATCACTCCATTACAGTTTGAGATCTGGTCAGGCCAGATGCAACAAATATTAATTTAAAGCTCACAAATTAGGCAGATTTACTCAAAATAAACTCTGGATTCGCAATATATAAACATTTGTTTTTATAAACTTTAATATATAATGCTTTCGACAAAAGGTAAAATGTGTATTAATTTTAATTAAAAAATATAATGTCTATTGTTATTGATTATTGTAAAAATGGTAATTTTATTAAAAAAAATGCTATTTTTTGAATAGAAACTCTTTTATATGATTGTCTAAAATGCAATTTACTAATTTAATATAAAAGCAAATCGATTCAATAAATTATACTTTTTATTTCTTCAATAATTATTAGAGAAAAAGCAATTCAACAGACACTATGAATAATTGATTTAATATTTGTAATTGAATGCATACAATGAACAATAAATAAATTTATATATCATGTGTTAAAAAACAAGGCATAATTAGCAGATAAAGTTGTAAATAACAAGGAAAAATAAAAAAATCAAATCAGAAATTAAAAAACAGTACTTATTTTATTCTGAACAATTATTGTCCACAAGATGAAAAACGGGCATACATCTAATAATATTCATAAAGTTGGATGGATTTTTCTAATTATTTGTTTCATAGTTTCCTTTATCGCACCCCAGGCTGGCGCACTCTCCCAGACAGAGATCAATCCGATTAGCACACCAGATGGAGCAGTCATTCTAATTATCGATGGACTTGGTTCATCCTACATTTATCCTGAATTTACCCCTTATGCACTCGATGGTGCGATCATTGAAAAGCCGGTGGCCAGAAATATCTCCATGATATCAGACAAAGGCCTGCGAGTGGTTAATGTATTAACCCCCTCAACAGAAGGTGAGAGCGGACATTCAGTGATCGTAACGGGAAATTCCGGAGCAACTCCTGCAATGGTTGCTTACACCGATGCAACGATCTATGACATTGCACATAAAAATGGATACCTTACTTTTGGAATACTCCAGAAAGGTGACATCCCGGAAATACTCGCAGAACAGGATGTGGCCGTACATGACATCACGACATCCATCAATGACCCGCAGATGGAAGTTATTGCAAATTTCCAGTATGATAGCCAGTATGAAGATCTGGAAACATCCATAACAGAGGCCCTGGAAATTAATGCAGAATCAGCACCAGCCTACATTGAACAATATCCTGAAGGTAGCATTGAACGTTACTATGCTTACAACCGCTGGGCCATGGACACTGCAGTTCAGGTTCTCGACCTGATGCATGAAACTTATCCTGAACAGAAGTTCATCCTTACTATCAACGTCGGTGCAGTGGATACGGCAGGACTCTATCGCAGGGGTGAAGGTTATGCGGATACTATCGAAGACCTCGACATAATGATAGGTGAACTGTACGAATTAACAGAAAAGAACGATTTGGCATTGATCATAACCTCTGACCACGGAATGACATTCCAGTCTGCAGACGGAAGAGGGGGGAGCAAATCGGATAAATATGCCAGTCAACCGGAAGTTCTCAGGATACCTTTTATTGTTATATCAAAAAACCTGAACAATGAGGTCCCTGAAGGCGAGTTCGGGCAGCAGGATATCGCACCTACCATCCTTAGTGTGCTTGATCTGCCTGATGAGATGCGTTTTACGAATGGCAGGTCTCTCGCATCAAAGGGCTATGTCAATTTTAAGATTATACTGCCTGAAAGAGGTGCTGTCACAATCTCCAGGGGCAATGAACTGGTCGCAAATACAACCGGAGATGATTCATATATTTTTTATGGACTTGAGCCGAACAAGCAGTATGATATCAGGGTGGAGACAGCAGAAGAACCAAACGAGATCCTGAAAAGAACCGTTTATTCAGATACCGACCAGGTTATCAGGTTCGATCCGGTTCCTGATGCTTCGAAAGCATCAGGGAATGTCGGACAAAAAGATATACGTCGTACGCTCGGTTCTGTTCTTATAATATTGATCAACCTGGCTGGACTGGGAATTATCTTCAGGCTAATTAAAAAATGACATGTTGGCAACACAAACTATTTTTATAAAGCAACCCCATTCTAACCGATGATCGTTGGCGTACTTGGACCTGCAGGGTCCTACTCAGATAAAGCTGCAAAAGGCTGGATGAAAAAACAGGGGATCGACGGGAAAGCATCCCTGTTATACTATGATGACATTACTGACACTTTTTCCGCGGTCATCGAAGGAAGAACAGACATGGGTATCGTTCCCATTGAAAATTCTATTGAAGGTTCAGTTGGTATCACGCTTGATCTTTTGCTTGAAAGTGATGTTACTATTATAGGAGAGATTGTTGTACCGATCAAGCACTGCCTGCTATCCAAAGGCAAGATCTCTGATATCAGGATCATACTTTCACATCCACAGGCACTTGCACAGTGCAGGCAGTTCATAAGGACACATTTCAAGGATGTGGAGATACGCACAACAGGAAGCACATCACATGCTGCCAAACTTGCTAATGAGTTCGAGGAAATGGCAGCCATTGCATCAGAAGAATCAGCAAAAGCATATGGTCTCAATATACTGATGCCAAATATTCAGGACCGGGAGCAGAATCATACCCGTTTTATTGCTATCCGGAAAAATGATAAGGAAATGGATGAAAGCAATATCAATGAAGCTGATATTCATAAGACCTCCGTAATAGTCTATATCGGGAATGACCGAGCTGGTTCGCTATATGAGATCCTTGGTGAATTTGCAAAGAGGGATATAAATCTTACAAGGATCGAGTCAAGACCATCCAAGCGTTCGCTCGGTGACTACCTGTTCTATATCGATCTGGAAGGTAACACATCCGATGCAGTTATAAAAGATGCTCTATATCATATTGATTCCAAAGTGTCCATGCTGAAGGTTCTTGGGTCTTATAATGGCTACCTTCTGGATAACTAAACACATATTTTTATATAAAGGGAAGAATAATGGTCGTAGTAATATTAGAAATTTATCATTAAAGGATCTGTACTTATGGATATTGATGCATTTATTAAAAAACAGGAGTCTGCTGCTAATAAATACAAGCGTATCTATAAGATACTTGATTTTTCTATTATCACATTAATATTATTCACTCTGCTGAAGATACTGAAGTTCGACCAGGTACTTTTCGAATTCAGGACCTTTGAACTATATGCAGATTCAACATACGGTCCCTCAGATGCCATTTCGGCCGGGATCTTGTTCCTTGCAGTAATATCCATATTCATTGCGGTCCTGCTTACCTTTGCCATACATTTCCGGGACAGGAAGATCCAGATAGTACCGCTTATCGAAGAAAAGTTCCCTCCATTGAACGAGAAGTTACGAACTGCGAACGATAACAAGAATATCCATAACATCATTGTTGACGAGCTCATGGGCAATGTCCTGGAGATCGCCTCAAAGGTCAACTCTTCCGAGCTTCTGGAAAAGAAGAGGTTCAAGGCAAGCATGGCACTTCTTGTTGCCTCCCTTGCGATCTTCAGTTTTGTCATGGTAACCGATTATCAGTCGGACGTTGACCCCGGTGACCTTGCAGATATTATCCAGGACCTGCCAGGCATGCCTGGTAATGAGAATGCGACATCCCCTGACGAGTCATTTACACTTGAAGGTGAAAGCGGGAACGGTGGCGAAGAAGATCTTATTGGTGAGCCGGCTGTGATCGTAGTTGAAGGAGAAGAGGTCGATCTCTCACTTCCACCTGGGGCAGGAACCGGTTTTACAGGAGGGGAGGAAAGTGAGGAACTACCACCTGATTTTGTGAGCTCGTCTGCTTATGAGGTCGGACTGATCTCATCGCCTGCTTATTATGAGCAACTCCCCGAAGGCTACGAGAGTATCATTAAGGAATACTTCGAGGAGATGGCAAAGAACTGAGATTATCACATTGATTATCATACGAACTATAAAATTACTATCACATTAACATATTCGATCTATCGCAATACAAGGAGAACATTAAATGAATTCCAATGACGCCGGATCCGGTGAACTTGAACGGGTCTACAAAGGTGCTGGAGATGCCTTTGCAGCACTTTTCAATGAGATATCAAAGGTCATAGTCGGACAGAAGGATACAGTTGAACAGATCGTCATTGCGATCCTGTGTAACGGTCATGCACTTATGGAGAGTAATCCAGGACTTGGAAAGACACTGACAGTATCCACCATAGCCAGGACAATGGACCTTGATTTCAGCAGGATACAGTGTACTCCGGACCTTATGCCTGCAGATATTACAGGCACACACATCATAGAGGAAAAAGGCGGAAGCAAGGAATTCAAGTTCGAGCCAGGACCAGTCTTTGCAAATATCGTTCTTGCAGATGAGGTGAACCGTGCTTCTCCAAAGACACAGTCAGCATTGCTTGAAGCTATGCAGGAAAAGCAGGTCACCGTTGGAAATGATACCTTCCTGCTTGACAAACCGTTCTTCTTACTTGCAACCCAGAACCCTATTGAGATGGAAGGTACTTTCCCGCTTCCTGAGGCACAGCTTGACAGGTTCCTTTTGAAGATCCTGCTGGACTATCCCTCCTTTGATGAAGAAAAAGAGATCGTAAGACGCTACACACAGTATGATGAACCACAGGTCAGGAAAGTACTTGACAAGAAAATGGTACTACAATTACAGCGCCTCACAAGGGATATGCCAATTGCTGACGACATAAAGGACAGGGCTATCAGAGTTGTAATGGCTACCCGCAAATGGACGGATTTCATCGAATATGGTGCATCACCACGAGCATCTATCGGTCTGATACTTGCAGCAAAAGCACGTGCATTGGTAAATAGCAGGAACTTTGTCAGCAACGAGGATATCGATGTCATGGCATATCCGATCCTAAGACACAGGATCCTTCTGACCTTCGAGTCTGAAAGACGTGGTATAACTCCTGATCAGGTCATCAAGGAAATATTGACAAAGGTCAAATGAGTTGTTCATAAGTCCAACCAGTGTAAGCCAATGAATAACGAAAACTGATATTAAACCATGAGTGACAGGAAACACAGGATCGATGTGGATTTCTTCCGTCAGCTGGACCGCTTTACTTTCATGGTAAGAAAGCGGGTGTCCAGTGCCTATGCAGGAAGCAGGCGTTCAACACATAGCGGTCGCGGTCTTGATACCATTGGGTATGTTGAGTATCATCCCGGTGATGACCTGAAATCCATTGACTGGAATGTGTATGCAAGATCTGAAAAGCTTTATGTGAGGGAGTTCGAAGAGGACAAATCAGTAACTACCCACATACTGCTGGATTCCAGTAATAGTATGGACTATTCTACCGTCGATGTTACAAAATACGAGTATGGAGCCATGCTTGCCGCCGGTTTTGCATATCTTGTCACCAAGGATAACGACAAGTTCGGCATATCCACATATGCTGATAATATAGCGATCTCCCAGACACACAGAGGCAGACGTTACCTTCTCAGGGACATCGACCGTCTTGCAGAAGTGGAGCTTGAAGGTCAGACCGCATTGAACAGCTGTGTTGAACAGTATGAGCGTGTTATACGTTCACGGTCACTTATTGTCATTATTTCAGATTTCATGGAAGACCTGAGTTCCATTGAATCAGCTATCTACCGATTATCGCATCACGACCTCATGCTTATACAGGTGCTTGACCCTTCTGAAAGCGATCTGTCCATGCACGGGCATGTAAAGCTCATGGACCTTGAAACAGATGATGAACTGAAGACATACCTGAGCAACAATTTCAAGGACAAATACCAGGAAGAACTACAGGCCCATATCGATGGGATCAGGAACATCTGCGACCATGTCGGTGCCGATTTCTTTACATTCACAACTGATACACCTGTATTTGATGCGTTCTTCCACACAATTAGCGGGAGGAGGATCTGATGCCTTTTGAGAACACACTGGGACTTGCAGCCCTTGCAAGTGTGATCCCACTTATTATATTGTACCTGTTACGACCAAAGCCACTTCAGCTGAAGATCCCGTCCCTGATGTTCCTGATGCGGGCAGAACAGAAGAAAAAACGGTTCGCATCCCTTAGAAGACTTATCAGGGACCCTATATTCCTTGCACAATTACTGGTGCTAATACTGATCTCTATTGCAGTGGCAGCCCCATTCTATACATCCGAGGAAAGCCTGAGTGGAGAGCACACTATCTTTGTCATCGATGCTTCTGCAAGCATGAACACTGACGGAAGGTTCGACAGTGCCACTGAGATCGCCAAGACATATGTCAGCAAGAAGAACAGCATCATCCTTGCACAGAACATCCCGGTCACAGTTCTTGAAGCCGAGGGGTCTTCAGCTACAAAGGACACGCTTGACGGATTATCGGGGAAAGGTACGGTGGCAGACCTGTCAACTTCCATAACGAATGCCATGCGAATGCTTTCTAACGAAGGCGGAAGGATAATCGTCATATCAGATTTCACCAACTGGGAGGGAGAGGATCCCGTCTCTGCAAAGAGACTTGCTGAATCCTACGGTATGAAGGTAAGTTTCGTCAGGGTCGGAGCTCCTGCTGATAACGTTGGCATAATTCAGGGCTGGCTCGAGGCTGAAGAGAACGGTTACACTTACAACTGTGTTGTCAAGAACTACAACGAGATAACACAGAATGTCAACCTGGATATCGATACATCCGGAAGCGAGACTAAGAAGAGCGTTACACTTACTGTCAGTCCTTTTTCAACCAGTGAGTTCAAGCTGACGAACCTTGGACCTGGCGTTACAAAAATCAGGATAACAAAAGATGACAGTCTCATAACTGATAATACAGCTTACATCTCAATTCCTTCGGACGTTCACAACGAACTGCTCCTTGTGACCGATGTTAAGAATTCGCCAGCTGCAGTTTCACTTTCATTGTTGCCGAACATAAGGGCAACCCAGTCGAACAATGTTCCATCAGACCTTAGTGATTACAAGGTTATCGTGATAGACACACAACAAAGAGCATTGACTGCCGAAGAGGTCACACTCCTTGATTCTTTCATAAACGACGGCGGAGAAGCGCTGTTCATCGCATCCCCGACACTTGATCCGGCAGCTGCGAACTTTGACCTGCTCAAGGTGCTTCCGGTAAAACCAATTGCCACAATGCAAAGCAACAACGGTGAAACCCTGAAGGTTGTGCAGGAGACAAGACTTACAGAAGATGTGAGATTCGAGGATATTGCAGTTTACACATACCTTAATGCTACCCTCAGGTCAGATGCAGTTTCCCTTGTAAATACTGATTCAGGCATCCCTATGCTGGCTTACTGGAGCGTCGGTGACGGAACAGTGATGTACCTGGGCTTAAGCGATGAGCTTGGTGAAAATGCATGGAACAATTTCCACAACCTGCCTGAGTACCCAGTCCTCTGGGCAAAGATTATCGCATGGCTTGGCGGAGCAGGAGATATCGGTGACTACAACATCCAGACAGGTGCTATTTCCGCACTTCCAAATGAACAGGATGTATCTACACCTACCGGAACCGTGACCACCAGCAGGTTGCTCTATGATGAGGCCGGGATCTACGAGGTTGCAGGAAAGAAAATTGCTGTCAATCTTTACGATGATATGGAATCAGACACCACCATCGATTCATCAGGTGTTCTGGACCGTGCCACATCCCAGGAAGGTTCCCAGATAGTTAGGGAAAATACCTACACAACCAAGAATTACATTGACATTTATCTCATAATCATTGCCATGCTATTGGTGATCGTTGAGATTCTTATTATCAGAAGCCGGGGTGAGCTATGATGGTTACTTTTGAAGATCCAATGGTACTGCTACTTGTCCTGCCGATAATTGCCGGCGGACTGTATCTCATCAAAAAAGGTGCAAGAAGGACATTGATCCTTTCACGCATCATAGTTCTCTCGCTGCTTGTAGTGGCACTTGCATCCCCGTTCTCGATCGTCAGCGAGGTTTCAAGTGATAACACTCCCCAGATGATCATAATTTCGGATGAGACCGGAAGTATGGAATTGTTCGAAGAAGGCGTAGGTGACAAGGTCTATGAATCCCTGACCGCAAACACCCCGACAACCCTTGTCAGGCTCTCCGGGGATAGCACTTCCCTTGGGGATGCGGTCGAGCAATATTCAAGCGGGGATAACCAGATCGTACTGGTAACTGATGGTAACAGCAACTTTGGAAAGGACCTTGAAGAGGCACTCCAGTTTGCTGAGGAAGTTGGAACCACCGTTTATTCAGTGGAACCTGAACTCGAAGAGAACGACATAAGTGTGCAGATACTGGGCGATAAGACCGTTGTCATCGGAAATGAGAACCAATTTGATGTACTTGTCTCACAGGCAGGCGCAGAGGAGATTCGATACAGTTTCGAGGTCTACGCCGGGGACACGCTTGTCAGGAGCGGAACCTTTACACAGAGTACACGCACAAGGACAATACGTGTACCTTACACTTTCAAGAAGCTTGGTGCACAGGAGTTAAGCGTTACACTTACACCTTTAACATCAGACAAGGATCGCATCAATAACGAGTTCTACAAAGCTATCTATGTTGTGCCCAAGCCGAAGATCAAACTGATGACCAGCGATACGTCCGCACCTCTTGGCAATGTACTGTATAACCTGTATGATGTGTCCAACACGAACGAGCTTACAAACATTGATGATAAGAAGACAATAGTCCTTGATAACCGCAATATAAGGACACTTTCAGAAAGTGATGTTGAGATCCTCAAGGAGTTCGTAACAGACGGTAATGGTCTTGTGGTTGTTGGGGGAGAGACATCCTTTGACCAAGGCAATTATTTGAACTCATCATTTGAGGATCTGCTTCCGGTACTCTCAAGACCAACAGACTGGAAGGGTGGCAGGAGCATTGTTCTTGTACTTGATGTGTCCCAGAGTACATTTCACCATGAGACGCTTTCCGATATACTCGGAAATGCTATTTTTATTCTTGAGGACGAGAACCTTAGGGATGCATACGCAGGAGTCATCGCTTTTGGAAGCGAAGGTATTGATGTTTCAGGAGGACTGGTCTATCTTGGAACTCAGGCAAATGTCCTGAAGCTTGAAGAGGACATATCAGCACTGACGCCTGGATCTACCAGTGAGACATCCCTTGACCAGGGACTTCTCATTGCACAGGACTGGCTTGAGAACGAAGTCGGAGAACTTGATATCATCATCATCTCCGATGGAGGTATAGAGCAGTCTTATGAAGACAGTCTTGTGGTCGCAGATGAGATCCACAATGGAGATATCCAATTCTTTTATGTTCACGTAAAGTCAAGTGCACCTTCCCAGAGGGATCAGTTCGGCAACATCTATTCAGAAGACCTTATGGAAAGCGTGGACGGAATATATTTCCCGGTCGAGAGGGGCGAACGTGCAGACCTTGAGTTCGAGGACCTTGACATCCCTGAAGAGACCGAGGACGATGAACCGGTCATGACATCATTCCCGCTTATCGAATACAACCCGAACCACTTCATCACCCGCAACTTGGAAGTTGACGGTAACATCACAGGTTACAATGACGTTACACCAAAAGGAGGTGCAGACAGGATCGTTGTGACAGCCACAGGCAAGCCGGTCATCACCACATGGAGATACGGGCTTGGAAGGGTAGCAGCCATTACTACTGATAACGGTAAAGGCGGGCAGGCAACCTGGAGCTCACAGATGTACTCCGGCAACAATTCAAGGCTGATCTCCTCAACCATGAACTGGGCGATAGGCAATCCACAGGTAGAGGAAGGAACCGTTGTCGAAGGAGATGACACATGGTTTGGAAGCCCTGCAACTCTCTACATCACACGTTACGATGAAGGTATCCCGAAACTCAAGTACAAGGGCGAGACCCTTGAACTTGCTGTAACAGGTCAAAATACCTATGAGACCACGATAGAGCCAAAGAACATCGGAATGCATGATGTTTCAGGCTATCCGATAGCTGTGAACTATGCTGTTGAATATCGTGATGTTGGGCTGAACGAGGATCTTCCTGTGCTCATCAAGGCAAACGGTGGCAAGACCTACAGTGAGAACGAAGCACTTGCACTGCTGCTTACAGATGCCAAGGCGAACTCACTTAAAAGTGTTCAGCAACCTGTCAGCCAGAAACTGTACTTCCTTATTGCAGCATTACTGCTCTTCCTTACAGAGATCGCAGTAAGAAGAATAAGGGAGATCAGGGCCGCGAACAGGGAAAGGGCAGAGTGAAAATCTGCCTTCTTTTTTTTAAAAACGCATGCAGAAGACTACTAATTTGTTCGTAGTTAAAGTAATGAATATATAACATTCGTTCGTTGTATTGCTTGATGACAAACGTCAGGTGATATTATGAGAACAAAAAACGCTTACATCCCGCTAATTATACTGATCATACTTTCGACGATAACTGCCGGTGCTATGATAATGAACGATACTGATAGCAGCGATAAGATAATGGTCGACGACGAAGGACTTGAAGCAGATGCTCCAACTGTTGATGGAGATATTTCCGAAAGCGATCCGCTACAGCCTATAAAGACAATTGCTACTGTCATTGGCATCGACTCATGGGACGGAACAAAAGTCCTGCTTCTTGACCAGGACGAGAGCGACATCGGGGAAGGCTACCCATGCGACCTGTATCTGATGGTCGGAGAGGAAACAACCATCTCAGATAGTGATGGAAACGAGCTTTCAATTGATGATCTTACTGAAGGAACAAGGGTCGAAGCACATTACGGACCAATGACAACAAGAAGCCTCCCACCACAAAGCAACGCTGTGAGTATTGTCGTACTTGATGAGAATGTACCGACCGGTCCACAGCCTGTCAAGACCACCGGAATAATCCTCGGAACTGAAGTATGGAGTGAGAACACAGTTCTACTTCTTGACCAGGATGACAGCGACATCGGAGAAGGTTATCCATGCGATATCTTTCTGGTAACAGCTCAGGAAACGGTTATCACAGACAGCAATGGGAATGAACTTACCATTGAAGATCTTACAGAAGGAACTAGGATTGAAGCTTACTACGGACCAATGGTAACAGCAAGTCTGCCGCCACAAAGTGGAACTTTGAAGATCGTGGTCTTAACAGAGTGAAATAAGAATAGCAATTTCATGGTTACAAAAAGGTGATCAGCTTTTTGACCATGTCTCCTCTTTTCTGATAATTCTGATCAACCCTTGTCATTTCTACCAACTATTTTCTATTCTCCAAAAAGTCTAATACCCTTAAAAATTAATTATATTAACAGTTAAAAGAATAATTCATTCTAATAACGGGGGTTAATAATGGGAGATCGTAAATACATTCGATGGTTCGAAGAGATACGTATAGAGGACATACCTTCGGTCGGAGGAAAGAACGCCTCTCTCGGTGAGATGTATCGTGAACTCACAGAGAAAGATATAAAGATACCAAACGGTTTTGCAGTTACAGCAGATGCTTACTGGCACGTCCTGGAATCTGCAGGTGTGCTGCAAGAACTTAAGGATAGTCTGGAGGGACTGGATACAGCAGATGTAACTGACCTTGCTGAAAGAGGGAAAAAAGCAAGGAGTATAGTACTCGATGCAGGAATTCCGGATGACCTTTGGGAAGAGATCAAAGAAGCCTACGACAAACTGAGTGAAGAGTACGGAGTTGAGACCGACGTAGCAGTCCGCAGTTCTGCAACAGCAGAGGACCTTCCTGATGCTTCATTTGCAGGACAGCAGGAAACCTACCTTAACGTGCACGGCTACCACTCTCTGAAAGATGCATGTAACCGTTGCTTTGCCTCTCTTTTCACGGACAGGGCGATCTCCTATCGTGTACATCATAAATTCGACCACTTCAAGGTCGGCTTGTCAATAGGTGTCATGAAGATGGTACGCTCAGACCTTGCATCCAGCGGTGTGATATTTACCATCGATACCGAATCCGGATTTGAAGATGTTGTCTTCATTACCGGAGCCTACGGCCTCGGTGAAAACGTCGTGCAGGGACTTGTCAACCCGGATGAGTTCTACGTTTTCAAACCGACCCTGAAAGAAGGTTACAGGCCTATCATCAAAAAGAAGCCGGGTAGCAAAGAGATAAAGATGATCTACGGGCGCGGGGATTCACGCATACTTACCCGTAATGTGGAAGTTCCTCTTGCAGACCGGAGGAAATTCTGCATTAACGATGAGGAGATTCTCCAGCTTGCAAAATATGCAGCCACCATCGAGGACCACTATTCCAAAAAGAAAGGTAAGGCTGTACCCATGGATATCGAGTGGGCAAAGGATGGTAACACCGATGAGTTGTTCATTGTACAGGCAAGACCTGAGACGGTCCAGTCGAGGAAGAGAAAAGATGTCCTTGAGACATACTTCCTTGATGAGCATTCGAACGTTCTTGTAAGCGGCAGAAGTGTGGGTGACAAGATAGCTGCCGGTAAGGTCCATGTTATCGACGATGTTTCCAAGCTATCATCCTTCCAACACGGAGAGATACTGGTAGCCGATACCACAACCCCTGACTGGGAACCTATCATGAAGCGTGCCGCTGCCATCATTACAAACAAGGGCGGAAGGACCTGCCATGCAGCTATCGTCAGCCGTGAGCTGGGAGTTCCTGCGGTCGTGGGTGCAGAGGATGCTACTGAAAAATTGAAGAACGGAATGGATGTCACTATGAGTTGTGCTGAAGGTGATATCGGTAGGGTCTACGAAGGAATACTGCCTTTCCACATCGAAACGGTTGACCTCAAGGGCTTAGGAAAAACAAAGACCGAGATGATGATGAACCTTGGTAATCCGGAAGAGGCATTTGGACTTTCCATGATACCGAACGATGGTATCGGACTTGCAAGACTTGAGTTCATCATTACAAGTTACATCAAGGTCCACCCTATGGCACTGATCCATCCTGAAAAGATGGAAGATGAGGGTGTGCTTGAGGAAATTGAGAAACTAACCTCTGGATACAAGACCAAGGAAGATTATTTCGTGGAAAAGCTTTCCCAGGGAGTGGCGACCATTGTAGCCTCATTCTATCCGAAACCTGTGGTGGTGCGTATGAGCGACTTCAAGTCGAACGAGTATGCCAGCCTTATCGGTGGAGAATATTTCGAGTTCGAAGAGAGCAATCCGATGATAGGTTTCAGGGGTGCATCACGCTATTATGATGAGCGCTACAGGGAAGGATTCGCACTTGAGTGCAGGGCTATGAAGAAGGTCAGGGACGAGATGGGACTGACAAATCTTATCCTTATGATACCTTTCTGCAGGCGTATCGAGGAAGCGGAAAAAGTGATCGCTGAAATGAAAAAGAACGGTCTGGAAAGAGGACAGAACGGCCTGCAGGTCTATGTGATGTGCGAGATCCCGAGCAATGTGTTGTTGATAGATGAGTTCAGCAAATACTTTGATGGCTTTTCCATTGGTTCCAATGACCTCACTCAGCTGACCCTTGGAGTTGACAGGGATTCTGAGATACTGGCATCGTCCTTTGATGAAAGGGATGAGGCTGTGAAGAAGATCGTTTCCATGGCAGTGCAGGGTGCAAAAAGGAATGGTAAGCACAGCGGGATATGTGGTCAGGCGCCAAGTGATTTTCCCGAATTTGCTGAGTTCCTTGTGAGGGAAGGTATTGATTCTATTTCGCTGAATCCGGATTCTGTGATGAAGATCTCATTGAAGGTACTGGAAACCGAGAAAGAGATGGAATGAAAGGCGGGCTAATGCTCTGCCCATATTTTCTTTTCAGAACTGAAAACCTCGTTTCAACGGTATTACTAGAGGATACGCTTCTTCATAAAATTCAGACTTCATTTTCCTTCAGCATCTCTCCTTGATTCGCTTTCTATCACGTTTTTTAATGGGATTATTGCTGTAGATCTAAGTTATTCCCTGGTTAGTTCATGGTGATTTTCGAGATAATACCACTTGTGTTTTGTTGCAAACTTGCACAGGAGACTTCTAATGATTAAATTATTAGAATGTTGACTGAATTTTAAAAAGTGATTATCTTAGGATAAATATATTTTTATATTTTATAGGAATTATATTGGCTCGTTCTATTATTGGTGACTAGTATGAAAAAAAGTATAAGATCATATATTCTGAAATCCTCTATTGTACTTTTAGTGTTGATCCTATTTCTTGGAACTGCATCAGCTGCAACAATTACGGTTGGAGAAAGTGGCAAAGATCACACTACAATAACTGATGCAGTTGCAGCTGCAAATCTTGGTGACATTATCCTCGTAAGTGATGGAATTTACAATGAAGTCGTAAATGTCAACAACCCTGTAACAATTATCTCGGAGAATGGTTCTGCAAGCACAGTGATTCAAGCATCAGGTAACTCTGTATTTACAATAAATGCCGACAATGTCACTATTAGCGGATTTAATATTGCAGGTGCAACCAATTGGGGCGAAGCTGGCATTGAGGTATCATCAATTTCTTATTGTAATATTTCAGACAACCTTTTGACTGGCAATTATTATGCTATTTATCTTGATTCAGCAAATAACAACACTTTGACCAATAATACTGTCAGTTCCAATGATTACGGTATTTATATTACTTATTCAAGTAATTATAATACTTTGATTAACAATACTGCCAATAATAACTCTGGCACAGGTATTTTTCTTTCTTCTTCAAGTAATTATAGTACTTTTACCAACAATACTGCCAATAACAACTCTGGCGCAGGTATTTTTCTTAATTCTGCAAGTAACAATAATTTGACAAACAATACTGCCAACAACAACTTTGGTTATGGCATTTATCTTTCCTCATCAAGTAATAATATTTTGACCAACAACACGTTCAATAACAACTCTGATATCGGTATTATTCTTGCTTATGCAAGTAATAATACACTAAATAATAATATAATGTCATCAAATACCTATAATTTTAAAGTTTATGGTGTAACTTTAGGAGATTTCCTGAATGATATAGATCAGACGAATTTTGTTGATGATAAACCGATCTATTACTGGGTCACTCGTTCAGATGAGGAAATACCTTCAGATGCAGGACTTGTATGTGTGGTAAACTCCACAAACATCACTGTCAGAGATCTTGAATTGACCAATGGGTTTGATGGTGTTCTGTTTGCATATACCAGTAATTCAATAATACAAAACGTCACAGTATCAGAAAATAATCGTGGTGTACATATTCAATCTTCAAGCTTTAATGTTCTTGATGATATCACTGTCATTAATAACAAAGTCGGTCTTAGTCTTAATTCTGCAAATAATAACATTTTGACCAACAATACTGCCAGTAATAACTCTTATGACGCTTTTTCTCTTTCTTCTTCAAATAATAATATTTTGACCAACAATACTGCCAGTAACAACTCTCGTTACGGCATTTACCTTTCCTCTTCAAGTACTAATACTTTGACCAATAATACTTTCAGTAACAACTCTGATACCGGTATTTATCTGAATTCTAAAAATAACTATAATACTTTAACCAACAATACTGCCAGTAACAACTCTCGTTACGGCATTTTTCTTTCCTCTTCAAGTAATAATACTTTGACCAACAATACTTTCAGTAACAACTCTGATACCGGTATTTATCTTGGTGGTGCAAATAATAACATTTTGACCAACAATACTTTCAGTAACAACTCTGATACCGGTATTTATCTTTATTTTTCAAATAACTATAATACATTTGCTAACAATACCGTCAGTTCCAACGATTACGGAATTAATCTCTTTTTTAAAAATAACTATAATAATTTTGCCAACAATACCGCAATAGGCAACAATGTTTGCGATTTACTGTCAAATTGTGAAAACACTTTACTGTCAAATTATGAAAACACAGTAGAAAATCTTATGGTAACACATAATTCATCAGCTATATCACTGTTAACTGATACAAGTGAGATTTCAGTAGTTGGGGATGAAACTCATTCCATAGTTCCAGCTGATAAAACTAATGTCAATGGATATGTTGATATTGTCCATTCGTCCGGAGTGTGTTTAAACGTTACATTCTCTTATGATGATTCGGGAATGAGCAGCATCCGGGAAGCTTCCGTCGAATTGTTCCGTTTGAATGGTACCGAATGGGTGGAAGTTCCAAATGCTTCATTAAACACAAGCGAGAACTATGTTTCTATAAATCTCTCTGAATTCGGAACATTCGGTCTCTTTTCTGATCCGGAAATTCCCAGCCCTTCAGATCCGTCTGATTCATCTGAAAAACGTGACAGTTCTGTGGCCAGAAGAATTATTTCAGAAGGAACAACCCAACAGTTGCTTTTAGATGAGGATGGAGAAATAATGGGCGATACCGTTGTAAAATCATCAGATTCAAAAGCAACAGCTACCCTTTTTAAGGGAACTGTAGCTCTTTCTTCTTCCGGAGATCCTCTGAATAAAGTTATGATCACCATGCCGTTATCCCTGCCGGCAGATGTTCCTAAAGATGTGACCTACTCCGGTCTTTACTACGACTTCGAACCCTCAGGATCCACTTTCAACAAGGACGTTATGATCACCATGGATTTCGATCCGAAAGAATTTGAAAGTACAATTCCGACGATCTACACCTACACATCCGAAGACGGATGGGTTGCACTGGACACGGCGGTTGATAGGGAAAATGGCAGGGCGACAGCGATGGTGTGTGAGTTTTCAGTCTATGCACTGTTTGGAACCGACGTTGAAGATGTGAATGAGGTCATTGTGGCTACGCCAGCAGCAACTGATGGACCAGCCATTGTTACGGAGGAAGAAATACCGGTCAAGACTGACACTAATTCCGGCTACCTCTATTTTATTGCTGGTCTTGGAATCGTTCTGGTGCTTGGAATATTTATTCTAAGAAATCAGAAGGACGATGGAGGGCTTTAAGCCCTTCATGTTTATTTTTTAACTAGCAAATAAAAATATAAATTAAATTTGAGTTCTCATTAGAAATAAAAAAGATCAATCGATCAGCCGATCAACCGGTTGATATCCTCGCTATCGATAATTCCCACGAGCCTTTTCTTCTCATCGACCACAGGCAAAGCGGAAATGCTATGCCTTTCCATGCGTTTTGCACCGGCAACTATGGGCTCCTCAGGCATTGCCACAAGTACCTCTTTTGTCATGATATCGTCCAGATTACAGCTTTTAAGTGCAACAGCCTTTGAGATATCCCAGGACGTAACGATACCTGCGAGACAGCCTTTCTCATTGACCACCGGCAGATGTGTAAGTCCTTCCTCGAACATGACCTTTGCAGCCGTTTCTATGCTCACACCTTCTTTGATGGTGGCAACCTCTTCGGTCATGACATCGCCAACGGATGTGTGTGTCAGGAAATTGTGGACCACATAATTGATGTGACCGCTCTCGAGAAGGAAAGCATCGTGGCCATAGCTGGAGTCGATCTCCCTGTAGCTTACATCATGGTCATTGAACAGGAGGGCCTCCACTACCTTCTTTGACTGGTATGGAGGATATAGCCAGTCCGACGTAATTGAGATAAGGAGCATCTTTGCTTTGATGTCCTTCAGACCTTCTGCAAGCGAACCGTTCTTTGAAAGATCAAAATAATCCACTGCTTTTGTCACGTAGAGATAGGAATTAGCATCAAATCTTTCAGTAAATGTTTCTCCCTGGTATTTCAGGTAGCTCTCGACCTGAAAATCATGTGACATGTCGAATTTATAATTCTCCCCTTGCTGAAGCTTCCTGCCGAATTTATCGTGCATCGAGTCATCGCTAAGGTATGTGATATGAGCTATCATCCTGGCTGTGGCTAATCCATGCACAGGGGCCTTTCCGGAATAATAGTTACCTTCATCCCAGTCAGGATCGGAAACGATGGCATTCCTGCCAACTTCATTGAATGCTATTTGCTGAGGTGATGAAACTGCGGTGGATGCGATGACGACCGCTTTCCTTACAAGATCCGGGTAAGCAACTGTCCACTGGAGGGTCTGCATACCACCCATGGAACCGCCTACTACAGCAAGGAGGACCTTGATCCCGAGATCTTCGACCAGCTTTTTCTGTACGTTCACCATATCTCCGATAGTTATCACCGGAAAAGTGATGCCATACGGTTTGCCCGTATCAGGATTCAGTGATGCAGGACCTGTAGTGCCCATGCAGCCACCCAGTACATTTGAACAGATCACGAAATACCTGTCAGTATCGAGTGCCTTCCCCGGACCGATGACATCTTCCCACCAGCCGGGCTTGCGGTCATCGGGACTATGTCTGCCTGCAGCATGTGCATCACCTGTAAGGGCATGGCAGACAAGAATTGCATTACTCTTGTCCTTGTTCAGGTTACCATAGGTCTCGTAGGCGACCCTGATATCCTTCAGGGTCTGCCTGCCTTCTAAAAGGAATTCACCTTTAATTGTATGATAATTTGTTCCAACAATACCTACGGACCTTTCACTCACTTCTGTGACCTCTCTAAAGCCTGATCTATGTCAGCAATAATATCTTCTGCATTCTCAAGACCTACAGACATCCTTATGAAATCATCGGTTACACCGGTCTGCTCACGCTCTTCCTTTGTGAGCTGCTGGTGTGTTGTGGATGCCGGGTGGACGACGAGCGTCTTTGCATCACCTATGTTAGCAAGGTGGGAGAGCAGTTCCACGTTCTCGATGAACTTCCTGCCAGCTTCCAGTCCGCCCTTGACGCCGAATCCAAGAATAGCACCATAGCTTCCGTTCAGGTATTTGCCTGCAAGTTCATGGGATGGATGATCCTCAAGGCCAGGGTAGTTCACCCATTCGACCAGTGGATGGGATGCAAGGTGCTTTGCTACCTTTAGTGCATTCTCACCGTGTCTCTGTACCCTCAAAGGAAGTGTTTCCACACCCTGTATGAACTGGAATGCATTGAACGGGCTCATTGCCGGTCCAAGGTCACGCAGATGTTGTGTACGTACCCTGAGTATGAAAGCAAGATTTCCCATTCCCGGAATATCTCCGAAGGATTCCCAGAACTTAAGGCCATGATAGCTTGGGTCGGGTTCTGTGAACTCAGGGAACTTTCCGTTGTCCCATTTGAAGTTTCCGGAATCCACGATTATACCGCCTATGGAAGTACCGTGACCTCCGAGGAACTTGGTTGCGGATAACACTACAATGTCTGCACCATACTCTATTGGCTTTGCAATTCCTACGCCCACTGTGTTGTCCACAATTAGAGGAACGCCTGCATCGTGAGCGATCTTCGCGATCTTTTCGAGGTCTGGAACATCAAGTTTTGGATTTCCAATTATCTCTACATAGATGGCACGTGTCTTGTCGGTGATCGCCTTCTCGAACTCTTCCGGTTTCGTGGAGTCCACAAAGTTCACTTTCCTGCCGAATTTCGGGAGGGTGTGGTTGAAGAGCTGGTATGTACCACCATAGAGATTGTTGGCAGAGACGATCTCGTCACCAAGTCTTGTGACAGCTAGAACTGTTAAGGAAATGGCAGCCATTCCTGAAGCTACACCAAGTGCACCTGTACCGCCTTCGATGGCAGCCACTCTTTCTTCCAGAACACCGGTTGTCGGGTTCATCAGACGAGTGTAGATGTTGCCGAATTCCTTCAGTGCGAAAAGGTTCGCTGCGTGGTCTGCATCTTTGAAGAGATAGGCAGCGGTCTGATAGATAGGAACAGCACGTGACCCTGTGGGGTCAGGCTGATGTCCTGCGTGTAATGATATTGTGTCCAATCCGTAATTCTTTTCAGTCATAATAGTACCTCAGTTAATGTTAAGTTCGTATTTTTCAGCGATCTCAAGGAATGCATCCGAGAGATAGTGTATCTGGTCCCATGAGAGTCCGTATGTGCTCAGCTTCCAGCTTCTTGTAGCACCGGGGAATTCACCTGCTATACCGCGTTTCTTCAGTTCGTCACTGAAGAAGTAGCCCCTGCGTTTGTGTGTCTTTGCTACCTTATCGAAGCTGTTGGTGGTATCCACCTTGGAAAGAGCATGCTTTCTCGGGAACTCGCTCAGCACTTCATTTCCTTCTATCCTCAGGAATTCGTTGAGGAAATAGTTGGATTTCTTGACTTCCTCATCCCAGTGCTTTGTCCTTTCTTTCACGTATGGGAACGATGCCATCATTGATAGCAATGGAGCTCCCATCAGTGTGCACCCAAGGAACTCGACCTCCTTGATACCAAACTTCCTTCCGGTGACATCCCCAACCATCTGTGTGGTCCTGAATATCTTGTCAGACCATTCTTCCGTGGTTGCCAGTACTCCTGAAGGAGCAACTGATGCCATGCTCTTGTGTCCGGAACCGACTACGAAGTCCGCACCGATCTTCTTTCCATCAACAGGCATGATACCTACTGTATATGCCCCGTTGTACAGGAATGGGATCCCATATTCCTGTGCCACTTTACCGATACCATAGATATCGTGCTCATTACAGAACAGATAGTCGAAATGGTCGATCATGATAAGAGAAGGTAATTTACCAGTTTCTTTCCTGACCTCATCGATCTTGTGTGCCACAGACTCGGCTGTGAGTATTTTCTCCTCGTTCACAGGAGCTTCTTTTACAACTCCACCGGCACCTTCCACAGCGAGGAATTCCGTATAATGTGCAAATGCAGATACGACCACCGTGTCACCCTTTTCAACAAGAGTCGATGCAACGGCCTGGAAACCTCTTCTGGCACCCGGGACCACTCGTGCCTGATCCATTCCAACGAACTCCGCGAGATCTGTGTGGAATTCTGCGATCGAAGGCTTTTCGATCTTATCGAGCCTGAAGGGCTTTCGGCAGTTGTCACAGGTTGAGTAACCATCCCCATAAGCTATGACAGCTTTGCGGGCTTCAGGGGTAAGTCTTCCACCGGCCTGAATGGGCTGTATGTTTATGAACTCCTCTTCCCTTGTTCGGCACATAAGGTCGCCCACAATACTGACAGGTTGTGTTTGGCCGTCTTTTGCGCCTATCTCCTCGATAAGGCCGCCAAGACCCGACACGATCTCAGAAAAGCGTGCAGACTGCTCATCGCTCATACCCGTAGGTAAAGCCTGCCTTACTATTTGCCTGAGATCCTCCAGTGCGAACTGGGTTTCAAATATTTTGTTGGCGAGATATTTTTTATTGATTTGTTCATCCATTCTGTTACCACCTGCTCGTTGAGGGATATGCAAAACTGTAAAAACAATTTTGAACCCCAATCGATCGGTCTGCTATACCTGAACCACTCTCTTGCTGGTTCCTTTAATTTGTTAACAGCGTTAACTGCGTATAGATTTACAAAACTGCTATATAAAAGTAGCTGACTGCAGCACTTATAAGTTGCAGAAGTAAACCCACGCCATACTATGGTGTGATTTAATTATATATAAAGTAAAGGATTGTGGCAATGTATCTATATGCACATTTATATGCCAAATATAGCGGCAAAGTACACACATTTTGGATACACTTTTATATGACGGAATTTAATATATATTATACAAGGTCAAGAGTTTGCCGTTTCTCTTGACCTTAGAACTAATCTGAAAGGTCTGGGGACTTTTCAGATTTTCGATGTGGGGGAACATCTCAACTTGCACATCACGGCCATTCAGCCGTCTGGTCGTGATATGCAAATGCATTATTATTGATAAAATTACAGCCTTTTCTTAAAATTAAATTTTTTCAGCTTATTCGGATCTGTTCTGAATTCTCTGCATTAAACCCACAATTGAATTTTTTTAAGTAAACCTTAATAGCAAGAAAAGCCCAGTACTATATATACAATATTCAGGCGGGGGTTACTATGAAAATTGATCGAACTTTATGGCTATTACCTATACTTTTTCTACTCTTATTCGCAGGCAATGCAAGTGCAGCTTCGATGTTCGATGCCGGAGATACGGTTATCATCGACGATCTAGTTGAAGATGATGTTTACCTTGCAGGCGATACACTAATAGTAAGTGGTACTGTGCTGGGGGATGTCGTGGCTACAGGTGGCACAGTCCAGATCGATGGGAACATTTCCGGCGACCTCATTGTTGCTGCAGGTGATGTTACTATTACCGGCAGTATCGGTGATGACATAAGGGTCGCATGCGGTAATTTTGAGCTAAGTGGAAATGTCGGTGACGATCTTCTGGTAACTGCCGGAACAGTGTCCACAAATGTAGAAGCAACTGTTGGCGGTGACACGACCATAAGATGTGGCGATGCGGACCTTGAAGGGAATTTCGGAGGCCTGCTGGATGTTTCAGCAGGCAATCTGGTATTCTCCGGTAATGTCGAAGGAGATGCGATACTGGATGCAAACGACTTGATCATCGAACCTGATTCCAGCATAAAAGGTGATCTGGAATACAGTAGCTCCAATGAGATCTCCATCCCGGCCGGTATTGTCGGAGAGGAGATCAAGTCTGAAAGAATAGCACAAAGCGGAGATGATTTTGATGGTGAAGGTGTGCTAAAAGTAATATCCTTCATCGGTAAGATCGCGTATTATCTCTTCCTGTTCGCTCTCGGAGTAATACTCATCCTTGTCTTCCCGGAAAAGACCGAAGAGATCGTAAAGGACATACAGGAAGAAACTTTCAAGAACATCGCAGTGGGACTTCTTTTGCTGGTAGGTGTTATCATCGGATCAGCCATCCTGATGATAACTATAATCGGCATCCCGATTGCGCTCTTAATGCTATTGCTGCTGCTGATCGTACTGATGTTCGCAAAGGTATACACTGCAATGTGGCTTGGAGAGATAACGTTCAGAAAAGCAGGTTTCGAATATAATCAGTGGACTGTACTTGCAGCCGGACTTTTCCTGCTTCTGGTTCTGACTGAACTGCCATTTGTAGGTGGACTCATCAGCCTTCTGGCAACGCTGGTAGCAATGGGAAGTATGTACTTTGCATTGAAGTATTGATGCAGGGGACGTACTTTTTCTTTTTTGTTTTTGCTTTTTTAGTTTTTTCAAAAATAGCAGATACACTTCAAAAAGCAAATTCACTCAAAGACCAGCACATCATCCGGCGAGATCTCCACGATCACCCGTGAAAGACCGATATCTCCTGACAAGCGTGTCGGAACCTCGCACAGCAAAATAAAATCGCTACTATCAAGTTCAACAGCCATCATTTTACTGCTGCCTTTATCCGTAATATCAATGACATTGCCGGCAAAAACATTGCCATCGCCTAAAAATAGCCCCTCATCATAGGCCTTTATATGCACATTCTCAGGCCTTATCCCCAGGGACACTTTTCCAGATGGATTAACACTGGAACTTGTTATGAACTCCAGACCTCTCCCTTCGACCACAGTCCCTGCAGTAGAACTTCCAATCACTTTTCCGTTATCAAAAATATTGCTGACTCCCACAAGCTCGGCCACGTTCCTGTCAACAGGGGAATAGAATACCTCCCTCGGGCTACCTGTCTGATGAACCTTGCCATCATGGAGAACTATTACCCTATCTGCAAGCGAAAATGCTTCATCGGGACTGTGGGTGATGAACAGGATCGGGATCTTAAGCTCATTCTGAATTGCTTTGATCCTTTCCCTCAGGCGCATCCTGACGACCATATCAAGAGCGGAGAACGGTTCATCCAGTAGCAGTATCCCTGGTTTTGGAGCAAGAGCACGTGCAAGGGCAACTCTCTGTTTCTGGCCGCCTGAAAGCTGTGAAGGATACCTGTTCTCCAGCCCCTCGATGTGCAAAAGGCGAAGCATTTCGAACATACGTTCTTCTTTCTTCTCCTTATCCCATCCCTTGAGGCCATAGGTGATATTCTTCCTTACATTCATATGCGGGAAAAGGGCATAGTTCTGGAAAACGTAACCCGGCCTCCTGTATTGTGGCTGAAGGTTGATGCCTGAAATACTATCGAAATATGTCTGATCATTGACAACAATGCTGCCATTATCAGGTTTTTCCAGCCCCGCGATGCATCGAAGCGTCGTGGTCTTACCGGAACCGGAGCGACCAAAAAGGACCACCAGTTCATCCCTCGTCTCAAAAGTAGCATCCAGTGAGAAAACATCCTCACTTCCGCTCTTTTTGTTGCGGGACCTGTATTCCTTTGATACGCTCACCTTTATACCCATTTGACCACCTCACACACTCCATCGGTCCACAAACCTTGCAGTCAGTGCCATGGACAACAAAGAAACAACAACAAGGGTTATGACAAGAATATTTGCCAGTGCATCATTGCCTGACTGGAATGCAGTATAAATAGACAGCGACATCGTGTTAGTCTTCCCGGGAATATTGCCAGCAACCATAAGGGTGGCACCGAACTCTCCGACAGCCCTTGCAAAGCTCAGCACGATGCCTGCAAGTATGCCTTTTTTGGCAAGGGGTAGGGTCACAAAGAGCATGGTCTCAAGCTCACTATGTCCAAGCGTGTAAGCCGCATACTCCAGTTCACGATCCACTGAACCTATTGCAGAGGCCGTTGTCTTGACCATCAACGGTAGTGACACAACAAAAGCTGCTATCACCGCAGCATGCCATGTGAAAAGCAGCGACCATCCTGTCAGTTCAAATATCGTCTGACCTATTATTCCGTTCTTACCCAGCAGGACCACCAGAAGATAACCGGTAACCGTAGGTGGTAGCACCAGTGGGAGAGTCACAAAGATATCTGCGAGCCATTTCCCCCTGAACTCCCGCCTTGCAAGTGCATATGAGATCAAAATCCCAAGCACAGCTACAAAAGCAGTTGACAGGACTGCCACTTTGAGAGTTATCAACAGGGGGATCCAGGCATCTTCAAGCATCAATTATCATCCATTAGTTCGCATCTGTTACTGTAAAACCATACTTTTCGAATATAGCTTTTCCTTCATCTGAAATCACAAAGTCGATGAATTCCTGTGAAACTTCTTTTTCGGTCGAAGAAGAAACGATTGCAATAGGATAGCTGATGTTTGTAGTGACCGGAATTTGCGCCACGATCTCGATCTCATTCATATTTGATGTCATCGCATCTGTCATATAGACAAAACCTGCATCTACCTCTCCGTTCTCAACATAGACCAGAACTTGTTTCACAGTTTCTGCATAGATGAGCTTTTCACTTACATCATCCCAAAGGGATGCTTCCTCAAGTGATCCTTTTGCATATCTTCCAACAGGTGCAACTTCAGGGTCTCCAATTGCTATCTTTGTTACCGAATCGTCTGTCAGGTTCTCAAGATACATTATGCGGTTCTCTTTATCTTCACCGGTTGCCGGAGAAATCATCACAAGTGAGTTCTCAGCAAAGTCATGTCTTGTAGAAGTATCTATCAATTGTGCTTCTTCAAGGATGTTCATGTGCTTCTGGGAAGCCGAAGCAAAGACATCGATAGGAGCACCAGCCTCGATCTGCATACGAAGGGAACCGGAACCTGCAAAATTCATATTTACATCAACATCCGGATTTTGTGCTTCAAATTCCTGTTCGATCGCCGTAAAGCTCTCGGTCAGGCTCGCAGCAGCTGAAACTGTGATCTCTGTATTCTCCTCTGCCTGGGATGACGGCATTACTAACATAGCTGCAGCTGCAATGAGTATCAATGCTGCAATAACAATAATCAGATGATTCTTTTCCATAAGATCCCTCATATCGAGCATATTATGCCGTTATGTTTTCATAAACATATCGGTGTGGAATTGGATCTGTGATATAAACAATTATTGCCGAGTTTGATCCTCAATCTCAAAAAACAGTAGATAAATCCATGTCTGGAAATAGCGGCTTAATGAAACATGGTAGACTCTACGGAATTTTCACTGAGCTAAATTCCATAAATTTAATCTTATTCCTTACTTCCACTGACTTCCAGAGTACTTCTGAGCTTTGGGATCTTTATGTGGACTGTGGTCCCCTCTTTCGACTCACTTTCGATCCAGATCTCACCGGAATGTGCATCAACGATCTCTTTGCAGATGTAAAGACCCAGTCCTGTTCCTCCATATTTTCTTCTGATCGATGAATCGATCTGGTAGAACTTCCTGAATAGGTTTGGAATTAGTTCTTTGGGAATACCTATTCCGGTATCGTGGACGGTAAGGTGGAGATATTTTTCTTCCTCATATGCACCCAGGGTTATCATACCACCCGGAGGAGTGAACTTGATCGCATTATCGACGATGTTGTTCAGCATATCCACCAGGCGGTCCTTATCAGCTACTATCAAAGGAAGACCAGAAGGGATCTTCTTTTCAATATGCAGATCGTTAGCCTCGACGAGCATGATAGTATCCATAACGGTGTTGTTCATTATTTCTGCTATCTGACATTCCTTAAAGTCGTATTCAATGATCTCTGCCTGTGCCTGGCTTACGTAAAGGAGAGAATCCACCAGACGCCTGAGCCTTTCTGAATTACGCATTACTGTTCTAAGTGAGGTCTTCTGTTGGTCGTTAAGATTACCAAGGGTTCCATCATAGACATTCTGGGTATAACCTTTGATGCTGGTAAGAGGGGTCCTTAGCTCATGGCTTACATTTGAAAGGAAGGAATCCTTCATCTGGTCCAGTGATTTTAGTTCCTTATTTGCTTTTTCAAGTTCATCCGAATATGTCTGAAGCGAATCAAGAATATCATTCAATCCCGAAGGTATCTTCCTGAAGTCCACCTCTACATCCGTCTCAGCTCTCCTTTTCAGATCGCCTTTCAGGGCAGAATTCGAGATATATGCAAAATTGGAAACAATATCATTGATCGGACGTGTAATTGACATCGCGACCAGATAAGCTGCACCTGCCATGAAGATCAGTGCAAGTGATGATATGAGGATAAGTTCATTCCGCAGGGCTGTTACATCCGCAAGCATATCATCTTCCGGGATCACCAGAATAAAGGAATAATTTCCAGTACGTACCGGCTCATAGAAGATTATCGAATGGTCGCCTGTTGTCGGGTCGATGGTCTCAATATGGCCTCCCTTTCCGACAAGGATATCGTCGCCCATGCGTGATATCTCAGGATCGTTAAAATCATCAAGTGTCTTTGATCCGATCCACTCCTTATGCACAGGATGGGACAGCAGTATGCCGGTGTTACTTGTGGTAAAAGCATAGCCTTCTTCAAAAGCAGTGACATTTGAAACGATCTCGTCTATATAGTTGAGTGATACATCTACCCCTCCTATACCGACGAACTCGCCATTCCTCATTATTGGTGCTACATAGCTCGCAATAAGTTCACCCTGATACACGTATGGTTCTGTAAGTACTTCCTCTTCATTCTGTTTTGGCAACTGGTAGTAATCAAGGGTATCATAGTCCAGAAGAGGTTCCACGAACATGGTGCCGCCGATCTTGTTCCAGTAAGGTACAAGGCGCCCTGTAGAATCATATCCTTCGGTACCTGCAAATTCAGCATCCCTGCCGTCGAAAGCATTGGGCTCGAAGCCTGCATATGTACCTATCAGATTGGGATTATCCACGAGGATCTCCCTTAGAAAATCATTGACTTCCTCTCTGTCAGAGGAATTGTAAACGGTCAGTGTGCTTGCGATCGTCCTGGCAATGGCCATGTTCGACTGCATATCCGAGTTGAATTGGTTTGCATAATTGCTTGCTTTCTCTATGGACTTCTTGTATGCAATTTCCTCATGCTGAGTTGTGCTGGTATTGATAATGATAGCTGTTGTAACACCCATTACTATAAGGACACTGAATCCGATGTACAGGATCAGTTTTACTTTTAGAGGCACATCATCCATTTTCATGCCGGACACCTTACTGAACGCAAACAGATATTATACCGATGCAATATTTTTCTCGAAAGCAAGAAGCACAAAGGAAAGATAGCATTTCCATTAAAGGAAGACTACACTAACCTCAATACCTAATCTAAAATCCCTAATATTATATTTGAATGACAAACATATAAATGTCTGCTTTTTGAAACAATTGAGCAGGCTTTTGAATTAAATAATCAAACTCTTTAAATATAATCATTACTATCAGTAATATTATGCAACTTCCGACTCCTGAGAGACTAAGGCAGAAAAGGATCGAACTGAACCTTACACAGAGTGGTCTTGCAAAGCGTGCAGGCGTTAGTCAGCCTTTGATAGCCCGTATAGAATCCGGCGATGTTGACCCTCGGCTTTCCACACTCAGGAAAATATTTACCGCTTTTGAGGAAGTTGAAAAGGAAAAGATACTTGCAAAGGACATAATGCACACTCTTGTGATATTTGTTTCTTCTGAGGATTCAGTTGAATCTGCTGTTAACCTTATGGAAAAGCATGGTTTTTCGCAGGTCCCGGTGATCGATAATGGAGTACCCGTGGGAAGTATTTCTGAGGATACTATTATTAAATACATGGCTGACAGGAAGGCTTCTACCATATCCCAGATGAGGATCAAGGATATGATGGGCGATGCGTTCCCCACCGTCTCGCCAACCACTGAACTTGATGTTATATCACACATGCTTGAGCGAAATCCTGCTGTTCTGGTGCTTGAGAAGGGAGTTACCACTGGTTTTGTGACAAAGCACGATGTGATCAAGCTGTTGCATGGCTAAAAATTAAGAAAAGCATGCATGTGCCGGATGCATAGTATTATTGTTTTTTTGCTGCTTACAACATGCAATTATCGGGCTATATTATCGAGATGGAGGAACATTTCTCATTTTAGATAATGAAATGCTAGCTACATGTTAGATTGACATCGATTCAATCAAACTATAATAGCATAATAAACAATTAAACCAACTCTGGAATATAAACCTTCTTTAAAAATACAGTTAATCGAATTCATGAATAATATTTAATTCGATGATTAGGGCAGAATCACTTATAATGCTATACTGCATACTATAATACTAAGGAAATTGCTACAAGGGGTAATATATTTGAAAATAAGAGTTTGTTTTATAATAGCTTTTATTTTTCTGATAATGGCTGCAGGTATTACAGTAGCAGATACTATCACTGTGGATGATGGTGGTGGGGCTGAGTATACCACTATAGAGGAAGCTGTAAACAATGCAAATCCTCATGATACTATCATCATTCATCCTGGAACGTACACCGAAAATGTGGATGTGAACAAATCGTTAACCATAATATCACAATCTGGGAATCCAGATGATACTATTGTTCTAACTGCAGATTCGAATGATCCTGTTTTTTATGTGACAGCAGATAATGTGACAATTAAAGGGTTTACTTTAAAAGGTTCTAATTATATTCGCGAATACGGAATATATCTTAATGGAGCCAATAATAGTAGTATTAGCGACAATAAGTTACTTGATTATTGGTTTGGTATCAAAGTTTGGTCATCCAATAACAACATTCTGAGGAACAACAGCATAATAAATTCTAATAATAACCATATTGGAATAAACATGGGCTCTTCCGACAGCAATACCCTAATCAATAACACTGTATTAAATTATCACTATGCAGTTACGATGAGCTTATCCAACAACAACACACTAAGCAATAATAATTTATCATACAGCAACAGCGATGGAATCGCTACAAATAATTGTCAATATAACCTGTTACTGAATAACATTGTAAACTCTAATGCTGATTCTGGCATTCATTTTCGTAATTCAAGCAATAACAGGATAATTGGCAACATCATATGTAACACCACTAAATATGGGGGCATATCTTTTTTAGACGGAAGCCACAATAACATCGTCTACAAAAATCACTTCAACAACAACAAAAATGATGTAATGACTTTTCCCAAGTATAAATTTATTTACGATATTTTTCTAGGAATCTTCCAGAAATATTGGGATTCTTTTTTAAAAATTATTCCTGACTAATTTTATTTAAGGGCAAGGACTTATCTTCATCATAGCAGATTGGATTATAGAATCTCAATCTCGTAACCATTAAAAAAGAAAAAAAGAGGTTCTGATGTTGAATCAGAATCAGTCTGAATGAAGAAGTCTTACTGTGTCCCTGATCCGGAAGGAATCGCCATCATACATACCTGTCAAAGGTAGGTAACCATGGTAACCCTGTCTATCCCCTTCAATATACTAACCATCTTCAACCATACCTCGTAGTGTATCTCTATCCGGACTAAAGTGAAGCACCAAATCCATATAGGTATCACCATTGACATCTTCATATCCAGCCATGAACTCTCCATCTTTGGGTCCATGATTGAACTTATCTGGTGCAACCCCAGCAAACATCACACTATTTAGATCTATCAGGTTTACATCAGAGGTGGGTGAACCCAATATTGCAACTGGGATCTAACCATTGGCTTTTACATTAATGGAATTTGGCTATGAATCATATTTGATGTCTAAACTTACTCCAGGCGCAATCGCGGTGCCCGCGGCCACTAGCGTTAGTAGTAATGCTATGGCTAAAATACCTATTTTCTTTGCTTTCATACCTACTACCCCCATATATTATTTTATTAGATGGTCTTGTTCGGATCAGCTAATATCAATTAAAAGTTATATGTTTAGTAATATATATTCTCTCTGCAAAAATGAAAAAAGATGCGAATTATAATAATGATGAGGTTTTAGGAATAGAACACAGAAATACATAGAAGCCGACAGTGCCGAACCAAGCATGAAAGATATGAACAGTAGTAAAGACCAAGCAGAGACCATTGGATGCCATATCAACATTCAAGGAGATTATGAAATTCTGCCTCATGTAATAGCAGCTCGAAAGCTAACATCTTTATTTCATAAACAGAATGCATAACTAACTATCAATGTGGACAAGCAAAGCATTCAAGAGATTTCAATTCCATGAAACCAGTTATATACTAGGTTTACATTAGATACGACATTCACTTACTTTTATTAATAAAAATACCAGGAGAATTATATGGACCTTGAAGACACATTATTAATGATGCCTGGCCCTGTTCCTGTTGCACCAAAGGTGCTCAGGGCAATGTCAAAACCCATGATAAACCACAGGGGCAAGGAATTTTCTGCAATGTTTGATGACTGTACCGCAATGCTCAAAGAGATCTTCCAGACACAGAACGATCTCATGATAGTCAGCGGCTCAGGAACAGCTTCAATGGAAGCTGCGATCGGATGCACCATCGATAAGGACGACAAGGTTGTCGCTATCGAGAACGGTAAGTTCGGTGAAAGGTTCAAGGACATCGCAGCCAGATACGGACAGGTAGTTCCTCTTGAGTTCGAATGGGGACAGTCCGTTGACCTCGACCTTGTGGAAGAGAAACTTGCAGAAGGTGCAAAAGCTGTCACAATGGTCCACAATGAGACCTCCGCAGGTATCCGCAATCCAGCTCCTGAAGTTGGTAAGCTTGCAAAGAAGTACGATGCACTGTTCATCATGGACGGAGTTACCTCCATCGGCGGAGATGATGTCAAGGTCGATGAATGGGGAGTAGACATCGCTGTTGTAGGTTCCCAGAAATGTGTTGCTGCACCACCAGGACTTTCCATGCTCTCCGTGAGCGAACGTGCTTTTGAAGCAATGACCAAGGAAAACCTGCCATACTACCTTGACCTTAAGGCATACAAGAAGAGTGCAGACAAGTCCCAGACACCATACACACCTGCAGTACCACTTTTCTTCGGACTTCAGGAAGCACTGAAGATCGTGATGGATGAGGGAATGGAAGCAAGGGCAAAGCGCCAGGCAACCGGTGCTGCTGCTATTCGTGCTGCAATGGATGCTATGGGTATCGAAATGTTCCCACAGCTCAATGAGGTCAGCGGTTACTCTAACACCGTTTCTGCAATGAAAGCACCTGAAGGTGTCAGCGGCAACGATATCAAGAGTGGCATGATGGACAAGGGAATCATCATCGCAGGCGGTCAGAACAGACTCAGCGGCCAGATCTTCAGGATCGGAAGCATGGGCAATGTCGCACCAAAGGACATCATGCTGACAATCCAGGAACTCGAACTTGTACTGAAGAAACTCGGCGTTGTTAATGCGATCGGTGCAGGCACAGAGGCAGCTGCCAGCGTACTTGACACACTGTGAATTACATGAAGACCATAGGCGTAGTAGACACGACCTTTGCACGTTTCAACATGGGACGTGCTGCGGTCGATGAGATCCAGCAGAACGTATCCGCTAAGATCAAGCGGATCACAGTTCCCGGCGTAAAAGACCTGCCGGTGGCATCCAAGAAGCTCATAGAGGAAGAAGGATGCGACATCGTCATAGCCTTAGGCATGCCTGGGGCAAAGGAACAGGATAAGATCTGCGCACATGAAGCTTCAACCGGCATTATACAGGCTCAGCTTATGACGAACACCCACATCATCGAGGTGTTCGTTCATGAAGATGAGGCTAAGGATGAAAAGGAACTGGCATTTCTTATGGAAATGCGCTCCCGCGAACATGCCTTAAATGTCGTTAACATGTTGTTCCATCCCGAAAAACTTGTCAAACAGGCCGGTACTGGTCAGAGACAGGGGTTCGAGGATGTTGGTGCTGTGAGGCACTAAGATAGTTTCTTTATTCTTTTTTATCCTCAAGCTCATTTTTTCGAGTTACTGTTTTTCCATCCGGTGTCAACTTTAAACATTTACATCTTCAACATAAGCCCGCAGTATTTCGGCAACGCTCCATGCCTGTGAGATGCATCCTCCGGGTCTGTGCGGGGAATCGCCATCAAATACCTCTGAGATAGTTCCTATTCCGACCTCATCAAGATGAGCTTCAAAATTAACTAGCAATTGCCTGCAATATTCCCGGCCTAATGGAGACCTGTTGTTGACCTTTACATGTGCAGTAATAAATGGTCCGAGTAACCACGGCCAGACAGTGCCGTTATGATATGCGTGGTCCCGACAATCTCTGTCACCCCGGTATCTTCCATTGTAGCGGCTGTCCTTAGGCGATAAGGACCTCAGTCCATAGGGTGTTAATAGATCCTCCTTCACCTTTTCAACGATCATCATTTTCTTTTCATGATTAAGCATCGTGTAGGGAAGTGACACCGCAAATATCTGGTTCGGTCTGACAGCTGCATCTTTAGTGATCGACATATCCTCATTTACAGAAACGCAGTCATAAAGGCACAGATCCGTTTGATTCCAGAAAGTGTCAGTGAAGTTGCTCTCTGCCAGTTGGGCAATTTTTTGATACTGTTTTGTGTTTTCACCTAATATTTTCCCCAGCCTGATGGCAGTACATAGAGCATTATACCACAAAGCGTTTATTTCGCATGCTTTTCCAGCCCTTGGTGTGATCTCCATGTCCCCGATCTTAACGTCCATCCAGGTAAGCTGACCATCATGTTCAATGAGTCCGTCCTCATCCATCCGAATTCCGTATAAGGTTCCTTCACTGTAATTCCGGATTATTGAAACGACTGTTTTCCACATTTCTCCGACAAAAGCTACATCCTTTGTATAGGAATAGTATCTTCCAAGTGAATGGATGAACCACAGTGAAGCATCAACCGTATTATAATCAGGAGGGGAAATACCGTCATCTGAAAAACGGTTTGGTATAAGTCCTCCTGAACAGTTCTCAGAAAAGGTCTTCAGGATCTCTTTTGCATCATTGAACCTTCCTGTTACAAGAGTGAGTCCCGGAAGCGCTATCATCGCATCTCTTCCCCAATCTGCAAACCAGTGATAACCTGCAATGATCGATCTTGAGCTGGTAGAACTGCGTTTGACAATGAAAGAGTCTGCAGCATTAACGAGCTTCTGTGTGAAGTCACCCTTTAGATTGTCATGAACCTGCAAACTTTTCTGCCTTAGAAGTTCCTTTTGATATCTGGAATTCACAAATTCTTGATCAATGTCCTTACTTTTCAGGATGCTGTCCGAGGCTACAACGTACAACTCACTCGAAGGTCCCTGAATTTGTTTTTCAAAATAACCGGGGTTATAGAGATCTTCCTGGTAAGCTTCTCCTCTTTCACGTTCAATGTCATACTCGACACTATAGTTCCAGTAGGGTTTGTGTCTGTAGTGCATATTTGATTGTAGCTGTAGATCACAATCAGCAGTTCCGATCTGAATTTCTTTAGGGTAAAATATTTTACCAAAATTGATGTGTCCTGCCTTCCCAAGATGGTGATAATTCCTGTTTGTCACAAGAGGGAATATCCGGAAAACTATGTCCTCATCATCAGGATTGAACAGTTTATATTTTACAACTGTTGTGTTCTGTCCATAGATCATGAAAATTGTCTTTATGATCCTGATGTTCCTGATGCTGTACTCAAAGGTCGGTAACGGGGAAGCAGAAAAACGATCGAGATATTCGAAACCCGATGGATACAGTGTATTGGGGTACCTGTGATTTGCAAGACGATAGATCTCATCACCAATCATTATCTCTTCATCAAGGGAGGAAAGCAAGACCCTTCGGTCAACCGGAGGATTTGCAGAAGCTATCAGAAGACCATGGTATTTCCTTGAATTTTCACCAATAACAGTGGATGATGCATATCCTCCGATACCGTTTGTGATAAGCCATTCCCGGGAAATAGCAGAAGCATGATCAAATTCAGCATTGTATGTTGCAGATGGGGACATTCGAATTACACCTCGATATATTCACTTCGAACTTAATCTGTCATTCTGATCTCAGCTGGTCCAGAAGCAATGCATTTTCAATAAACAGTGCACAACTCCAGGCCAAAGGCCTGGCCCATGCAGCTTTCCCTGTATTTTTGTCTACCTGCTCGGATAGCAGACCGTTACTCGTTGCACTCCTCATTGTCCATTTTATATATTCAAGCGCCTTATTCACCAGCAGGTCATATTCATCATCCTTGTTCTCCAGGGACATGGCAAGAATGAGTAAGGCACGCGAAAGCCATAATGTTGTCACTACCCACGGATTACCACCGATATAATCATCATTTTCATAACGTTTTATCCCAAAATAACCATTAACCGGAACTTGGAGGGCTTTTTCAATATGCTCTATCATTGATACAATCATAGCTTTTTCATCAGGATCATTCGGTGAAAGAACACCAAAAGGAGTGAAAGTCCCGATCATGCTCGAATCTATTGTTCTGTGGATATTGTTGTCAATAATACCTTTGGAAAAATATCCTTCCTTAAGCCACAGCTTATCAATGGTCTCTTTCCTGACAAGGTCAGCCCTGTCAGACCATTTTTTAGCGAGCATGTGCTCATCAGTCTCTTCAGCCAGATGAGCAGCACCTTTCAGACCTGCATAGATAGCAGCATTTGTATAACTGAATATTCCAATCTCAGATTCCCACAGGCATCTGCATGGATCATGAAGCCCCTTTTCTGTCCTTTTTATCAGATATTCTGCACCCTTCCGGACAGTTTCCCGGATGTTTTCCAGGAATTCAGCTCTTTTAGTTCCTTCAAGTTCCCTATAATAGCGATCGATTGCATAAAGCGTTGAACCGGTCTCATCGATCTGGGTGGTATCGTCAAAATTACTCCATGAGGGGGCTTCCTTTGCATCAAGCCAGTATCTCTGGAACCATGACCCATCAGGAAGTTGTGCTTTTTTACACCAGCCAAAGAACTTTTCGGCATATTCGGGATAACCGGCATTCATAAAGGCAAGAACAGATTCTGCCGCATCCCTGTTCCAGCAAAATCCATATCCCCCACACATCTCAAAAGCAGGATCGAACTCAGGAGCAGCTAAAATTGCCCCTCCTTCGGGATCGGTAAGTAATTTCAGAGAGAGTAATGAATGATCGTATAAGGCCTTTAATTTGTTTTTGAATAGTGGATCATCATCAAGTGCTGATAATTCCAGTGATCTCTTTTTTGATAGCCAGCGAATGGAGTCATTTTCAGATCCGTGCATTATACCATCAGAAGACTGCTTCCGAACATCAGCCATAAGTTCATATATCGGCTGCCTTTCCGAAGCGATGCCAACAAAAATGGTGATCGTGACCGTCTCACCAGGCTGGAGATCAAGGTCCCAGCCTATGGAACTGTCCATATCACCTATATCTTCCATGTTTTGCTGGAGCTGGCCATCTTCCATATCATTTCTGGCACTTGCGACCCAGCCTTTATCCTGTATCTTACCGACCTGCCAATCTTCAAATCCCGGATTACTTGCCAAGCCAATGTAGAAGTTTTGCATGTATTGAACAAGCAGGGCGTTGTTCACATCACAAAAAGCAGAGTTCATTCTATGGGTTCCCCCTGCCTGGAAATTAGAATAATAATAAAATTTGCCTTCAAAATGTTCTTTTGAAGTGATCTCATACTTCCTTACAAGAACCGGATTGGATCGATGCACAATATCATGAATTGATACTTCGATACCGGAAAAATGAGAAAGGTGTGTCCTTATAACGTTTGTGTCATCTGATGATGCCTGTTTTCCATTCCATTCAGGAGAATCCAGCCATAGTAATTTTCCACCTTTGTAAATGCAAGCTTTGGACTCTCCAACGTGTTGCGGTCCATCTCTGCGGGGATAAAAAAATCCCCGTAGATCGCCCTTTTCACCCAGTGACACAAGCAACTTATCATTGCCAAGTATGGCATTTGGATGCCGGATCAGATATTTCACCCCACACTAAGGACTGTTGTCAGGTTATTTATTAGTTCGTCTATCAACCCAATTGTTCGTCAATTGATATGTCCATTCGCCCATTTGATCATGCATCCATTTCTGCCAGTTTCCTGAAAACACAGGATTTGAAATCCAGTAATACTGCAATGAAATTTATTGCTGCATCATAAGGTGATGTATGGATACTGAAATACGAATGTACATCTCCATCACCTAACCATTTTGTACTCATGTAGTAATAGTGATCGGATGTCAGAAGATGTTTCCATATATTGATAAGCTCGGGGTCTTTCGTTCTTTTCACGTAAGGTCCAAGGCGCTTTGCCTCTTCGAAGCATCTGCGTTGCATATCGTTACCAAGCCATGCACTTGTATCTCTCTCCATATCTGCCCATGAGATCGTGTTAAAGTCCCCGACATCGATCTCATCTACAGGATCATATTTCTCAATGACCTCTGAAGGAGTATTGAACTCAATACCTTTGTTAAGAACCTCATTCGGTAAAGCCCGGAGGAAATCAAAGATGCCTGAATCAGCCCATTGATGTTCACCAAAGGTCTCGTAATCCATGAAGATATTAAGGCAATCTCCTTGTTCCTTAGATGCCCAGCATGCCCATTTGTCAGCAGTCAATGGATACTCTTCCCACCATTTTGCGGAGAAACGATATCCGATATCATCACTCATCTTGTAGTTCCTCATAAGAACGGCGATGTCGCAGTCCTTTGCCTTGTAGACATGATTGGGGGAACGTGATTCAAGTAGCTGGTCAACACCTTCTGTAAGGATGGCTTTGTAACCCAGAGATGAGACGGTCTCCGCAACACTATTGTTGTACAGAAGTTCCGTATTTCTGAAGACCTGTGGTTTTACACCCAGCAGGTCTGAAGTGAGGTCATGGTGGGCCTTTACTTCTTCCCTGAATTCATCCTTGCTATCAAAAAGGCCTGCAAGTGAATGATAATTTGTCTCATCAAGGAATTCCACACACTTTGAATCAGCCAGCCGGTTGAAAACATCAAGAACATCAGGATTCCATTTTTCACACTGGCTCAGAAGAGTTCCGGTTATTGAGACACTGAACTTGAAGTCGCCTTCATGCTGGTCAACAAGTTCTGCCAGGAGAGTTGTAGCTGGAAGGTAACATTTGCTGGCAACCTTCTCAAAGATGTTCCTGTTTATTGCAACATCAAAATATCTTTCAAATCCTTTAGAGTCATCCGGCCAGAACCACTTTAAACGATATGGCTGGTGGAGCTGGAAGTACATGCACACAGATCTCATACCTTCACCTCCAGTATTGCACGCTTAAAGTCCGAGATCGCGGAGAATATATTGACAGCCTTTTCATAGCCATGATTATTGTTTTCAGACCCCATCTCCAGTAAGATCTCACTTTGCTGGAAATATCGATAGATACAATTTAATTTATCATATTCCGGAGCACCCTTTATGGACTCCATGATCTTTCCTATCTCGATCAGTTCATGCAGGTACAGATGCTGGGGATGATTTCCCATCAGATTATGCATTCCATAACGGGAGGTTGACCTGTTCATGATAGAAGGAAGTTCTTTTGGCTTGAATTTCTTCAAAGCTTCTTCAGGTGTTACCATGGAAATTCCATATTTCTCGAAACTTGCCGGAAGATCGATCAGGAACTGGAGTATATCGCTCCTGCTTTGCTGATGGGCAAGGATAGAACTATATTTGAAATGCAATGTCGTGACATCGCCTTCCATATTTGCTATCCATGAAGCAAATTTATCGGCTATCAAAGGATAACCTATCCATTTCTGGTCTGAGAAGCGCGATTCGATGTCTTCGCTAAGGGAGATATGGCGCAATAGCGTTGGTATTTGACCGCTATAAATGTGTTTTGGATCACTTCCATATAAGAGATTCTCCGACCCTTCTGAAATAAGACACTTGAACTTCATTTCCTTAAGGATGGTACTGAGTTCTTTTGTAAGTATCAGTTCTGAATTTATGAATGTCCGGGGATTAGTATTGAAGATATCTTTGATCTTGTTCCGATGCATTGAAACCTGTTCTTTAAATTCTTTATTATCAGGGAAAAGGGATGACACTGAATGATAATAGGGTGAAGCTGAAAAACTGGCACCCCTGTCCTTTAACTCCTGAAATGATCCTATTAAAGCAGGATTCCATTTACATTGATCTAAAAATATTCCGGATATATCAAACGTATACTTTGCACCATTATCGATGGAATCCAGCAAAGCTTCATTCATACTAATTATTTGTGGGAGATTTCTTTCTAAGGTAGAGTATATATGTGGCTGATCAAAATATGTTTCAAACTCCGGAGAGTGATATCCCTCAGATGGCCAGTACCATTTTAATACACACGGAAGATGTACTTCCGAACAGATGCAAACTGACTGCATTCACAAGCCTCGTATTTTATTATATTTTCAATACATTAGTTATTTACTAATGCTATTGGAATTCAATTTTTGAGAGCATCAAGGTACGCTTCACTTGTTTGTTCTGCGATCTTGTGCCAGTTGTATTTAGTGTCGATCAGTTTTTTACCAGCTTGTCTCATGCTGCCATTGGAGAGGTCAT
Organism: Methanococcoides orientis; assembly: GCF_021184045.1. Taxonomy (NCBI): domain Archaea; kingdom Methanobacteriati; phylum Methanobacteriota; class Methanomicrobia; order Methanosarcinales; family Methanosarcinaceae; genus Methanococcoides; species Methanococcoides orientis. Next base: position 605,808 of record NZ_CP073710.1, read on the forward strand.
CAAGCACGTGTTTTAAACCCCATGCAATAGAATCCGGGGTTTTGTAGACAAGGATACCATCGACAAAATTATTAATTATCTGAACAGCATCTGTTGCAACGATGGTCCTTTCAGCATCCCAACCTTCAAGAACAACTATGCCAAAAGGCTCGTTCCTGCTTGGAATACAGAGAATATCACATGCATTGTACCAGTCCCTGGCTGTTTCATCATCCGCATACCCCAGGAAATGACAACGATCTGAAACATTTTGGGCATTTACGAGATGTTCACAGTGAGGGCGCATTTCACCTTCACCAATGAAGATAAACTGAGTATCCCATCGGTGATCCAATACTTCAGGGATCGCTTCAGCAAGGATATCCGGACCTTTTTGGTAGCTCATACGTCCTATGAACAGAACAACCGGTGCAAGAGGATGGATGCCAAATCTTTCTTTTACTTCACCGGGATCAACGTCCTTTTTCATCTTTCCATGGAAGATTCCGTTTGGAATGATGGAGATCTTCTCATCAGGTATCTGGTATAAGAACTTGATCTCATCTGTAAGTTGTTGTGAAGTGGATATGACCTTTATGGATTCATAGCCAGCTTTCCATTCCCTGTGTGATATTTCCTTTGCTTCCCACCAATCCCCATGGACATTACCGTTCCTTCCCCATTCGGTACTGTGATATGTGAACATAAAAGGGATTCCAAATTCATATTTGATCCTTGAGACAACATTGAAAGGATGCCAGTCATGGGCATGCAATATATCAAATTTGCCATATTCCTTCGTAACATCAAGGAATCTCGAGTACATTGAATCGCACATACTGTCCATTTGCTGGACAATGCCTCCGTCAAGAGAATGATATACACGATGGTAGTGAACCCCATTTATTTTCTCATATGGTTCAAGTTCATGATTTCTTGTAAATATATGAACCGAATGTCCCTTCTCAGCAAGAGCTTCTGCAAGTTCGGAAACATGCGGTGCTATACCGCCTACTTTGACCGAGTGTAAACTTTCCCAGGAAAACATCCCGATGTTTAAATTTTTCCCCATTTTCCAACCCTAAATATTTTATATATGTCTATGTATATTTAATATTATCATATAGAGTATCTTCAAAAGTTACCCTGAAGATAATTAACAGCCGTTTCCGGCGGCATTGTATTGATGAATACCTCGGTATTTTTCTCAAATCCCGCTTTCTTAGTTGTAACCGGCTCGATCTTTAAGTTAAAATGATATTCAGTTTCATCCCTTAGTTGATAGAACATGTAGTTGTAAGGTATCTCTCCAATATTGTCCCATAGGCCGGATAGAGCATAATGAATTGCTTTTCCAAGAGAGTTCAACTGATCCTGGTCGAAACCTGATATGTGATTTATATGTACCTTAGGCAGAACCCACATCTCATACGGAACTTTTGAGCAATAAGGTGCAATAATCAGAAAATGATCATTTTCATACAAGAGTCTCTCACTTTTACTTTCTTTCTCTATAATATCACAATAAGGACATCCTGAATATGAATCAATAGCCTTCATTTCTTCCATTAACGCCGGAGGCTTGATTGGCATTGCTATTAGCTGGGAATGTGTATGCTCCAGAGATGCACCTGCCTTTTCTCCCCAGTTCTTGAAAAGTGAAACATATTCTATCTTATCCATGGATTCATAGTGAACTACACGGTCCTGATAGACTTTCATAAGTAGTGCCATCTCTTCGTCAGACAGATCCGGTATCACATTCTCATGCAAAGGCGTTTCAACTATAACTTCATGAAAACCATAGCCTGGGACCACATCGAGATCGGAATGAACTTCACTGGCATCCGGAGCAAGTGCAGGATAAAGATTTGGTACGCAACGCATATCCCATCCTGTTATCCTTGAACCTTCGGAATCCTTCAGGATGCTACCATTTTTATAAACAGCAGTTGCAAGTGGTGTTTTATCTTCTTCACCGGCGCAAAAAACACATCTGTTGGACGCTCCCTCTTTCTTTTCTGCTTTGAAGACCGAAGGTCTCTTACTCCTTCCTGGTGCAATTATGCAATATTCATCCAGAAAATAATGTTTACGTATCTCTGACATTTTCCCCAATATCTCCCATTTAATACTTCAGGTTGATCTTTCCTGGTATCTTTCAAGAATATTTATTATATCCTTCAAACCTGGTTTTCATATGCTTTCAAGCTTACTTCTCATGATATCTTTAATCACTTTTTAATTCACTTTATGGTAATTTGAACGAGGGCATGATGCCCATTAGAGGCCTTTCTGCTCATGTTTTGCTTTTATGCCTGTAAGCATCTCGTAGTATTGGTTAGTAGGTTCCTGCCAGTTCATATCCTTGGCAAGGAGATTTGCTTCCTGGCAGAGGAAGTTGTATTTTGTCTTATCGTCAGTGTAAGTGTCGATGAAGTAGTCCATGGTAAGTGCATAATCTGCTATGGTCTCAAGATAGGACTGATCGATATTGTCAACTACCAACACTCCCCCCATTCCCATTACAAGACGCTTGACAGTTTTTAGTGCATCACTGAACCCACAAACCTTGCTTACAATGCTCGGTGTTGCTTCTTTTCCTGCCTCAAGACCGGTTAACAGGAATGGCTCATATTTGGAAGGGAATATGCCGGCAATGCAACCAGCCATGAACTCATCCACCGTCATGTTGAAACCACCATCGTTGCTTGACAACCATTGAGGATAAAGAACAGCAGAAACATACCTGCTAGCACTTGGAAGTCTGGAACATTCAAGTCCCCTCTCTTCGATCATTCTTTGGATCCGCAGCTCTTCACCGATCAGCACCTCTTCATCGAGCATTATCGGGAAGTTTTCCGGCAGATTAGTTTTCGGACCATGAGCAGTTATGATGAAACAAACAACCCTGTAGTTCTCATCAAGCCTGCCTGCTTCGACCTCTATTCTGACCATCCTGTCAAGAATAAGAAGTGAATCCAGCAGGTCAGGATAGCCTTTATTTTCAATTTCGATCCTTGAGATCGAGAAGATAGGAATGATCCTTTCAGGTGAAAGTTCTACGCTGTTATAGGTATTGTAGATCTTCTCGGAAGTCAACTCCTGGATCTTAGTACGGAGCTTTAGTTTTTTATCCCATAGCTCATCAATGTCCTCGATCTCAATATCGATGCCATTCCTCACAATGATGGAATCAATATCATAGAACAATTTGATCTCTTTTTTAGTAGAATCCCCTACAGCAGTTACAACATCTGCATATGAGGATAACGACTCAAGGGTTGCCATATTCTTTGGAACCCCATCGCCCCATGAACGGTCATTATCACGTATTTTCTGGATGGAAAGATGTCCTGCAACTCTGCCGGGAATAGTTGCATGATAAGTTGCAACTGAATTGATAGGAACGCCGATCTTCTTGAGCCTGGCAATTGCATAAAAGACACCGAACTCATGACAGTGCAATGAAACATGCCATGAAGGCATCAAAGAACTGGCAAATTCGGATATTAGTTCATCTTCATAGGTCTTGGCCTTTTCTTCCCTGAGGGCTACAAGAGTATGAACAAATTCTGATATTGCGTACGAAAGATTAAGGTAATGTGTATATTCGGTCCTGTTACCCATTTCCTCATATGAAAGGGAATCAAGACCTGTGAGCTCATATGCTTCGGCTTTTATCTTATTTTCCAGACAGACATGTTTTCCTTTATATTCAACACCAGTCCTGCAAAAATCATTGGTCTTGAACATAAGGTAGAGGATCTCTATTCCTGAGATATTTTTGGATGCAATAATAAGTTCGATGCCTTTTTCCCGGAGCTTTTCAATGATAAGTGAAAGGCTTTCATCTGGCACGAAATCTTCGAACTCACTCATGTCTGTGATACGGTTGAGACCCTTGTTCCAATCCGAACCACTGTAGCCATAATAAGGACACGCAACGAAGATCCTTGGAGTTGTTTCCTCTTCTATTGTTCCGTCTTCAAGCATTTGAGCAAGAGTTTTTACTTCTGCATCAATAACATTCCATATACCGCCCATTTTGTTGGACTTCGGACCAGCTTCTTCACCAGCGATAATAATACATTTACGTTCGAACACGCAGTACCCCCGTACTTATCAATGTCTACTCATATTGGCAGGAGTAGTATATTAGTTTTTGTAAATTTATCAATTACATTATATGTTTCTGAAGAAAATTGACCTGAAGTATGATCTAAAATCAATCTGAAAAATAATCTGAAATATTCTCGATCTTCATTTGAACAGATGGAATAATCTATATCCTATTATTACAATTGTATGTATAAATATGTTAAATGTTGAGAATATGGGGGTAACATTATACTCAACAATAAAGTTCCTGATTGCGGGGCAAAAGGCGATGAGCATAGTATATCTTTTGAAGAATTTCTCAAAAGGTTCGATGCTGCTGCTGAAGGATTGACATCAGCTGAAGCCTTGGAAAGGCTGGATATCTGTGGAAAGAACATTCTTGAGAACATAGGGAGCGAATCAGCTCTAAAAAAGTACCTAAAGCAATTCCGCAATTTCTTCTCGATCCTTCTGATCACAGGGGCTTTTCTTTCATATACAGCAGAACGACTGGATCCCGGGAAAGGCAACCTCTACATATCGATCGCACTTTTTGGAGTTGTCATTCTTAATGCAACTTTTACTTTTATACAGGAATACCAGGCTGAACAGATAATGGCAAGTTTCCGCCAGCTTATACCTCCTGCTGCCAGGGTTTTGAGAGATGGGACAATTAAGGAAATATTGGCATCAGAATTGGTTGTAGGTGATGTCATATTCATTGAGGAAGGTGACAAGGTACCTGCTGATGGCCGGCTCATTGAAGAGAATACCTTAAAGGTTGACAATTCTTCACTGACCGGAGAGGCTGAGCCGCAGTTACGCTCGCTTGAATGTACTCATCCAAACATGCTTGAATGCAGGAATATGGTATTCTCAGGCACGCTTGTATTAACGGGGAATGGAAAAGCTGTTGTTTATGGAACCGGCCAGAACACACAGATGGGAAAGCTTGCAACCCTTACAAAACAGACAACATCAGTTGAAACTCCTCTTCGCAAAGAGCTTAACACTTTTATCAAGATCATTTCCGTAATTGCAATATTTCTGGGTATATCCTTCTTTGCGATCGGCTTTGTGATACAGGACCTGTTCCTATTGAACCTTATTTTTGCAATAGGCATCATCGTTGCCAATGTTCCGGAAGGATTGCTTCCAACTGTAACCCTTGCCTTAAGCCTGGCTTCAAAAAGGATGGCAAAAAGGAATGCGCTTATCAAACAGCTTGAATCAGTGGAAACACTTGGATCGACCACGGTCATCTGTACTGATAAGACCGGGACACTAACACAGAACAAGATGGCAATAAACTCGGTAACTCTGGGTTTTGAACATATCGATGTGGCAAACGGGGGAGTGCCGCCGGATATACTCCTGAAAGTAGCGGTCCTTTGTAATAATTCAAGGCTCACTGAGGGACCTATAGGATATAAAGGGGATCCCACTGAAGGTGCCTTGTTGATGTATGCATCAAAATTCACGGATATTGATGCTATGCGGGAAAAGAATACTCGTTTGAAGGAATATTCGTTCGACTCCCTGAAAGAAAGGATGCAGGTCATTTACCATTCTAATACTAATACTGATATTGTTACTGATGATAATGCTGGTACTGATACTGTTACTGGTACTAATGAAAAGGAGTCCTACCTGAAAGGTGCAAGTGAAGTCGTTGTCAAAATGTGTGACCGCATCCTGATGAACGGGGATGAGGTACCGATTACCGAAGATGACAGGGACGATCTCCTTGACATGCATCTGAAGATAGCTGAAAGAGGAGAGCGTGTACTTGCTCTTGCATATCGAAGGGCAGAAGAGGAGATCGAATATGATACCGGCTTTACTTTCATCGGTTTTACCGGAGCTGTCGATCCCCCCAGACCGGAGGTTAAAGATGCCATCAATAAATGCCACCGGGCTGGAATCAAGGTAGTAATGATAACCGGTGACCATCCGATAACTGCCGTTTCGATCGCAAAGACCGTGGGTTTCAGTAACAATGTGCATGAGCCGGTGGTTATCACAGGAGCCGAGCTTGATGAACTATCACTTGATGAACTTTCCGAAAAACTAAAGGCACCGGATATTATATTCGCACGAACATCCCCGGTCCAGAAATTGAAGATTGTACAGGCGTTCCAGGCAATGGGTGAGATCGTTACCATGACCGGGGATGGTGTCAATGATGCTCCTGCAATTAAGAATTCTGACATGGGAGTCGCTATGGGAAGCGGTACGGATGTTGCAAGGGAATCTGCCGACATGATACTTCTTGATGATAATTTTGCCACCATCGTCAATGCGGTGGAAGAAGGACGGACGGTCTTTGATAATATCAAGAAGTTCATCGCCTACATCCTTACAAGCAACATCCCGGAAATTTTGCCGTTCATTGCATTTGTCCTGCTTGCGATCCCTCTTCCAATGAACGTACAGCTTATTCTTGCCATAGACCTTGGAACGGATATACTGCCGGCGCTGGCACTGGCTATTGAGAAAGGCGAAGGGGACATAATGAAACGTCCTCCTCGCTCTAAATTTGAAAAGCTTCTGACACCACAGGTGCTTCTGACATCCTATGGAATGAAAGGACCCATAGAAGCCCTTGCAGGTTTCACATGCTACTTTGCAGTACTTCTGGACGGAGGATGGACATGGGGACAGGCATTGCTGAGCAATGACCTCCTTTACAGGCAGGCAATAATGGCGTTTTTTGCTGCTGTCATAATATGCCAGGTCGCAAATCTGCTAGTATCCCGTACAAGGGTGGAATCAGCATTGTCCAGGAACCTGTTCACTAACAAAATGATAGTTCTGGCAATAGTGAGCGAATTACTGATACTTTCCATGATAATGTTCTATCCGTTCGCGAACACGATATTCGGAACAGCACCTGTTCCGGTGGAATACCTTTTGCTTGCACTACCGTTTGCAATATTACTGTTCGTGCAGGATGAGATCAGGAAATATTACATCAGAAAAGGATCATTGCTTGCAAAAGCTTTCCTGAAGTGGTGATCATAATGAATTATAATACATATCAAGATCGAATGACAAGATTAAGTGTCAAGATTGAATGCCAAGATTGGAATTAATGATAGATCACAATGTATTTTCATTTTGAAAAAACGGAATCCATCTCTGTTAAAAGGTAGATAAAAAATCTCTTAGATTTTCCAAGAAAAAAAATCAAAAAAAGAGTTTGTGAGGTGTTAACCTCACTGGTTCCCAAGAACCTCATCGATCTTTTCAGGGTTCTCTGCTAACCAATCTGCAGCAGTCTGTTCGGCTGATTTGCCGTTATCGATCTCGATCATCATGGATTCGATATCATAAAGGTCCATATTGTATCTCTTCATGATCTCATATATTTCAGGCCTGTCTTCCTGGAAGTCTTTCCTTGCAACGATCGCCAGATTATCGTTCTCACCATAGACACCTTCAGTGTCTTCGAGGAACTTCAAACCATCCATCCTTGCAAAGGACCAGTGTGGTCTCCAGAGGGTTACAACGATCCATTCTTCGTTATCAATAGCAGATTGGAGTTCAGTGACCATGCCAACAGTACTGCTGGAGTAAAGTTCAAAGTTGTCCATTTCATAATCTACAAAGCATTTTTCCGTACTCTGCATGATACCGGATCCAGGTTCAATTCCATTTATAATTCCATCGAACTTGTCTGCATTTGCATTAAGTTCCTCGATGGTATCTATTGTGACATATTCAGGAACGACAAGTCCACATTTTGCACCCGTGGATACATTTGTTACATAATCCAGATCTTCCCCGTATTTATCCCAGTATGGTTTCTGTGTAATAGGTAACCATACGCCTACAATTGCATCAATGTCACCCTGTGCAGCTGCCTGATAAAGACCACCTACATCAGCATTTATAACTTCTACCTCATATCCGCCTGCTTCAAGTATCTGCTTGAAGACCTGGGAATTTGCACGTGAATCATCCCACTGTATTATTCCCAGTGTTACTGGTTCGGACACGGTTTCTTCTACTGGACTTTCTTTACTTTCGGATACACATCCGGCTCCTATAATGGCCAGTGCAAGCATGAAACATGCTAACACATATATTGATCTATTTTTCAACTTTTTTCCTCCTGGTATTTATATACAGGGATTTATGCAAATATTGAAGATAGGGATGGACACCCTGTTTGATCCAACCCAAACATAAATTTGAAGAATGATAGAGAACACAGATCCTTTTCAGGTCTGGTAGCTAAAATGGGTATAGTAGCTAAAATAAAAAGTGGGGTGAGTAATTACTCACCAAGCCACTCGTTTACCTTTTCGGGATTGTTCTCGATCCACTTTGCAGCTGCTTCTTCTGGAGACATGTCACTTTCCATGTCAAGCATTACTGACTGTATATCTTCATGTGACCAGTGGAACCTTGTAAGCACGCCATAAACTTCCGGCATGTCCTCTTCAAGACCCATACGTGCAAGGGTGTCCACATTATCTGCCTGACCAAATACACCTTCCGGATCATCGAGGTATTTGAGATCCCAGCGGCCAAATGCCCAGTGTGGTGACCAGAGTGTAACAATTATAGGTTCTTCATCAGCAATAGCCCTGCTAAGCTCAGCGGTCATTCCAGCTGTGCTGCTTGAGATAAGTGTGTAATCAAGTTCGTATACCTCAATTGCATTTTCGGTATTCTGCATGATCCCTGCTCCAGGATCGATGCCTATTATCTCAGAATCAAATGCTTCCTTGTTTGCATTGAGCTCATCGATGGAATCAACTTCAACATATGTAGGAACTGCAAGCCCAAGCTGACATCCTTCAAGGTTGTGTCTTACGTTGACAACCTGGTCACCATACTGGTTCCAGTAGTTCTCCTGGGTAATAGGTAACCATGCGGATGTTGTAAAATCAAAGTCTCCCTGTGAAAGACCCTGGTAAAGTGCACCTGCATCTACTGCTATGATCTCTACGTCATAGCCCTTCATCTCAAGTACTTGTTCTATCACATTGGTACTTGCGATCTCTCCGTCCCAGAGGACATATCCGACTGTAACCTCTTCGGAAACAGTTTCATCTTCGTTTGCATCACCCTGCTCTGTACAACCAGCTGCAACAAGGGTCAAAATCAATACTAGAATCAACATAAATGATTTCATTTTACTTTTCAAAATATCACAAACTTTAAAATATTCTCCAATTTATTTTTATATAGTTATCATACGGCATTGCCGCTATGAAAGAAAGATGCATCTTACTTAGGCGTAAGATGCTGTGTGAACCTGTCAAGTATGACCGCAATAATCACAATTCCAAGTCCTGCTTCGAATCCCTGTCCGATATCGACCCTCTGTATACCAATAAGGACCTGATATCCCAGACCTCTCGCACCAATCATGGCAGCGATCACTACCATTGAAAGTGAAAGCATGATACATTGGTTGACACCTGCCATTATACTTGGCAGTGCAGTTGGAAGTTCCACCTTGACCAGTTTCTGCAGTGGGGTCGAACCAAATGCATCGGCGACCTCTGTCAGTTCCTTTGGGACCTGTCTGATGCCCAGGTTTGTAAGCCTGATGGCCGGAGGCATTGCGAAAACAATAGTTGCAACAAGTCCGGGGACATTTCCAAGTCCGAAGAATATGACAGCAGGAATTAGATACACAAATGAAGGCATTGTCTGCATCAGGTCAAGTATTGGCTTGATCACATGGAATGCCATCTCATTCTTTGCTGAGATAATTCCCAATGGTATTGCAACAAGTAATGCAAGGAAAGCCGATGCAAGTACAAGTGCAATCGTTTCCATCGACAATTCCCACAGTCCCATATTATCGATCAGGAGTAGACCAACAGCACTTCCAATTGCAAGTTTTCGATCTTTCTTACCAATGAAATATGCAGCAATTGCAATGATCAGTGTGAATAATATAGGAGGGAACAAAAGCAGTATATCATTAAGACCGGATATCATGTAATCGGTTGCATCACTGAAAAGGTCCAGCAATACTCCAAAATTACCTTCGATCCAGTTGACCAGAACTTCTATGGCCTCGCCTATCGGTATTTTAGTTATAGCCATCGATCAGACCTCCTCGATCGCAAGTGCACCAAGTACACTTCCTCTTACAATTATTCCACTAAGTTTTCCATCATCCTTTGCGACTGCAAGGGGGGAACTGTTCTCTATTATCGGGATAAGTTCGTTTAAAGGCGTATCTGGATGAATTATTGTGACATCATCAGACATGACATCTCTAAGACCCTTTCCTTCTTTTGAGCCTTTTAATGCATCATCCGCCTTAATGATACCTTCAACATGCTTTTCCCTGTTCACAACAAAAATAGAGGATATGCCATGTTCCCTCATCAATTGCAAAGCAACTTTCGGACCGGCGTTAATTGATACCACTGGTTCGGCACGTTTCATTACCGCTTCTGCAGTAAATATCTTGGTCCGGTCAACACCTGCCACGAACCTTGAGACATAATCATCAGCAGGTTCTGTAAGGATCTCTTCAGCAGTGCCTATCTGGGCGATCTTTCCGTCATGCATGATCATGATACGGTCACCCAGCTTCAGCGCTTCATCAAGGTCATGAGATACGAAAACGATAGTTTTCTGCATCTTGTCTTCCAGTGCAAGCAATTCATCCTGCATCTCGCTTCTTATAAGGGGGTCAAGAGCGCTGAAAGCTTCATCCATCAGGAGGATATCGGGGTCAGTTGCAAGTGCTCGTGCAAGTCCAACCCTTTGCTGCATCCCTCCGCTAAGTTGTGATGTTCTGCTGTCTTCATAACCTTTGAGACCAACTGTCTCGATAGCTTCATTTGCTTTAGGATATCTTTTATCCTTTGATACGCCCTGTATCTCAAGACCGTATGCAACATTATCAAGAACAGTTCTGTGGGGAATAAGTGCGAAATTCTGGAAAACCATTCCCATTTTTTTCCTGCGCATCTCTCGCAGTTCCTCCGAACTTGCTGTGGCAACATCATCGCCATCGAGGAGAATATGTCCGTCAGTAGGATCTATAAGGCGGTTTATACATCGCAAAAGAGTGGATTTTCCTGAGCCTGAAAGGCCCATTATTACAAAGATCTCGCCTTCGTAGATATCAAAATTAACGTTGTAAAGTCCAACGTTCTGACCGGTTTTTTCAAAAATTTCGCGCTTAGTGAATCCCTTTTCGATAAGAGAAAGAGCTTTTCGGGGTTTTTTCCCAAAAATTTTAGTTAGGTTTCGTACTTCAATTTTCTTTTTTGGCTTTTGGATATTAAAATCTCCAGTTAACATTGAATGCATTCTCAATGTTGAATAAAACTTATTGAGGTCTTAATTTCATTGGCTCTAATCAGTGAAAGGATGTGTTATATATTTTGTGGGTTGCAAAATTTATCGATCAGAGTGTCTGCAGATCATTTACAAATCAAATAACATGGCGTCTATGGTACCTTTTTGCAGAATTTATTCCCATGTGTTGAAAAAATAATTGGCAAGTGATCATTAATGATAAGTCTATTTTGATAACTATTTAATTAATGCCGAATCAGTCAATTGTTGGTTGATAGATCAATTAAAAAATTAATAATGGTTTTATGATCAAAATGCCACACCGTACCTGAATAATGATATCAGGAAGATCACATAAAGCACTATCAGTGCTATTCCCTCTATTCTCCTGATCTCCCAGTGAGTGTTAATGAACCATAACAGAACCACGCTGATCATTATCATGAACGGGATCGTGAACATGATACTGAGTCCTGTTATTTCGAGAGGAAATACAAACGCAGAGATTCCCAGTACCAGGAATATGTTGGTGATGTTGGAGCCGATCACATTTCCGATCGCAATATTTCCATAACCTTTGCGTGCAGCAGATATTGTCACCATCAGTTCAGGAAGGGAAGTACCTACTGCAACAAGTGTGACACCAACAAAGGTATCAGGCAACTGAAATAGTTGTGCAAAGAATATTGCTTCGTTGACAAAGTACTTGGCACCGAATATCACTGCTATTCCGCTAACAGCAAGAATAAGAAGGTCTTTTGAAATGCTTCCGCGTTCCCTTTCAGTCTCTTTTTTGTCATCAGAGTTAAAGCCATTGATCCCTTCTCTGATACGATTGTTCATCGACTCAACATATTTGAATTTGACAAAATAACCAATAAACTCCACGAAATAGGACTTACCTTTATATTTTGACTTGTCCTCGAACAAAAAGAAAACATAAGCTACATAAAAAAGGATAAGTATGACTGCTTCACTCCTTGATAGTTGCAGATCAAATGCAAAAAGCAGGAAAAGGGTGGTAGCAAAAAGCATAATGTATCCGTCTCTTTTTAGCATATCTGAATTTGTCTTCACCACCGAAATGATCGCAGCACAGCCTACTATGAGGGCTATGTTCGCAATATTCGAACCTACGACATTTCCTACAACAATTCCGCTTGATCGTGAAAGTGAAGCCGCTATCGAGGAAGCAAGTTCAGGTATGGAAGTTCCAATAGCAACAAGAGTTAGCCCGATAATAAACTCTGAAACCCCAAGTTTTTTTGCAATGGCAGATGCTGAACTGACAAAAAGGTCCGAGCCTTTGACCAATAGTGTCAGGCCGACAAGCAGTATAGCAACATTTGATAGCATCAGCTTGTTATTTGAAAGCATTTCTATTAATCTTTGTGTATCATGCCTTCATTTTTGTGCATGACGTCGTGCAAAATTGGGACACTACTGGGATACGAAATTGGATGAAATAATAGCCCATACGTATATTTATATGCAAGATTGATGTTTAATGAATAATAGAAGTTCGACATTATATACATTATAAAGGAGTTATATGCTTTGAGTGATAGTGAACCTATTAGATTGGGATTTGTTGTAGCTGAGTTTAACAGGGACCTGACATACCAGATGGAGCTTTTGGGAACAGAGCATGCAAAGTTCCTTGGCGCTGAGGTCATAGACACCATTCTGGTACCTGGCGTATATGATATGCCTCTTGCTATCAAGAAACTTTGCAAGAGAGACGACATCGATGCTGTGATCACAATTGGTATTGTGATCGAAGGTGCTACAAAGCACGACGAGATCGTTGTCCAGCACGCTGCAAGGAAGATCACCGATCTTTCACTTGAATTTGACAAACCAGTGACACTTGGTATTGCAGGACCTGGCATGACACGCATGGAAGCACATCAGCGTGTTGATTATGCAAAACGTGCTGTTGAAGCTGCAGTAAAGCTTGTCAGACGTCTTAAATAACCTGTACAATTCCAATTTGACTTTAAAAACGATATAATGAGGGGTAATTCCTATGCCATCATCAAGACTTGAGCGTGTAGAAGAATCGGCAACGATAAAGATCGCAAACGCTGCCAACAAGCTGAAAAGTGAAGGTATCGATATCATCAGTTTCAGTCTCGGAGAACCTGATTTTGACACTCCTGAACACATCTGCAAGGCAGCTGCTGACGCAATGTACCGTGGTGAAACACATTATGCACCATCAAACGGTATTCCGGAACTCAGGGAAGCAATTGCAAACAAGCTGGTAAATGAGAACAAGCTTGATTTGACCTCAAATGATGTACTTGTCACTCCTGGTGCAAAGCAGGCGATCTTTGAGATCATTATGTCAGTACTTGATGACAATGATGAAGCTATCCTTCCTGATCCTTCATGGGTATCTTACAGCCCCTGCATCAAATTCGCAGGTGCAAACCCTGTCTGGGCACCTACTGATCCGGACAACGGATTCATGCCTTATGGAATTGAGGAACTCATAACTGACAAGACAAAGCTCATCATCGTAAATTCCCCTTGCAATCCAACAGGAGGAGTATATGATAAAGAGATGCTCAAGACAGTTGCAGACCTTGCTATCGACCACGACCTGCTTGTGATCTCCGACGAGATCTACGAGAAGATCATCTATGATAAAAAGCACATCAGCATGGGTTCACTGGATGGGATGCACGACCGCACAATAACAGTTAACGGCTTCTCAAAAGCATATGCAATGACCGGCTGGAGACTTGGTTATGTGGCAGCTATACCGGAACTTATGAGCGGTTTCAAGAAGATCCATTCCCACTCCGTAAGCAGCGCTACGACCTTCGCACAGTTTGGTGGCGTGGCAGCACTGGAAGGACCACAGGAACCTGTCAATAACATGATCACGGAGTTCAAAGCAAGACGTGATATCCTTATCGATGGCCTGAACAAGATCGGCTTTAAGTGCAAGAAGCCAGATGGTGCTTTCTACGCATTTGCCGATGTAAGCGCGTTCGGTAACGGTGATGAAATAGCAGACAAACTGTTGCAGGAAGCACACGTAGCAGTAACTCCGGGTTCAGGATTCGGTGCAAGCAGCAAGGATTTCATAAGGATCTCCTATGCTACATCACAGGAAAGGATAAGGGAAGCACTTCAGAGAATAGAGGACACACTCCTCTAAACCTTTTATTTTTAGGTTGCTTCTATTTTTTATTTTAACAATTTTGAATTAGATCAGGCAGATTTGTTAGTTAACCAGTTACTTAGGTAGTTAGTCCTGACTTTCACAATATCGCTCGAGTATCTTATTGACTATTCTTCCACTGCTGTATAGTGGACACTTCAGTGATTCGTCGATGCGTGTGACTTTTGCCTTAAATCCTTTTTCTTCCAGGCTTTTCTGAAGTTCCTCAATATCAAAGGTCTGGTCATGACCAAGAACTATGATGTCGGGATCTATCTCATATAACGGGTCGAAGATGTCCTTTTCACTTCCAAGCATTGCTTTATCTACGACCTTTAATGAACTTATCATTTCAAGTCTCTGAATTTCAGGAACAATAGGCTTTGCCTTGTGTCTTATCATGGAATCCCTTGCGACCAGGACATAAAGCTCATCACCAAGAGCACGGGCACTACTTAAGAAGAAAACATGTCCGGGATGTAAAATATCAAAAGTTCCTGTGGCAAGTACTCGTTTCAACAAAGATCACCCTGAAGATATGGATTAATGGATAGAGATAGATGGATTATGCAGTTCAGGTAATACACAACAACATTAATAATATTACGCCGGGGATGAACAACAGACAATTCTATTGATCAGTGTTCCATTTTCAAAACTTCATTGCGGAACTTCCTGTAGCAACCTTCAATGAGGCCAAGTTCTCCCTCGATATTCACGATGTCAAAGTCAAATATCTCCGCAAACTCCTTCACGATGTCATCGAACTTCTTTTCATAACGCAGTCCGGTATCCAATTTTGCTACTTTCTTGTAGCCGACCGCATCAAAAACGAATTTAGAAGTTTCAGTATCATTTGGGTCCTTTCCAAAACCACCGGCAACAAGCATATCTCCCCAGTTCGCTGCCCACATTGGTGTCAGGAAAAAGGTGCCTATTCCTTTGAAGCTCTTGAGGTGGTGCAGATATGCCTCCCTGCCTCCAAGCACTGCGCCTATGCAATCATCGATGATCTCCCCGTTCTCTTCCTTGAGGATACATATCTTGCACTCAATATCCTCGAGATCCTTTTCAATATCCCCCAGAACATTACCGCAAAGTCCATAGAACAAAAGTATACCTTCCGAGTAAGGTGCCATTTCTTCGACTTTCGCATAGACCTCGGATTTGAGGTTGGTGGGTATAGCATGTAATGCAAATTCAAGTATATTTATGATACAGCAATAGGAATCAGTACATTGTTCTGAGCACAGGGATGCCAGCTTACTTTCAGGTACAAGTTTGTAAGAAACCCCAATATCATCCAGCTTCTCTACAATGCCGGCACAGTCCTTGTTCTCGACTATGATCAGGTTATCTATCAAAGGATCATGTTCAACAAGATGAACGATCTCATCTTCGAACATCCTGCATCCTATCAGGCTTATTACAGGCATAGATCTACTCCTCTTTTAACAGGTAAGTAATGTTGCAGGCCGGAACTATATAAGGATGCCTATCGTCATTTTTATCGCTTTTCTATGGGAATTAGGTGACAATTTTTGGAAACAAATTCGACGAATGAAGAAGATGGTAAAGCTGTCAAGCCTCTAATGCCATTTTCAGAGAAGGGCCTTATCAGGCACCTTCTAGATCATGTTTTGGAATTGTGAAACCGTACTGCTCCAATATCGAGCTACCTTTTTCTCCCGTAACAAAATCGACGAATTTCTGAGACTCTTTCTGGTGTTGGGTTGATGTAACTACAGCGATGGGATAATTAATAGTTTCACTCATCGGTACAGAAGTTATCAATTCTATGGTATCTGGTTTTGCAGTCTTGACATCTGTCATGAAGACAAATCCGGCATCAACTTCTCCTCTCTCTACATGAACCATTGCATTTTTTACCGTGTCACCTATTATCATCTTATTTTGCACGCTATTCCATAGGCCTTTTTCAATCAGCGATTGCTTTGCATACTTACCCACTGTTGAAATCTCTGTATCGGTGAACGCTATCCTTTTTACTTCAGGCTTTGAAAGGTCCTCCATTGTTGTTAGGTTAAGAACATTACCTTTTGGAACTATTATCACAAGGTAGCTACCTGCAAAGTCTTTCCGAGAATCGTTGTAAACGAATCCATCAGAAGCCAGAATATCCATTTGGACTCTATCTGCTGGAGCGTACACATCTATAGGTGCCCCTCCTTCAATTTGCATCCTTAAAGAACCAGCATTTGCAAAGTTTAGTATAACATCTATCTCAGGATTTTCAGCCTCAAACTCTTTTTCCATATCTGTGAACACTTCGGTCAACACCGCTGATGAAGATATGGTGATGGAGGTGGTTTTCTGTTCGCCATCATTTGAATTAGTTAAGATAGCCGAAAGAGCTATGAAAATAATAATTGCTATGGCGAACACTAACGCTTGATTTCTTTTATTCATAAAAAGCACCTTCATTCCCGTATATTTATAGCACATTGATTGGGATTATTTTGCTTAGTTTCCATAAGTTATTTCTATAAATGTCATCAATAGCGTTATGTTCAACTAAACCAATCGGTTATTGGTAACTTCAAGTTATATATAATATTTTTGAATTGTATCTGTGCTTATATAAAATTCAGAGACCCTTTAATTTAAAATTATATGGATATATAAAAAAAAATTTCAGACAAACTGGTAAATGAGTGGAATGATCAATATTCATACATTTCTCATTTTCAGTCTTGCGTACAAAAAGTTTCATATTAACTATATCCCAAAACAATCATTTAGGATTAAATTCGAACTTAATGCAATAATATAAAAAGAGAAACTAAATAAAAAAGTCAGATGCAGGCTTTAACATCGCCTGCAACTCATGATATCCAGTAATAAATTCTCAATTCTTAGTTCCGTAGCACTTCTCAAGGTGATCCACTGCTGGCGGGGTCGTAACAAGACTTACACCAATTGCAACCAGCATTGCCAGAGGGGTTGCCACAAGGATTGGATCGATAACTGTCCATGTTCCTGTAAGTAATGTCTCTGTGCCAAAGAGTGCCTGGCAGATGCCAAGAGGTGCTGCTTCCTTTGCATGGACGAAAGTGAGCCAGAAAAGGCTGCTGAAAGTACCAACGATAAGACTTGCAATTGCACCTTCTTTTGTCATTCTCTTCCAGAACAGTGCACCCATATAAGTTGGGAGGAAAGCTGCTGCACAAAGTCCGAAGAATATAGCAGTAGCCCTTGCAATGATGCTTATAGGCAAAATGTATGCAAGGATGACACTGACAAGGATGGCCACTGAGATACCGATCTTTGTAACATCCACGGTCTTTCCTGCATTCCCCCTCATCATGAACTCGCGATAGAAGTCGTGTCCGATGGCTGTTCCCATTGTGTGGAACTGTGAGCTAAGGGTTGACATTGCAGCTGCAAGCAAGGTTATCATGAAGACGATAACAAACATTTCAGGCATTGCACTGTTGATGTATTCAGGCATGATGACGTCCATGTTTCCTTTTGCAACTTCAATGGCAAGCATTCCGGTAGTATTAAAGAAATAAACGTTTGAAAGTCCACCTACGATGTATGCGACACCTGCCATCATGAGGATGAAAGGGCCACCAGCGAAGACTGCCCTGTTCAGGGATTTCTTACTGTCAACGGTCATGAACCTTACCGCAAGCTGTGGCTGTGCAAGCACACCAATGCCAACACCGAGGATGATGGTTGATACCATTGTCCACCAAATAGGAGAGCCGAATACCGGCATTGCTGTCCATCCCTGATGACCACCTGCAGCCAGTGATTCAGGTACAAGTGGTGCAAGATTAGTGAGTGCCTGATGAGCTTCAACGATACCGCCAAGTTTTGCATAGGTAAGTGCGAGAAGAACTGCCATACCACCAAGCATAAGGGTTCCCTGAAGTGCATCGGTATACATAACAGCAAGCAATCCGCCTGTGATAACATAGGCAGCAACAATAACTGTCAGGATAAGGATCGCAATATTATAGTCAACGGAAAGTGCGGTTTCCATGAACCTTGCACCACCGATAAGGACAATTCCTGCATAAAGAGGCATGAACAAAGCGATAAGAGCTCCGGAATAACCCTGAATGAAACGTGACTGGAACCGTCTTCCCAGAAGTTCAGGGAATGTAACAGCATTAAGGTTCACGCCAATGCTTCTTGTCCTTTTTCCAAATACGACAAAAGCGATGAAAATACCTACAAATATGTTCATGAATACGAGCCAGAGGGTTCCCAGACCAAGCGTTCCTGTCACACCGCCAAAACCGATGATCGCAGCTGTACTGATAAATGCTGCACCATAGGAAAGTGCGAGAATGTAAGGATTGACCTTTCTTCCGGCGAGCATGTAGTCGTCGACCTCTTTAGTTCTCCTGTATGCAAGCCAGCCGCAATAGAAAACGGCGAGCATATAGATCAGGACAAATATTCCCAGGGTTGAAGTACTGACCGCCATCTTAGCACTCCTCGTCCTCTTCTTCGTTCCACTTTAAAAGCCCATATACCATACATCCCAGTGCACTTACGATGCACAGGACATAGGCCAACCATATCTGAGGGTCATCAATACCTAACATAAATACCACTTGCCATTTTTTTTGTTTGACGCTTGCTAACATGTAGCAAGCTCGGATAATGGTAATTGTTAACAAGGACCATACTTTAATGTTTCGAAGTTATTCGTAAAAAATAATACAATTGATTGAATGTAAACAGACATCAATGGAGCTAAAAGTGCATAGACGTTTTAGAGTGAACAGACTTGTGTTGTGAGCATCTCGTAATAAAAAGATGATGTGTTCGTACCAAAAATAAATATTATTTAAACTTTAGAAATATACAAATATAGAAAAATCCTATTGGTATACCTGTGATTACTCGATGAAAAAAATAACAGGCATTTTAATTATTATTTTACTTATATCAACCCTGGGAATGGGTTGTGTTGGATCAACTGAAGACACAGACATTGGTGAACAGGAAGATCAAATAATCGTAGAAGAGCACAGTGAGCTATTTTCCCAGAAACAGGAAAGAATAGACCTGGTCAATGCTGCTATTGAGCTGATAGATGAAAAAGGAGAACTTGCATTTCCTGAATTCAGAGAAAAGGACAGCCAGTGGTACAATAATAATTCCTACATCACCGTCTGGAAGACTGAAGGAATACGTGTTGTCTTCCCTCCTAAAGTAAATGGTGAAGGCGGGAGTGTACTCGATCTTGAAGATTATAACGGTGAACCATTAGGCAGGATGATTATTGAGACTGCTTTAAGCGAAGATGGCGAGGGATGGGTAAATTATTACTGGCCAAAACCAGGTGAGACCGCTCCTTCCAAGAAATCTACTTTCGTCAAGAGAACTACCATCGGCAACGAGACATATCTTGTGCATTCAGGTTTTTACGTCAATGACTACACCTATAATAAAAACCTCGAAGACATTGATGATATCAACTACTTTGGAGAAGCAACCATTAGAAATCTGATCAATCCGAATAGAGTTGATATGGGTCTGGATATAGACTACAGCATTGCACACTTTATAATCAAACCAGGTGATTTCCTTGAGCCACTTATTATGAAGAACCCGGAAACATATTATGTTCTTGAGGGTGAAGGTATTCTCTACATAGAAGATGTGCCGTTTGAACTTAGGAAAGGACAACTTGTCCTTGTACCTGAAAACGCAAAGCAGCACATGGAGAACACCGGAGATGTTGACCTTGAGTTCCTTGCTATAAACGAGCCTGCCTGGAAACCAGAGCACGAGATAATTCTGGAGTGATTTCTCACTCCACTTTTTTAAAGAGAATAATTTGTCATGGTTGCAATAGGAAAATTCAAATTCAGAGTTAAAACATTATCACAGTAATAGTATTATTACATAGACCTGGTCATATTCAATTAGATATAAATCAGATATAATGGAAAGTAAATAAATATCTAAATAAATAAATAAATAAATAAATAGATAAAAATCTCAAATATTTCTTCTTCAAATATCAATTACTTAGAATAAATATTGTATCTCAGGTAGAAGTACTTCTTTCTATTCACAAGAATCTCTAAATTATTATTCTTGTAGTTAGTCTATTTTCAGCAGCAATCAATATATATATATTTTTACAGGTATACTACTCATCCAGTTATTGAGGTGTACTATGAAAAAATCTATGCTATTGGGAAATTTATTGCTTGCGTGTTGTCTTGTACTGATATTGCTATCAACTTCCTGTAATGCAGCAGGTATTGACCAGAACGCAGTTCCAAATTCGAATGAATCCTCTGCTTCAAAAATATCCATAGCACCCCTCAATCCTGCATTCGTCCAGTACCAGGAAGAACTGGAAAAGAGCCAGAATGATTATTCGATAAATTCAGTTACTATTTCAAGTCTCACATTATCAGATAGTTCTGGTGATGTCTCATCCAAGGATATTTTAAACAGCATCCATGTTTTACAGGATGATGAGTTAGCTGGAAATATCGTACATCCAACCGGAATAATTCCTTCTCCTGTAGATTTATCTCACCTTTCACCTGTGAATATGGAAGAATTTGTGGCAAGCGAAGAGTATGGATTTAGATCTTCCGGTGTCATGACAACTGGCACGGCGAGTTATCCTTCCCGCTACGACCTGCGTGACAACAATGGTGTCACAGAAATAAGGGATCAGGGCAATGCCGGTAGTTGCTGGGCGCATTCAGGTATGGCTTCCCTGGAATCCTATCTTTTGCACAGCAGGTCAGAGGACTGGGACTTTTCTGAGAATAATGCCAAGAATACTTTAGTATATTTTAATCAAGATGGATTTGACCGTCCTCATTACGGTGAGGGCCTGGACCTGTTTACAGCTGCCTATCTGACCAGATGGGATGGTCCGGTGCTTGAGTCCGATGATCCTTATAATGACCTTTCAGGATCATCTCCCTCTGATACAACTGTAGCAAAACATGTCCAAGAGATCATGATACTTCCGGGGATAAACACTTCGGATAATCTCTTCAAATGGATACTCACTGATTATGGTGCAATCTCCGTGGGCATGTGGCATGATAACTCATTCTTTAATTCGGATAACAATAGTTATTATTGCTACGACGATGTTGACTACCCGTGGATGAATCATTATGTAACTTTAGTCGGATGGGATGACAATTTTGACAGGCATAACTTCACTCCTGCAGCACCGGGGAACGGAGCTTTTATTATAAAGAATTCCTGGGGTGATAGCTGGGGTGAAGATGGCTATTTCTATATATCCTACTATGACAGTGTAGTTGGATCCGATAAAGGGCCAGAGGGATTAGGTACTAAACCTTATATTTCTAATTTCATGTTCACGGCAGAAAATGTAAGTAACTATGACCATATCTACCAGTACGATTCACTTGGATGGGCTGCCTGCACAGGTTATAATAATACTACAGCATACGGTGCAAATATTTTCACGGCAAGCTCTAACGAGACTCTGGAAGCAGTGAGCTTCTATACTGTGGACTCTAACTCATTCTATAACATCTCTGTCTATCTGGACCCGAAAGATGGCCCGGTAAACAGTTCCGCCCTTGTTTCTGTAAAGAATGGTAGTATTCCCATTGCCGGCTACCATACAATCGATCTCGATGACAATGTTTCAATCCAGACAGGACAAAATTTCTCAGTGGTAGTACAATTTACAACCCTGGATTATAATAATCCCATTGCAATTGAAATGGTAATACCTGGGTTCAGCAGCAATGCCCATGCAGAAACAGGCCAGAGTTATATGAGCCTTAATGGTACCGAGTGGGAAGACATATCCGAATATAACAAGAACGCCTGCATAAAGGCTTTCACAACAGAAGAAAAAAAGCCAGAGGCAGGATTTGTAGCAGGTACAAGGTATGTCCATGTGAATGAAACCGTAGATTTCCACGATGCAAGTCTTTATTCTCCGGATACATGGCAATGGGACTTCGGTGACAATTCCACATCAGTAGCTCAAAATCCTCTGCACACTTATTCAGATCCGGGCAGGTATAATGTTTCTCTAAACGCATCAAATGCTTTTGGTAGTAACATCTCATTAAAAAGCTCTTTTGTTCATGTAGTTAATTCGACCATTGTTGTGAACAGTAGTGGAACTGCTGATTTCACAACCATTGATGAAGCTATATGTGCTGCATCAAGTGGTGATACGATAGTGGTTGAGCCGGGTAATTATAATGAGAAACTCCAGTTCACAGGTGATAACATTAGCCTTGTTTCATCTAGTGGCAACCCTGCAGATGTTAGTGTAATCTCTCCTGATTCCAAAGACCGTACGATCGTTATAATAGCGGATAATATCACAATTTCCAGCATAAATGTTTCAGGTGGTTCTTGGGGGATATATGTTGATGAATCAAGTGGATGTAACATAACTAACTGCTATGTCTCGGATAATTTCATTGGCATCCATATGTATTCTTCACAGAACAACGACATATCGAATTGTACTATGCTGGACAATGGATTTGGATTAATGGTACAACGATCTGGTAACAATTATTTTGCAGACAACTCCTTGGTCGATAATATCTTAGATTGTATGTTTGATTCAGAACCGAATGCCGTGAGTACGAGCAATACAATTGATGGCAAGCCCATCTACTATCTCGTGAACAGTTCTGATGTGATAATCGATCCTGCTTCAAATGCCGGGCTTGTACATCTCATCGGTTGCTCGAATATAACTGTGCAGGATATATTTATTGAAAATAATTTCTATGGTTTTTACCTTCACAATAGCAGCAATATCACGATTAAAAACTGCACAGCTAATGTTAACGCGTATGGTGTCCATCTTTCCTCTTCCGACGAAAATACGATGTATGGTTGCAATATAAGCGACAACATAATCGATGGAATCTCACTCACAGGATCAAGTGGCAATCTGATCTATAACAACTATTTCAACAATATTTTCAGCAATGTACATGTTTCCGGTGGTGCGTCCAATGAATGGAATACTGCAATGACCACTGGTAGCAATATCATCAATGGAACTTATCTTGGAGGTAATTTCTGGGCAAAGTCGGATGGCACGGGCTGGAGTCAAACGCATGATTCCGTTGGAAATGGTTTTTGTCAGGAGTATGATATAACGGATGATGGAAACAACACCGACCTTCTTCCGCTGACCAGTAATGAAGAACAGCAAGCAATAGTTGTTGAAAGCAATGCCCGGAATGACAATGACGGAATACGCATTCGGGTTGCCTCCAGCACCGTATCTGCTGCAAATGTAGCTGCAATGGATTCAAACGTCAAGTTTGTAGGAAGGAATGCTGAGGTGCAGTATGTCTTTACTAATAAGAACACACCTGTCACTGACATACGCTTTGAAGCAGAAACAAATGAAGGGTACGTCATGGCGACTGTTAATCTATTAAATGAGCAGCCGGAAAGTGCACCTGCATCTCCATCAGTGAGAGTATATCAGAGTATGGATATTGTTCTGGGGGATGAAAGATTATCATCTTCAGGCTTTATGGATGAAGCGACAATAGGATTTGCTGTCTCAAAAGAATGGATCATATCAAATGACATTGATGAAAATAGCATCCGTATGGAACACTATTCTGATGGTGTCTGGGATCGATTGCCCACTACTGTGGCATACGAGGATGACGGCAATATATATTTTGAGGCTATAACAACAGGTTTCTCGCCTTTTATTATCTGTGCAGATATCGTTAATGAAAATATTAATAGTAAAGGTCCAGACGCAAATATTCCTGTGCTTGAGGATGATATGTCAGTAGGAGCCAGCGAAGAAGTCCAGTATACTGTTAAAGATGAGATAAATGGTAAACTATTGCTTTTGCTTGCATTAATACTGGTTGCATTCTTTGGTTCCATGTATTATAGAAAGAGATCAAACGGAAAAATATGATCTCTTATTATTTTTTAAGATAAATAATTCAAAAATGGGCTGTTTCGAAAACCTATTTTCTATTTAATTTTCACTAATGGTTTCTGAAGGTCATTGTCACGATTGTTCCCTTATGTTCTTTGTAGAAATGCTCGAATTGGTATGCCATAAAACATTTCTAACAAATTAATCAATAAAATAATATATTATATATGTAATTAGTTAACTTTCAGATTAGTATAAAGCTAAAATGTTCGGAAATTAAAATAGGAGATATATTATGAGATTAGCAAAAACGTTTGTTTTAATCATTTTATTGATAGCAAGCTTTTCCGCTGGTTGTGTTGAAGAGGATACACAGGTTGCCAGCGCAAACGAACTTTTTGAAACAAGTCGATTCAATGAAGCGATCGAATCTTTTGACAAAGTGCTGGAGAGTGAAACAGGCAATGTCGATGCATTGAATGGTAAAGGTGCCTCTCTCAATGCCCTTAGCAGGTATGAGGAAGCTATAATATGCTCTGATAAAGCGATAGAGATCGAGCCTGAGAATCCTAAGTCATGGATTTTGAAAGGAGACTCTCTCAATGGACTTAGCAGGTATGATGAGGCGATTGAATGCTACAATAAGTCAATAGAGATCGATCCAGAAGACGCAGAGGCATGGATCGGCAAAGGATATATCGTTTATTCACTTGGAAAAGATAATGAGTCAATAGAGTACTTTGAGAAGGCGATTGAATGCTCAGATAGAGCAATAGAGAACGACACTCGTAATTTTTATTCATGGCATAACAAAGGATTCTCTCTCGCGGCACTTGGAATGCATAACGAATCGATCGAATGCTATGATAAAGCAATAGAACTCAATCCAGAATTTGTTTATTCATGGCACAACAAAGGATTCACTCTTTTGGCACTTGGAATGTATAACGAATCGATCGAATGTTTTGATAAAACAATAGAACTCGATCCAGAGTCTGATAATTCATGGAATAGAAAAGGGGATGCTCTCAGTGAACTCGGTATGCATGATGAGGCAGTAGAATGCTATGATAAAGCAATAGAACTCAATCCAGAGAATCATAAGGCATGGGCTGGAAAGGGGTGTGCACTTGATGAGCTTGGCAGACCTGATGAAGCAAGTGAATGCTATGAAAAGGCAGAAGAACTCCTCTCTTAAGCTAAAAGAGATATTAGCTACGTAGAAATCCTAATTCATAGTTACAATGTAGTTGCAGTTATGGGATCTCCACAGGACCTATAATACAAAAAACAGATGGAAGGACGTGAAAATGTATGAATTAATACTTTTAATAATATTAACTTTAGCTGCTGCTACTTTCGTCTGCTACCTTGGTGAAAAATATGGCGTAGGCATGTGTATCGGGATATTTGCGGGCCTTGTAGTTACGGGACAGATACTAGCCACCAAAGTAGCTTTGTTTGGTCCATTTGTAGTGCCAGCTGGAGTGATTGTTCATGCAACTACATTTCTCATAACTGATGCTTTATGTGAATTCCATGGTAAAAAAATTGCAAAACAAGCACTATGGAGTGGATTCTTAGCTTCTATTTTGCTGGTAATAGCAATACAAACAGCCATAGCATTACCTTCCGCACCCTTCTGGTCTGGACAGGAAGCATTTGACTTAACTCTTAACTCTACAGGGAGAATTGTTTTTGCAAGTTTGATAGCATATATAATATCGCAGAATTGGGACGTATTTATCTTTGATAAGATCAAAACAAAAACAAATGGTAAACATCTATGGTTGAGAAATTGTGCATCCACAATGTCATCTCAAGGCTTAGACACCATTATTTTTATTACGATCGGTTTCTACGGTCTAATGCCATTAGTTCCACTAATAATTGGTCAATATATTGTCAAACTCCTTATTGCTACGATGGACACACCGTTTTTATATGCAATAAAATGGGCTAAAGAAAAAAAATTGATGGGCTTAGCATTAAACCATTAATAGATTACAACAGTAGCATAATCCACCATAATAGACCATGCGATCTCAGAAGACCTTGCAGATACTTTTAATCACAAAAGTGATCGATATTTACAATATCTTATGATATGGAAATCCAATGTAAGGTCTATTAATAGTTGAATTAGGAAATGATTGTTCAAGCCCATGGACTATAGAAGTGATGAGATTGAACCGGTCGCATGGATACTTTTCATTCTATGTCTGGTATTCTTCGTGTTCTATTCATATTGACCATTAGCAAATCGATATTTTAGAAAATGAACCCAGTTCTTTTTTAAAATAAAAAACTGATGAATGAACCATATACAATAATTATATATTAAGAAAGAAGGCTTAATGCAATTTAAAATAAAATTCCAAATATTATTTTTAAATTGTACGGGTGTAATAATATGAGTGAACTAAAAAAGATACTTTGCGTTCTGTCCATGGCAATTCTGTTGCTGGCAGCTGCAGGCTGTGTGCAGCCAGATAATACAGAAATGAGTGAACAGGAAGAACAAATAGTCATAGAAGCGCAGAATGATCTATTATCCCTGAAACAGGAAAGAATAGCCCTTGTCAATGCTGCTATTGAACTGATCGATGAAAAAGGAGAGCTTGCATTTCCTGAATTCAGAGAGAACAACAGTCAGTGGTATCATAATGATTCCTACATAACCATCTGGAAGGCTGAAGGAATACGTGTTGTCTACCCTCCTAAAGCAAGCGGTGAGGGTGAGGATGTGAAAGATCTTGAAGATTATAACGGTAAACCGTTCGGCAGGATGTTCATAGACACTGCTTTAAGTGAAGAGGGTGAGGGATGGGTTCATTATTACTGGCCAAAACCTGGCGAGATTTCTCCTTCCAAGAAGTGTACATTCATCAAGAGAACTACTATCGATAACCAGACATACCTTGTGAATTCCGGCTTTTATCTCGATGACTACATTTACACCAATGATCTTGAAGATCTTGAACACTTCAGTCGTTTTGGAGACGTTTTTATTGGTAATTTGTTCCACCCTGAAACAACTGATAAAGAATTGGAAGTCAATTACAGTATTGCTCATGTGATAATTAAGCCAGGTAAGTCCATTGGACCTCACATGATGACAAATCCTGAGGTATATTATATCCTTGAAGGCGAAGGTGTGCTCTACATAGAAGATGTACCATTTGAACTGAGCAAAGGAAAGCTTGTTCACATACCTGCTAATTCAAAACAATCCACGGAGAACACAGGGGATGTTGACCTTGAATTCTTTGCTATAAACGAGCCTGCCTGGGCAGAAGAGAATGAGGAAATGGTGGAGTGATCCGCCATCCAGCCTTTCTTTGACACTTTCAATAGAAGGTATTTTACGCTGTCTTCCTGTAGTGTTCAATAGCATCCTCTATTTCGGATGCTGTTACCTCATCAGTTATAAGCGAATAATAAGGACTCAATTTATACCATCTCTTATTTTTGTATTCGATGTACAATTGTGTATCCAAATTGTAGTAATCTTTTTTCTGTTTTTGATATACAAACAGGGATAATGGCAACAGTGGGATCATTGATAGAATTGTTCGCCATTCCCCCAGCATGACCATATGTGTAACTATTGCAAAAACGATTACAAAAGCTATGCATTTCAACATCAGAAGTGTTTTCTTTGAGTGCTCTACAAGCTTGTTGGAAATGATGGAACTAATCTCACTGTGGTTTAATGTAATATTTTTCATCCCGATGGAACTTAAATGCACACCAGAATCATTGACCAAAATACTTGCCTGAAAGCTCCTAGATACAATGAAAAAGTAGAAAACATACACCACGGACACAATGATTAGATAATTCAAAAGACCAAGACTTGAAGGAAGACGAAACAACACACTCAATCCTGCTATTAGGAAAGCAGTATACAAGCTGCTATTGGTTGGAAAGATTACGTTAGCAGATCGGAACTGTCGAATGTTAACTGTTTTACCCAAAGAACTTGCAGACTGGAAATCCGGTGAGCAATTTTTTTGCGGTTGTCTAAACTCTATATCTTTCACCGGACACCACCCCATAATTTTCTTAATATTTTCTGCAAAACTATCAATCATCTCTCCAATGTCTCCTTCAGAATGTGATACTCAATATCATTTCTTGGAAATAGCGTGATGGCCTTATTTTCAACATTTATTTTGATCGCTTTCGGACAATGGGATCTCCGGCGATTTATATAAATCATATATATATAAAGAAAATAAGGGAGCACAACCATTGTAGTATTTGATCTTATGTATTCCAATAATAGGGATTTTGTTGACAAGTTGTATAAGTACCGGGTATGCACAAAAAAGGCCAGTAGCATAACTATAATGAGCACAATATAGAGCGGTCTTTTCCTGTACACGGTATTGTCAATAGTCTTTACTTCTTTAATCTGCTGTTTTGGAATGTTTATCGGTTTGAACAGAGGTGTTTTTATCATCAGTATTTCGGAACCAATGGAAACCCGGTTGTGATTGAACAGGAAAAAAGATGCCATCAACATAATGAGAACTAACACAAGGATAAGATGGCCTACAGGTGTTATGGTAAACTGATCGTTAAAAACTAAAATCAGAAAAGACAAACTAAGGGTGAGTAAAATCGTTAACTGGCGCCAATCTATCATTTGGAGGGGAATATCTTTTTCCTTAATTGATTGGTTATCCATTTGACTCAGATTCATATTTTTAGATTTGAAATCCGGTGAGCAGTTCTTTTGAGCCGGTTTAAACTCGATATCTTTCATCGGACACCATCCCATCATTCTTTTGACACTTTCAAAGGATACCATTTACTGTGTCCTCCTATAATGGTCAATAGCATTCTGTATTTTAGATGCTGTCATCTCGTCTGTCATAATTGAATAATCAGAAGTAAGTTCATACCATCTTGTATACCGGTTTTTATTTTCATATTTGATGGATAATTGTGTCTCTATATCGTGATATTTCCCACCCAGGTTATGTTTTACAAGTAAGTATCCTGGTACGAATGAGACAATTGATATGATCATTTGCCACTCTCCGCGTATCGTTGCTGAATAAACAGCCAATGAAACAAGAGCTGATAGTGGTATTGCCAGTAGTAGAATTATTAAAACTGTAGATCTAATGCGCTTATTTGCTGTGACTGATTTTATTTCGTTGTACTTTAATGTAATATGCTTCAGCTCAAAAGATTGTAAATGAATCCCACTTTCATCAATTAATACGTTTGATTGAATAAATTTTGTTACAAGGAAGTAATATATGAAATACATTGCAACGATGGTAGGAATCAGGATTGTGGAACTCTCACCCCTGACTAAAAACAGAACCGCATTTAAAACTGATACAACGATAATGAAAAACAGGGAAGTATTTGCAGGGAACATCACGTTTTCAGATTGAACCAGTTCAAGATTTGATCTGCCGGAAGGTTCGAGTGAAGTGTTTACAAAATCAAGATCCTGATTTGATCTCAATTTCATTGAAGGTGTATTCGGGCACCACCCCATTAATTTTCGTATAGTTTCTGTCACATTTATTGTCATACCAATCCCCTCAACTTCTCAAACAGTTCCTCTGCCAGTTTTGTAGGATCGTCCGTTTGTTCGATCTTTATCTTTATCTTCATCTCATCTGCAAAATCCCAATGCATTTTGATAGAATTATTTTATCCTGCCACCTTTCTTTTCATTCACGATCGGCTTTTTCTCTATAAAGTTTCTTGAATTTCAACATAGTGAATATCCAGATTATTGCAAGACCAGATGTGCCTATAGTGAACCGATTCGCCTGCAATGAACTCATATCACTTCCTAAATAGGAAGTTAATTGCCATATTATTAAAATAGAAAGTGCAACTAATGAAAGGATAACTGTTCTTATTTCTTTTTCTGGTTTCATTTGTTCTTGGCCCCCTCTTATTCCTGAAGGTTTCAGTGAAGTGTTTGAAAAATCAATCTGCTGAGATGACTTAAATCCCCCCGCAGTTGCATTGGGACACCATCCCATGACTTTACGTATAGTTCCTGTCACATTTATTGTCATACTAACTCCCTCAATTTCTCAAACATTTCCTCCGCCAATCTTGTAGGATCGTCCGTCTGTTCGAGCTTGATCTTCATCTCATCTGCAAAATCCCAGAGCAATTCCATGCACTCCTTGTACCTGCTGCATTCATTGCAATCTCCTTCGTGCTCATACCACACCTGAACGCCATTTTTTTCAGAAATAAAAATCAAGGCATCAACATTCAGAGGAATTGACTGGCCGAACAATATGCCCCGTTCAACGTTCATACGTTCCACATGGATCTGGTTTGACCTTGCCATCTCAAGCAATAAATTTTCAACACGTTTGTCCATTCCAATAAGTGCCCGGGATACTGCTTGTCTGGAGATGTTGAACGAGTGTGCGATATTGATGTTGCGGGATCCACTCCTTCGTAGTTTCCAGAACTCGAACTGTCTATCTCCTGTTGGAAGGAACATATGTCAACATATGTATGTTTACTATAAATACATTATTAATTTATTTTACTATTATACAAAACAAATCAGTAAAATTATCATTAATTTAATCTCATCCAATTATTTATGTATGTCTTTGATAATTAAAAATTATATTGAACTTAATAATTTGATGAAATGGGCATAAAATTATTATAATGAACTGCTATGCTATAAAGTAAAGACTTTTAAAATGAATAAATGATAAAATTGAATATAATCAGAAGGAAGGCATGCAAATGAGCAAAAGTGATTCAGAATGGATGGTTGCCGGACTTATTGTATTCTTTGCGATGATTGTTTTTGCATATCACATAGGCCAACTGCTATGGGGAATAATCCTAATAGCTCTTGTTTTCTGGATGCTCATGTTGGCTGACTGTCTGCGAAGAGGGACAGATAGTTTCCCCGGCAAAGGAGAGTATGACAAATTTATCTGGTCGGCTGCCTTAATTTTTCTGAATTTCATAGGTGCGATCTTGTATTATTATCTGGTTCGGAAGCAGGATATCATTGGAGAAATATCATGAGCAAGGAAACTGCAATAATATTGGGGGCAAGTGGAGGAATCTTCGGAGTTGGTGCTTCTGCAATTACATTTTTGGTTGCAGCGTACAATTTCGGATTTGGAAGCAGGATCATAGACTATGCTCCCAGTCAGGTTTTTGGAATTGCAAACTTTATAGTCCTGGGTTTAGGTCTCATAGCACTGGCATTAAGCATGATTGGAATTGCAGGCTCGGTTGTTGCTAGAACGGACAAGAAGAAAGGTGCTAAATTAATGCTGGCATCAGGTATATTTGGTTTCTTCCTTCTCTTTGCATTGTGGATCATGCCGGGAATACTGCTCACTGCCGGTGGAATTATAGCAATGCGTACGGACGAAGGAACTATGTAAAAATAAATCGTGGAATTTGATCAAATGCATAATCATTTTTTTAAAAGATTTCAACCAAGAAATTGCTCAAAATTAATTCAATTTATATTTTTGATGTTGTCCCTTACAGTAATCTCAGGTGTCCTGATGTACTTTGTCGAAGGGGCAACTCGTGGATTTAGCAGTATACCAAAAAGCATCTACTGGGCTATTACAACATTTACAACTGTAGGGTATGGGGATATAATTCCACAAACTGATACTGGCAGAACAATTCACTCTTTCATAAGAATATTAGGCATAAGCACACCATTTATAATTATTGGATCAGCTTTTGTTTTCCTGTTCAAAATGCTGATCGACTGCCTCCAGAGACCTTTGGAAGACTTCCCACAAGGGGAAAGATATGATAAGTTGATCTGGTCTCTTGCAATCATCTTCCTGAATTTCATTGGTGCGGTCTTGTATTACTATCTGGTTCGGAATCAGGATAACAATGAAAATTACATAAGTAAAAAATGAAAGAGGTTTAAATGACTAGATGACCAATAAAAGCAATGATTTTAGGACTACAAATTGTGTTGTTGGGTGGATTCATGATCATTGATACTTCAACCAACTTGAATGGCATTGAATGCCTGATAATTCTAGCCGGATTATTTGTCAGTCTTGGTGGGTATATTCGTGATGTTTGAAAATAAACTTACATACAATTGATGAATAGTGGCGATACAGGCTATGGATTTAGATTATTACATCCATTTGCTACTATAATAAAACCTAATCCTGAAAAAGTACTTCAATCATTTCCTCCTTCGGCTACTCTTTTCTCAAGAGCACGGGAATAGCTATCAAATGCCCTATCATTAAAACAAACTATCAGAACCTTCTCGATAGAATTGCCCTTCCCAAGGAAATCAGCGATCTCACTTACCGCTATCCCCGCAGCCCTTTCCACAGGGAATCCGTAAGCACCTGTGCTTATTGAAGGAAAGGCGATCGTTCTCACACCATTCCTTACCGCTACTTTCAGACTGTTGCGATAGCATCGGGCCAGCATCTCATCTTCCCCGGAAGTTCCACCTCTCCATATCGGACCTACAGTGTGTATCACCCACTTTGCAGGAAGACGATACCCTGAAGTGATCTTTGCCTCTCCCGTTGGACAGCCCTTCAGACTCCTGCATTCCTCAAGAAGCTCAGGTCCCGCTGCATAATGGATAGCACCATCAACCCCGCCACCTCCCAGAAGGGAATTGTTGGCAGCATTTACGATGGCATCAACATCCAGTTCTACAATATCACCTTTGGTAACTACTATCCTGTCCGAAAGCATACATTATAGTATGGTCTGATGGGACTTTAGAATTATCCTGCTTTTCCTTTCCGTTTCTTGATCAAGGCTTCAGCCAAGCAGGAAAATCACCATGGAACAACAGAAGATCAGAATCCCGGCACCTGCAAGAGGAAGCGTGAACCTGCGAACGACAGTGGGTATAGAATCTCCTGTGGAGCGTTGTATCAGCCAGAAATAAGGGTCACTGACATATGAAACGACCAGTGTGCCGGCTGAGATCATCAGTATGAGGGGGATCGTTGGAATTGAAGCAACAATATCTGTACCGGCGAGGATTGTTGCTGTGATGACTGCTGTGACCACACGGGAGCCCTGTGCCGTCTGAATGAGGACTGCAAGTGCAAAAGGGATCACAACTACTGGAAGGATGGCGGATATCAATGTAAAGACCTCATCCGGGAAGCTGCTTGCAGATATTACAAACCCAAGGGCCCCTGCGCCACAAAGGTCGAAGAGTATGATTCCTGCGTTCTTGGTCCCTTTCTCAAGTGCGAGCCTGCGTGGCCCTTCGCTTACTAGCAGAAGTGAGGCGAATACTGAGATCACAAGAGCGATGTTTACGTCACTGATGGCTGACAGGGGGGAGAACAAATAGCCTATCGTTATCAGAAGGACTGGCAGTGCAATTGGTAGCCAGACCTTCCATCTGGGCAGGGAAATCATCACAGGTTCCACGAGTCCTTCAAGTTCCGGAACCGGGTGTTGCTGGCCTCTGCTTAGTCTTTTCGAGACAACGTAACCGATGCCTAGCAGGAATATGGAAAGAGGAACTGTTATGAGATTGATGCTGAAACTCTCTGATGCCGGGACACTGAAAGTCGTGGTCATGCTATAAACAACCGGCAATGGCAAAATGAGCACGAATGAGAGAACACTTCCAAAGGCTGCCATGTAGAAAAGCCTTCCATTTGAGGAATGTTCCTTCTCCATCTGTTCAATAAGGGGAAGCATCACTACATATGCAGTAAGACAGCACATGAGTGGAATGGAAAGAAGGTAGCCTACAACTCCTGCAGCCATATCAGGTGCTTTGATGGCTCGTTTCACATCATCCACGATCCTTTCAATAAAGTGTCCGTGTCTCAGGATCTGGGCTATCACTGCTCCACAATATATGGGGATTCCCAGAAGAGAAAAGATTCGACCGGCACCACCGGTAACATACTGTACCAGCCATTCGGTCATTCCATTGAGTATTCCAAATATGAATGCAGCTGCTATCAGGGTAAGGAAGGGGGTGACGTGAAATCTTATAGTGAGGATACTGATGAAAATAATAATAAATATAAAGATGAGCAGTGATTCCATACAAGGTTTGATGTATCAGGAGATATATGATGCCATCGGAAGATCAAAGGAGCAATAAGATGGATGAAGACCTGCTTGCTGTGGATTATTGTATCGATTGTGGAAAATGCTATGATGTCTGTCATATTTCAAAAGTGACGGACAACAAGTACACGCCAAGATCGAAGATAATGTTGCTACAGAAGCTGCTCGATGGAGATGAACTAGAGCAGGAAGAAATTAATGATATTTATCTTTCAACCCGCTGCGGTGCTTGCGATGATGTATGCCCCGTGAACATTCCGATCACAGATATAATCCAGAGAGAAAGGGAAATACTGGCACAACAGGGAAAAGAACCTGCCAGAACCACACAGATAAGCAGGAATATTCTCGAAGCAGGAAGTCCGGGAAGGAAGGATGCTTCAATTCGAAACTCGTGGGTCACAGACGAACTTGAGCTTGATGATAGCTCTGATGTGGCTTACATGGCAGGTTGCTGGATAGCATTTGCACATCAGGATATCGCCAGCTCCACCATTAAGATACTCAATGCAGGAGGTATAACTCCAAAGGCTATTCCGGAAGAGAAATGCTGTGGTCTTTTCCTGATAGACAACGGTCATCTTGAAGAAGCTAAGGAATATGCAAAAGAGTATGTTGAATATCTTGAATCCCTCGGGATAAAAAAGGTCATTGCTTCATGTCCGGGATGTTATCTTGTTCTTAAGGAAGAATATCCGAAGCTCTTCCGTGAACCTGAATTTGAGGTCATATATTCACTTTCACTTTTCGAGCAGCTCATTGATGAAAGAAAACTCATTCCAAAGAAGCTGAACAAGACTGTATCCATAAGGGATGCCTGTGCAATTATGGATATGTCAGACATCCCAAGAAAGATCCTCTCTGAAATGGGAGTTGAGGTCAG
The DNA here is from genome assembly GCF_021184045.1 of Methanococcoides orientis. Taxonomy (NCBI): domain Archaea; kingdom Methanobacteriati; phylum Methanobacteriota; class Methanomicrobia; order Methanosarcinales; family Methanosarcinaceae; genus Methanococcoides; species Methanococcoides orientis. The sequence continues at coordinate 641,208 of NZ_CP073710.1, forward strand.
GGAGATGTTCGACAGAAAAAAGGCATGTTGTGGTGGTCCTGCCGGAGTGAAACCAAATTTCCCGGAAATTTCATCGAAGACTGCAATGCTTACCATCGAACATTTCAAGGACACTCCTGATGGAACTATTTCCTACTGTCCGTTCTGTTACCATCATCTGGAAAACGTGTGTCAGGAAAAAAATAAAGAGATGGATATGCAGGACATCTCTCTACTGCTTTTGCAGAGCATACTTTGAATTTGAATAATTGATGGCTTAATAGGAGGCTACTTTAAAATTAAACTTTCAATTTAGTTAGTAGCCATCCAGTTGGTCAGCAAGTAAATAAGTAAGCGGATAAGTTGGCCAACCGAGCAGCCAGCTAAGTAGTAAGTAATTAAGTCAATTGTATGATCTTCAGAAGGTTTGTACCGCCTTCATGACCCTGGGTCAGGACGATCATGTCTTTGGATTTGCCTATGCCCTTTGATATCATGGTATTGTTTACCTTATCTTCAAGGCCTTCAAACCCATCCATCACTTTGATGGGATATACACCATAGGAATATGCCAGCTGCTCACATGTCAGGTCCAGATGGCTCATGGCAATGATCCATTCATCTGGCTTGAATCTTGAAATACGCCTTGGAGTGCCACCTGAATACGTAGGTACTACCACGTACTCTATGGGAAGCCGTTTGATAGCTTCGTATACCTGAAGTGAAATAACATCACTGATGATCATTGTGGTCTCATCTATCCCTTTTCTGATAAGATCTAAACCAAACCCTGTCCTTGCACGCCATTCTTCGGTTCTCTTTGCAATATTGATCATGGTACTAACGGTCTCTACCGGATATTTTCCAACCGCAGTTTCACCGGATAACATTACAGCATCGGTTCCGTCAAGGATAGCATTTGCCACATCGGTCGCTTCGGCACGTGTTGGCCTTATATTTTCGGTCATAGACTCAAGCATATGAGTTGCAGTTATTACCGGTATACCGCGAAGATTGGCTTTATGAATCAGCTGCTTCTGGGCTATTGGGACCTCTTCTATTGGTATTTCCACACCAAGATCACCACGTGCAACCATCAGGCCATCGACCATATCAAGTATTCCATCTATGTTCTTCAGTGCCTGCTCTCTCTCTATCTTCCCTACAAGGAAAACAGAATGTCCCTGTTTCTCAGCATGATATCGCACTTTCTCGATATCGGAACCAAGCTCTATGAACGATACACTGAAACAATTGACACCTTCGCTCAATGCAAAATCCACGATCTCGAGGTCCCGTTTTGTGACAGGATCAAGTAAAAGGTTGGTTCCGGGAATGTTGACACCTTTATGGGAGGAAAGCAGACCTCCCACTACAACCTCACATTCGGCTTCATTGTTGCAAACGCCATTGCATCGCATCTGGATAAAACCATCATTAAAATAAACATCAGAGGGTTTTGCAATACAATATGGAAGCTTATCGAAATCTACAGGAATAAGATTACCTGAGCCTACGATCTTGTCCGTTGTCAGTTTAATCTTGTCGCCTTTCTGCAGGGTAATGGGCTCATCTTGAATCTCTCCAACACGGATCTTCGGACCCGGGAGATCTGCCATGATAGATACAACGACATCCATTTCCTGACATAGCTTTTTGATCGTACGAATGACCTTACCATGGCTTTCAAAGTTGCCATGGGAGAAATTGATCCTTGCGACGTTCATACCGGCCAGTATAAGTTTACGCAACACCTCTTCCGAAGAAGAAGCAGGTCCGATGGTGCATACTATCTTGGTCTTGTGGTCCGGCAGCTTCATTGAAGTCATGATTAAATTATATACTGGCTGCCTTAAAGCATTAACTATGTAGTAATGATCAGTATTAATTTAAAAAAAGAATTAAAGGGTGTAGAGGTATTATTTCGTTTCTTCGGATCCGGAATGATACACAATTGAATCCCTTGCATATGTTCCGCGCTTTTTGGAAGGATTGGACTCAAATAGTTCGCCCATTTCCAGAGAAAGCCCGGTGAACCTTTCATGAAGCATATTAATGTAAGCTGTCAATTCAGTGATCTGACCATCCAGGTCCATGATCATTTCATCTTTTTCCTGCAGTTGACGTTTAAGTCCTTCGATCTGTCTCTGAATTTCCTTGAATGGATCATTTTCCATAAATAGCACCTCTTAAGAGATCATGAACAATAGATAGTCGAAATTTGATGTATCTTTAATGCCAGCTTAATGGATAAAGCTTATTGTTCGTTAAAATGTATGGGAATTTTTTAAAAATACTATTCGACTTTATAAAAAGAGGTTTACAATATTTCTCCAAGAAACCTTCTTTTTGCACGTACTTCAACAGGTCGGTCTTCAAGCCTGAAATGGTTGATGGCCTTTTTCCCCTGTTTTTTTCTTGTATAACGCAATTCTCCTCCGTAGAGGAGAAAATCATTCATTACATCTTCGAACTGGATGCGTTCTGTGTGAGATAGTTCTATTACACTTATTCCATCAAGAAACCAATTGTATACTTTAAGAAGAAATACCTCACGCACACGTTTAAGCTTTTCAGGATCATAATTGCATGGTGCAGTAAGGTAGATGGTCCTTTTAAGCTCAGGTGACCATCCAGCGATCTTTTCTTCCAGTTCAATAAATTGTATGGGGATCTCTTCCCCTTCTTCTGGTTTTGGCCGGTATCTTGAAAGGTGGCTTTTATCAGTTTTCAGATTCACCACCTTCGAGGATCATACTCTGCTCTTCTGCGTTGTTTTCTGGTATTCCTGATCCTAAGTCCCATGTATAGTCCTACCAGAACACCACTAAGGTGTGCAGTATGGGCGATCATGTCAGGAGCTCCTATTAATGCAAAGTCAAGCAGTACAAAGAGCATGAGGGCGTATTTTATCCTCATTGGTATGAAGTATACATATACCTGCATATCCGGGGCTAATATAGTTAGTGTGGCGAAAACTCCCATGATGGCACCGCTGGCTCCAACCATGGGGTAGCTGACACTGCTGGTAAGTGCATATCCAATGGCTGCGACAATGCCTGAGATGAAGTAAACATACAGGAACATGTCCTTTCCTATGCGTCTTTCCAGTTCTCTTCCGAAAAAGAACAATACCAGCATGTTGAAGAATATGTGCCCGAAACTGGCATGTAGGAACATGTGTGTTATCAAGGTCCATGGTTTCAGGAAAATAGTGCTCGGGACAAGCTGGAATAGTTCCACATAACCTGGTATCAGCTCAAGGAAGAATGAAATGATACAGATGAATATAATGGCCATTGAAGGACTTGTTGATATTGATGACCTTGTCCTTTGAACTGCACCTGTAGCTGCTCCTTTTGCAGCAGTTTTGGCTGCATCTTTCATCATATTCTTTATAACGTCATCAATTTCCGGTCCCGCTCCGTATGCCTGACCTCCGGTAGTGCTTCTGTTATAGTTCCCTGATGTTCCGGAAGTTCCTGAAGAATATCCTGCATTGCGATCAAGTCCCTCACAAGCATGTCTTTCAGGAAGTCTGTGGTCTGAGCAGAACGTCTTACCACAATGACGGCAGGTAAACATCATAGGTTCCTGTTTCCCACATATCCAGCATTTATTATCCAAAGTATCCTCCCGATCACAAATAATATTATCCGGATCTAATATGTCAATATCTGCTATCAAATAAAATGATTTCTAATGGTGACAATCTCTACATGTTTTTTTATTTTATGCAGTATGGTGTATTTTTAAAATTAGATGTATGCTCTTCCTGTTTTTGGTGTTTGTAACGGCGTAAACTCACAAAAGAATTGTCGGGTATAATCATGACAAATTATGGAAACGTTTATATAGTAGATGTGCATACTAAACCCACATTCAAAAGACTGTATATCAGTTATTACGTTTTACATAATTCGTAACACCCTCGGGGAATAGTCTATATACCCCTCTAACTATGAAATGTTCAATCCAGGAGGAGAGAAAACATATGAGTGAGCTAACTACAGGTAGCTTTTCTATCGACGACCTTGAAAATGTTCAGATCACCATCAACAACATTGTAGGTGCTATTGAAAAGGAAGCTGAAAGCATTGATGCTGAAATGGGCCCTACAGTTAAGCCCGGTGTCTCATCACTAAGAGATTGGGATCACAATATTCTTGACAGGTACAACGCTGTCTACACTCCAATGTGTGACCAGTGTTGTTATTGTACCTTCGGACCATGTGATCTTAGCGGTAACAAAGAAGGAGCATGTGGTATCGATCTTGCAGGCCACAATGCACGTGAGTTCATGCTTCGTGTCATCACAGGTGCAGCAGCACACTCCGGACACGGAAGACACCTTCTCCATCACCTGATCGACCTGCATGGCAAGGACTTCCCTCTTGATGTCGGTGCTACTAATATTATTGCTCCGAACGTCCAGCTTGTAACTGGTGTCCAGCCAAAGACACTTGGAGATCTCGACAGTGTTCTTAGCTATGTTGAAGAACAGCTTACCCAACTGCTTGCAGCTGTCCACATGGGTCAGGAAGGAGCAGCTATTGATTTCGAATCAAAGGCACTTCATGGCGGTATGCTTGATCATGTTGGTATGGAGATCTCAGATATCGCACAGATATCCTGTCTCGATTTCCCTAAGGCAGATGAGGAGCCACCACTTTCCGATATCGGAATGGGATGTCTTGATTCTTCCAAGCCTACACTGATCGTTATCGGACATAACGTTGCAGCAATTACTGATATTATTGATTACATGGATGAAAAGGATCTCAACGATAAGATGGAGATCGGTGGTCTGTGCTGTACTGCACTTGACATGACCCGTTATAAGGCAGGCGACGGGACACCACCAACCGCAAAGATCGTTGGTACCCTTGCAAAGGAACTGAAGACCATCAGGTCCGGAATTCCTGATGTTATCGTTGTGGATGAACAGTGTATCCGTGCTGATGTCCTCGAAGAGGCAAGCAAGCTCATGATCCCTGTCATTACAACCAATGATAAGGTCATGTACGGACTTAAGGACCGTTCTGATGATGATATCGAAGACATCCTTGAAGACCTTACCACCGGTAAGGAGAAAGGTGCACTCATGTTCGATTATGAGAAGCTCGGGGAGCTTGCACCACGTCTTACAATGATGATGTCCGAGATCAGGGAGCAGAAAGGCATCAAGGCACTTCCTGCAGAAGAGGATCTTAAGACAATTGCAGACTCCTGTGTCCACTGTGGCGCCTGTGAAATTGCATGTCCTGACAGTCTTCCTATCAGTGAGGCATTTACCCGCCTTAGTGAAGGTGACCTGACAAAGTTCGAGTGGCTCCACGACAAATGTATTGCATGTGGCCGCTGCGAATACGCATGTCCTAAAGACATCGATATCGTTGACGTTATCGAGAAATCCTCACAGCGTGTCATCAGTGAGGAAGTAGGAAAGGTCCGTGTCGGTAGAGGACCTATCAGTGATCCTGAGATCAGGGAAGAAGGTGTCAACCTTGTCCTTGGTACAACACCAGGTATCGTTGCACTGGTCGGATGTTCCAACTATCCTGACGGGACAAAGGATCTTTACACAGTAGCCGAAGAGATGCTCAGAAGGAACTACATCGTTGTTGTTTCCGGCTGTTCCGCAATGGACCTTGGTATGTACAAGAATGAGGATGGCCTGACACTTTATGAGCAGTATCCTTCAAGGTTCAGGAGCGGTGGCCTGATGAACACAGGTTCATGTGTTTCCAACTCACACATATCAGGAGCGGTTATCAAGGTCGCAGCTATCTTCGCACAGAAGAACATCTCAGGTAACTTCGAAGAGATCGCAGATTACACTCTAAACCGTGTTGGTGCTGTTGGTGTTGCATGGGGTGCATACTCCCAAAAGGCAGCTTCCATTGGAACAGGATGCTCAAGGCTTGGTATCCCTGTAATTCTCGGTCCTCACGGTTCAAAGTATCGCAGAGCACTCATTGCAAAGCCATATGAGGAAGAGAAGTGGACGGTTTACGATGCAAGAAATGGTAGTGAGATGAAGATCCCGGCAGCTCCGGACTATCTGCTTACCACTGCTGAGACCGTTGAAGAGATGATGCCAATGCTGGCAAAGAGCTGTATCCGCCCAAGTGATAACAACATGGGAAGGATGATCAAGCTGACACATTACATCGAGCTTAGCCAGAAATACCTTGGTGTCATGCCTAACGACTGGCACAAGTTCGTCAGAACAGAAACTGATCTTCCGCTTGCAAAGCGTGAAGAGCTGCTGAAGATACTTGAAGCCGAACATGGATGGGAGATCGACTGGAAGAGGAAGAAGATCCTTTCCGGACCAGCAATGAAATCCGATGTTTCAGCACAGCCGACTAACCTTAAGAGACTTTGCAAGGAGGCTTAAATCATGGTCGACGTAATTAAGAACACCCAGATACACTGCACATACGGTTGCAAGACCTCAAAGGCAGTACAGCCAAATGTAGCTGGAAAGATGATCTCAAAAGCAAAACGCCCTCTGTTCATTGTAGGATCCCAGATCCTTAAGGACGAAGAGCTGTTGAAGCGTACCATCGAGATTGCAAAGAAAGCAGATTTGCCGGTAGCTGCTACCGGCCACTCCATCAGTGGAATGGTAGACTCAGGTGTCAATGCAAAATATATCAATGTCCATGCACTGGCAACATATCTTTGTGACCCTGAATGGAAAGGACTTGACGGCGAAGGTCAGTATGATACCGTAATTATGCTGGGACATTTGAAATACTATGTTAACCAGGTACTTTCCGGTCTCAAGAGCTTTTCCAGCCTTAAGACCATTTCAATTGAAAGACATTACATCCAAAATGCTACCATGTCCTTTGGAAACATCAGTCCTGAGGTACACCTTGAAGCACTGGATGAACTGATCGAGAATCTATAATCCCGACAAAATCACATAAATCATATTACAAACATTAGGTTACAATTACGGAGGACAAAATATGGCAGAGGAATTCCCCTTTGAGATATCCCCTATGTTCGAAGGGGAAAGGATTAGAAAGGACGGCATGCATGTCGAACTCTCAGGACCGAAATCAAAAGGTTACGAGCTTGTAAGAGCTACACCTATGGATGAAGTAGAGGATGGTAAGTTCACACTTATCGGTCCTGATCTTTCAGAAATGGAAGAGGGATCAAGACATCCGTTCGCAATGATCTACAAGATCGCAGGAGAGCTTGTGGAAGAAGACCTTGAGTCTATCGTCGAACGTAGGAACCACGATTTCCAGAACTACATCCAGGGTTTAATGCACCTGAACCAGCGTTACGATGTATGGATACGTGTCAGCAAGGATGCTGTGGCTAAGGGTTTAACATCCTTTGAGCCAATAGCACAGGCTGTTATGATGCTCTTCAAGAACGAACTTCCATTCATAGAGAAGGTCGAAGCTGTCTATGTGACTGATCTTGCAGAGATCGAGAAAGAGATGGACAACGTAAAGGCCATCTACAAGTCAAGAGATGACAGGACACGTGACCTGCACGATGAGGATGTAGACACATTCTATGGCTGCAGTCTCTGTCAGTCATTTGCTCCATCCAACGTTTGTGTTATCACACCAGACAGGATCTCACTTTGTGGTGCTATCAACTGGTTCGATGGTCGTGCAGCAGCAAAGGTCGACCCTGAAGGTCCGCAGTTCGCGATTCCTAAGGGCGATGTGATCGATGCTGAATCCGGTGAATTCTCCGGTGTTAACGAGGTCGCAAAGTCACTTTCAAGCGGTGAATATGACCGTATCAAACTTCACTCTTTCTTTGAATATCCACACACATCATGTGGTTGCTTCGAGGTAGTAGGTTTCTACATACCTGAGGTCGATGGTATTGGCTGGGTAGACAGGGATTATGCAGGCACTGCACCAAATGGTCTTCCATTCTCTACAATGGCAGGTCAGACCGGTGGTGGAAAGCAGGTATCTGGTTTCCTTGGTGTCGGTATGAATTATTTCAGATCACCAAAGTTCATTCAGGCTGATGGCGGATGGGACCGTGTCGTATGGATGCCAAAACACCTGAAAGACCGTGTACTTTCTGACATACCTGCTGAGATCGCTGATAAGGTTGCAACCGAAGAAGATGCTCCGGACCTTGATTCACTGAGAAGTTTCCTTACTGACAAGGAACATCCAATAGTCGAGAGATGGGAATCAGAGGAAGAACCTGAGGCAGAAGAAGATGTAGAGGAAGAAGCAGCAACATTTGCAGCACCGGCTATGATGCAGGCAGCAATGCCAATGCAGGGTATGCCAATGATGATGCCACCTTCATCCGGAACTGGCGGTGTCAAGATCATCCTCAAGAATGCAAAGGTCAGCATAGACAAAGTGATAATCCAGAAAAAGGAGTAAACGAGGCCTTCTGTGACAAAAGTAATTGCAATAACAGGTAAGGGTGGAACAGGGAAGACTGCAACAACCAGTCTTCTCATCCGCCATCTTACAAGAACTGATAAGCTTGTCCTCGCTATCGACGCAGACCCGGATACAAATCTTCCGGAGACCCTTGGTTGCGAGACTATCAAGACAGTCGGTGATATGAAACAGTTCATGCAGGATGAAAGGGACAACTTCCCTCCTGACATTAACAAGGAATCCATCTTCGAATCAAAGATCTATGAGATCCTTGAGGAGATGCCCAAGTACGACCTTATCGTAATGGGTCGTCCAGAAGGCTCAGGATGCTACTGTTATGTCAATAACCTGCTTCGTGGTATCATGGACAAGGTCGTAAAGAACTATGATGTTGTCATTCTCGATACGGAAGCAGGACTTGAGCATTTCAGCCGTAAGATCATTCGTGATGTTGATGATCTCATCGTGGTTACCGATGGCTCAAGACGTGGTCTGAGGACCGCCGAGCGCATAAGGGAACTTACCGAGGAGCTTGAGACCAATATAAAGAATATCTATGTTGTTGCGAACAAAGTCACAGATGCCAATAAGGAAGAAATCAAGAAAACTGCAAAAGATCTTGATCTCGAACTCATCGGAACTGTTCCGATGGACAGCATGATCGCAGAAAGAGACCTTAAAGGGTTACCCCTTTTCGACCTTCCTGACGAGTCTGTTGCTGTACAAGAGGTTGGAAGGATCGCGGAGAAACTTGGTTTGTAAGAACTTTCATTACTTCACTTAATCAAATGGTGGAATTCATATGTCAAATAAGATGAAATTATCAGGTCTTACTGATATCCTTAAAGATCTTGATGTCGAGTCACTTGAAGGAGTGACCATAGAAGGAGACATTGAGCTTGATATCAGTGGAGGCGGAGGTCTTAATCCTGCTATGGCCTATGCACTTGGTCATGAAGCTGCACAGATCTCATTACATGTCGCAAATATCGCAAGGATGCTGGGATACCCTGTAGACCAGCTTTTCGCTGCATCCATGGGCGGACTTCCACAGGCACCTGTAGCCGGACAGTCCAGGATACAGGACCTCATTCCTGCAAAGTTCGATGTTTCTAAGATGAGTGAATGGGCAACTCCTATCCAGGAAGTGACCCTTGGTGCTACATCAGCAGATGGTGGTTCAAGGAAGAGCACTGTCACTCTTGGTGGAGAGAATGCACTTCCATATTACTTCGATGCTGAAATGCCACACCGCAACTACGTCACAATGGATGTCTTCGATATGCCTATCGGAATGGCAAAATCTGTCAAAGGCAACTATGAAGATGTTATCAACGATCCTGCAGAATGGGCAAAGAAGGTCGTACGTGACTTCAACGCAGATATGGTAACAATACACCTTATCTCAACAGATCCTCTGATCAACGATACACCTGCAAGGGAAGCAGCAAAGGTCGTAGAGGATGTCCTTCAGGCAGTTGACGTACCTATCGTCATTGGTGGTTCAGGTAACCCACAGAAGGATCCTGAGGTTCTTGAAAAGGCAGCTGAGGTCGCAGAAGGCGAGCGTGTGCTTCTGGCATCTGCAAGTCTCAACCTTGATTACGAAAGGGTTGCAAAGGCTGCAACAGACCACGGTCATGCAGTACTTTCCTGGACACAGCTTGAGATCAACGCACAGAAGGAACTTAACAGGAAGCTCATGAAGCAGTGCGGAGTCCCAAGGGACAGCATCGTAATGGACCCGACAACCGCAGCTCTTGGTTACGGTCTGGACTATGCTTACACTAACATGGAACGTATAAGGCTTGCAGGTCTTATGGGTGATGAAGAACTGACATTCCCAATGTCTTCCGGTACTACCAATGCATGGGGTGCCCGTGAGTCATGGATGAAGGAATCACCACTAAGCCAGGATTCCGACTGGGGTCCACGTGAGTACAGAGGTCCTATCTGGGAGATCGTTACAGGTCTTACACTCTCACTTGCAGGAAACGATATGTTCATGATGATGCATCCAACATCTGTACAGGTTCTCAAAGAGATCACACAGACACTCTATGGTTCCATTGAGGCAGATGAGATCGACATTACCAACTGGATCGGAGCGGAGGTGTGAAAAATGAAAATTAACAGCCCTCTTGAAGCTTATAAATTCCTTCCGGGCACCAACTGTGGTGAGTGTGGCGAAACATCCTGTATGGCATTTGCATCCCACCTTATTGACAGGTCATTGAAAGCTACTGATTGTACTCCTCTTGTAAGTGAAGAGAAGTACAAGAAGAAATATGCTGAGCTTGAAGCACTTCTTGCACCTGAGATCAGGGAAGTTGTGATCGGTGTCGGTGAAAAGGCAGTAAGCATTGGTGGCGATGATGTATTGCACCGCCATAAACTTACATTCTTCAACAAGACTGCATTCGCATACGATGTCTGGGACACTATGGATGAGAAGGACCTTGTTGAAAGGGTGAACAAGATACAGGACTTCAAGAAATTCTATGTAGGAGATTTCCTGACACTTGACATGATCGCAGTGCGCAGCATTTCAGACGATCCTGCAAAGTTCGCAGCAGCAGTAAAGAAAGTAATGGAAACCACTGATTTCCCAATGGTCCTCTGTTCATTCAATCCTGAAGTTCTCAAAGCAGGACTTGAGGTGGCAGCAGAAAAGAGACCACTTCTTTATGCAGCTAACAAGGACAACTGGCAGGATGTTGCAGCTCTTGCACAGGAATACAATGTTCCTGTGACAGTGTTCGCACCAAACGATCTTGACATGCTCAAGTCACTGGCCAAGACATTCTCAGAAAATGGTATTGAGGATGTTGTCCTCGATCCGGGAACATTCCCAACAGGCAAGGGACTGAGAACAACCTTCCAGAACTTCCTGAAGATCAGAAGGGCAGGCATCAATGGTGACCGTGACATTGCATTCCCTATCATGGCAGTACCTCTTACAGCATGGATGGCACACGATGACGATGTCAGTGCATCCTACTGGGAAACCGTGGTTGCATCAGTATTCACTGTCAAGTACGGCGATATCATGATACTCCATAGTATTGAGGGATACGCACAGTTACCAGAGGTTCACATCCGTGACACCATCTACACCGACCCACGTAAGCCGGTCACAGTAGATCCGGGAGTCTATGAGGTAGGTTCACCAACAGCAGATTCACCTCTGCTTGTCACAACTAACTTCGCCCTTACATACTACACTGTAGAGAGTGACTTGTCATCCAATGGTATTGACTGTTACCTCACAGCTATCGACACCGATGGTATTGGTGTGGAAGCTGCTGTAGCAGGCGGTCAGCTCACAGCTGCAAAGATCAAGAAGGGACTGGATGATGCCGGCTTCGACATGAAGGAGAAGCTCAACAACAATGTAGTTGTACTTCCGGGACTTGCAGCACGTCTTCAGGGTGATGTTGAGGACGAGACTGGTGCCGCTGTTATGATCGGTCCGGCAGATTCAGGAAGACTTCCTGGCTGGATGGAACAGAACTGGCCACCAAAGAAATAAATCAATTTATACTATCCGTGTCAGCTCTGACACGGAAAACCTTTTTTTTATTGTATTACCATTTATCTAGCTATGGCTAAAATCGAACCAAAGCGAACTTTTCTAAAACGTCACAACAACATTGTACTTCTCATCGGTGTTTCACTTCTACTTGCAGGTTTTTATGGTCTCTTCTATAGTGGTCAGGAAGATCAATGGACAATGACAGATGATGGATTGCTGTCATATCCTGAGCGTGAAGAACTTGAATATTCCGTCATCAATCTTGACGACTCCAACCCCGATTATGTTGTAAAGACAATCATATACACAAGCAGGGAAGCAGAGGTAGATTCCCTCTTAACGATTCCTTCCACAGATAGCAACAACAGCGATCCTGTCCCTGCTGTTGTTATCCTGCCGGGCGCAGGCGTTACTAAAGAAGGTGAACATAACCTTTCTGTGCTGCTGGCTGAAATGGGTTATGCATCTATCGTCATCGACCAGCGTAATCTTGGTGCAGTAAATGTGGAAAATGATATAATGCTCTTCAGGAACGGTGCTGAGCCTGTTGAGTTCCTGATGGTCTATGATGCATTGATGGCATCAGATGTACTGCGTGACCAGCCTGAGATCGATGGCTCGAAAATAGCAATGCTTGGCTCTAGCAACGGTGGAAGGTTTGCTATCATTGCAACATCCATTGATGAGTCCATATCCGGTGTCATCGGCATAAGTACAAGTGGATATGATTCCGATTCTCTCGATAGGGAAGATGTCATTGATCAGGCAGCCTATGATCTTTACATATCGATCGATCCTGACAACTATGTTGGTGGTATATCTCCACGTCCTTTTGTGATGATACACTCCCTTAATGATACTATCATTCCTTACGATTCTGCAATGAACACATTCGAAAAGGCCGAAGAACCAAAGTCATTCGGAGCTGTTGATAGTGCAGCACATGGTTATACTGACGCGATGTATCCATATCTGGAAAGCGGATTGGAAGAGATCTTTGCTTAATATATCTATTGATGAACGATTAATGGATAAATGAGCAATTAAGCAATCAAAAAAGTAAAAAAGAAACAGGCATCCATCTAAGGATGCCACTTATTTTTAGAGTCTTTGTCTGCGGAATCCGTAGATGATAGTTCCTACGGCAACCAGAACAACTGCTGTAGCGATCACGTCAGATCCTGAGAATCCACTTGAGGATGCATTCTCTTCAGAAGTTGTTTCCTTTGTCATCTCGTATCCTTCCACATAGTTATCATCCACTGCAGATCCCTGTTCTGTAGCAGTTCCATAACCTGCGGTATCAGTGTTTGTGCTTGTGGTATTGACTATGTTTGCAGAAGGTGTGTTCGAGCTGCTCTTACTGCTGGCACTGGTTTCAGGATAACGATGTGTTGCTTCCTGCATAAGTTCATTGTACTTCTCAAGAGTATCCCTATCTACATCTACTCCCAGAAGGGATATCTGTCCGGAGATGAACTGGTCGAGTGAAGGATTACCACAAGTGTGATGGCAGCAGGTAACACCGTTCTCAGCAACGGACTCAACATAATCTTTAATGAGGCTCTTAAGCACTTCATCAGATGCATCCCAGTTACCCTTTCTTGCAGTCTCGATCATCCTTGCGTTCATGGACTGATATGCGTAAGGGTTGTTCTCTTTGATCCAATCTGCATTTTCACCGGTCATGTATGTCTCATACACACTGTCCCATACATGTTCATCAATTAGGTCAGGGCATACGGCTTCCCATCCCCAGAGATTTTCGATGAAGTCTCCCATAGCACCTGCTCCTTCAAAGCCATGCTGTTGCATGCCCTCGATCCAGGACGGGTTGAGGTACCTTGTAACGATCTCCCTTGAGAGATATGTCTTAAGGGTCTCTATTGTTTCAGCATCCGGGTTCTGGAGGTTCATTATGTAAGTGTCCGGAGTTGTACCGGAAGCTTCTCCTACAACCAGCATCAATCCGCCCATGTACTGGAAGAAATCATCTGTGTCAAGGGCACCGTAGGTGTTTGAACTGCGGCTGTGCAATATAGCTTCAACGTCCTCAAGGTTATCCTCAAAGACTTCCTTATTATCCACGGAGCTATCGGCGACATCCCATTGGCTGACGATATCTTCAATGCTCTCTCCCCAGACATATTCACCATATGCATGACTCATCCTTTCCATGTAAAGGTCAGCAAGAGCCGTGTTGTCTTCCCATGTATCACTCGCAGAGATCGCATTAGCCATACCTGTTCCATAGGCACCATCCTCAGGACCGAATATCCTGAGCAGTGAAATGGTCATGGATGCCGTTTCATTCTGGAAGGTTGCATTCAGTCCGTTGTAGATGTTGTTGGTATTTTCCCTGACATAGTTCGTGTTCTCTGCAGGGTCATACGGGATATATTCGGGCGTTGGACGTTCCTCATCCTCTTTATATCCATTATCCGGTGCATTGTATGCGAGATATACCGCTTTATCTATCAGTTCTACTTTGTGTGGGAAGCTATCCCTGTAAAGACCAGATATCTGTACAAGTACATCTATACGTGGACGACCGAGCTCTGAAGAATCGATCAGCTCTACGTCTACAACTTTCGTTCCATCCCAAACAGGCTTTACTCCGAGAAGATACAGGATCTCTGCTTCCATTACGCCTTCGTGACGTGTGGATTCTCCTGCCCATAGGACAAATGCGACTTTCCTTGGATATTCGCCATTATTCTCAGCCATGTAAATATCAATTGTCTCGTTGGCAAGATCCATTCCAAGTTTCCATGCATGAGGGGTTGGAATGATCTGTTCATCGGAAGCATAGAAGTTCATTCCTGATGGTAGGGTATCTGGACGTAGTATTGGGTCTCCTCCGAGATTAGCTGCAATATATTTACCGTCCATCGCATTGATTACCTGTTGTGTCTCGTTCTCACTCTGACTCAGGGTATTGGCATACTCCACAGAATCTGACAGGTAAGCATCCATTTTTACGGAACTGTTGCCAACTCCAAGAACCTGTTCCTGAGCATCAGTGGAACCAATTCCCTGATTCAATACGAGGTCAAGAAGTGATACTGATGCATTTTCGGATGTATTATACAGTGCAACTTCTTCCTTGAAATCATTTCCAAGCATGGAACAGACCATTTCATTTAGTTGTTCATCTTGTGGTGAAGTTCCAAGGATGTGCAGTCCATATGGCATGGATGTTGTTCTGAGTTCTCTTAAGACATCGTCAAGTTCGTCCAGGAACTCATCTCTGGTAGCATTGTCCTGTGAAAGGCTCATGTCAACCCTTTCATCAAGATGTAGTTCGAGTGTCAGGTTTACTATTTCTTTGTAGCGTGCTTCCTGCATACTAGGATCACTGGAAAGGGTGTTGTACTGACCTATCTTTTGATTCAACGTTGTGTAGTTACCATAACTTCCGGACATCACAACCGGTGGTATGAGGTGATCGATAATGATGGCATTACCTCTGCGTTTTGCCTGCATGCCTTCTCCGACACCATCCATTACATATGGATAAACTACAGGTATGTCACCAGTCATTATAGCGGGCCATTCATCTCTGAACAGACCAAATTCTTTTCCGGGTAACCATTCAACAGTTCCATGTCTTCCCATGTTTATCATTACATCAGCATCGAACTCGTTCTGTAACCAGAGGTAGAATGCGATGTATTGGTGGTGGGGTGGGAGTTCTCCTGCATGATAAATTGCATCATTGTCCTGTAACCATCCGCGGGTAGGCTGTGGAGCAAGAATTACATTTTCACTGATCTCTATTTTTGGTATGACTATGAACTTGTTCCCGTTTTCGTCCTCATGGACCATTATCTCTCCGGGTGCTTCACCCCACATATCAATTACTTCCTGTTTTCTCTCTTCGGGAAGTGCATCGAACCATCCATTATAGGTCTCTTCAGGTATCAGTTCTACTTTGTCGGTATCCACAAGCTCTTCCAGTTTTCCTGGAGCCCATGTGCCTATGTTCGTTCCCTGTGTCAGGAAGAGGTCTACAAGTTCTGTTTCGTTAGGGATTTCAGATTCGTTCACTTGATATCCTGCATCATCCATTGCATTCAGTAGATTGTTAATACTTGGAATGACCTCAAGGTATGAAGCACCGATGTTGTCTTTTCCTGCTCCATGGTTATAGTAAACGACAACTGCCTTCTTTTCGGATTCATCTTTTAGAGCAAGTTCTGTCTGTGCTTCAGCTCTGTCCACAAGCCAATCTATCTGACTCTCAACAGGAACGTAAATATCATTTCCCTGAGAATCAATTTCTTCTGATGCGATCATGATCGGATCGATCCAGCCCCATGACTCTGGCCTGTAGATCCTCAACATATTAGTGTTTGGTAGTGGATTAGTCGCTTCCTGCCACTCTGTTAGGTTCATGTAGCTATTGAGTACTGTGTTCATGACCGGTACACCCAGTCCGTCGATGTCAAAGTACTGGCTACGATAAGTGCTTGAAAGTATCAGGTCAACTTTGGTTTCAGGGCTGTAATTAAAGAATGGGTCGGAAGGTTCCGTTTTGGCACTATAGCATGCGATGACATTCATTCCTCTTAGTTCCAGCTTTTCAATTATGTCATCATAAGCTGCCATATCATCCGGATAATAGGAGGCATAAAATGTCATACCAATGGTTGGAGCATCCACATCAAAGGAGT
Organism: Methanococcoides orientis; assembly: GCF_021184045.1. Taxonomy (NCBI): domain Archaea; kingdom Methanobacteriati; phylum Methanobacteriota; class Methanomicrobia; order Methanosarcinales; family Methanosarcinaceae; genus Methanococcoides; species Methanococcoides orientis. Next base: position 657,794 of record NZ_CP073710.1, read on the forward strand.
GTTCTGCTGGATCCCTGTTGCTGTACCACTCGAAGTATTCACTGGCATTGTTAGTGAAATGTGGTGCAGGCATGCCGGGATGGTAAATTGCCCTATCTGAACCTATGGGCTCTTCAACTTGCAGGTCATTGCGATCGCCAAGTGTGGTTGCCAGGAAGAATATTAGATTATCAAAGTTTGACTCATCTATAGCACCATATATCCAGTAATCCTGCAGCTCGTCTTCGAATTTGTCTTCACTGGAAAAGCTTTCTGGAACTACATAGTTTTCATTTAGGAGTGTATTGTAACCTACAACGATTGTTCCGTTTGCAATTGCCTCATCGATATTATCCGTGATCAATGAAGCAGTATCTGAGAACATGTTAACGTAGATGATATCCATCTCCGTAAAATTGACATCACTTTCAATTGTTGATGGTAAATAATATGAAACCGTTATGTTGTAGTCAGGATTGCTGTTTATCCTTTCAACTACACTGTTTAATTTTGCAGAATAGCTTTCATAACCTGTTATTATGGAAATATTAAGGTGATGATCATTTGCACCTAGCTTTTCTTTTAGCAATAGTACTGTGGTGTATGGATGGACCTCTTCTGGAGCATCCTTTACTTTCTTATATGTTTGACCTGATACTGATGATCTGTTAAGCAAGCTCATCAAGTATTCCATTTCTGTTGCATCAATATTCCTGCTACTGGTATTTAGATATTCAAAACAATCAGAATTTGCTATACTGATATCAACTTCTGCTTTACGCCATGTATTATCCTCTGATTTGTTTATTCCAATTAGTGTGTAGTCACCGTTTGGAATTCCGGTTAATGTGTAGTGACCAGTCAAACTACTGGTTGTGTTGGCAACAAGTTCGTTTGTAGTTGAATCAAACAATAATACGGTGGTGTATGGATGTACCTCTTCTGGAGCATCCTTTACTTTCTTATATGTTTGACCTAATACTGATGATCTGTTAAGCAAGCTCATCAGGTATTCCATTTCTGTTGCATCAATATTCCTGCTACTGGTATTTAGATATTCAAAACAATCAGAATTTGCTATACTGATATCAACTTCTGCTTTACGCCATGTATTATCCTCTGATTTGTTTATTCCAATTAGTGTGTAGTCACCGTTTGGAATTCCAATTAGTGTGTAGTGACCAGTCAAACTACTGGTTGTGTTGGCAACAAGTTCGTTTGTAGTTGAATCAAACAATAATACAGTGGTGTATGGATGGACTTCTTCTGGAGCATCCTTTACTTTCTTATATGTTTGACCTGATACTGATGATCTGTTAAGTAAGTTCACCAGGTATTCCATTTCTGTTGCATCAATATTCCTACTACTTGTATTTAGATATTCAAAACGATCAGAATTTGCTATACTGATACCAACTTCTGCTTTACGCCATGTATTATCTTCTGATTTGTTTATTCCAATTAGTGTGTAGTTCCCATTTGGAATTTCAGTTAATGTATAATCTCCATTCAGATCACTAGTCGTATTCGCAACGACCGCCATATTATCATAACTTCCTGCCGATACCACTGGCATTGCAAGTGCCAGCAACAAAAGTATGCTTAAAGCTAATATGCCGTATTTTTTCATATATCTACCACCAATAATGCAGCACATTCTGTCAACAAGTGCAGCTGACCGAATGGCGTGCATTTAAACCTTCAAATATTTTGAATCAGGCTGTTTCAAATTCACTTAAGATAGTGTAAATCAACTTGTTTTAAAAATCCAAAAAAATTAGCATATTTTTTATTCCTGAGTCTGGGAGAACCTGGATCACACGATTGTTGTTGGAGTTCTACTTTTATTCATTATATGGTAGGAAATATGATTGACATTTTTTTGATTTTTCATTAGCGAATTACTTATCTAAAGATAAATTGAATTTATGTTTGTAATTATACTAATATATAAAACAACAAAAACGTTATTTTATTTTAATATAATTACATTTAAAACATTGAGGCATATTTATGTCTCATATGTTTTCATAAGTAGAACGAATTATCCTATATAAGTTTGCTGAATGTGCAACTATTATTATCTTTAATGCTAATGTTACAATAAGTCTAATGCTTATTGGTGTCTTTTTTAAAAATATGATGTACTTTGCAATTACTTTGATTCATAATCTATAAATAAAATAAAACATTTAATTAAAGCTGCTTTTATTTGTATAACTAAATATATCTCGAATGATTACATTAAGATAATTCTGTATCTGTAAATTAAGTCTTTTACTGGACACTTCAGGTCAAAAAACAGTATCTTATCAAGCATTATACTACAAATATTCTTAAGTAAGAGAATCTTCGGCAAGTATCAATGCTGGTGAATGAATTGCAGTATAAGATAAAAAGAAAAAGAGCCTGAACTTTTGTTCGTTCAGACCTCTTCAATAGTCAGGTTCTCATCCTCATCAAGTTCCATGAGTGTAGCTTCCAGTTCGTCAAGATCACTTTCGAGATCCTCGATCTCCGAATCGGTTAGTCCGACCCCTTCTTCTGCAAGTATCTCATCTGCAGTTGGTGCTTCGGCATCAACCACCTCTTCTGCAGGCTGGTCGTCAACACAACCTGAGAAGGTGAGTCCTATCAGCAGGATCGCGATAATTCCAATGTGCTTAAAGCTGACCATGATTAGTCCTCCTGTGGCTTATTACTTTCATCATTTTGGCCGGATGTATCAGCTCCTTTCACACCTTCAGTTCCTAAATCAGCTGATATTTCTTCCTCAACGCCTTCGTCGTTAACCTCTTCAGCTTCTGAAACTTCTCCTGCAAACTCGGTCACAAATGCTTCAGCACCTTCACCAATCCGGTATGATCCCTCGCCTGAGAGTGAAGCACTTCCATCTCCTTCTGCAAAGACTGTTATGTCCTCACCGCGGATCATAATGGTAAGCCTGCTTCCCTTAATGATGGCATCGCCGGTGAAGTTGTGATATACAAAGGCATGGTACCCGTCTTCTGCTCTCTCTTCATTGACCAGTTCATATGTTCCGGTGACATCAATATATAAATCTCTGGCAAGGTCCTTGACAACAAGCATTGCATCTGTTGCGCTGATGGTAGCGTTCAGTTGTCCGGAAAGGACAATAGTTCCGTCTCCTTCTGCATTAAGAGGACCCTCGCCTGCCATGTTCACAAAACCTTTTCTGAATTGTTTCATCTCACGGAGTAGTTCCCTGAGCCTTTCGTTAGCTTCTCTGCTCTTCTTAATTGCCTCCTCAACATCACCTTTTTCCTGGAGTGATTCTGCTTCAGCTATCAGTTCATTATATTCAGTAAGCATTTCCTGAAGATCTTCGACATCCTCGCCGTTCTGTTCCATCTCTCTTATTTCATTCTGCAGGCGTTCAGATATACGATTGGTGTTGGCAATATGATTTTCAAGTTTCTCACCAACTTTTACTGAAGTGAAGTCTCGAATATCCTTTATTGCATCCATCCAGAGCTTCTTTATATCTCTCATTGCATCTGAAAGCTCCTTTCTTGTCTCGGCTTCCTCAACAACTACTCTGGCAAGTTCGAATTCACCGATGTAACTGTTAATGGTCTCGTTCACGTCTTCAGGATAGTCGCCTTCATCCCTTATGTTCTCGAGACGAAGTACCATGTAATCGATTGTACCATTGAGGTAAACTTTAGATGCGTCGATCATTTCTTCAGATGTAAGCTCACCTCTTACCTGCTGCCTCTTTACCATCTGGAACTCATATGTCAGGTTGTTGTATTCCTTCTTTGCCTCCTGAATATTTATCCTGTCCTGCGTCCTTAATCTGTCTTGTTCCTGTAGGCCGAACGTTTCATTGGAATTGTTCATCTGCATTTTTCCGGGTGCAGCCTCAAATCCATTTACAGTATCTGCAAGTGCTGTTATGGGAAGTAAGCTGACCATCATCAGCACAGTAGCAATAATTGCAAAACCTTTAATCGTTCCTAACTTCATTCCGGTTTCCTCCACTATTATGAAATTGACTTACAAAACAATATTTGGGGTTATTGGATATATACTTACTTTGAAATTAATTTATTTAGATTACATGTTCTTAAAATTTACAGGTATTTTCAAACATAATTTTTCTAATAAAACTTGATGACGGTTTATTTGCTAAAACTAAGCTCAAATAAAGTTTTTATTATAATTTAATAATCTACAGTCAGTTTACCTCTCGATTTCTATATTTTAGGTTTAATAAATTCCTCTTTATCATTTTTTTGTAAAACCCATCTTTTAAGGTTCAGTTCCCGAAGAACTGGAGTGGGAAGATGTTGGAATATTGAGAAATTTTCTGTTGTTTAGTGATAGAAATGCTATTTTCAATTAAAAAAGAAAAAGTATGATGGGTGAATTAAAAGTAAGATGTGGGGGTCAAGGGCGCCCACATCTGAGATGCTTTTTTAAATTTATTTATTTTTACCTCCCTTCTTCTTTGATTGTGAATTTCCCATCACAATAGCATTGCTTTCCCCATAAAATTCCGTGCCTGCGGGATATACGCCTTCTTCAAATACACCCCTGATGTAGAGTGGGACAGAACCAGTCATATCATCACCACTACAGGAAGATTCAAGAAAGGCACCAAAGGTCACGGGTTCGCCGTGAACATCATACCCAAGTTGGGAACTAAACACATCACTTCTGACATACTGCAATACGAGATTGCCTGTTTCGGGGCTGATCTCATATTCATCATGTTCATTCTTAAGATCGATAGCATTTTCTATTTTTATTGCACCTACTTTGTGTTGACCGGTTTCGTTATAAATTCCATCATCTTCAGTCAAAATAACCCCCAGCTCTATGTTCACAAGAAACTTGTCGTTCATATCCTGAACATCATATCGAGCATAATCGACTTCAAGAGTGTCTGCATCAGTACCGTTTGCGTTGTTTTTAACCTCCATACCAAACATAGGACATTTTGACTCCAGCATGATTGTAAGAGGCGAGACTAAAGCACTTACCACTACAGGTTCAGTTACAAGTTCGCATGCGGGTTCATTTGCATTTATAATCACAACTTCACTTGTAGGAACATCATTTGTCTCAGAGGTAGCTGCATGTTTTCCTTTATCTCCTCCTCCAGCCTTTTCAGGCATTTCTCCCTGAAGTTTTACATCGACAACCGAATCGGTTGCTTTGAATTTCACATCTCCGCTCTGATTTCCTTCAGTTTCCGGATATGTGATTATACCTGTTACCTCAATTTTCAATGGGCTATCGAGGTCATCGGTAGGAGAGTTAGAATCTAATGTCACATTATATCTAGCGACCATAATTGCCAAAACGAAATCCCCGGTCGTTTCACTTCGTTTAATTTCGAAGCGGTCGAATTCCGTCTTACCGCTGAATATTATTCCACCAGTGCTGTTGGTAATTTCGGCATAGAACTCTGTTTCATTTAATCCCAATTCATCAGCCCAATCGGTATCATTTAGATACTCAAACGATGGATAGTTCTCTAAGCCGGGATCATATACATCCAATTCCAGCCAGGGACTGTTTGCACTTAACACAAACATATCCGGCATTACCTCCATTTCAACCTCAACTTCTCCCTCTTCCGCTGAAGCCACAGACAAGCTCATTAAGACAAGAGCCAGTCCAATACATATTACTATACTTTTGTCTCTCATACGCACCACCCTTTAAATTTATGGAATCTGTTTATATTTAAAGCCGTGTAGGTAATTCCCCAATCCTACAACAAAATATTTTCAATTCCATGCCACCATTTACAATTAGATACCACCACCCTGCACAATACTCAATTATGCTATCACTCACTATGTAAAATATTCACTTTTTACGCATAAATAATTTTCTTATTTTCTAAAAGTTAACATCGTTAACTCTTATTTACTAAATAAGTTATTGCTATTCTAATAAGGACTTTAATAAGCAAACATCGATTAACGTAAAGCTTCACTTCGATTTTATTATAAACTGGTATATAAGTTAGCCACAGGTGCCATATAATCTTAAATAAAATAAATCAATTGTAACTACCTTCCCCGATCATTAGAAATAAATAATCGGGACCTTTGGAGCAATATTATGAAAGATCGGTATGATGTGATCGTTGTAGGTGCAGGACCGGCTGGTTCGATAGCAGCAACCACTGCTGCAAGGAAAGGACTTTCTGTTCTTCTTGTTGAGAAGCGACAGGAGATAGGTGCACCTATAAGATGTGCTGAGGGTGTAAGCAAAATACGACTTCAACAGCATATTGAACCTGATGAAAAATGGATCTGCTCTGAAGTTAAAGGAGCACATATCATATCGCCTAATGGTATTACCATTACGATGTCTGAAGAGAATGCCGGGTCTGAGGTCGGTTATGTTCTTGACAGGAAAGTATTTGATCGTTCACTTACAGAACAAAGTGCAGAAGCTGGTGCTGATGTTCTTGTAAAGGCAAGGGTAACCGGACTTATTATTGAGAATGGGGCTGTATGTGGCGTTCACCTGATGTATCACGGTGATATGCATATGATACGCTCCAGTATTGTCATTGGTGCAGATGGAGTTGAATCCAAGGTCGGCAGGTGGGCAGGTATCGATACATCCCTTAAGCCCTCACAGGTTGAAACATGTGCACAGTTTCTTGTAAGTGGTTCTGGTATTAATCAGAATTTCTGTTATTTCTATATCGGAAATGAAGTTGCACCTTCAGGATATATCTGGTTGTTCCCTAAAGGCGGTGACGTTGCAAATGTGGGTATCGGTATACTTGGGAACAAGGCCGGTATCAAGAGGCCGATAGACCTATTGACCGAATTTGTTGAGAATAATATCTCTGAAGGCAGGATCATTGAACGAGTTGCTGGTGCAGTTCCTGCAAGTGGTCCTATTGAGAGGACAATCGCCAGTGGATTGATGCTTGTAGGTGATGCTGCAAGGCAGTCCGACCCCTTTACAGGCGGCGGGATAAGCAATGCCATGGATGCTGGAATGATGGCGGGCGAGGTTGCAGCAAAGGCTATCGCATCCGGTGATGTTTCTGAGAATATGCTTCAGGAATACGAATCACTCTGGCGTGAGACTATCGGAAAGGATATTGGCAACAGCCTGATCGTGAAGGAAACATTCTTTAACCTGGCAGATGATGATCTCAACAGTCTTGCTGAATCAGTCAAGGATGTGGATTTCGATAAGATGGATTTCATTGTACTTGTGTCTGCATTGTTCAAGAGTAACAAGAAACTTCTCTGGAATCTCAGGCCATTGTTCACCCAGAAACTAAAACAGAAATTCTCTGCTAAGAGCATATTCAGGAAATGAAGTTTGTTGTATTGTACAAAAGACTAATATCCAACTACTGACCATTCACAACTCTAATGAGCTTTACATTATGCCCAAAGTGTGGGGCAGAGACCAAAAGACTCTACAAAAACGTTTGTAGGAAATGCTTTTTAGAACAATTTACTTTAGCTGTGCTTCCGCTTGTCCTTCACACACGGATATGCTCCAAGTGCAATGCACGATTTGACCGCAATAAATGGCGGGATGAAGGAGATCTTGAGGATATCGCCATAAGGACTGTTGAGGACGAGCTTTTTATCCACGATGAAGCGGACGATGTTGAGGTCAGCATTGATCCTCGGGAGATGACTCCCCATCTCTACAAAGTAAGAGTGGGGATCGATGCCATGGTCGAGGGAGAACCACTGCATCAGGAGCTCAAGGCAGAGGTTCGCATCATACGTGAAGCCTGTGACAGGTGCAGCCGGATGGCAGGTGGCTATTTCGAGGCTATTCTGCAGATAAGGGCAGCAAACAGAATCGTAACTCCTGAAGAGATCGATTCCTGTAAGCTCATCTCTGCCGAGATGGTAGAGAAATTATGGAAAAAAGGAGACCGTTTTGCGTTCATTACGGATTGCATTGATTCAAAGGATGGAGCTGATCTATATCTTGGTTCGGCAAATGCAGGCCGTCAGATATGCAAGTCCATTGTATCAGAAATCGGGGGGACCTTTTCAGAGTCTCCTACGCTTTACAGTCATAAAGATGGGAAAGACCTTTACAGAATTACTTTTTCCATGAGATTGCCTGAGTTCATGCCAGGTGATATCATTCTCTTTAAAGGAGATGTTATCGAGATCAGGAACTCCGGAAAGAACTCCAAAGGTATCTACCTTGCAACTGGTGCCAAGTTCCTCGAAGAAACTGAAAAGCTCAATGGTGCTATACGCATAGCCAACAGGGATGATGCAGTTGGTGCTGTTCTTGTAGCTGTGGAGGGCGATGATATAATGGTCCTTGATCCTTCTACTTATCAGACTATAACATTAAAGAAACCTATGTTCTTCTCATCCGAGTCCGGAAGTGAGATACCGGTGATAAGTACCGAGCAGGGACTTTTTGCTCTGCCGGAGGACAGTGCACACAGGCTATAAGGAGGTTATCTTTTTTGGAGAACGTTCTTGTTTTAGGGTACAGTAGCAGGAACATAGCCTGCTCAGCTACAAAAGCCGGCTATAATGTCTATGCCATCGATGCCTTTTGTGACATGGACCTGAAAGAAAATACGGTTGCCTGTCAATCCCTTCTTACAAATGAAGACATTGATATCAAGGACATAGATAAAAAAACCATTCTTGAACTGATCGATAATTTTGATGTATGTCCCGATGCCATCGTACTCGGTTCCGGGTTTGAAGAACTGGATCTTAGAGATCAGTCCTGCAGGATACTGAACAATGATCCTGTTACCATGAAACAGGTTTCTGACAAATCATTTCTTGCAGAAGAGCTTGAGTCTCTGGGAATTTCCCATCCTCGCTCAGGTAATGTGGAAGAAGCTGATGAGATCGGATATCCCCTCATGGTGAAACCTAAATGTGCAGGAGGGGGTCGTTTGAATAGGATCGCACATAATGAAGATGATCTTAATGCTATTCTGGAAGAGATCCCTGAACTGGATCCGACCTTGACATCCGGTGATATCATGGTACAGGAGTTCCTTTCAGGTTTTCCCGCAAGTGTTTCTCTCATAGCGGATGGGTCCCGTGCAGTTCCTATAGCGGCCAACGAGCAGCTTATCGGTGTTCCGTGGCTTTCCGGTTTGCCTTTTGCGTACTGTGGTAATATAACGCCTTACAGGACACCTTACACTCAACAGATGTATGGGATATCTGAAAGGATCGCATTAGAATTTGGACTAATCGGCTCCAATGGTGTGGATTTTCTCCTTACTGATACAGGGCCTGTGGTAATAGAGGTAAATGCCCGATTGCAGGGAAGTCTGGATACTGTGGAAATGGCAACCGGCGTTAATCTCTTTGATCTTCATGTACGGTCTTTTGATGGCATTCTTCCGGAAGAAACTCCTGATATATGTCAATATGCTATTCGGGCTGTATTGTATGCTGATAAGAATGTAACTGTGGATGGCTCATTTTATGAGAAGATAAGGACGGAACCCATTGCTGATATTCCTGCACAGGGCTATCAGGCTCTTCCTGATGATCCCATTGCATCAATACTTGCTACAGGTGCTACCCGCGAAGATGTTATGGAAAAGGCATTGGACACAACATACAGAATAAGAAACATGGCTTAAGACTGGAAGGACGAAACTCATATCAATTATTTATGGATTAGTTATAAATAACAAAATACCCAAGAGTCCTATCCTTAGTTTAATAATTATTCATACTATCTACTTATAAATACGATCTTACTTGAAAGGTGATACTATTGACAGATTTAAATGATCCAGTTGTCCGAGGATATCTGATACAATTAATGGGTGAAGAAGGGCTTGAGATGATCGAGAAGATGCCTGAGGGCGAGGTCACTGACGAGCAGATCGCCGAAGCAACCGGTGTTATGCTCAACATTGTCAGGAGAACACTTTTCATCATGAACGAGAACAAGCTTGCGATCTGCAGAAGGGAGCGTGATTCCAGCAGTGGATGGCTTACTTACCTGTGGCAGCTCGATCTTAGTGACATTGAGTCCCATCTTGCAAAAGAAAAAAAGAGACTTTTCAAGAACCTTCAGTTACGTCTTGAATCTGAAGAAGATAATGTATTCTACACATGTCCTGAAGGATGTGTAAGGTTCCAGTTCAATGATGCAAGTGAATGTGAGTTCCTTTGCCCTGCATGTGGTGAGGATCTTATGTTCGAAGATAATTCACCTATGGTCGAAAAGCTCACAAAACGTCTTGAAGAGCTAAAAACCAGCAATCCATGATCTCACCTTCTGATGCCCTGAAAATTCTTGTGGAAGCAGGCTGTGCAGCGAACGTTATCCGCCATTGCCAGGTGGTTTCAAAGAAGGCGGTGGAAATTGCTGCTGCATACAGGGGATCAGGTAAGGATGTAGATCTCGGGATCGTGGAACTGGGTGCCCTTCTTCATGATATTGGAAGATGTCGTACTCATGGAATAAGGCACGCTCTGGAAGGGGCATTGATCGCAGAAGATCTTGATCTTGATCCTCGGCTGGTACGTATTATAAGGAACCATATCGGTGCAGGTATAACCTGTCAGGAAGCTTCACTTCTGGGTCTTCCTGAAGACAATTACCTTCCTGTGAGCATCGAAGAGAAGATCGTGTCTCATGCTGATAATCTTGTAATGGGGGAAGAAACTGTGACCATTTCAAGATGTATCCAGCGTATGAAGGACAGAGGGATGAGTGAAGATGCTATTGCCAGGGTTCAGGATCTTGCAGATGAGGTCGGAATTTATTGATCTCTATATTGTTATTTGAAAAATGACTATGGATAAATTTATATATTAAAATCACTAAAGAGATGTTGTATTGCGGGAAGCAAAACACATTTTTACCTATTGATTTTCTCGTTTTTTACTATGAGGTATAATTAATGGATAATGATAAGCATTTAAAAGGCACAACTACTGTAGGTATAGTGTGCTCTGATGGAGTAGTCCTTGCTACTGAACAGAGAGCAACAATGGGGAATTTTATCGCCAGCAAGACTGCAAAGAAGATCTATCAGATCGATGACCTTGTGGGAATGACCACTGCAGGTTCTGTAGGCGATGCACAGCAGATCGTACGTGTCATTAGTGTAGAATCCAAGCTTTTCAAGATGCGCAGGCAGGAGTCAGTCACCATCAAAGGTATTGCGACACTTCTCTCTAATCTTTTGAGCGGACAGAGATATTATCCACTTATGGTTCAGTTGCTTATTGGCGGATTTGACAAGAACGGACCTGCAGTTTATTCATTGGATGCACTTGGAGGCAAGATCGAAGAGACAAAGGCAGTGTCAACAGGTTCAGGATCTCCGATGGCATATGGTGTTCTCGAGGACCGCTATAAAGAGGATATGACCGTAGATGAAGGAGTTGACCTTGCAATACGTGCTCTTCACAATGCAATGAAGAGGGATTCCGCTTCCGGAGAAGGTATTGACGTCGTTGTGATCACAAAGGACAAGTATGAAAGACTTGATCAGGAAGAGGTTAAGGAAAAACGTAAAGCTTTATATTGATTTTATGCAGATCAGATCCGTTCTTATGGGTTTGATCTAATTTTAATATATTTTTTTTAAATTTTAACATTTTTTGACTTTTTTGAAATAGGAAGGCTATTTAATGGCAATAGAAGATGTACTATCTGACCTAAAAAAGAAAATAGAAGAAAAGGTCCCTGATGGAACTACCATCACCAGTGTTGAGTTTGAGGGACCTCAACTTGTTGTTTATACTGAGGATCCTAAAAATTTTGCAGACAATGGTCATATCGTAAGGAACCTTGCAAAAGCTCTTCGAACAAGGATAGTCGTTCGTCCGGACCCTAAGGTCTTAGTTCCTCCAGAGGATGCTATCGAAAAGATAAAAGATACCGTTCCAAAGGATTCCATTCTAACTAATTTTCACTTTGATCCTGATGTGGGAGAAGTGGTCATAGAAGCGGAGAAACCCGGACTTGTGATAGGTAAGCACGGAGAGACACTCCGTGAGATCACAAAGAAGATCGGCTGGACACCAAAGGTTGTCCGCACGCCGCCGATCAAATCCCGAACTGTTAATAACATCAGGGAATTTATGAGAACCAACCACAAGGACCGTAAAGAGATCCTTAAGACAGTTGGTCGCAATATTCACAGGGAATGTACCTCAAAGGATAAGTGGGTAAGGGTTACATCACTGGGCGGTTGTAAAGAAGTAGGAAGAAGTTGTTTCCTTTTATCAACTCCTGAGTCAAAGGTCCTGATCGATTGTGGTGTGAACGTTGGTTCAGACGACAATATGACTCCATACCTCTATTTACCTGAAGTACAGCCACTTAACCAGATCGATGCGGTTGTAATTACACATGCTCACCTTGACCACCAGGGACTTGTTCCTCTACTTTACAAATATGGATATGAAGGTCCTATTTACTGCACATCACCTACAAGGGATATGATGGTGCTCTTACAGCTGGATTATATCGATGTAGCTGCAAAAGATGGTAAAAGGATACCTTACGAGTCTTCAAATGTGCGTGACGGACTTAAACACACCATTGCACTTGATTTCGAAGAGGTCACCGATATTGCACCTGATATCAAGCTCACATTCCACAATGCCGGCCATATCATTGGTTCAGCAATATCACATTTCCATATTGGTGATGGTCTTCACAATGTTGTTATCACCGGTGACTACAAGTACGGTCCGACAAGGCTCTTTGACCCGGCTGTCAACAAATTCCCGCGTGTTGAGACCGTTATAACAGAATCGACCTATGGTGCATCCTCGGCAACACAACCATCCCTTAAAGAAGCTGAGAAGAATCTTCAGCAGATCGTCAAAAAGACAATTGCCAATAATGGTATTGTACTGATACCTGCGTTTGCTGTTGGAAGAAGCCAGGAAGTCATGATAGTTCTTGAAGATGCTATCAGGAAAGGCATAATTGACGATATTCCTGTCTACCTTGATGGTATGATATGGGAGGCTACAGCAATCCATGCGACCTATCCGGAATACCTGAACAATAACCTCAGGAAGCTCATTTTCCAGAAAGGACAGAATCCGTTCCTTGCAGAATGCTTCAAGCCGGTAGATTCCCATGACCTTCGAAAGAAGATCATCAATGATCCACACCCATGCGTTATCCTCTCAACCTCCGGTATGATGAATGCAGGTCCTGTTATGGAATATTTCAAGGCATTTGCACCTGATCCTAACAACACTCTTGTGTTCGTCGGTTACCAGGCAGATGGTACCCTTGGAAGACGTATCCAGAAAGGCTGGAAGGAGATCCCGCTCTCATCCAAGAACGGAGCTGAAGTTGTCCAGATGAATATGGATGTGGAGGTGGTCGATGGTTTCTCAGGTCACTCTGACAGAAAACAGCTGATGGACTTCTTCAAGAAGATGAAGCCACAGCCAGAGCGTGTTTTCACTGAGCACGGTGATGAACGTTCATGCATTGATCTTGCAAGTTCATTGCACAAGAAATATCGCCTTGAAACAAGAGCACTTACAAACCTTGAGACTGTAAGGCTTGTTTGAAGCATCTATTAGAAAAAAGGATATTGAAAGAATTACCTGGGCGATTCTATATCGCTCAGGAATTCAATTAATTGTTTGTGATCCTGAATTATCCGGTCTGCTCTCTTAAGTTTTTCAGCATCCACATAGGTTGGAACTGCCACACAGTAAATTCCTGCATTCTTTGCAGAATCTATGCCAAGAGGTGCGTTCTCGATCACAAGGCAGTTCTCTTTTTCTACTTTTAATATTTCCATGGCCTTAAGATAAGGTTCAGGATCTGGTTTTCCATTGGTAACATCAGCACCTGATATCGTCACTTCGAAGATGTCCGGATAGAATTCATTTATCATACTATCCACGATCGGACGATCTGAACCGGAAACCACGGCAAGATGGAAATCGGTTTTAAGTTTCTTCAGTAGATCGTACATGCCGTCAAAAGGAGCTATATTCTTCTTTTTTAAGAACAGTTCACGCTTTCGAACCCGAAGCTTTTCGATAATTTCAGGATCTGGTTCACGACCGGCCTTTTTGAATATGAGCTTTATGACGCCTGCGTGGTTGGAACCTTCAATATCATAGATATCTTGCCGGAAGATGTCAATACCAACTTCAGAGAATGTGTGTACCCAGGCATCAGCATGACATGGCATAGAATCCATAAGGACCCCATCAGCGTCAAATATCAGTGAATTTAACATGCATTTAAAATCTGGTTGATATGACATAAAGATTACCTGTTCGGTCTTCCTTTTAATAGTTTATATAATGGTTTTCGAAAGGATTAATAACTATACGAACCCATTTTATTAGTGAGGTGAAATGTATGTCAAAGTACCATAAACGCGAGTCAGAACGTAAGGGTGAAAAGAAGATCGAAATTCTGGAAGACAAATTAATACACGAAAACCTCGAAGATCTCAAAGGAGAAGGCGGTGAAATACTAGATTGAGTCCGCAAGTAGAAGTGAAGATATTTCCTGAAAGTCCGGAAGGACAGATCATAGATGTTCCTGATGGAGCAACCTATGAAGACCTGTTAAAAATTCTGGATATAAATCAGGAGCTAGTAATATTATTAAACAACGGTCAGGCTGTTCCCATTGATGGGACAGTCGATGCCGGAACAATAACTATTCTCAGGGCGATATCAGGCGGCTGATACTACTCTGTAATATAATACATCGCAGCAATATAATTCATTAACAGTTCGTTTGAATATTGCTGCAATGTAATGTATATGGTTCCAAGACTTACAATATATTTTTATAAAACAGAGTAATGTGATTGTTGATCATATAAATCAAAAAAAGCAAAGCTGTTTTGAAACTTCTTTTCTTACAACCAAAGAACACAGCTAACAAAAAAAATCCGGAGGGATCTAAATCCGGGTGCTCTTTATTTGGCAAGAGTTTTCAGTTTGTTGATTATGCGCATTCTTGCTTCGTTTTCCTCACGGATCTTTTCTTCATAATGTTTAATGATCTTTGCAAAAGGAGTTGTTAAAGAATAGATCTTTGTAGGTCTTCCTTTGCCGGTCACCTTCTCATTATGAACTGATATCCAGGAGTTCTCTCTCATTTCTCTCATTGCAACACTGACTTCGGGTTGACGAAGACCTGTGCTCATTTCTATCTCCTGCGAAGAGGCTTCTTTCACATTTGATAGATATGCAATGGTCGTAGCAAGATTCCTTGTCATTCCAAGACTCTTTAGAGACTCCACGATCTCCTCGTTGGATTCACTCAATTGCTTTCCACCAAAGCTTATCATGTCCATCACCGTACCGCTATTGTAGAATAAATACTGTAGAGTATTTTCTACCCCCAATTAAAGATGTGTCATTATTATATTTAAACTGTGTGTGACGAATTAGGCAATTATGCAGGGAATATATAAATACATATTATAATATTTAATCTACTTATTTTACATGTATATTTTTAAAGAACAGCCTTCAAGATCATCCCGGATCTTATACAGGGTGACTACTATTGGGGAATTGTTATGGGGGAGTTTTGTATGGAAAGTCTTGTATGCAAACTCTGGTATAGAGATTTCCCATAAGTCCCTGGTATGGAAATCCATCAACTAACATAGATGATTCAATAATTGGTCAACAGCACCAGTTTTTCCCCGACGATTTCCAGAACGTTTTCTCGCATATTTTCAAAGCTATCAAATCTTGCACGATCATTGCCATCGAAAAGTTTCTTGCGTATAAGTTTCCCGATAATATCATCCCATCCCGGCTCAAGTTGCAGGACAAGAGATCCCGGATAAAAGTGTGCAGTGTGTGAAAAACCATCGGGATCTCCATCAGTGATCCCAATTACAGGAATATGCAACCTGTAGAGAATATCACCTGCTATTGCAGTCGTATCATCACCTACAGTGATGGCACATTTACATCCTTCGGCAAGTTCTATGGATCGCTCTGCTAGATGATCGATCAAAGTAGCCATGAGGGAAGAGTTGCTTTCATGGATCAATGTATGGCATTTTTTTGGTCCGATCCCAACTTCAGGCAAACTGCGTCTTATAGCGCCGGTCTTAACCCAGGCTTTCCTGATATCAAGTGGTTCCAAGGATTCGTACATGTGTAGTTTCTCAAGTCCATGCTCTTTGATTATGCCGCCCTCTAATCCTGTTACAAAACCGTTTTCCACTACAATGGATACATCCTCGGAAATAGCTTTACCAATGACGAATCCTTCTATCATGATAAGCTCGCCGGTATGAACTCCTCGTATTTTTCTCATGGTCTTTGTGCCTACAGTCGAGATATCAACATCCCCGTGATCCTGACCTTCAGATACTGGCATTGCAAGCAGATCTCCCATTTTTGTTGCGAGACTGTAACCTTCATCATTCCAGTAGATCACGCTGCTATCTTCACATCCCGGGCTTTCTATCTGGATGATGGGGTTGAGGTTCCTGTCAGAAAGCCTGGACATTACAATACTGCCAAATTCAACCCCATTCTCTGGCGTTTTCCCATGATTGAGCAGGAAAACAGCGTCACAGTTGCCAAGAAGGGAATCAATAGCATTACTGGGTTTGAGGCTTTCCTTAATATCTATAAGGTCTTCCATGTGTGCATCCATGACTGCGATCTTTCCCATTGTGCCACCAAGCTTCGCAGTGACTTTCCCCATGCCTGAGAGAATCTCCAGTATATGTTTTGCATGACCGGAATCGATAACTTCAGGTCCGTGGATAACAACACCTATTTTCATGGTTAATACTTTGTGATGGACCTTATTTTTGGTTTTCGATGTGATCTCCAAACAATAAAATCAATACATTTATATTCGATGTAAACGAACTTAAATTAGGCAAAAGTCGAAATAATTATTATGAAGTATAAATCCATCCCCTCTAAACTTCCGTCATAGACTTTTGCCTTTCATCTTATTCTGATCACTTTCTTTTAGAATAGCTTATGTCATGTATCTTTAAATTTTTTTATACTACAAAGTAAAAGCTTTCAGCTCATTTCTTTATCAAAAAAGAAAAATGCGAAAGATGTCAACATGAAGTTTATCAGTTAATTTTCTTCTCTGTTGATCATCTTATCTGCTGATCTTATTTTTTATAGCAGGTCGCAAGATGTTCTTCCGATGGTGGTTCTGTCATCAGGCTGACCGCAATGGCCACAATGGCTGAAATAGGAGTGGCCACCAGTATCGGGTCAACAACTGTCCAGGTCCCGGTCAGGATCGTATCCATACCGAAAAGTGCCTGTGAAATGCCCAGTGGTACTGCCTCTTTTGCGTGGACAAATGTCAGCCAGAAAAGGCTGCTGAATGTACCGACCAGAAGACTTGCAATTGCACCCTGACGGGTCATTCTCTTCCAGAAAAGAGCACCTGCATACATGGGCAGGAAAGCTGCTGCACAAATTCCGAAGAATATTGCTGTTGCTCTTGCAATTATGCTAATAGGCAGGATGTATGCAAGTATCACACTCGCAATAATGGTAATGAAAATTCCCACTCTTGTCATAGTTACTGTCTGCCCGGATTTTCCTTTCATAAGGAACTCGCGATAGAAGTCGTGACCAATCGCACTTCCCATTGTGTGGTACTGTGAACTCATGGTCGACATTGCTGCTGCAAGAAGGGTCACCATGAATATAATTACAAACAGGTCAGGCATGGCACTGTTGATATATTCAGGAATGATAAGATCCTGATTACCACCGGCTGCGGCGATGGCTATCAGGCCATCCGTCTGGAAGAAATATACGTTGGAAAGTGAACCTACGATAAAGGCGACACCTGTCATCATAAGGATAAAAGGTCCTCCCACAAAGACTGCCCTGTTGAGCGACTTCTTGCTGTTCACGGTCATGAAACGTACTGCAAGCTGTGGCTGTGCAAGAACGCCGATACCCACGCCAAGCACCAGTGTTGAAATAAGTGTCCACCAGATAGGTGAGCCAAACGCTGGCATTGAGGTCCATCCCATATGTCCTCCTGCAGCCAGGCTATCGGGTACAAGACCTGCCATGTTGGTAAGTGCCATATGGGCCTCGGTAACGCCTCCGAGCTTAATATATGTAAGAACCAGAAGGACGGTCATACCAATGAACATCAGGGCTCCCTGCAAGGCATCGGTGTACATGACGGCAAGTAATCCTCCTGTAATAACATAAGCTGCAACAATGATCGCAAGGATCAGGACTGCAACATCATAATTGATCCCCAGAGTGGTTTCAACAAATCTTGCTCCACCGATCAGGACAATTCCTGCGTAAAGAGGCATGAACAACCCGATAATTGCTCCGGAAAAACCTTGTATGAAACGGGATTGGTACCTCTTTCCCAGAAGTTCGGGGAAAGTGACTGCCTTAAGATTAGCTCCCATACTCCTGGTTCTGGATCCGAATAAAACGAAAGCAACAAAGATCCCTACAATTATAGTCATGGCAGCAAGCCACAAGAGTCCCATTCCCAGGACCGCGGCAGCACCGCCAAACCCTACAATTGCCGATGTGCTGATGAATGCAGCACCGTAGGAAAGGGCAAGAATGACTGGATGCACGTTCCTTCCTGCCAGCATGTAGTCATCCACTTCCTTGGTACGCTTGTATGCAAGCCAGCCGCACCAGAAAACAACCATCAGGTAAATAAGTACAACAATTCCGAGAAGGGGGATACTCACTGCCATTAGAGCTCCTCCTCTTCATTCCATTTTAAAAGACCATAGACCATACAACCAAGAGCGCTTACAACGCAAAGGACGTAAGCGATCCAGATCTGAGGGTCATCTATTCCTAACATAATTGTCACCACGTTTTTTATCAATATAAATCATGACAAATGTTAGCAATGCTATACATTAATGTTTCGTCTGAAAAAAAGTATATATTTAGAATAAATTTGGCAGTTGTTCACAAGGTCTTAATATATATGCTGCCAGATATATAAAAAAGCCATGCGGTAGTTAATGCGCTGAACTGAATAGCAGCTCAGGCATTATACTGCCGGTATTCTGATGGATCAGGACAGCAACGATACTGTCCTTTTGTATGATCCGTTCACAGATCTTCTTAGTGTTTTGATCCGCTAGTTTCTCTTATTTCTGATTGCTGTAACAAGTCTCAAGGTGCTCCTTCGATGGAGGCTTTGTGGCAAGGCTGACAACCACTGCGACGACCATTGCAAGGGGGGTTGCTACGAGGATAGGGTCAACAACTGTCCATGTTCCTGTGAGCAATGTGTCCATTCCGAAGATCGCTTTTGATATGCCGAGGGGGACTGCTTCCTTTGCATGGACGAATGTCAGCCAGAAAAGGCTGCTTACTGTACCTACAAGCATACTTGCGATAGCACCTTCTTTTGTCATTCTCTTCCAGAACAATGCACCGATGTACATTGGAAGGAATGCTGCTGCACACAACCCGAAGAAGATCGCTGTTGCTCTTGCAATGATACTTATTGGAAGTATGTAGGCCAGGATGACACTTGCAAGTATCGTCACTGCAATACCAAGTCTTGTGATGTTCACCGTGTTTCCGATCTCTCCTTTCTTGATATACTCGCGGTAGAGGTCATGTCCTATAGCGGTTCCCATTGTATGGAACTGTGAGCTCAGTGTAGACATTGCAGCTGCAAGTAGTGTCAGCATGAAGAGAACAACGAACAATTCCGGCATTGCACCATTGATATATTCCGGCATAATGAGGTCAGTGTTCCCTTTTGCTGCTGCTACTGAAATAAGCCCCTGTGTCTTCTGGAAATAGACATTTGAGAGGGCTCCTACGGTAAAGGCCACACCGGTCATCATCAGGATAAATGGTCCTCCTACGAAGACAGCACGATTTAGTGCCTTGTCGTTCTCAACTGTCATAAACCTGACAGCAAGCTGAGGCTGTGCCAGTACGCCGATCCCTACTCCAAGAACGAGAGTTGAAATCAGCGTCCACCAGATGGGCGTACCGAAAGCCGGCATCGCGGTCCATCCAAGATGACCTCCCGCAGCAAGGGATTCAGGAACAAGACTTGACATGCCTGAAAGTGCTTCGTGTGCTGCAGTGACACCTCCGAGTTTGACATATGTCAGTGCAAGCAGGATTATCATACCAACGAACATGAAAGCACCCTGCAATGCATCGGTATACATTACAGCAATAAGTCCGCCTGTAATGACGTAAGCTGCTACTATGATCGTAAGGATAAGAACTGCAATATCGTAGTTCACTCCAAGTGTGGTTTCAACAAAACGAGCTCCACCGATCAGGACGATACCTGCATAAAGTGGCATGAACACGCCGATCAGCGCTCCGGAGAATCCCTGGATGAACCGGGACTGGAAACGTTTTCCAAGCAATTCCGGGAATGTGACAGCATTGAGACGGGCACCAATGCTTCTTGTTCTTTTTCCAAATATGACAAAAGCGATGAAGATACCGACAATGATGTTCATCACTGCAAGCCAGAGCAGACCCATGCCAAGAGCACCTGCTGCACCGCCAAAACCGACGATCGCAGATGTACTGATAAAAGTCGCACCATAGGAAAGTGCAAGAATATAAGGATGGATCGTTCGTCCGGCGACCATGTAGTCATCGATCTGTTTTGTTTTCTTGTATCCTAATAATCCCAGGTAGAAAATTATCATCAGATATACAAGTACAATAACTCCAAGCAGAGGGGTACTGACTGCCATTAGAAGTCATCCTCCTCTTCTTCATTCCATTTCAAAAGACCATAAACCATACAACCAAGAGCGCTTACAATGCAAAGTACGTAGGCGAGCCAGATCTGTGGGTCATCTATTCCTAACATAATTGTCACCACGTTTTATAATAAATGTACAAATCATGTCAAGCGTTAACACGAGGCATACTTTAAGGTTTCGTCTGAAATAAGTATATTCTGGAAGTCATTGAACATATAGTTGCATCAATGTCCATAAGTATACGGAAGCTGACGTGTGGTGGAGTTGTATAAGTAATAAAAGGTCAATTAAATGGAGAATTGTAATTAATTTACATGTAAAATAAGATTGGATGCGCTGAACTGAAAGGCAGTTCAGGCATGGTCGTGTACCCAGAAGTTACCGTCAACAGTGATCTCTTTCTTCCAGATTGGTACTTCTGACTTCACTCTTTCAAGTGTCTCTGCAAGAGCCGGGAAAAGCTGCTGCCTGTGGCCAGCTGCCACGACGATGTACACAATATCCTCCAGAGGTTTAATAGTGCCGACCTTGTGATGGATCAGCACGTCTATGATGCCTTCCTGCTGCATGATCTCTTCGCGGATCTTCTGAATGCTTGCATCAGCAGCCGTTTTATAACTCTCGAACTCGAGCTGGCTGGTCCTGAAGTCCTCATTGTCCACACGTACAATCCCGGTAAAGCTTCCTATCCCGCCTACCTTTTCTATCCCAGGAGTCTCCTTTATCTGCTTGAGAAGCAGGTCAAGTGTCACATGGTCAGGCTGTTCCTTTATCAGCTCCACAAGCTTGTCAAGATCCCAGTCAGACCTTGCAGGAAGCTTTGCAATCACATTTTGAACATCCTCATCCACATCTCCCAGTAATATCTTCGCAATAGAGTTGTTCTTTGCACCTTCTACCACAGCAAAGTCCATTCCTGCGTCTGCAAGAGCATCGATGGCCTTCTCAACAGAAGGGTCACGCTGGATGGAAACAAGCTCACTGTTGGTTATAGCTGTGACCATGTCAGCTCCGGCATCGAAATGTTTGCCTGTATCAGTTTTCGGATCATCAAGGCGATGGTCAAGCATCATTTTGGCTGTTCCCACACGACCAAGTTTTGAAAGCTCTTGAACCAGCTTTGTAACAAGGGTTGTTTTTCCTGTATTCTTGTATCCTATTACTGAGATGACTTTCATGGTCTTTCTGTATTTTCAGCTCACTATATAAGCACGTTGGATTATGGAAACACAAATAGAAATGGATAGATAAAGTAAATGAAAGCAGACAATAAGAAATGAAAATAGGAAGTAAAACGGAAAATAAAAAGGATATTCCTTATAAAAATATAAAGCAACAACTTAAATTTCGGCTGCTTTATATTAATCCACTATATTATACCTCCACATGCCTGACCATAAAGTGCGTATACATGACATGCCTGAAGAGGAACGCCCAAGGGAGCGCCTGCTAAAGTACGGCCCCAGCTCACTTTCCAATGCAGAGCTGCTGTCAATTATCCTTCGCACAGGCTCAAAGGACGAGAACGTCCTGAACATGTGTGCACGCATACTTTCTGAATATAACCTGAAGCAGCTCAGCCAGGCAAACATCAGCCAGCTAACAAAGATGCGTGGTATTGGTCCTGCAAAGGCTACACAGATAGCTGCCGTTTTTGAACTTGCAAGAAAGCTGGAGGTCTTCATGGATGATCCCAAACGGAAGATACGATCAGCCGGTGATGTCTATTCACTCCTTTATCCAAAGCACAGGGAGCTCAAAAAGGAAATTCTCACTGCTCTCTACCTTGACACCAAGAACCAGATCCTTCGGGAAGAGGTCGTATCCATTGGCAGCCTGAACGCGAACATCGTCCACCCTCGCGAGGTGTTCAAGTCAGCACTTATGGAGTCATCAGCATCTGTCATACTGACTCATAACCACCCTTCAGGCGACCCGTCACCAAGCAGGGAGGACATAGCTGTTACTGAAAAGCTTGTTGAGGGTGGGAAGATCCTCGGGATCAATGTTCTGGATCATGTGATAATCGGGGATGGCAGGTATGTCAGTCTGAAAGAGGAAGGTTTCATCAGTTGATATTTTGTCAATCAATATTTCATCAAATACTAGGGCTATCGGTACTATTTTCAATCGACGTGGCTGAGAAGTTCCATAAGCTGTAGCACAAAAATAAGCAATGCAAGTAGCAGGTATGGTATTTTTCGGAATGCAATTAGGAAGCCTATTAGTGAATGGGCAAGTGAATACTTCCAGAAATCATCAATAATATCAAATATGTATGTCCATTCAAAATACCTGTCAAGTCGTGAGAATTGGAAATCAACAATTGCACCGATGGGTACGGCATAAAAGAACATAAGTGGTATTATCACTAGTCCTAACATTGCAGAAGACAGTTTGTTTCCTGTGTAGTAGGCATAGCAAGCCAATGTAATAATTGGTCCAACCAGTATAACGAACATAGAAAATGGATCGAACAGCACTCCTATCAATGCAAGTATGAATGGAAATCCCAGAATGACAAATATGGAATAAGATGGGTCTTTGATGGCATCTTTAATTCTATCTGTATATTCTGTTCTTTTCTTCGCAGAAAGATTTAGTTTCATTGTAGCTGAATTCATCATTCAATATTTAATTATATGTATTATTCATAAATATATGATGTATCTCTAATTTGTTTTATTTATTTTGTCCCCTTAATTTCAATGAACTGATCCATATGAATACCGCTTATCTTTTTGCATAATGGAGCATTGCAATTCCATTCACAGTTTCATTCTTTAACAATTTCAGCTTGATCTCAGGATTTTTGTCTTTGAAAAGAGAGATCCCTTCTCCCAGGACACAGGGGATAACAGAAATAAAGTATTCATCGATCAGGTCTTTCTTTATGAAGTCATCAATAAGTCCTGCACCGCCTATTATCCAGACATCTCTCCCATTTTCTCGTTTTAGTTTTCCAATGAGATCTTCGACATTTTCATCAGTAAATTCAACATCTTCGTTGTTGTCCCTTTTTTCTGATGTGTAAACATATCCTCTGGTCCCCTTGTATGGATATTCTCCGAAAGTAAGTATCTGGTCGTATGTCTTCCGACCCATGATCACTGTATCAACGGATCCATAGAATTCATCATAACCAATATCCTCATCAGGTTCAGAGCCATCACCTTCCAGCCAGTCAACATCCCCATTCTTTCGTGCGATGTAGCCATCTAGACTCATTGCAATATACAAAATAACATTTCGACTCATTTTTTCTTCACCTTTCAATTTTAGTCCTTTTGGCATACACTTTCAGCTGTCAGCTTCTCGCCACTCATTACTTAGTTTCCTCTTCAAGTCCTCTGGAGATCCGATTCCATAAATTTGCGAATAGCTTGAAGTCGTCATCACCAAGTATTTCCTCTATCTTTCTGAAGAACTGTTGATCTGCAGAATCAAGAACTTCAAGAACTTCTTTTCCAGTGTCGGAAATACATAGGTGAGAGAAACGTCTGTCCTGAGTGGATTCCCGGACAGCTACAAGTCCCATCTCCTGAAGCTTTTTGACCGCATTGCTTACAGCAGGTTTTGATACCCTCACACTGCTTGCCAGTTCTGACATGGTTGGGTCACCTAATGTCTTGATCTGAGTGAGATACAAGTACAATCTTGCACTCAGGTCCCTGTTATTGTCAGGTTTCCCATCATTAACGATCTTGTTGTAGTATATGCTAACATTTTCAAAAGATAGTTGATCAGGCATAATAGTTAATTAAGTTAATTAATTATATACTTATTGGGGATAACGTTTTGCCTGAGAGATCATTTCGGACAAATCGTCTATTTAACAAAACTTTTAAACCATTGCCTGTAATTATCCATTCAGATGAAAGAAGTAGAACTCACAGACCCCTACACCATTCCTTACAGGGGCATATATGTAGTCTGCGATGAAGAGAATAAGAGCGCAGAGATAATTGAGCATACCAATTGCTATAGTGGGGCTGCATGGTCACGTTTCCATTATGCGAGATCTCCACTGATACAGCAGGCACGTGCTGTGGGGGACATGACTCGCTATCTTATGAGTACCGGGGTATGCGACCTGTCACTTCAGCCATCTGTGGCTGCTGCAGGGATCGAGTCCGTTGTGGTTGAAGGCGATGAGGTCTCAATAACCTATGCAGGTCTTGGTGGCGGCGGTGTGGGTGCTACGAAATGCAGGGCATTTGCACAGGGAGTATTGCGCTACGACGTTAGTGAATCCGGTGGCGGGAAAGCTGCCAAAGGCACTATTGTAGTTCCGAGACGTGAGCGTGTCCTTATCGGCATCGATGATACCGATACAAAGGAAGAGGGAGCCACGTGGTCCATGACACACAACATTGCAACGGCGCTGAACTGCAACGAATCCGTTTATCTTTCACATTCACTTGTACAGCTATTCCCGGTATCAGCAAAGACGCAGAACTGTGTTTCCACTGTGCTGGAGTTCGGTTGTGTCAGCAAGGAAGCAAAGCAGGAGCTTCTGGAAAACCTGAAGGCTGCGCTCCTTAAATACAGTGTTTCCGATGAGACCGGAATGGTCGTACTATCATCTTTTGAAGCTACCAGGATGGAGGAATACAGCACCATGTGCCGTAGCGGGGAGCTAACTAAGGATATCGCCATGGAACATGCAGAGAAGAACGGTGTTGATGTCTGGCTCGATGGGAACGGTGTCATTGGTGCTCTTGCATCACTTGCATGGTTCGCACGACCTGATGAATCGGTAGATCTGGACGCAAAGTTATGACCGGAACTGACAAGAGAATCGGAACTTCAGAGATCTCCGGACTTGAAGCACTCTATTTTGGATTGATCGACAGCAACGTGGAGTTTGTCACAGGAGTTGCCGGCTTTCCTGTCACTGCCGTAATGAACTATTTTGAGAAGAATCTCGGACCTGAAATTCCCACGCTCTGGATGACGAACGAGAAGGTCGCCCTGGAGGCAGCACTTGGTGCCTCAGTTTCAGGCAAACGATCTCTTGTCCTCACAAAGCATGTGGGCATGAACGTCCTTTCCGACCCCCTTGTTACATCTGTCACCCACACCATTGGTGCCGGGTTAGTGATCGTAGCAGGAGATGATCCCGGGGTCAGAGCATCCCAGAACGAGCAGGATTCACGATGGTACGGCGAGGTTGCAGAGGTTGCTGTATTCGACCCGTCGAATCCGGAGGCTACTTACAGTTCACTTATCAGGGCTTTCGAACTCTCCGAAAGTACGAAAACTCCTGTGATAGTCAGGATAACCGACCGCCTGGAAAAAACCACTGGAACTGTTACAAGATCAGATGACATTAAAACAGAGACCGAAGCAAAAGCCACATTTGACAGGTCGATCTGGAAGCTGACAATGCGTGGCAAGCACCAGCATTTTCACATAAATGTACAGCCGTTGCTTGTGGATGAAGCAGAGAACAACCCTCTGACCCGATCTGTTAAAGCTGGTAAGTCAAACAAGATCGGAATCATATCTTCAGGCTATCCCTCTTTACTTGTGGATGAACTATTGTCCGAAAAACAGCTTGAGGTCTCGCATCTTTCACTTAATGTCGTATCCCCTCTTCCTCTCAGGAAATTAAGGGATTTCATATCCGATCATGAAAAGGTTCTCGTCGTTGAGGAAAGTGAGGCCTTTATGGAATCCCATATCGGCATCTGTGGGAACGTGCTTGGAAAGATGAGCGGACATCTCCCCTATGGTCGTATTGAAAAAGATCAGATTGCTCTTGCCATCGAGAACATTGATAAAGATAAGGTAACTGAATATACTTTCATTGAGACCATCAAGGGACGAGGTTCCCGCTCGTTGTGCGAGGACTGTCTTTTCCTCCCGGTCTACAGAATGCTTCACGACCTGAACATTCTGATAGCAGGCGACATGGGCTGCTCCATACGCAGTGCCCCTGCACCCCTTGAAGCCGTTGATGTCGGCTTTGCACTCGGTGCCGCTATTTCCACAGCCATAGGTTTCGACAAGAAGTCCGTTGCCGTTATAGGCGATTTCGGACTTTCCCATTCCGGGATCGTAGGTCTGATAAACGCTGTTGAGACCAAACGTGACGTGCTGGTAATGGTACTGGACAACAGGACAGCAGCAATGACTGGTGGACAATCCACACCTGACCTTACTGATGCTGTAAAAGGGCTCTGTGATGATGTCACTTTGTTTGAGTTCAATGATCCGGAGCTTGCTGAGAGCAGGATAAAGGAACTTGCAGGGCTTGTGAGGGATAAGCTTTCTGTGAAGGGTGTCTCTGTTATTTATGTCAGGGCTGAATGTGTTTTGTATAAGTGAAGAGTAAAGGCTGGCTTTTTTGCGGTTCTTTTAATTTTAAGACTGTCTGGCAAAAACATTGGAATAAGTAATATAATGAAAACAATAGTTGCCATGAATCCACTAATAAATGTTTGTCCAGCAAGATGGAAGCCATAGACCAATGCAATTATGAAATAGATTAAATGGCATAGCTTGAAACCAAAGCCTAGATGACCATTTATTTTTACCATATCTTCATCAATTTTTTCAAATAAAAAATAAGCAGAATCAAACTTCTGTTTATTCTCTTTTCTATGCGTATTGAAAGAAACTCTCCCTTTTTTATGGGCAAGGTCCACTCCATCAAGGGCACGTACCCCACACCATCAGTATAAATTACTTTGGCTCTTTAACCTGATAAATACTACCACGACACCCACAAGCAATAAAATAAAACCATAGACAATGACCTCAAGACTCAGGTGTGCAAAGAGCAAAAGGGCACATAATATACCAAAAAGCGGTGAAAGGGGAAAACGGCCTATGTTAAAGGGAATCCTGAATGGTCTTTCGATATCGGGTCTTGAGTACCTCAACCATATCAGTGAAAGATTGATCGTTATAAAGATGATAAAGACCATGAAATTGGTCATATTCGCCACGATCTCGATATCACCTATGAAAACAAACATTATTGAGAGTGATGTGAACACTAATATAGAGACCAATGGAGTCCTTGTCTTTGGATGAACCCAGGAGATCAATGAGGGAAGTGAACCAGATTCCGCCATACCATAGAGTATCCTCGAGCCCCCGATCTGCATAAGCAGAACGGTATTGGCAGTCGAGAAAAGAGCTATCAACGAAAGGATGACAAATGCATTGCTGCCCAACGCCACGGATGCAACCTCTGCCAGAGGAGCCGAAGACGTTGACAATACCCTCCAGTCAAGGACACTCACAGCAGCCAATGCAACAAGTATGTAAAGCAATACAGTGGTTGCAATGGCAATTATAAGGGCTCGGGGTGTCGTCCTATGAGGGTCCTTTGTCTCTTGTGATAGCTTTACTATCTCCTCAAAGCCGAGGAATGCAAAGAAAACAAGCGCTGATGCCTCAAATATGCCTGACAGACTCTGTACCTCCAGATAGTCCACAGAACCCATATAGGGAAGACCTATGGAGATTATCACAAGCAAGCCTATCATCTCGATGACGGTCATAAGAATGGCAGCCCTTGCAGATTGCTTAATACCCACGAAAAGGATCAATGTGAAAAGCAGTATAAGAGCGATAGCTGAGGGAATAGCAGGGGTGTGAAACAGAACCCCGAAATATTCCGCAAAGCCAAGGGCAACGGTAGAGCTTGAAATAATCTCCACGAAAATGACCAGCAGGCCTATAAGAAGACCCAGGAACTCGCCGAAGGCATTCCTGACATACTCATATTCGGCCCCTGCCTTGGGGAACATGGATGAAAGCTCCATGTAACTTATAGCGGTAAGCCCGGCAGCAATGGCAGCAAACAAAAAGGACAACCAAAGGGTATTGCCCGAAAGACCTGCTGCCTTTCCAATAAGAACATATATACCGGCTCCCAGTATGCTTCCCACACCACTGAGTGTGATCTCCAAAAGCCCAAGCTCTCTTTTAAGAGTAACCTCTTCTCCCATTAAATCCCAAATAGAGTTAATCTCTGAAAATACAAATAGTTTGGCAGCAGTTGAAGATTTCGATGGAGACTTGGATTTGGTGATTTACTTTAGAGTCCAAAAAACTGGAATAGAAGCAGGGGATACAGATGCAACTTTGACAGGTGAAACTTTTGATGGGACACCCTTCGAAGGCACTGACTCAGTAAGAACTGTTCCACCTACAAAATGATTCTGATCCAACATCAGGATCTACTTTTTTCTTTTTCAAAAGAACTAGTGCTTTTGTCATGAAACAATAGAAGCCGTTGAATCCCATTTTTCCAATCTCTCCCTCACATGAACATTGAGAGTAAATGGCTTATCACTCTTTGTATTTTGCTTTATATAATGCAACGTACCTTTGGAAAATCCCATCTTCTTCCACTCAGTATAAGATATGTCAATGATCTTCTTCCTCAACAGATCAGAATCATCCCTTTCACCTACATAAACAGTCTTCATGAACTCAGCAGCTTTCCTCTTCCCAACAAGATGATGGCTAAGCTCCCTTGCCTTGAACAACAGTACAGATCCCCAGGAATTGTTCTTCTTTCTGTACTCGGCCTTACCGTTCATATTGCATTGATTTCTTCAGTAACCTTCCTTGATCAAGTTGGTTTAAGCCTCAGTGAAAAACTCTCAGCATCCTCTACATGCTTATCAGAGCTGTGGAGGCTGCCAGCCACCCAGGACTTTCTCGATGTATTGCACCACAGCCAGAGCAACATCTTCTCGCCATGGACGAGCCACCACCTGTACACCAATGGGCAGTCCTTCCGGTGAAGTACCGGCACGGACAACTGCAGCAGGCCATCCGGTCAGGTTATAGGTCATGGTATAGCTAAAAGCAGGGAAGTTTTCGAGCCAGGTTCCATGAGGAATGGCAGGATAGGCACACACAGGACAGATCATCACATCATAGTTCTCCATGAAAGAGAGCATTTTACTGCGGAAAATGTCCAACTGGATCAGCAATTCACTGAAATCAGCAGATGATCCGGCTTCAGCATGGCACTCTTCTAAAGTAACTTTTGTCCAGGGATGTATTTCAGTTGTCCCTGCAGCCTCTAAGGACTTTTCAATCCAATATCCGGCGTCTGCTTCAAACATAGCATTCTCGAGCCAAAAAGACTGTTCAATTCCTTCAGGCATGTCTTCTGTCACATCCATGCCTGCATCTGAAAGTACCCTTAAGGTTTTCATCACTACCTTAGCTGTTTCCGGTGTGGGCGGTATGATACCATTATCTGTGTAGACAGCAGCACGCAGTTTATTTATCTCAACTTTATCAGGATCACCCAGTGGCATAGGGGCGATCGCAGGATCGCGCCAGTCTACACCTGCAATAATTGGAAGTGTTAATATCAGATCTTCTACGAACCTTGCCATTGGTCCGGCCTGCCATAATTGAACTATGTGTCCAAATGGAGTCGGAAAGTGGCCTGTTAATGGAACTCTTCCTGCAGTCGGCTTGATGCCGGCTATACCACAGAAATGGGACGGTAAACGAATGCTTCCCCCTGCATCATTGCCAAGGCCTAATGGGGATCCGCCCGCAGCAATAATGGATGCTTCTCCTCCACTGCTACCTCCGGATGTACGTGAAAGATCGTAAGGGTTCGATGTACGTCCATAAACCAGATTGTCGCTCTCAAGGGCAAGAGCCAGCTCCGGGAGATTGGTCTTTCCCAATAAGATTCCTCCTGCATCCTTCATTCGGGTTACAATGGTAGCGTCCTGAGCTGGAACAAAAGATGAACGCCCTTTAGTTCCTGATGTGCAAATAATTCCTTTTATCTCTGCATTATCTTTGACCGTAAATGGTACACCGTGAAGTGGCCCTTTAATATCTCCCCGTGCAAGAGCAGCATCGGCCTTTCGGGCCTGTTCCCGAGCCTCATTGGCTTGAAGTTGTACGATCGCGTTCAATTCAGGATTTACTTCTTCGATCTGCTGCAAGTATGCTTCAACAACTTCTTCAGAACTGATCTCTTTTGCACGAATAGATTGTGCCAGTGCCTTCGCAGATGAGTAGATGATTTTGTCCAATAACTTTACCCCCATTGTAAATTTGTTACTTGTATTGATATAAAATCTTCGCTTATCTTGCATTCGCCCTTCAAAATAGTTTCCATATTAATCGCTTTGTCCGAAAAATCATCTTGTTGTCCATTCAAACCAATTATTTGGACGTTACCTATATTCCTGCATAGCAAGTCGGGGAGATATACAACGCTAAAGAAGTGTGCAGGTTGTGGAGGAGTTACAAAACCTAATTGTTCCCGGGAAAACAATGGTAGATCTCCGCAAAAGGCAACGCATCCAAAAATATTATATAGTTATCTCTCCCACTTTTTAAAGTGGGAGTGGTGTTAGATGGAAATAATCGATAAAAAGATGGATTCTCACAGAAAGACCGCAACAATCGTGGGAATATTGTTCATATTTGCGATCGTCATGCTTTTTGTTGGAGAAGCTCTTTACAAACCTATTCTGGATTCTCCGGATTACCTGGATAATGCTTATCCAAACAAAACAGTTGTAATAACTGGAATACTGCTGGAATTTACAGGTGTTCCTGCAGTAGTTCTCTTATCATTGCTCTTGTTCCCCGTCTTAAAAAGACACAATGAAGTTCTGGCCCTGGGGTATGTTGTTTTCAGATTGTTTGAGGCTGCGCTTTTAAGTGTTGCTTATATCAGTAAGCTGTCACTGGTCAATCTAAGCCAGGATTATTTGAGTAAAGGAGGGGTAGATGCTTCATATTTCCAGTACATAGGAAGCTCGATACAGTCAGTTAATCACTGGGCTGGCACACAGGGACTGATCTATCATATCGCTTTTGCTTTAGGGTCCATGATGCTTTATTATGTATTGTATAGATCAAAACTCGTTCCACGATTCATATCAGCATGGGGTTTTATTGCTGCTATAGCTTTGCTGATCGGTTCTGTGCTGATCAATATTGGCATATTCGCTGGAGTTTCTGAAGTGGGATTGGAGCTCATCTTTGCCCTTCCAATCGCTGTGGCTGAGATCATGCTCTCGATATGGCTCATAGTGAAAGGGTTCGATCCATCCGCGATCACTTCCGCGTATGCAAAAACAGATACAAACGAAGTTTGAATTAGCACATCTAAAATAAGGAAAGATGCACAAATGAAAGCGATTGTAGCCGCAAAATATGGGTCACTGGATGTTCTTGAGTTAAAGGAAGTGGCTAAACCTATCCCAAAGGACAATGAAGTTCTTGTAAAAATTCATGCAGCAGCAGTAACAATATCAGATATAATGATGCTAAGGGGTTCCCCGGTTATAACAAGATTTTTTACTGGTCTTTTAAGGCCAAGAATGGCTATACAAGGCTCGGAGTTTGCTGGAGAGGTCGAAGCAGTAGGCAAAGATGTAAAGCGATTTAAAGAAGGTGACAAGGTATTTGGAACGAATGGTTCCAATCTTGGTTGTTATGCCGAGCTTGTATGTATTCCTGAAGAGGGGTTTCTGGATATAATGCCAGACAACATGTCCTATGAGGAAGCTGCTCCCGTCTGTGGGGCATTAGCAGCATGGAATTTCCTTAAAGATAAGGCAAATGTTCAGAGCGGGCAGAAAGTCCTTATCAATGGCGCTTCTGGAAGTATGGGTACAGCTGCGATACAGATCGCCAGGTACTTTGGAGCAGAAGTTACCGGAGTATGCAGTACCACGAATTTAGAACTGGTAAAATCTCTGGGAGCAGATAAGGTAATTGATCACACCAAAGAGGATTTTACCAAAAGCGGTGAGACATATGACATTATCTTTGACGCGGAAAGCAAGACTTCATTTTCACGTTCTAAAGGCTCTCTAACGCAAAAAGGCATCTATCTTAAAACATTCCCTGGGATAGCAATTCTTCTTCAAATGTTGTGGACTTCAAAGATAGGCAGCAAAAAAGCCAAGTTTTCGGCCACAGGCCTTCTGCCAGTTCCAGAGCGTCTGATCTTCCTCAAAGATCTTAAAGAACTTATTGAGGCTGGGATACTAAAATCAGTCATTGACAGAAGTTATCCGCTGGAACAAATTGTCGAGGCTTACAAGTATGTCGAAACAGAGGAAGAAGTAGGAAATATAGTCATAACTGTTGGATATAGTAACAATATCTGAAAAGAAACTGTTATTATGTGATTCCATTCTTCCCTCATCTCCCTAACGGTTCATAACAGCAAGGTCCACAATAAATCTGAACGTTTCTTGATCTTAGGAGACTTGCCTGTAAGCATCTTTCATGCTAAAATGTTGGGGGAGGAATATTGATCATTTTATATTGAACAATGTTTCTTCTGTATGTCAGATACGTCGGGGATCTTCTTTAATGCATTTTTAGATAGCAGGAACATGGATAGCATCTCAAGTTCATCGTAAGGTATCTGCATCTCTTGCAGGGACTCTCTGGAATGAAATTCCGAGGCCTCGATTGCATAAGACTCGAGGCTTATCTCCCATTGCATCATTTTTTCAACTTTTTCAGCAGCAGGAATATCTGCTTTCGATATTGTATCCGTTGCCCAGGATGATATGTCTTTGATGATCATAAAACCCAATGGACATGGTTGTAATCCCAATGTTGTCCCTGAATTGTTCACCTTGAACGGGTACATACCACAGACAGTTGGTCTTCTTTCATAGGTTTCACACCTGTTAATCTGGTTGAGAAAAGAACATGGATTGTTCATAATGTAAAGAGCTGGATACAGAACATCACTTCTAATACCATTCGTTCTTTCATGATCATTTTCCTTCAGAAGATTGAACTCGTCTTCGAATATATGAACCCGTCCATTCCTGCAACATTCAGCCTTACAGGTATCAGGACATTCATAGTATTGCAGAATGTTCTGTATCACATTGTAGTGAATAGCTTTTTTTACCATTATAACAGAGTTCAAAATCCCTAATCTCCATTTTTAGAAAATATTTTATCGATTAAAAACTAGAATTAGTTTCAATAATGATATAACGTATATATAGGGGCTTTGCTTTATTAAAAATAGTTAAAATAAAGTTTTTAAGCTTATAATTAGTAATAATAAGTCCATTATTTTCAAAAACAAATATATTCAGAATAATAAGGATTTAAAATTCAAATTTAGCTTTTTGAATGTATAATTAGAAAATAAATCAAAATAATCGATTTTAAAATATTAATAAAAATAAGATCTTAATTTAAAGTTACTATAAGCTTTTTTTTGTTAATTAATAGGCATAAAATTATTATTATAATAAATAAAGCGTTTAAATTTCTTAATATTATTTATAATCAAATAAAAATGACTATGCGGAATCATAAGAACGAGAGTGGATGAACTCACCGAATACAAATGTGCAAGACCTGTATATAATGATTTAATGTTCATTTGGACTTTACCTATATTCCCGCATAGCAAATAGGGGATATATACAACGCTAAAAAAGTGTGCGGGTTGTAGGAGAGTTACAAAACTCAATTGTTCTCAGGAAAACAGCACTAGATCTCCGCAAAGGGCAACGCATCAAAAATATTATATAATTGCCGTTACCACTTTTTAAAGTGGGAATGGAGCTTATTTTTGCTCTTCCTATCGCTGTGGCTGAGATCATGCTCTCGATATGGCTAATAGTGAAAGGTTTCGAGCCATCTGTGATTGCTTCCGCCTCTATCAAAACAGATACGAGCGAAGTTAAATAATCATATTGGAATAATGGGGGATAAACAAATGAAATTAGGATTAACTCTATTTCTGATCGGTGTGATCCTTGCTGTAGCAATTGGAGGGATTGCAAGTCACAGTGTAACTTCTACTTTTAAGGAAGCTTCTACAATGGATGAAGTAAATGAGACCATGTGGAAGGTTCCTGGTTTTTGGTTCTTCTTATGGGCATTTGGTGTTCCAATTGCTGCTATTATAGCAGGAACTGGCATTATCCTTTATGGCAATGGGGATAAAAGTGTTCTTTTTGGTGGTGGAACTCTTCTTGTTTTTGCTTTAATTACCCTTATTAACGGTCCGCTTCCACATATTCCTGTTTTGTTTGGTATCGGTGGAAACTTGATATTACTGTTCTTTTTTGGGATCTTGTGGCTCTATTCCAGGAAACTTAAAGAAAAGAGTTCCTATTTTAAACTGACAGGATATACTTTTTTGCTTACTGGGATCTGGTTCTCATGCGAGAAGATGGCCAGGCCTTATTTGACTGCAGCTGAAGGGTTGGGTGAAAGCCCGGCAAATATAATGATCTTTTTTGTTCTGGCTTTTCTGTTCTTTTACCTTGGCGAGAGGGATAATAAATGAATTCAAACATAAAGACCGCAAGAATTGTAGGAATATTGTTTATAATTGCGACAGTTGCATACTCACTTGGTGTTATTTTATTAGACCCAATTCTGGGGGCTTCAGATTATCTTACTATTGTTTCTGGAAATGAGAACCAGATGATGATAGGTTCGTTCCTTGTATTGATCGATGCCGTTGCAGTTGCTGGTATTGGAATAATGATATATCCGATTCTTAAAAAGCATAGTGAATCTTTAGCTCTTGGGTACGCTGGTGCCAGGATCGCGGAGGGCGTACTTTTTACTATTAATGTGATTGCCATACTGACATTACTGGCATTAAGTCAGGACTTTGTGAAGGCGGGATCTCCGGATGCTTCCTATTATCAAACCTTTGGGACTATATTGCTGGCAGCAGGAGATCTGGCTTTTTTGTTTGGGTTCGCAGTTGCTTTTACTATATCTGCTCTGATCTTGAATTATTTATTGTATCGATCAAACCTTGTTCCCCGATGGCTATCAGGCTGGGGCTTTGCTGGAGCTGCATTGTTGTGGGTATACTATCTATTACAATCTTTCAACATCGATCTGCTTGGTATCCTATTTATTCCGATAGCCGTGCAGGAAATGGTTTTTGCAGTATGGCTTATCGTTAAAGGATTTGATCCACATGCCATCGATTATGGGGATGTCAATACAGATACAAATGAGATAAAATGATCAAATTAAACTTAAATTAGGGGGAATTGAAATGATAAACCGTATCGCCGACATATCACAACGCAAAGCTGCAAGAGTTGCAGGGTTACTATATTTAATGATCTTTGTATTCGGTATCTTCGCAGAAGCTTTTGTTCGGCAGAGTCTTATTGTGCCCGGAGATGCCGCAACAACAGTCAATAATATCATGGCTTCTGAATCGCTGTTCCGTCTCGGTTTTGTGAGCGATCTGATTATGATCACGTCTTTTTTATTGTTACCTATGGCTTTATACGTAGTACTTAATGTAATTAACAAAAACCATGCTTTGCTTATGGTGATATTCGCTTTGATCAGTGTCCCGATAATGTTCGTCAATATGATCTTGCATTATGCTCCACTGCTACTTTTAAGCGGTGCTGACTACCTGACAGTATTCGAAGCAGATCAGTTGCATGCTCTGGTGATGTTCTTTTTCGATTTGTACACAGCTGGAGTTTGGATCGCTACGATATTTCATGGACTTTGGCTCCTTCCTTTTGGTTATTTAGTTTACAAGTCGGGTTACATTCCCAGAATTCTTGGTGTCTTGTTGATAATTGGATGTTTTGGCTATATGATAGAGAGTTTTACATTCTTTCTTCTCCCCCCAAGCTACGTAGTGATAACTTACCCGGGTCTCGCGGTTGCCACTATTGCGGAATTGTCAATTACATTCTGGCTTTTGTTGAAAGGTGGTAAAATACCCGAAATGGAATCCTGAAATTAATTCATTGCGGCATTTGACAAAAAAGAGGTGAACAAAATGGACTCAAATAGAAAGAACGCAATAATTGTAGGACTATTAATTTTATTTGCATATGCTGTTTTAGCTAGTAGTGTTATAGAATCAAAAATAGTAGTAATGTTCTCTGAGGCACTTAGTGGCGTTGCAGTTATTGCTATTTCAGTTATAATGTTCCCACTCTTTAAACCATACAGCAAACAAGCATCTCTCTGGTACATTGTTCTTAGAGGTATTGAAGGCGGACTTATGATCATTGCCGGGATCTTATTTTTATCTCATAGCACTTTGTTGCTGGGAATACGTGATGGGATCTATGTGGTCCATGCTTACATTTTTAGCATTGCTGCTTTGTTTTTCTACTATCTGTTGTATCGATCAGAACTTATTCCCAGATGGTTATCATTATGGGGCTTCATTGCAGCAATATTGTTAATTCTAGTAAACTTATTAGAAATGACTGCCCTCATTCCAACTTCGATGTTATGGTATGCTCCAATAATATCAAACGAAATAGTTCTGGCGATATGGCTTATTTTTAAAGGATTCAATCCATCTGCAATCGGTTCCGGGGCTGCCAACACAGATACAATCGAAGTTTAAATGGGCACAGCCAAAACTAAGAACCTATATATTAATTTTGAGTGCCAACTTGATTTGAACAAATAATTAGGGTAAAAAATGGAGTAAGAAAATATGAATAATAAAATCCTTTGGTTAAGAGTAAGTTATTGGGCGGGAGCTATAGCTGACGTACTTTTTGCTATTCTTTGTTTAATTCCGGAAAGGATGGGTGAAATAGAGTACATATATCCTATGGGACTTGCATTTTCTGCTATATTCTCTTGGACATTTATTTTAATCTGGGCAGATAGAAAGCCAATCGAACGAAAAGGAATTCTGTTGCCCACTATACTTGTCGCTTCCTTAATAATAATTACAGGATTGCATGCTGTATACTCTAACATAATTCCATTAGGTATTCCCAACTTGTTATTAGGAGTTGTATTAATCATTCTCTGGAGTTTCAGTTATTACAATGCTAGAGATATTGAACAATAAGAGATGATAAAATAGTTCGAAATAAAATTGATTCAGAAAATTCCATTTAATTCCATCATACAATAATTGTATGAGGTAATATATGTGCTTTTGAAACCAGTTCACTGTCAAACTTGGGGGATGCATCGCATTATTGCATTTTTAATGCTGACAACGGTAAAATATTTATGCAGTTACTTGTAAAGATTATGTATAGTTGGGGCTGGTGTTAATTGAGTGCTTACCACTCTGGAAAAGAGTAGGTTTGAATATTTGAAAATGATGCAATAAAGATGGTCATTTGCTTTCATCCGGGAGTGAGCTTGTACCCTGAGAGTCCTGGCAGATCAAAGGAGGTCTAGAGGATGTCTGAACATACAACGCACTCAAAATCAGGAACAGCATTTCATGAAAGTGTAAGCCCCATCAAGTCTGTCTCCGTTATCAGCACAGGTACGGGTGAAGCACACTGGGAACATATCTATGGGTCACGGAAGTCCGCTCTCTGGTGGATTTTCTTCGGGCGACGGTGGGTTACCATACCTATCAATGTCTATGTCATCGAGCACTCCGACGGACTGGTCCTCTTCGATACAGGGCAGGACAGGGCTGTGGTGAATGATTCGGATTATTGGCCTGGCGGGATTACCGGTTTATTCTTACGTCACCTTTTCAGATTCCATATTGGTCCGGACGACACACTAACCCGGCAGCTCGAAATATCGGGATACTCTGTGGCTGACGTGCGCAAAGCTGTCATCTCCCACCTGCATTGTGACCACATCGGAGGTATCCGTGAGATCCCACAGGCGGATCTGATAGTGAGCAATGAGGCATGGGAGCACATGTTGGGACCGGAACATCCCGAACGGCACGCCGTCTTCCGTAGAGATATCGACCTTCCTGATGCAAAATGGCAACGAATCACTTTCCAGCCGACAGACGATCCCTCGATCGCACCATTCACACATGCCTTCGATCTGATGGGTGACGGTTCGATGATCCTGCTGCCAACTCCGGGACACTTGCCGGGTTCTCTGTCCATGCTGGTGAGACGTAACGGTGCTCCGCCCCTGCTACTGATCAGTGATCTGGCTTACCGAACGGAGTTGATAGAGCGTGGTCAGTTTCCCGGTACAGGTGACATAGAAGAACTCCAGGCATCGTACGCAAAAGTGCTCGCGCTAAAGGAAAAAATACCGGATCTGATCATCCTGGCTACCCACGACCCGGGAGCCGCCGAAGCGCTTGGCAAAGTCATTCCCACGGACATAGGTGCGGGTTCAGCCAAAGGCAACATCGCGGAGGATAATCCTGATGACTCTTCGCAATGACAACGTTCACCAGTAATCTAAAATCTCCGAAAGAGGAAACACTATGAAGATCAGGCCCCTGATGCAACGCTATCCTGTTACCAGCTACTTCGTCTTGGCCTACTTAATATCCTGGGGTGGTAGTTTTGCGATTGGAGGACCAAAGTTTCTCCGCGGAGAGCTGCTGGACTTCGAGGATGCGATGCTCATGGGACTGCCGATGCTGGCTGGACCCTTGATTGCAGGAATCGCAATGACCTATCTTGTCGATGGCAAGACAGGGCTTCAGAATATCTTTTCGCGGATGTTTAAATGGCGGGTTGGCCTACGCTGGTACGCGGCGGCGCTCCTTATCTTTCCCACACTCATCCTGGGGGTGCTATGGACGCTTACTGCCTTTGTTTCCCCGGATTTTGCTCCTACCTTCATGGCGTTTGGCATCCTCGGTGGTCTGCTTGCAGGTTTCATTGAGGAAATAGGATGGATGGGATTCGCTTACCCGAGGATGGAAACGAAATTCGGTACTTGGCGCGCCACGATCTACCTGGCACTTTTGCACGGATTGTGGCACGCGATGGCTGGCTACTTGTGGGAGGCTAGTACATACGGCGTATATTGGTTGCCCCGCTTTATCGCCATGTGGTTTGTTGCCATGATGGCCATGAGGATTCTCTTGGTCTGGATCTATTCCAACACCGGGAGCCTATTGCTCGCCCAGCTCACACATGCAAGCTCATCCGGATTCTTGATTATCCTTAGTCCCTCAATGATCTCGCCTGCGAACGAGACGCTGTGGTTTGCGGTCTACGCCGTCATCTTGTGGATTCCTGCCGCTATCGTGATCATGAGGTTTGGAAAAACTTTCGTGCGACAACCGCTCCAGAGGCAGGTGGAGCGGATGAGATGAGCATCTTGGGAAAACGTAGGCGAAAGAGGAAATAGGAGAATTGAAGAATGGATGAGGCGCTGGATCCGAAGTCGTACTCACCTGAGTTCCTGAGGGGCATACAGGCCAGAATAGCAACTTCGGTGAGCACAGAGGATGAATTCGGGAAACTGGAAACAATAGCAGGATCAGACTGTGCCTTCCTCGGGGATCGGATCATTTGTGGCGTGGTCCTTCTTGATTACGACACAATGGATATTATTGAAAAGGCACATGTGGTCCGAAAGATCAATTTCCCCTACATACCAACATATCTCACGTTCAGGGAGGGAAAACCGATTGTAGATGCCGTTTCAGGACTCCAGGAAATGCCCGATCTCCTGATGGTTGACGGTTGTGGGATCAACCACCCAAGAAAAGCAGGCCTTGCCACTCACACTGGCGTTGTGATGGACATTCCCACTATAGGGATCGCAAAGAAGATTCTTTGTGGTGTGGCTGACAGGCCGGAGACCGGAGAAGCAAATCCTCTTTTATTCCAGGATCAACAGATTGGCTGGCTCCTGAAAACAAACAAGCGAAGCAATCCAATTGTGGTTGCACCCGGTCACAGGATATCCATGAACACCTGTCTTGAAGTTACCAGAAAATGCCTTAGGGGTTACAAACTACCAGAACCCACAAGGCTCGCCCACATGTATGTCAATAAGATCAAAAGGGAAATGCTAAAGGATGAGCATTGAAGTCGTGAGATTCTGCTGTGTTCAGTTATGAGATTCCAGCAAATATCAGAAAAAGAAAAGAAAAGAAAAAATGATATTTAATAAGGTTCAAAGAACCCTGTCATTTTTCAATTGAGATTTGGTCTTTGGTTCGTTACCATATAAACGACACTTTCACAGATATTACATGCGTGGTCTGCAATGCGTTCCAGATACCTGAGAACGAATATCAGGTCAACTGCATTTGGAATAAGGATCGCATCATCTATCATCATTTTGACCAGTTTTTCCCATGTGGAATAGAACAGCTTATCAACCTTCTCATCCTCTGCTGCAGTCACTTTTGCAAGCTCGGCATCTGCTTCTGAATATGCTTTGATAGAATTGCTGAGCATATTCTGGGTGATGGATGCAATGGTGTTTATTTCGGACAATGGGATGGCATGTTCTCCTTCGATCTTCTTGACAAGCTCTGCAATATTGACTGCAAAATCGCTCATCCTCTCAAGGTCGATGGCGATCTTGTAAGAGGCTGTTATCAGGCGGAGGTCGCCGGCCATTGGCTGCTGAAGGGCCAGTAAGTGGGCTGTGGCTTTTTCGACATCATATTCATAATTATCGACGGCTGTGTCCATTTCAATGACCTTTTCTGAGAGTTCTATATCAAGGGTTTCCAGGGCCTTTATTGAACTGGCCAGCATTTCTCCGGATACCTTTCCCATCTCTTCTATCTCTGATTTTAAGTAATCAAGTCTCTCAATGTATCTTTCTCTCACCATATGATCACCCGAACCTTCCTGTAATATAGTCCTCAGTACTTTTTACCTGTGGATTCTCAAATATGTTCTTTGTCTTTCCGAACTCTACCAGTTCCCCGAGTAGGAAAAAGGCAGTATAGTCAGAAATACGTGCTGCCTGTTGCATATTATGTGTTACTATCACAATAGTATAGTCCTTCTTAAGCTCAAGGATCAGGTCCTCGATCTTGGAAGTGGAAATAGGATCAAGAGCACTGCATGGTTCGTCGAACAGGATTATTTCCGGCTTGACTGCAAGTGTTCGTGCAATGCACAACCTTTGCTGCTGTCCGCCACTAAGTGCAAATGCCTGGTCGCCAAGTCTTTCCTGAACCTCCCCCATAAGGGCAGCATCATCGAGTGCTTTGTGTACCCTTTCATTTGTCTCGGATTTTGAACAACCATGGATCTTCGGACCATAGGCGATGTTATCATAGATCGACATGGGGAAAGGGTTTGGCTTCTGGAAGACCATTCCAACCTTTTTCCTCAGGTCGACGACATCAACGTTCTTTTCATAGATGTTCTCATCATCAACAAGTACCTCTCCTTCTATCCTGCATGATTTTACCAGGTCGTTCATGCGGTTCAGGCACCTAAGGAATGTTGATTTTCCACAGCCTGAGGGGCCTATTAACGCAGTAACGCTTTTCTCCGGTATGTCAAGTGAAATATCTTTAAGTGCGTGTTTTTCACCGTACCAGAGATTAAGATCTTTAATATTGATATTCGTATTAATTTCATTTTTAGACATAGGATCATCCTTGAATTCTCTTTTACCTGTTCAGTTTGTTCCGGTAATGTCTTCTTATCACTACTGCGATGCTGTTCATGAAAACAACTATCAAGAGCAGTATCAGTGCTGTTCCATACTGTATCGGTCTTGTCTGTGTGATGTTCGTACCTGAGGTCGCCAGTACGAAAAGGTGATATGGCAATGCCATGAACTGGGAGAACACCGAATCCGGTATTCTTGGTAAGAAGTATGCTGCTCCTGTAAGCAGGATTGGTGCTGTTTCACCTGCAACCCTGCCGATACTCAGGATGATACCTGTCATCATTCCGGGGATCGCTGCAGGAAGTATGACCTTTCTTGTGGTCTGCCATTTGGTAACACCAAGTGCAAGGGAAGCTTCCCTGTATTCCTGTGGTACTGTCATCAGTGCTTCCTTGCTCGCACGGATTATCACGGGCAGTATGAGCAGAGCTAAAGTCAGGGATGCTGACAGGATGGACGCTCCGAAGCCGAAGTACTTGACGAACAATGCCAGTCCGAAAAGACCGAACACTACTGATGGTGTACCTGCAAGATTGTTGATCGCCATCTCAATTGCCCAGGAAGTACGTCCCGGAGTTGAATATTCATTAAGGTAAACTGCCGAGAGTATGCCAAGTGGAATTGCAAATGCCATTGAAAGTCCGATAAGCATGAGACTTCCCACAATTGCCGGGAAAATACCTCCCTCGGTCATTCTTTTCATTGGCATCTGGGTTATGAAATCAAGGCTGAGCACGCTGTAGCCGTTGACAGTAATGTAGACCACAAGGATCGATACAAAAGCGAGTACAAGTGCCATGGAGAGCTTCAGCGTGGCAAATGCCAGTTTCTCGGATGTCTTTGCTCCAAAGAACATTATGCTGCCTCCTTGAGTCTGTATTTCTTCTTAACGCTGTCAGCGATAAGATTGATTATGAATGTTATTAGGAAAAGTACTGCACCAACTGCGAACAGGGCATGGAAATGATCACTTCCCTGTGGAACTTCTCCCATTTCAAGTGCAATGGTCGCGGTCATTGTCCTTACCGGATCAAAGAGACCTTCGGGAATTCCGGGTATGATAGCAGTATTTCCTGTTACCATCATGACGGTCATGGTCTCGCCGATAGCCCTTCCGATACCAAGCATAACGGCTGCGGATATTCCTGACAGTGCTGCTGGTAAGACTACCCTGTAAATGGTCTGCCACTTGGTACTTCCAAGTGCAAGGGAACCTTCCTTTAGTGCAGTGGGAACTGAATTAATAGCATCCTCTGATACTGATATAATTGTAGGTAGTGCCATCATTCCAAGCATGATAGAACCTGCAAGTGCTGTCTGTCCTGTGGGGAGGTCTAAAAGGTCCTGTAGCAATGGGACCACTATAATAAGTCCGAAGAAACCGTAAACGACTGAAGGTATGCCTGCGAGGATCTCTACAAATGGTTTGATAATTTGTGCTACCTTTGGGTCTGCAAGTTCTGATATATAGATCGCAGAAGCAATTCCAAGAGGCACTGAGAGAATAATAGCACCGGCTGTTACGATCAATGATCCTGTCAATAACGGCAACAAACCGAATTTTGCCGGTGATGATGATGGGTACCAGGAAGTTTCGGTTAGGAAAGATATGATGGAATAGTCGCCGAACAAAAGGTAACCTTCCCTGAAAAGGAAAAAACAAAGAAGGAATAGAGCTACAACTGTAATTCCACTTACCATTAAGAGCGTGGATTCAATTGCCTTTTCCTTCTTTTTTCTATGCATCATAATTTATCCCTGATCCTTTAGGAGATTTTAAAAAATTAAGCAGGGAAGTACCCTACTTCAAATACTGTTTCTTCTCCGGTCTCGCTGGATACGAATTCAATGAATTCCAGTGCAAGGCCTGTTGGTTCACCGTCAGTGTAGAAGTAAAGTGGTCTTGAAAGCGGGTATGCACCTGAGAGGATGTTCTCGGAGGTTGGTTCCTCAGCACCTTCGCCCTTGTCTACTGCAAGTGGCTTTACGGTCCCGTCAAGGTAAGCGACACCGACATATCCGATAGCGTTAGGGTTCTGTGAAACGGTCTGGATGATCGCTCCGGTTGATGGATTGATAAGTGCATCAGGTCTGTATTCGTTTCCTTCCATCACTTCGTCCTTGAAGTACTCGTAGGTACCGGAACTGCTGTCACGTGAGAGAACCACGATCTCAAGGTCTTCGCCACCGACTTCATTCCAGTTGGAGATGTCCCCTACATAGATCGCTTCGAGCTGTTCGTAGGTAAGATCAGATACAGGGTTCTCAGGATTTACAACAACTGAGATACCATCCCATGCAATTGTCTGCTGCAGTGGGTTGATACCATTTGCCTGTGCATTCTCGATCTCTGATTCTT
Source organism: Methanococcoides orientis (assembly GCF_021184045.1). Lineage (NCBI taxonomy): Archaea > Methanobacteriati > Methanobacteriota > Methanomicrobia > Methanosarcinales > Methanosarcinaceae > Methanococcoides > Methanococcoides orientis. Next base: position 702,136 of record NZ_CP073710.1, read on the forward strand.
TCATTGCTCTTGATGTCATTGCGATATCTACTTCACCATCAATGAGTGCTGCGATACCGACACCGGATCCACCACCGATGATAGATACAATGCTATCATGGTTCTCCATCATGAAAACTTCAGCTTCTGCCTGTGCAAGTGGAAGTACTGTGTCAGATCCCTTGATCATAATTGACTGCATTTCTTCTTCACTACCGGAATCTGTAGAGTCATTACCAACACATCCTGCTCCGAAAAGAGCAAGTGAAGTGACCAGCAAAAGCGTGATCATATATGAGATTGATTTCTTGGACATTGGTTCTTTCACCTTATTGAACTAAATTATTTTTTGGATTTCAGATCGGAAGTGTAATTTATCGACCTGCAAGGAATGAAATAAGGTGAAACGTATATATTCTTTCTTGATATATTCTATATTTCACTATATAATGCTAAATATGCAATATAGTAATATATATTCTATATATCTTAATGCCTAATATGATCGTACAGTGAGTATTGCAGCAGATTAGGGAAGTGAGAAATGCTAAAACGATAAAGAACAGTTTTATAATACATAAAAAAGTAAATCCCAGTGTTGACTTCAGTATACATCTAAATAGAAATCTACATTTTTCAAAAAGGGGCTCCTATCCATGACTGATATCCTAATTAAGAACACAAAGGTCTTCTACAACAACTTTTTGCAACCAGGAGAAGTATCGATCAACAATGGAAAGATCGAGCGTATTGCAAAGGATATCAGCGGTGCTGATCCCGATCTCCTGATCGATGCTAAAGGTGCACTGACCATACCTGCAGGCATAGATGCACATGTACATTTCAGGGAACCTGGTATGATCAAGAAAGAGGACTGGTATACAGGTTCATGTTCAGCAGCAGCAGGCGGTATCACAACTGTAATCGAGCACCCGAATACCATACCACCTACTGTTGATAAGTCATCTTTCAAGGAAAAACTTAAACTGGCAAAGCGTAAATCGGTGATCGATTTCGGTATTAATGGCGGAGTGACGCAGAACCTTGAATCCCTCTCATTGCTCTGGGAGCTTGGAGTAACATCATTTGGTGAGATCTTCATGGCAGAATCCACTGGCGGACTGAACATAAATGAAGAGGACTTCGCACAGTCACTCGAGATCATTAAAGACCTTGATGCCGTAGCCTGTATTCATGCCGAAGATGAGAACATCCGCCTGGAAAACGAAAAGCTGCTTAAGAAGGACTTTTCCCCGTCATCACATTCACGAATACGCTCAAATCTCTGTGAAGGATATGCTGTCGAAAAAGCACTTGAAGTAATTGCAAAAAAAGGCACTAGATCACACTTCTGTCATATCAGCACACTTGAGGCACTGGGGCTTATCCGTAAGGAAAAATATGTTGCAGCAGCAGAGAATCGTGAGCATACTGTTACCTGTGAGGTTGCCCCTCATCATCTGTTCTTATCTACAAGGGACTGGGACAAGCTGGGAACTTTCGGAAAGATGAACCCTCCACTGCGTGACCGAAGGAACGTGAAAGCGCTTATGAATGCGGTAAATGATGGAACTGTGAGTGCTATAGCTTCAGACCATGCGCCACATTCAGAGTTCGATAAGGACCTTGATATCAGGAGTGCACCATCAGGTGTTCCGGGGGTCGAGACCCTTATGCCGCTTATGCTAATGGCTGTAAAAAAGAACATTCTTCCGATTGGTAGGATGATTGAGGTCACAAGCAGGAATCCTGCGCATATATTTGGCCTTGATACACGCCACTCAAAGGGAGTTTTTGCTGAAGGGTATGATGCGGACCTGATCATTGTGGATACACGCAATGCCACCCCTATCAAAGCTGACAAGCTTCACAGCAAAGCCGGTTGGTCTCCGTTTGAAGGTATGGATGCAATCTTCCCGATGACCACTATCGCCAGGGGTGAAGTTGTCTGGGAGAATGAGGTTATTGCTGAAAAGGGACGAGGAAAGTTCCTTGAAGGGCATGGATACCCTGAAGAAGAGCAATGATGGACATATCATTCATATATGTGAACACATGAAGTAAGTCTTAAATATATAGTATTCAATCTACATTTATGGCAAGAAACAAGTTCCCTGTTCACACAACATTAAGTTCTGATGCTGTTAAGATACTTGAAAGGTATGAGAAGGAACTTGGAGCCAAGAATCTTGTACTTGAAAAGGCGCTAATGTCACTTGATAGCAGCAAGTTCAAATCCAAGATCGATACAAAAAATATAGATAAGGCTATCAAAAGGGTCAATACTGGTGTTGTCGGGCTTGATGACATGCTTGAAGGCGGTATTCCGGAAGGATTTACAGTTGTTGTTACAGGTCCTCCGGGAACAGGTAAAACTACCCTTTGCATGCAGTTTTTGATGGAAGGGATCAAGAATGATGAGAAATGCCTCTTTTTCTCCTTTGAAGAAAGGATCCAGCAATTAATTCAGCATTTCATGCGGTTTGGCTGGGATATTGGTAAGCATATCGACGATGGATACCTTGAAGTGTTCGGTATGTCCATGCTGTCATTTGAAGAGATCGGTGAGATCATAGAGTCGTATAAACCACGACGGGTCGTTTTCGATTCTCTTAACATGTTCACTGATCCTGCTGAGTTCAGGAAATCCCTGGAATGGCGTACATTGCATAAGATGCTAAAATCAAAAAATATTACTTCTTTCTTTGTAACTGAGAAAGAGTTTGGAATTGAGACAAAGTCATATGATACATATGATTTCCTTGGAGATGGAATAATCTTCCTTGATAAAATGCAAGCAAATGAGGTCGACGCAAATCTGACCCCTGTTATGGCTGTACAGAAAATGCGAGCTACTCGCGTGGATACTTCCCCACAACCTTTCAGGTTCACGGATAAGGGTATTTCAAAGTACCGGACCGTTAACCTGACAGCCAGCAAACTTCAGGAGAGGATGAACATGCGCCAGAACTCTTCTTCAAACGAACCAGGATATTAATGCTGCAACCAGTGCTGTAACATATACTGCTTTAAAGCTTCCAACTCCGCCAAGGTTGATAAAAGCACTTCCTTTATTCTCTTTATCAAACATCAGTAGTCCTGTGATATTTCCCAGAAGGATACCACCAATACCTGATACGAATATCACGGAAGCTGCATTTTCCGGTGCGAAGATAAGTGCTAAAGGCACTGCTATCAAACCAATGTAATCAGGCATCACGATGCCGATACCATTGACAAAATCGGAGAGAAGTGTTGCAGCTACTATCATGATCAGCATGATCTCAAGCCCTACAAAGTCAGGCTGGAAGACTATCAGGAACAGCATTACAGCAAAAGGAATTATGAATCCCCCAACGTTGAGGGTAATGACCGTGTCGAATGCCAGCTTCATACTGGATGAGATATCTTTTACCAAAGGAACTGAATAGACCTCTTCAAGTGTCGCTGCATCCCTTTGTAGGTCCTGTGTTTTCTTTGTTCTGATGGTACTGACAGGTAGTTCAATATTAGCACCAAGAATCATGAGGACCAGTATTATGAAAAGTGGATACGAAGATATTATCCCTAACGAAAGTTCCTGCTGAAAACACAGGAACGCCATAGGCAATAGTATGGCTCCAAAGATCAAAAACATCCGCATCTCTGATTTATTGATATATCCTCTCATTGTTCTCTTTAATAAGAGCACGTTTTTAGTTATTAAATATTTCTAATGCGAATTCAATTCAAAAGCTGAGTTTTGTCAGTTCAGCTTAAACTTCAGTCCTTTACATATCAATTAGATTGTTCATGAGAAGTCAATAAAGCATCTTTTTTGATGAAAGGATGAGATCATATTTGCTGGACCTTACCCTCTCTGCCTGAATAAGAAAAGATTCTTAGATATAAATTATCTATATATTTTATTGAGTTATCTATAAAATAGGTACGAATAATATATATGCTTCAAATGTATATTCTTATATATAACACGAGATCAGAGATAAATAGAGTCTAAATTCAAAAAGAGGAAAGCTAATGATCAAAGTTCAAATCAAAAATGACATCATCCTGAAAAAGAACTCTCAGTTAAATAATGACCAGCATTCAGTGATCGGGGGGTACGTTGGCAATGATCTGGATGCTGAAGAACTTGACCTTTACAGGTTCATGCTCGGGGGTCTTCTGTCTAAATGATAGATAGAAGTTCGATATCTTCAAATGGTGCATGGAGCAGAAACTAACGGAGGGGGAATTATAACAAACGAAGAAAAACTATTATGTCGAAATTGCAAAACAGAGCTTGAAATACAAATGATAGGTCTGAACACATTCTATTGTTGCAGAGAATGTCTGAGTATGACATCTTTCAGGGAAATAGTCAATCTCAAGCTAGACATGATGAGATCGATCGACGTGATGAAAGCAAGTTCCTGAAGTGAGAAGTTCAGGCTAACGTATCTAATTTATTCATTTATTCATAAACTGAACAAAAGTGCATGTTGTCCTTGACATCGATATGATCAGGGCAATCATTCTGCTTTTTTAGATCTAATAATGCTTTTATTTTTGATATCAAAAAGTCTGATGTTATGTGTAATTCCATTACAGCCATGGGTACTGTGATCAATAAAAAAACTTTATGCACTCAACGGGCATAATCAGCAACAATAAGTTACTTTTAGTATAATAATACAAAAATGAATTGTGCGATGGTGATAGGGATTTTCTATCTAATCGCACATTTAATTTTCATCTTTAAAGTTATTGGTCACATCCACTTAGAATTTTTTAGGTGGTCTGTGGCTCTGGAAGCATTCCCTGCAGTATACCGGTCTGTTTGGGTCCGGTACGAAAGGTACTTCTGTTTCCTGACCGCAGTCAGCACATTTTGCTTTGTGCATATCCCTCGGTCCGTTGTTGAAACCTCTATTTTCCATTTGTTTTCCTCCCTTTATATTGTATACCAATTCGATCCAAAAAGCCGCACTTGGGAATCTATTATTCTTGGGAGGTCTTGATGAACTAGTTGACTATGTCCACTCATGGTCTGACCGGATATATCACTGTTGGTTTTCAGGTGGCTGAAAATGCTGGTAAGGCAGTAAAAAGTTGAGCTGCTTTTTGATTTGTCTCCAAAATATTTATGGGTCATTTATTGATCATGGAGCTGCTGGATCAAGGAAAAATACAGTTATTTCAAACAATTGAGCAGGCTCAGGCATTTATTGATATGGTAATAATCACTTAATTTGAGAGAATTTACTTAATTTGCTTTATGTGACTGGATACAAACCTTATTAAAGATAGAGGACATTATAAGAAATACGTTTTTTTAAAGGTTTTTGATAATTGGTAATGATTTATTTTTCATTTTGTGAATGAATGGCAAATGTTCATTCGTTTTATTATATTTGTTATAGGAGCTATAATGTCCGATAAACCAAAATGTGCTTTTTACGGTGAAACTAATGATGTTCATGCTTTGATCGGTTGTGTTATCAGAGCATTGGATAAGGCTGATATGTATAAAGAGAAACTTGAATACATCAGGAAGATCAACCGTGATGGGAACATGTTCGATTCAGCTATTAAAACTTCAAGTGATTATGTGGAATTTGTCGAAATTGAATAAGATCAATAATTCATTTTCAAGTTGCAGATTGCCTGATCGGTATACAAGATCCACAAATAATCCTTAAAAATCCCTTTTCCGGAATCTAATAGAACGAAACTTCTCAGAACTTCTCAAAAATAACTTTTTGCTTTTGATATCAGGGAGTCTGATATTATATGGACTTCCATTGACAGACACATCCCTGCTGTGGCTACTATAATATACCTCAAAGGTACTTTGTGCAGATCAACACCTATAATCAGAAACAATAAGGCTACTATCAATGCAAGATTGATTATAATGGACAGGGGTCCGATGATAGGATTATGCGAGAATCCTCTGTGTTTGAATATAACCTTGTAGGGCCACCAGAGGAACTTGAAGATCTTCCATCTTTTATATGGCTTACTTTCAATATCGAGATCCGGGCTAAGGAAGAATGTTGCGAACAGATAGGATATGGAAAAGATCGTTATCATGTAAATGTCCAGATACCTGATAGCCATCTCATTTTCCTTCCACATCGTAAGATAGGAAAGGCTTGCCAGTATAACTAACATCACTGCAATATTTATCGTATCATGTGTTTTTGCGTCTGGCATTGTTAATTCGTTTCCTTGGTCTGAATTCTGGCCTTTAATGGTGTGAATGATTTTATATCTTCGCATCATGGTGCTTTTTCATATCAGGGAACAAATATATGATTCGGGAAAAATGACTTCCGTTCAGGTCAAAGCTTGATATAAAACAGTTTTTCTGTGTTTACAATAACTCCATCCAAAGTAAAATAGCAGCAAATAATCCGATCAGGATCAAGAAAACCAAAATAAAAAGAATATAGTCTGAAAAATTTGCCTTTTTGAAGGCTATCTCAGCTGAATTCATTTTCTTTGAGGTGGTGTAAGCATCATAAACCCCATATACACATATTATTATTCCTGGAATAAGGAAAGTAACCCATCCAACAACGACACCTACTAATATCCCAATTCCTTTTTTAAGTTCACCGTTGTAAACTTGTCCTAATCCACTTAATAAAAGGGATAAGACAGCTGCTAGTCCAGGATCCTTTGGAGATTGTGAAGCTGGATATTGTGTGCCAGTAGGAACTCCACATTTTGGACATATTACAGCTTTTTCATCGATCTCTGCCCCACAGTTTGAACAAGACTTCATTGTTTTTCCTATTAGTAAATCTTAAACAGTTTAATAACTTCTACTATAAAATAGAAACTATTTATAATGTTTGTTTTTAAGAATTACACTATAGCGATCTTACTCAATGAATAGACTTGAATAGGGATTCTGAAAAAAGAAAGGGATATCTCACATATCCCTGTTATCAATGACTCTCTTGCTCTTCTTCTCACTGCGAGGAAGTTCTCCTAATCCGACGCATTCCACATCTACACTGATACCAATGAAGTCCTTGAAGGCTTTATTCAGTGCTTTTGCAGTCCTTGATTTCATTTCGGGATCATCTGCATCAGCGGTCTCGACCCTGAAGAGCATTGAATCTCTGCCTTGATATCTTTCAAGAATGATCTGGTATTCGCTGCTGACGCCTTCGACCCTCTGTATGACATCCTCGATCTGACCTGGATAGACGTTTACAGCTTTGATCTTTATCCTGTCATCGGTACGTCCCAGCAGGCGGTCTATGCGAGGGAATGGGCAACCACACTTGCAGACTTCAGGAATGATGCGTGTAAGGTCCCTTGTCCTGTAGCGTATCAGGGGTGCTCCTTCCTTTGTAAGGGTTGTTATGACTAGTTCCCCGAGGGTGCCATCGGGCAGCTTTTCTTCAGTTACCGGGTCGATGATCTCAAAGAGAAGGTGGTCGGACCAGTAGTGAAGCCCGTCATGCATGAAACAATCGAGGGCAATGCCGGGTCCGTAGATCTCGGTGAGGCCGAAGATGTCAAAGCTCTCGATTCCGAGCTCATTCTCTATGCGGGACCTCATCTTTGGGCTCCAGCGTTCGGAACCGATGATTCCGACCTTCAGGTTGATATTGTCCCTCAGGCCCCGCTTGTTGATCTCCTCTGCAAGGAGGAGGGCGTAGGATGAGGTGCTTGCAAGTGCTGTGGATTTGAGGTCGAGGAGCATCTGCAATTGTTTTTCCGTGTTTCCCGGGCCCGTGGGGACTGCCATTGCTCCGAGACGTTCCGCACCTGCCTGGAAACCGATCCCTGCGGTCCAGAGACCGTATCCGGGTGTTATCTGTATCCTGTCAGTTTCAGTAAGGCCTGCCATCTGGTAGCAGCGCATCATCATTTCTGCCCAGACATCAACATCTTTCTGCGTATATGGGATGATGACAGGACTGCCGGTGGTGCCTGATGATGAATGTATCCTGATTATCTTTTCATCCGGGACCGCCTGGAGGCCCAGGGGGTAAGCATCCCGTAATTCCTCTTTGGTGGTGAATGGAAGCTTTGCGATATCTTCTATCGTCCTTATTGAATCGATGTCAAGTCCAGCTTCTTCGAACTTCTTTTGATAGAAAGGACTTCCCGATACAACCCTTTTGAGAAGATCCTTGAGCTTTAGCAATTGATCTTCTTCGGAAGATCCGGCGTCTTCATACCCATTGCAGGACATGTTCTGCTTTGTTTCAGTATCTTCACAAACATTGCACATCTTCATCACCTCGGATATCAGATATCCATTACCTGCACTTGCTCCTGTTGCTCAGGATCCTTTATGCATGCAACCTTTTCGAGGGACATGTCGAATGCCTTTCTGTTCAGTTCCCTGTACTTCTCCGGTACCATCTTCTCAAGCACGCTCCACAATTCGTCTGGATTGAAAGGAAGCAGGTCTGCACCTGCAGCAGCGGCCAGCATGGCAACGTTCGCTGCCCTGTAGGTCCCTGCTTCTTTTGCAAGCTGCGTGAAATCCACGTTTATGGTTTCCTGACAGTTCTTTTTCAGGAATTCGATTACCTGTTCTGGAATGTATTCAGCATTGTTAGCTGAAGCCGAAGGGATCACAGCATGTTCATTTACAACAATGCTGCCGTCCTTTTTCAAAAAGTGGATGTTCCTTGCAGCTTCAGCAGGCTCCAGACCTATAATGAGGTCAGCATTCCCGGCAGGGATGAGTGAACCACAAACCTCGTCCCCGATCCTGACGTGGCTGGTGACCGATCCTTCTCTCTGGGCCATACCGATCGTCTCGGCGGTTGCTACGTGGTAACCGGCATCTATGGCAGCCGTTGCCAGCAGGCGGGATGCAAGTACAACGCCCTGTCCTCCCACACCTGCAATAAGAATATCGAATTTCATTGTAGTACCTCCCTGAGGGTAATAGCATCCGACGGACAGACCTGTGCACAGAGACTGCAACCGGTGCAGTTGTCCTGTATTTGCGGTACTCCTGATGACATCGAGAAGATGGCAGGACAGCCAAGCTGTGAGACACAGAAGTTGCAACCTGTACATTTCTCTTCATCGATCACGTATTGTCCTGTTGCTTTTGTGATACCCACGCATTTTCCTTTGAATACCACAGCAGAGGGACCTTCGTACTCTATGGCCATTTTAGCTGTCTCTATGCATTCGCCAAGGTCATCTGCTTCGATGGTCTCAACAAGGTCCACTCCACAGCTTCGTAGCACTTCGGCAATATCAATGGCCTTTGTAGGATTACCCATTGCTGTCAGGCCGATTCCCGGATGTGGCTGATGTCCTGTCATAGCAGTGGTTCGGTTGTCAAGGACAGCCAGCGTGATATCAGCATTGTTGTAAACTGCGCTGATCATTGCAGCGATTCCGGAATGGAAGAAAGTGGAGTCCCCGATGAAGGCCACCTGTTTAGCATAGTTTCCATCCTGGTATTGTTGTGTGTGGGAAAGGCCTGCTGCCATACTGATGCCTGCTCCCATGCAGAGGCAGGTGTCCACCATGTTGAGCGGCTGGGCGTTTCCGAGGGTGTAGCAACCGATGTCACCTGAGAATACGGTTCCTTTTCCGTTCTCTTTCTTCAGCTTCGCTGCTGCTTTCTTGAAAGCATAGAAGACAGTTCGGTGCATGCATCCTGCACAGAACGTGGGTGGCCTTACAGGAAGTGCAGGTATGTTCTCCCTGGCGACCACAGGTGTTGAATGTGTTAGGAGGGGAATTTCTGCATTCATGGCCTGAAGTGAGCTATTCACTCCTTCGATCACGACATCCACATCATATTCTCCGCTTACAGGGAAGTGGCCGTTCTTCTTTCCATATACGTTCACATCGAGATGATATCTGCCTATCAGTTGCAGGAACTGCTCCTCGAGGTATGGGTCAAGCTCTTCGATGACTATAAGGTCCGTGATGTCGTTGAGGAACTCAAGAGCTGCTTTTTCAGGGAAGGGGTGGACGGTTGCGAGTTTGAAATGCGAGAAGGTTCCTGATTGCTTATTAGTGGCCTCGTTAGTGTACAGGGAGGAAACACCAGAGGATGCAATGCCTATTTTGCTGTTCCCTTTTGATATTGAGTTGAATGTATTTTCACTGAAAAGATCTGAGAAACGGTCAGATATCCTGATCTGAAGATCTTCAAGCCAGGGGTGTCTTTGTGCTGTCAGTTTTGGGAATATGGTCCAGCGTGGTTCCTTTACATAGCCTTCGATGTCACGACCTGCCTGCTCGATATCTTCGGTCACCACGTCAGCACAGCCATGGGAGACACGGGTGGTGGTCCTGAGTATCACAGGGATCTCCATCTCATGTGACAGTTTGAAGGCCAGTTTAGCCATATCATAGGCTTCCTGGGGTGTGGACGGGTCAAGGACCGGAATATTCGAGAAGTGACCAAAGGCTCTTGTGTCCTGTTCGGTCTGGGATGAGTGTGGTCCGGGGTCGTCGGAGACAAGGATCACAAGGGAGCCTTTTACTCCTATGTAGGAGAGGCTCATGAGGGGATCAGAGGCTACGTTGAGTCCGACCTGCTTCATGGTGACCAGGGTATTGGCACCTGAATAGGCGGCTCCGACCGCTGTTTCAAGGGCTACCTTCTCATTGGTTGCCCATTCGGCATATATGCCATATTTGCTCGCATGAGAGGCGATGGTCTCCATAACTTCGGTAGAAGGTGTCCCCGGATAGCCACTCGCTACCTGAAGACCGGCCTTCATCGCCCCAAAGGCGATCGCTTCGTTTCCCATTAATATACGTTTAGCGGTCAATATCGTTCCTCTTGTATTTGGTAAGTGAAAATAGGTAATGTGAATTACTTCTACAGACGTTTCAGTAGTAATTCAGATAGGTCCATCATTGTTGCTTAAGCAGATGTTCGGCAGGTCTGCACATTTTAGCCATTAGGATTTTAGAGCTATTGAATTCAGTAGAGCTGAAACATTGCATGTATTTATACATTAATGTGGACATATGCACTTATTTAATGAAATATAAACGTTTTGTTGTTACTTTTTTGGATTTGCCGGAAAAGTCGATAACAGATGCCAGATTGCTATGCTTTTTTTTAATGTGAGAGGGATGAGGGTCCTTTAGAAAGGATCTGTCAGTGGGAACAAACAAAAATGTTTTAATCTATAATGTACTACTCCGCGCATCATAGTACATAGTAGCCCAACGAAGAGGAGGATAGGAATTGGTATTGAAACACAACACATCAAAAATGACCATTACTAAAAATGCAAACCAGAATGGGGAGATGAGCTCCTGATGCCTCTGCCCTACATTTACCTGATGATCGCCGTCATCATAATGCTTGCCACAACATTCTTTTTCGTATTGAGGCAAGACCATGATTAATCAGGTTCTTCTGGTACTATATATAGTTGGGATACTTTTGCTTTCCCTGAAGCTCAGGCAGGGAACTTTTTCAGGATTTGTGGTCTCGGACAGGAATGTGATGCATCCTGCGGTAATAGGCATTGCCTATATGGCTGCTTACTTTAGCGCTGCCTCTTTCCTCGGGGGTGGAGGCTACGGGCTCATTGCCGGACTTCCATGGGTCATCTGGGGAGTATTCTTCCACGTAGCTTTTGCCTGCCTGGCATTCATCATTGCACCGAAGATATGGATGTTCTCCCAGAAGTACGATGCCAAGACCATACCTCAGCTACTGGAACGCAGGTACGATTCACAGAGAGGCAAGATATTGCTTGCAGGGATCATGCTGTTGATGTATACAGTATACCTGGTTGCCATTTTCAAGGGATGTGCCAACCTTTTCCAGGGACTGCTGGGAGTAACATATGTCCAGGCTCTCCTCATAGCTGTTGCCATTGTGGCACTCTACTACGTGATAGGAGGACTGCCGGCCATCATCTGGATAAGTTTCTTGCAAGGTTTGATCATGCTTGTGGGCGCAGTGCTTCTTTACACAGGTCTTATTTCAAGTGGAGGAGGCATGGCAATATGGGATATGGTCCCGGCCGACATACTGAGTATGACAGGTGCAGCAGTACCATGGCAAAAGACTTTTGGAATGGCGTTTGCTATCAGTCTCGGACTTCTGGCATTGCCCGATCTGCTGATCATGCTGTTCTCTGCAAAGGATAAGAGAGTAGTACGTTTTGCAGGTATCTATGGTCCAATATCCATTACCATTTATGCACTATGCATTTTCTCCCTGGGCGTCATGGTTCACGGGGTATTCAGCCCGGAGCAACTGGCTCCTTTCATGACAAACCCGGATGGTCTGATACCGTTCCTGGCAACATCACTGCTTCCCCGTGGATTTGATAGTATCGTCCTGCTGGCCGCCATCTCCGCTGCTATGTCAACCATGAGTGCCATTGTGCTGGTCACAACAACAGCCCTTACTTCAGATATCCTCAGGTATCTGCGTCCGGCCACTCCCGATGATAAGGTGCTTCGCATGACAAGAATAGTGGGGGTAATCATCATCATAGTTTCGGCATTCTTCGCAATGGATGTGCCACAGATGATAGTACCTCTGGTGTCTGTAAGCATGGGCGTGATCGCTTGCTGTGTCTTCATACCACTTATTTTTGGACTTTACTGGGACCGTGGCACTTCAACCGGATTTGTTGCCAGCCTTGTGGCAAGCTTCGGTTCTGTGGTGCTTTGGCAGTTCCTTGGCAATCCCCTCATCCATCCTGTGTTCATTGGTTTGATATGTGGTACCGTGGCATACCTGGGAGGAAGCCTGGCAAGTCCCCGTCCGACCCCTATGGTGGAAATGAAATAATGGATAAAGGTGTTTGATCCTTGACCTGGTGCTGAAAAATAATCCTTCAGCACCATTTCTTTTCCAGTTATGTATTTATTCTGGCTTGCAAGCAGTCATCTTTGATAGGGATTCCTGGGCAGGTTCATTGTCATATGTTCTTCAGGCAGTAGCACCTTTTGATGAATCTCTATTCAGGACCACTTCATGAAAACTGATTTATTGCATAGGTCTTAATTAAAGAAAAGGTGTTCAAAATTGAAGAATGTGATCAACAAGAGCTTCGAAATTAAGGATTACGCCATCGATGATTCACAGATCAACGGGTTCTGGATGACATTGCTGGACAAGGAAACTCTAACAACTGAAATAATCTATAGTCCGGATAAGGCTGGGACCTTCAATTCAGCCGAAACAAAAAGGATGATACAGGAGATCACCAGAAAATGTGATGGTTTCAGCTCATTGCTTCCGGAGAACATTAATTGTGAAGTCATTTTCAAAGACCTTGATGACCTGACATATATTGCAGATGAAGGTAAAATTGAAGTCGAATACACGGAAATGGATGAGATAAGGGTTGTTTATAAGTTGCATGTTCAATATCATATTTGATCTTTTCAAGATTTGCTTTTTTTAAAAAATGAGATGTTAGATCCCGCAGGGGTCTAATAGATTCTTAAGATTTGTCTTCAAATTCCACCCTATTCCCCTAAAGCAATTTTATGGGAGCGATGCAGACTTTTAAAATGGCTTTTGATAAAAAAACTGTTTATATAATGGCTGTACAATTATTTATGGGGGTATAAGTACGGATAGTAATAAACCTGAGAGACGTTATGATCTGGACTGGCTGAGGGTTATAGCCATAATTACAGTCTTGATCTTTCATTCTATGAGATTTTTTGATCCCATGGACTGGGATGTAAAGAACAACGTCCTGAGTGAAAATATCATGGTACTTGTTTTGTTTATAGTCCAGTGGCTGATGCCTTTGTTCTTCGTGATCTCGGGTATGAGCATATATTTTGTGCTGAGCTTCAGGACAAAGGGACAGTTCATCAAGTCGCGATTTCTGCGCATCATGATCCCCTATCTTTTAGTGGGCATATTTGTCATACTTCCTCCCCAGAATTACCTGAGGTTTTTAAGCGGTGGAGGATCAGGGCTTACATTTCTGGAGTTCTATCCTGAGTATCTGACATACACTTTTGTTGGCGTATTCTCATATTTCGGCCTGCCACCTATGGGTCATCTGTGGTATCTTCTCTTCCTTTTCATATTCTCCTTAGTAATGCTCCCGCTTTTTGTTTATCTTAGAACTGAATCAGGAAGGTCGATAATTTCGCACACCGAACCCATTTTTGAAAAACCAGGTGCTATCTTCATGTTAGCATTGCCAATTGGAGTTCTTACTGCAATCCTTGACCCAACATCATTTGCAGGCAACCCGAATTATTTTGGTGGCTGGAGCATACTGGTATATCCTATCATTCTGTTCTATGGATTTCTTATAGCTTGCAATAATAAATTAGAGGAAACCATCCATAGGCATGGAAAAGTCGCATTGGTGCTGGCAATAACAACTTTCCCGTTTATTTTATGGTTCATACAGTCTGTACTTGATGGGACATTCCAATTTGGAAGCTATGGATATGCAGGAGTTATGCTGCTTCGTTCATTCAATCTCTGGTGCTGGATGATCGCCTTCCTGGGATATGGCAGGAAATACCTGAGCTTTAACAACAGCACATTGAAATACGCCAATGAAGGACTCATAGCCTTCTATATACTTCATCAAACGGTCATCCAGATCGTGGGGTTCTTCATTGCAGACTGGGATATGGGCATAGTTCCAAAGTACGTAATACTCCTCACCACATCGTTCATAGTGATCGTGACGATATATGAAATTGCGATCAGGCGTATCAATGTTGTCAGATTCCTTTTCGGCATGAAAGCAAAGAAATAAGGCGATGGCAAAATGAGATTCCCACCGATCAGGCAAATGATCTACCAAAGACCCGCAGTGCTTGGTCTGAGCATCAGCATTACCCTCCTTTTCGGTTTTCTGATGCAAGAGTACTTACTGGGTCGCTTTACGCTGATCTTTGAAGAGGAGCATTTTCTACAGGACTTCTGGATCGCTGTTGTTCATTGTCTTCTGGCAGGCTACCTCCCGAGTGCGTATTTTTTACTGCTGCGTGGTACAAGGAATACCTTTGAAGAACTTGAACATATCCTAAGACCAGCAACTGACCCCTCGTATGTGGAATCTGCTGTACATATTGAGAAGAGAAAGCTGATCGTTTGGGGAGTGATAGGAGTGCTGGTTGCGGTGTCTCTGCCTTACCAGACGGCCATATCGCCCTGGGATACGTCTACATGGCATCCTGAGGTTGCCTGGCATCGTGTTCTCGAGCCGTTTATAGGTTTGTGGGCTGGTTGGTTCTTTGGTGCAGTTTGGTTTACCTCGGCGCGAACTTCCCAGCTGGCGACCAGAATCGATTCTGTGGACCTGCTGGATCTGAGTCCATTGTTCCCTTTTGTTAAACAGGGTCTATTGACCACCTTGCTAACTATTGGTATGGTGTCCATCTTCAGTTTGCTTCTGCTCGATCCGGGAGAATGGCCTGTTGTTGCCCGAGCTTACTTAGGATCTCTGGCAATTGCATTGATCGGCTTCTGGTTGCCAATGAGAGGGGTGCACCAGAGAATTCATGAGGTCAAAGAAGCAGAGCTCAAATGGACACGCGAAAAGATACACCAATCTGAAACCCTCCTGCATAGCGGTTCACCGGACATGTCACCCGGACAGATGGCGGATCTGGTTGCAAATCTTAAACTCATTGAGGATGTGCCGGAGTGGCCCTTTGAAAGCTTGACCATTGTACATGTGATTGCCTATTTGCTGATCCCGCTGGCGTCCTGGTTAGGTGGTTTGCTTATCGAAAGCCTGCTGGAGATCGTTTTTATTATGTGATAATTACAGGGCCTAAATATGAACCAAAAAAGCTGGAGAATACGGAAAGCTATTGTTGACGATGCAAAGGATCTCAAAAATTGTATGGATCTGGCTTATACGAAGTATTTGGACAGGCTCAAAGGGGAACGACTACCACCCATGAACGTTGATTATGAAGATGAGATCACCTATTTTCCGGTCTGGGTCGCAGAATCTGACAAAGAGATAGTTGGTGGCTTGATCTTAATGTTCGAAGATGATTATACTACGATAGCAAATGTGGCAGTACGTCCTGATTTCCAGGGAACAGGCATAGGCCGGGGGCTAATGGATCTTGCCGAATCAGAAGCTAAACGCAGAGGCTATCTGGAATTACGTTTAGCAACTCATGTATTATTGACAGAAACTATTTCTTTTTATCATCATTTAGGCTGGTCAGAGATCGGTCGTGATGATACCCGTGTCTACATGAGAAAAACTATTGATGTTTAATGATCTAGTTAGTGGCCGTTTTTCATTATTCTTGCCTCTGTCATCTCACCAGTTTATCATTAGATGGATAGTGAGTACTGCCTGAGTCAGGGACACGATCAGGGTTGACACAAGAATGAACAATGAGATGGGCATTTTGAATTCATCTCTTCCTTTCCTGATAAAATACATGTGGGCTGTAAAGGCAAAAATACCAGCAAAACTCAGGACAAGTGAAAATAACAGTCCCGTGATGGATTGCTGAAAGACCAAAACCAGTCCATATAATACAAAAAATATCAAGGGAATGTGTATCAGAAGAAATCCAGTGATACCACCTGGTAATTTGAATAGCTCCCACTCTTTCCAGTAGGCAGAGTCAATCTCATGGTTGATCAATAGAACGGAATTGACCAGATAGATCCAGAATAATATTTCAGACGCAATCATTACACCACCCCTGTTAGGTAAGTACATATTTATTTTAATCTTTGTTAATAGCTCCTGTCAGATCTCTCCTGAACAAATAAGGGATGTGATCGCTACAGTTATTCTCGCTATCAGTTTTGTTCCTACTGTTATTCAGGCCATTAAAGGATATTTGAAATGATGCCTGTTAGACTTTCGTACTTTGGCTACTATGGGAATTCTGCTTCGTGCAATGGGACATACCCTTCGAGAACACTATCTTCTTCCATTTAGAGTAAGACATCTTCAAGGCCTGCTTCTTTCACTATCTTTATTGCACGTATCTTCTCATCAGATGTGAGGAAACGATCAATTTCCGGATATTTTGAAGCTCTATAATAAGGCATGTACTGGAACATTAGATTAAATCTAACCTCTGGAATATTATTTGCGATCCATTCTACGATTGGTTTTGTGCAGCAATCCAGATGATCAGGCAAAACAAGGTGGCGGACTATTATCTCTGCATTCTGATAAGCGATCTCATGATCTCTTTTTACTACAGCAAGATAATTTTGTACTTTGGAATACTTTCTTGCGCATTTATCATCACTATATTTGAAGTCGGCAAGATATACATCGATCACGCCCTCTAGCAGTTTTGCTATTTCTTTAGAATGGTACATATTTGAGTTCCAGACCACAGGGATGTTCGCAGAAACATTGTTAATGATCTTCAAAATGGAATGTGTATGTGGTGTAGGAGTTACAAAATTTACATTCCTTGCCCCTTCATATCGACGCCTTTTTATGGTCCTGGCCAAATTTTCAGGATCTACCTCAGTCCCACTTTCGGGGCGTGTGGATATGTCCCAGTTCTGACAATAAACGCAGGCAAAGACACACCCTGTGAAGAAGATCGTATGTGAAGGTACAAGTTCCGGTTCTTCTCCCATATGTAAAAATTCAGAAGCGTATCGGGAGGATTCAAGTAATCTGCAGAATCCCTTTTCACCATGTCTGCGATCTACACCGCATCTTCGTTCGCACATATGACAATTTTCAAGTATCTTTTCGGCTATCACGATCTTCAGATCAAGAAGTGAGGGAGTTGCTTCAGTCAGTTCAATGTTCTTTTCTTTTGAATCGATACTTTCCAATAACTCCCGATACTTTTCAATTTTGCTATCATGGATTTTCCATAGATCATCAACAGAAGCCGATGGAACGAAGTCTGCCGGAATGCTTTTAGTTATCCGGAAACGAGCTGGAAGCTCATCCTTTTCGACTTTTAAATAGCGGCTTAAAAACTTTGGATCCCCCATATAGGTAGATTCGCTAGCTTCAATTGAATATTTTACGGTTCCATAATTTCAGACTTTTTGTGTAATGGTGTAAGAAGATGAAGTTCTCTAAGGGTACGTTGCATTGCATGAAGTACAACGATAAACTTGATAACACGCTATCGTTTCAAAGAATAGCTATAGATATATAGGAGAATATCTTCTGATCAGATATATCTGTCAAACCAAATAGAACAGATCAACAGGACGTGTTTTCAGGATCGTTTGGTATGCTAAATCCAAATGTACTTCCTTTTCCAAGTTCACTCTCGACCCAGACCTCACCACCATGCATTTCAACAAATTTCTTAACAAGAGCAAGGCCAAGCCCTGTGCCGCCATATTCTCTTGAGTTTGAAGAATCCACCTGGAAGAAAGGCTTGAACAGTTTTTCCTGATCCTCTGGTGAAATACCTATGCCAATATCCTTTACGAAGATATTAACAGAACTATCAGATATTTTACCACCAATGGTCACTGCCCCTCCCTGATCTGTGAACTTAATGGAGTTGTTCACCAGGTTGTAAAGAACCTGCTTGAATTTGATCATGTCTGCTTTTATGGTAGGCATTTCAATGTCGATGTTAAATGTTAGATCTATCCCTTTCTTTTTTGAAAGAGGTATCATCAATGCTCCTACTTCATCAATAGCATCGGATACGGTGAACTCATTAACACGAAGTTCCATTTCGCCGGTTTCAATGTTTGAGAAATCCAAAAGATCATTGATCAGTTCTAGAAGATGATTTCCATTTCTAAGAACCTTAGATATGTATTTTTTCTGCTCTTCATTCAAAGAACCGTAATCTTCACTGCAAAGTAGATCGGAGAATCCGATGATCATAGTAAGAGGAGTTCTTAGCTCATGGCTCATATTAGAGATGAATTCGGTCTTGGCCATGTTGGCAGCTTCCGCAGCAACTTTTGCACGGAGCATTGCTTCCTCTGCTTGCTTGCGCTCGTTTATATCCTGAACAATTCCCTGAAAGTGAGTTGCTTTTCCTTTCTCGTTCCTCAGAATAAAAGTCTTCTCATTTACCCACAATAAATTTCCATCTTTTGTTATCAAACGATATTCCGAGTTATAGTTGTCACTGCCATCTTTACACTTCCCTGTAAGTGTATCTTTTACCATTTGATAATCATCGGGATGGACCAGATCTCCATAATTAATTCGCCCAAGTACGAAATCCTCAGCTGAATAACCAAGCTTTAAAACATTCTCTGAAGCATAATCTGCAGGCCAGAAATCTTCTGCCCTCCATAAGAATGCCATTGTAGAGCTATTGTTTATGATGCCTTCCAGAGCCTTCTGTTTCTGAATTGCTTTCTCAAAAGCAAGACAATTGTTCTTCTGCTCAGTAATATCATCCACAGTCAGCAATACAAGTGGTCCATTATTTTGTCGTATCAGGGTAGTTGAAATCAAAAAATGAAGCGTTGCCGATTTATCATTGGTTACGATCTCCAATTCGCCTTCCTTTTTGTAAATGCTTTCACCGGTCTCAAAAGTGTGCATAACAGAGTTTCTTACAGTACATTCTGAGCATTCTCTGTTCTTCCCACAACTTTCTAATTTGATCGAATTTACACATCCGAAGAGTTCACCACCAAGAAGACCAATACTATTCTTTTTTTCGTTTCCTAATGCAATAGTAGCAGTCCGATTGATGTATTCAACTTTCCCTTCCTGATTGACAAGGATCATGATCATAGGAATATCATCAAAAATAGGACTTAATATATCAGGATCTACAAATGATCCAGTGGAACTTTTACAAAATTCGTCGCCGCTAAACTCACGCTGAATTATGTTATTTCCATCCAGATCAGATCCCTCCATATCACTTGTGTATGG
The DNA here is from genome assembly GCF_021184045.1 of Methanococcoides orientis. Taxonomy (NCBI): domain Archaea; kingdom Methanobacteriati; phylum Methanobacteriota; class Methanomicrobia; order Methanosarcinales; family Methanosarcinaceae; genus Methanococcoides; species Methanococcoides orientis. Next base: position 721,902 of record NZ_CP073710.1, read on the forward strand.
TGTTGACTATGTTGTAGTATATAATATGTTCGATTGTTACATATATAAGAGTTCGAAAATGTAACAAATAATGTCTAAAATATACAAATACATTAGATCATATTGTAGCATGGAGAAGTTTTTTAAAATTTCAGGATCCTTTGGAAAGGTAACATTCAATTGAATGCGATTGCTGTCAAGAAATTGGCAAATAAATAAGAAAGAGGGGTTTATCCCTTTCTCAAGTTAGCCTATAGCAAAAAGTAGGTTTTTCTACCTCTTTTAATTCAAGAACTTCAGTTGATCCGTATTTTGTGGCTACAATTGCTTTCATTTGGTTATCCTCCTATATTGCTTAGATGTGCTCATTTTATCTCGTTTACATCTGTTTTTGCAGTCGAGGGATCGATCGCAGATGGATTGAATCCTTTAACAATAAGCCATACCGCAAAAACCATTTCCTGCACGGCTATTGGAATAAATAGGATACCAAGCAGATCAATGTTGAAAGGTTGTAATAGATAGTATACCCACAACAATGCAGCTCCAGCAAAGCCCCAGCCTGATAGCCATCGGGGAACAAGGTTTGATCGATACAATAAATAATTCAAGATCAGAGCAGATATAGTAAAAGCAACTGCGAACCCAAACAAAAAGGCCAGATCGCCTGCTGCCAGCAATATAGTCCCAAAGGTTTGATAATAGGAAGCATCCGGAGATCCCGCCTTCACAAAGTCCTGACTTAATGCCAATAGTGTCAGTATGGCAATCACATTAACAATAAAAAGTACGCCCTCCGCGATCCTGGCACCAGCGTACCCAAGAGCTAAAGATTCACTATGCTTTTTAAGAATCGGATATATCATTATTCCAATACCAGCAACTGCAACGGCATCGATCAATACAAGTAACGACCCTATCATCATCTGGTTCTCATTTCCAGAAGCAATAGTAAGATAATCTGAAGCACCAAGAATTGGGTCCAGTAAAATAACACCAAGTGAGTATGCAACTGTCGCAGTTATAAACAATATTCCTACAATTCTTGCGGTCTTTATGTTTTCGTCCATTTTCTTCCCCCACCATTTCATTATTAAAATAGTCCTTTTCATTTACCTTGCCAGGCATTGTTGTTATGTTCCACAGTTAGGACAACATGTCCCTTTTTGTGCCCTGTTTCGACATACTTGTGAGCCTCAACAGCCTGTTCCAGCGGATAACGTCGATCTATGACTACTTTCAGCTTCCCATCCTCAATAAGCTCTCTGAGGAAAATTAGGTCTTCAGCCCTCTCTTTTAAAAGTCCAGATATTGCCTTCTTACTATTTGTCAGATTAAGCCATATTATTCGAAAAAGCCGTACCAACCCATAGGTAGTAAAAAGATAGATTCCTTCATTCTTTAACGATTTTGTACTACCTGAAAAAGGACTCTTGCCGACGGTGTCAAAAATAATGTCGTAGGTTTCACCGCTTTTGGTAAAATCCTCTTGAGTGTAATCAATTACCTTATCGGCTCCCAGAGATTTCACTAATTCTAATTTCCTGGTACTGCACACTCCGGTAACTTCTGCCCCAAAGTGATTGGCAATCTGTACCGCAGCTGAACCTACCCCTCCAGAAGCGCCAAAGATAAGAACTTTTTGTCCGCTCTGAATATTTCCTTTTCTTAGGAAAAACAGCGCAGTCAATGCCCCTTGCTGGACTGCAGCGGCTTCCTCATAGGTCATATTGGCCGGTTTTATTGCCAGAGCCCCGTCTTCAGGCAGACAGATGTACTCGGCATAAGCACCTAAATTCATCCCTGTGTATCCAAAAACCGGATTCCCTTTACTGAAGAGTTTTACATCTTTGCCAACGGCTTCAATTTCCCCGGCTAATTCAGTCCCTAGTATAGGTTTCTTCGGCTTTCTGATACCTGATGCTATTCGCATTAGAAGCCCGAATCCTGGTGGGGCTGTGCAACTTCGCATCCAACAGTCATATTTTGTCACTGTTGTCGCATAAATTCTGATCAATACTTCATTGTCCTTTGGAGTAGGTTTATCCACTTCTTTGAGATGAAGGACTTCAGGTGGTCCGTATTTTTCATACACAATTGCTTTCATCAGTATTCCTCCAAATTTACTTTGATTTTGTCATGTTATCTCGTCTATATCTGTTTTTACAGTCGTGGAATCGATTGCAGATGGATTGAATCCTTTAAAGATTAGCCATATCGAGAGCATGATCTCAGCCACAGCGATAGGAAGGGCAAAGATGAGCTCCAATCCCACTTCTGAAATTCCAGTAAACATGTCAATATTGATCAGTACAGAACCGGTCAACAAAGCTATGGCAGCAATAAATCCCCAGGCCGATATGAATCGTGGAACAAGTTTTGACTTATATAATGCATAATAAAGAATCAGGGACCCTAAAGCAAAAGCAATATGATAGATCAGTCCCTGTGTGCCAGCCCAGTGATTTACTGACTGTATCGAACTGCCTATGTATTGAAAATATGAAGCATCCACTCCTCCTTTGCTCAGATAATCCTGGCTTAGATTGACCAGTGACAGCTTACTGATATAAGCAACACTTAAAAGTGCAGCCTCAAACAATCTGAAAACAACATACCCCAGAGCCAGGACTTCATTGTGTCTTTTTAAGACGGGGAACAAGAGCAATGATAAGAGAACTACTGCAGGAACACCTGTAAACTCCAGTAGTATTCCAGTTATCACAACTGTTTTGTTTGGATAAGCATTATCCAGGTAATCCGGAGAATCTAGAATAGGTTTGTAAAGAGCTTCTCCAACAAAAAGCATGACGATAGCAAATATGAACAATACTCCCACAATTATTGCAGTCTTTCTGCTTGAATCCATTCTTTCTTGCATCTAATACCACTTCCCCCTTATAAAAGGGGGTTGGGCAACTATTTAAAATTTTGGATGTGTTCTATTTTCCGAAATCGAGTTGTCCTTCCAGGCAGTAAGGAGGTTGTATAAATACCCTAAGAATCTCCAAGAGATCCAATGCAGGCAAAAAATGGGGGAAGATGTTTTTCTCGAAAGGTATTTTGCATTAAATGAAGCAGAATATTAGGAGTTATAAACCGTTTACTCTCAATGCTTATGTAAAGGGGAGGTTGGATATGATCAAAAAGGAATCCAATAGAAGATATACTTAAATTTAGAACTAAATAAATAAGAAAATTGGTTTAAATATATTGAATAAACTTTTATGAAAATATTAAATCAATATGATATCGATACCAGATATGGAATTTGTATCTAATACAAAAAAAACATTTATATTGGAACTTATGTATGCCATATAATATATTTATTGAAGTATGCTTCAATAAGTGAAAAAATTTTATTAATATACTTCAAAAAAAAGGTGTTATGGTGGATTTTGGAATTGAAGATAGAAATGATAATGATCTTTTTTTCAAAGATGATGCTATAGCATTAAATCTTTTTGAACAAAGTCCCATAGGAATGGCTTTTATAAGTCCAAGGGGAAAATGGCTCAAAGTTAATCCATTTTTATGTAACTTGCTTGGCTACTCAGAATCAGAGCTACTTCAATTAGATTTTCAAAAAATCATACATCCGGATGACCTCAAAGAGAATATAACTCATTTGAATAGGATGCTGGATGGAGATATTGATATTTACAAAACTGATAACAGGTACGTCCATAAGGATGGCAACTTGATATGGACAAAGCTAATTGTCTATCCCTTCAGGGATCAGGAGAATGAACAACTGTATTTCGTGGCTCAGATAGAAGATATAACTGAATACAAATTAGCCGAAAAAGCTCTTGAAGAGTCTGAAAGAAAGTTCAAAGATCTATTCAATTATTCTCGTGATGCTATAATCATACATGATATGGATTTCAACATTCTGGAAGTTAATGAAAGAGCATCTTATTATCTGGGTTATAGCAAGGATGAACTGCTTCAGATGTCAATTTCCAATTTAACCAGTGACGATTGTAGATCACGAATTGCCAGCATCAGTGAGGATCTGATCGAGGGGAGATATTCGCATTTTGATTCGATTGCCACCAGAAAGGATGGTTCTGAATTTCTGTATGAAGCAAGTCTACGCTTAATAGATTATCAGAATAACCCAGCGATTCTGGTGATTGCTCGTGACATCACTGAACGCAAAGAATATGATAATTTATTAAAAGAATCAGAACAAAAGTTCAGGAACCTGTTCGAGAGTGCTAATGATAGCATATTCATCAATGATCTTGAAGGCAATTTCCTTGAGGTCAATGAGGTAATATGCAAAAATTTGGGTTATACTCGAGAAGAAATGATGAGCTTGAATCCCCGGGACTTGATCTCCAAAGAGGATATAGGAAAACTTGCAGGAAGAATAGATGAGCTGAAGAAGAAAGAAAATTCCATATTCGAGATAGTACATGTTCGAAAGGATGGATCAACTATCCCAACCGAGACCAGTGCAAAGATCATCGAATATTCAGGCAAAAAGGCCATACTCAGTACAGCCCGGGACATTACAAAAAGAAAACGAGCAGAGGAGATGCTCCAGATAAGTGAAGGAAGATATCGCGCCCTGTTCCAGTATAACCACGCTGTGATGCTCATGATCGACCCGGATACCAGCGACATCGTGGACGCAAACCCTTCTGCATGCTCATATTATGGCTACAACAGAAAAGAGCTCACACACATGAAGATAACCGATATCAACATGTCTTCAAAAGAGCAAGTCTTCGAAGAGATAAAAAATGCAAGATATGAAAAAAGAAAACAATTTTTCTTCACCCACAGACTGTCCAGCGGGGAAATGCGCAATGTGGAGGTCTACAGTTGCCCAGTAATGATCAATGAAAAAGAGGTTCTTTACTCGATAATTCACGATATCACTGACCGCAAAAAAGCAGAGGGTGAGCTTCTCAATGCTAAAATAGAAGCAGAGTCAGCCAATAGGGCCAAGAGTGGGTTCCTTGCCAATATGAGCCATGAGCTGAGAACTCCTTTAAATTCAGTAATAGGGTTTTCAGATATACTGTTGACAGAGTCTTTCGGGCCGCTTAATAAAAAGCAATTAAGATATGCAAACAATATCTCTAAAAGCGGCAGACTTCTCCTGGAACTTATTAATGATATTCTTGATCTCTCAAAAGTAGAATCTGGAAAAATGGAGCTTTACATTGAAGAGTTCCGTATCTCTGATGTAATATATGAGGTAAAAATGGTTTTGACTCCTCAGGCTTCAGATAAAAACATCGGTATTGTGTATGATATCGCTACAGAACTGAAAACCATAAAAGCTGATAGAACAAAGTTCAAGCAGATCCTTTTCAACCTTGTGAACAATGCTATAAAGTTCACACCTGAAAATGGTTTTGTCTATGTTAATGTTCAACCTGTAAGAGACAAATTGCAAATTAGTGTTAGAGACACGGGCATAGGAATACCAAAAGAAGACCAGGATAAACTATTCCAACCTTTTATACAACTTAGCAATTTCGAATCCAGAGAACAATCCGGAACCGGTCTGGGACTTTCCATTGTAAAACGATTCGTGGAAATGCACGGAGGTAAAATTTGGGTTGAAAGCGAACCTGGAATTGGTAGTACATTTATCTTTACAATTCCTCCAAATAATGAGTAAGTCATATTTTTCTAATTTTTTCGAGTTATATACATCCACTACTTATTTTGCAAACAGTACGATTCTACCTCCGATAATTACCAAATCTCTCCTCAACTTTGATGATTTATACAAAGACTAAAAAGAGGTTATTTAAAAAACAAAATCCTGATCACTGATCCAAAAGCTAATAAATAAAAATCGAAATATATAAATATAGACATTGTGTATTAACTGAATGTGATTTTATGAAAAGAACGGCGCTTTTTTTAATAAGTATACTACTGATGGCAACTTTTCTGTCAGGTTGTGTTGAATCGACCGGCGGAGCTACCAGTGAATCTGAGGATATAACAATTGGAGCTCTTTTACCGCTTACAGGAGACCTTTACTCTATCGGAGAAGCGAGCCAGACAGCACTTGAAGTATCAGCAGATGATATCAACAACTACTTCTCAGGACTTGGTTCCGGAAAGAACGTGAATGTAATTGTAAAGGATACCGAAAGTGATCCTGAGATGGCTTTAGAGCAGCTCAAGGAACTTGATGAAATGGGGATAACGCTAGTTATCGGTCCACAGTCAAGCAATGAAGCAGAAGCTGTTCTGGAATATGCAAACGAGAATGGGATAACTCTTCTGAGTACCGCATCAACAGCTTCATCTTTAGCTATTCCTGATGATAATCTTTTCAGGCTTGTACCTGATGACACTAACCAGGGATTGTCATTGGCTAAATTCATGCAGGAAGATGGCATCAATACTGTGATCCCTATGTACAGGAATGATGTGTGGGGTAATGGAATCTCTGATGAGGTTCGAAAAAGCTTTGAGGGCCTTGATGGCACAGTGCTTGAGGGAGTTACGTATGAAACAGAAAATGCGGATTTTTCCGCAGAAGTAGAGTCACTCAATGAAAAGGTAGTAGCGGCCACTTCAGAATACGATGCAGGATCCATAGCTGTGGTCTTGTGTTCCTATGGCGAAGTAACAGAGATCTTTGCTTTAGCCCGGAACTATCCTGCACTATCAGATGTCAATTGGTATGGAACTGACGGCATAGCGCTGAACAAGAACTTGATCAACGATAATGATGCAGCCAGTTTTGCTGCAACAACCAATATCAAGGCATCAATGTACGGTTACATAAGGGAAAATGACAGGTATAAGGAGATAGCACCCAGGATCGAAGAACAACTTGGAAGACTTCCTGAGTCTTACGCATTAACAACATATGACGCTCTCTGGATAGCTACATTTGTTGATCTGGATTCAATTCCAAATGACGATGAAAGTGTAAAAAGGGCAATGAAAACCCTTACAGATTCGCACTTTGGAATAAGCGGATGGACAATACTCGATGAGAACGGAGATCGGAAATACTGGAACTATGACATCTGGACGGTCACTGAAGAAGATGGAAGTTACCAGTGGGAGCTATGCGGCAAGATTATTCTGCCATATGAGGACAATATGCTCATTATGCAGGGTGAAGAACTTGGCTTTGCTCAATGAATGATGGTGTGTTTCCACCATCTTTTTTTATTTTTAGTTTATTCCACATATTTGTCAGGCGAAAGGAGTTCTGGCATATGGAAGCTGAAAAGGCTTATTGTGGGTGATGTTTCGGAGTATAGTAATCTGTGGGGAATGGTCCACACGTATTTTTGATGCTATGCAGTTAAGAGAGTACAATCCTGAAACTATGATCATCAATTAAATAATTGGGTTTCCGTAACATGCTTTTCTTTATGAGTAAACTCCTTTTCGAAATCTTCAACCTCTTCTTCCGTGACCTCAAAAGAGTCTGATGCGAAAAATTTCCCGGATACCGGCCCTAGGCTTCCTTTGTGGAGTTCCAGTGCCATGAAAGCATCGAAGTTCTCACCGGTAGGGGTTTGAACGTTATACTCACCGGCATTTGTGAAACCAAACCTCTTATAGTAATCAGGATCGCCAAAGATAAAAAGCCGTTTAGTCTGAATGCTGATGTTAGAAGAGGGCAGACGTCTTCTGATCAGAGATCATTTTATGATCTCTCCGCCGGAGGCAGTTTTTTCGAAATATTGCTGGTGGTATTCCTTTGCCCTAAAAAATCTTGCAGCAGGACGTATCTCGGTGATTATGTCCTTCTTGAATTTCCCGGATCTCTCTATATCTCTTTTTGAAAGTGTTGCAAGGGACTTCTGCTCATCGTTATGATAAAAAATAACAGAACCATATTGACCTGTTATTTTTTCCCCTTTCTCATCGGGAACCGTTGGGTTATGCAGTTCCCAGAACAATTCCAGAAGCTTTTCATAAGGCACAACCTTCGGATCATAAACGATCTGGACAACTTCGAAGTGTCCGGTATCTCCCACACTTACTTCTTCATAGGTGGGATAATCAAGTTCTCCTCCCATGTAGCCGACTGCAGTCCCGACAACACCCCGAACCCTACGAAAAATGTCTTCTGCTATCCAGAAACTCCCCGCAGCAAAAGTGGCTACCTCATATCCTTCGTTCCTTAGCTTCTCAAAAAGCTCCATTGTACCATCGGTAAATGTAATTCCCCCATTGTCACGTTGGTGAATTCTTTAAGGTCTATTTTGAGTCCTTAGTTTATAATTGAGTTCTTGGAAGCAATAAATATTGGGTTTGCAGGGAGTTAAAAAAGATTAAAGAAAGGGATATTGTCCCCAGCTAACCTATTTTTGTCCTTTATACTCTTCATAGTACCTCTATAAGCAATGCTTATCTTCCTGGGCGTGAGCAGCTCCATGTTCCTTGACCATGGCTTCAGCCAGACCCCGAGTTAACACATATAATATAAATGAAGACAGAGCAATAAATAAGATAGGTGAGTTGTATGAAAAGAAATATAATCTTAGTTCTGCTCATTTCCATAACTCTTTTGACCGGAATGATGGGTACAGGTCTTGCTCTTTCCAATGCGGGAGGGGGAGAATGGAATTTCTCAGAAGAAATGACGATAAAAGAGAACTCTGGCAAGGATCTAACCAATTACCAGATACAGGTTCTGCTGGATCCTTCAAATTTCGATTTCTCAAAAGCAAACCCGGATGGGTCAGATATCAGATTTTTCATAAATGACAGGCAATTGTATCATTGGATCGAAGAGTGGGATGCTGGATCAGAGAGTGCTATAGTATGGATCAAGGTTCCTTCAATTCCCGCTAATGGAATGACAGATGTGACAATGCATTATGGAAATCCGGCTGCAACTGGTATTAGCAATGGTGCTTCCACGTTCGATTTCTTTGATGATTTTGTCGAATCGCGCCTAGGCATTGCGAACTGGAGATCACATACAAATGCCGGAGGAGATATTGAAATTGGCAATGGGATCCTCAGATTGGTAAACCCAGTAAAACACCCCACGGATTTTGCAAAAATAACTTCCAAGGATGCATTTGGGATAAACTCAATGTTCGTTGTCAAGAGAATGAAGGTTACTACAGGATCCGAACCAATAGGTCCGTTGCTGGAGCAGGGACTTCTTGATCCGCAAGACGAAAGCGAAAATAGGATAATCCTTCGTACGGAACTCGCCAATGAGAGTAAGGTTTCATGGACTCTTACCAGTGATGACGATAAGTTCAAGTCAAGAGACCTGACAAACCTTGGTATTGCGGAGGGGACATGGTATACATCAGGTATTGCATGGTATCAGGACGGTGATTTCAAAAACGTTTCATGGTTCAAGAACGGAGTAAGAGATACAAGGATGGATTATTCCTATTACATTGAAAATGAAGATGAAACTATAATTGACCACATTCCGGATACTGAATTGAAATTATACCTGTATTCAACTACAGCCAGCACCATAAATAATATGGGCTATATGGCTGTGGATTATGCAATTGTACGTAAATATACGCCACAGGAGCCAACCGTTTTCCTGCCCGGAGAGGTCATTGCGCAAGAGCCTGAGCCCTTGCCGGAAAGTGATGTACAGGTCCCTCAGCCCATTTTAAAAGATATTAATATGCCTGCCTCTGAAGCTGGAAAACAAGCAATATTTATCTTTGAGCCTTATTCTGACGACAGATCGATTTCTGTTATAAACGATCTGAAGGACAGTGGCATAAACACAGTTTTCCTGAGAACGGACATCAACAATATCTGGAGCTCTGAGAGATTCATAAAATCGGCTCATGAAAATGCCATCACTGTCCATGCAATGATCCTTGATGAAAAGAAGGACTTCGTGGATGGAAGTGGCGAAAGTTCAATTGAGGCGGTCGAGGCAGTCCTTGATTACAACACGAAATCACTTGCAGGATTTGATGGCATATACATAAGCCTGAAAACCTGCGATCCTGCTGAACTGGAACAGGTGTGTCAGGAAAATGAACAGCTTCTGGAAGCCATCCATGAAAGAACAGCTGGAAATGTATTATTAGTTGCAGGAATTCCGGCATCTTATGACAGATCAGCTATAGAGAACATTACGCCAAATGTTGATCTCTTTGTTCTAATGGCCCATGACATGGATGAGCTCGAGCTAACAGCTGAAGAAATAGAGGACTCTGTTGCTTCAAAAATGGGAGAGATCCGAGGAGCTGAAGAATATGCCCTGATCACAGTTGTCGTAAGCGAAGGATCCGATGATGCAGAAGTCAATGAACTGTTGAACAGTCTATACGCCTACTACTCTGATGATCCCGCATTCCTGGGTGTTTCTCTTCTAATGCATGAAGACCTTCAAGAAGTCATAGAGGCTTCAGCCCCTGCCGAAGATAAGGGAACACCAGGATTTGAAGCTATATTTGCGATCATTGGTTTGCTATCGATCGCATATAGACTGAGAAAGCAATGAGGTCGTTGGGATAATAGGAATAGCTGAAAATGTGGATGGGATGGATATTTGGGGGAGAATCTTCCAATTATCCATTCCTTAAGCTTTATTGGAGCAAGAAAGATTAATTACATTACTTCTTTTTATTTGCTCTGCTGTCTCTAACATAAATTTGGATATTGTTTCCAGAATCATGTAGATCTTGCTTGTTTATCTCGAATAGGTCAATTGCTGTGATAAGATCACTTAGTTTCTTATATCCATAGTTTCTAGAATCAAAATCTGATTCTCTTTTCATTGCATTTTGGCCAACATTACCCAAATCAGCCCATCCTTCCTCATTGGCAGAGTCTTCAATTGCACTTCTCAACAAATTCACAAGTTTTGTATTGCCTTTTAGTTTGTTTTTACTCCACTTTTTACTGCTAGTTGAATTTGTTGTTGCTACTTTCTCTCCTCCACCCTCATCATCTTCCTTTCGAAGGTTTTCAATATATATGAACTTATTACAGGCGGCTCTAAATGCTTCAGGGGTTTTCTTTTCTCCAAACCCATATACAAAGGAACCGGATTCGCGCAACCGTTGACATAGTTTAGTGTAGTCACTATCACTCGATACAATGCAAAAGCCATCTATGTCTTTAGTATAAAGCAGGTCCATTGCATCGATGATCAATGCACTGTCGGTTGCATTCTTTTTTGCTGTATAGCAAAATTGCTGTATTGGTTGTATTGAATATGTATGAAGTGTTTCTTTCCAGGGAACAAGCTGGGGACCGGTCCAATCTCCATAAAGTCGTTTGACATTTGCAACACCATACTTTGCAATTTCATCAAATAACCCTTTTACAATTGATGCCTGAGCATTATCTGCATCTATCAGCACAGCGAGTTTATTTTGTGATTCATTCTTTTCCATGTACTCCCCCCAGTTTAATATTCGTATGAAAGTGCTTCTCCAAATACATCTTTCAAAATATGCTTGGCCAACTCAATTCTAAAGAATAAAATAAAATGATCACTTCTATTTGCTCTATCTCTTTTAAGAATATCCAAATAGTCTTTAAATTTTTCTTTAGATATTTCGGAAAGTTCGTCAAAACCAATGTACAACAATTCAGACCAATTTTCTTTAAGTAGCACGTTTCTAAGATCGTTTTTTAACGTAATTTCTAGATATTTTGGTATTTCTGATTCGGTATCAATATATTTGACCAGATTCTTTGTTTCCGGACTAAAGTGATTGTGCAGGATCTTACAAACCGGTTTTTCTGTATCTTTCAGATATTCCAGCATTTTTGGAAAGTCTGTGATGCTTTCTAATATCTCTAAAAGCTGTTTCAGAATATCAAACTGGTATGTTATTCCTTGATCATAGAAACTGAACGAACTTCTTTTAGGAGCATTGTCATCACCAAATAATGATTCAACTGAAAAACTTCTAGTAAAATACATTTCTTTATATTTGTTGAATATTACTGACATGAGTTCATTTTTTTCAGTTCCATCTACTTTGGTAACGTTTGAAAAGATAATAGTTTCATCAATTAGTTCGTTTTTAGGATATGATCCGGAACTTGCCAGGTCACCAATTGTTAAGAACAAAAGCTTTTCCATAACTGGATCGAATGTTCCCGTGAGAATATGTTCATATGGTTTACTATCCCCTAGTTCCCATTTTTCACAAAGAAATTCTCCGAGGGCTGATGGGGAGCTTTTTATAAGTAATAGGATTGGTGTAATTAGGCAATTCTGTTGCCATTTATTATAGTAGGTTTTTAAGGCACTATGGCAGGTCTTCAAACTCGGATATTTCTTAAAAACATCTTCGTTCAGTGATTCTATTTTTGTTATAGATTCGTTGATATTATTGTTATCGAAATCCAGGACAGGCATTTTTAACATTATCTGTACTGGATAGAATTGATTTATTTTCAATCCTTTTTCAGAATCAATTCTTTCAATTTTTCTTTGCACATAGATGCTAAAAGAATCAATGTCCCCATCTGTCATTTCTGCTACAATTTCCGGATATGTTTTACCAGCTTTTATTAGTTTTTCTATAGAGAAATCGGTATAAATTGTTCTGCTATTAAGATAATCTTTGAATAGGAGAGATGCTTCTGATTCTTCCCAGGAAAAAAGATCAAAGACCTTTTCCGGAATCGCATCTTTCTCATTAAGTGTTTTTCTTATAAGGTCTTCATTTATTCTTGATTGAATGTAATCGTATCCGAAGATTCGAACTGTATTTTTGATGTCTGAATTATCAAGAACAATTCTTATGATCTTCTTAAATGATTTCAGATCAGAGTTCAGATAAAAATACTTGGTTTCATTTTTCTGTCGAGGTGGTTTCCTCATCTCAAAAGAAAATATACCCATCTTCTCATATTTGTTACATACTTCCTTGGCATGAACTCGGGAAATGGTACCTTCAAGATCCTTTTCAATTTTTGCAGGATATGAATAAAAGTGAGATTCGGTCGCATTTTCGCTTCCAAGCACATCACTTTCTTTCATAATGAAATAATCAATTACTAACAAATCCTTCTCTGTAATATTATATCTTTTAGACTCCATGTTTGACCTCCACTTTGATGAGTTAAGCATCGACACTGGTAAGTAGACTTTACTAGTATATATGCTTTACTAGTAAAGTTAGTTTACCACTAGCATGATATGGGGACTGATTGGAGAAATTTGTATTCGTATAGTTGGAGCAGGAACTTGAATTAATTATTTATATCAAAATTTATATTCTAAGTTACAAAGTAATACATATTATCTTTATTCTGATACCATTATTGGAAGCTGGAAAATGGATGAAATTAACAAAAATGAACTGAGTGAAAGGGATATTTGCACCAAATTCATCACTCCGGCTATCGATAAAGCAGGATGGAACCTTCATACACAGGTACGTGAGGAAGTACCACTTACCAACGGGAGAATAATTGTCAGTGGTCAGACAGTTTCCCGTGGCAAGAACAAGCGTGCTGATTACATTCTATATCATAAACCCAATATTCCAATTGCTGTTGTTGAAGCGAAGAATAACAAATTTGAAGTGGGTGAAGGCATGCAGCAGGCCCTTGGCTATGCTGATATGGTGGATGTTCCTTTTGCTTTCAGCTCCAATGGTGATGCTTTCCTGTTCCATGATCGTTCAGGAAACTCCGATAAGATCGAACAGGAACTTTCTCTTGATCAATTTCCGTCACCGGAGGAACTCTGGGAATCCTACTGCAGGTGGAAAGGGATTGATAATGCTGATAATAAGTTGGTTGAACAGGATTATTATCCCAGTTTCGCAGGCAAGAGTCCACGATATTATCAGATAAATGCCATTAACAGAACTATTGATGCTATCTCAAAGGGTCAGGACCGCATTCTACTGGTTATGGCAACCGGAACCGGTAAGACATACACAGCTTTTCAGATCATCTGGAGGTTGTGGAAATCAAAGACGAAGAAACGTATTCTTTTCCTTGCAGACAGGAACATTTTGGTTGATCAGGCCAAGACCAATGACTTCAAGCCGTTTGGTTCTGCAATGACTAAAATAAGTAAGAGACAGGTTGACAAGTCCTATGAGATCTATCTCTCACTATATCAGGCTGTAACCGGCAATGAAGAAGAGAAGAACATCTACAAGCAGTTCTCAAGGGATTTCTTTGATCTTGTAGTTGTGGATGAATGTCACCGTGGAAGTGCTGACGAGAATTCTGCGTGGAGAGAGATCTTGGAATACTTTGATTCCGCTACGCAGATCGGTATGACAGCCACTCCAAAGGAAACGGAGACTGTATCCAATATTCACTATTTCGGTGAGCCGATCTATACCTATTCGCTTAAGCAGGGGATTGAAGACGGTTTCCTTGCTCCTTACAAGGTCATTCGTATCGACCTTGACAAGGATATTCAGGGATGGAGACCTCAAAAAGGGAAGCGGGACAAATATGGCAGAGAAATAATCGACCGTATCTATAATCAACAGGATTTCGACCGTGAGATCGTTCTCGAGCAGAGGACTGAAGTGGTCGCTAAAAAGGTAACTGAGCTTCTCAAAGCAACAGACAGGTACGGTAAAACCATTGTCTTCTGTGAGAACATTGATCACGCTGAGAGAATGCGACAGGCTCTTGTTAATGAGAATCCTGATCTTTCACAGAACAGCAAATATGTGATGAGAATTACCGGCGATGAAAAGGAAGGAAAGGCTGAACTGGACAATTTCATCATACCTGAGAACCGCTACCCCGTCATTGCTACCACATCCAAGCTTCTGAGTACTGGTGTGGATGTGCAGACGTGCAAACTTATTGTTCTTGATAAACAGATCAAGTCCATGACCGAGTTCAAGCAGATCATAGGGCGTGGAACTCGTATAAATGAAGATTATAATAAATTCTATTTCACGATCATGGATTTCAGAAATGCGACAGAAAGGTTTGCAGATCCTGGTTTTGATGGTGAACCGGTCGAGGTTTACAAAGGATCAGGAACTAAACCACTTCGCCCAAACATGCCAACCCAGAAGATCAAGCCCTATAAGGTCGATGATGTGGGCGTTTCCGTCATTGCGGAGAGAGTACAGTACTACGGTTCTGACGGGAAGCTGGTGACGGAATCCATCAAGGATTACACTAAAAATACTATGCTTAAGGAGTTCTCATCTCTTGACCTATTCTTAAAGCACTGGTCAGATACCGGAAAGAAGACCGCCATACTTGAAGAGCTTGAGGACAAAGGCCTGTTGCTGGATGCACTTGCAGAGGAGGTCGGCAGAAATTATGACCCATTCGACATGATCTGCCATGTGGTTTTCGATCAGCCGCCATTGAGCCGCAAGCAGAGGGCGAACAATGTTCGCAGGACTGGCTATTTTGAAAAATACGGAGATCGAGCACGTGATGTTCTTGATGCTCTTCTGGACAAGTATGCAGATGAAGGTATCAAAAACCTTGAGGACCTCGATATTCTCAGAGTGAAACCATTGAGTGATATTGGAACACCTATTGAGATCATTAAGCTCTTCGGGAACAAAGAGAATTTCCTTGAAGCTGTCGAGGAAATGGAAACACAATTATACCTTGCTGAAGCTTAATTGCTGAGCAACGCAGGAAGAGGAAAAAACGATGTCAATTAGTACTACTATCAAGACTATACAGGATATCATGAGGAAGGACGCTGGTGTGGATGGGGATGCACAGCGTATTAGTCAGCTTGTATGGATGCTTTTCCTGAAGATATACGATGACAGGGAAGAAGAATACGAGGCGATGGAAGACAACTATGTGTCTCCTCTCCCTGAGCGGTTGAGGTGGAGGAACTGGGCAAAGAATGCAGAAGGCATAACCGGTGAAGAACTGCTGGATTTCGTGAACAACGATCTTTTCAAGACCCTGAAAGACCTTTCGTTTACTGAGAACTCAGACCCACGTGGCTTTGTGGTGCGTGATGTTTTCGAAGATTCCTACAATTATATGAAAAACGGCACCCTGATCCGTCAGATGGCCAACAAGATCAATGAGATCGACTTTAACGCTTCTAATGACCGCCACCTTTTCGGAGATGTATATGAGAAGATCCTGAAAGACCTCCAGAGTGCCGGAAATGCCGGCGAGTTCTATACTCCAAGGGCTGTTACTGAGTTCATGGTGCAGATGGTGAACCCGAAGATCGGGGAAAAGCTACTGGACCCTGCCTGTGGTACCGGCGGTTTCCTGAAATCCTCTATTGAACACCTGAGAGACAAGGTGGAAAACGTTGAGGATGAACAAATTTTGCAAAATTCCATTCACGGCGTTGAAAAGAAGCCACTCCCACACCTGCTATGCATAACCAATATGCTGTTGCATGGCATCGAGAACCCCGCACAGATCCACAGGGACAACTCACTTGCAAGACCTCTGAGGGATTATAATCCATCCGATAAAGTAGATGTGATCATAACCAATCCTCCATTTGGAGGAACCGAGGAGGACGGAATCGAGTCCGGTTTCCCTACCAACTACCAGACAAGAGAAACAGCCGACCTTTTCCTCGTCCTTATCACCCACCTGCTAAGGGATAATGGACGTGGTGCGATAGTCCTCCCTGACGGAACACTGTTCGGAGAAGGTGTCAAAACTCGCATAAAAGAGAAGTTGCTCAATGAGTGTAACCTTCACACCATTGTACGCCTTCCAAACGGCGTGTTCAATCCTTACACAGGCATCAAGACCAATCTCCTGTTCTTCACCAAAGGAGAGCCTACAAAAGAGATCTGGTACTACGAACACCCCTACCCCGAAGGCTACAAGTCCTACTCCAAGACCAAACCCATGCGAATTCAGGAGTTCGAACCCGAAAAGGCCTGGTGGAATAACCGCGAGGAAACCGAACTCGCCTGGAAGGTCAACATAGACGATATCAAGGCAAACAACTACAACCTCGACATCAAGAACCCCCACGAAGAAGCCATAGACCACGGCGACCCCGAAGAACTCCTTGAGGACTACAAAGCCCTCCTCTCCGAGATCTCCGAAACCCGCAACGCCCTGAAAGCAGAACTCATGGCAGCCCTCGAAGGTAAAAACGCATGAACCCCGAACTCTTTTTCGAGAACTTCGACCTGCTCGCTGAATCCCCAAACGGCATCCAGAAGCTCCGCGAGATGATCCTGCAGATGGCTGTGCAGGGTAAGCTTGTGGAGCAGAATCCTGATGATGAGCCGGCAGGGGTGTTGTTGGGGAAGATAACTGCTGAGAAGGAGAGGTTGGTTAAGGAGAAGAAGATTAGAAAATCTCAGCCGTTATCTGCAATTGAAGAAACAGAGCATCTATTCGAAATTCCAAAAACATGGAAATGGGTAAGATTGGGTAATCTTGGAGATTGGGGGGCCGGAGCAACACCAAATAGGAAAAAAATGGAGTATTATGATGGATCAATTAATTGGTTTAAGTCAGGAGAACTAAATGATGGATACATTACTGATTCAGATGAAAAAATCAACACTCTGGCACTAAAAGAATGTTCCTTAAGGCTTAATAGTCCCGATGATGTTCTTATTGCGATGTATGGTGCAACAATTGGAAAAGTTGCCATACTCAAAACAGAAGGAACAACAAACCAAGCAGTTTGTGCATGTACGTGTTATGATGGATATTACAATGAATACTTATTCTTGCTTTTAAAAGCATATAGAAAACATTTTACTAATCAAGGTTCTGGTGGAGCACAACCAAATATTTCAAGACAAAAGATAATTCACACTGTTTCCCCATTACCACCACTAGAAGAACAAAAACGCATCGTAACTAAAGTAGATCAACTCATGGCACTATGCGACCAGCTCGAATCACTCAAGCAAAAGAAAAACGAAAGCCGCATCCAACTAAACACTTCAGCACTCAACAAAATGCTCGATGCCGGCAGCCCTGAAGAATTTGCAGAACACTGGCAGCTTGTTTGTGAGAACTTCGATCTGCTATATGACGATCTGGATAATGTGGAGAAGCTCAGGCAGGCGATATTGCAGCTTGCAGTGCAGGGTAAGCTTGTGGAGCAGGATGTTAGTGATGAGCCGGCAGGGGTGTTGTTGGGGAAGATTAAGGCTGAGAAGGAGAGGTTGGTGAAGGAGAAGGTAATTAGAAAATCCAAGCCTTTGCCAGAAATCGATGATGAAGATGTCCCATTTAAGATACCAACTAATTGGGAATGGACCATGCTTGGTACCTTATGTTTTAGTGTTGCGGATGGTCCACACTTTTCCCCAAAATATGTAACAAAGGAAGAAGGAATACCTTTCCTTTCTGCTCGGAACGTTAAATTAGGTGGATTTGAACTTGATTCTGTTAAGTACGTATCTCCTGAAGACCACAAAAAGTTTTGTGAACGCATTAAACCAGATAAAGGAGATATACTCTATACAAAAGGAGGCACTACAGGAGTAGCACTTGTTAATGATTTGGATTTTGAATTTAGTGTATGGGTTCATCTTTCCGTTCTTCAAATTGCTAGAAAATATGTAGATTCATATTATCTTGCTTATGCACTCAATTGCCCACTTTGCTATGAGCAATCTCAAAAATTTACTCATGGAAGTTCAAATAGAGATTTAGGTTTAACAAGAATGGTAAAAATACTCCTTCCACTACCGCCACTCAAAGAACAAAAACGCATAGTCGCCAAAGTCGATCAACTCATGGCAATTTGCGACCAGCTTGAAGCAAAAATAAAGCAGGCACAATCGGATAGTGAAAAGTTGGTGGAAGTGGCTGTGAGAGATACTTTGAATGTGTAATCTAATACAAAACGTTGACATGTATGTCAAAGTTGTGTTTTTAGTTTGGTTTAGGTCTCCCACAAAAACACAATAAGTTTAGAAATTATTATATACTACTACTAATTATTTGCATACGGATGCTACCAAAGAAAGAAATTGGACAAGATTTCTTGGATCTTTTTTATCATGAGATCGTTGATTTTGATTTGGAAAATCAAAACAAATTGAATCTCTTTATCCTAAGAATAGATAGCAACAGGTTTGCTTATGATGATTTATTGTATGAACTATATGATAACATTATTACCTTTTCTCTTTCAAGACAGGAACTAGATAACTTTAAAAATAGTCAGGGTGGCAAAAAATATGTTACTGCTCGCGATAAATTTAGAGATTATACTAGTAATGAAGGAGAATTGGGTGAAGTATTACTCTATTGTTTTCTTGAGTCACACCTTAATGCTCCAAAAATAATAACAAAACTTGAAATAAAAACGGCTAATAACGATTATGTAAAAGGGGCAGATGGGGTACATTTGTTAAAGTTAAACTCTAGTGATTTTCAGTTAATTTTTGGAGAATCAAAACTGGATTCTGACTTAAAAAGTGGGATATATGATGCATTTGGCTCAATAATGAAATTTTTAGATGATAAAAAGAATAAAGTTAGATTTGAAACGAATTTGATAAATAGTCAACTAATTAAGGAGTCAGTTGATGATTCAACATATGACTTTTTGAAAAAGATAATAATCCCGTCTGCAAATGAAGATGAGTACAACATAGACAAATCTTTTGGAATCTTTTTAGGTTTTGATATTAAAGTTGATGATGATAAAAAAAAGCTTAGTAACGCAGAATTTCGCCAATATTTAAGAGAAAATACTAAAGATTCAGTTCTCAGTTCTGTTAAAACCATAAAAAAGCAAATAGAAAAAAAAGATCTATGGGGTTACACTTTTTATCTGTATATCGTCCCATTTACAGATTTGAAAGAAATAAGAAAAGACATCATTGAAAAATTGACCACTTAACATGAATGCTACTCTAATTGATAAATTAACCGAAGACGTTCTTGGAGATCAATATTTTAAAGAATTATTCATAAAAGCTTCAAGTTCGTT
Organism: Methanococcoides orientis; assembly: GCF_021184045.1. NCBI lineage: Archaea > Methanobacteriati > Methanobacteriota > Methanomicrobia > Methanosarcinales > Methanosarcinaceae > Methanococcoides > Methanococcoides orientis. The sequence continues at coordinate 741,709 of NZ_CP073710.1, forward strand.
ATCAGCAGAGCTATTTCAGTTGCCAACAAGAGACGTAGAACTTACAGAAAAAGAGTATGTTCATTTGTTGAGATTTGCTGATATTCTTTCAAATTCGTCTGATTCTAAAGCTCGTAATAAATCATATCAAATTATTAGCATATTGAATCATGCGTATAAAGAGGATCCCACTTATCGAACTTATTCAAAAGCTGTTTTTGCTAAGCTAGGAAATTTTCCAGCGATTGAATATCTGGAAAAAAAAGATAGAAACCCTGCAAAATTACCTTTTGATAGAAATTTGGAAAAAACAGCTAAAGAGATTATTCAATCTGTGCCAGATTCAGAAGGATTAGTATTTACAGATGTACAATACGAATTATTCACAAAGCTCAAGAATTCAAAATTATTCAGTTTCTCTGGTCCAACTTCAATGGGAAAGTCGTTCATTATAAAGTCATTTATCAGAGAAGTACTTGGAAATACGCCCAAAGAAAATTTGGTTATAATGGTACCCACGAGAGCATTGATAAACCAATTTACTCTTGATTTAAAAAGTGAGCTTGGTAACTATATTGAAGAATATGGGTATAAAATTGTAACAAATTCTAACGTAAGTGAATTATTAGAAGATAATTCTAATTATGTTTTTATTCTAACACCTGAAAGACTATTAAGCTATTTGTCTAAAAAAGATAATCCTTCATTGGGTTTTATTTTTGTCGATGAAGCACATAAAATAGCATCACAGAAAGATTTGAGAAGTGTAACTGCCTATAAAGCTATTGAAAAAACATTGCAGACATTCACTAATATCAATTTATATTTTGCATCTCCAAATGTATCGAACCCAGAAATTTTTCTAAAAGTATTTAACAAGAATCCCAGCAAAAATTTCCACACAATCGAATCACCAGTATCTCAAAATTTATTTTTCATAAATATGTTAGAATTCTCAGTATCTCATTATATTGATGATTCGATCAAGACATTTCATCCAAAATTACTTACTGACCTTTATGAGACAAATAATCTCATTAAACACTTGGGTAAAAATGATTACAACATCGTTTATTGTAATTCAAAAAATACAACTATAGAAAAATCATTCAGCTTTGCAAATATTATAAGCAAAGAAAATTTTGTAATTTCTCAAGAGACAAAGAAAGCAATTAAACAGATTCAGGATTACATCCATGAAGATTTCTACTTAGCCTCTTTTTTGGAAGTAGGAATTGCATACCATTTTGGAAGTCTTCCTCAATTGGTCCGAAATATTGTAGAGAATCTTTATCGAGATGGTCACATAAAATACCTTTTTTGCACATCTACCTTATTAGAAGGTGTAAACCTTCCGACTAAAAATGTGTTCATACTTGTCAATAAAAATGGTAGATCACAATTTACAGACATTGATTTTTGGAATCTTGCAGGTAGAGCTGGAAGGTTGAAAAAAGAATTATCTGGGAATATATATTGTATTAGAGATGATATTAAAAATTGGAAAAATACAGAAGTATTAGAACAAAAAAATGATATTAAACTCAAACCTACTATCGAGGAAAAAACTGATACTGAAAAAGAGTTAATGAAAATAGAAAAAACACTTCTAAATGAAGATATTAAAGGAACTCTAACAGAAAAAGAAATATTAGAGTACATTGCAAATATTATTTGTATTGATACGCTAAAAATAGATAGTGGATATCAAAGCCCTGTTATACAAAAATTAATTGAAATGAATAAGTCTGAAATAATTTCAATTGCTCATAAAAAAGCAGGAAAATTAAAAGTTCCTCTGGAAGTTTTGAATTCTAATCAATCAATTGATATTGAAATACAAAACAAAGTATACAACTTTATTCTTAAAAGGAAAAATACTTCTTCAGTACTATTACCTCAAAAAGTGGACTATTCTAATTGCTTGAAGGTATTGTCAAAATTTTATGATAATTATGAATGGGATAAGAAGGAGAAAAATCTAAAGAACAAAAATTCGTTGAGCTATTTTGCTTTGCTTATGAACCAATGGATTAATGGGACTTCTCTTAACCAAATAATAAAGGATTCAATAGACTATCATGTAACCAATAAAAAACACATATACATTGCACATAAAGATGCTGGAGAATTTAATAAAAATAATAAAGAACATATTAACGCGCTTATTGGTAGTATTATTGAGGACATTGAAGGGACATTAAGATATTCATTTGAAAAGTATTTCACTCATTATTATATGAGTCTAGTTGAAGTTTTTGGAGAAGAGAACGCTGGGGTAAATTGGTCACAGTTTTTAGAGTATGGTACACAAAACCGTTTATCTATCGCCCTTCAAAATTTAGGAGTTTCTAGACATACTGCAAATTATATTCTACAAAAACATAAAAATGTGCTCATAATTGAGGATAATAAATTGAAGGGGATCAATAAAAATAAACTATTTGCAGATATGAAGAAGACAAATATTGAATATGAGGAGATTAAATCAATTTTTGGTTAAATCATAACTTTGGCTTTTTGAGCTGGTTCACCAAAATTCTTAATCTCCCTCCTCCTAACCTCCCAACCTCTCACAAATCATTTAATACTAATAGTACAAATACCCCAACATGTCTTACAGCTCCCACGCTGAAGAGGACGACGATGTTGAGATCGAGGAAGAATACCTGGGAGATTATGCCAGTATTCGGTCTATTGTGAAAGAGGCATTGCCGTTCCAGATCCTTGCGACGTTAGGAGGAGCTGTGGCTGGTCTTATTCTTGTGGGGATGACTGATGAGCTTGAGCTGATTCCGGGTTTGATCGTCATTTATCCGGCAGTTCTTGGTATGCGTGGGAACATTTCATGCACCCTTGGGTCTCGTCTTGGCAGTGCTATACACATGGGTCTTATTACTAAGATCGAGAACAATCCGGAGCTTACTAATAATATTTTAGGGTCGCTTACGCTTGGTTTTATTCTTTCTGTGGTTCTCGGGATATTAGGGCATGGTATGACAGCCCTGCTGGGGCTTGAAAGTGCGGGAGTTGTATCCCTTACGCTGATCGCTGTGCTTGCAGGGGTGTCCTCAGGGCTCATTCTTGCGGTTATTGCTGTGCTCCTTGCAATAGGCATGTTCAGGTTCGGTTTTGATCCTGACAACGTTGTGACGCCTGCAATTGCGACCATTGGGGACATCGTATCCATGTTCATGCTGTTAATGGCTGCAAAGGTGGTGCTGATGTTATGACCTACTATACCATCGAGAGCATTGTCCGCAGGGGATTGCCTATCCTTTTGCTCACATCACTGCTCGGGCTTACTGCAGGTCAGCTGATGAACTCCCAGATCGAGAATCTGGTAGCCATACCCACCATACTGTTGCTGATACCCGCGCTGATCAAGATCGGCGGCGATACCGGAAGTATGCTGGGTGCAAGGCTGGCTTCGGCGTTCCATATGGGTATCGGTACCACGCACATCCAGAAGAACCCGGTCGTTAAGAACAGCGTCATTGCAGCATTTATCGTCGGGATGTCAGCTTCGGTGTTCCTGAGCGTTATTGCCTGGATGATATGCTGTCTTGGAGAAAATACCTTCAGTTTCTTCACAATATTTACCATATGCATCATTTCCAGCATTTTTGAACTGGTCGCTGTGTTCTCAGCTACCATCGCAATAGCATTCGCATCACACAGATTCGGTATCGATCCCGATGATACTGTAATTCCTATCATCGCAACACTGGGAGATATCGTTGGCATCATTGCTATTTTCACAACGTTACATCTGATGCAGATAATCTAAAAATGATCATGAAAAACGATTATATATAAATAATTAAAAAATCATACCTAATAACTGGTATCAATAATATGAGTCACAAAGAAATCAAGTATATTCCGAGGAATCTAAAAGACCTTCTTATTGAGATGAAGGATACTTCGGAACTGATGGTAGATCTTGCTTATTCTGCAATGGTATATGATGACGAGGATATTTCTGAAGAAGTACTTCATCTTGAAGAACGGATGGACACTCTTCATTACCATATGAAAATGGCCGCAATGTTAAGCACACGCCGTATCGATGAAGCAGAAGATATGGTAGGTGTTCTTCAGGTGGCAGCATCCGCCGAGACCATTGCCAACGCAGCCGGTGATATCGCAAAGATCGTAGAGATGGATCTCGGTATCCCTCTTGAGCTTAAACTTGGTCTCAGGGAAGCCGAAGAGACAATTGTAAAGGCGACTGTCAATGAGAATTCCGATATGTGTGGACGTACCCTTGAAGACCTTGAACTTGAGGTCGAGACTGGTATGTGGGTAATCGCCATTCGAAGGAGCAATGACTGGATCTATGATCCGCATCACGACACCCGTGTCCGTCCAAACGATGTGATCTTCGCAAGAGGTCATGACGAAGGTGTGCCTCTGCTTGTTGAACTTGCAACCATGAAAAATTACATACCACGCAAGTTCGAACATGTGAGCGTTTTAAAGGATCTCGAAAAAGCAGTGGACCTTATAGTTGATATGAAGAACACCGCAGAACTGTCCGTAGGACTTGCATATTCAGCCCTGCTCTTTGATAACACCGACATCGCTGAAGAAGTAAAGGCCCTTGAGTCCGAGATGGATAAGAAGAAATCCGATCTTCAGCACTGGGTACTTGAGACCGCTAAACATGTTCCTGATGTGAATCACCTTCGTGGTCTGCTTCACCTTGCTAATGCATCCGAGTTCATCTCCGATGCTGCATACGGAATTGCAGACATTGTCCTTCGTGATATCGACCTTCACCCCATCATCACTATAGCAGTGCGTGAATCCGATGAGGTCATGATAAAGATGCAGGTTGACGGCTGTTCTCCGATAATAGGCAAAAGCCTCAGGGAGCTGAAGCTTGAGACCGAGACCGGTATTCATATAATGGCCATCAAGCGCCATGAACGCTGGGTCTACAGTCCTGTACCGCGAACAATGGTCAAGGAAGGGGATATTCTTATAGGACGTGGTTCACAGACAAGCGAGGAAGCATTACTCGAGATGTGTGCCTGTCCGGTAAGAGAGGATGACTGATTTTAGCTCTGTAGAATCCTCAACTAAACTAAATACATAACCTTGACATATCTGGCAAGGTTGTGTATCAATATTTAATTTCACTTTTTTTCTTAATTTCCGTACTTCCTTGCACAAAGATTCTCCCTATGGTTTCTTTTCAGAATTGCAATAACAATGTTATGTACATTTTATGTAAGGTTGCAATTATAGTAAGGAAATTTTGCAAACATCAGTCAAAAAATTTATAAAACATGGGCGATTTTATTATAATGTATGGGTTCAGCAAAGTCAAGCAGAAACAGCTAAACCCCACAACAAAAAGGTAAGATAATATTTGTCTTAATTTAGTCTAAAACTTTTGTGATTATACTTCTTCTGTATATGAAGTGAAGTGAGAATATAAAAAAAAGGATGGATTTCTACAGAGTCTGAGTTTTAGTAGTGGGGGTTTTTGCTAAATGGATAAAGCAGTTGTATATGGTCTACTTATACTTTTATTAGGAATTGCGATCGGATATAGCATCAATGACATGGCAACTGTCGAAGAGGTCCCTGAAGGTATACAAATACCGGTAATGTCAGTCGGCTTGGGATCCATTGATGGGAACAATACTGACAGTCATAGACTTAGTTTCAATGCCTTTTTGTATAATTCCGGGGATGAAGATGTATACGTAAATTCGGTAGAACCAATTTTCGGTGAGAACATCTCAAAAATGGTAGTGACCGAAAACAATACTATAGTTGTGGACAGAACTATAAACGGAAAATCTTCGGTAGAGATTAGTGGTCAGGTGGAATTGAATACCCCCGGTTTTTCAAAAGAAGAGACTATTGATGCAACTGAAATAAGCACCATAGGAGCTATCATAGGATACAATATAACATCAACAGAGACCATTTATTGGGCCCGTGAGCAGAAATTAAAAAGAACGTGGAAAACACATGCATTATCGGTCTGATGACCATTGCAGATCTTTCTTCCTCTTTTTTGCAAGATCAGTTCAGCAAGTTGAAATGACTTAATGATTTCAGCATCTCCATCTTTAAATTAATTTAGTAGCTGAGGCAGAATTGACCGATATTACTACCATCCTCCTTAAGTACTAACAACTCCTTTATATATGATGGAAAAAACACAATCGGATATACAATGAACCCAGACCACAGTAATCGTGGTAATGGAGCCATAACTACAGCATTATTATTGGCAGCCGGAAAGGGCAGCCGTCTTTATCCTCTGACACGCGACACACCGAAATGCCTCACAATGGTTCATGAGGCGTCTATTCTTGAACGACTTGTCATTAATTTGAAAAAGCAAGGCTTCAAACGTCTTGTTGTAGTCACAGGATACCAGGAAAAATGTATTCGTGATTTTTTAGAAACGCGGGCTTGTGGAATGGAGATCGACTTTATTATAAGCCCCCTTTACGCGACCACCAATAACATATATTCACTCTGGATGGCACGCAATATCATCAATGAGCCGTTTTTGCTTGTTGAAAGTGATCTTGTTTTTGATGGGTCTCTTCTGGATGAAATGTGCTCTCCTGACAGAATTGCCGTAGCACGCATGCAACCGTGGATGAATGGTTCCACTGTCACAGTCAATCGATCCCAAAATGTTAAGAAATTCCAAAATGGTATTGCTGGGACTTTTGATGAGGCCAGATACAAGACTGTTAATATCTACAGTTTTTCACTATCTTCATGGCAGCGTATTACAGAAAGACTTGACCAGTACATTTCAGCCGGCAAAGTAAATGACTATTATGAAACCGTATTTGCTGAAATGGTAGCTGATGGCAGTCTCGACCTTAAAACAGTCTCTTTTGACAGCAAGCGATGGTATGAGATCGATACAGTTGCAGACCTGGCAAAGGCTGAGACTCTATTTTAGGCGGATAAATACGAAACAATAATTCCTTACGACACAAATCCACATACTTCTGGAAGACCAAGGCCGTTTTTCCAGCAATCAAAATGTGGGGTGAAGGTGAGGATTCCTCGTTCACTTTCAGGTTTAAAACCATTGCCTAAGCCCAGCTCTTTCAACCTGAAACCACTTATTGAGGCTAACAAATTAAAAAATAAAGTATCACATCAAAAAAGTTCTATGGAGGGGATGCATGATGCAACAAAATTATGAGACTCAATCTGAAAAATATGAATTTATTTCCGGACAGCATGGTGGTTACTATCGCCATGACTTTATTGATCATGCTTATCTTTATAATCTGTATTTCCCGCCAGAAGAAGTTTTTACAAGTTTTAAAGATAAAATTCACGACCTTGTCCTTAACTACCCGATTGCACAGGATGCTCTTGACGATCTCATAGGTGATCTGATCGATCAGCCTGCTGAAAGGATCGTTGTAGGAAACGGTGCTGCCGAACTTATCAAGATCATATCCGGCCATATATCCAGCAAGTTGATCGTTCCAGTACCATCTTTTAATGAATATGTGAATGCAGCATCAGTAGGCAAAGTAGTTGAATTTCCTCTTGAATTTCCATCTTTTCAATTGGATGTAGACAAGTTTGCTGATGAAGCGATCAAGGTTAAAGCAGATGTTGCTGTCGTGGTAACACCTAATAACCCAACATCGATCCTGGTTCCAAAGTCTGATCTAATATCTCTTGCACAAAAACTTGCAGACCATGACTGTATGCTGATCATCGATGAATCATTCATAGATTTTGCACATGATCAGGATAAGGCAACTCTGGAACATGAACTCGAACGTTATCCGAACATAGCCATCATTAAAAGCATGAGCAAAGCCTATGGTATCTGTGGTATCAGGATTGGTTATCTGCTAACTGCAAATTTAGCATTTGCTGAATCTGTAAGAAAAGGTGTACATATATGGAACATTAACGGATTTGCCGAAGAGTTTCTGCGAATATTGCCTGATTACAGACAGGATTTTGTCGAAAGCTGTAAACAGGTACGGATCGACAGGTATAATCTGTACAAAAGCCTGTGTGCTATCCCGGGAATGACTGTTTATAAACCCGATGCGAACTTTATTTTCTGCCGCCTCCCTGATCATGCACAAAGTGGTCCTGAAGTCACACGGAAGTTGTTCATTGAGCATAATATGTACATAAAACACTGTAAGGACAAGACCCTACCTGATTCTGACCGTTATGTTCGTATCGCCAGCCGTACTGAAGCAGAAAATTGCAAATTAGTTGAAGCATTAGTAGATGTTATTGACTCCAACAAAGTGGAAGTATTCTGATGAACGATTCTGATCATCAGCAATCGCATCAGACAGGAATGCTTGCTTTCGCCCGGGACCTTCCAAACATCTGTTCTCTTGCAGGATTGTTATGTGCGGTCCTTAGCATATACTATGCCATATTAGGCAATTTACCTATCGCGATAATTGGAATGATCTGGGCTGTTGTTTTTGACTGGGGTGATGGTCTCATTGCTCGCAGGATGAAGGGACGAACTGATGAATATCGAGCTTTCGGGGGACAGCTTGACTCATTGATAGATATTGTAAGTTTTGGAATTTGCCCCGCTGTATTTCTCTTGAGCTATGGGGATTTCAGTCCATGGTTCTTGCCTGGAGCATTCGTGATCGTCGCTGTCAGTGCAATACGGCTGAGTTACTTCAATGTTTTCGGCCTGGTCGATGATTCGACATACATGGGATTGGCACTTGACAACAATGTCATTATTCTTGCTTTTCTCTTCCTGTTTGACAGTTTTTTTAGCCATCCGATCTTTTCAGTCGCTATATATTCATTGTTTATGTTTATGGCTGTCTTTAATTTAGCACCAATCCGAACGCCCAAGTTTTCTGGCAGGTGGTTTTCTGTTCTCCTGGTTTATGCCCTGGTGTTAACAGTCATCTATAGCTGGATGCTGTGGAGCAAGTAACAATAAAATGGGAACTATTTGTATAAAAAAGGAAGATTTAATGTATGAATATCAATCACTCAGAAAATGTATCTCAAACAATGACAATGAGCTAATAATTTACGGGGCAGATCGTTTTTCACAGTTCCCACGCCGTGATGCATCCGTTAATTCAAAATGTGACCGAGTGCTTCCGGTAGCACGTCCTGATGATGTGGTAGTTCTACGCGGAAAGCTGGACTCTGAGTATCATAAATGGCTGCGTTCTCATGGTCTGGGTTCGGATCATATTGTAGAATATAATGCTTATTCAGGAGAAATGTCGCTCTCAGAACTTATCGTTAATGATCCTGAACCAGTTAAAAAGATCATAAGGCAGTTCGGGAAAAAACCTGTATATGTGCCATGGTTTTCAGGTCGTATGGAAACTGAAGCTGCAAAAGTTCTTGGAGCTGATCTTTTTGGAGCAACTGAAACTGCAACACTAAAGTATAATGATAAGTCAGCTTTCAAGACCGTATGTCAAGAATTAGGGATAGCTGTTGTTGAAGGTACTTCATTTGAAATGCATCCTGAAGACAATGAAAATTGTACGGATATGGAAAACATCATTAACGAATATCTGTCAACCTGCGAAACTGTTATTATTCGCGGTACTTTGGGTGAAGCCGGCATGTCGTTATACAAAACGAAAGGCAATGGTATTTCTGAAATATATCACGAAATTGCAGTTAGCGGTGAACGATCTGTTATCATTGAACCTTTTCTGAATGTTTCTTCTTCTCCGAATGATCAGTGGGCGATCAGCAGAGATGAAAATATAAATTCACTTGGCATGCGAGATCAAATATGCGAAAGGGGGATGGTACACGTTGGCACTCTCAAAGAAGCAAATGCATCAGCAGATACTTTAAATTGCATTACAAAAACATCTGCAAAAATTGTAACTAATATGGCTGAATTCGGATATCGGGGTGTAGTCGGTATAGATTATATTGTATCGGATGATGGTATATTTCCTGTTGAAAATAATGCTCGTTTTAACGGTTCCTCTTATGTGAGCATGATCGTAGATAACATTGAAGAATTATTATCTCCCATTCCATTCTGGAAATTTATAAAGATCAGGACAGAAGCATGCTCATTTCTTGAGCTAACTGAACGTATTGAGCCAGTACTTTATGATGGCAAAAAATTAAATTCTGTATTTCCTTTTAGCTGCGATACATTGCCGTTATCCGGAGATTTTGCTGTTATACTCTTAGCCGGGAATATGGATGAGATCTTTAATATCGAAGAATCATTGAAAGAAATGGTGTTCAAAAGTTTTTAATCAATCTTATATGCCAATAAATTATTGATTAAAATCCAAAAATAAAAAAAGCACAATGCAGGTCCTGAATATATCTTAAAGGACCACGCATTGGAAATTGTAATACGACGATTATTTTATGATCTCAACAGCGCCGCCTTTCCTGCCAACATAGACCTCGTCGGTGTTCAGGAAAAGACCGTGCTCGACAACACCCACACAGGCAGACAGCCTCTGGTAAAGTTCTGCCGGGTCCTCAATGGTGCCAAATTCAACATCCATGATGACATTTCCGTTATCGGAGATGACAGGACCGTCCTTGCGGGATGCCATTCTTATTAGAGGGACACCTTCAAGTTCGATCATCTGCTTTTTCACAAGTTCTCTTGCATATGGAAGTACTTCCACAGGCACGAAGTGGTTAAGCTTTTCACTCATCTTGGAATCATCTGCGACCACAACAAAGCGTTTTGCTGAGTAGGCTACGACCTTCTCACGAGTGTGTGCTGCACCGCCGCCCTTGATGACATTCAGGTTAGCATCGACCTGGTCTGCACCATCGATAGCAAGATCGAGCACAGGGTGCTCAGCGAGGCTTGTAAGTGGCACACCTGCTTCAATAGCAAGCATTTCGGCCTGATAGGATGTAACAACTGCAAGAACATCCAGTCCTTCCTCTCTTACACGCCTTCCAACCTCTGCAATAGCAAAAGCTGTGGTGGAACCGGTTCCAAGACCGATGACCATGCCGTCCTTTACAAGATCAGCTGCTGCAATTCCTGCTGCCTGCTTCTCAGCACTTGATGCATTTGCATTTCTTTCTTTCATTTTAATTCCCCTTTTACCGGAAAATAAATGATGGGACTGCCACCCTTAAGGTGACAGTCGCTTCCTGTCCCTTGGGAACAGAACAGTATCGCGAATGTTCTCAACACCGAGCATTGTCATGACAAGACGCTCACAACCAACACCCCATCCGGAGTGTGGTGGCATACCGTACTTGAATGCACGCAGGTAGAAGTCAAACCCATCAGGGTTAAGTCCCTGGGATTCGATCCTTTCCTTAAGCATGTCATGCAGGTGTATACGCTGTGCACCGGAGGAAAGCTCCATTGTCCTGTGCATCATATCGAATGACTTGGATATCAATGGGTCGTTCTCGTAAGGCATAGCATAGAATGGCTTGATCTCGGTTGGCCAGTCAGTGATGAAGTAGTGTGATTCTCCGGTTTCCTTGAACACATACTCACCAATGGTGTGCTCTGCAACTGTACCAAGATCTCCACCCCATTCGATCATTTCCTCACCCTTGGCATTGACAATGTCAATAGCCTCGCTATAAGGGATCTTCATGAATGGTGTCTTTGGAACTTCGAGCTCAATACCAAGGTTCTCAAGGGAAGCTGCTTCGTTCTCGATGACCTGCCCATAGACGTAAGCGATCATGTTCTCGAGGATCTCCATGACCTCGAAGTGGTCTACGAAACTTGCCTCGATATCGATGGATGTAGCTTCATTAAGGTGTCTGCGGGTGTCGTGCTCCTCTGCCCTGAAGATAGGTCCGATCTCGAATACCCTGTCAAGTCCGCCGGACATAAGGATCTGCTTGAAAAGCTGTGGACTCTGGTTCAGGAATGCTTCCCTGTCAAAATATGTGATAGGGAAAAGGGATGTACCACCCTCGGTAGCTGTTGCAACGACCTTAGGGCTTGATGTCTCAATAAAACCTTCATCGGACAGGAAATTTCTCACTGAACGAAGGACCTCATGTCTTATCTTGAAGATAGCTGTGGTCCTTTCACGTCTCAGGTCAATGAACCTTGAATCAAGACGTGTGTCAAGTTCAGCATCTACCTTTCCAGTGGTGTCCATTGGAAGTGGTGATTCAGCTTCGTTAAGGACAACGATCTCTTCAGGGATGATCTCATAGCCGTTTGGAGCCTTGCCTTCAGGTTTTGCAGAACCGGTCACAGCCACGATGGACTCACGTACAAGTTTTCTTGCAGCATCGAAGATCTCCTTGTCGATCTTCTTCTTGACAAGTGTTACCTGTGCCTTTCCTTCACGGTCACGGACAACCAGGAAGCAGATTCCGCCAAGGTCTCTGACTTCATGTACCCATCCGCAGACAGTGACCTTTTCATCACCGATCTTTTCCGGATCGATCTGTGAGGTATAATGTGTTCTTGGGTTTTCTAATGACATATATTCACCTTACAAAGTTATCAAAATGATATGTATAGCGCTTTATGACGCTTTTGATAAGCCTGTTAGTATATAAGCTATTCTTGTACTCTAAATTGCATCCATGTAAATATAGCTAACTATTGGGAAATTAACAAAAAATAAATATAAAAAAGAGTAGTAGAGGGTAAAGTAATACAAATATTGCCACTAATAAGTGAACTCTGGCTTAAAGCTACAATTAAAAAAATGTAGCCTTTACAAAATGCATTCGGTGAAAAGATGGTTCAAAATTCAACAGCTTCCGGCTCAAATATCAAATTGGATGAAACATGGAATGTCGCTGTTATTCCAAAAGAACCAACTTATTTTGACCGTTTCTTACCTTCCACACACCAGCAGAGCACGCTTTTCGAATGTGGTATGGACATGGGGGATGAACATGCATTGCCATACCCAAAGATACATGTCCTTGCAATAAGGCAGCCATGGGCATCACTGGTAATACACGGGCTAAAAAATATAGACATACGTTCGAAGAATACCTCTATTCGGGGGACGATCGCTATCTATGCTAGCAGAGCACCTATTCGTAAGAAGGACCTGAAATGGGTGAATGAGAACTGTAATGTTCCTGCTGACCTGTTTGATGATCTGCCCACAGGAATGATAATCGGGACAGCAAACCTGGTCGAATGTATGGAATATGAATCGGATTTTCATTTCAAACTTGACCAAAGACGTCATATGAACCGGGAAGATAACTATTGTGAGAACATTAAAGGCTGGCTTTTAAGGTCTCCACGTGCAATAGAACCGGTCGATTATAAGTTCAACGGAGAGGTCGTCTGGAGTCTGGCAGATACTGAGATATTACAACAAACTGCTTAAGACTCTCTAAGGTAAGATGTGAGTTGTTAAGTTCAGATTATATCCTCTGATCTGATTTATTGTATTGGTATTGGTAATATTCCGATATATCCAATATATCTAATATTCCTACAAATTGGTTCCCAAATAAACCCAATTACCAATCATACATTTATATACATGTAATGCATAGTACGAGCAGATAATTTAGATGAAAAACAATATCTGGTAAATTGAAACTAAATTAATTCATACTGACTTTTTGTCTACAAATATCATTTACAGGATAAATGATTTTATTTAAGAGCTAAAAGCCACATCACATGGAGAAAATCGAGATGAGTGACAGGCAAGATTACGATGCAACACACATTCAGGTACTTGAAGGGTTGGAAGCAGTACGCAAACGACCCAGCATGTATATCGGAAGTGTAGACACCAGAGGACTTCATCACCTCGTGTACGAAATAGTTGACAACAGTATCGATGAAGCACTTGCAGGATATTGTGATTCAATAGATGTATCCATCAATTCTGATGGTTCTGTTACCGTTGTGGACAACGGTCGTGGAATACCTGTTGGCACCCATCCGAAATATAAGAAATCCGCTCTCGAGGTCGTACTTACGGTCCTGCACGCAGGAGGAAAGTTCGATAAGAGCAATTACAAGGTATCAGGTGGTCTCCATGGTGTTGGTGTATCAGTTGTCAATGCCCTTTCCGAATGGATGGAAGTTGAAGTAAAACGTGACGGAAAATTGTACTATCAGCGTTATGAGTATGGTGCACCGGTTGCTGATGTATCTGTTATCGGGGATGCAGAAGGTAGCGGAACAAAGAGTACTTTCATGCCTGATAGCAAGATATTTGAAACGCTCCATTTCGATTATAGCACTCTTATTACAAGGCTTAGGGAACTTGCATTCCTCAACAAAGGTATCCGTATCAGCATAACTGATGCAAGACCGGAGGAAATGGAACAGGATGTCTTTGAGTATGAAGGAGGTATCGTCTCTTTCGTCGAGCATCTTAACATGAGCAGGACGCCACTTCACAAGGACCCTATCTATTTCGAACGAGAAAAAGAAGGTACCATAGTCGAGATCTCCATGCAGTACACTGACAGCTATGGGGAATACGTCTACTCTTTTGCTAACAACATCAACACTCACGAAGGTGGAACTCACCTTGTCGGGTTCAAGACAGCACTTACACGTGTTGCTAATGATTACATCAAGAAGAATAATGTGGTAAAAGGTGATGAGAAGCTCTCAGGTGAGGATATTCGTGAAGGGCTTGCAGCCATTATCAGTGTGAAGCTCACAGAACCCCAGTTCGAGGGACAGACAAAGACCAAGCTTGGTAACAGCGAGCTTAAGGGAATAGTAGACTCCATGGTCTCAGAAGGACTTTCAGAGTACATGGAAGAGAACCCAAAGGTAGCAACTATCATCTTCCAGAAGGCACTGGATGCCAGGCGCGCAAGGGAAGCTGCCAAGAAAGCACGTGAACTTACCCGAAGGAAGAGCGCCCTTGAGGTCAGCACACTTCCTGGAAAGCTGGCAGATTGTTCTGAAAAGGACCCTACCGTAAGCGAAGTCTATCTTGTGGAAGGAGATTCTGCAGGCGGTTCAGCAAAACAGGGACGTGACCGTAAGTTCCAGGCGATCCTGCCATTTCGGGGTAAGATCATCAATGTTGAGAAAGCACGTCTTGCAAAAGTACTTAAGAACAACGAAGTGCTCTCCCTGATCACTGCAATGGGTACAGGTATCGGAGAGGACTATAATTTGGAAAAGGCACGTTACCACAAAGTCATCATAATGACTGATGCTGATGTCGATGGTGCACACATACGAACACTCATACTTACTTTCTTCTTCAGGTACATGACACCGCTTATCGATGCAGGTTATGTTTACATCGCCCAGCCTCCTCTTTATCGCATAAAGAAAGGAAAGGCTGAACATTATGTCTATTCTGACAGGGAAAAGGCAGCAAAGCTTGAAGAGATCGGTGAAAAAGGAACCAGCATCCAGAGATACAAGGGTCTTGGTGAAATGAATCCTGAACAGCTATGGGAAACCACAATGAATCCTGAGACAAGGACATTATTGCAGGTAAGCATGGAAGATGCAGTAGCTGCTGATGAGATATTCTCTATCCTGATGGGAGATGAGGTCGCACCGCGTAAAGCATTCATACAGAAGCATGCAAAAGAAGTTGTCAATCTGGATGTGTGAGGTGAGATAAGATGGCAGATAATATGAACAATGAGCCTACAGACGTACAGCCAGAAGATGAAGCACCTCTGGACATCCGGCCTACCGATACAGGTGAAAGGGTCGTGCCTGTGTTGATACAGGACGAAATGAAGAACTCGTATATCGATTATGCAATGAGCGTTATTGTGGGAAGGGCATTACCTGATGCACGTGACGGTCTCAAGCCGGTACACAGGCGTATCCTGTATTCCATGAAGGAAGCCGGGATCACATCTGATAAGGCCTACAAGAAGTCCGCCCGTGTAGTGGGAGACGTTCTTGGTAAATACCACCCCCATGGTGACACTGCAGTTTATGATTCCCTTGTGAGGATGGTACAGGAGTTCTCCCTGAGGTATCCACTTATTGATGGTCAGGGTAACTTCGGTTCAATTGATGGTGATTCAGCAGCAGCAATGCGATACACTGAGGTCCGCATGGACCGTATCTCCAATGAGATGCTCTCAGATATCGATAAAGAGACCGTAGATTACAAGCCGAACTACGATGGTTCTCTCAAGGAGCCTTCAGTGCTTCCTGCGAAGCTTCCAAATCTTCTTATTAACGGTTCTACCGGTATTGCAGTCGGAATGGCCACTAACATGGCACCTCACAACCTTGGTGAAGTGATCGATGCCACATTAAAACTTATTGATGAGCCGGAAACTACGATCCCGGAGCTTATGGAAATAGTCAAAGGACCGGATTTCCCAACAGGCGCTACAATTCTCGGTACACAGGGTATCAGGTCTGCATATGAGACAGGACGTGGCCCTATAAAGCTGCGTGCAGTGACCTCTATCGAGGAAATGAAACACGACAAGAACCGTATTGTCGTAACAGAGCTACCTTATCAGGTCAATAAGGCCAAACTCATCGAGAACATTGCCTCACTTGTGAGAGACAAAAGGATAGTCGGTATTTCCGATCTTCGTGATGAGTCTGACAGGGATGGTATTCGTGTTGCTATCGAACTTACAAGGAACACCAATCCAGAAGTTATCCTGAACCAGCTTTACAAGCACACACAGATGCAGACCACTTTTGGTATCATTAATCTTGCACTGGTGGATGGGATTCCAAGGGAACTTACTCTCAAGGAAATACTTCAGATCTACCTGGAGCACAGGATCGAAGTTATTCTCAAACGCTGCCAGTACGACCTGAGAAAAGCTGAGGAGAAGGCACACATACTTAAGGGACTGCTTATCGCACTTGACCATATTGATGAGGTCATTGCTCTTATCCGCGGTTCAAAGACCGTTGAGGAAGCCAGGGAAGGTCTGATGAACAAGTTCGGTCTGGATGAGGTCCAGGCAAAGGCTATTCTCGATATGCGCCTCCAGCGCCTGACAGGACTGGAAAGGCAGAAGATCGAGGACGAGCATGAGGAACTCATTAAGCTCATTGGTGACCTGAAGGAGATCATCGCCAGCGATGAGAGGAAATATACGATCATCAAGGAAGAGTTGCAGGAGATCCGTGACAAGTTCGCAGATAAACGCAGGACAATGATCACAGGTTCCCACGTTGACATCGAGGATGAGGATCTTATCCCCGAGGAAGATGTTGTTGTAACGATCACAAATAGCGGTTATATCAAGAGGATGCCAGTGGACACTTATACCCAGCAGCACAGGGGTGGTAAGGGTGTCATGGGTATGGAGACCAAGGAAGAGGATTTCGTTGAGGACATTTTCGTGTCTTCAACTCACAATTACCTGATGTTCTTCACGAACCGTGGAAAGGTACACTGGTTAAAGGTCTACAATGTTCCGCAGGGAAGCAGACAATCCAAAGGTAAGGCGATCGTTAACCTTCTTGAACTTGCAGAGAACGAATCCGTTACTGCAATGATACCTGTAAAGGAATTCGACGAGGACAAATACCTGTTCATGGCTACTAGGTCCGGTACTGTAAAGAAGACGCAGTTGTCTGATTTCAGCAATGTCAGAAAGGCAGGTATTATTGCTATAAACCTTGACGATGGTGATGATCTTGTCAATGTAGCACTTACCGACGGCTCAAAGGAAATAATGATGGTATCAAGGCATGGAAAGGCCATCAGGTTCTCTGAGGACGATGTACGTTCAATGGGACGAACTGCAAGAGGAGTACGCGGTATGAAGCTTGCAGGCGATGATGTTGTGGTAAGCCTTGACCTCGTTGATGCGGAAAGCAAGTTGCTGACAATAACCGAGAATGGATATGGAAAGCGTACTACCTTTGATGAATACCGTAGCATGAAACGTGGTG
This sequence comes from Methanococcoides orientis, assembly GCF_021184045.1. Taxonomy (NCBI): domain Archaea; kingdom Methanobacteriati; phylum Methanobacteriota; class Methanomicrobia; order Methanosarcinales; family Methanosarcinaceae; genus Methanococcoides; species Methanococcoides orientis. The sequence continues at coordinate 759,500 of NZ_CP073710.1, forward strand.
GACAGGGTGTCATTACCATAGTCACAAGCCTGCGTAATGGTCCGGTCATAAATGTGAAGGCTGTGCATGATGACGATGAGGTCATGGTCACCAGCTCTGAAGGCATTATCATCAGGATACCTGTGAAAGACATACGTGCACAGGGCAGGAACACACAGGGTGTTAAAATAATGAATGTGAAACCTGGCGACAAGGTTGTGGGTGTTGCAAGAATTAAGAAAGAGGAATGACACGAACTAAACACTTTTAAGCATTGACTATATTTAGTACAATAAATCGACAGAAGGATGATCTTATGGAACTTGAAAAATTACGACATGGTACCGAACTTATCAAGCGCGGTTTTGCAAAGATGCAGAAAGGCGGCGTTATTATGGACGTTACAACTCCTGAGGAAGCAAGGATCGCTGAAGAAGCAGGAGCTGTTGCAGTTATGGCACTTCACGCTGTACCTTCCGATATCAGGAAGGAAGGCGGCGTTGCAAGGATGGCTGACCCACAGGTAACTGCTGACATCATTGAATCCGTAACAATTCCGGTAATGGCAAAAGCAAGGATAGGACACTTTGTTGAAGCTGAGATCCTGCAGGCACTTGGCTCTGACATGATCGATGAGTCAGAAGTACTCACACCTGCTGACGAAAGCTTCCATATCGACAAGACACAGTTCACTGTTCCTTTCGTATGTGGTGCACGTAACCTCGGTGAAGCACTCAGAAGGATCAACGAAGGTGCAGCTATGATCCGTACAAAGGGCGAAGCTGGTACTGGTGACGTCAGGGAAGCAGTACGCCACATGAAGCAGATCCAGGGAGAGATCAGAACCCTCAAGGGCATGACAAAGGAAGAGCTTATTATGGCTGCAAGAGACATCGAAGCACCTATTGAGCTCGTAATGGAGACCGCAGAGATGCAGCGTCTTCCTGTTGTGAACTTTGCAGCTGGCGGTGTCGCAACTCCTGCTGATGCAGCTCTCATGATGAGACTTGGCTCTGACGGTGTTTTCGTCGGATCAGGAATCTTCAAGGCAGAGAACCCTGCAATGATGGCAAAAGCTATCGTTGAGGCTGTCAACAACTACGACAATCCTGAAGTGCTCGCAGAGATCTCAAAAGGTATCGGTGCAGGCATGAAAGGAATCAGTGTTGATTCCATTCCGGATGAACAGGTTCTCCAGACACGCGGCTGGTAACCTTTTTCTTTTCTTTCTTTTTTTACGGTGTTTATAATGCGTATAGGTGTTATTGCTATTCAGGGCGATGTTGCCGAACATGTTGAATCTGTTGAGAGAGCACTCGCTGAGCGTGGAGAAACTGCTGAGGTAGTTACTATCAAGCACAAAGGAATAGTTCCTACATGTGATGGCCTCGTGTTCCCGGGCGGGGAAAGCACAACTCTTGGCCGCCTGATCCTCAGGGAAGGCATTGACGAGGAGATCAAGCAGGCAAAAGAGAAAGGTATCCCAATACTTGGTACCTGTGCAGGTCTGATCCTTCTTGCGAAGAGTGGAGATTCACAGGTCGAGAAGACACATCAATACCTGCTTGGACTGATGGATATAAAGGTAAACAGGAACTCTTTTGGAAGGCAGTTCCAGTCCTTCGAGGTCGACCTCGATGTTTCAGTACTGGATTCACCATACAACGCCGTTTTTATCAGGGCACCGGCGATCCTTGAAGCAGGTGAGGGTGTGAACGTCCTTGCGTCAATTGATGACAAAATCGTTGCTGCTGAACAGGACAATGTCCTTGCACTGGCATTCCACCCGGAGCTGACCGAGGATATGAGGATCCACCAGTATTTCCTTGACAAGTTATTCTAATTAATACAGAAAAGTACGGAACAGCAATATTGCTATCAATAATTTGTTGTTTCCTTATTTTTATTTCATTCTTTTTTTCATGATATACTTCAAGAGGATGATTATCATCATTCCAATGCAGATTCAGAAACTATAAATGCATCAATGCAGGTGCATTCAGAGTGGTTAAAAACGTTCCGATAACGGCAACATGGAACAAATAAGAAATTCTTATTAAGGTATAGCGTGTTTTCTCTTTAGGTCTCATAAGAGATAATTATTATTTTATTAGAAATGGTGATTTAGATGGTCAAACTCACAGAAGATATGAAGGAAGCATTTTCAAAGGTAAGAATTTTCCCATTTGCAACAGCATCAAAGGCAGGAATGCCAAATGTCATCCCCATTGGCATGTGCCAGTTAGTCGATGATGAAACTATCTGGGTCACGGACAACTATTTCCTGAAGACCCGGGAGAACCTGGATGAGAATCCTGTAGCATCCATCTTTGTCTGGGGTCCTGAGGTAGGCGCCTGCTTCCAGATAAAGGGAGATGTCGAGGTCAAGACAAGCGGTGAAGACTATGACAAAGCCTATGCTGATGCAAAGGCAAAGGGCGACAAGTTCCCTGCAAAAGCTCTGATGGTCATGAAGATCACAGAGGTCTTCGAATGTATCTCCGGAGATAATGCTGGAAAGAAGTTGATCTGATCTGATTTAATTTGATTAGGTTAATTCATTAATCGTTCATCCAATGATAAGTTGATCCTCTTTATTTTGGATCTGATAAGTGAACTAAAAAAGAAGAGCTAACTTTATCATTAGGATCACTTTTTTCTTTCTTCCTTTTTTCCATATTTTTATCGGACCAGTTCCACCATTTGAGCAGTTCAGGATCATGGTTTTTGTGGGATGCATAATAGACTGCTTCCCTGATGCCGTATAATACACATCTGTCTATGTGTCTGCCTCTTAGATCAATTAATTGAAGATACATCAGTTCAGGGTCTTTGCCCTTGAGTTCGGAGATGGAATGTATCCCCAGGTCCCATAGTTGCTAAGCTGATTTCTTCCCAAACCCCGGTATTTGCATTAGTTCCTTTAAGTTTTCTTCTTTCTTTGATCCACTCATCGTTTACTCCCTTATCGGATCTTTACTCCTCTTGTAGGATTTTCTAAAAGAAACTATAAAACCTTTAACATATGTCTGAAATGTATAAAACTTCGTTGTGAGTGGGCAAATGCAAACGACCTTGAAATAGAGTATCATGATAGTCAGTGGGGAGTACCTGTACATGATGATCGAATTCTGTTCGAATTCCTGATACTGGAAGGTGCACAGGCAGGTTTGAGCTGGAATACGATTTTGAAAAGGAGGGCATCATATAAAGAAGCCTTTGATGACTTTGACTTCAATAAAATTGCAGCCTATGATGGTGCAAAGATCGAGGAACTGATGCAGAACAGTGGGATCATACGCAACAGAAGGAAGATAATGTCTTCAATAAAGAATGCCAGTTCGTTCATTGAGATAAGAGATGAATTTGGATCATTTAATAAGTACATATGGAGTTTCGTCCACTACAGGCCTATACAGAACTCCTTCAAATCCATGAGTGAGATTCCAGCAACGACCGAATTATCTGAAAAAATAAGCAAGGATCTAAAGAAAAGAGGATTTTCTTTTGTAGGCCCTACCATAGTTTATGCATTCATGCAGGCGGTCGGAATGGTCAATGACCATGTGATCGGATGTTTCAGGTATGAAGAATGCGGGAAAATAGCTGCTGAACAAGTGAACAAATGAGCAATTGAGCAATTGGACGAACGAATCGAAAATAAAAAAATGTAAAAATGACTGAAACAGTCCAAAGATGCGATATGTTTATATGTGTAGAAGCGTTTTAGGAGTGCTCATAACAGCAACCAGTCGAAATGTCCGAATAGTGTAGAGGCCTATCATGGAGCCCTGTCGAGGCTCCGACCCGGGTTCGAATCCCGGTTCGGGCGTATAGATTTACCAGCAGTTTATGCTGGTAAATAATTTTACTTTTTTAACATTTCTTTTATTATAAAATATAAATTCCCGATTTTATACCAAAACAAAAAATAGAGGTAGCTATTTAAATATAAAATTAATTAATTGGATATGCTTTCAGGATCAATTGGCATAGTAAATCCAAATGTACTTCCTTTTCCAACTTCACTTTCGACCAAAACCTCGCCACCATGTAGTTCTACGATCTTTTTGACTAAAGTAAGCCCTAGCCCGGTTCCATGTTGTTCTCTTGTCTCAAAATTACTAACTTGTTTAAATGGTTGGAATAATTCTTTCATGTTTTCTTCAGATATTCCAATACCAGTATCAATAACATCAATTTGTATCATGTTGTTCATGGGACGAGTTTTGATAGTAATCGTGCCTTTTTCTGGTGTAAACTTTAGAGCATTGCTTACAAAATTGTAGAGTATTTGTTTAAATTTCATCTTATCCGCTTTTATTGTGACGATATCAGGGTTGACATTTGTCCGAATATCAATATTTTTACTTAATGTTAAGGGCATCAATTTAGTTCTTACATCATCAATAATATCGGGTATAGAAACTTCTTCAATATAAAGTTCCATCTTAGAGGCTTCAATTTTAGAAAGATCAAGTTCATCGTTTATGAGAGCCAAAAGATGGGTTCCACTTTCTAAAATATTCTGAACATAACTTTCCTGTTCCTTATTGAGTGTTCCAAAACTTTGCATGCCAAGCAAATCTGCATATCCAATAATAACAGTTAGGGGTGTACGAATTTCGTGACTCATGGTGGATATAAATTCACTTTTGGCACGGGCGGTAGCTTCAGCTTTTGCTTTCTCTACAAGTAAAAATTCATTTATTTTACGTTCGGTAATGTCTCGTGAGATGCCAAGAATGGCCTTTTTCCCCATATAATCAATAAGTCGAATATTAACCTCAACCGGAATAGTAGAACCATCCTTTCGATTATGAACTGTTTCGAAGAAGGCATGGCCATGCTGAAGCAACTGATTGATTCGAGCCTCTACCTGTGCTACATCATCAATAGAATCTATATCCTGTGGGTTCATATGAAGAAGTTCACTTCGGGTGTATTCCAGTTGATCGCAAGCCACCTGATTTACTTCCAGGAATTGACCATTAAGGTCAGTTACATAAATTGCATCATTGGCATTTTCAAATAGAGTTCTGAATTTGTTTTCAGATCCCTTAAGTTCCTCATAAGTTATTGTCAAGTCTTCGTAGGCCTTTTGCAATTTAGCAGTGCGCTCTGTAACTATTTGTTGGAGATGGTTGCTTTGATCTTGTAATCTTTCTACAAGCTGTTCGCGTTTGGATAATTGGAGAACAACATGCAGATCTGTTTCAACTGCTTCCTTGAATTCAAATATTAATTCTGAATAAGATGTAGCCTTTGGATTGTCCTTAGTATCTAACACACAGATCGTACCAAATATTTCACCGTCGGGCCACTCGATTGGAAAACCAAGATAATAGATCATCCCTAGTTCAATATCCGGATTGTGATTCCATTCAGTATCCTTTAAAGCGTCAGTAACCAAAAGTTGTCTGCGCTGCTTCATAACAGTTTCACAATAAAGTCCAGTATTGAGGTCTGCTCTTTCCCCTTTCTCATATGGATTATCCTCCGTTGCACTCGATAGAAATACCTCTATTTGCGGAGGATCAACTTTCATGATCAATCCTGCAGGTACACTGATGACCTTAGCCATTTGGTCTACGATTCGTTGCCACTTAACAACGATCTCATCTGGAATTTCAGGTTTTTTAGTGTTATACTTTCTCATAATTTCCCAATTTTGATTTGCAGCCGTTAATTCTCTTCATTATAAATGGTCTTGCCAAGTATCCAAATGAGATCGATACGATGCAAGGCCTTTCGTCACTACAAAGTCTCAGTCGTAGGAATTGTCATATAAGAGTATTTCCTCAAGCACTCTTTGATCTTTTAGTTTCCCCACGATATAAGATCCGCTTGTTTGAATGCAGTTTTGTAAAAAGTAAATTGTTACTTTTAAGTATATATACCTAAGCCATTGTATTTTCAAACAGCATATATATTTCCAGTAGGAGCAATGTATATTATATTTTATTTTAAACTATATTGCAAAATATGTACTTTTTCACAAGATTGTCCCATGAGTTCCAGTCTTCCACTACGGTGATCTCAGATTCTCCCATAACGTTAATTTGTTCAACTTCGTATGCCGAAACCACACCTGTAACTTTGTATGTAGCAGAAGTACAGGAAACTGGTACATGGGGGACAACGTTGTAACCAGTTCGATCACGACCGTAAACACTATTAAACGTGAAATCAATTGTTGACTGGGGTAAGAGCGTGAGGACTAGTTGTTAATCTAAATTAACTTTGATTTTGACAACCTGCCCCTAAAACACGGGTACCTCATAGGCAACGCTCTTACCCCTCACCTTATTACAACCCTTTTCTCTTCTAAACTCCAAGATAATTCTGAGCTACCATTTTCCCGACTTTTATTCAGTAGTTGCAACACTCCACTCACGGAAATATGGGTAAAAAATTTGAATGAGATATTTTTTGGGAAAACTTAGAGTAAGGGCATAAGATCACCTTCGATCTATTACTCTTTTGGCTCTTCCTGTTAATTTATATAATTCAAGCTCATCTGCGCCGGTTAATTTAATATTAACATCAAGATGGCCTTCATCATAAAGAGCCTTAGTACCAGTTACAGGATTAAGGAAACCTCTGAGGAAATTTTCTTCGATAACAGACCTGTCGCATTTTTCTTTATCAATGCATTCTAGACTGACCTTTAGAATGGAAGTTCCATCCTCGTCCTCATAAAGGAAAGCTTCATACTCTCCAGTCAGGTAGTCCATGTTCTCCCTCTGAAAGACACCTCTTTCAACATCCACACGGTTGAAAGGTGAACCCGAGACCCAATTGGTTTCAGCTTCACGTTCAGGAGTTAAGATCTTCATGTGAGTTCTTCCACATGCACACTTTTCCCTTGACTTAACCACTGTTGTGTCTTCGGTGTCATAATTGATCAGTAGACTGCCACACTTTTCACCGGGGCTCAGCAGTGTCGTGAGTACTATCCTGCCACATTCGCCATCTTTAAGGAATTCCTTCCGGTAAGGGTCATAGATGTCAAGGTGGACAAGGTCTTCCGGAACATGAAGTCCACTTTGTTCCGTGCATTCTCCGCACATCGTTCCTTCAGTACTTCCATACGTATTGTACACAGGACAGCCCCATAATTCCTCCAGATAGCTCCTGCTCTCCTCAGCAAAGCTCTCTCCTCCTACGACCAGCTTTTTGATGCTAGTCTCCCCTGGATCCAATCCTTCATCTTTTAGCCTGCTTGCAAGCCTTAAAAGCTTGAATACGCTGGCTACTATCCCTGTGGGTTGATAGCTTTCAAGGACGCGTGTTGGAAAAGTACATTTTCCTTCCGGTATCACTGCCATGCCGATATTACGTGCAGAAAGTGTCATGGTGTTGGCACCGACATTCATTCCGTAGGATGCACACATTATCGTACGATCTCCTTTTCCGAATCCCTGGGATGTGAAACTACGGCTGTATTTCTCCGCAAAACGTAACCAGTCATCCCATGTAAGGAAGAATGCCTTAGGGGTTCCACTTGTGCCGCTGGTCTCATGGATAGTAAAAACATCATCCCAGTTGGTACTCATAAAATTAAAATCATTGGTCTTTGGAGGCTGGTTATTCCTGATCAGCTTGCCTGATACTAGCGGCATTTCCAGAAGGTCTTCATGATCCCGGATGCTTGAAGGCGAGACATCATTGCTTTCAAACCATTTTCTGTAAAAGGAAGAATGCTTTACAGCATAGTCTATAGTGTATCTTAACTTCTCTTCTACCAGGGCATCAAGGTCGCCCCGATCCATGGTCTCGATCTCTTCATTGTAGTACTCCCCACTCAAATTGTTCACCCCTTAGTTTCAATGATCAAATATTGGTATTGTTTTGGTTGTTTGGTGTTACTGGTTTCTCAGGAACAACACTCCGAACATGAAGATAGCTACAACAAATCCTGCTATTCCAAGAGTTGCAAGGCTACCCTCAGATTGTGATGCCAGATAAGCCGAAGCTACAAGTATAATCGACAGGAATACATACTTTGCAAGAGCATCGATCATTCGGTCATGCTTGATCTCACGGGTCTTTTCTTCCAGTTTCTCTATACGATATCCTCTTATCGTCTCAATAACATCATTCACACCCTGTGGCAGGTTTTTGAATATTTCCAGGTACCTGTCGCCTTCAAGCAGGAAGTATTCGCCTGCTCTGAATGGGGAATACCTTTTAGTCATGACAATGAAGATCAGTCTCTTGGCATCCTCAATGATATTGAACCTGGGATCAAGCTCCAGACAAACGCCTTCAACGATCAGAAGAGAACGTTCAAGTGTGGAGAAATCACTTGGAAGGGATAAATTGTATTTAAGTGCAAGATTCGCATAACTGTCGTTCTGCCGTTCTCCTAAAGCAAAGTTCTGTATCGATATGAGCGTATCGAGGTCTACCTTGAACTTATGTACATTGATCTCTTCCTTATTGATGTCAGCGATCTTTAGGAAAGCATCAAAAGCAATGTCAACGTTCTTCTTGTAGATCCCATAGAAAAGGTTCAGCATGTTCCTGCGAAGTTCGGAATCAATTAGTCCAACAGCCCCGAAATCGATGAAAGCGATCCCGTCATCACGAAGGAGAATGTTTCCGGAATGAGGGTCTGCATGGTAGAAACCATGCAGATAGACCTGGTTCAGATAACTGGAACTGATGATGTGTGCATATTTTGATCTCGTTTTCTGGTCTGTTGTTTCAAGGTCCTTTACAAGGATGCCTTCCATATAGTCCATTACAAGAATGCTTTCGGTACAATACTCATCGTGTACTGCGGGTATATGGACATCATGGGATTCTGCGAATAATTCCTCGAATCTCTTGATGTTGCGAGCCTCGTTCAAAAGGTCTACTTCTTTGTTCAGCATATCCTGGAATTCATCAAGAAAATCATCAATATCGATATTGTCTCCAAAACCACCCATTTTCTTCATAAGTGGTTTGAGGTCATTGATGATGGCAAGGTCAACATTGATCTGGTCTATAAGCCCAGGTTTTGCGATCTTGACAGCCACCTTTTTGCCATCGATCCTTGCTTCATAGACCTGTGCTATGGATGCACTGGCAATAGGTTTTCTTTTAAAATCATCAAAATTCGAAAGGAATTCAGAAACGACTGTTGAAGCGTCTGCTTCTGCTATGGAACAACTGGCACGGAATCCCTCAAGGGACTCAGCCATCTCTTCCAGTTCAAGAGGACGGACCTTGTTCTGAAGCTGTGAAAGCTCTCTGGTATAATCCAGGGGGAGAAGATCAGGACGCTTACTCATAATCTGGCCTAGTTTGATGAACGTCACACCAAGGTCTTCAAATGCAAGCCTGAGCTTTCTTGCATTCTTTTGCATCTCAACATCAATATAACAGGTTCCCTTTTTGTTGGAAACATAGTTCTGTTGTATGTCTTTATAAAGAAGGCTGAACAGGTTGTATTTAAAAAATACCTTTGTAATGGAGATATATCGCCGTGTCTTCTTGAACATTAATAGAATGTATGTTTAGTTATAGTAAATAAATAGAGGGGGAATAAGTTCAGAGATGATGTCTTTCACACCCTGATTTTTTGCATAGTATTTTGCTATATGTGTTTGGAACTGACAACTACCTATAAAACATACGCAAAGCTTAAATACAATTGTTATTTTTAGCATGCCCCTTTTAAAAATGCCTTCTGGATTTGATTTTATGAATATAATGAGTTAACCTTAAGTAATATAACAAAGGAAGTACGCTGCATATTACCTAGATGCAATTTGGAGAGCAATCATGTTTGATTCAGGAACTACGGCTTTTATGATAGTTGCGACCAGTCTTGTTATGTTAATGACACCAGGACTGGCGTTTTTTTATGGTGGACTTGCAAATAAGAAAAATATAGTTGGTATAATGATGCAAACGTTTGTATCATTAGGAATAACAAGTATCCTATGGTTATGCGTAGGCTATTCTTTGTGTTTCAGTGGTGACGGGGCTATTTTGGGAAATCTTGACAAAGCATTTTTGCAGGGAGTTGCAGCAGATTCAGTATTTTCAGGAAATGCAAAGATCCCTGAACTGGTATTCATTTCTTACCAGATGATGTTCGCGATCATAACTCCGGTACTTATCACCGGCGCATTTGTCAACCGAGTGACCTTCAAGGCATTCCTGATCTTCCTTGTCCTCTGGCAGTTCCTTGTCTACTATCCATTTGTTCACATGGTATGGGGAGGTGGCTTTTTGGCTTCCGTGGGCGTTCTTGACTTTGCAGGAGGTATACCGGTGCATGCAATAGCAGGATTCGGTGCTTTGGGTGCCGTCTTTTATGTAGGTGCAAGGAGAGAAAAAGATGAAAAACCTCATAGCATTCCCTTAATAGCCATTGGAGCAGGTATTCTCTGGTTTGGATGGTATGGATTCAATGCAGGAAGCGAGCTTAACCTTGACCAGTTTACCGCATTGGCACTGATAAATACCGACATTTCAGCTTCTTTCGCAGCAATTTCATGGCTCATGATCGAATGGGCAAGAGAAGGAAAACCAAAATTTGTAGGCTTATTGACAGGTGCTCTTGCCGGACTTGTGATAATAACACCTGCAGCAGCATATGTTTCCATGACAACAGCTGCTCTTTATGGTATTGTAGGAGGAACAGCATGTTACTTTGCCATCCAGTTCAAGAATAAGATGGAATGGGATGATGCACTGGATGTATGGGGACTCCATGGAGTAGGTGGAGTGCTGGGAATGATCATGCTGGGTATTTTTAGTTCATCAGCAGTTAATCCGGCTGCAACAGACGGCCTGTTCTTTGGAGGAGAGATCATGTTCTTCATAACAGAAGTAGGTGCAGTCGTTGGAGCATCGGTCTATGCATTCATATTCACTTACGGAATGCTGAGAATAATTGAATTTGTAACACCCGTGAAGGTTTCAGAAGAATTTGAAATTAAAGGATTGGATGAAATGATCCATGGGGAAATAGCATACGACTATGATCTGTCATTTGACTGATCGATTTAAAAGATGAATAAATGAGAATAATTCTCCTGCTTTGCAGGAGGCTCCATTCTTTTTTATTAGAGAATAATTAGATGATCATTTGATAATTATTAGATGATTCAGGAAATTATCAGATTATCGATCTGTCCTTTCCTTAGAATCCACATACGCTCAATCTCTTCAGGGATGGACGCTCATAAATAAAAACAGCTTTGAGGGCACTATATCATCGAAGCCTTTAATGGCCGTAGTCCAGCGGATCTGCATTCATTGGCCTTTGTCTTTAACCCGGAGGTAGATGAAAGTAACAACTCCTGCAATTGTACCGGCAGGAAGTCCTACGAAAACAGAAAAGAAGATCATTTCCTGAAGCAGAGCTGTTATAGCAACAGTTACTATAGCAAATACGGTGAAAGCTATTAAAAAATGAAGTATTCTTATCATGGTCGCCAGATCGTTAAAATGTAAGTAGCCGGAAGTTAACCGGCAACTTATTTAACGTTTTCTCTTGACCACTTTGCACCGGCTTCAAGAATATTCAGGTTCATCGGGATAAGCTTTGGTTTGCTTGCAAAAGTATCCTCGATCGCTTCCTTGAACACCTTTTCCGGAAGGCGTGTATCTCCCTGTGCCATGAGTACACCGAGCATGACGGTATTTGCAGCTTTCACTGAACCGGCATCCTTTGCTATCTGCATGGAAGGTACAGCAATTGCTCTCACTCCTTCAGGAGTATCGAAATCACCAATGGTATCATCATAGAGGATGAGACCTCCCTTCTTGACATCATTTGCAAATTTCTCAAGGGATGGTTGGTTAAGTGCTACAAGCACATCTGACTCGTAAACAACAGGTGAACCAATGGATTCTCCTGAAATAACAACTGAACAGTTGGAAGTTCCACCACGCTGTTCCGGTCCGTATGATGGATACCAGGAAGCATAGCGCTGGTCACGACATCCTGCACGTGCAAGTGTAAGTCCCATGCTTAAGACACCCTGACCACCAAAACCGGCGATCTTAACAAGTGCCTGTCCAAACTCAGGATCAGGTACAGAATCAGGGGCTGCACTGCTCTCAAGACTGTAGAGGTCATCGATTCCCTTCTTGGAGAAATCACTATCTGAGCGCCATAGTGGTTCAGTCTCATCGAAGTTGTCCCTGAAGTTGCCGAGAGGGAATTCCTTTTCCATAAGGTCATTCACGAAATCAGTGCTCTGCTCGGAGTTCTGTCTGAGGTTGGTCGGACATGTGGAAAGCACTTCAACGAATGCGTATCCCTTCCCTTCCTTCTGAACTTCGAGTGCCTTTCTGACAGCTTTCTTTGCTTTCCTGATATGTGAGATATCAGATATTGAAACACGCTCGATAAAGACTGGGGCCTTGAGGTTGTCAAGAAGCTCGCACATGTGCATTGGGTATCCTGCAAAGCGAGGATCTCTTCCATCAGGACATGTAACGGTCTTCTCACCGATCAGTGTTGTAGGTGCCATCTGGCCACCGGTCATACCAAAGACAGTATTGTTCACGAAGAACACTGCCATCTTTTCACCACGGTTAGCTGCCTGCATGGTCTCGTTAAGACCGATGGATGCAAGGTCACCGTCACCCTGGTATGCGATCACAACAGAGTTATCCTGTGCCCTTGACATACCTGTACCTACAGCAGGTGCACGTCCGTGTGCTACCTGGAGGTTTCCGCAGTCAAAGTAGTAGTAAGCAAATACTGCACAACCTACAGGACTGATCATTACACTTCTATCCTGGATCTCGAGCTCTTCCATAGCCTCTCCGATCAGTTTGTGTAAAATACCGTGCCCACAACCCGGACAATAGTGTGTTGCACCTGGTGCAGCTCCACCTTTGCGTGGGAATTCCGGATAAATTCCGGATGGTCTTCCAATGATCTTTTCTGCCATGTTCATTCCTCCCTAGCAGCAATTTCTCTTATCTTTTCCATGACCTGGTCCATTGTGATCAGGTTTCCACCCATGCGGTTAATAAGTTCCACAGGTTTGGTACAACCGGTAGCAAGGCGTACATCATCCCTTAACTGGCCGTTGCTCATCTCTACAGAAACGAAGGTCTTATCTGCTGCATCTGCAAGTGCCTTAAGTTCGTTCTCCGGGAATGGGAACAATGTTATCGGACGGAAAAGTCCGACATTGATTCCTTCTCTTCTTGCGATCTCTACAGCTGAACGGCAGATCCTGCTGCTGATACCATATGCTACCAGTACAATTTCTGCATCGTCCATCATATATTCCTCGTACTCGACCTCATTTTCTTTTATGGTCTCGTACTTTTCCTGAAGCTTGTAGTTAAAGTCCTCAAGCTGGTCAAAGTCCAGGAAGATAGATGATACAAGGTTCTCTCGTGTTTCCTTTGTTCCGCAAACAGCCCATGTTTCGTCAATAACAGGTTCCACAGCTTCTTCAGGGAACTGGAGAGGCTCGATCATCTGGCCAAGCACACCGTCTGCCAGTACAACAACAGGGTTGCGGTACTTTGTTGAAAGCTCGAATGCCTTTATTGTGAAATCACACATTTCCTGAACGGAGTTCGGTGCGACGACGATATTGCGGTAGTTTCCATGTCCACCACCCTTTACGACCTGTATGTAATCTCCCTGTTCAGGACCGATGTTACCAAGACCCGGACCTGCTCTCATGATGTCCACGATGACACATGGGAGTTCAGCTCCTGCAAGGTAGGATACACCTTCCTGTTTTAGACTCATACCAGGGCCGGATGAAGCGGTCATGACTCTATGGCCTGCTGATGCTGCACCATAGACCATGTTAATTGCAGCTTCTTCTGATTCTGCCTGTACGAACTTCCTTCCAAGTTTTGGGAATGTCTGGGAAGCCTCGTGCAGGATCTCACTTGCAGGTGTGATCGGATATCCGAAATAGCAGTCACAGCCTGCGTATAAAGCACCAATGACAACTGCGGAGTTGCCTTTTATTAATTGTGTAGCCATAAAATATCACCTCATTTTTTTGGCTTATTCTTCCTTGATCGGGATATGCACAGCAATAGCCAGTGGCTCAGGACAGGTGTAGTAACAATTTCCGCATCCTATGCATCCTTCTCCCGTGTATTCAACATAATGGTAGCCGCGTTCGTTAATTTGTTCACTCATAAAGAGTACATCTTTAGGACATGCAGCTACGCATCTCTCACATCCTTTACATTCAATAATGTTCAGCTCAGGATATGGTTGCATCTTTTCCTTATTTTCAGCCATAATATCAACTCAATGAACGGATAAATATGATCTCAAATGATCGATCGTACGATCATCTTAGATCAGAGTTTTTTTCAATATTTGCCAGTAAATACATTACAGGAAACCTTTTTGACTTCCTGACATGAAGTAATTAAGGTTTATCAGTTTGTTGCCTTATCGTGATCACGTATCTCGACACGTCTTATCTTACCACTGATGGTCTTTGGAAGCTCATCCACGAATTCCACAGCTCTTGGATACTTATAAGGCGCAGTGGCTTTCTTGACATGGTCCTGCAACTCTTTCTTAAGCTCATCACTTGCTTCATAGCCTTTGGCAAGAACAATGGTCGCCTTGACGATCTGGCCACGAACAGGGTCCGGTACGCCGGTAATAGCACATTCAAGTACAGAAGGATGCTCTATCAGTGCACTCTCGACCTCGAAAGGACCGATCTTGTAACCGGAGCTCTTAATGATATCATCAGATCTTCCGATGAACCAGAAATAACCATCCTCATCTTTCCATGCCATGTCACCGGTATGATAATAGCCATCATGCCAAGTGGCTTTTGTTTTCTCCTCATCTGCACGATATCCGGCAAAAAGACCTACTGGTTTGCCGCTGGAAGTATTGATAACGATCTCTCCTTCCTCACCGGAATCACAGAGCTTCCCGTCAAGGTTGAGCAACTGGATATCGTATTCAGGTGATGGTTTTCCCATGGATCCAGGCTTTGGTTCCATCCACGGATAGGTTGCGATTGTTACCACACTCTCGGTCTGGCCAAAACCTTCCATGAGTTTCAGTCCTGTGAACTCAAGGAACCTTTCATACACTTCAGGATTCAATGGCTCACCGGCAACTACACAGTACTCAAGGCTGCTGAAATCATACTGTGAAAGGTCTTCTTTGATGAGGAACCTGTAGATCGTAGGCGGTGCACAGAATGTTGTCACACCATATTTGCTGGCTTTCTCAAGCATGTTCTTTGCATTGAAACGCTCATAGTCATAGACAAAGACAGCAGTGCCACAGATCCATTGGCCGTAGAGCTTACCCCATACGCATTTTGCCCAACCGGAATCTGCAACTGTAAGGTGTAACCCGTCGTCCATCACGTTCTGCCAGTACTTAGCAGTGATTATGTGGCCAAGTGGATAAGCGAAATCATGCTGGACCATTTTTGGCAGACCGGTTGTTCCGGATGAGAAATACAAAAGGGAAATATCATCGTTATTGGTTGCTTCATCGCCTTCAGGTCTGGTAAAATCCTCAGAAGCTTCTTCAAGTTCCTTTTTGAAATTGATCCATCCTTCTTTCTCAACATTAAGGACGGCTTTGTGAAGCAGGACATCCTCATACCCTTTGTGAGCTTCATCGATGTAACCCATGAGACCTTCATCGTCTGCACTTACTACCATCTTGATCTTTGCAAGTTCAATACGATAGGTCACATCCTTGGTTGTCAGCATGTGAGTTGCAGGAAGAGTAACAGCACCGATCTTGTGCAGAGCAAGGATACAGATCCAGAACTCGTACCTACCCTTCAAGGTCAGCATTACAACATCGCCTTTCTCGATGCCATATTTTCTGAAGAGGTTTGCAGCTTTATCGCTGTAGTATTTCAGGTCCCTGAAATTATAGATAAGTTCTTCACCATCATCATCGCACCATACAAGCGCTCTTTTCTCAGGTTGTTCCTTTGCATATCTATCGACCACATCGTATGCGAAATTAAAGTTCTCGGGGATCTTTATCTTAAAGTTCTCCTTGTAGTCATCATACGATTCGAATTCTGTGCGTGAAACATATTCTTCTAAAAAAGATGACATATTTACACCGTTTTCCATTTCTAATAGATCAATTCTTAAATTTGGATCAAATTTATGTTTTTCAGACTATCATAGCCAGGAACTTTGCAGGTTTATCCCCAAGGGCTTCCATTGCATGACCATAGCTGGAATCAAAATAGATGGAATCTCCTTCCTCAAGAACGATCTCGTTGTCATGTATCTTTACTTTTAAGGTACCTTCAAGAACAAGATCGAACTCCTGTCCAGGGTGGGAATTCATGGAATTATTAGCATCTGTTGATCCTGCTTCAACCTCAACAAGGAAAGTCTCTGCCTTTTTGTGTATGAAATTTGGCGCAAGGTTCTGATATTTGTAAGCCTCTCTTCTTTCAACAGTTGGTCCCTTGTCCTTCCTGGTAACAGTAAAGATATGCATGCGTGGTTCTTCGCCGGTTAAAAGTAATGTCATATCAACTTTCAGGAACTGTGCGATCTCAAAAAGTATGCTGGCAGGAATATCGGCTTCACCTGTATCATACTGCTGATAGGTTTCAACAGGGATATTCAGATAATTTGCCATTTCTTCTGCACTGATTTCTGACAGCTCGCGCAATTCATGGATACGTGACGAGATTTCCTTTATTTTTTCCTGCATGATATCAACTTTAATTGGTTAATAAGGAAGATACTTACAAAATAAAATAGAATTTTGAAAGAAACAATATTCAAGCAACTTAACTTGATATTGCGATCCTTTTTCGTATTTTAACATACAGGAAGTTAAAAAAGGTAGTGGGTGCCATGTTAACACATGACACAATCGGAATGTCGGGAATAAATTATTCAGTCAGACCAATACCAATTGAGTATTCAAAGTTCTCTGTGTTGTGTGGCATGATCTCGAGTGTCCAATCACCGACACCACCATCGACAATATATGTCTCTGAATATCCGGTAGATCCCTGCTGGTAGACATCAGTTTGTTCCGTATCTTCAGTCATCACAGATTCAACTTCCATGTAGCTGCTGGCAGCTTCATCCATTGCCATCAAGTAAGGACCAGGATACTGCTGTCCAAGATTGACAGACCCCCTGTAGCTTGTGCTCACAAGTACCGGCCTCACATCTCCTTTTGCGTTCTTCAATACAATATCAAAGGAAGGTGTTGTAGAAGATGTGCTGCTGCTACCATAGTTGTAGTCCGTTGAGAATACCTTGATAGTGATAGGATCATCAGTCCTTGCGCTGAAAGTTGTTGTGAATGGTTCTTCGGGCTGTTGCCAGACATCGAAGTTCATGCTTACCTTCTGGCTCCATTCGGTGATGGTCCTGTCATCGATGTTCAGGTTGATCATTCCATTGATACTTCCTTCTGCATCAGCCGGGATCTTCACATTTACCTTCACAACAGCTTTCTCTCCTGGTTTGATAACAGAAGGTGCTGTGATGGTCACATCTTTCTCATCAAGAGAGACCTGTGAACTGTATCTGTACCATTCATCCTCGATCTCTTCAAATTCAGGGTTGATAGAAATTGCCTTGTCACCAACGTTCTTGAGCTTGATGCTATACTCATACTCAGCACCTGCTTCCACGCGGTCACTGATGTATGAATTGAATATCTCCATATTTGGTGGCAACCATACATTTACTGAAAGTTCGAGCGCTCCGTTGTAACCAGGATACAGGGAAGCAATATCTCCCTCAAGACCGCTAAAGAAGACGTTTGCACTGTAGTGGCCAAGTTCAGCATCTTCAGGAACTGCTACCTTGATCATGAACTCCTGCTTTTCGCCAGTCTCCATTTCAGCCTTTGCAGGTGAAATAGTAACCCATTCATCATCAAGTTCATTATCGCTGTAGAACTGTGGTACAAGGTAAGGCTTAACTGTCATTGTCTCTTCACCGTGGTTGTAGAGCACAACAGTTACTTCCTCTGACTCACCGGGTTTTATTGTAAGATATGAATATCCCGGATTAACATAGAGAGGAACGACCTCTCGTGCAGCTTCAGGATATATCATATCCTGGTAATACCCATCAGCAGCGATCTTTTCAGCTATCAGTACAGGCTCTTCGGCAACCGGCTCAGAGATGGCAACAGCAACACCTGCTGCTGTCATGCTGAGCAACAGCAGACCGAGTGTAACAAATGCGAAATATTTCTTCATATTAATTTCTCCTTTATGATCGTGATTGTGATCGTCTTTCGACATGTTACAATATGAGTTAGACTTATTAAAGAATTGTCTAAACTTCAAATTGATTCGTAGTTATCAAATTAAGAAAAAAAAGAGTAGCATGCTTAGAACATGCCACTTACTTAATTAATTGCTGATAATCAGTTGATCGTTTGGTAGATCAATCAATTAACTAATGATCTATCAACCAATCGATTAACTGATATTCCATCATTTTATTCTGCTTCTTTTCATCAGCAGTGAATTCGTCACAACAGATACCGAGCTCATTGCCATGAAAGCTGCTGCCATTGCAGGAGTGACAAGTACCTGATGAAATACCGGATAAAGGAAACCTGCAGCGATCGGGATACCAAGGCTGTTGTACCCAAAGGCCCAGAACAGGTTCTGCTTTATCTTTCTCATGGTCAGGCGGCTTAAGCGCAGGGAAGCTACTACATCAAGCAGGTCGTTCCTGATAAGGACGATCTGTGCTGACTCAATAGCCACATCTGTACCGGCTCCCATGGCGATCCCTACTTCCGCCTGGGTAAGTGCAGGTGCATCATTGATACCGTCACCGACCATTGCAACGGTCTTTCCTTCATCCTGAAGTTTCTTGACCTCAGCGGCTTTGTCTTCGGGTAACACCTCAGAAAGAACGCGATCAATACCCGCTTTAGATGCAATAGCTGATGCGGTCCTGCTGTTATCTCCTGTGATCATCACAACCTCAAGTCCCATTTCCTTGAGCCTGGAAACAGCTTCTATGGAATTTGCCTTGAGAGTATCTGCTACCGCGACGATACCAGTTGCATTGCCATCAACCGAGACCAGCATAGCGGTCTTACCCTGATGTTCAAGTTCTTCAAGCTTGCCGGTAAGGGAAGATACGTCAACATTGCTGTCAGCCATGAGCTTTCGGGTACCAAGTAGTACCTTATGCTCTTTGATAACTGCTTTTACGCCATGTCCCGGGATGGAATCAAAGGATGATACATCCAGTATGGGGACGTTATTGTCCACAGCAGCGTTCACGATAGCTTCACCCAGAGGATGTTCTGATCCCTTTTCTGCAGTAGCTGCAAGGGAAAGTACATCATCTTCTGTGTGTCCGCCAAAAGCGACAATATCAGTTAGTACAGGTTTTCCTTCTGTCAGCGTACCTGTCTTGTCAAATATGATAGTATTGATCTTGCGGCTGACCTCAAGTGCTTCACCGCCCTTGATAAGTATACCATTTTCGGCTCCCTTGCCGGTACCTACCATTATGGCTACCGGAGTTGCAAGTCCCACAGCACAGGGACAGGATATAACAAGGACCGTTATCCCGATCAGAAGAGAGAACAGGAAGGGACTTGTGATAACAGAATACTGTGCAACGTCGAACATGTTGTATCCGATAAAGAGCCAGAACAGGAATGAAAGCAAAGCAATTATTATAACTGCGACAATGAAGCGACCGGCAACAAAGTCAGCTATTCTCTGGATCGGTGCTTTGGATGTCTGTGCATCTTCTACCAGCTTGATTATCTGTGAAAGTGCAGTATCAGCACCTACTTTGGTAGCCTCGAACCTGAAAGAACCAGTACCGTTTACAGTAGCACCGATGACCTGGTCACCAATATTCTTCTCAACCGGAATGCTCTCACCGGTGATCATTGACTCGTCAATGGAAGATGAACCTTCAGTAACGATACCATCCACTGGTAGCTTCTCTCCCGGTCTGACAACAACAATATCCCCTGTGACCACATCTTCCACAGCTACTTCGGTCTCCTCTCCATTTCTGATAACCCTGGCTGTCCTTGCCTGTAATCCGATGAGCTTCCTGATGGCTTCAGATGTTCTGCCTCTTGCCTTTGCTTCAATGTAACGTCCAAAGGTTATGAAGGTGATCAGCATTGCAGCTGTATCGAAGAAAGTATGTTGGTATCCTGGACCAAGATCAATGACTCCTGTCACAACACTGATCGTGTAAGCAGCACCAGTACCAGTTGCAATAAGAAGGTTCATATCAGCAGAACCGTGTAGGAGCCCTTTGTATGCACCAACAAAGTACTGTCTTCCGGGGAAAGCCATTACTATGGTAGTAAGAACAAAAAGTACACCTCTGTCAGCAAGGATAGGAGGCACAAAATAAAGATACTGTGGGAACCCGGCACTCATTCCACCAAGCATTATCGGAATTGTCAACAGGAAAGCAATAAGCAGATTGTTTCTCTGGTGAGTGATTTCAAGGTCCCTTGCAGCCTGTTCGCGATCAGCGGGTCTGCCCTCCTTCTTAATGGATGCAGTATAACCAATATTATCTATTGCTTTAAGCATCTCAGCTACAGAAACCTTTGAGGAATCATATTCAGCATGTGCACTTGACATTGGGAAATTCACACTGGCACTGCTTACACCATCAAGCTTGCGGAGAGCACGTTCGATGTTATTTGCACAGGCGGCACATGTCATTCCTCCTACATCAAAGTTGACCTCATCCTTCAGTACGCCATAGCCTGTATCTACGATCGTTTCTTCAAGTCTGTTAGTGTTTATCAGATTCGGGTCATACGTCACGGATGCTTTTTCAAGCGGAAGATTGACAGTCGCCGAAAGGACACCGGGCTGTTTCTTCAACGCATCCTCTATGCGCAATGCACAGGCTGCACACGTCATACCTGTAACTTTCAATGTGGAATCAGTGGGTACTTCAGCGGTCTCTCCTGCCTTCTCTTCTGTTGTGGTTTCAGTTGTAGCCTTAGTTGAAGTTTCAATTGAACTTTCTGCAAGTGTTTCTGCTGTATCATCTGAA
This sequence comes from Methanococcoides orientis, assembly GCF_021184045.1. Lineage (NCBI taxonomy): Archaea > Methanobacteriati > Methanobacteriota > Methanomicrobia > Methanosarcinales > Methanosarcinaceae > Methanococcoides > Methanococcoides orientis. The sequence continues at coordinate 780,482 of NZ_CP073710.1, forward strand.
TCGCTGCCTTTGTCTGTCTCATAGCCGGCATCTTCGACTGCCTGCCTGATCTCATTAAGGGTCACTTTTTCAGGATCAAAACTAACAGTAGCATTGTTCTCCTCAAGGTTTACCTCTACATCTTCCACACCTTCAAGAGAAGATATTGCTTTTGTAACTCTGTCATGGCAATGCATACAGGTCATTCCATGGACATAGATCGTGACTTTCATATTATCACACCAAAAGAATAAAAATAATTAGGTTTGTTTGTTTATCCATTTGTCTTTCAATCAACACTTTTAGTGCTGTCAGGTATCAAAAGCTAAAGTTTATAGGATCAAGGTAATATCAAGCAAGGTCATGCCTTGTATCCTGCATCATTGACTGCTTTTTTAATTGTATCAAGATCTGCTGTTTTTGGATCATAGGAAACATTTGCTTCTCCTTTTTCAAGATCGACCTCAACAGAAGATACACCTTCAACTCCTGATATTGCTTTTGTAACCGCCATCTGGCAATGTCCACAGGACATACCTTCTACTTTTATAGTTGTTTCAACCATTTTTTAACTCCCATAACAAAATGCGCAATTATTAGATTAATACTTTTTCCAATATTTTCATGTTGGCGCAAACTACTTAAAGTGTCAGCCGGTTAGTTAACGCCGTTAACATACTTAAATATAACATCCATAAATGCTACCCATATTTATAAAAACGAAAAAGCACAATTTGGTATAATTATCCTCATAACTATTCAAGAAGTTTAGTGTTCTATATAATATAAATTATGATGTGGTGAGAATATGCAGGAAATGAAAGATATAATTGACAGGATAAATACCCTGAAAGCTGAACATAATGCGGTTATCCTCGCCCACAATTACCAGCGTCCCGAAGTACAGGACATTGCAGATTTTACAGGAGATTCACTTGGGCTTAGCCAGCAGGCCGTCGCTACCAATGCCGATGTGATCGTATTTTGTGGCGTAGACTTTATGGCTGAAAGCGCTGCAATACTCAGCCCGGAAAAGACCGTACTTCTACCTGAAAAAGATGCAGGCTGTCCGATGGCCGAGATGGTCGATGTGATCTCCCTGGACGATGTAAAGCAGGAGCACCCCGATGCAGCGGTGGTCTGTTATGTGAACTCCTCTGCCGAGATCAAGGCCCAGAGCGATATCTGCTGTACATCCGCAAATGCAATTGATGTAGTGAACTCCCTTGAAGAGGATGAGATCATCTTTGTCCCTGACAAGAACCTCGGGACTTACGTTTCACATTTCACCGACAAGAAGATCATTACATGGGAAGGCTTCTGCCCAACCCATCACCAGATGCGTGCAGATGATGTCATCAAGGCAAAAGAAGAGCATCCTGATGCCCTGTTCCTCGCACACCCGGAATGCAGGACAGAGGTCCTTGACCTTGCAGATGAGGTCTTAAGCACTACCGGTATACTCAACTATGCTAAAAGCTCGGATGCGAAAGAGTTCATCATTGGTACTGAGAATGGGCTGCTCCACAGGCTAAGGAAAGAGAACCCTAATAAGAAGTTCTATTACCTGTCCGAATTTACGATCTGCCCTAACATGAAGATCACTACCCTCGAATCAGTGCTTAATGCACTTGTGAACATGGAATATGTGATCACCGTGCCTGAAGATACAAGGCTCAAAGCAAAAGAGGCACTTGACAGGATGCTTGCGGTAAAACGCACGATGTAATATTAATGAAAATATAGCCTGAAACTGAACAATATGTCAGTTCAGGCTTTTCATAGCTTATTTTATCTCTTTGATTTTCTGTGAACCTATTTTTTAGTTAATAGTCCACCTTTACATTAACTGAATATGTTCCAAAGACATTTTAGCGATTCATTCCTCCATTACTACCGGATCCGCCGCCACCTCCCATACCTCTGCCGGCTCCTCCGGACCTACCACGTCCCCCCATTCCCCGACCGGGTGCAGCCATAGATGCATGTGCTTCTGCTGTGGGGGCAGATGTTTCCTGTAACTTACCTTCTTTGTACTGGGCGATCGCATCGGTAATTGAACCATTAGCTCCTGCCATTACCTTAATTCCAGCTGCGGAAAGGATCGGAAAGGCATTAGGACCAACTTTGCCGGTAAGGAGAACATTGATTCCTTTGTCAGAAATGATCTGGGCAGCCTGTATTCCTGCTCCGCCAGATGCAGAAGCTGCCGCGTTATCAACTGCTTTGAATTCCATTGTTTCCGGATCGACAAGAACAAAGTACGGGCATCTTCCAAAACGTGAATCCATTGCTGCATTAATATCTTTATCTGTAGCTGTTACACATATCTTCATATTATCTCCTCGTTTACATTTTTTCTTTATTGTATATAACACAAATGAGAGTAAATATATAAACATTGCGGGAAATGAATATATATTTACACACCTATGAGAGATTATATTCTGTTTAATGATAAGAGGTAAATGAAATTTCATCCTCGATAAAAGTAAAAATTTAGAGGTATAAACGTGGATTATGCGAAAATGAGTGAGAAGCTTATTGAGGCACTGGAACTTAATGGAAAACCAGTGGCAATATCATTGTTAAAGAGAGAAAAGGACATTCCAGAAGGTCTGGTAAAGACCGAAGTACCAAGAAGATATTGTCAGATGCTTCAGGATGCCAGGTTCGATAATAAGGTCACTTTTGCTACTATGGATGAGCATGCCTGCAAAGGTGGTGCTGCAGCCATAGGATTGCAGGACTATCCTGACAAGATCAAAAGTGGAGAACTGTATTTTGATAAACTTGGAAAGGAAATATCCCTTAGTGTAGCCAAGCGTGTTGTAGACAAAATGCCAAGACCTGAACCCGGATCAACCGTTGCTACCATCGTTGCTCCACTGGACAGCACACCAACAAAACCTGATATTATTATAGTGATCGGAAACACACTTGTAGCCAGAAGGATCGCACATTCTGTTATCTACAGACGTGGTGGCCGTATGAATGCAAACTTTGCTGGTATCCAGTCCACATGTGCTGATGCTACCGGTTCACCTTACACCACAGGAGAAGTTAACATTTCCATCGGATGCGATGGTGCTGCTAAGAATGCAGGACTCAAGGACAATGAGATGGTTGTAGGTATTCCTGAAGAACAACTTGTGGACATCACTAATATTCTGGAAATGAAAGCCGTTGCATGGAATGACTGGATGAGATCATAAATTTTATCTTATCCTTTGTCTTAGTTTTTTTATGAATGTTAATAAAATGAAATTGCATGAAAAAGAGAAGTAACCCTCATTTTTCCAGAATTGTTAAATAGCAAAGCTTATATAAAATCAGTTGTGTACACTTATAACACAACCGAAATAAACCGTATTAGTGACTATCAAAAGCACTGCTAACAAAGAGAAAGTTGTTATAAGCAGTCATATCGAATATAATACAGAGTGATCAAAATGGACATCAAGGAAATAAATGAATTTGGAAAGCAGTTGACCGAAAAGCTCAACCTCAAGACAAAACCTGTTGCAGTCTCACTTATTCCGGAAGGTCATGATATCCCTGAAGGTATCGAAAGAATTGATGAGACCACAAGACACTGCCAGATGGTAGACACTGTCAGGAAGACCGGTAAGCAGTTCTATTCCCTAGCAGATGACCAGATGTGTAAGGGTGGATCTTCAGTAATGGGCTTGCAGGAAATGCCACACAAGCTGGCTATCGGTGACACCTACTATAACCTCAAGCGTTTCAGCACCATCAATGCAGCAAGACGTACAATGGAAAAGGTAACAAAGGTAGAAGCAGGAACCACAAAAGCAGTCGTATACGGACCACTTGAGACAGCAACTTTCAATCCTGATGTTGTCGTTATCGTAACCTCACCAAAACAGGTCATGCAGCTTTCCCAGGCATTGCTCTTCAAGTTCGGTGGCAGGGTAGAAGCAAGCTTTGCAGGTATCCAGAGTGTCTGTGCAGACGGCGTTGCTCTTCCATACAAGGAAGGTAAGATCAGTGTAACAGTCGGATGCGGAGGAAGCAGGAAATTCGCAAACATCGCTGATGACGAAATGATCATAGGAATCCCTGTAGAAAGGCTCCACGACCTTGTGGAAGCTGTGAATGAGATGTTCGCCTGAACATCTCTTTCTTACATCTCTTTTTCTTAAATTTAACTTCAATTTTTTTAAAAATCAATTTCTATATCACATACTCAATCTTTCATACACTTTTAATTGAATATATTCAACAATCGGTTCTTTCGATCACAGTTCATCGCGACCGTAGAGAGCATTATCAGCTTCCCTTAACTTTTCCCTCATCTGTTTTGTTCCGGCATCATCCGGCTTTATCCTGAGGGCTTCATTGTATGCCTCAATTGCACCGGTACGGTCCCCAAGCAATCTTAAAGCTGTACCCTTGTTCTTCCAGACCATCGGGCTAGTTCCATAACCAAGATCCAGGAGCCTGTTAAAGCATTGCAATGCAAGAGTATACTTTCCCATCATTATGTATGTGACACCTTTGTTCAAAAGTGCTGAACTATTATCCGGATCCAGTTGAAGAGCCCTGTCAAAGCAATCACATGCTTTTTTGTGGTCCTTCTCATCCCTTCCGGCAGCAATCCCCATTTTTACCCACTCGGCAGCTGATCCTGATCCCTGACGCTTAAGCTTTCTTCTTGCTCTGTTCAATGCATCAGCAGCATCGTTCTGGTCTTTCTTCTCATTCTGTCTGTTCAAAGCAGGAGATCCTGACCTCTGCTTTGAGATCTCAGACAGGTGCTTCCTCTTCGGGATGTATTCAGGTTTGCCAAGCATCTTCCTGAGGATCATTATTGCTGCATCCTTATCCAGAGGATTATTGTTATTACCACACTTCGGGGACTGTATACAGCTTGGGCATCCATCCTTGCAGGGGCAGCTCTCTATAGCTTTCAGTGTAACCTCGAGCATTTCGACGATCCTGCCATAGCCTGCTTCTGCATACCCGACACCACCGGCATGACCATCATAAACGAAGATCCCGCTCTTCTTGTTCAGGTCAGTATGTTCAGGAGTGGAAACCCCGCCCACATCGTTCCTGTCAGCAAGAAGGTGAAGCGGATACATTGCTATAATTGCATGCTCGATAGCATGGATACCGCCATTGAAATCCCTTTCATACTTTTCCACCAGATCGGCAAGATATTCAGGAAGCTCAAGCCAGAGGGCTTCGGTCTCAAGACTAAACTTCGGCATTGTGAGGGAAAATTGTCCAAGCTCCTCATCAGTACGCTGCATGAACCTCTTGAAGCCGGTCACCTGTTGGGTGACGTCAACATCACCAAAGCCAACAGTGACACCATCACAGGTCTGAAGAGGCTTCGTATCTATCACATCCGCTATCTGTATGTCTGAAGCTACCTGTGACCTTGTGTAATAGCCATCCTTTGCTTTCTCCACCCGGATGATCTGTTTCTCATGGTCAAGTTCAGTAACAGAATAAGGAGTGCCTTTGTTGATGTAGACAGCACCCTTGAAAGCCTCCCTGTATGCCCTTAGCCTGCCAATATCCTTTTCCAGGGGAGCACGGCTTCCTTTCTCAAAAATGGTGTAGCCATCGCCATCAATTCCCCTGATGGACACACGCATGTGAGCCTTGCCGTCCGTACAAAGTTTTTCGCGATCGCCTTCTAGCAATCCCTCTTCTTCAAGTACTGTCATTATCTCGGCAAAATCACTGCCGAAATACTTCTCATCTTCCGGCCTTAATGCCAGTTCCCTTGCTGCACAGAGCAGATGGCCGGCTTGAATATAACGATTGGAAACATTGATCACAGCCTCTTCACATTCTTTTTTGAAAAGGTCAGTTGGATTTCTCATATAGTACTGGTCAAGAGCATTGGAATCAGCTACAAGGGCAACAACACTCTCCTGACTTCCACGTCCTGCTCGTCCGGATTGCTGCCTAGCACTCATTATGGTCCCCGGAAAACCATCCATTATACAGGCGTCCAGACCACCTATATCGATACCAAGTTCGAGAGCCATAGTAGAGATGACACCTGCAACATTCCCGCTTGAGAGCCCCTTCTCAATCGCTTCACGTTCATTACCGTGATAGCCACCCCTGTACGGACTGATGATTTTTTGTTCGCCTCTCTGCTCAAGTCTGTTCTTTGCTTCTACATACATCCTTTCAACTTTCTGCCTTGATCTTGCAAACACAATGGTCTGGAGGTCATTCTGCACAAAGGTTGTGAAGAGATCGACGGTCTCACCAAAACTTGCTTTCCGGAGAGTGAAATTGCTGGAGCGTGAACGAGTATAAAGAGGAGGATTCCAGAAAATGAACTTCTGCATTCCACTGCCAGAACCATCTTTATTGACCAGTGTCACATCTTTACCTATCAAAGCAGAAGTGTGTTCTGTAGGATTTCCAATGGTAGCTGTACAGCAGATGTACTGTGGTTTAGATCCGTAATGATCACAAACACGATTAAGCCTCCGAAGCAGATTTGCCATATTACTTCCCATGACACCGCTGTAGGAATGACTCTCATCAAGAACGATGAACTTCAGGTTAGAAAGGAATTTCTTCCACTGGTGTTTCCATTGCAGGAAGCTCAAATGGAGCATTTCCGGATTTGTGAAAAGTATTCTGGGATTTCCGTATTTCACCGCAGATTTTTCCTCGGAGGACATGGTACCGATGAACCTGTTGATGTTCATATCAATACCCATGAGATCGCGGAAATTCTGAAATGTATCAAGCTGGTCATTGACCAGTGCGTTCAAAGGTGAAATATAAAGGGCAGTTGCATTGGAATCTTCCATCAATTTCTCAAAGATGGGAAGCATATAGCACAGGGATTTACCACTTGCTGTACTGGTGGAAAGGGCAAGGTGCTCGCCTCTTTTTACTGTCCCGATGGCCTCTGTCTGGTGAGTGTAAAGTTTCTCAATACCCATTTCGCTGAGAGCGTACGTTATCAACGGTTTCAGTGAAACCTCGCCATATTCCGGCTCTTTTGAAGGAATGGTCTCAACATGGACCATTTGGCCTTCATACCTGCGCGAGGAACGGATAACATTGATAAGTTGAGGGACATCCATTGTAGTGCAACTCCGTCATCCATAACAGAATTGATGATACTTAAAATAGTGCGAAATGTTTCCGCCCTGGAATTTATCAGTGAGTTATAATCATACTCTGGTAACTTAAACAAAATACCAGGATTGATAAACTATCGATGTTAAATTTTCATGTAGGGGAGGCGCTATTAGATTTCAAATTATGAAACTGAACACATAACTATATAAGGTAAAATGTTCCAGTTAATTATGATACATTGGGGTATTATTGGTTGCTAAAACCAATACAATTTAAAGAGAGTGGAGGCAAAAATCATGACAAAATATCTAGTGGAATCACCACACACTCCAGAAGGGTGTTTGGAAGCGTTGGATGAAATGCTCGCAATGGGAGCTGACGTATTAGAACAGTATGATTTCGGTTGCATGGTTGACGTACACACAGGCTGGGTTATTTTAGAAGCTGAAAATGAATCAGAAGCTCTAAAAATTGTTCCCGAGTCTCTGCGTAGTAAAGCACGGGCAATCGCGTTAAACAAGTTCACTCCCGAGCAGATCAAGGAGGCCCACGAGGAGTGATTAATATGGGGGTATTAATATTAGTGATGAAATAGACTTGAAGAGAACAGCTTTGATAATCGTAGATCCTCAGAACGATTTCCTGTCAGAGGAGGGAGTCGTATGAGATCTTGTTGGAGATGGAGTTAAAGAAACAAAAGTTGTAGAGCATTTAGTTGAGCTTAAGGCCATGGCAAAGGATGTTGGTATGCCGGTCTTCTATTCTCCCCATTACTACTCAGACGAGGAGTTTGAAAGCTGGTCTCATCTCAATCCCATAGACAAGCTAATGTTCGAGCGAAAGATGTTCAGAAAAGGAGGCTGGGGTGCAGAGTTCCATCCTCAGCTACAGCCTGATGAGAATACCGTTGTCCTTTCGCCCCATAAGGCCCTGAGCAACTTCTGGACCGGGGATATAGGGATACAGCTAAGACAAAGGGATGTTCACACCATTATCCTGGCCGGAATGTCTGCAAATCTCTGTGTTGAATCCCATCTCAGGGATGCCATCGAGAATGGGTTTGATGTTCTAGTTGTCAAGGATGCCACCACAGGCCCGGGTCCTGAGGCTACACAGGCTGCTTACACCAACTATGGCCTTATCGCCACAGAGGTTGTGACCACAGACGATATATTAAAGCGTCTCAAAGAAGCGGCAAAGTGATGACAAGGCTAAGGGGGAATACATTTCTCTGTTCGAAATTAAGGACAAAAGTATGATCCCTTCCTATTTTTTAAATTAATATTTAGATCATTCTTTTCCAGGACTTTATATTAATTAAAAAAGTTTGCAGAAGAAATTATTTCTGAAATTAAAGAAAAATTGGAAAATTTTCTGATGACCACGATCTCAAATGTGCTATAATACCCAATAGTGATTCGAATGCTAAAAATATACAATACCCTGACAAGAAAAAAAGAGATTTTCAAACCAATAAAAGATGGTGAAGTTTCAATTTACGCATGTGGTCCTACAGTCTATAGCACGCCCCATATCGGGAACTATAGAACTTTTTTAATGACTGACAACATTGTAAGAACGCTTGAATATTTGGGCTATAAAGTAAAACTTGTAATGAACATCACAGACATAGATGACAAAACCATAAGGGACTCAAAGAAAGCAGGTATGTCACTTAAGAATTTTACAGAAAAATACACTCAGGAATTCTTCCGTGGTCTTGACATGCTAAACATAAGGTACGCGTCAGTATATCCCAAAGCCACAGAAAACGTAGATGGCATGATAGAATTAACAAAAAAATTAATTGAAAAAGGCATGGCATACGAAAAAGGTGGCTCAATATATTTCAGGATATCATCATTCAAAGATTATGGCAAACTCTCAAAAATAGACCTGGAAAAAATAAAGATCGGCGCATCTGTAGACGTTGATGAATATGACAAAGAGAACCCGCGGGATTTTGTACTCCTAAAAGCATCAACTCCTAGAGAAATAAAAAGAGGAATATGCTATGAGAGTCCCTGGGGCAAAATAAGACCCGGCTGGCACACAGAATGCTCTGTTATGGCAATGAAAGAATTCGGACCCACACTGGACATCCACACGGGTGGAGTTGATCTTATATTCCCACATCACGAAAATGAGATCGCTCAGTCCGAAGGCTCAACAGAAAAAACATTTGTCCGCTACTGGATACACGTCGAACACCTGATGGTGAACAGCGAAAAAATGAGCAAATCAAAAGGAAACGTCTTCACGCTTCCCGAAATTATTGAAAAATACAGTGGCGAAATTGTAAGATATATGTTCTTGTCTGTTCACTATAGAAGACAGCTGAATTATACAGAAAATTTTGCAGAAAATGCGATAAATAACTATCAGAAACTCAAAGAGACATTCGAAAACCTTGAGTTTGCACTAAAAAGCGCAGACAAAAAAGAATATCCATCAGACAAAGAAACACTTGAATTTCTCTCAATACTAGAAACGGAATTTAAAGAAGCATTAACAGACGACTTTAACACACCAAAAGCAATAAAAGTATTCCGTGAGCTCTCACGTGTTGCTAATAAGTACATTGAAACTGGGAAAAATAAGTCCGTCATAGAGAAAATGCATTCTCTTTATCGACAATTTGCAGATGTTTTGGGACTCTTTTCCAAAATAAAAAAAGAAAATATCCCAGAAGAAATAATGAGATTAGTAGAAGAACGCGAAATTACACGGGAAAATAAAGACTGGCAAAAGGCAGATGAACTTAGGGATAATGTAAAAGACTTAGGTTACATCATAGAAGACTCAAAAGAAGGACCAAAAATAAAGAAAATCGGTTTGTAAGCGAAGTTTAGGTAACCTCTTGAGTCGGCGAGCTATCATCCAAAGCTTATGAAGCAGTAGTCTTAGGTTTCAAAATATGGTTCAAGTAGGTTTTCTACAGAGCCATTAATTTGTTCTCCCTAGCTGTAAAACAGATTCAGTTTTTAATTTGTACTTATAACAATTCCAAATTTCATTTTGATCATCTCCTCTTATTGAGGACAATTCCATAATGGTATGGTTTAAGGTCATATGTCATTGGGTTTTTGAATCCTGAAAATATGGCCAATTTGATGCATTGTTCCGGCTTAATTCGAATTTCGATCGGTGGCCCTCTTGGAGTTGTCGGATCGTAGTTCCAATGAATAATTACTACTTTTCCATTTGGTCTCAGAATCCTGTAAGCCTCTCTGAGTAGCTTTTCTGGTTCAGCACCATGTAAAATATGAGAGAGGAGGACATAATCTACGCTTTCGTCTTCAAGACCGGTGCCTTCTGATATAAAATCACGAAGCACTGTTTCAACATTGTTTAAAACCCCCACTTTTGTCTTTTGCTCTGTGACTTCTATCATTTCTGGCTCTATGCCGATAGCGTAGACCCTTCCGGTTATTATTTGCAGCCGAAATTGTAAAAGTTCCATAACCACAACCAAAATCTGCTGCATCTACAACTTTGTTATTTAAGCCTAGCTTTTTAAGGATCTGATCTGGTTCAAAAAATCCTTTCCATACATCTTCATCAGGCATTCCGCTTTCCCGAATTTTCATTTTTGTCCGTCCTAAAAAGCAAAACATATCTAATATATATTGATGTGTTCACCGAAGTATCCCAACATCTTGAAACTCATTTCCTGTAATCCGGAACCAGCTTCTTCTCCATTGCCATAAAGATCACATCCAGTACAAGTGCTATCAGTCTCGCAGGAATGGCACCTGCAAGTATCTTCTCATTGTTGAAGCCTACAAGCCCCTCAAAGATAAGCTCGCCAAGTCCGCCACTGCCGATGTAGGCTGTCAGGATGGCTATACTGTTGATAAGGATGGATGCAAACTTGATGCCTGCGAAGATGGCAGGATAGGCGTTTGGAAGACGGATATAACGAAGCACCTGCCACTGGTTAAGTCCTATGCCGTCTGCGTAGTCAAGCATGGAAGGATCTACCGTTGAAAGGCCTATGTAGGTGTTCTTGATGATGGGCAGAAGTGCCCTCAGCAGGATGGCTATAAGTGCAGGATAGAATCCAATTCCTATTAGAGGGACCACGATAGCAACAACAGCGAAGCTTGGCACCGCCTGTGCAAGGTTCGCGAACTTCATGATGACATAACCGATACGTTTGCTGTAAAGGGAAGCGAACGCAAGGGGGAGGGAGATGGCAATACTGACCAACAGTGTGGTAAGCAAAAGGACAAGGTGTTCGCCGGTGTGCCCGAGTATGGTCTCAATGGTTACCATGTACCGTACCTCCTCTGCAGTTTCTTCTCAATGGTCCCGGCAAAGCCGTCAAGGATGACTGCCAGAAGTCCTGTCCAGAAGCCGGCCACAAAGATGGTACCTACATCGTAGAGCTGTATGCCGGCTATAAGGGCTGCTCCAAGGCCGCCTGCAGCAATAAGTCCGCCAAGTGTCACAACTCCCATGGTAAAGACAAGAGCTATTCTTAATCCACCTGCTATCATGGGCAGGGATAGGGGAATTCTCACTTTAAGGAGGATCTCCCTCTGGGAAAGTCCCATAGCATGTGCTATATCGATATACTGCTGGTCAACCTCTTTGAGGCCTGTGTAGGTATTACGTGTGATAGGTAAAAGTGAATAAAGTATGGATGCCACGATGGTTGGTTCCTCTCCAAGACCGAATATCGGCAGGAGAAGCACAAGTAGCGGAATATCCGGTATGGTTTCCACAACGTTCAGGAAATTGAGTACGGGGTGAGCGATCCTGGGCCTGCTGTACAGGTAGATGCCCAAGCTTACCCCGATGATAGAAGCAATGACAATAGCAATGCTAAACATCGTCAGATGCTCAATAGTACGTGTGGTAAGAGAATTAGTTTCCCAGACATCCATGAGTTCAGATAGTAACACGTTTCACACTCCGATCATCAAACCAGTTGCTTGAATACATCATTGGGGAAAAGGAATCTGGAAACCATGCCACCATCTGTAACAAATGCAATTGAATGATCATTCTCATGGAGCACCTTTAGTGAATTCTCAAGAAAGTCCTCAATATCAAATGATGGAACCTTGACAACATGTTCACTGATGGTATCATTTGTTTCTCCAAGGCGTATCAGGTCATTAAGCCTGACCACACCCATCGGTTCATCACCATTAGATACAACGGCAAGTTCGATATCTCTCCCGATCATCGAATTTATTGTCTCACTGACAGCAAGAGATGAAGGATGAACGTATTTATTTTCAAGAGGAGACATAAGGTCCCTTATTCTCAGGGTATCGAGATGTTTGAACTTCTTTCCTGTATCAACAATACTTGCCACCATCTCGTTCACAGGATGGAAGATCAGCTCCTCTGCTGTTCCGATCTGGACAAGTTTCGCATCGTCCATAATGCCGATCCTGTCCGCCAGCCTGAAAGCTTCTTCGATATCGTGTGTCACGAAAATAATGGTCTTACCAAGCTTTTCTCTGATAATGCAAAACTCTTCCTGAAGCTGCTTTCTCAGGATAGGGTCAAGTGCTCCAAAGGGCTCATCCATAAGCAAAAGAGGCGGGTCCATTACCAGTGCCCTTGCAAGCCCGACCCTTTGTTGCTGACCTCCGCTTAACTGGTGAGGATACCTGTTCATGAACATCTCTGATGGAAGTGAAACAAAATCCAGAAGGTATCTTACCCTCTCATTGATCTTTTCTTTACCCCAACCTTCAAGTTTGGCAACAAGACCTATATTTTCAGCGATTGTCATGTGAGGGAACAAGCCGATATTCTGGATAACATAACCAATGTTCCTCCTAAGGGCAACCTGCTCAATTTCCATGACGTCCTGTCCGTTTATGTGAATAGTACCGGAATCCGGCTCTATTAAACGGTTGATCGTACGTAGTGTTGTGGTCTTCCCTGATCCGCTGGGACCGATGAGAATTAGCATTTCTCCGCCTTCAATATCAAGGGTAAGGTCACTGATGGCAAACCTGCCTTCATATTTTTTGGTCACACCGCGAAGCTGGATCGAATCTATCCTGTCGAATATCCTTTTGGATGGCATAAGCAGATCTCAGTTAAAAAAGCACTTTCTACACTATACTAAAAAAATAAGAGACTGGAAGAGGAATTAGCTCTCTATCAATCCGTTTTCGATCAAATAATCTCTTGCGATGTCCTCTGCTTCACGTTTGTCAACATCGAACTGGTAGTTCAGGCTTCTCATTGTGTCTGTGTCAATCTGTCCTTCAAGTACCTCAAGAGCAGAAACAGCATCAGGGTTTTCCTCTGCGAAATCTGCAGACATCACAACGATCGCATCGTATGGAGGTAATGCGTTCATATCATCATTCAGGATGCGAAGATCGAATACTTCGTTCCTGGTGTCTATTGTGTATGCTGAAACGATATCAACTTCATCGTTCTTTATAGCTTCGTACATGATGTTTGCAACTGTAGGTTTGACTGACTTGAACTCAAGACCATAGAGTTCATTGATTCGAGGCAGACCGTCTTCGCGTTGTGCAAATTCAGGATCGGTTCCTATAACCAGTTCAGATGCATATTCATCAAGGTCACTGATATTGTAGATATTGTTCTCTTCAGCCCAGTCTTCCTTTACAGCAAGTGCATATGCACCCTCAAAGCCAAGATCCGCTACGATGACAACACCATCAGCATTGAGACCTTCTTCAGATACCTGATAAACGACTTCTGGATCCCACACTTCAAGTGGAGGTTTCTTGAGGATCTGGCTATATGCAGTACCTGTATACTCCACATATACATCTACTGTGCCCTGTTTGAGACCTGCATAGTTTACGAGAGTGTCTCCAAGGCCTTCTTTTACATCTACCTCATACCCTTCTTCCTCAAGCATAATGGCAGTCATATGAGCCAGAATATAAGACTCCTGGAACAATTTAGAACCAATTACCACTTTACCCTTCTCAGCATCTACAGGATCGTCAGACCCCGATTCTGTACATCCTTTACCCCTCTAATAGTGGGAATTATTCAATATTTATAAGTTTGGGCAGTATGATCGTATTTTCGAATTGCAATCCTGCATTATAAATAAAAAAAGACAATATATAAATTAATCAAAATATAAACAGATTGGATGAATTAATTGTATATTGCGCATCATACATTAATCATATACCATTTATCGTATACTTCATGTTATATATCCTGAAAGTGGATAATTATCCGTAATAAGTGATAAACAAAAAAAGAATGAAAAAGGACCAATCTGTAATCAGATCGCATCCTTTCCGATCTGTGCGATCGTTTTGTCAATGTCTTCTGCAAGCTCTTCAGGAAGGCCGGTTATGCCCACATCAAGGAAACCACGAACGATCATTCCTACAGAATCCTCTTCGGAAAGTCCACGTGCCATCAGGTATTCTACCTGTTCTTTTGCGATCCTTCCGACTGCAGCTTCGTGTGTAAGCTCCACATCATCTACATTTGCTTCAAGTATTGGAATTGCACGCTGTGTACCTTTGTTGTTAAGTACAAGTCCATGGCATTCCAGATGACCTTTTGAATGCGGTTCGTTTGCAACCATCTCTCCCCTGGCAGTGATCGTACCACCTGTAGTGATGGTCCTTGAAACAAGCTCTGCCTTTGTGTTTGGAGCATTAAAAATTACCCTGCTTCCAAGATCAAGTTCTGAACCGGGGTGTGCAACAGCAATAGTATGGAACCTTGCAAAAGCACCCTCTCCGTTCAGGATGGCAGTTGGGTAGGACTGAATTGACCTCACAGGCTTTAGCAGGATATAGTTGTTAACAAACGTTGCACCTTCTTCGAGATGGATAGCAGTCCTTGGGCGTACGCCTATATCTTCGGCCCAGTTGTGTATCATTGTGAAGTTAAGGACACCGCCTTTCTTGACGTATATCTCTGAAATTCCAAGGTGCATTGCCCTTTCCACGCCTTTCTTGGTAGTACATCCTGTAATGACATCAAGCTGTGCGTCTTCCTCTACAATAAGGATGTTGTGAACGGTCTGTGTCGCGTCCTTATGACCCGTTACAAGACAGGTCTGTACTGGCATAGAGCTTTTCTTACCTGCAGGTGCACGAATGAAATAACCATTAGCATTCTCAAGATAGCTTTTTGCAGTGTACTTATCAGCATCCACAGAAACAAGCTTCCATGAATATTCCTCCAGCCAGTCATGCTTCTCCATTGCTTCATGCAGGGACATCAGTTCAATATCAGGATCATTGATCGAAGAATGGGATATTGCATTGTCCAGCATCAGGAAACTGCCTGAACGCTCTTTCTCATCAGGGAGAACACCTACATTGAGAAGTGTCTGCTTAAACTCACTGTCGAGGTCCTCAAGATCTTCAGTTTGAGTTACTTCTCTTGTACCGACCTCAAATTCGTTGAGATCGAAGTCCTCTCCATACATTGCAGTCTTTGCTATGGCTTTTTCAGCCTTTTCCTTTAAAGCTGTCCCCGTTTGCATTTAATGCACTCTCCATATCCCTGACTCTTTATTTCCTTAAGCATTTCACGTGGATGACCTTTGCACACAACAGCACCATTGCAAAGTATGTAGCCCATATCCGGCTCAACATAGTCCAATACCTGACCGGTATGCGTTATGATAAGTGCGGAATTTCCCCTTCTGTTATGGTCAACAAAACAGTTGGACTTGCTTTTCAGAAGTTCATCTATAGTCTTGCCTATTTCTTCGATGCTCACAAGGTCAACACCGGACTCCGGCTCATCGAGCAGATACATGCATGGGTTTTGTGCTGATAATTGTAATAATTCAGACCTCTTGATCTCTCCACCAGAAAAACCAACATTGACGTCTCTTTCCATGAAACGCTCCATATCAAGCTTCTTTGCGACCGCTTCAGTGTCGAGACTATTGTCCGTTGATATTGCACTCACGAGTGTTTCGAGCTTAACACCTGTCATGTTAGGTGGTCTCTGGGTCATGATACCCAATCCTCGTTTTGCTCTTTCATCAACTGAAAGGTTAGTTATGTCCTCACCTTTGAATATTATCTGCCCACTAACAATATTGTAACCGCTAAATCCCATAAGCGTCATGAGAAGTGCGGATTTACCAGCTCCGTTGGGGCCGAAAAGAACAGTGGTGCTACCCTGCTCTACTTTGAGATTGACTTTGTTCAGGATAGTCCTGCCACCAATCTCAACTACCAGATCTTTTACCTCGAGCATGTTTCCTCCAATTTTTTGAAGAGATATTAATTACCTATGAATTTAACACAAAAATTACAGATCAAATCTAACCAGTTACTAATAACTGAGAATCTGTAGCATTCCATAGCATTTTTCAAATCAGAACATGAGTATCTGTTACTTAGTTCTATCGACAAAAATGTTCAGGCCGTTAGTCTAATAGACATTACTGATAAGCTTTTGTGTTTGAGTTAACGGCGTGAAATGGGGATTGATCGAATATATAGCTTATCTTCAGAAAATGAGAACGAATTCCGGCAAAGTAACTGCTATTTCCGAAAGATAATCTCAGCGATTTTTGGGAATATTTATATGAAACTTTAATTTCAAGTTGAAAATGGGTAAAATTGTTTATACTATTGCCATTTCTTCAACAGACTTTATATGCATTGAGTTTGTTTAATACCATAAACAAATATGCTCATGGTTTGTTATTAAAAAAATTAGTTCCACTTTTTTGAATGATAAATTATATTGATCATATTTGGCTAATCTTCCAACAAATAATATCAGTGAACTTTATGGAATTATATCCCATTAAGTGTGCAGGTGATTTGTAACAATTCACATATTTCACATTATTTGTTTATAGAATAGGACAGAATGTTATACATACATTCTAATTATCTACACACTAACAACGAGGAATTAATCTGGCGAATTATAGAAGCAATATGAGGAAAAATAAGGGTGCAAGCGGCAAAGCTTCCGATACTCCGGAAGTTACAAGAGTTCGTACCCCACGAAAGGATAAAAATGAGATCTTAGCAACTGTTGGTACATTGCTTGGTGGAAAAAGAGTCACATTACAATGCATGGATGGCGTTGTAAGAATGGGTAGGATCCCTGGTTCAAAGAAAAAAAGGATGTGGGTTCGCGAAGGCGATATTGTAATAGTTACTCCATGGTCTTTCCAGGATTCAAAAGCTGATGTGATCTGGAAGTACACAATGCCACAGGTAAACTGGCTTCAGCGCAAGGGTTACCTGAAATAAATAATGAATGTATGATCATTCATTATTTCTTTTCATAATCTATTCCTATAATCTGTTCTCAGTATCAAATTTTATTTAATATAATTATTGATTCTCATTATTTTGTTAAATTTAGTAACCATGCCAGTAGCTATGCCCATATTTCAACTAGATTGAGAAATATGGAGGGATGAGAATAAAGGTGATTATAGATCGAAAAACGATATTATAATTTAGAAATACAATTCAAAATAAGAATCAATATGATCAAGAATCACATAAACAAGAATTAGAATAAATGAGACTAACAGAAACTAAAACTAATATCAAAAAAGTGATAATGAAAGATCGAATAATACGATCTTCCACTATTGAGCTTATAAAGCTGTAATTAAACGAGCTCGCCGAATGCGAACTTTCTCATGACCTTGGTAACTTTGATTGTTACTTCGTCGCCGACCTTTGCGCCTGGGACGAAAATTACGAAACCGCTTACTCTAGCGATTCCATCGCCTTCTCTTGCGATATCTTCAATTGTTACGTCGTATGTCTCGCCAGCTTCTACTGGTGCAGTGGATTCCATGTTATTGAACAAATATTTCACTTCCTTTAAAGTGCTTAAAAAGATAATAACCAGACTAGTAAACATAAGGAGAAATAGCAAAACAGTTAAAGCAATACCATCCAAACCTATATATTCATCAAAGCAGCGTTAATCCTCTAAAAGCAATCTAAAGACACCTTATTTACATATAAAGCTTTTGGATAATATTATCGACATCAACTGAAAAGAAAACAGATCGATAATTTTGGTTTTGCCTTATCTTAAGTAGTTATTTAAAAATAAATATAAAAAACTAGGAGATATTCGAAATTCTTTTATACAATGCTATTAATAGGTTTGAATGCTCAACATACAATATATTTAAAAAATCAAATACATAGAGTATTGGGGGATCTATACAGATGAAATCTAAATACTATTCATATAGTCTAATAATATTAGCATATGCATCACTTGGTTTACTAGCAGAAACACTCATTCATTTGGAAATGAATGCAATGAAATCCGGGGTGAGCGTATTCTTTGAAAGTAACACATATCTTATAATAGCTCCTTTAATGGTCATGATAGGATATGCTGCAGTTAAGACGCTTAAATTAGCTGAGTAAGATCAAGGATTCATTCCTTGACCATGATGTTATTATTCATTTAACCTTATATATTCCGTCATCTCTACATTATATGCAACGTAATTCTTATTCTGATAATTGATCTTTCTGACATTCACCCCTATTTTGATAATCTAAATGTCGATCATCCCATTGTAATCCTTATATATAGTTTAATAGAAAAACTATAGAATGGTATTATTGTGTAGCAGATGCTGTATTTGCTATAAAAGGGGAAATTAACAATTAATAAAGATTCTAAAATATTTCAGGATGGGGACAGCTCGCCTCAAAAAGGCTTGGATCTTAATGAAATTATCACAAGAAGCTCAAAAAGTGTGTGTCCGGAATGCCTTAAAGTCATTGATTGCCAGATGATACTGCATGAGAATAAGGTATTTTTACTTAAAAATTGTGATGAGCACGGGTCGTTCGAAACTCTTGTTTATTCGGATGCAAAAGCCTATCTTGATGCATTAAAGAGCAATAAGCCCAGTTCAAAACCTCTGCATTACCAAAGCCCTGTTTCTAAAGGATGTCCCCTTGATTGCGGATTATGTGCAGATCATCAACAGCACACATGCGTTGGAATCGTAGAAATAACCGACACGTGCAATCTGAATTGCCCGGTATGTTTTGCAGACTCAAGAGGAAATTTTACGCTGCCTTTTGAAAAGGTAAAGGAGATGATAGACCTTTACGTTAAGTGTGAGAAGGAACCCGAGGTGCTCCAGATAAGTGGGGGTGAACCAACATTGCATCCGGATATCTTAAGGATCCTGGAATATATGGGCCAAAAGAATATCATATACCCGGTTCTGAACACCAACGGATTAAAACTTGCTGACATGGATTTTGCAGAAAAGATAGCATCTACCGTACAAAATGATGGATCCGGAATTGGTAAACCAGTCATTTATTTTCAGTTCGACGGGTTAGATGATAAGACCTATACTACCCTCAGAGGAAGACCTCTGCTCGATATCAAAATGAAGGCTCTTGAAAACTGTGAAAAACTTGGTTTGACAGTTGCTCTGGTAGCCACCATTGTCAAGGGAGTAAATGATCAGGAAATTGGTCATATCATAGATCTTGCCCTCCGGAAAACAAACATCAAAATGGTCAATTTCCAGCCAGCTACAATAACCGGAAGATATGAACTGGAAAAAAAGACCGAAACGAGACTAACCATTCCTGAAATATTAGATGAGATCGAGGATCAGACAGGAGGAGTGCTAAACAAAGATAACTTCATTAGCATCCCTTGCCCCCATCCGACCTGTTCAGTTTGTGCCTATGTTTACGACCACATGGGAAAAAAGGTATCACTAACTAAGTTCCTGAATTCCAGTGCCTGTCGGGACCTTCTTGTTGACCGCACTGTTGCAGATTTTAAAGTTGTATCCAAGATTGAAAGATCGATCAATACTCTGAATGTGCTTATGTCCAAAACTAACAAGTGTTGTGGCGATGGAACGCAGAAATGTAATTGCACTTTGTTCCCGGGCATGGTTTCAGATGCCGGTAAAATGATAGACAACATAACTCTCATCTCAGTCCATGCGTTTATGGACGAATATAATTTTGATCTGGAAAGATCGAAGAAATGCTGTATAACAGAGATCCTCCCTAATGGCCAGATGATACCATTCTGCGTGTACAACATACTCTACAGGGAAAAATTGACCTCCGAATTCAGGAGCATGTGTCAATAATGAAGTTATCAGGAATAATGATCATACAATATATCCAATATCGAGGGCTATGATGGATCCAAAAGAAATAAAGAAAATGGTAAAGGAAGGTTACACCGAAATAGCAAGAACAGGCTTACCCTGCTGTCCAACTTCAAATTCATGTTGCGATCTTAGTGGCATTGCGGAGGATATCAGTCGTGAAGTGGGCTATTCAGACAAAGACCTTGAGGAGAGCCCGGAAGGCGCAAACCTTGGCCTTGGTTGTGGGAACCCCACTGCACTGGCATCTCTGAAATTGGGTGAGACTGTTCTAGACCTGGGTTCAGGTGCAGGCTTTGATTGTTTTCTTGCTGCCGCCAGGGTGGGAAAAGAGGGAAAGGTCATCGGCGTAGATATGACTCCGGATATGATCGATAAAGCCACTGAAAATGCCTCTAAAGGAGACTACACTAATGTGGAATTCAGACTGGGGGATATTGAAGACCTACCAGTTACTGATAATTCCATTGATGTTGTGATCTCTAATTGTGTGATCAACCTCTCCCCTTCCAAGGATAAAGTATTCAGAGAGATATTCAGGGTCCTGAAAGAAGGTGGGCGTTTCATTATTTCGGACATTGCCCTCTTAAGCCCCATTCCAGACAGGATCAGGGAATCCGCAGAAGCATACATCAGTTGTATTTCAGGTGCGATCTTAAAGAAAGACTATCTGGCCATCATCAAAAGATCCGGATTTGCAGATATTGAGATAATAGAAGAAACAACCTATCCGTTTGACCTGATCGTTGCAATGATCTCCCCTGATGAAATGAGTTCTATCCTGAAGGACATGAACCTCTCTATGGAAGAAGCAGAAGAGATGACAGGTTCTGTAGTTAGCATTGAAGTCGGTGGGACAAAACCATCCTTATCTTCCATGTAAACTTCATATAGGGCCTTCGATCTTATTGAAGGCTCAGACACAATTTATTTTTTCTTTTTGAAAACACATTAATTTATGCAGAATCTATGTTCCTGCTTTATTTTGTAGTGTTACAAATAATGCATAGATACATGCATAGGTGGATGCATAAATATGAATCTAAATAGAAGTCTAAATTTATACAAAAAAATCAATCCAGAGGCTTTATTTTCGATAATATCAGATCTGACAATTCCATTCTCTGTTTAAACTCAGTTTCAAGCATGAGATCTTTCACTAATTGTTCAGCCTCAGGATCATTGATAAGCATTAACATATCTCCGAAATATTCCGGAATATAGTATTCCGTATTTCCAGCCTCGATCGCATTCCTGTATTCATCCCTTACCTGATCATCAAAATATTCTGCTTCATGACAGAGGAGTTTGAGAATCAGTTCAACTACGCCCTGTTCCTTCTCTAGGACAGCTATGCTAACAAACGGAGGGATAAATATACTTAAAAAATAGAATGTACGATTTATTGAATTCTCAGGATCGTACCAGATATGAAGCTCATCCAGGATTTCACAATTCTTCTGCTCCCTCAATGGGTCGGAAACAGGATGGTTCTCAAAGACAGCAAGAATGTCCTGTAACTTTTCTTTTAGTTTCTGGAATATCATATCCCGGCCCAATAAGTTAGCTGGCTCGAGATGTTTCCACCCCGGAGCAAAATAGAATGGAACAACAAAGGCCTCCTCATCGGTGTCCGGGTAATAAAGTGTGCCAGATTCCCCTGTAACAATATCGAAATAAGGTATCCTTAATCTAAGGCTATAACGAGCATTTTCCAGGGATGAAATGTTGATGACGACCTTATCTGCACCTTCACCTTTGGCACTGAATGTACGCTCAGGTTCATTGTTCAGCTTAAGCAATGGGTATTGCGTTTCATGTATGCTGAGCTCAGCCTCAAGCATAACAACGTTCAATGGAGCTGCCGGCAAGGAATAATCAATTGTGATTTCAGGTTCCCACTCTTCGATCTCCAAGAAGATCTCCTCCACAATAACTGATCCGGAACCTGTATTGGCCAGTATGAACTGTAGTTCATTATCCCCCTGAGGGTAATCCAGAGCTAAAGTAGGCCTGATAATCCAGAGACATGAAGACTCCTTTTTCTCCATTAGCAATTGCCTTAGAAGAGAGATCTCATTTGCGATCTCATCCATTTGAATATTGTATGACATCAATTCGTTCTCAAATGAACTGGTCGAATCCTGAATACTGCTTAGCATTTCGATAGCATCAGAATAATCTCTGCCCATGCCCTGTTCTTCCCCGAAGGTACGCCTTATGGTAGAAGCAAGTACAGTACCCAGAAGGGGTACAGGCATTTTACGAACTTCCTCACAAATAATGTTCAAAGCCACCTCGCCAGTTGATTCTTTCAATTTCTGTGGAAGGCTCTTAAGCATAGAACCAATGTAATTCTGAGCCGACGAAATGATCGAGTCCTTAGAAACGTCCCCTTCTTTCAGATTACCAGACATATTATTCCCCATTTTTATTTTAGTGGGAAACTATATACCATTTCGTCTGGGAACGTCAAATTGAAAATGAAAATTGAGGATAAATTTAAAGTGAATTTAAGTTAAAATGAGGGGAAATTAAGAAACTGAAAGTGATAACATCAACAAAACAATCAATCCCTTTTGATCCTTGCATGCCACCACACGTATTCAAATTCATCTAATAATAATTGCTCTTTCTCTTCATTAGTAGTAAAATTATTCCAATCGATATGGGTAGCCAGATCATAATTTATCTCAGTGTGGAATATCTTCATCATTGTACGACTGCCCCTTGCAGTCAGCGAGATCGAGCTGCCGGTAAATACAATATTTGTCCCATTCAACTCTTCTTGATGATCAAGAACTACAGGTATGATCTCAAAAATAGAATTGATCATTGCATTACGCAAATGTTCGTTATCAGAATATGTCTTTTTTTCAAGGCCGATAACTACTGCATCAATGTCTTCGTAGTAACTTATTCCAACTATTCTTACCTCAGACTCAAGTGATACTTCAGCTAATTCTGACATCAAAGTGTCTTCTATGGTTGGTATTTTATTTTGTGTAGATCCAGCTACCCCTCTTATGGATTCTGATGCATCATCCATATCAATTAAAGTTACTGTAGTAAGCAACAGAATCACAATTGCCATACATAATATTAATTTGAAGACTGACCTCATCGATTTAGTACCCCGCATATTCATCGGTAAAATTAGCTAAAACTTTTATAAGTATTTATATTTTGCTATTGAAAAACTGAATAGATGTACAATACGACACATGAAACAGAAATCAGTCCTTTTTGTCAATGATCTGAAGCAAATAGGAAAACACACATTATACACAATCCTTAAGTGATGCAACAAATAAAAAATGAACATGCTTTCAGATCATAAAATGATAAGCATCCTGCAATCACAAATGGATGAAGGACACAGATTGCAGGACTTCTGTTCTTTCAGGAATACCTGTACGATAAGTTTGACTGGGAAAACTGATCCCTAAGTTAGGAAGCCTTTTTGAAAATGAACACATCTATGATTAGAACGTTTGTGACTGGTTTTGTATAAGGGTACTAGGTTCTCCCATAAAAGAAAACGGATTGCTATGTACAAAGACAATTGCAATCGGAAGGGTTTCTGAGGACGTGTGCAGGCTAGAGTTTCACTGGTTTCCTTTGTTAATTTGACTAGAGAAGAAGAGTTCAGGAAAATTATACTTGATTCCTGCCAAGTTCTGATCAGGAGATATGAGCGTTTTGAGAAAACGCCTGTTGGCTGGGCTCCCCAGGAACTATCAAAATTGGATAAGAAATTGGTAGTTAACCTCATTAAAAATAATAAGAACTATTTCTTAAAAGAGAGTCTGGAAAATGCAATAAAGTATTTCGATACTGAAGAAAAAGTAAAGTTAAAAAACTTACTTCCAGGTGAAATGGCTGATATATAATGGTAGAACGGTCTCTAAAGGAAATATAAGATTATATTTAAATTAATAAAAATTACCTAAAAAAGAAATTGGTAGCCCGGCACGGATTCGAACCGAAGTTGCGGGATCCAGAGTCCTGCATGATTGACCACTACACTACCGGGCTGCTTATGATTGCAGCTCCTACATAGTAATTCTAATTAATAAAGGTATCGGGTGGTGCTTAAATAAGGCTCACATATCATCCGGATTCTCGTCCAGAATCGCTGTCATCCACCATCTTGCCATATCCATAAGATCGTGGCTGAACTGGCCTGATAATCGATACTTATGGTTCTTGTTAGTGATCATACCAGCACCAAGCAGCTTGTTTCGCATCGCGTAGAATGAGGCACGGCCGATGTCAAGCTCTTTTATGACATCCTGCCATTCGCTGGTCTTGATAGGATTGCCCGCCTTCTGGCGCTCTTCGACCATTATCAGAAACTTCTGCCCGCGCATGGCTGTGGCATCTTCCTGGAAAAGACGGCGCATAAGGCTAAAATAAGGATCTCTGGAGCGAGTTATGCGTGCATTTGTATCGGAACGTACCATTAAGGTCGTAGAGGTTCTGGGAGCATCTTTTACAGATACCATTTAAGATCAAAGCCTGCTGATAAAAGATCAGCTTGCGGCAATCCCCTTAGAACTAAGCTCTGATTGTAAAAGATCAGCATATTCTTCCTTTAAAGAATAAACTGTAGGGGTCTTGTAAGATTCCTTATGGGATCTGAGAATTCCCAGCTTTGAATGTATGTAGCCCACCATTGAAGCAACTGCACTTCTGGAAACATCATACTTTTTAGTGATGGTCTTGTGCAATTCATCTACAGTAGACTTCTTTAAGTTTAAAAATAATGATAGGACGTAACTCCTAAGTCCATTAACATCCAGTTCAATGAATTTCTCAAGTCGGTCTTTAATTTTAGATCGAATAGATGCCATGATATGTATTCTCCCTAAAGAACAGTAACACATATTATGTAGATAGCAGTATATATATCTTTGTAAAATAATAACGCAAAATTGGTATCAGAATACTTAATTCATAAGGGGAATTATAATGACCACTCCGGATACTCGAAATTATAGTTACGATCTGAAAGAGAATCTACTTTACGCAGGAGGCAAACAGGTGCCTGCTTATGAGCTGGAGGAAAATGAGATTGGCACTTGTGGCAATTGTGAATCAATCATTATAAGCCTCAGTTATCATGAAACAGATGACGAATTCATTGTTGCAGGCAAATGTACGAATTGTGGAATTCTCTCCGCAAACATTTATGATCCTGACTGGAATTGGGTCTGTGAGATCGCTATTCCTCACTTTACCAGATCTGTCTCTGAAAAAAACAACGATGAACGATCTGAAACGCGACTTAATACTCAAGGTTCCAAAGATGCAGAAATACCTGAAATTGATGACCTGGAACTATTGAACAGCATCCCTATGAAACAGATCGAAGCTATTTTTTCACCCACGGAGATCACGGCACTTTTTGCGCGTGCAAAGGGTGAGAAATGTGTAAGACAATATCTTTACAATGCCAGAAAGAAGTATCAAACTTTTGAAGATGTTTTTGGAGTTAAGCTCACTATTTAAAATTTCGGCTTATAGTTGCGCTTTTTGAAAGTAAAAATACATAAATAGTCAATATGTAATAGTATAATATTACAATAATTAATTTAAAAAATATAATTTAAATTTATTATTTAATTATATACTAAATGACAAATTAAACGTTTGACAGATGTATTTAATTATAAATGTTAAAATCTGACCAAACAAAATAAACATAATTAATTTTTTAGATGAGAAAAAATGATTAAATAATAGATTATTATAATGACTACTAAATTTAAAAATGTTGCCCAATTTTGCCCTATGTTTTTTTAGGCATTTTTAAATTGCAGAGTGTATATGTTACAAACTGAAAAATGCAAAGAACACATAGGCACATTTTTAAAAAATAATTGCGGATATTTTGTTAACTACAAGAAAAAGAGGAAGAAAAGAAGGTCTTTACTAAAATTTAACTCGAAAACATGAGTGATACTTTAGTATTAAATAATGTCTCACTTTTTACTTATGTGATTCAATAGAACAATTAAATATGGGCGAAAAATGCCTATGCTTTGTGAGCAGAATATTAGTTGCAACCTATACCAGTTGTAATCTGAAAAACTATAGAAAAGCATAGTCATTTTTTGAGTAATAATCGACTAAGCTTGAACATATAATTGAAATAATTAGGACAAATTGGATCTGCTTAATGATCATACGTGGCATAACTGAGAAGTCAAAAAGATAGAAACCTTGTATCCTAAAGTATGTATGTATGAATTGCAGTGGCATATCTATTGTGCATTTCTCGATTATTTTTTGCAGAGAATAGGGGGTCTGCAAAATCTTACCACCGTATTCATATAGTGTTTGTAATAAACAAGTTCACACAATTGGACGTTTTAGCTCGGTCGGTCGTGCTATTCATATAATATGTATGAATGGAACTCGGGCATTATTTGAACAGACTTTTCTGAGTCATTTGTGAACAAAACTCAGAAATTTAAAAAAATAAAATCAAAAACGTAGAATTTTTTTGAAATAATTAGATATGTATTTTAAAAAATGTCTGAATTTCTAATTTAATTCCCAACATTGTTATATAATTGCAAAAGTAATGCTATGCGAATTGACTAATATTCGGATTCTCACATGTAGACTAAATAGACAATAAACTATTATATAAATATAGGCATATATTTATTAAACCGTAAGTAAACATATATAATAATATAGATTATTTATTACATATAATTTATTATGAGGTATAACATGCCATTTAATGTATACTTTGTATTAAACAATTCCTTCTAATAAACAGACGTAACATTTAATATATAATAAAATATACATAATAATATAACGTTTTAAAAAAAATAACTAATTATGGTTATATTATTGATTATGTATAATCTAACATATATATTAACTAGAATTGTAAATATGTATAATATGATATATTATAAAAAAAGTATATCTTTAAATGTATAAATTGGACTGCAATAATTTATAACATAGTAAATATTATAATAATTGCGCGCTATGTGTATTTAGCATAATTAAAGTTTAATACTATGGACAATTTAGTGTAAAAACTAATAGATACACATAGCCTTATAAAATTAAAATTATAAATATAATAACTGCTTTCTCACAGGTAATTATAAGCAAAACAGCTTGATCCCATAATTAATATGACATTTATAATTTTGTTTATATGGACATAGTTGCCAAATCGAATAATGTGTGCAATTAATATGTTTAAATTTTATAAAAATAAATGATAATACATAGTTGCTTTAAAAGTATACTATGAAATAATTATATTTAAAAATAAACTTTATATCATAACTATTATTATATCATTATTGTACTTGTTGCAAAATGTAAATTGACTATACAATTAATAATAGACATATTACAATATGTAAAACAAAAATAGATATTTAATAAAATAAATATTAAAATGGATATTTGTTTATGAATATAACTAAAAAACTGATACTAAACATATATTAAATGGAAGGCCCACGTCCCGAATAATGCTTAAAGAAAGACTCTTTTCGAACAAGATCCTCGCCTGTCGTGTTATTACCGGATGTATCCTTATTTCTATACATCTTATCAGGAGGTGGTCTCGATCTAGATCGGAATGCTTCTAATAAGGTATTGCACCTGCATCAGGATTATTACATTGGCTAAGAGTCAAACACAAAAAATGAGAGAAGGACATCAGTCTTCTCGAAGCCATTCATTTACTTTTTCAGGATTGTTCTCGATCCATTTTGCAGCAGCCTCTTCTGAATGCATGCCATACTCCATAGCAAGCATTACAAACTGTGCATCTTCATGCGACCAGTGGAACTTTGTGAGCACACGATGAACTTCTGGCATGTCTTCTTCAAACCCTATACGTGTAAGAGTATCCACATTATCTTCAAGACTAAATACGCCCTCAGGATCATCAAGATACTTAAGGTCCCATCGACTGAAGGCCCAGTGAGGAGACCACAACGTAACAACAATAGGTTCCTTAGCACCCATAGCCCTGCTAAGCTTAGCAGTCATAGCAGCCTGACTCCCTGGAACGAGCCTGTAATCAAGATCATATATCTCAATCGTAGTGATAGTATTACGCATAATACCTGCACTAGGATCGATACCAATTATCTCAGAATCGAATACTTCCTTGTTTGCATTGAGCTCTTCGATAGAGTCGATCTCAACATATGCAGGAACCGCAAGCCCCAGTTGACACCCTTCTAGATTATGCCTTACATTAACGATCTGATCGCCATAATAATTCCAGTAATTCTCATGGGTGACTGGCAACCAGGCAGATGTTGTAAAATCAATATCTCCCTCAGCAAGACCTTTGTAAAGTGTTCCTGCATCAACTGCTCTGATCTCTACCTCATACCCCTTCATTTCAAGTACCTGTTTTATCACATTGGTACTTGCAATCTCTCCATCCCAGAGTACATAACCAACTGTTATCTTTTCAGAAACTGTAATGTCTTTATTTTGATCGGCCTGTTCGGCACAACCAGATGCAACAAGTGCCAGCACTAACATTAAGATCAAAGTAACTGATTTCATGGTCTCGATTGAAGTAGAAATATTTTTTGAATTCTGCAATTCATTTTTGTATATATACAATGTTCGTTTCTGCTTTATAAATATGATTAAAAAAATGATAAGATTTTACCCGAGATTCAACAATAAAAATATACTAAGTAGATATATACCAAATAGAGGAGATATCAAGTAATAGACTATTTGGGGATTATCGGGGGCATTTAATGAATACATATGATGATGACAAAAGAAAGCCGAACAGGCTG
Source organism: Methanococcoides orientis (assembly GCF_021184045.1). Classification (NCBI taxonomy): domain Archaea; kingdom Methanobacteriati; phylum Methanobacteriota; class Methanomicrobia; order Methanosarcinales; family Methanosarcinaceae; genus Methanococcoides; species Methanococcoides orientis. Next base: position 809,480 of record NZ_CP073710.1, read on the forward strand.
GTCCATGAAAAAAGTCCGTACCTTTTACAGCACGCATACAATCCAGTGGACTGGTACCCATGGGGGACAGAAGCATTCAAAAAAGCAAAAGATGAGAACAAACCTATATTCCTATCCATAGGATATTCGACCTGTCACTGGTGCCACGTGATGGAAAGGGAGTCTTTTGAACATCAGGATCTGGCAGACATAATGAACAACAATTTTGTTGCTATAAAAGTTGACAGGGAAGAAAGACCAGATATTGATGCTGTCTATATGGAAGTATGTCAGGCTATGAATGGAAACGGTGGCTGGCCGCTTACAATAATAATGACGCCTGAAAAAGTGCCCTTTGTAGCTGCAACGTACATGCCAAAAAAGAGTATTCTAGGGCGCATTGGGCTGATGGAGCTTCTACCACAGATAAATGAGATATGGACCAAAGAGTATCACAAGATCGAAGAGCAGACATCTATGATACGTTTCCATTTCTCTGAAAGAACAACTAAGAAGCCTATGGGAAAAGGAACAATTGATGATAATGTCCTGTATCTGGCCTTCAAGCATCTTGAGAATACGTTCGATGAAGAAAATGGCGGGTTTGGAAATGCACCTAAGTTCCCATCCCCACACAACCTCATGTACCTTCTTCGATACTGGAACCGGAGCGGTGATGAAAGAGCACTGAAAATTGTGGAAAAAACGCTCAGTGCAATGAGATCCGGGGGGATCTATGACCATATCGGTTTTGGATTTCACAGGTATTCCACGGATAGCACGTGGCTAGTGCCTCACTTTGAAAAGATGTTATACGACCAGGGAATGCTGGCAATAGCTTATTCAGAAGCATACCAGGCAACAGGCAAGCCTGAATTCGCAGAAACGGTTAGAGAGATATTCGAGTATGTTGAAAGATATATGACATCCCCGGAAGGCGGGTTCTATTGTGCTGAAGATGCCGACAGCGAGGGTGTTGAAGGAAAGTTCTACGGTTGGGACATTGAAGAGATCAAGGAGATCCTTGAAGAAGCTGATGCAGAGTTGTTCATAGATCATTTCAACGTAGAAAAAAGCGGCAATTTCCTTGATGAAAGCACTCGTCAACGTACCGGGAAGAACATATTACACATTAAAACTGGTCCTGATGAGACCGCACGTAAACACAACATAACGATCGAAAAATTTCAAAGTGCCATTGAGAAAAGCAGGCAGAAGCTCTTTAAAGTTCGTGAGAAAAGAGTTCACCCTTCAAAGGATGACAAAATACTCACTGACTGGAACGGACTGATGATAGCTTCACTGGCAATCGCTTCAAGAGCACTTGGAGAACTGAGATATACATATATGGCTAAAAGATGTGCAGACCTGATTCTCACCAGCACCTACATGAGAACAGGCAGTCTTTCCCATCTGTGTAGCGAAAGAACAGAAACACCGTCATTCCTGGAAGACCATGCATTCCTAATATGGGGACTGATCGAGCTATATGAGACTACTTTTGAAACATCATATCTAAATGCAGCATTGAAGCTCAATGAATACCTGCTTGATAATTACTGGGATGAGGATAATGGTGGATTCTACCAGACAGCCAGAACTTCGGAAAGCCTTCTTTTCAGGAAGAAAGAAGTTTATGACGGCGCGATCCCAAGTGGTAATTCTATTGCTTTTTCTAACCTGATCCGCCTTGGAAGAATGACTGGGAACACCGAACTTGAGAAGAAGGCCTATGAGATCATGAAGGCATTTTCCGGAACAATTTCAGCCATACCCATAGGATACACACAGTTCCTGTCGGGTGTAAACTTTATTCTGGGACCCTCAAGTGAAGTTGTGATCGCAGGTGATCTTAATTCTGAGGATACAAAATTGATGCTATCACAGCTTCATAAGGAGTATCTTCCTAACAAGGTCGTGATGGTCAAACCACCGGGAACCGAAGGGAATGCGATCACCAGGATCGCGGAGTACACTGAGAATATTGTTATGAAAGATGGAAAAGCAACTGCTTACGTATGCAGAGATCTAAGCTGCAAAGAACCAACTACTGATCCGGAAAAGATGATGCAGTTGATTAAAGATAAGAAATAAGCAAAAGATAGAAAGGGACGAAGTGAGAATTGTCACCATAACCAACCGGATACTAGGGAAGAAATAGTCAAAGAAAGGGACTTCTGGTTCGCATGGTATGCATTCCATCCCGAAACCGAGCTGTATCTCCCTGAAGGAGTGGTTCTTGAGCCTCCGGTGGATGAGCAGGATAGCCCCTTAAGCCCGGCAATTGCACTTCTTTGCGTAGCTATAGCTTTTGCTATTCTAAGAAAGAAGACAAAATAAGAGAACTGAAGAATTAAGCCATAAAAAGAAAGGAGGTCGTGTACAGTTTCGATGATCACTCATCGAGTATCTGGAACACAATCTCAACTACTCCATTTTTGAATGTCATTTTTGAGCTTTCAGGATCTACCTTTGGTTCAAGCTCAACATGCTGGGTAAAGAGCTGTTCTTCAGTCTCGAACTGAAGTTCAAGTTCAGAACCTGATGCGGTGTATGATACATCATCAACATCAACTCCGGTATCAACTGTAACGTACAGTTTATCATCAACCTCAGTGCACTCTACGACTGCATCCTTCTTTGAAACATAAAAGAAGTTATTATCGCCCAGTTTTATGGTGGAGAAGTGCTGCTCCTCAGAGTTATCAGCTCCATTGTAGACTACGGAAAAACCATAAAATGCAGGTTTTTCGAATCCTTCTTCAGCCATTTCATCCATGATACGCTCAATAAGGGATCTGACAATTTCTTCCAGTTCCTTCATCGGAAGAGGAACTGAACCATCATCGTTGTTTTCTTTTTCGGTCATGGTTTGCCTCCAGCAATTGTTTTTTGTTTCAAGGTCGATTCAAACAAGAAAAGAAAAAAGTGTAAGTAATTAAGTAAATTAGTTAAAGAAAATAAGAGTTACTACCAACGTTCGTGTATATACGAACTGGCGTTATATAAATGTTTCTGTCAGGTTAAAAGTGACATTAAATGAAGTTAATAAAATATGACATTACGAATTCTTACAAATTTTTAAATGAAAGAAGGACACAATATCTCTTATGAACACTGCAGATCTTCTTAGCTCGCTTCAAAAATCTGCACGAAGCGTTCCTATATCCGATATTATGAAAGCAAGGGCCTTCATGGTCAGATCAGCTTCCAGCTTGCCTAAAAAGTACAGGGAAGCATATTCAACTGAGCTTTTCAACTATCTATATACAATCTTCACAGAGATCAGTAATTCAAAACAACCTGAAATGAATGAGACCATTGATGCAGAAGAGTATGATGATCTTATGAAAAGGCTCGAACAAATGGGTATTTCAGAAGATAAGAATCAGAAGTATTTCAATCAATTAGTGAATCTTACAGCACCCTATCTTGTATTCATTGTCAAAAAACCGATCCATCCAATAGGGATGGTCTTTCCGGGAGGAGATCAGGTCCTGGAAAAGGATGGAATATACTATTGCCCTGTGAAAGACAAGCAGAATAATGTGGAGTGTGCTCTCTGTAAATTCTGTATTTGCAGGGATGCAGAAGAACTGATAAAAGGAGATAAGTGGAAAATGGAGGTTTAAGATGAAGCTTAGATGTTAGCTCCATCCAAAACACGCTTGAAAAATGCAGTAGACATACCATCTTCATCTACTTGACCAACAAACTTGACTAATTCCCAGCCATCAAGACCCATCTGATTAAGATCTTCTTTTGTCTTACCAACTTCACCCATTCGAACGGACTTAATATCATATTCCCAACATGCCATGACTACACCTCTTTTTGAGTTTTATGTTATAATAATAAATAGCCTATTGATGGTATATAACTGTTTTTAAAAATTATATTTAACATATAGTCAACTAAAATTGATTAAAATGGTTCAATAAAAACCGAACATATCCGCAATGAACAATTTGGTAATTCAAATCATTAAATATCCATAAAAAGCAGCTTCGAATTCAATTCCTTCATGAGACATGACCCTATAAATAGTTAGAAACAGAAAATATGTATAGATGGACCAGAATGGCTGTGAACCAAAAAAACCAAGGCTTTTTCCTTTACTGTTAATCAACTTTATCAATACCCTTGGCTTTGGAATAGTCATCCCATTCCTTGTTTTTCTGGTAGAGAGATTTGGTGGAAATGCCATCGTTTACGGATTCATTGGTGCCATGTATCCAGCATTCCAGCTAATAGGAGCTCCCATACTTGGAAGATGGTCTGATATTCATGGAAGAAAGAAGATATTGTTAATATCCCAGGCAGGCACATTGTTATCCTGGATCATATTCCTCCTTGCATTTTTCACCCCCGTAAAGAGCCTTGTGAGCGTCAATTCAGCCTTTTTTGGAGCATTTGTTATCACGATACCACTTCTGATACTTTTCATCGCCAGAAGCTTTGACGGACTTACGGGAGGGAACATAGCCGTAGCAAATGCTTACCTTGCAGACATAACTGAAGAAAAGGACCGCAATAAGAACTTTGGAAAAATGTCCATTTCTGCAAATCTCGGATTCATAATAGGACCAGCACTTGCAGGCCTGCTTAGCATAACGATCTATGGAGAACTTATTCCGGTACTTGCTGCTGCCCTCATATCCCTTGCAGGAACTATTGCAATAGTTCTGTATCTGCCTGAATCAAGGCAGTGCACCATAAGTAAAGCAAAGAAGATCAGCTTCAGGGAAGTGATCGGGCTAAAGAACATACCATATATGTTACTGCTATATTTCCTGATATTCCTCGGATTCAACATATTCTACACAGCATTCCCACTTCATGCGATCCGCACTCTTCAGTGGTCTGTTGCTGACATGGGAATCTATTTTTCAGTACTCGGCATCCTGATGATCGTAGTTCAGGGACCGATCCTCAGCATGGCGGTAAAGAGGCATTCAGATGCTTACCTTGCAATAGCAGGAAGCATCATACTTGGCACGAACTTCCTTCTGCTGGTATCCGGAAATATTGCTCTTACATACCTTGCAGCCGCTTTCTTTGCACTTGGGAACGGACTTATGTGGCCTTCGATCCTTTCCATAATCTCAAAACTTGCAGGCAAGGAACATCAGGGTGCCGTACAGGGTTTTGCCAGTAGCTTTTCAAGCCTTGCCAGCATTGCAGGACTGATCCTTGGAGGATTCCTCTATGAGATACTTGGAGGAGTGTCGTTCATAGTAGCAGCAGTGATAATTTACACAGTATTCCTGCTGTCTTTCAGGATGCTTTCTTTTGAAAAGGAAGTGCAGGAAGAGGTTTGAGAGAAAATAGGACATATTTCGGATAATTGCAGGATGCCAGGATCCAGAGAACGTTTAGTCTAATGCTCATGTGAAAGAAATTGGAAGGATCGCATGTTAAAATGAGGTGGTGAGCGTAGCTCATCACCTCGTTCCGCGCTCCAGAAGCGATATCTGGAACTCAGTCTTCCAAAGAGGATACATCCCCGGGATCCATTCCAAGCTCCTGTGCCTTAAGCAACCTTCGCATGATCTTACCGCTGCGGGTCTTTGGCAGCGAGTCAACAATTTCGATCTCGGAAGGCATTGCAATTGGGCCCAGATTCATTCTTACATGATACATAAGATCAAGCTTCAGTTTTTCGGAATAGTTGAAGCCCATGCGAAGTATGACGAAAGCTTTGATGGAATCACCTTTCAGAGGATCAGGTTTTCCTATTACAGCAGCTTCAGCCACGGCCTCATGGGATACAAGCGCACTCTCGACCTCTGCACTGCCAATGTTGTGGCCAGCAACGATAAGTACATCGTCAGAACGCCCCTGTATCATGATATAGCCATCCTCATCCTTTACGGCCAAGTCACCTGCACTGTAGTAATTCTGGATCGTTGTCCAATACTGGCGATATCTTTCATCATTGCCATGAACGGTTCTCATCATGGAAGGCCAGGGTTGTTTTATCACAAGGAAACCACCTGTTCCTGCAGGTACCGGGTCACCATTCTCATCCACAACATCAGCAACCACACCTGGGACAGGCCTTCCTGTGAATCCCGGTTTCATGGGTTCTCCAACCGCTGTGGTGAGCATATGCATGCCTGTCTCGGTCTGCCACCAGGTATCCAGAATCGGACATTTTTCCTTGCCGATAACACGATAATACCACTTGAACGCTTCGGGATTTAGAGGTTCTCCGACCGAACCCAGGATCCTCAGGGAGCTCAGGTTGTACTTCCCGGGCCATTCTTCCCCTAGTCTCATGAACATGCGTATCGCTGTTGGTGCCGTATAAAAGACACTCACATCGAACTCCTCAATTATGTTCCACCATACACCTGGATCCGGATAGTCGGGTGTTGTCTCGGAAATGAGGATCGTTGCACCCATAGAAAGAGGACCATAGACAATGTAGCTGTGGCCTGTGATCCATCCGGGATCTGCAGTACACCACATGACATCATTTTCCTTCAGGTCCAGAATATTCTTTGTGGTGTAGTAGGTGCCTACCATATAGCCACCGCATGCATGAACTATTCCCTTGGCCGGACCGGTTGTTCCACTGGTGTAGAGGATGAACAGAGGGTCCTCGGAATCCATCATCTCAGGTTCACATTCCTTTTCCACATCTTCCATGATCTCATAGAAGTCAACCTCGATCTCAGAAAAGAGTTCCATTTGGGGAGTCATTCTTCTCAGGACCACTATCTTCTCAACACATGAGGCATTGACCACAGCTTCATCCACAAGAGACTTCAGATCAATGCGCTTACCACGCCGAAGGCTTGCATCTGCAGTAATGACGATCTTTGCCTGTGCATCCTTTATCCTGGAATGTAATGCTTTGGCACCGAAGCCTCCGAAAACGACACTGTGGACCGCACCGATACGTGCACATGCAAGCATGGCCACGATCTGCTCAGGAACCTGTGGCATATATATGCACACTTTATCCCCTTTCTCAACACCGAGGGATTTGAGACCATTGGAAAATCTCATGACATCACGGTAAAGCTGACGATATGTGATAACCTGCTCTTCTCCACCATCGCCTATCCAGATCATTGCGACCTTGTTCCTTTTCCCATTGAATACATGGCGTTCAAGGCAATTGGAGGTTATGTTCATCCTGGCATTGGTAAACCATTTTGCATAAGGATGGTCCCATTCCAAAACCTTGTCCCACTTTTCGAACCATTCAAGTTCCTCTGCTACACTTTCCCAGTGTTTTTCAGGATCCTTGAGAGATTCACTATAGATCTTTTCATAATCCTGCATCCAGGAATTTTCCTTTACCGATGGATCAGGATAGTAACATTTACTGTCAAGCTTAATATCTAAATTTTCAGACATGTTTCTCTATTCCTAACTAATATTCATTACAGATTTCACATGACCTGACTTCGTTTCAGATCAAATGAACTCAGCTTTGGAACCATGCAAGAGATTCCACTAGGAGGAGAATACAGCTGCCTGCTATGGAAATCGATGGGACCAAATAAGGAAGAGATAATGAAACCACAGGTTAATAGTTCCCATCCATCATGAATAATGATGATGGATGTATTTATCTGTTGTGGTCTTTGGATTAGCAACCCATTGAATAAAAAAAGACATCAATGGAACCAAAAATACAGAAATGCCATAATATAGACTCCTGTTGTTCGCAAAGAAAATGATAAAAAAAGGATGTATGACCATCAGTTATTAGAGACCACAATCTCAATGCAAGTGTACAACCTTTTGAAATAGATTAAACTAATTTTATAGACTCCTTTGAAGAATTTTGCTCTAAAAAAATCAGCAGTTAATCACAATTCTCTACAATATCCTTTAATGCAGCTGCAACTTCCACAAGTTTATCGCAGTCAATAATGTCTGGTATATCTTTTTCTGTATGTGTAATTGTTTTCATCAAAAAAGGAATACACTCAGATGTTAATGCCATCGTTTCTATGCTATTTTGTGCAAATATCATATGGTCTCCGCTATACCAGGGTCCCCCCTCTGTTAGGCCCTTGTAGTTTGATAAAGTGCCACAGATATTTCGTTTTGTTTTATCTGAACACTCATAGAATGAATAAGCAGTTTTACCTTTTTTGTAACCAACATCATCTATATTGATTGCCAGAATTATTTTATCAAACTCTTTTTGATATTTATGCAGGTAATCCATCTGCCCTGCTACACTGTAGTGATCCTCCCCATTGAAAGCCACAATTTCAATACAAATATTGCTTTGATGATCGGAAAGCATTTCAGCAAGGAGTAATAGGACCACTGTCCCTGAAGCATTATCTGATGCACCTGGTGTGCTTGCCCTTGAATCTATGTGTGCACAAATAACAATTTTCTTATCTGCGTCTGGATTTTTCCGCACAATGACATTACAGGCAGTTGAAGGGATTCTTTTGGAATTGATCCTTAACTTGAACATGCCCCCTGTTCCTTTAGCTATTTCATCACCAACATCGTCCGTGCAATATGCAGAAGGGATGTCAAAATCACCATCTTCTATAAGAGGATAGGGATATATTGCCCCTACAAGTTCGGGTTTGATTTCTGTCGCAGTGACTATAGCTGCTGGTTCTTTTGTTTCTAAAAGAGAATATATTTTCTTATGATCTTCCGGGTTATAGAACACAAAATTTTTAGGCATCAGCGGTTCATCGCATATTTTACCTTTCATCAATAGGATCTTGCCCCTACAGTTGCATTTTTCTAATTCTTCAACGGTAGTAACCGTTTCTAATTCCGCTTCTACATCACACCCAAGAGAAAAAGGGCTTGGATATATCTCAAACGATCTGTCAATAGCTCTAAGGGAAGATTCCCCGCTCTCAAAATCCATGCAACTAAAGGACTCGCTTTCAACTGCATATCCATAAGGGCTGACAATCCTCGCAAAAAAGTCTGTTGCTTCACGATTGCCTGCCGAACCAGTGCTTCTGGTAGGCTTTACATCACATAAAGCATTCAAATAGACCTTTGCTTTTTCTGAATATTCTTCATTCTCAGTTCTTATATTAAATTTCATATTAATTTCTCCAAGAATTGATCTAACCCATCTTTGCCAGTCAGAAGACAGCTCCTTATTTTAATGTGAATTAATCTGTACCCATCCATACATAGATCTTCATCGTAAAAAATCTATTTGCTATAATCAACATTTAATAATAGTCAATCAACATTCCTAGTTGACATTTTTCCACCCCTTGAGTTTAACTGTGCCTTTTGGAATTGAATAAATAATCAATTGCATGATGTTCCCATACAGGATTTTCTGGTAAGGAATGATTGTTACTTTCAATCAACTTACTATGAGTTTTTATAGTACTTATTACAGAAAATAATTTGAAATTAAAAGTGGGTGATAAGCTTGGAAATTCTAAAAGAAACAGAGATAACAGAATTAGAAGAAAGAACCGTAGCATGCGTTTCCTTTGTCGGCAACTATGTGGGTAAGGTCGAGGTCTTTGCAGAGCTGTTCGGTAAATTGGGCAACTGGGCAGGCCCGAAGCAATTGATAGGACCGAATACTCTTTTTATGTCTGCCTATTACGATGATCCGGGTGTTACCCCTCCAGAAGAACTTAAACTGGATGCGTGCATGACCATCGACGATGATGTTGAAGTTGAGGGTGAGATCAAGAAGCAGAAACTTCCCGGTGGAAAGTATGTAGTAATGCATGCAGAACTGAAAGGAGCAGAAGAATATGGCCCTGCATGGGAAAAGATCGTAGGGTGGCTTATGGAAAATAATCTTGAAATGGATATGTCCCGGGCAAGTTATGAGATATATTTGAATGATCCAGAGGAGCATCCGGAAAAGCATCATATTCTTGATATATGCATGCCAGTCAAGTGAATAAGAACCAGAGGGGCATTTCTGAAATGTAAATGCTTCTCTTAACAATCGTAATCTGGGATTGGAAGTATGGGATAGAAGGAGTAGTGGAAAAGTTTGAAAAATGGTAATCAGAAAGGTTGTTAACCCTTTCTTAAAATCAAGTAATTCAAAAAATCAATTTACTCAATATATTCCACGCTCATCTTTGCAGACCTGAAAAACTTCATGAAATCATGGACTTCTGAAGGCAATTCAGTGCTGACCGGCAGCCCCAGTTCAATAGCCTCTTTTGCAGAGATCGGAGTGACATGTATCATCTCTCCACTTAATAGTTTTTGAGCAACGGAGTTCCTTTTTTCTTCATCTTGAATTTTGTCCTCAAGCAATTCCATGATAACATCTTTTGTAAGCTCCATTGCTTTTTTTGAGATCTCGCTCATGATGATGGTAGTGTCATCAGCATCCATTCCTTTCTTTTCGGCTGCATAGATCCATGAGGGTGCCGGGTATGTTCCACGAATGAGATCACCCACCTGTGGGTCTATTGGACCTATGACTGCATCAGGATCCATTAAAATCTCATCTGCAGCAAGGGCAATGATGGTACCCCCTGACATGCAATAGTGTGGAATCATTATCCTGACCTTTTCTTTATGATTATTAAGAGCCCGTGCGATCTGTATGCTGGCATGCATTTGACCTCCAGGTGTTTGCATGATAATATCTATGGGCCGGTCACCGGTCTCCCTGATGGCTCGAAGTACCTGTTCAGCATCCTCAACATCTATGTATTGATAGACAGGAAAACCTAACATGGAAACTGCTTCTTTCCTGTGTATCATGGTAAGAACCTTTGTGCCCCACATGCGCTCCATCCGTTTGATCATGGAAAGCCTTTGCATCTTAATTTTCTTGAGCTGGGACTGAGGATAGACAAAAGCGTACAAGAAGAAGATCAGAAATAAGATTATCAGAATTTCTGTGACGGTGATTTCGGAAATCGAGACCAGAATGATACCCCCTTGATCAGAAATAATATTTACTATATTACTTTTTAGTTACATAACCCATATAACCTTACTTTTCTAATCTTTTTCTACATCAATGAGATTGTCAAATTAGAAGCTAAAGTAAAAGAGTTGGGTTCAGTCCATGCATATATGGATACTGATTCCATCTTTGTTCCTCCTGAGCAAGCCCAGGAGATTGTTGATCTTACTGTAATGAACCTGATCGAGAAGGGAGTTGTAGATAACAAGGACTTTGTGAGGACTGAGAGTTTTTCATTAAGGCTTAGACCTACTGGAGCAAGGAAGGTTACTGAAGAGTTCAATTCAGTAATGAACCACAAGACAAGGTCGAATACAGGAAAAAGAACAGTTCTTGGGATCTGTCCTGTTGTTGAAGGCAAGGGAGTTAAGCCATCAGCTTGTTGGAAAGAGGAAAACGATTGAGTTTAGCAGACCTGTTTATGTAGCTCAAAGAGATGATTCTGATCTGCTGAGGAAGAGGATCATTGACATGCCTTACACCGAATGGAAGGAGATGGGATTCTCTAAGGGTACATTGCTTTACATGAAGCAGAATGCCAAGAGTGATAAGCCGTTTACTCTCAATGCTCATGTAAGGACAAGATTAGAGATGGGGATGCATCTTAAAAAGAGCATGATGGCTTAAGCTATGATTAAATATAATGTTGCCTTTGATTCAGAACGATTTAGCAAAAAAATCAAAGAAGGGTTAGATTACCCTTCAGAATTCTCAATAAGCATAATGATGGTCTCTGCGTCTTTGATCAGCTCTTCAGCGACCTTGACAACGGCATTTCCAACCTCAAATTGGTGCGGGAGCAACTCAAGATATACCATCAGGCAGTCTTGAAGAAGGCCTTTGAGGGAGAGCTTACGAGGGAATGGAGGGAACAGCAGACTAATCTTCCGGATGCGGAGGATTTGCTAGAGCAGATTCGGGTGGAACGGGAAGAGAGTTACAAGAAGAAGCTTGAGGAATGGAAAAGAGCTGTTAAAGAGTGGGAGGATGCAGGGAAAGAAGGAAAGAAACCCAGTCGACCCAAGAAACCCAAAGAAACAAAACCACTCACTATCAATGAGCTTTCCAAATTACAAATTACCCCCCAAGAGTGGAAATGGACGAAAATTGGAAATTTAACACTTGGGGTAGAATATGGAACATCTGCAAAATCACAAAAATCAGGAGATGTTCCGGTATTACGAATGGGAAATATTCAAAATGGGAAATTTGATTGGGGAGATTTGGTTTTTACAAGCGACAAGGCAGAAATTGAAAAATATTTACTAAAAAAAGATGATGTTCTTTTCAACCGCACAAATAGCCCCGAATTAGTTGGTAAAACTGCCATTTACAAAAGTGAAAGACCTTCTGTTTTTGCAGGCTATTTGATAAGGATAAATCAACTTCAAAAATATATAGTTGCAGATTTTCTAAACTATTTTCTGAACTCCCACACTGCAAAAATGCATGGAAATTCAGTAAAAACAGATGGTGTAAACCAATCAAACATAAATGGAGAAAAACTTAGCAATTATCCATTCCCACTCTGTTCCTTCCTCGAACAACAAGCCATCGTAACCGAAATCGAAACACGCCTTTCGGTTTGTGATAAAGTCGAACAGGACATCGAAGAAAACCTTGAAAGGGCCGAAGCATTGCGACAGAGCATCTTGAAAAAAGCGTTTGAAGGAAAGCTACTCAATGAACGGGAGCTGGAAGAGGCACGAAACGCTCCAGATTGGGAACCTGCCGAAGTTTTGTTGGAACAAATTAAGACCTAAAAAGCGAACAAAAAATAATTCTCATGCCTTATTGACCCTTTCGACCCGGTCCTGTTCCTCCCATTTATCCCTGTACTTGTACAATGTACTTGCAGGAACGTTCATCACCCTCGAGATTTCGGACCATGTCAGACCCTTATCCCTGTACTTCATGACCTCTTTTTTGTTCGGCTCTTTGGTGGGTCTCCCCCATGTTTTCTTTTCCCTCCGGTGGCGCTCTATGCCAACCTTTATCCGTTCCCTCATGATCCTCTTCTCATTTTCTGCAACCCATCCAAAGATAGATATTAACAGCTTCCTGTAATGAGGGTCACCAGATGTGGACCATGCCTCACTGGGGCTCAAGGAGACCACCCTGACGCCTTTATCTTCAAATTCCATAAGATTAAGGGTGTCGATAAAAGTCCTCCCAAGCCGCGAGATTTCGAACAGATAGATCGTCTTCACTTCATGAGACTCGATATATTTCAGGAGCTTTTTGAACCCGGGTCGCTCTGGAGCCGGAACACTCCCACTGATGCCCTCGTCAAAGAATATCTGCTCCGGAGGAATGCCCTTGTTCTTGAGCTGGACTATTTGGGTATCGATGTTCTGATCTTTCGTACTTGTCCTTGCATATCCAACTGAATTTTCAGAAGATTCCATTAAACATATTTTGTGTTACAGATCTTTTATAAAGTTGTTCTCATTGTTTTATGGAACCAAATAGACATGTATTGTGGGATCTAATTCAAAAAAAAAGAAATATGCGAGGATGGCCTTATGGTTTATAAGAACCACGTTTATAGGTGATGCTTTTGATTTTATCAATAGGTATAAACTCAGATTCATCGGAATCTTCTACAATAATACCATTATATAAGAATACGATTTTATCTAATTCATCAAACAAGTCTTCTTGGCAACCATCGTTATCTTCTTCGAGAAATTTTTCTCTATATTCAATCGATACATTTGATATCGGTCCAATTTCATATGTTATAGTATAACCTCCTACTTCCAATAAAATGTGATATTACTTATACATATTCATATTAAGTATTATCACTTACCTTAATGGGTATCATTGTGCACTTCATTTTAACCCCCTCCATTCTCCTATTGCAACCATATGTTCTGAGGCTTCCGAGAATCATCCAGATTAAGCTTTTTTGGGTGGAGTTATGTCATCGCATGGAATGGACTAAAAACGCTTAAAACTGCTTGTTATAAGAGTAAAAAATAATTTACCCTTAAACATTTAAATATTATTTTTGCATTGAATAAACAATGAAGTGGCAAAAAATTTCAGAGGAAGATGTTGCTGATAAATTATACGATTTTATAAAAGAATACTTTGACGACTTTGGCCATAAAATTGGAACCAATTGGTGGTTTACACCTTCATGGTCACCCTTTGTAGAAGCTTGTTTTTTGATATGGGGTGAGAAATTAAACTATAAAGTAGGGGCTTCTTATACTCAGGATAATGTTCCTATATTTTTAAGAGAAATTGGAGTCATTTCAGATATAGATAAATTTCAAAAACCTATTGACAGAGGCTTCGATTTGTCTTGGCATACTGAAAATTACGACTTCATATTGGGGCTAGAGCATGAAGAAACAATAAAAGGTAATTTTGGAAACACGGTCGAAAATCACCTCCAGAACATATATGATGAAATCGAAAAATTACGATCGTATTAGGGAAAATTCAAAATTATCGTCACAAGACCTCGCCTGCGAAAAATCAATGGAATAAAAGATAATTACCCTGATGTAATAACGCATTATAGGGATAAATTGTCAGAGAGACTTTTAGAAATCACTCCTCATGATGATGAAAAATGGATAATAATCTTAATTGCTCCTGAGAAAAATTTAGGAACAAAACAAAGGACTACAAAAATATTGTTTTATTCATATATGTGGGAAACTGATCAACTATCACAAATAACTGAAAAAAGTTTCGAAGTATTCGTGGATGATGATTTTATGGTAAAAAGAAAAAAATAAGGTTGCTATTAGCCAACTTCCAACATACTAAATTTGGATAAAAGATATTTACAATTTATTAATAATGACCCAATATTTCTTCCCAAGATACACCTATCAAACATTCCAGGAGATCATCTTTCCTTTTGTCATATAGTACCTTTAAGCTATCTTTTTTTTCATCAATTGTCGCATGATGTAATCGCCTATGGCAGTTCGGACAAAGAGACACAATGTTACTCGGCACATCTAAACTCCAATTGAATTCCCCTTGTTTCCCCATAGGGATTAAGTGATGAGCTTCTACAAAATTTTCATCCGTTTTGGAGGAAGTAAATGTTTTATGTCCGATATCGATTTCACAAAGGTAGTTCGAATTTTCCAAACTCTCTTTCGCAACTTTGGGGTCTCTGGTCCACACTTCCTTTCCATGACTTGTAGTTGATTTCGGCTTTTTTTGTGGCCTTTTTGGAGTACTCGAAGCTTTTGCATAAATCACTTCACTTTGATATTCTTCATCTTCAATATCGTCGATATCAGTTGTCAATATTCTGTCCGCAAACCTTTCAAAACTCCCAACTCGCCCCGTTAACTCGCGATAGATGCCGACTAATTTTATGAGATCACTTGTCAATTGCTTGTCATTCGGCAAATCATCTTTTGAATAAAATTTGCCACAAATATGGCCCAGTTGATATCCTACGGCAAGATTCTTTTTACTTTTTAAATCAATCTTTTCGAGTGGAAAATCCATTGATGATGGATTTAATAGTTTTCTAAATTCATTTGCAACTGTTACAATGTTTTCCCGCCCTTCTTTGATTCCATATTCCTCTTTGTAATAAGTCCAACCCTGGTTAAGTGATAAATAAAAACCGGACATATCAGCCCTAAAGAGATATACAATGTAGTAGCCTTCACTTGCACCCGTAGTGATTTTTTTATCAAATATCGCAACCCAAGGAATTTCAGCCCAATTTTTTCTCCTTCCGGGAGAGCCCTCAATTTTATAGTACGATGTATCAATAAGTGTTGTTTTTTCAATAGATGCTTTTGGAATATGCCTTACATAATGTGCAAAATCACTGCCAGGAAGTGGTTTCGTTTTTTCAACTAAATAATTATCCATTATTTTTAGAAAAGACTCTTGCATAAATTTCACCTGATTGAACAATATGATAAAATATATTAAATAATTATTGATAATTTTAGAACAGTTTTTTACATAAGAATGTTTTGTTTTAACCGTTCATCGTTTCCGAAAAATCACTTGGGAGGGGGAATAATCCTCACCTCTTTCTCCGACTTTTCCGGTATATACTTGGAGTCCAAAATCTTCTTCTCCGAGACCACCTTGGAGACCACGTATAGGCCGTCTCTACGCCTCAAGAGGAAGAACCCACACTCTTCTATCTCCTTAGCTGTTAACCTCCTTATGAGCCTTTTCTGGACCATTTCGGAGGCAGTTCTGTCGTCATATATGATAATCTTTTCATTTTATTACAAAGGAAAATGCTTCACGGAACGTTAAAGAAAAATACTGAAAACCACCAAAAAAAGAATTGTGGAGAAAATTGTATTCCCCACACTTAAACAATCACTTTGTTTTGTGGATCTTGATTGAACCTCCACCAATTTCTGTTGTTGGATCTTCATCCTCATCTTCACCCGGCATGTTGTCATAGACCACAACATCGTTGTTGTCTTTGTCCCATATCTTTATCCTGAACATGTCAACGTCGGTGCTTGGTGTGAGTTCTGCGTCGATGGCGGTAAGCATGAATCCGTAGTTACCTTCACCATTGATGGTTCCAGTTCCCTTGTACATTGCTTTGTGTTTGCTGACTACAAGCCAATCATAACTGTCTGAGTGGAAGTTGAGATCACCTGCACGGAACTGGAATTCAGTATTACCAACAGGATAATCTTTATTTTTCACGTACTTTGAAACAAAGCCAAAGTTTGCTTTTCCTTCAAGGGTTGGCTCCGCCAGATATGCTCCCGACTCAGACCAAATCCATCCACCACCGGTTACAAATCCGCCATCTGGGTCGTACACCACTACGTACTGATACAGTTCTGTATCGAACCCACCGTCATCATCTGTAATCGTGAGATTGACTGTGTACACTCCAGCTGTTGTGTAGGTATGATTATCTATTACAGGACTAGTGGTAGGAAGAGGACCTGTTATTATTCCATCACCCCAGTCTATTGTGTACGATGCTTCAGGTTCAAATACTTGAATTCGATGGTTAAAAGTGTCTGCAACATAAACATTTCCGGAAGAATTCACAGCAATACCAAATGGATCATCAAATTGACCATCACCGCTTCCTTCAGATCCCCATTTTGTCAGGAAAGTTCCAGAGGAATCAAATTTTTGGATTCGATGATTCCAAACGTCTACAACAAAAACATTTCCTGAGGAATCCACGGCAACAGTAAATGGATAATAAAATTGACCATCACCGGCTCCATGCGATCCCCATTTCATCAAGAAAGTACCTGAGGAATCAAATTTTTGGATTCTATCATTCCAAACGTCTCCAACATAAACATTACCGGAAGAATCCACAGCAATACCGTGTGGATATCCGAATTGTCCATCACCTGAGCCAGGAGTACCCCATTTCATTAAGAAATTACCAGATGAGTCGAATTTTTGGATTCGATGGTTCCAACCATCTCCAACATAAACATTGCCTGAAGAATCTACATCAATTCCAAGCGGATCATCAAACTGTCCATCACTAGTTCCTTCAGACCCCCATTTCATCAAGAAATTACCAGAAGAATCGAATTTTTGAATTCGATCGTTAAACTTGTCTGTAACGTAAACATTACCGGAAGAATCCACAGCAATATCCGTTGGATAATCGAATTGCCCATCACCAATTCCAAGAGATCCCCATTTTGTCAGGAAAGTACCAGATGAGTCGAATTTTTGGATTCGATGGTTTTGATTGTCTGCAACATAAACATTCCCCGAAGAGTCTACGGCAACCCCAACTGGATGATTAAATTGCCCATCACCAATTCCATACGATCCAAATTTATCGACAAAAACATAATTTTCTGTATCATGAGAACCAGGATAAGTGAATGTGGCAAATAAATCGACTTCACTACCAACTTCAATTGGTTCAGTGGGTTGCACGGTTAGGGATGTTATTTTTGGAATGTCAAGTTCAAATACTTGAACCCGATAGTTGTAGGTGTCCATAACATAAACATATCCGGTAGCATTTATGGCAACATCTAGTGGATAATTGAATTGTCCATCATCTGAGCCAGGAGTACCCCATTTTGTCAAGAGATTGCCCGAAGAATCATATTTTTGAATCCGATAATTCCAACCGTCAGTAACATAAACATTGTCGCAAGCATCTATGCCAACACCATATGCGCCACTTGATCCCCATTTTGTCAAGAAATTACCAGAGGAATCAAATTTTTGAATTCGAACGTTCTGAGAGTCTACAACATAAACATTGTCGGAAGAATCCACGGCAACATCTGTTGGATAATTGAATTGATCATCACCAGTTCCAAGAGATCCCCATTTCATCAAGAAATTGCCAGAAGAGTCGAATTTTTGAATTCGATGATTTTCAGCGTCTGTAATATAAACATTCCCGGAAGAATCAATGGCAACTCCATATGGATATCTGAATTGTCCATCACCAGTTCCAGAAGATCCCCATTTCATCAAGAAATTGCCAGAAGAGTCGAATTTTTGAATTCGATGGTTAAAAAGGTCTGAAACATAAACATTGTCGGAAGAATCCACAGCAACACGGAGTGGTTGATTAAATTGTCCATCACCGGTTCCAGAAGATCCCCATTTCATCAAAAAATTTCCAGATGAGTCGAATTTTTGGATTCGATGGTTAAAAGTGTCTGCAACATAAACATTCCCGGAAGAATCTATGGCAACACTCGATGAATACGCGAATTGTCCGTCACCAGATCCTTGTGATCCAAATTTGTCAACAAAAACATAATCTGCCGATGCAGTTCCAATGGTAATTAATACCAAAGCTATTCCAAAACAAATCAGTATACTTTGTTTAATTCTCATTATTTCCACCACCAAATAATATCTCTTTAAAAATTAATGATAGCCTTATAATTTTCATCTGAAAATTGACTTATCACTAATATTTCCCCAAATTATACTTGGGTGAAATAATTATTTAAGCCACTCGGTCTATTTTTTTGTGATGTGTATATACAGAAGGATACATCCATTTTGAAGGCTCATTTCTAAAAAAATAGTGTTTTTCCTCATCCAAAGCAACATTATAGTTCTGCTCTTCAAACATTATCAGTCACTTTTATCCTGTGATCTCTCCAAATACCCAGCTACATTAATAACTCCGTGTAGATTTTTGTGGAAGAAATCGAAATCTCATGATCGGTGAAATCACTTGGAGGGAGGGACAATCCTCACCTCTTTTTCCGTTTTTCCCAGTATATACTTCGCATCCAAGATCTTCTTTTCCGGGACCACTTTGGAGACCACGTATAAGCCATCTGGACGCCTCTGGAGGGTGAACCCACATTCTTCTATCTCCGGGGCCGATAACTTCCGGATGAGGCCTTTCTTGGCCATTTCGGAGGCTGTCCTTTTGTCATAAATGACAATCTCTCCACCTTTGAGCTTGTATCCCATGAGTTCCCGAACATTACTGGACCCGATGACTCTGTAAGGGTAATGCCAAACCTCCGGGAAATCGAAGAACTTTTTTCGGAGTTGTTTTTTCAAATACCCCTTCATCACATTATACCGATTTTCATTCGCTTGGAGGGTTTTTGGAGATTCTGGAGGTTTTGGAGAATTTTCCTCCACAAATGTTCCTCTCTGTGAAGCAATTATTCTCTGAAGTTTCTGATTTTCCTCCATTATTTTCCGTTCCCGACTCGAAATTCCTCCGTTAACAGCATTTTTCTCCACATCGACTCCCTCATCCTCCAGGATCTTGTCCCTCATACGAACAGGAATTTGCCTTGTGAGAGTCTTGTAGATGGTCTCTGCCTTGTTCGGATGCTCTGCGACGATCCTCTCGATGATCCTTGGGTTCTGAAGAAGGTTGGCGATTTCCGCATCGATTCTATTGTCGATAAAACCCTCCATCTTGACATAGAAATTCTCCCTGTATAGAAAAGGATTCTCAGCATGTTCCATGCCTCTCGGTGTAAGCATGTATCTATAGGGTTTTCCACCGACTTTCGTTAGGTATCCGTATTTGCAATAGCGATAAAGGCTTGTCCTTAAGGATCCATACTTTACAAAGGGAACCTTACTTCTAATGTCCGCACATGTAAGGGCTCCATCAAGCACAGCATTCAAAACCGCTCCCTTGACCATGCAGTCGGAGGTTGGGGAAGGGATATTTGTATTGTGGCCTGTGTGAGTAGGTCTATTGATGTTGTTTTCTTTTATTCCTTGTTCCCAACCATTGCTAGGAACCACATTGATATTGGATGGGGATATTATGTCCATTTGCTTCACCAATACTTTGAGGTTGTTTGATGCTGATTTTTTGTTGGGAGGATTGTTAACATATATGGAGTGACGTGTTCTTGTTGGAGTTGTTAATAGTATAATGTTAACATTATTTGAAGAGTTCGCAGAAATTCCAATATTTTTGTTGGAAAAATGCTAAGCAGAAACAAGAGGCTTTGTATCCGTCTCCAATACCGATGGTTTGGAGGTGCATTCGAAAATATTGGTGGAAAATTGAGATTGAATATTCTTGGATTACTGGCAATTGTTCAAGACATAATCAGGCAAAAACTGAAAATTCCCCGAGTTCCCAAAGTTCACTGAGTTCCCTAATTAACTCAAAAAATAAAAAGTAAGATAATTTGGTGAATTTACTTAATAATTACATAGACGCGTGCTTACAAGATTGATTTTGTAAGATAATAGGGGAACTTTGGAAACTCGGTGAACGGGGTGAATTTACAAAAAAAAGCGTCATAAATCAGTTTATAAGAAAAATTGCTGATTCATGACTTGATTTTTTCAATCGACTGGAAACTATCTCATTCGTCCATCAGTGCAAGAATCTTGTCAACGCCTTTCAGTTGGGATTCAGTCAATGCACCTTTTGGAATATGTAGTATGGATTCAGTAGAATCTTGCTCTGTACGAAGTTTTGACAAAACGCTATCATCATCATTGATTAGAAGATAGCTTCGGGCACCTGTTTCTTCGGAAACATACTTTTTGATAGTCTCTGATTCAATTAATGTTTCGATGACTTCTGTAAAATCCTTACTTTTGATTTCACAGCTCTCAAAAGGTCGGAATGACCACAAGAACCACCCTTGTCTCTTAATTTTTTCAGAACCTTCTCGATTTGATTGAATTTTTCATCCTCTTCGAGCCTTTCAATTACGTAAATACAGGAAGGCAAAAAGTAAGTACCAACCAAATTGATTGCGACTTCAATTGATCCTTTTGTTATGGTGTAAGAAATTGGTTTTTTCCCTATTTCAATGAGCATTGAAATCTTTAGGACATAATCACTTGCCCTTCCCAATGCTGAGTTGTAAATATCGTTCTCAAATTTGTCGGCTTCCGTTTGCTATTCTCGTATTGTGTCTTGATAAAATATCAGTGCATCATCATCAAATGTCATTGCGGTAGTTTCTAATTTATTGAAGATTTGATAAATGGCATTTCCATGCTTAATTACAGCTGCCTGATTGTCAACATCTTCATTACTCTCCATGTCAATATCCACATATGGTTTTTGATAAGTGGGTGCAGCGAACAGGGTTCTATAGCCATACCCACATTCAAAATCCATGATATTCATGACATCACAATATCTTCTCGTTGTTGTTGCATAATACGAGTTAATGTAGGGGTCATTAACAGTAAATTCGGTCGGACCACCTGTTTTGTTACCAGATAATGTTTTCTTTGTACCCAGCCCATCATAAAATTTACACAATTCGTCAAATATACCCTCATTGTACTTTTTATGATATTTAGCCATCAAACCAGAGGATTCATCGGAAACTAAATTTTGGTGTGAATTTAGTGCTAATGATTCTATTAGTCCATCAACTGACTGTGCATCATCAGTAAGCTTCGTGTCTGTGACTCTTTCGTATATTTCCCTGCATTTCTTGGCAGCTGTACTTTTGCGGCTTGTTGTCGACTTTCCAAGAATTTGGACAAAAATATTGGCTTTGATTGTCACTTGTTTCGTCTTAAGAATTATTTTGCCATTGTTCCAAGCTGCCAGAAGCCACAATGCACTGCACACATTGTATTCGTAGTAAGCATCTGTCAAGCCCTTTACCCATCTGGTATAGACATTTATGAAATGGTCGGCAGGTAAGATTTTGGAAAGGTCAGGTATGCGTAGGTCAAGATCCTTCCATTTATTCCGGGACACTCCTTCGTTGCTAAGTATGAGGGTTCCTAACTCTTTAGGGTCAATTAAAATATTGAACATATAATAGAGGCAGGAGAACAAAAAAGTGGTTTCATCATCTGAAGCCACTTTATTGTAATCTGAATGATTCCTTTCAAGTTCAGACCTATTAAATTTAGTCATAGAATAACCTCATGCCTAATCCGTACTTTCAAATAAACAAAATTTCAAAATAGACTCGATATCAGTGTCTGGAATGATATCGTCTGTTTCATCTGTGGAATCATCAGCGTTCTTGATGGACGATTCCAAAGCTTCGAGCTTCTGATGATCTATAACAAATTGTTCATTCTTTGTTTGTTCAAATGAAGATAAAGTGGTCTGGATACTCGTAGTTATTCGACTTCTACTGTAAAAGCCACGTGTGGCATTCTGTAATTTAAGATATGTCATATTATAGCCTCATTATTATAAATTTTCAATTAATTGTATTTGTTCTAATTTTGCAGTTAGGCGTCTGGTTATGTTTCTACTGATTGAGCTTGAGCTATCTCACGAACTAATTTCGCAAGGGCACGATACAAAGTATCTCCATGACATTCCCATCGATCCAGCTGTTCGGATTGCGTTTTCACGAGGAAATCGGAATAGGACTTGAGATCCATTTCAGAAATATTGGGCATTCCAAACCGCCTCTTCGAAGTTAAGGAGGGAACTCTTTAAATAGCAAAAAATGAGTGTTCTTTTTGTGAGAATCATCTTGTTATCTCCTTTTGGGGTTAATCAATTTGTTCTTGCGGGTTCCAATTCCCGAAACTTTTGGTCGAGGGTCGGGAATTGGAGAAACAACCAATTTTCCTTTTTCTATAGTGATCGATACTTTTCCACCCGGATTAATCCCGACATTTGCTGCTAGGGCAGGTGGAAGGCAGATTCTTAAGACGCCCATTTGGGCACCACTTACCTTTCTTATATTTTTCAACATGGTTTTCTCCTGTTGTACTTTCCTTGTCAACTGAGTTGACATATTTCTGTTCTCACAGACCTTTTTAATGGTTTCTATGCGCTCATAAAAGGACAATCATGCAGTGTCATCAATAAAATATTTTGTTCCCATACAAATGATTGTAATAAAATGTGGGGAAGCCTATCTATTATAGGGAACGAAGTGATTTTAAAGGTATAAAAAAGTAAAAATTAATTTTTCTCCCATAATCGTGAACAATATACAACAGTACCGATTGATTGTGTTTCCTATTTTTGTAACAATTTTGCAAAATAAGAATTAATAGTATTCTTTTTCATCATTGTGCGGCATGGTTTTCAACATAAGCCATTAGGTACATGGTAAGGAGTGGTTAACCATTAAACTTATGTGAGTCTATGGTAGGTGGTTGATGTACCATTGAAGGTCATTAGGTTAGTGGTGAGTAGGTGGTTCAACCCCTATGAGATGGTTTACAGACAGATTGCAAATTCAAGTTCGTCAAAATCGATCAAAAATCTTCAGGGGCACAAAATAAAAAGTAAAAAAAGAAGAATGGAGAACAAATTATTCTCCCTTGATTCTCCTCAGTTCCTCAAGTACTTCCATTGCATGCCCTTTGGCCTTGACCTTATCCCATACCTTCGCAACGTTCCCTTCAGGATCGATGAGGAAGGTCGTCCTGACGGTGCCCATGTATTCCTTGCCTGCCATCTTCTTTTGGTGCCACACATCATAGCTTTGTTGCAACTCAGTGCTCTCGTCTGAAAGAAGAGTGATCCCAAGTTCTTTCTTCTCAATGAACTTCTGGTGTGATTTCTGGCTGTCCTTACTGACACCAAGTATGAATGCACCTTCTTTCTCGAAATCGCTCTTAAGCTTTGTAAATTCCATGGCCTCAATGCTACAGCCGGACGTGTTATCCCGTGGATAAAAATAGAGAACGACCCATTTTCCCTTCAGATCCTCTAATGATACATTGTTACCTTCTGCATCTGGAAGACAGAGATTCGGAGCCTTTTCACCTGCAGAAATTGATGTTTTTGCCATTTTACTACCTCTCCTTTTTATTAAAGGATATGAATTAATATATTGTATGATATGAACCTATAATTATGAAAGAAATACAAACCTCTAGCATATATTAGGGATAGAAATAAAGAACTACCCATTTTCCTTTAAGGTCCTCCAAAGATACGTCGTTGCCTTCAGGATCCGGTAGACAAAGGTTTGGGGCTTTTTCGCCTGCAGTAAGTGATGTTTTAGCCATTTTAGTACCTCACAATTATATTGAGCATACAGATACAAAAACCCATCTAAGAAGTGAACATGATGGGCATAACTATCGGATGATACTTTCTTCTATCAACACGTATGGCCATAATGATAAAAAGAATTAAAACAGCAGATAATGCAACCTCAGTTCAGTAACTTATCGAAGAGCCAATGCCATCTTTTTACCAGATTCAAAGGCTTTCTCCAGAATATCTTCATCCTTTGAGACAGCACCCTTCCTGAAGCAGCCGGTAGACAGGAATTTTTCCAGTACCTCATAACCCAGTGCTTCAAGAGGCATTCCAAGGGCCTCAAGCGTAAATCCCATTTCTTCGGCTTTGACCTGCTCGCAGACGGTAAAGACAAGTGCTTTTCTTCCCTGATCTCCAAGTTTGCTCGAGTAGGGTCCCGGACGTTCTTCAGCAAAATCGTAGAATGGATAGAGACGATCAATGAAGGCTTTCATGGGGGCAGTTATGTTGTAATTATAAGTGGGAGAACCAAGGATAAGGCCATCTGCAGCTTCAATTTCCGGATAGAGCAAGTTCATACCATCATGGAACTGCGTGCAAGTACCGGCTTTCCTGCAGGCCTCACATCCAATGCAGGATTCGATAGAATAATCCCTTAGATGGAGCTTCTTTGTTTCAGCTCCTTCGGATTCTGCTCCTTTCAAAAAACTATCAAGCAGAATATCAGTATTCCCATTTTTACGAGGGCTTCCTCCGACTCCAAGAATCTTAACATTGTTCATATTGTAGTTCCGTTCTTTAGATTAACTTTAATGAATATAACGAAAATAATCGATCAAGTGATACTAAATTTAACTGGAATGATAAAAGTATCTTTTTGTCATAGAACTACGATCAGCTTTAAAAGCAATACAATCCCTCTTGCTAAGAAGGAACTATCTGCCAGGTAAGGGTGAATACATCAATGAGCTACGTATTTCTTTTTGCAGCCATACTTTTCGAAGTCATGGGAACCACCTGCATGAAACTATCAGAAGGTTTTACCAAAACACTTCCTTCGATAATGATCTTTGTATTCTATGGAGTAAGCTTCACTCTTTTCACACTGGCCCTCAAAAGACTTGAGGTCAGCCTTGCATATGCGATCTGGTCAGGTATCGGTACACTGAGCATTACTGCGATCGGTATCTTCTATTTTGATGAAACACTGACTGCCCTTAAAGTCGGTTCCATTGCCCTTATCGTCATTGGAGTCATCGGACTCAACTTAAGCAGTGGGATAAACTAAAAAGATAAAAGGATCAGCTCTTTCTTAAGGAATCCACAGGATCGAGCTTTGAAGCTTTATTTGCAGGATAGACACCTGCGATCAGACCAACAACTACGGCTATACCAACACCAAGAACTAGGAGATATGTCGGGAAGATGTAAGGCAGGTTAAGGAAACTTACTGCAGCGTAAGAACCAACAAAGCCCAGTATCGTTCCCAGGATACCACCGATCAAACCGAGTATTATTGACTCTGTAATGAACAGGTAGAGAATATTTGATCTAGTATAACCAAGCGATTTCAAAAGCCCTATCTCTTTTGTCCTTTCGGTAACTGTCACAAGCATGATATTCATGATACCGATAGAACCGACTATCAGTGAGATCAGAGCAACCGAGATAAAGAGGGATGTCAGACCGGCTGAGAGCTCATCAAGCTGATCAAGAATATCAGCCTGGTTAAAAATGCTATAAGGCTTTACGTCCTCATTATCAAGTTCCCTTTCAGAAACTCCAAGGCTTCTGGCGATCTTCTTATCGATCTCATCAGAAACAGGACGCACTGATTCAGCATCCTCAACTGTTATCGAGAATCCCCCATAGTCCTCAATTCCCAGCATCTCGTTCATCGTGTCTATCGGTATGAATATCCTTACATCAGATTCAGCCCCGCTCTGGATAAAAGTAGTATCAGGACTATCAATAATACCAATCACCTTGAAGCTGCGAGATACAGGTGTACCATCCCTGCGTATGAACTCGATATCAATGGAATTACGATAGGAGACCTTCTGATCAAACTTCTCGTATGCAACATCCGAACCCAGCACAGCAGCATACTTATCCTGCTCCGAGAAGAAATTACCAACCTCCAGCTGTATGTTGCCGATCTGTTCATAATCGGCCGAAGTCCCCTGAATATCAACCTGCCGGAGAGTACTGATATATGTAACACCCGCCAATTGCTGTCGGATAGGTGACACTCCTTCGACCTTTGGAGTGTTCTTTATTACATCAAGCTGATTGTCATAGAAGAGATTAATATCCTCACTGTAAATAACAATGAAATTCGACCCCTGGGAGCCAAGCTCATCAACGAAGAACTGGTTGAAGCTGGCACCAAGAGATACATTTGCAACAACAGCAGCTATTCCTATGATAATACCAAGAGTTGTAAGTGCAGACCGCAGCTTGTAGCTGCTGATACTGCCAATGGACAGATGCAGAGCCTGTGAGAATTTCAGCATCCGGTAACACCTCTTTCATTCATAACATTACACGTACCATCATTCATATCTCAACGACTCCCCAGGGTCCATTCTAGCTGCTTTATTAGCAGGATATACTCCTGATATGACACCTACAAAGAGTGCGATACCAAATCCCAGGAAAACAAGGGATATCGGGAAGATGAACGGTACATCAAGGTACTGGTTCACAATGTAAGAGCCTATAACTCCGAGGATAACACCAAAGATACCGCCTAAGAAACCAATAATAGCCGATTCCACAACAAAGATCGTCAGAATATCCCTGTAGGTATATCCAAGGGACTTGAGGATACCTATCTCTTTTGTCCTTTCGGTAACTGTCACGAGCATGATGTTGGTAATACCGATAGAACCAACAAGAAGGGCTATCAATGCGATCGCTGTCAGGATCGAGGTGAGTGCATTGGAGATCTGGTTTAACTGCTCAAGGATCTCCTGCTGGCTGAAGATCACATAGGGTTTTGCGTCCTCATTATCAATATCACGACTTGGAACACCAACGGACCTTGCAAGGTTCTCGTCAACCTCATCAGTAGTAGCTTCAAGGGTCTCAAGGCTCTCAGCTTTTATGAAAAAGCCACCGATATCATTTACACCCTGCATCTCCTGCATAACATCCAGAGGAATAAATACCCTGAACCTTGGATCGACCTCCGGAGCAATATATGTAGCATCCGGATCCTGAACGATACCTTTCACCGTGAACTTGCGGGTGCTTACAGTACCATCTATCCTGTTAATTGAAATGTTGATGGAGTTCTTTACAGAAAGATTCCTTTCAAATTTATCATATGCTATATCCGAACCTATCACAGCAACGTACTGGTCCTGGTCAGTAAGGAACTGACCTTTTTCCATCAAAATGTTCCCGACTTCCTCATATTCGGAACTAACACCATTTATTGAGGCACTCCTGCTTGAAGATTGATACGTGAGAGTACCTATTTGTCCATTAACAGGCGATACCGCCTCGACACCTGCTGTGTTCTTTACAACCTCAAGCTGGTTATCATGGAAGACATTGTTCTTTTGAGTAAAAACAACAATAAAATTAGAGCCCACAGCTCCAATGTTATCTTCAAAGCTCTGGCTGAATCCCACACCAAGCGAAATGTTCACAATAACAGCAGCTACGCCTATGACAATACCAAGAGTGGTCAAAGCAGAGCGTACCTTAGCACTACGTATGCTACCAAGTGCGATCTTCGTTGCCTGTGAGAGATTTACCATTGTTTCAGCGGTCCATAGATATTCTCAGGCCTTTCTTCCTGTACATGTAATAGGCAACAGCTACAATGATACCACCGATCAATAGTATCGCAAGTGCAGTATTATTGCCGTCCTCCTCCACATGTTCCAGTGTAAGAACATGTGATCCAATGACCTCCTCGTGTTCGTTCAAACCGTTCCTGTAATCCGTGTAGATGGTGAGGTTCACCGGACCGGTCTTATCAGGGTCTTCTGCCTGTGCTTCGATCTCAATGGTAAACAGCTCATCAGGATCCATGGATCCCACGAAATATTCCTGTGGAAGAAATTCCACATCATCTGCTTCAAGTTTTACCAGCACAGAGGACAATGCATTCGGATGGATGTTCGCAACATCAAACTCAAGGTCAGCCTTGCCATTTTCCAGGACAAGAGGCACTGAAGGGATTACCCTCACAGCAGAGGAATCCACAACAACCGGAACCATCCAGTTGTTATTGAAAGAATGGGAGTTACCTATCATGACCAGATCAAGGAAATAAGTGCCATCATCCATCGAATCACTAACCTTGATGTTATAGGTGACCTGCACGAAATCCCCGGGGCCTAGTACACCCTTTCCTTCATACGGCTGACTGGTCACTGTTATCATATCAGTACCCATGAGTGTTGCTGACTGCACTCTAGCATAGGTATCATAGATCTGATCGTCAATAGTGATCGTACTCTGCTGAGCAGTATTTGTCAAAGTGAAACTTACACTTCCTTCATCACCCGGCATGAATACCTCAGGAGAGGAGATCACGTTTGAGAGTCCTACCGTACCCTTACTATCAAAAGTGGTGGAGCCTACTTTGATATCAAAAGTGGTCTTTTGCCAGGAAGATTCGTCACTTGCACGATACAGTATGTCAAAACTTCCTGTACCTGCCTTTGCGCCATCATCTACATAAAGACGATACTCATGGATAGCAGTCCTTTCAGGAGGCAAGTTACCAAAGTTCTTGATTGCATTATTCTCTGAATCAAGTGAAAAAGGATACTCTGGTTCGATCTTTATTGAAACGTCTTCAGCAGTACCTGATGCAAAGTTCTCAATTTTGATCCAGACATCTACGTAGGAACCTATTTCCGCAGGATAAGGATCATACCTCAACAGGTCCACTCTTAATGTACTGCTGGAAGATGCTGCACCAGCAATTATGGGAACTGCAGTAACAAATAGTAACATCAACAATACCAGGATCCCTATTGGTTTTTTATAATTCATCATAATATACTCCACCTTTAATCAGTTAATCCATCCTTCTATCAGTTAGCAACATCAGTACGGTCTTCGACATACCCATCTTTCAGGTATACCACCCGGTCAGCATATTTTTTTGCAAGATTCGGATCATGCGTGATCATTATGATCGTGCGTCCTTTATTATTGAGATCCGTGAACAACTCCATGATCTCCTTACCGGTCTTTGAATCAAGGTTACCGGTAGGCTCATCAGCAAGGATAAGCGACGGATCATTAATCAAAGCACGTGCAACAGCAACTCTCTGAGATTGACCTCCTGAAAGCTCAGTTGGACGGTAATTCATTCGGTCTTCCAGCCCCACCAGTTCCAGAAGCTCCCTTGCATGTTTTCGATTATCAACACCAGGCCTGCTATTGGCATAAGTAGGAAGTTCTACATTCTCAAGAGCGGTAAGTCTTGGAACAAGGTTGAAGCTCTGGAACACAAAACCAATCTCAAGACCCCGAAGTTTTGCCAGTTCATTGTCAGAGATACTGTTCACATCTTTCCCCATAAGAAGCACAGCACCACATGTGGGACGGTCCAGACAACCTATCAGGTTCATAAGTGTACTTTTACCCGACCCCGAGGGACCCATTATGGCTATAAATTCTCCTTTTTTAACGACCATATTCACATTTTTAAGAACAGGGATAGTCATCTCACCTACCTGATAATCACGACAGACATTATCAGCTTTTACAACAGCGGGATCTTCAATATCCGAATTTGGGATCGTTTCCAAATATTCACCTCTAAAGGATCACAAGTAGATTGCCAGCACGCCTGAATGATATTTCAACATAATAATATGCACAAAGGCTGCTTATTACAATAAGCCATTACAATATTAGTATATCATTAGTACAATAACTCTATAGAAATATTAGGCTTATGTTTATTTAAGTGTTAGTATACAAAAAAAGAAAGGCAGAGACAGCATAAATAACAAAGGTAGAATGAATAACATATCACTTATTCGTCATCGAAGATGAAAACCTCGTCAATAGTTGTGTTCAAAGCTTTTGCAACATTGTGTGCAAGCTTTAAAGAGGGATTGTAAGTACCCTTTTCCATGAAAAGGACGGTCTCCCTTCTTGCACCAAACAATTTTGCCAGATCTGCTTGCGTGAGGTTATATCTTGCTCTGAATTATTTTATCCGGGTTCTCATATAAATTCCACTTTCCTGTTAAAGTACCAGCGCAATCCTGCATAAAGCAGGATGTTAAAAAGTAATGCAATAATGAGAAACACGCTTGAATCAAGCACAGGTAGACCCATAGAAAGGTTCTCGGAAAGAAATGCATAGTATAGAAGACCCAGCAGGAAATATGTCATTACCATGACCGTTACACGTCCGGCCATCCCTTCTACTTTCATAGTTCTTTCATCTTTCAGGGTAAAACCTTCTTTACTTTCTTTGTAATTGCGCCAGAAGACCTTTAGAAAAAGGATAAACACCACCAAAATTAGTATTGCAGGTGCTAGTATCATTATTATTTCAGCCATTTTCTCACTCCATAATAAGCATTCATAAAATTAAATGAGTTATATCTAACTAATTATTGGAAATAATTAATATCTATATTTTATTGATAAGTATTCAGATAGTTGAAAAAATTAGAATTAATTTCAGGATAGAAATTTTCAATGACCAACAGGCATAAAAACTACTGAAAGAATAAATGATATTCGGGAGATGTTATGGGTAAAATAATTCATGCGGGTTCCAGAAAAGTAGGTGTTGCTCCCGGAACACTGATCCATATTGGAAAAAAGCAGCTAACAGAGCCAAAAATAACTGTTATTGATTACAATGAGGATAATTTCCAGGAACTGGTAGCAGAAAATATCGAGGAAGCATATCCATTTAAAGATAGTGAAAACGTTTCCTGGATCAATATTCACGGAGTACATCATGTAGACCTGATCGAAAAGATAGGTACTAACTTTGGAATCCACCCCCTCGTACTTGAAGACATCGTCCATACTGATCAACGACCAAAAGTAGAGTTCTTCGATTCTTATATCTACATCGTTCTGAAGATGCTACAATATGATAAGGAAAAAGAAGAGATTATAGCTGAGCAGGTCAGTATTATCCTCGGCTCAAATTTTGTAATTTCGTTCCAGGAAATTCTGGGGGACACTTTCGATCCGATAAGAGATCGAATAAGAACATCAAAGGGCCGGATCCGAAAGCAAGGTCCGGACTATCTGACTTATGCACTTCTGGATTCTATAGTTGACAGCTATTTTGTTATGCTTGAGATAATAGGTGAAAATATAGAAGCGCTAGATGACGAACTTTTGGATAGTCCTACACCAAAAACTCTCGAAAGCATCCATCGATTAAAGAAAGAAGTTATTCTTTTAAGAAAATTCGTCTGGCCTTTAAGAGAAGTTGTTAACAGTTTGCAGAGGGATGAATCATTTTTTGTTAAAGAGACAACATCATTTTTCTTGAAAGATATCTATGACCACATAATTCAGGTAATGGATACAATTGAATCATATAGAGATATTCTCTCCACGATGCTTGACCTTTACCTTTCGACTGCAAGCAATAAAATGAACGAGATCATGAAGGTGCTTACCATCATAGCCACCATCTTTATTCCCCTCACTTTTATTGCAGGGATATATGGTATGAACTTTGAATATATGCCAGAGCTGAAATGGCATTTGGGATATCCTGTGATCTGGGCACTAATGATAGCTGTAGCTATTGTAATGCTTGCTTATTTCAGAAAACTTAAATGGATCTGAAAAACATTAAAACTGGATCAAGTTGGCAATGCGATCATGCTAAGGTAAATTCCCCAGATACCACTTGCGATCATAGTTACTGAGATCGCACCCAGGAACAGACCGAATAGTCTGGTAAGTACCAGCATTCCATTGTATCCCATTTTCTTGTGTATTCTCCTCGAAAAGAGAAATGTTACCAGGGCTATTGAATAGGTCAGGACTGTTGCAAGTATTACGAGCAATTTTTCCTGGACCACTTCAGCGGTCTCTGTAAGAATTATAGCTGTTGTTATAGTGGCAGGACCGGTTAGAATAGGCATTGCAATTGGGAAGATCCAGAGATCTTCACGATCAGCGGATGCATCTATCTCTTTGTCAGTAATGCTTTCTCTTGATATCTTGGCATGCATCATATCAAAAGATATCGTGAAAAGTAACAATCCACCGGCAACCTTCAACGAATCAAGACTTATCCCAAGAATATCAAGAATAATGTTTCCCGTTAAAATGAAGAACATGGCAATAACAAATGCCAACAAAACGGATTTCTTTGCGATCACATTCTTTGCATTCAGAGTGAGACCATTGGTTAGTGTTATAAAAGTAATTACTCCGGTAATAGGGCTTACAATAATAAATAAAGTGACAAAAGAATAGATAAAATATCCGATTAAGTCCATTAATTAGTAAAAGGCCATGGTATTTTAAAAAGCATGCGATTGAGGAATCTACTTTTGCTCAATGTAGATAGATGGTACATCACTCAACAATTTTTTGTTTGTTAACACTATTAACATAAAGTTTAAGTTGTATGCTATTTATTATTACAAAAATTAAAATTCGTAATAATAAATAACTGAAATATTATACAACATAGCATTTGATTGTTGCAAATGATCATACCAATAGAACCTAAAACAAAGATAAATGCAGCCATAAACAGGAATTTAACTTAAAAATTCAGGTTCTGTTCATGAAGAACATTTGTAACATCATATCGGTGGTGTTAACAAAATGAAATTCAAAGCATATAGTGGAATACTAATTATTCTCGTACTGATGCTGTCCTGTATCGGTGCTGGTTGTCTTTCAGGCTCCGGCCAGTCATCAGAGGAAAATGTTGAAGTTCAGACCATAACCGATGGTCTTGGCAGAAAAGTAACTGTCCCTGTTGGTCCTGAAAGAATTGTCTGTCAGGGGCCAGGGGCATTAAGGTATATTTGCTATCTTGGTGCACAGGATGCAGTTGTTGGTGTGGAAGACATTGAATTGAGAAAAGATGAAAATAGAAGACCCTATGCTATTGCTAATCCTCAATTCCAGAACATGCCCCTGATCGGCGAATACAGGGGAAACACTGACCCCGAAAAGATCGTTACTGTCGATCCGGATGTGATCTTCTGGACATACGTACAGTCAGCTAATGATGCAGATGAACTTCAGGCAAAGACAGGGATCCCTGTGGTAGCTCTTAATTATGGAGATCTCGGCGTCTACCGCAATGATATGTACTTTTCACTACATACCATGGCAGAAGTAATGGGGAAAGAAGAGAGAGCTGAAGAGGTCATTAAGTTCTTCGATATGACAATTGAAGACTTAGAATCCCGGACATCGGATATCCCTGAAGACGAAAAGACATCAGTCTATGTCGGTGGCATAGCATACAGGGGTCCGCACGGATTCCAGTCAACAGAACCGTCCTACCCGCCATTTACGCTGATAAACGCAAAGAATGCAGCAACTTCACTTGGGACCGAGCACGCTGATGTGTCAAAGGAAGCTATCATTGAATGGGACCCCGAGATCATTTTTGTTGATCTTTCAACATACCAGACCACGCCTTCAGCAGTTGATGAGCTAGAAACTGATCCCGCATATACATCATTGACAGCTGTAAAGAGCGGCGAAGTTTATGGCATACTACCTTACAACTGGTACACTACAAACCATGGTTCAGTCCTTGCTGCTGCTTACTATTCAGGAAAGGTGATCTACCCTGAAAGGTTCCAGGATATCGAACCTTCCGACAAAGCAGATGAGATCTATACATTCCTCCTTGGGGAACCAGTTTATGAAAACCTGAGCTCCGGATTCAGTGCAGGATTCGGACAGATCGAACTGGATCAATAAAGAGTGAGTGGGACCTGGAGACTATCGGAGGAAAAATGGAATTTACAGCAGATAAAATGGATGATCTAAAGGAAGATACACTTCCTTTGGACTATACAGGTTACATAAGAAAGAAGATATCATTCATAATGATCTCATCAATCCTTTTGTTACTGTTACTCATCCATTCCATATCCGTAGGTGCTGCAAATATTTCTTTTACGGATGTAATGGCTGCACTGCTTGGCCACGATGTTGGAAATGTTTCCACCATTATATGGAACATACGTCTCCCAAGAGCACTGACAGCCATTGTTTCAGGTATAGGCCTATCTGTTGCAGGCGTAGCGCTCCAGTCAATCCTCCGAAACCCGCTTGGTTCACCATACACGCTGGGAATATCACATGCTGCTGCATTCGGTGCAGCATTCTCAGTGATCGTTCTTGGCAGCGGCAGTATGCGAAGCACAGGAGCAGATGCGGTCATGCTGAACAATCCTTACATGACAACAGCGGTTGCATTCTTGTTCTCCATGATAGCCACATTCATCCTGATAGCT
The DNA here is from genome assembly GCF_021184045.1 of Methanococcoides orientis. Classification (NCBI taxonomy): domain Archaea; kingdom Methanobacteriati; phylum Methanobacteriota; class Methanomicrobia; order Methanosarcinales; family Methanosarcinaceae; genus Methanococcoides; species Methanococcoides orientis. The sequence continues at coordinate 844,209 of NZ_CP073710.1, forward strand.
ATCGCAAGGTACAGGAACGCTTCCCCGGAAGTTATGATCCTCACAGGGGTTGCACTGGCATCTCTTTTTACTGCGGGTACAATGTTCCTACAGTATTTTGCAGACGATGTCCAGCTTGCAGCAGTAGTTTTCTGGACCTTCGGGGACGTCGGGAGAGCCGATTGGGGAGATCTCGGGATACTGACAGCCGTCATTGTTCCTTCAATGGCATATTTCATCCTCAACCGCTGGAACTACAATGCCATTGATGCAGGAGATGAAACAGCCAAAGGACTTGGTGTTGACGTGGAAAAGATCCGCCTCTGGGGTATGCTTGTAGCATCCCTGATGACCGCTTTTGTCGTGGCGTTCCTGGGTGTGATCGGTTTTGTCGGGCTGGTCTGTCCGCATATTGCACGCAAGTTCGTAGGTGATGAACAAAGATTCCTCCTGCCGGCCTCCTGCCTTACAGGTGGCCTGTTGTTACTTGGTGCAGACACTGCAGCACGCCTTATGCTCGCACCCCACGAGCTTCCGGTAGCTATACTGACCGCTTTTATGGGTGCTCCGCTATTCCTTTACTTGCTTATCAGGGGGTATCAACACTAATGTTGAATGTAGAAGGGCTTGGCTTTAACTATAAGACCAGAAAAGTACTCGAGCAAATACACTTCGGCTTAAGGCCAGGTGAGATCCTTGCCATCCTTGGCCCCAATGGTGTTGGGAAATCGACACTTCTCAGATGCATAAATACCATACATCCACCTGCTACAGGGACTATTTTCGTTGATGGTGAAGAGGTCCTTTCTCTTGAAAAACATGAGGTCGCAAAGAGGATCGGTTATGTTCCACAAAGATCTGAGGTCGGAAGGCTAACTGCCTATGATGCTATCCTGCTCGGAAGGAAGCCGCATATTGGCTGGAACATCAGAGAAAAGGATCACCGGATCGTTGAGTCCATCATTATGAGGCTGGAACTGGAAAAACTTGCACTCAGGTACATCAATGAAATAAGTGGAGGGGAACTTCAAAGAGTTGCAATAGCAAGAGCCCTCGTTCAGGAACCAAAGCTGTTATTGCTTGATGAGCCGACCAGCAGTCTTGACCTTAAAAAACAACTGGAGATACTACGTACTGTCAGACAGGTTGTAAAAGATAACAGGGTGTCTGCTGTCATAACAATGCATGACATTAATCTTGCACTCCGTTTCGCGGACAGGTATATTTTTCTGAAAGATGGAAACATTTTCGCCCATGGGGGACATGAGATAGTCGTGCCTGAAACTATTGAACAGGTATACGGTGTTTCTGCAACCGTGGAAGAATTGAATGGATTCCGCATCGTTGTACCAAACGAAGAGTGATGTGTAATAATAATTTATTACGCAACGAAGGAAAAGAAAAATGAAATGAAATGAAATGAAATGAAATGAAAAAATGAAATAAACGTAAGCTGAAACGAAAAAAGATATAGCAAAAAATAAGGATAATGGATGTGTCAAAGGAAGTAAAATTACATCCATTCAGCTTCTTTTCCGATCTTGGATCAATAAACACTACCCCTGACAGAAGTACACTCTGCAGAGTTCCCAAAAATGTGATTTTTAATATTGAATCCCAAAAGGAAAGAACCAATGCACTGTTCTTTGCTGTTAGGATGCAACCTTGATCTTATATATTCATCCGTAAAACGGGAAGGTGAAGCCATGAGAGCATCGGAAATGCCTGGGATGTGGCCTATGTGAGGGAATGGTTTCGGATTAACTACCATACAGATAGAATCAGCAGAATCCCCTTTTTTTACTAACTTATCAAGTTCTACAACGATATTTCCAAAAACACAGTAACCTGAATGTTCCTGGTACTCCTGAAGTTTGACAGGATCAGTCACATCACCGCCTATTATCTTATCGCCATGCATCAATTTGATATTATTAGCCGGCCATCCAAACTCCTTGTTCGTCATGAAAGCCATCATTACATCACAATCAAGAACCTGCTTGACACCAAGGTTGTTCTTTTTACCGAAGAGAACTGATTTGACCTTTTCATCCTCCCCCTCAAGTTCAATTATTTTCCTTCGGTCCACATTATTAAGAAGCACTATTTGATCGATACCCCTTGTGGAATTTAGCTTGATCCTCACTTTGTCCATTGTGTCTTCGTATGATATGGTATGACCCCCTATGAAATACCAGTATTTTTACTAAAAAAAACCAATATATAGTATTGTAATTCAATCATATTTAAGTCTTGTTTTGTTGATTTAGAAAATAAGGATGAAAATATACCTGTAAGTCCATATAAAGAAGAGAATCGGCCAAGACACTATATTTTAGTAGAAATCAGATTCAATAGACATGATAAATATTATAAATTTAAAAGCAGGAAGAATTGGATTAAATGAAAATTGAAAAGACAGTTAGAAAAAAAGAAAAGTAAAGTTAAGTGAAGTAAATAAAAAGATGCTAAGAATATTACTTCACCTTTTTAACAATGCTTTGTTTGCTCAAAAGCAGATTGTATGCACCTTTATCTTTGTTGTACTTAACAAGGACATTATGGAGCTCAAGAACATTTCCATAACTTTCCTCTTTGAGAAGCGCATTTTCATAAACGACATTATGTGAAGGTAAGACAGCATATACCTGCTTATTTGAAGTTCCATCACATACCTTATAGACGGAATATTTATTGTCACCAAGATCTCCGGACATGAGGGAACAAACAACGTTAATGCGTTTGTCAACATACTTTTTCATATCAGACAATCTGGCAAATTTTGCTTTTAGTGGTACCTTGTAGCTTACTTTGGACAAATTATCCTTCCTCATTATGGCATATGAATATTTGATATCAGTGTTAAGGTACCTGAAAGGCTCCTCGCATTCTGCGAGTTTTGACATCAGGATAGGTGGTTTGATGTCCTCTTTCTGCTCAAAGCTCCAGCACTCGTCAGGGTTACAGCCCCTGCACCAGATAAAGGAACATGGACTATAGATCCCAAGACCAAGATGCTTAAGAGCAAGAGTAAGCTTCCTGAACTCGGTTGAATTAACCCTGTCCGCAGGCTCGATAAGAACAATATTTCCATCGCCTGTGAGCTTCTCGGACAGTTTTTTGACAAGCTGTGCTTTCTCATCGATTGTAAGCTCTTTGATCTCATTGAGAACATTGGAGAATACCATCAGGTCGATCTTATCAGGTAGATCCTCAGACTTAAGGTCCACGATATTGGCCTTAATAGGTTTTTCCACGGATACTCTTGCTTTGTTCTTTGCATATTCCGGCACGATGTGATCATATGCCTCGATGTTCTCATCATAGAGTTCAACGCTATGGATAGATGCTTCTGCAACGTCGAGTCGCTTGTAGAAGTCAATAATAGAAAGTGGTACTGTACCCGGGCCGGTGCCTATATCAAGGATCTTCATCCTTGTCTTCAGCATGCCATCAAGTGCCATACTGTAGAGGATGTGTTCGAACTGTACGAAATAGACCGGAAACTGATAAGCAAGATAGGCAAGGATGCTATAGCCTTTTTCATAAGAGATATTCCTGGACTTCCCTGATTTCCAGTAAGCATTCTTCTGTGCTACTATCGCTTTTCTTATTTTTTCCAGAACCAGAGGGTCATCCCAGTCCTTTGTAGTCTTATATTCGATGTACTGCTCAATATCCTTCTGGAGTTGTTTTGAGACAACAGGAGACCTGAAGAATGACCTGGTCCTACCCTGCTCTTCAACTGTAAGCTCCAGCTTTTCTTTACTGAGAGCACGAGTCATCCTGAAATCTTCATCCTGAGGTGTTGCATTGATCTTAAGATCGAATAAGAATGGTGATACGGCTTTATAGATGTCCTGTGTTGACATCTCTTCTTCTATGTAATCCTTTATCTCCGATAGCATGAACTCCTTGTTCATACGTGAGACGTACTTCAGCACGGAGAGTATATTATTTTGGGGCATCTTTTGAGAGGAAGGATCGCAAGTAATTAAAGCATTTTGGGAAAAGAAGAAAAAAGAACAGAAATGAAGAATTAGATGAAGAAAAGTTCATCGATATCTCAAGATGAGGGGAGATCCTTCGAACTTCTTCAAACAATGATTAGTATAAAGATCAGCTTCTTGCAAGGGAGTATTCGCCAAGCACCTTCAGGTATTCATCATCAACTTCCATCAGTACCGTCTCAAACATGGCCACATGGATCATTTCTTCTCTTGCAACATCAAGAAGTATCGCCCTGAGATCTTCATCATCGGTAAGAGCAGCCATTTGCTCATAAAGGTTGACAGCATCCAGTTCAGCTATCATGGAAAGCCTCATGAGCTCCTTGTCAATATTTTTCTTATCCACTTTTTCAAGTTCAATAGGTATTTCTGATAACATCACAGGAGCCTCCTTTATTTTTCGAGCTTTTCTTCAACTTCCTTTTTGCCCATCTTTAGCTCATAGTCCTGCTGTTCATCTTCTTTGAGCAAAAGTGTCTGAAACTCACCTACATGGGTCTTTTCTTCTTTTGCAACATCCAGAAGTACACGTTTTACTTCAACATTGTCTGTAAGAGCAGCCATTTGCTCATAGAGACTTATAGCATCTAATTCGGCAATTACCCCAAGCCTCAGGATTTCTTTATTGACGTCTTCAGCAGCTACTTTTGAAAAGTCGATCGGTATTTTTGATAGCATGTTTGCACCCTTTAAAGCTATGATGATATCGAGTCGATCATAGTAAGCATTTAAACAAAAACAAAAATGCTACAACTCGATAAAACTCCCAATCAAATATCATCAACTTAACTATTAATAAATTTCGCAGGACTTTCGTTGGCAAAATGCATATTATTGATGTTAACCTAAATTTAGTTAATTTAGAAATAATCAAGGGGGACTTATGATGAGAGCATTAATTGTATTTATCGTCCTATTGACGACTATATTAATGGCAGGATGTGTACAGGATAGTGAACAACCTGCACAGGAAACAGATATAACCACAACAGAAGATACGGGTGAAGCCACAACAGAAGAAGACATTGTCGAGGATGCTGAAGATGAGGTAGAAGTAGCCGATGATGTCGATGAAACTCTGTCAAAGGACCATGAGGTTCTGATCGAGGACTTTGAGTTCAAACCTGCCACCCTCCAGATATCAGTTGGTGACACTGTCACATGGATCAATATGGATTCAGCACCACACACAGCCACCTCTAATGATGAGGGATTTGATTCAGGAAGTCTTTCAAAAGGTGAAAGTTTCAGCTTTACTTTCGAAGAAAAAGGAATTTTTGACTATATATGCACTTTCCATCCATATATGGAAGGAGACATCACAGTAGAAGCTTAAAATAATTGCCTGAAACTGAGTATTTTGGATAAAAAAGGATGGAAATTCCATCCACCCATTTTTATTCTGCCACTTTATTTTAGTTAGATTTTATCGTATAGGGACCTGTACTTCTGTCAATAACTCCTCCCCTGGAACCTCATTCGGATCATTAAGATAAAGAGCTCTGGAAGGACCTGACTGTTCCATCTCATTTTCAGCCATATATTCGAAAATCCGGGAATATGCAACATCAACTTCCTGATATGGTCCTTTATGGATCACAGATACTGCCTTAATAGCAGGTAGTGTCGTAAGGACAATAGAGGATGTTTCCAAGCCAATGTTGCCTGAGATTGGTAGTGAAACTTCTATATCCGCATCATTTTCCCTATACTCTTTATCATGACAAAGGAACATTACCGGACCAGTCAACTTAATATTCTTACCTGACCTACTTGAGTTCCCAACAAACCCAAGCAATTCGCCGACCAGTTTTCCAATCGTTACTTCATAGCTTCCTGTTTCACGCATACTAAGTACACGCATCTTTGGTATTTCTTTCGTTGTTGGTTCTGATACTGACATACTAATCAACTCCAGTGTATCTGTCTGATTGAGCAAAAGATTCTGTATTTTTTGAAGCCTCCGGATCTCCAGCTGAGTTTCAGTATATCTTTTTTGCATCATCCCACCAATGAATTCACCATCCCTTTGTTTTTCTGCCTCTAACAAAGAGGATATTTCATCCAACCCGAATCCCATCCACGATAGTATACGAATCTTAACACCCCTTTCGATCTGATGAGAAGTGTAGCATCGGTAGCCTGAGAAAGCATCTTTTGCTTCGGGGACAAGAAGCCCTTTCTGGTCGTATAACCTGAGAGCTTTTTGGGTTAAGTGAGTCATTAATGAGAATTTGCCAATTGGTATTCGATCGAATTTCATTGTGCTCAACAGATGATCGACTTAAAAGTATATAAGAGAATTTTTTCTGACGCGGGGGAGAGTTTTCAACTAAGATTGAAATAAAAGACATTAAAGTAACAAAAAACAGAACATTAAAATAAGCCCTATTTAAAACATACATTCATTCAAGGAAAAATAATTCTTAAAACTGATCATCACTAAAAAAACAGAGGGTTCAAATTGACAGATCTAACACCAAAAGAAAGGTTCATGCGAGCTTTAGAATGCAAAGATGTAGACAAGGTTCCGGTCTGTTCAGTTACCCAGACAGGCACTATTCAACTTATGGAGATCACAGGTGCAAAATGGCCGGAAGCACATTTTGATGCAGAGAAAATGGCAACCCTTGCAATTGCAGGACATGAGGTTGCAGGACTTGAAGCAGTAAGATATCCTTTTGATGGAACAGATATTCCACAGACACTTGGATGCAAGATAATCGAAGGAACTTATGATACACAGCCATCTATTGTTGATTTCCCCTGCAAAAAATCGAAAGATGTGAATGATCTGGATATTCCTGAGAATCTCCTTGAATGTGAAAGGGTAGCAACTCTCCTGAAAACAACAGATATTGTTAAAGAACGAGTCAGTGACGAGATCCCGGTAGTTGCAGGAATGCTCGGACCTGCAGCACTTGCAATGTCACTGGTAGGTGCAAAGAACTATCTCATGTGGTTCATTTCAAAACCCGACACCATAAAGGAACTTCTCACGATCGGAACTGATATATGTATAGAATATTCCAATGCTCTTTTAGAACATGGGGCTGATGTGATCTGCCTTCCTGATTCCGAAGCCGGACCTGACCTGATACCACCTGAGTTCTTCGAAACGATGATACTGGACGAGTATAAGAGGCTCAATCAAAAAGTTCACGGGAAGACAATCGCACACATTTGCGGAGATGCTTCCGACATCCTCGAGCCCCTGTCAACTTCCGGCTTTGACGGCATAAGTATCGAGGAAAAGGTCGATGTCGGATATGCAAAGAGCATCATCGGGAACAAAGCCTGCCTGATAGGAAATATATCACCGGTACATACACTTCTCGGAATGCCTCCGGAAAAGCTAAAGGAAGAGGCAAAAGCATGTATAGACGATGATATCGACATACTTGCACCCGGATGTGGATTAGCTCCGCACACCTCACTTAAGAATTTGAAGGCGTTCGTTGATTCAAGAGATGAGTATTATCTGGAGAAAGAGGGGTAATAGGTTTATATTACCCTATAATTTTAGCATTCACATGCTAGGAAAGGTTAACTGCGTCAAATTTAAGATCCGGTTTCGAAGGATTTTAAAAAGAGGGATTTTTCCATACGAACACATATAACATTTTCAGATAAACTATAAAAATAAAAATTTGTCGCGGATAAACGTACCATTCTGGTCGTTGAAGTCCGCGATCTTGGAATGCCTTACTTTACATTACTTTACTTTCTCCCCATCTAATCCCATTCTATCGATCCCCTACAAGAATTCTAAACTCTCCCATACCTTTGAGGATCTGGGGGTGTCCTCACACAGCCTGCGAATCGTATATACCAGCTCCGAGGAACCACTCCTCGTCCACCATCATAACGTAACTGAGCTTTTGTTTGACCGTGAAGTTATCTGCAGGGTCTACATAGAGATACCGGAAGAAACTCCCGTTGGACTGTGCGGTGGCTGCCATTTCCTGGATATATGCTGTACCGTTCGCATCTGTGATGTTCCATCGGTCCGTCCCGATTACCTCAGGCTGGAATGGAAGGGCCAGTGTGGTGCCATCTATATCATAAGCAAAGATGTAGAGTTCGCCGTCAACGAACTGACCAGTCCGGTTATTGAATTCACGAAGAGCGGCTTCCTGCCCTTGAACGTTCGCATATTCATAAGCATTCTCGACGAATGCTATAAGTTCCTCCGGAGATGCAGTGGAACTGAGGTCTGGAGACAATGTGCCGGTCAACGATGCTTCCGATTGATTCTGAGAAGGTTCGGGATTGGCATCCATGCATCCAGCACCAAGAATAGCCATCAGCACGAGTGTAATTACAAGAAGAATATTATAAGTTCTCATACAGCAGAATTAGGGATAGTATCAATTAAAAATTTGTCCCTTTCAAGATTGCTTCAGAATTTACCATAATTTTCTTATAATCACAACCATACTTCTAGCCTCCATGAACATTAAAAGTAAAAGCTTAGTACCTCCACCATTCTGATAACAGACGTGGATTATTAGAAATGTTGTACCATATGCTCTGGAGAAAGGCAAGCTCTAAACTTAAAGAGCTGCCTTCTCCAGAGATCGATCTATAAGGAACTATCTTTTTTATTTCCACGTAACTCTTGGAGGCTCTCTTCCCGGAATTCCCTTCACCTTGTGCTCAGGGTGTCCAAACATCATGCAATACTGGATCGCATGTCCTTGAGGAAGTTCCAGTTCATCAATTAGTGGTTTGTAAGATGCAGCTGCAATGGCAAGGAATCCTGCCCAGCATGTTCCGACCTCAAAGACCTGCGCTGCAAGTTCGAACCATGAAAGTGCTATGATACTGTCAGTGTAACCGGTCGGGCTCTCAGTTGGTGTGTGTGCTATTACCAGATGTGGAGCTCCCCTGCAGATCGGATCCACACCCATTTCATAAGCAGAGATCAGACCAGGCATCAATGGCTTAAGAGGGTGATCGTCTTCGCTTGCAACAACCTCACGCATCCAGTCAATGCTCAAACCGGCGATCTTTTTCACTTCTTCAGGATCATGAACGATGGTCCAGTGTACAGGCTGCTTGTTCATTCCGGAAGGAGCATAACGGGCTATGTCAAGTATTTTCTCTATTGTGTCCTTGTCAACGGATTCGTCCTTGTAACTCCTGATCGAGCGGCGCATTACCATATATTTTCCTAGCTCTGAAGGAGGTATGGTAGGGAATTCATCATCCTGAAGCTGATAGTAAGTTGAATCGAACAAAGTAGAAATAGCACCTTCAGGGCAGAATACCTCGCAATGCCCACATTTTGCACAATATTCAGCAGCATCCTCAGGCGAGTAAGGGGTTTCGCCTTCCTTTGAAGGAAGGATTATAGACATCGGACAGATCTCTACGCATATCTCACAATTCGTACACAATTCTGGTTCAATTGATATTACAGTCATTAAGTCACCTCAGCTCCCGAAAATATATCCATTCAATGTTGGTCGCTGAAGGTTATAAGCTTTTCATCTGTTGAAAGGAAAATAGCAATGGAAACGATCAAACGAATTATCATATCAGATAAAAAAGACAAAACTTATTCAAATGATCAATATTGTGGAATTCATACAAGAAACAACAAATAATTGATGAAATTTAAAAAGTAAAAAAAGAGCAGAATAAACTCTGCCCTTTAATTCAGGAATCAGTTCCTTCTTCTGATAACAACTGCTGCGATCGCGAGCAATGCTGTTGAGAAGAGCATTGTGAATCCAGGAGTTGATTCAGTACTTGCTTCCTCAGACTCAGCTTCAACTTCAGTTGTATCTTCTGCTGCAACTGATCCATCATTTCCTGCTTCTGAAGCTTCATCCCCAACAATACTGAATACGGAGAATCCAGGTGTCTGAGCAGTGAATTGAAGGAACTCGCCATCATCACTGATCTGGATGGTTGGAAGCTCCTGCCACTCCCCATCATGGAACCTCATGAGACGGATTGTGGAGAGATCGATGCTGTTCTCATTGACCCATTCCCAACTTACCTTGAAGTTGATGATAATGTTATCAGCATTCTCATCTGAGATAGTACCAGCATGTCCAAGAGTTATGCTCATGTGCTCATATGGAATTCCATCAGGGTGCTCACCAACATCATCAGGAATATCTTTCAGAACCTGAACATTACCAACTACAAGACCCTTGTCCTCTTTAGGCTCAAAGCTTATTCCAAGGACTGGACCTTCTGAACCACCGAAATCATACTCTGCCTTGTCACCACCAGTTATACGCTGGATAGAAGAACCTGTAGATTCCACATCTTCAGGAGGCTGGCTTGGACCAACATATGCACGGCTGCCGGAACTGCTCTTCTTCTCAACTGGAGCAGGTGCTGGAGCAGGTGCAAGAGGCAGGAAGTCGAATTCAGTTTCTGAGACGTTGTATTGCTTGTCACAGATACCGTCCTCATTGGAGTCTGCTGTATCAACACTAAATCCGGTTCCATTAGGGTGTACCCAGTAGTTTCCACCAAGGGAAGGTCCGCCAACAATGTTGGTTCCGGCGGTCTTGTTGATGCTCCAGTTGTTTAGAGACTCGGTTTCCTCAATGAACGTTATTTCTGCTTCAAAGACATCACGTCCAAAAGTATCGGATATAACGTTAACATTATTGTTGAAATAGTTATTATAGATCAAGTTACTTCTTGAGAATTCAATTAGCAAACCACCCTGCTCACAATTACTGATCTTGTTCTCTGAGAAAGTACTATAATCTGTACCCTGTAACGTGAGACCTGTTGAATTAGAATTCATTACAACGTTGGCAGTAACTGTTGCGTAGTCAGAGGAACCAACAAGTATTCCAGCTTCCATGCATCTAGGTTCAACTGTATTTATCTCTTCAACAGTATTATCTAAAAGAGTGGAGTTGTCAGAGCCAGACAGTAAGATTCCAATTTGGTTTCCACAATCGATATCTGTGACATTACCATTTTCAATGTCTAGGTACATGATGTCATTTCCAGAGGCAGTTGTGTTAAAGGAATCTGCTATTCTTATTCCTGTCTGCTTTCCAACAAAGTCCGCATAGACATTAGTGATCAAGTTTTCACTAATCGTATTTCCCTCAGACTGCCATATAAAAATTCCACTCTGTTTATCATTTCCCTCGGGGCTAACAGGGTTAGTGAACTTTATATCATCTACTACATTGTTCATGAAATCAGAGTAGTAAACATATTTAGTCTGTATTCCTGACTGGCGAAGATGTTCACTAGATATTGAAGAGTTATTAATTGACAATGACTTTATTGTGTTGTCCTCAACAGAAACATAATAATAATCCATTACATCAATTCCATACTGCTTTGAAATTGATGCATTGTCGACGTAAAGTCCTTCAATTGTGTTGGAATTAATGGAAGATACAACTTCAAGATCATCTTCACCAAAATGCACAGAAATGCCCTCTTGCCGATTAGCATCTGATGTATTGGTTATGTAGAAGGAATGAACCTTGTTTTGGGAAATTGTCAGTTTGTCAGCGTAACTTGTCTTTATACCTGATTGCCTATTAAAATTCATATTGTATGTTCCATTCATTGCATAGAATGAGTTAATATCATTACCAATAATTGTTATATCAGTTGCATTCCTCACCTTGATACCAGATTCATGCCATAAGTCGTAATTATAATCTCGATCACCAGAAGATAGATAATCCTCCAGCTCAAGTTCATCAGCATAGAAATTGCTTATTGTGTTATCAGTTATTGTACAATTTACAATTCCATTATAATCACAACCAGCTTTTATTCCAAACAAACCTCCTACGCTATAATTATAGGGGAGTGGAACATTAGCAAGAGAAACGTTATCAATTGTATTGCCGGAAACAATGGAGTCATTTGACATAACTTCAATACCTCTGTCTCCAATGCCAGAGATCGTATTATCCGTTATGTAAAGCCCAGTACCGGTTTCATAGTTCCAGAAATAATCATAACTACCGCTGGTACTATTATGTACAATATCTCTAAACAGGCAGGATTTTATACCCCTGTTGACTTCTGAGATCTCATTGTTTGTAATATAGATGTTCTCACCAGAGGCATATCCAACACCAGCAAAAGCATCTGATAGAATGTTATTATCAACAGTAACATCAGAACAATTTAATAACACTACAAGAGAGTAATCAACTCTTGCCCATTCTTCAGCTGTAGCTGTCTCCCAGTCATCATAATGGTCTGGCAATCCCTCTGTTGTTACATTAAATACTTCATTGTTCTGGATGCTTACATTATCAACTTCAAAAATAAAGATACCAGAAATTGAAGTGTTATTTGCATCAACATTGAAACCGTCGATGATAACATCATTTGCTGTCACATTAATAACAGGAAGATCTGATGAATTTGATTTTATCAAAGCACCATCTGCATCAGCAAACAATGAAACACTTTTGTTAACTTCGAAGTTTTCATAATTACCATCAAGAACTATAATTGTATCATAATTATCTGCTGCATTTATAGCAGCCTGTACTGTGGTAAAACCAGTTTCGTTACTAGCATTTACATAATGAGTAGTAGCGCTTGCTGTACCTGCAAAAGCGATCATTGATGTCATCAGAACGATGAAGAGCATCAAACCTGCTTTTGTCGTCATTTTATTTTTTTTACATATATTCATTTGAATACCACCTATTCATACCTATAAAGAAAATTAGTTTCATAACGCGAACATAATATAAAAATATATCTATACAGATATAGATATATATTTGTGAACATTAATAAATAATTATAATAAAAGTACAATTTATAAAGATTTTATATACAGGCCACCCTATTAAATAAATTGAATATAACGTAAATTTAAAAGTTAAAGATCAATTATCCTATCGATCAATAGCATAATAATGAACAAATAAACTAATCGAGAAATTTTCCCCTGATTTAACTTAAAAATAAAAAAGAAGAGCAGAAAGAATTCTGCCCTTTTATTCAGGAATCAGTTCCTTCTTCTGATAACAACTGCTGCAATTGCAAGCAGTGTTGTTGAGAAGAGCATTGTGAATCCAGGAATGGATTCAGTACTTGCTTCCTCAGGCTCACCTGCAACTGCATTAGTGCCATCTTCTGCTACAACAGCCTTTTCATTTTCTGCTTCGTCCCCGACAATACTGAAGACAGAGAATCCCGGAGTCTGGGCAGCGAAATGAATTACCTCGCCATCATCGCTGACCATGGTGGTTGGAAGTTCCTGCCACTCACCGTCATGGAACCTCATGAGACGAATTGTGGAGAGATCGATATTATTCTCATTGATCCATTCCCTGGTTACCTGGAAATTGATGATGATGTTATCAGCAGTCTCTTCAGAGATCGTACCTTCCGGACCAAGAGTTATGCTCATGATCTGATATTGTTTTCCTTCCGGAGATCTTCCAACCTCTGCAGGAGCACCGTTCAGAACCTGGACGTTACCGACCACAAGACCCTGGTCTTCCTTGGAATCAAAGCTTATTCCAAGAACAGGACCATTACCGAAATCATACTCCATACGTTGACCACCGGTTACACGCAGGATAGAAGAATCTGTGGATTCCACATCTTCAGAAGGCTGACTTGGACCAACATATGCACGGGTTCCTGAACTGCTTCTCTTGTCTAAAGCATCAGCAAGAGGCAGGAAGTCGGTGTTGTTCTCATTGATCATATATGCCTTTTCAGCAATACCATCACTATTTGTATCCTTGTTCTCAATGCTGAATCCTGTTCCATCAGGATGTGCCCAGTAATTTCCGGCAATGTAAGGAGTCCCAATGATGCTGGTTCCGGAGGTCTTTGGAATGTTCCAGACTGTGTTGACGTTGGTATCATCATCCAGCATTGTGTTGTTTATGTTTCTGAAGTAGTTGTTATATATGGTTGTGTTCTCTGAATTTGTCAGGTACAGACCATACATGGTACTACCTTTGACTTCATTTCCTTCTATTGTGTTGTCATAATTCACAGAACTCTGAATATCTGTAGTCTCGAAATCAGTTGTTATTGCGGAAATGTCAATTGAATCAGCTGTAAAGGAGCCAGGTAGGTAGGCACCTATTTCTGAGAAACCTCTATATGGAATATCGCTTAGAAGTATACCATAGTCAGTGCCAGAGACAACATTACTGCTCATCTCATTGTTCCAGGAAAATCTCATCTTAAGTCCGATGGATGCACCATCAACCCTGTTGTACATTATGGAAGAATTCTCGTTTCCAAATAGTACCACGCCGATACTTTCATCTTCCGGACTCAGGGAGATCACATTGTCGATCACTGTATTGTTAAAACCAATTGCAATTGCAACACCTGCTCCGGAACTGTTCCATGTTCCGTTATTAATGATATTGTTCTGCACTGTTGTATTGGCCATGAACAATGCCAACATGCCAGTACGTGTGTTATCAAATGTATTGCCGATGACCTTTCCTTCATAGGGAATGGACGGCAATATAGAGGAACTCTGAACTCCCATTAAATATGGATCAAATGAAAGTACACCCATGCGGGTCATGTTGAAATCGTTGTCAATGACATCTATTCCTCTGGAGATGGACAGTACTCCGATAGTTACGTTCTCAACGGTGTTTCCTTCTATTACAGTTGGAATTGGTTCCATAAATTCGTACATGTCAATGTTTCCAATACCGCCAAATGTGTATTCCCCTGCACCCATGATCGTGTTGTTTGTAATGGAAGAATTGAGAAGGATCGTAGCAATACCGAAATTATCTCCCATGAATGGAAGTGCTGCGACTTGGGGCCTTGGTCTGTATGTCATGCTCACAGAATTGTTTTCAATTACAGATTGTTCATGACTGGGGATATCCTCCGGGATGTATCCTTGTATGGAAAAAGAGTCATAACTATAAACTGGTATGCTGGTTGCAGCAATTCCTCCCCAATAAGGATCGATGACCTGATTATCCATAATGTTTGTAGTATTGACAACTTCGGTAACTATGCCAATGTAGTATGCATCTTTTACGTAATTATTTGTGATATTCACAAAATCAACGCATTGTGTATAGATACCATATCCTGTAGTGTTAATGGTATTATTGTTGATTTCAGCGATGCCACTTTCATCAACATATATCGCAGATTCTGCCATATTTATGATATTATCATTGGCATGCATATCATTGATATTTAAAATATAAATCCCATCAGATGATACATCTTCAATAAAGTTCAAGTTTACCTGAGTTGCATTTGCATTCCAAATCACAATACCACATCTAGAACTGTTCATAAATGTATTATTGATCAGATTGACACTTTCTGTTGCATTTATGTAACAGCTATCGTAAATGGAATCATTTACAAAATTGTTTCTGACATCTGCAAGATTACCGTTTTCAACAGTGATACCTTCCTCATCAGTGTCTTCGATTTCATTGTTCCAGATATATGTATCATTTACATATAAGGTTTCGATACCGACATCGGCGATGCAAAATATGGTGTTGTTGAGAATATAGGCAACATCAGTATTTTCAACATCAATACCATCACTATCATTTACATATGAAACAACATTGTCATTTATATAAATATAATCGGTAGCGTTTGCATAAATACCATAATAATATGTATCGTTGATTATGTTCTCATTAATATTGATGATTCCACAATTTTCAAAATTGAATCCGGCAAACGAGGTACCATTTCCTTCAATGGTAAATCCACTGATCGTGAAGTTTACATTATAACCTCTAATTACAGGTGCATCGATATCGTTTGTTATAATTATTGTATCGGAAGGATCTGTGGAACTTGCTTCCAGTGTCAATGTCTTGGTGATAATGACATTCTCGGAATAGATACCCGGTTCCACAATAATTATGTCTCCCGGATTTGATTCATTTATAGCATCCTGTATCGTTACATAATCAGCTCCTCCACTGGCATTCACAGTGGAAGCGCTGGCTGTACCTGCAAAAGTAACAATTGATACCATCAGAATGATGAATAGCATCAAGCCTGCTTTTGTAGTCATTTTGTTTTTTTTTAATATATTCATTTGAATACCACCTATTCATACCTATAAAGAAAATTAGTTTCATAACACAAGCATAATATAAAAATATATGTATATAGATGTGAATATATATTTGTGAACATTAATAAATAATTAAAATAAAAGTAAAATTTATAAAGAATTTGTACCCATGTCGAACTATTAAATAAATAAATAAATAAATAAATTATGGTGTGAATTTAAAAGTTAAAGATCAATTATCCCACTGATCAATAGCACAACAATGAACAAATAGAGAAATTGTCCCCTGATTTAACTTAAAAATAAAAAGAGAAGGACAGAAAGATTCCTGCCCTTTTGTTCAGAAATCAGTTCCTTCTTCTAACAACAATCGCTGCAATTACAAGCAGTGTTGTTGAAAGGAACATTGTGAATCCCGGAGTTGATTCAGTACTTGCTTCCTCAGGCTCGCCTGAGATCACAGTATCTTCTTCTGCTGAAACAGTCCCTTCATTTCCGGCTTCATCCCCGACAATACTGAAGACAGAGAATCCCGGAATCTGGGCAGCGAAATGAATTATCTCGCCATCATCGCTGATCATGGTGGTTGGAAGTTCCTGCCACTCACCATCATGGAACCTCATGAGACGAATTGTGGAGAGATCGATATTGTTCTCATTGATCCATTCCCTGGTTACCTGGAAGTTGATGATGATATTTTCAGCAGTCTCTTCAGAGATCGTACCTTCAGGACCAAGAGTTATGCTCATGATCTGATATTGTTTTCCTTCCGGAGACCTTCCAACCTCTGCAGGAGCACCGTTCAAGACCTGGACGTTACCGACCACAAGACCCTGGTCTTCCTTGGAATCAAAGCTTATTCCAAGAACAGGTCCCTGTGAATTGCTGAAATCATATTCCATACGCGCTCCACCGGTTACACGCAGGACAGAAGAATCTGTGGATTCCACATCTTCAGGAGGGTGGCTTTGACCAACATAAGCACGGGTGCCATAACTTCTTCTCTTCTCGACAAAAGCAGCTGCAAGAGGTAGGTAATCGGTGTTGTTCTCATTGATCACATATTTCTTTTCTGAGATACCGTCACCCGTTGTATCCTTGTTCTCAATGCTGAATCCTGTACCGTCAGGATGTACCCAGTAGTTTCCTGCAATGTAAGGACTGTCAATGATGCTGGTTCCAGATGTTTTGGCAATATTCCAAACAGTATTATTGTTGGAAGCATCATCCAACATTGTGTTGTTGAAGTTCTTGAAGTAGTTGTTATATATGGTTGTGTTCTCTGAATTTGTCAGGTACAGACCATACATGGTGCTGTCTTTTATTATGTTTCCTTTGACGGCATTGTTGTAATTCACAGGTTCAGAATCAGGTAAACTTCCTGTAATCTCAAATTCCGTAGACATAATGGAAGTGTCAAATGAATCGATAGCAATTCTAGGATGATAGCTGCTTGTTTCAACAAAACTCATGAATGGAACATTGTTAAGAAGCCTTCCTTTTTCGGTGCTATCGACAGCAAAGCTGCCTATATCATCACTCAGAACATATTTACTTATATTGAGGCCAACAGATGCACCCTCAACATAATTGTCCATGATCGTAGAGTTCTCAAAGCTTAACAACTCTATACCGACACTGTCTCCTTCAGGGCTAAGGGATATTGTATTGTCCTGGATTGTATTGTTTATTCCATAGTAAATAGTAAATCCTGCTCCTGATTCTGTCCTTGTTCCATTATGGATGCTATTGTCCCGGATAGTTGTGTTTATCAGAAAGTCAGAATATATCCCGGTGTATGTATTATCAAAGGTATTGTTCCTAATTGTAGTATTTATTAGATACTCAGAAGCTATTCCGAGGTCAGTGTTATCAAAGGTGTTATCAGCGATCTGTTCATCATAATTTTCATTCGCATTCAGACTAATAAGCGTCATATTGACTTTATTGCCAATAATATCCGTACTGGAGGAGATAGTCTATATTCCAACAAAAACATCATCTACAGTATTTCCTTCGATGTTCGTGTTCATCGTTGATTCTTTGGTATTGAGACTGGCAATGCCTGCAAAAATATGATTAATACCTGCACCATTAATCACATTATCTTCAACAGATGTATTTATGTTCAATGCCGCAATACCGAATGGAGGGTATTCTAATACTGCTGTTGGTGTTGGGAGAGGTACATATTCCATAGTTATGGAATTATGCTCAATAACTGATGGTTCATATTTTTGAGTGGAATCCAGCTCTAAAGCAGTTGTCTCTATTTCCAGAGCAGTTGATTCCAATTCCATGTCAATAAAATCATCATCTAGCTCTGTTGACTCCAAACCCATGACAGCCATTTGTACACCAAAGACATCATTCACTGCTCCATTGGTAGCTACGATACCAGCTCCATAATAATCATTGATTTGGGTGCCAATTATGTTGTCAATTATGTATGTTGTATTAACATATTCAACAACTATACTCTCGTAAGTATCGTCAATTAAATTGTTTGTAATATTTACAAAATCAACGTCATCTGTATAGATTCCAGATTTAGCGTCTAGAAATATGTTATTATCAATTTCTAGCAAATAACCATCATCAAAATCGATTATTTCGTAAGATCCATTGATTGAATTATGATTAATGTAAGTTTCATTGATGTCATCGAGTTCTATTCCCGCATCTGATGTATTTGTGACTGAGTTGTACTTTATATTTGTAATATTAGAATAGCGCACATCAATACCATCAGCTCCACTTATGTTTGTAATGTTGTTGTTGATCACATTAACGAATTCGACATAGTATATATAACATCCATCACTAACAAGATCAGCAATTTCATTATCCCTTATATCTGCAAGGTTTCCATATCTAACATCGATAGCATCATCTCTAATTTCAGAAATGTCATTATTTAGGACGTATGTATCATTTACATAATATGTATCGATAGCATCATCTTCAATATTCAGGAAAGTGTTGTTGAGGATATACAAGAGATCTGAATGCTTGGCATCGATACCATCAGACTCATACCACGAATCGTTCAGGTTTGTAAAATAATTATCTGCTATGTGGATTGTGTTGGTATCATTTACATACACTCCATTTTCAGTGGTATCATTAATTGTGTTCTCACTAATCGTGATGACACCACAGTTTTCAAAACGAATACCATTTTCTGAAGTTCCGTTTCCTTCAACAGTAAATCCACTAATAGTGATGTTTATTTTAATATCTTCAGAAGATCCATTTATCACAGGGAAATAACTATCATTTGTTATAATAACGGTCTCAGACGGGTCTGTGGAATTTGCTATTAAGCTCAATGTCTTGTTGATAAAGACATTTTCAGAATATATTCCTGGTTCCACAATGATCTCATCGCCGGAACTTGATGCATTTACAGCTTCCTGTATCGTTTCAAAGTCAGCTCCGCCACTCGCATCTACATAATGAGTAATAGCACTGGCTGTACCTGCAAAAGCAACGATTGATGCCATTAGAATGATGCAAATCATCAACCCTGCCTTTGTAGGCGCTTTATTTTTTATATATACATTCATTCGAATACTACCTATAAGTATCTATAAAAGAAATTGCTTTAAAAGATACAAAATACTATTAAAATATTACTATACATGCCAGAATATATTTAGTTGTACCTTAATAATTTATTAAAATATATATTAAAAATAAATGTAACCCGCTACGCCAAAATTGAAATTTTAATCAGTAGCTAACCAAAAAAAATGTAGATAAAGATCTTATCGATCATACTCATCACACATATCTACAGCCCTTCATGGAAATGAACAGATATAGAAAACTCTCATATAATATCAGGCAAGCATACATTATGGGGTATTATCATGGGAGTTACAAGATCCATCAAAAAGATAATGAAGAGCATGCCGACCATTGAAGGAGCAGGAGTTCACCTGAAAAGAGCCTTCGGATTCAATCATGTACCACAACTGGATCCTTTTCTGCTGCTTGATGATTTCCATTCGAATGATCCGAAAGAATATATCATGGGTTTTCCATGGCACCCCCACAGAGGAATTGAAACTATAACCTATATGTTGTCCGGAGAAGTTGAACACGGAGACAGCATGGGGAACAAGGGTCTCATTGAGTCAGGTGACGTGCAGTGGATGACCGCCGGAAGCGGGATCATTCACCAGGAAATGCCAAAGGGTCAGGAAGGAACAACTCTCTGGGGGTTCCAGCTTTGGGCTAATCTGCCGGCATCTCACAAAATGATGGAACCACGATATCAGGAAGTTAAGAGCGAGCAGATACCGGAGGTGGCAACGGATAATGGTATCTGGATAAAGATCATTTGCGGTGAAGTTAATGGTACAAAAGGTCCTGTACAGGACATTGTAACAGACCCGGAATACCTGGATATTACAATTCCTCCTGAAACATCATTTTCACATCCAACAAAACCCGGATATACTGTCTTTGCCTATGTTCTCGAAGGTGAAGGCTCTTTTGGAAAAGATCAGGAACCATATTCCTTCGAAGTGGAGGGGGCAAAATATTTTGATCTCAATGAACCATCAACGATCGGTCCTGAGAATCTGGTTATGTTCGATGATGGTGATGAGATAGTAGCAACGGCGGGAAATAAAGGGTTAAGATTCCTGCTTATTTCGGGTAAGCCCATCAATGAGCCGGTTGCCTGGTATGGTCCGATCGTGATGAACACACAGGAAGAATTGAAGGTGGCTTTTGAGGAATATAGGAATGGGACTTTTATTAAGTCGGGAAATTCAGATTGACCCACTCTTTTTTGTTTTCAGAGAATGATTACATTTATATACTGAAAGTATGTTTTACGAACCCTGATAACTTTAATAGGAGATCTCTAAAAGGATCGAAATAATGGAATTCGAGAAATATATCATAGATCATTCCTGAATGATCTAAAAACAGGTTTTATTCTAGCAATTGTAGCACTTCCAATTGCCTTTGCAATAACTTCTGGCCCGGAACCGATGATAGTTCTTTGTGATGCTATCATTAGAGGCCTGCTTGTTTTTTCCTTTGATAATTCACAGCATTCCCTATTCAGATAAGTAGTCACCAGATTCCTCGATCTGGAATTACATTATCATTAAGTTCCAAAATTTATTTTGGTAACTTTTCAGTTTCAACCGTTGGCATAACTTACGGGTGCATAGCAATCTTTAAAATTTGGTATAAATATGGCATTTATAGAACAACTAAAGAACGATCAATTGAATTTCAAAAATGAGGTATTATCCGGGATGACAGTTTCACTGGCACTTGTGCCTGAAGCTGTAGCCTTTTCAATAATAGCAAATGTAAGTCCATTGGTTGGACTTTATTCTGCATTCATCATTGGATTGATAACCGCAATTATCGGTGGCAGACCGGGAATGATATCAGGTGCTACGGGTGCAATAGCAGTTGTAGTTGTGGCTCTGGTGATCAGGCACGGAGTCGAGTATCTTTTCGCTGCTGTAATTCTGATGGGTATTATTCAAATGACCATTGGCTTTTTTAAGCTGGGTAAATTTATTCGGCTTGTACCACATGCAGTAATGTTCGGCTTTGTAAATGGGCTGGCAATCGTGATCTTCATGGCCCAGCTTTCCCAGTTCAAATTTACTGATATTAACGGGATCGAACATTGGCTGGGAGGACAGACACTTCTGGTCATGTTAGGTTTAGTAGGATTGACCATGGGTATTATCTATATAATGCCAAAATTAACAAAAGCAGTTCCTGCTTCACTAACTGCGATCATAGTTGTTTCAGCCATTGTCATCTATTTCCAGGTCCAGACAAGAACAGTTGGAGATATTGCATCAATTGCAGGCGGCTTTCCTGAATTCCACATACCACAGGTACCACTAAATCTGGAAACACTGAAAATTGTTTTCCCGTATTCAATCGTCATGGCATTGGTTGGATTGATCGAAAGTCTGTTGACGCTCACAGTGATCGATGAAATGACAGAAACAAGAAGCAGGGCTAATAAAGAAAGTGTTGCACAGGGTATTGCCAACTTTGTTTGCGGACTCTTTGGAGGTATGGGCGGCTGTGCCATGATAGGCCAGAGTCTCATCAACATAAACTCAGGTGCCAGAAACAGAACCTCAGGTATCGTTGCAGCTGTGGGCCTATTACTTATTGTGTTAGTAGGTGCTCCTCTTATCGAAAAGATACCAATGGCAGCATTGGTTGGTGTGATGTTCGTGGTTGCCATCGGAACATTCGAATGGGCATCATTAAAAATATTCAGAAAAGTGCCCATTACGGACGTACTTGTTATGGTGGTCGTAGCAGGCATAACAGTCATTTACCACAACCTTGCAGTAGCTGTAATCGCAGGTGTCGTTATTTCTGCACTGGCTTTTGCATGGGAAAATGCAAAACTTGTCCGTGCAAGGGAAATAATTGATGATAACGGGATCAAGCACTACGAATTTTTTGGTCCGTTGTTCTTTGGTTCAGTTACTGAATTCCAAAACAAATTTGATGTGTTAAATGACCCTGACGAGATAATAATCGATCTCAAAGAATCAAGAGTTGCTGATCATTCTGCCATCGAAGCATTGAATAAGATAACTGAACGCTATGCAAAGGTTGGTAAAAAGGTCCATCTTCGACACTTAAGCGAAGATTGTCTGGTACTGCTGGACAATGCATCTGCCATAATTGATGTCAATCACTGGGAAGATCCGCATTACAAAGTACCCTCTGATATACTGGGATAAGAAAAATCCAACATCATTTCGAAATATGAATTCCAATTCTGGAATTCATTGCTCTTTTTTTTTAAGTTAGCAATTTGCTTTATCTCCAAATCAATTCAATTCTTTATCATGGAAGATGAAAAGCAGAAGATATTCCTTGAATTCAAGTATATCTTATCATCTTATGTAACGCTTCTTGTTGCCAGAATTGACTAAAAGAAGCGCTATGACGTATCATAAGAACAAAGCCGTATAGGTGGGGAAAACAAAGAAGGAGGGATCTGAAATTCCCTAAAAATATAGAAAAATAAGAGGCATAAACCCAAATAGCTTCACCATAATAGTTATTTCAGGAGAATAGAAAAATGATACCTGCTGAATTCCTTGTGGTTTTCTTTGGACTTATGGCAGCCATATCCTGGGGTGCCGGAGATTTCAGCGGCGGATTCGCATCCAAACGTGCGAATGTCTATAGTGTAGTCCTGATAACTCAGGCAGTCGGAGTATTCCTTCTTGCAGCTTCAGCTCATCTGATGGCAGAAGAAATGCCACCTCTTGGCGGTATGATATGGGGAGCTGTTGCCGGAGTTTTCATCAGTATCGGGCTTCTGGCACTTTACCGTGGTCTCTCACAGGGACGGATGGGATTTGTTGCACCAATTTCCGCAGTTGTAGCTGCTACCGTACCAGCCATCTATGGTACATTCTATGAAGGATTGCCTGCTGTTCATCAAATGGTCGGGTTTGCTTTTGCACTTGTAGCAGTCTGGCTCATTGCCGGCGGAGGAGATGAGAGTAGCAAGATCGAACGCACAGATCTTATACTGCCATTGATCGCCGGAACAGGATTCGGACTATTCTTCATATCAATTGACAAAGTTAGTGATACGGCTGTACTCTGGCCCCTTACCGCTGCAAGGATAGCAGCCGTGATAACATTGATCGTATTTATCGCTTTGAGCAAACAGGTCTACTTACCACCAAAAAATGTCCTTCCGATAATTATCATTGCAGGAGTTTTTGATACAGGAGGAAACACCTTTTTTGCACTGGCTTCCCAGGCAGGTAGGCTCGATATAGCATCCATTATATCTTCACTTTACCCTGCAGGAACAGTCTTGCTTGCATGGCTGATACTCAAGGAAAAACTATCCCTAAAGCAATGGATTGGTGTAGCTGCTGCACTTATTGCTATTGTGTTCATCTCGGCTTGAGTTTAGATAAAATTTTATGAGATTTTGGCTCTGTAAAAATCATCTACTCGAAATTCGTGACCATATAGGAATTAAATAATTTCTTTTTTAAAAATATATCATACAGAAAGCGGAAAGTATAAATCCAAATTACTTCAATAATATATTTATTCTAAGAGAATAAATGTATAGCACCTGCTGAATTTCGGATGGTTTTGTTTGGACTTATGGTCGCTATATCATGAGGTGACAGAGATTTCAGCGGTGAATTAAGTTATCAACGCACATATCTCCTTATGAAGTAAAGAGCTTCAATAGGAGAAAGTGTAAATTATATATTCAAAAATTGAAAGAAAATGAGGGGATGAAATAAAACTAAAAAACATCTTTTTGTTGTTTCTTGTATTGAATTCTATGTTTATTTTAGGATATACTTTAGGGATAAATAATATAGAAGTGTCATTTGAAAATAGCACAAAACTGTCTTTTGGAAATAAAAATAATATATCTGATAATTTCCAAGTCGAAAATGATTATGTATTTAAAATTGGTGAAAATGTAAGTACATCGAAATAGTTTAATACAGCCAGTCGTAGCTTTTCAGGAACAGTTGTGGATATTAATTATTATGAAACTGGAAATATTTTAACAATTTATAATTCTTCAACTGATGAGACTAAAATGCTAAATGAAGAGTGGATTGCAGAATTTGGACAAAGAAAATTCGACTTGATAAATGATGGAAACAATTACTGAAAGGACACTAGACACCGCTATTGTTGAAGGTTTCGTTGATTTATGGAGTGTTCCATAATAGGTAACGAATTTGTAGAGATGATTCAACAGATAGATTTATTATTAACTGTCCCCAATTCTTATTGGGGGCTTCTGCAATGAACAAATACAAGATCACATTCCTTTTATTTTCAACATTGATCGTAGCTGCTGTTTCAGGCTGCACGACCTACGGACCGGACTTTGGAGCTGAAGAGATAGAATATTTCAGCGGAGAATATGAAGCAGATAGAAACACAACCTTGGCCGTTAACAGCATAAACGGACAGATCGAGATCAATAGCTGGGATGGCGATAAAGTCGAATTGGAAGCTGTCAAAAGAACAAATTATGGTGAAGATGAACTTGAAAAAGTCCATATTATTGTCAATGAGATCGATGATGTGCTAAAAGTAGAAACAAAATATCCTGCTATTGAAAATGTCAGAGTTTCAGTTGATATGAAGATCAAGGTTCCGGAGAATGTTACAGTTGATATTATAGAAACAACCAACGGAAACATAGTGATCTCAAACACAAAGGGAAATACTACAGCTATAACCACTAATGGAGCTGTGACGATAACCAACGTCGAAGGTTACATAACTGCAAGATCAAGCAACGGTGCACTGGACATACAGAGAACAACAGGCATCAACGACCTGAAGACCACTAATGGTAAAATAGAAGCCCAGATACTTGACATTAAAAACGATGTCGACATCAGATGCACTAATGGAGCGGTCATAATCCACATCGATCCGTCACTGGACGCGGAGATAGAAGTGGAAACAACCAATGGCCAGATCTCAATGAATGAAGTGGAATTGGTAGTAACAAAGCTGGAATCAACTCATGTAGAAGGGATCCTTGGTGAAGGTGGAAGTAAAATAAGTATAAAGACAACAAATGGAAATGTGAACCTGAACAAACTTGTCGTTTGATCAGGGTTCATTTCTATTTCATATTTAATTTTATTTCCATTTTTATTTGTATCTCTTATTTTTTTGTGTTGTCAGGATATGTTGTTTCCATTAGAATAACACAAAGATAAAACCAACTATCCCCAACATGATACCATTTTGCATGACCAAAGATACGACCATTATCCTCACACCCAGGTTTGGACTGAATATTCCCACATAATAAGGCAGCATGGTTCTTATCCTTGCAACACCTGCCAGGATCCTTCCGATGAGAAGTGCAAGGATCACATCCTTGGAAGAAAGCATTCCGGTATCCAAAAGATTGCCGGCTATGGTAAATGCAGCAATATTGCTGGCAAACCAGCCAGCGATTATGGGAAGGCCTTCAGCAGGCACATATCGGATCATGAATGAATCTTTCATAATGGATGCTGCCCAGTCAAAAAGACCTGTATCCATCAACTGGAATACTACGATCGATACAATGGTCATGGTCAGGACGATCCTTGTCAGGGACCTATGGGACCTTTTTAAGGACTTCACAGAAGCTTCCCGGAAACTGATCTTTTCTGTATTGCAGTGTATATTTCCCGAAGGTCGGGGTGTTAGAAGAATACGTGCAGCTATTAGTGCCAGTAGTGTTTTCAGAAATCCTATGAGCACCACTATCCCCAGATAGATGAGACCGGTGGTACCAAGCAATATGACCATCACGGGCAGAAGATCCCTTGAGAGTACGATGCCTGAAGGGAATGAATTTACCATTGTCGCTATGATGGTCTCTTTTCTATCGATGTGATCATCATTATGCAGTTTTGCGATCATTGAGTTTCCGGCAGCTGAAGAACCAAAAGATGTGAGAAAGCTCAGGCCGATCTCTTCCCTCAGGTGACCAAAACGCATGAGAGGGGATGCTATAAAGCCCAGCTTGTTCACCCAGCCCATCTCCACCATGATATCCATTATCAGAGTTCCGATAACGATCGGTGGGATCACCTTGATGAGATAATCAAATGCTGCATATAATCCATCGATCCACATTGGCGGTCATATACCCTATATCAGATAAGAGTCTTTCGTATTCTTACGAAATAAGTATAGACTGAAGCGGAAAATGAAAGACTACTAAAAGAACAACGAAATATTAATTGGTGATGATAATGGGGTGATACCTGGTGCTAGCGGTTCGTTCCTGTCACAGGAAACGATTGAAAGGATAGCGGAAGCACCCCTTAATATTGGAACTAATGAAAAAGACACATCGGTTTTCGTTCCTTACCTTGCGATCATAGAGATACTGGCTGTTTATTTGTTGTTCAAACGGAATTAAAAAACTTTGATTGAGTTTAATTAAATAAAATTAAAAATGATCAAAGGGAAGACCTCACTCAAGCCTTTCCTTCAGATAACTCTTGAACTTCTCATAATCCGTATCCAGGAATTCCATGTGCTCCTCTCTTCCCTCGATCTCTTTCAAGCTCTGAGGGGGTTCAGGTTCAATTCCGATAGCAGACATTACTTCTGCAGGGAATTTTGCAGGATGAGCAGTTTCCAGTGTCACTGCAAGCGTGTTGTCATTGGTGCTTGCCCTGTAATCCATCAGACCCTTAATACCAACAGCACCGTGAGGCTCAATGCAGATGTCGTACTCCTCGAAGAACTCCTTGACCACTGCTTTGGTTTGCTCGTCCGTTACAGATGTTGAATAGATATCACCGTTCAATTTGTCCATGTCAGGAAGCTTGTTGATATTGCCCTGTTCATCCATTTCCCCGCCATAGATAGCGATGAGCCTGGCAAGATTGCTTGGGTGACCAACGTTCATTGCATTTGAGATGCAGTTCTTTGAAGGGACGATCTTCTCATATTCACCGGTATTAAGGAAACCCGGGACCTCATCGTTCTCGTTAACAGAAGCGATTATCTTTTTGATTGGCACGCCCATGTTCTTTGCCAGCACACAGCCCATCATATTACCGAAGTTGCCTGATGGTATGGAGAATATGATCTCCTCAGGGTAATTCCTTAGTTTCAGGTAGGAATAGAAGTAGTAGAGAGTTTGCGGGACCAGACGGCCTATGTTAATGGAATTTGCTGATGAAAGGTTCAGGTGTTTGAGCTCACTGTCTGCAAATGCCTGCTTCACCATTGCCTGGCAGTCATCGAACTTTCCGTCAATTGCCAGTGCAGAGATGTTCTCGTTAAGGGTTGTCATCTGCTTTCTCTGGCGGTCTGAAACTTCTGTCTCAGGGAACAGCACGATCACCTTGATGTTATCAAGACCATAGAATGCATGAGCAACTGCACTTCCTGTATCTCCGGAAGTTGCTGTAAGTATGGTCAGTTCCTTGTTCTCCTTCTTGAGATAGAACTGCATGAGTCTTGCCATCATACGAGCTGCAAAGTCCTTGAAAGATGCAGTAGGACCGCGGTCAAGCCTCATTATGTATGTGTTCTCATTTACCTCTTCCAGAGGGACATCATAGTCGTAAGCATCATAGGTTATTGCCTTGAGGGATTCCTCATCGATCTCACCTTCAAGTATCTTTTTAAGCAGCTGGAAAGCTATCTCAGGATACTCTTCATCCTTTAAGGCCACAAGCTCTTCCTCTGAGAAATGTGGAAGTGTCTTTGGCATGTAAAGGCCTTTGTCTGGAGCAAGACCTGTGATAAGCGCAGTTTCAAAATTTACTTCTTCTGCCTGGAGATTAGTGCTGTAGAGTTTCATATTATCAGGACTCTTGTTTTGATCCGCTGGTTGTATTGGTTCGTTATCGCGTTGATCCAGGGGATTGATGATATTGATAAGTTTATTTTCTGAACGTTAATTCGATGTATCCTATATAAGCATTACATACCGGGTGTATTTATGGGCTTTTCTTCCTTAAGGTCATTGCATTACTGAATTCATCCCATTACGATCTGCACTACAGTGGGATACTTTCTCATGATAGAATATGCAATGCTCTTACCCACCCAGAGCCTTCCTTTACTAAAACTGCGGGACTTGCTTAGTTCCCCCAGGATCTGCAGGGATCTGGCAGCAGTCTCATCATTAAGAAAACTACTGTCTGCCACACGGTTGTCGAGAAAGAAAAGAATAGGGAGGCGAAGCTTTCCATGAAGCTCTACTGGTAGCTGCTCTTCAAGAAGAGTTAGCACTTTTTTATCGAATAAATGCTCATTACCACCCTTTGTCTTTGAGGATGGTGTCTCCTCCTTAAGCAACTGAGAAAGGGGTTTTCTCTCAGCAACGATCTCCTTGTTGATCTTGCCCACCTCCAATCTCATCCATCTCATGATACCCGAATCATCCGAATCCGGTAGCCCTCCTGACATATCGCTCACTTCGATATTGCTATTGAGAACGGTTGTTAGCTACTAATGTTCGTCATTAGTACTATAGTTCTATATGCTGTTCTTTAGATTAATTTCTAGTGCTTGCCACTCTGACAAAAATACTGACAGTGGATGAATATCCCCAGAGTAAAAATGGAAGTAATTATATCATATCGGCTTATGAATATAGGAACTGGAGATAATGTTCACGCTAAGTGGATATCGGGGAGATGGATATTTGAAACTAACAATGGTTATTCCCAGTTACTGGGGAAGAGAAAGCAATGTGGGATGGCTTGAAGGTGATTCAGTATATGATCATGCCACTCCGCTGGATTCTGAGGGAACAATTGGACGAGCCATCGAAAGTACAGCCATACTTGAAGACACGGACTTCGAGCTGGTAATTCTGGTCGCTCCGAATAATGCAGAGATCACCGACCAGGTGGAGCAGAAGGTAAGAGAGATCATCAGGTCCTCTTCAAATGGTAATATCAAAGTCCATATGTTCGGTCCTTCAAATCTGGAAAAACTGCATGAGGAACTGAAGAACGGTGGTATGGATGAATATTGTGACCTACTCTCACTAACAGGTTATTCCAACATCAGGAACATGTGCCTTTTTATCCCGCATATTATGAACTCAGATGTTGCACTCCTGATCGATGACGATGAGGTCTTTGAAGACCCGCAATTCATATCCAAGGCAAAGGAATTCATAGGAAACCATCATGAAGGGAATCTTATCAATGCGATTGCCGGCTACTACCTCCAGCCAGACGGGGATTACCTTGTTGGTGCTCCTGACAGCCCCTGGACCAGATACTGGAACAAGAATGCCTGTATGAATGAAGGTTTTGAACAGGTAATAGGCACATCCCCACGGCTTAAGGAAACTCCTTTCGTATTTGGGGGAAATATGGTCATCCACCGGAACCTGTTCATGGAAGTCCCATTCGACCCCATGGTCCCGCGAGGGGAAGATATTGATTATCTTATGAATGCCAGGATGTTCGGCCATTCCTTCTTCCTTGATAACGAACTTGCCATCAAACACCTTCCACCTGCTAAATCCCACCCGAAATGGAAGCGGGTGCGAGAAGATATTTACAGGTTTGTCTATGAGCGAGCGAAGCTAATGAGCCAGAAAAAGACCGATGGGATGACAATATTGTCTGTAGAAGATATGGGCTGCTACCCCGGAAGCTTCCTCGGTGACGATCTTGAAAAGAAGATCATAAATGCCTGCAGGCTGCTCTCGGAAGAGTATCTTGATAAGGGCGATCCGGTTGGAAGCGAGGAAGCCCTCAAGAACATCGAGCTTTCACTCGACGATGCGATACCCGACCTTGATCCCTTCAACCATCTTTGCCAGCTGCAAAAGAAATGGAGCGAACTTATGCTGTATGCAGATGAGAGAGATGGGCTGGATTCGATCATCAATGGTACTTTGTAAGAACATCATGTGATGGAAGTATACAGACCTCTCAACAAATCCTTATAGGGCTTTGTTGTAAGAAGAGTTGATGGCAAACTACAAGTTGATGGTACAGGATGTAATAAAAAAGGCCGATGTCCTTCTCGAGGTAGTGGACGCCCGATTCCCGGATGAGACACGGAACAGTGAGGTAGAGCGTAATGTCAAACGTTCACGCAAACCATTGATAATAGTGCTCAGCAAATGCGACCTTGTCTCAAAGGAAACGCTTGAGAAATCCAAATCCCGCCTTTCAAAGATCGCACCTACGGTCTTCGTTTCCAGCAAGGAAAGGTATGGTACCACTATGCTGAGACATAAGATCCTTGAAGTTGCCGACATACAGGGACGCGAGATCCTCATCGGATGTCTTGGTTATCCAAACACCGGGAAATCCTCGGTGATCAACGGAGTGGTAGGGAAAGGAAAGACCAGCACATCATCCATATCCGGACACACTAAAGGGGTACAGCTTGTAAAAGCTGGCTCACGCATTGTTTTTATTGACACTCCAGGAGTCATACCTTTTGACGAGAATGACGAGTACAGGCAGGGCCTTCTTGGAGTAAAAGATGCCACACATCTGAGCGATCTTGAGGGAGTGGCCATGAAGATCATCGAGAATGCATGTGAAAAGAACAAGCCTGCTCTTGAGGAATTCTATAAGGTCGAGATCGGGAACGAGAATGTTTACGAGATTCTTGAGCTCATAGGGTTAAAATTAAATTACCTTAAGAAAAAAGGCGAGATCGATGAGATAAGGGCTGCTGTAAGGATCATTAATGACTGGCAACAGGGGAAACTGTTGATCTGAATTCTTTAAATCTGCTATCATCCGCTAAAGCCTGCGGACATAGCCGTCCCGGCTTTAATGGATTTTTATAATAACCGGGGTATGTTATAGTCTTTATGAAAGTATCTCTTTTACTCTCCCAACCTGACCATCCTCCAGCTGAACCTTTATCCCATGGGGATGTGAAGAAGATTTAGTTAGAATTCTCTTGACAATTCCGTGAGTTATTTTGCCGGATCGTTGATCTTTCTTTAAGACGATCCCTACTTTTGCTCCAATTTTGATATTTGCTCTGGTATTACCTTCACTCATGATGGAATAAAAGTCCCTAAAGCTATAAACAGGTATTATTTAAAAGAACTTCATGCAGTAATCAGCCAATGATCTCTTTCTTGATAGAATGATAGCATTGATCTGCTACTTTTGTGGATCCTTCAAATAACTTCTTTTCAAAATCGAATCGAGATGCAAAGTCATCAACCGTTTCATCAAACTTCTTTTCGTAGCACAGGCCGGTATCCACCTTTCCGACATTTTTGTAACCAGAGTAATCAAATACCATTTTTGTCATTTCGATATTATCCGGATCAGGAGTTAATTTTGCAAGAACAAGCATTTCTTTCCAGTTGGCTGCCTGCATGGGGGTTAAGAAGTATGTGCCTGTACCTCTTTCTTCACCGGACATGGCTTCAACATAAGCACTCCTGTTACCGAATGCAGCACAGATACAATCATCCACGATGTTACCTTCAGCATCTTTAAGGATCCGAACCGGGATTCCGAGGTGTGCAAAATCAGATTCGATGGTTCCAAGCACATTGCCACAAAGACCGTAAAATACCAGCACACCGTCAAATCGTTCTCCATTTTCCTCGATGGTCATGTATACCTTTTCCTTGAGAAGATCAGGATCAGCATCCAGCGCGAACTCCAGAAGATGCAGGACAACCACGAATTTGTCGGTCGGATCAAGCTTTGAATCTACATCCTCAATAGATATTTTTTCGTAGTCCAGGGAAACCTCATTCAGCTTCTTTTCAATTCCTTCAATATTTTCGTTCTCGATCAGTAGCAGACGAGTATTCTCGTCCTCTCCCTCGAATATATTAACGAGTTCATCTTCGAACATACGACAGGATACAAGGTATAGTGATGGCATGTTATAACCCTCCGGTAAAAGATTTTGATCTTTTGAAAATGTGACTGTTTTTTAGTGTAAATAATAATGGAGTTGGTACCTATAAAAGTCCATCCATGTAGGCATTCAATATATCCGATCACAGGAACGAAATAACTGTCACCAAACATAAGGACATTTGAGTAAACGTGCTTTGAAAAAATATCATAGAAAATAAAAATGCAGAATTGATTGCTATCATCATAAGAATTAGGTTATAATTATTTTTAGCAAAAACCCAAAACGTATATTATATTAAAACTAATAATTAAGTATCAGGATAATTTGTGGTAAAATCAATAAGAGGTAGTACAATGGATTTACAAAATTGGAAACTTACTGTATTGACCGTTTGTTTGCTGGTCACAGGGATGGTAATTCCAGTCTCTGCATTCGCTCCATCGATCAATGCTCAATATGATATTTATGATGAACTGACCGTAGAAATGCCAGATAATGAACTATACGTACATGACGAGATCATTGTCAAGTTCAGTCCCGGTGTTTCAGAAGAAAAGATCGCAAACATAAATGCCAGAAACGGGGCTAAAGTAAAGTACACAAGTCAGTATGCCGGTTTTAAGGTTCTGAAGATACCTGAGAACAGGAATGCCCAGAAGATGGCCGAGATGTACAGTAAGAATCCAAATGTGGAATATGCTGTTCCAAATGCTATTATGACTGCTTTTGCTGTGAATGATCCATATTACCACTACCAGTGGAATTTACATAGTGATTATGGTATCAATGTTGAACCTGCATGGGAAATTACTACAGGGGAAGGTGTTATTGTAGCTGTACTTGATACCGGAGTTGCCCAAAATGCTCCTGACCTTGCAGATACAAACTTCGTTTCTGGATACGATTTCATCAATGGAGATAATGATCCGGACGATGATCAGTCCCATGGGACCCACGTTGCAGGAACCATTGCACAGAGCACCAACAATGGAATTGGGGTAGCAGGAGTTGCATATGATTGCTCCATCATGCCCGTAAAAGTGCTTGGTGCTGACGGAAGTGGAAACCTTGCTCAGTTGGTGGATGGAATATACTTTGCAACCGATAATGGTGCAGATGTTATAAGCATGAGTCTTGGTTACCCACCTAGGTATTACCCTGGTGTGGCCTTAGACAATGCACTTGAATATGCAGACAAACAGGGTGTTACCATTGTAGCTGCTGCAGGTAATGACGGAACACGTTTCGTTAGCTATCCTGCTGCTTACGAGAAATGTATTGCAGTCGGAGCAACCGGTTATGATGGAAACTTAGCACCATATTCGAATTATGGGCCGGGACTTGATGTAGTAGCACCTGGTGGTAATACAGGACAGGACCTGAACAATGATGGATATGGAGACGGCATACTTCAGAACACTTTTGACCCAAGTACCCAGATATTTAGTTACTACTTCTTCCAGGGCACTTCCATGGCAACACCACATGTCTCAGGTGTTGCAGCTTTATTGATATCTCAGGGTGCTTCCAACGATGAAGTTAGAACTGCACTTGAATCAACTGCAATGGATCTTGGAAAAAGCGGCTGGGACACAGCCTATGGCTATGGTCTTATTGATGCAAAGGCTGCACTGGACTCTCTGAATAGCGTACCTGCAGAGAACTTAGCCCCAACTGCTTCTATAAATGGTCCATATAGTGGTGTTGTAGGGACTCAAATACAGTTCTCCAGTTCAGGTTCTACCGACCCTGATGGAACCATTGACTTCTATTACTGGGAATTTGGAGACGGAAATACCAGCAATTCGGAAAATCCAACAAATGTTTATGGTTCAGCTGGAACTTTCACAGTAAACCTTACAGTAACCGATAATAATGATGCAGCAGGTACAGACAGCACTACAGTCACTGTAACCACTGCTACAGAACCTCCAGAAACTGGAATATCCATTATTAGTGTAGACCCCATAACAAGAACAGCAGGTAAAAACACGTTTGTTTCTGCAAAGGCAGTTGTGAGTGTACAGCCCGATCTGGCAGGCAGTATGGTATCCGGTTACTGGACTGGTGCTACTACAGATATTGATTCCGGCCTCACCGACGGATCGGGAACATTGACTTTCTATTCCGACGAGGTAAAGTACAAAAAGGGAGAATTGACGTTCACATTTACTGTCGATGACTCAACTTTGTCAACAATCTATCCTCAATAAAGCAGTCCCTAAGTAAAACAAAATTCATGGTCTCAAATTGAGACCAACTCTTTTTTATTTCATCATTTTTCATTCACAGTAATTAATCCTGTAAAATATGATCAAGAAAACAAGTAATACAAGCTTCTTTCATTTTCGAAAAAAGGAAGCTTTTATGCATTGAACTACAATAACAATATAAAGAAAACACTAATTATAGACCAAACAGAATCACATTTGAGCACATCGTAGGGAACTCGCTAAAATGTATGAACTCTTAATTCTACTGATAGGACTTGCAGGCCTGATGTTAGGAGCTGAACTTATCATCAAAGCAGCCCTGGCAATCGCCGAACACTACAAGATCTCACATGCATTTATCGGCCTTACACTACTAACTCTGGGAACAAACCTGCCGGAGCTTGTCATTAGTGTTACCGGTTCCATCCAGCGATCAATGGGAACCGAAACATCAGGACTTATTATTGGTGATTCCATAGGTTCCTGCTTTGGTCAGATCGGCATCACTATGGGCATTGTTGGCATGTTCGGGGCTCTGACCTTAACAAAACGCGAACTTTCCCGGGACGGAGTAATGATGCTGATCTCTGTTGCCCTCCTATTCCTGACCGGTCTGGATGGTACACTTAGCCGGACAGACGGCCTGATCTTCCTCGCGGCTTATGCGGTCTATTTCTTTTTGCTATACAGAGAAGAAGAGGTCCACCAGAAATTCAAGAGTGCTCCACCATTATACTTTACACGGACGATCCTTTCCATTAGTGCCGGTTTTGCCATCCTCATACTATCGTCCTATGCAGTTCTGAACAACGCACTATACCTGGCAGATATGTGGGGGATCTCACAATCCTTCATCGGGATAGTACTCATCGGACTGGGAACCTCATTGCCGGAACTTGCACTCTCATGGAGCAGTATCCGGAAAAGAGCTGTAAACCTGTCCGTATTCAACCTGATCGGAAGCAATATATTCGACATACTGTTCACCCTTGGAGTAGGCAGTCTGATAAGCAGCTTTACCGTAAGTGAAGCTCTGGTAAGATTTGACATTCCAGCCTTGTTCTTCGTCTCATTGCTTGTACTGTTGTTCTTCAGAAGGCATATGCAATTGAAGAAGAATGAGGCGTTTGTGTTGATATTGCTTTATGTGCTTTATATCAGCGTGAAGATCTACAGTCTATGAGCATAAGATCTGAAGTCAAAATTTCTCTTTTTAGTATTATTCGTATCTTGAAGAAATAAGTAGATAATTTTATATTTTGCACACTCTTATTAAATGCATCTGAATTATTTTAGATATTTTATACATTGAAAAAGTTAGATTCATTGATCTTAAACATAATTCAGGAATCCGGATCTCATTAAATAATGTGCATATGGACCTAAAGCTCGTGATAATAAAGGGATAAAATGAAACATCCAAAGACTATCCAAAAAGGACTGGACTATATCGTAGCAATGGATGCAACAGAATTGTCTCCACTTGAGATCAGAGAGCTACTGCGTAAAACAGTGACCAAACGTTTTGAGATCATCGATCAGATAATGTCAGCCGCCAGAAAGGAAGGTATCATAACTGATAAAGATGGCATGTGCCACTTCACTTATGAGGAAAACGATCTGGAATTTTTTAAACCTAAAATTATACGATCAGAAGAGGTCAACAACTGTAGGTGTTGTGGCAGGAGTATGAAGGAAAGCCACTACATCGAATTAAAGTCCGGTTTGATTGGTCCATACGGTTCCAAATGTGTCAGGAAGCTCTATCTGGACTATTTGTTTGAATGAAAGTGGTTTTTATATATATTTCACCCGATCTAAACAACCCTTTTATGTGGATATCACAATCATCAGTAACCAGCCACCAAAAATCCTTTGTATCCCACCAAAAGTTGTACTCTGCAACTACATGCTATTATTTTGCTTTTGAATTTCAAGAAAAAAATAGAGATTATGGACTTATCCAACACCCCCCACCGAAACTAGCTTTAACTCAGAAACCAATATACTACATGGGTGTGGGAGTTGTATGTTAAAAAGCGAGTTTGGGGAAATTACGTGGGGCTGAAATACCGCTAAAAGGTGGTATTTCAGATCTATGACTTCCACACTTCTTGTTCAACTCATTTTGTTTTGTTGCTGGACCTTCAGTGATCCATGATATGATCTTTACGGAGCTTGGGCTCCATTCTGTTTTCATATCAATTCTATCATTATCCAAATATAATTGAAAAAACATCCAACTGCACCAGCAGCATATACAGACCCGTTCCTGCAAAAATGCTGAGCATTGCATTGCGTTTCCACAAGTGCAGGCCCATGACAGCTGCTATTGTGAATATCTCCGGGACTCCGTATGGAGCATAAAGCCACTGTACATCCTTCAGGCAGTAGATCACGAGCAGTAGGAGGATCATCGGAGGTAGGTTCTTCTCAATGGTGGAGAGGATCTGCGGGGGAGCTCGAGCATTAAAGAATACAAAAGGAATAGCCCTTGTCGCGAAGGTTGCCACTGCTACTACTGCTGTAACGACCAGAAAATGTGCCGGATCTTCCATCATGGGATCTTCTCCTGATCAGGGTCCTGTTCTGCAATATTTCTGACCTCAAGGTCGTTCTGGACGAACCTTTCATGTGCTATCAGGATGAGGGTGCCGATGAAAATTGAGAACAGCAACATGTTGTCAGGGCTGAAGAGCAACAGTGAAATGACACCTGCACCCATGGCTGCCATGAACGGGAAACGGGACCTTGAAGCATGGTATTGCTCGATCGTCAGAACCACGAACAGTGCAGTAAGCACAAAGGTCATTCCTTCCAGGCGGAGATCAAGTACTGAGCCAAGTACAGCTCCAAGGACCGAACCCAGGATCCAGTATGAGTGGTCAAGTACAGTTATGTAAAAGTAGAACTTTCCCTTTGATCCTTCGTCCGGGGCTTTGGTGGTTGTAAGAAGAGCATAGGTCTCATCAGTAAGTGCGAAGATGAGGTAAGCTTTGATCTTTCCGACACCTGAGAACTTTTCCAGCAAAGACAGGCCGTAGAAGGAATGCCGTAGATTGATCAGCAGCGTTGTTATAGCAAATTCAGTGAGTCCTGCACCGGCTGCCAGCAATGCAACTGCAATGAACTGCCCTGCACCTGCATAGATGAATATGCTCATCAAGGGTGCATATATCCAGTGGTAGCCGGCTCCTTCGAGAAGGAAGCCAAAGGCCATACCTAATGGGATATATCCCAGGAAGACCGGTAGCGTTGTCTTGAGGGCGCTTGTGAAGAGGCTTTCACTCTGCTGGCTCATGATTCTTGTACACCTTTTGAATTTAAGGATAGATTAGCTATTTACTTTCCGAAGTGGGAAATAAAGTGCAAGAAAAGAATTGATTGTATTTATGTTTTATTAAATTAGACTATGAAGATGAAAATGAAGAATAAAATTAGTCCTCAGAATGATAACTTCTCAATAAAACTAAATAGTATACAATTCAATTTATTTGTATAACTAAATGGGGGAATTTAGTGGAACCAGATGTATTTAGAACTTTATCTAACCTTTCACTTTTCTTACAGGTACTAGCATTTCTAATGCTAATATATGCGATCAAGCAGAAGACAGAGGGCATAGATAAACATGCAAGAGGAGCATCACTTGCTGTTTACACAATTATCCCTACTATCCTGTTCATGTTCTATTCGATCAGTCAGGGTTTTCAACTGGCATCCTATGGCATCGTTCTGATCCTGCACAGGCTTCTGGGGTCAATTGTTATACTTTTCATAATACTTTTCGTTACCAACAGATGGAGATTCAAAAAGAAAGTTCACATGGATATTGCAACTGGATGCTGGGCAATAACATTGCTTCTTGGAATTGCTGTGTACCTGATATCCTTCGGATACATAAGCTGAAATCATAATATCAAGAATTGGATCTGTTGCAGTTCTTTCTGTCAGCAGATGTAATTCTAAGGACGGTACTCCTGAGACTCAAAGGAGGATCGTCTTTGATCATCGGGGGAATTGTCACGATCAAAGAAAATTATAACCTGTTCCTTGGAATTATCAAAAAAATAGATTCATTGTTCTACAGTCCTGTTCCTGAAGTATCTGATGAAGATCAGATCGAATGGGAAGTATCTGCTCTTCAATTGAAGAAAGGAGATAATTTGATAATTTCAGGTCGAACGAAACCTGAAAGAAGCATAAAAATGAATGTCAATTTTGAGATTCAAATTCCTGTAAAAGATCAAAAATATGAGCACAGGTTTGATGATGTAGCAATAACTTCGATCCCGAACGAGTTTCAGGTTGTAGCTCAAACTGTAAAAAATATGACATTCGCAGTTCAAATGTTGATACCTTTTAAGCAGCATAGAGACGCTGAAAATGGAAAGGCAACATATGTTGATAAAAATGTTCCTACAGGAAACTATGACATAACCATAAAAGGTGAAACTAATGAAGATGTTGAGACCGTTCTATTAAACGTTAAAGCTTCCCAAACAATTGTTTCAGATAGCAAAGGCGATTTTATTTGCGAATACTCAACAAAACCATTCCCAAATGGAACTGTCGACTTGTTTTTAGGCCAAGAAAAAAAAGAAATAAAGATAATCCTCTGAAAAACAGAGGATTTTACTATTTTTGGTTTCAATTATTTTTTGCTCATGAGAGACATGAACTTGGTTGATTCCATCACAGGAACACTCTCAATGTAGCATATATCCGACCATGGAAGGTTGAATGCTGCAAAAGCCTCTGCATCGTCACACTCATACAGGATAAAATACCTGGACCCTGTCAGATCGACCCACTGATTGACGATAGTTATTCCTGCAGGCACCTTGATCTCTTTAAAGTGCTCAAGTATCTTATCACGGTTCTGTGGTTCCCATGAACTAATTTCCATATATAACATATTCTTCTCCCCCATTTTGAATTTAACACTTGTCTTTCTGCATTGTCTTCAAATTATTTATTTTCAATAATCTCTGATATCAGCTCTTTTTGCTCATTAATGATATGAATTCGGTTGATTTCATTACAGGAACCGTGTCAATGTAACACACATCCGACCATGGAAGATTAAATGCTGCAAACGCTTCTGCATCATCACACTCATATAAGATGAAATATCGAGATCCTGTTAGATCAACCCATTGATTGTGGACTGTTACTCCGGCAGGCATCTTCAGTTCTTTGAAGTGTTCAAGTATCTTATCACGATTCTCTGGTTCCCAGGTGCTTATTTCCATGTATAACATATTCATTTCTCCACTTTTAGTTTTAAATTCATATCATATAAAAAAATAAGATTCAAAAGAATCTCATGGTAGATATTATGGTATCAGTACTGCGTCAATGACGTGTATGACCCCATTACTTGCTTCAATGTCTGTAATGACAACAGTTGCATCATTGACCATTACACCATCGTCTGTTACAGTGAAGGTAATTTCACTTCCCTGTACAGTTTCAGCTGAATCCATTGTTACAACATCTGCTGCCATATATTCACCTGCAACCACGTGGTAGGTAAGTACACCTGCAAGAGCCTCTTCATCTGCAAGTAATGCATCAAGAGTTCCTTCAGGTAATGCTGCAAATGCTTCATCTGTTGGTGCAAATACAGTGAAAGGACCTTCACTTCTCAGTGTCTCCTCAAGACCGGCAGCCTGGACAGCCTGCACAAGTGTTGTAAATGATCCTGCTTCTATTGCAGTATCAACGATGTCCATTTCTTCCTCTTCCATCATTGAAGGTGGAAGAATGACCTTGTCGATAACATGGATCACACCATTGCTGGCCATGATGTCTGCCTGGACAACATTTGCATCGTTTACTTTTACACCATCCATGGTATCGAAAGTAACTGATTCACCCTGGACAGTTTCTGCAGATTCCAGACCTGCAACGTCTGCTGCCATGACCTCACCTGCAACCACATGATATGTCAACACAGCTGCAAGAGCCTCTTCGTCTGCAAGTAATGCATCAAGAGTTCCTTCAGGTAATGCTGCAAATGCTTCGTCAGTTGGTGCGAATACTGTGAAAGGACCATCGCCTCTCAATGTATCTTCAAGTCCGGCAGCCTGGACAGCCTGGACCAGAGTTGTAAATGAACCAGCGTCCACTGCCGTGTCCACAATGTCCATTTCTTCCTCTTCAGGTTCACTGGTAGTACAACCAGAAACTAATACAATCGTTGCTAAAAGCAAAGCTACTAAGATTTTATTTATTTTCACATGTCGCCCCCCTTGGCCACTAAATAAATTCTACATGTCGACTTTGTAATTTATACTATATATAGCTTTTTAATCTATTTTTGAGAGATTATACATAAACTGATTTGAAGAAAGTAAGGGGTCTCCTGTGTGCGATTATAATAAATAGCTTCAAAATGTTCCGGTGAAGAACGAATTTCGGAAGCAATTGGCAGATAACTTATTTTCTAATAATAACATTAAAAAATCTTACTGTCTTTGTATAACTATGATGCCCAGATAACCATCAACAGTAACTTCATCCCCGTTACTTATTATATCTATAGCATCCGGAATACCTGTTACACAAGGGATCCCATACTCACGTGCAATTATCGCCCCATGTATGAGCATGCCCCCTCTACGCTCAATAATACCGGAAACAAGAGGCGCAACAAAGGTCATGTTCGGATCGATCGCATCACATACCAGAATTTCACCCGATCTTACAGCAAAAAGATCATCCTTTGTTTCTATAACTCTTGCTATGCCTGTAACAATACCTTTACTGGCTGGTTGCCCCTGGATCTGCCTTATCCTGACATTACCTGGATGACTAAGATCCCTGGTAATGACTTGTGCTTTTGGAATGTAATTTTTTTCATTTAACGCCTTTATGACATCATCATCAGTTATGTTCTGGTCAATTCCTCTTTTTGAAAGTCTGCTTTTTCCTTCCTTAATTGAATCCATATAATGTCCTTCAATTCTTCCAAGATAGATATTGTCATCATCACGGAGTTTGTAACTTGCTCGACCAATATCAAGCAACTCAGAAGCATATTTTTTTTCTTTCCTATCGAAAATAGCAAGGAAATTCTCTATTAATTCTTTTGGATCTTTCGGACTTATGATCTCATTCTCCGGATGTGAAGATAATTCCAGTATTAGTTTCATCATCTGGATTTTGTCCTCGACATAAGATGATCGACCAAAAAGTTCCATGAATTCATCAAAATGCTTTCCAAAATCCCCCTCGACATTTCTGGACTCAACATTTTTCCTCAGCGAATCATCATTTCGAAGCATTCCTGCAAGTAAGTTGAGCTTCCTGTTCCTACGCATACTTAAAAGATCCGAATTTGACAGAAGGTCCATAAACTCATAGGGATCTGAAGGTTTCATCTTTTCATTATACACATCTGCGAACAACCTCATACCATGAGCAAAAGGAATGAATTCTTTTGTGTATATTGAATCCCACTTCTCGAATGTACTTCTTCGGGAAACGATCACCTCCGCAAGTTCAATATCATTCAGGCTCTGAAGATCTACCTGCGACATTGATCCGGAATCAGAGATCATTTCCGGGATCAATATTTCCTCTATTTTAATACGCAGAGCTTTCAGGTTATCAAAGGTCCTTTTTAAAGAAATATACCAGCTCTTTTCCTTATCTTCAAGGGTTGTAATTGGCCTTGACTGCAGGAGGAATATTTCATCATCCCGAATTGTCCATTCCATATCCTGAGGAGAATCGAACACTTTTTCTGAGAGCATTGCCATCTCATAGATCCTGCTTATATCATCCTCACTTAGCGGTTCCTTATCTGAAAAAGTAGACGACAGTTCTTCGATAAAAGTTCCGCCTTCTTTTAACCTGACACTTTTTTCCCTGTCGGAAGCGACGACATGCTGGATAATTGCACCAGTTTCCCTGTCCAGTATCCACCTGTCAGGTTCAATATCACCACTAACAAGACCCTCATTAAGACCATAAACTGATTCTATGACCAGATGGCTTTCATTATTTGGATCTTTGCTAAAAACTATTCCGGACCTTTGCCCTTCAACGAGTTCCTGAACTAGGACTGCCATTGAACTTTCCTTTATGTCAAGACCTAACTCCTCACGATAAAGAATTGCAGCATCTGACCATAGAGATGCCCATACAAGCTTAACATGTTCAAGTATTGGATCAACACCCCTGACATTCACATAAGACTCATGGATGCCTGCAAAAGAAGTATTTGATGAATCTTCACCCGGTGCTGATGATCTTACAACGACCGGCACTTTTTCGTAATTCTTTTTAATTTCTGACCTGATCACATTTTCGATGTCTTCAGGAATGGATGAATTCAAAAACAGATTTTTAAGACGCAAGGATGTGTCCCACATCTCCTCCCACCTCATCTTGCCGAAATCTTTTCTGGCAATCTCAAGTAAGATCTGACCTTCAAGTCCACTGTCTTTTAAAAACTTTCTATATGCATCGGCTGTTACCGAAAAATATTTTGGAACATTGAATCCTTTTTCCCTGAGCCTTGATAAAGAATAAGCTTTCCCACCAACATTTTCTTTATCTTCCTCGCTGATACTTTCCATCGGGATGATAAGATCGCTCATTTCAACTCCATCTCCACAACATTCTGGAAAC
Source organism: Methanococcoides orientis (assembly GCF_021184045.1). Classification (NCBI taxonomy): domain Archaea; kingdom Methanobacteriati; phylum Methanobacteriota; class Methanomicrobia; order Methanosarcinales; family Methanosarcinaceae; genus Methanococcoides; species Methanococcoides orientis. The sequence continues at coordinate 887,456 of NZ_CP073710.1, forward strand.
TCGTTGCAATAATGTATTTTTCAACTTCCATCATCATCAATGCAGATGTGGGGGCCTTAAGGAACTTTTCTAAATGTGGTTGTTTTGAAAGATAGAGATCAGAAAAAACAGGAACTTTATCTACTTCTTTTACAATTCCCATTGCATTAACAACAGTTGCATCCTTAAAATCCGAAACCGTATTCGACCTGTTATCCACCATAATTGATGCATAGCTTGAACCTTGTATGTTGGAATATTTTCTTGTAAACCTGGGAGTTACAAAAAGTATGTTCTTGAGGTCTTCGGTGGCAGCAAACGCTATAAGATTTGTATACGGCCTTCCTTCTTTTTCAGTAGCAAGAACTGCAAGACTCTGCCCTTTTAAGATATCTATTAAGGCCTCTTCAGGCGTATTTACAGTCATTTAACCACCAACCTACGTAAAACACTAATACAATTTTAGATTGTTTCAGTATTTATTAATTGTTAATTCTGGAATCAATCAGGCTTAGTTAATATCGGGAAATTTGCCCAGAAATCCCTGTCCCGATCAGGTTCTGATTCATTCTTTAATTCTTCCGGATATGGGAAGAACAATCTGGAATATTCTTCTTTTGAATCACTAAAACGCATAACATAAAGCTTAAGGACCTCAAGTAATGCATCGCATGCCATTCGATTATCCGCATATTTTTTAATTACCTGCTCAAGGTATTTCTCTTCAACGTCATTCAAAGAAGAAGCTACACTTAAGAGTAACTCGTTTGCAATATCCATAAATTCGTTCGAACCCGGTGATCTGGAAAAAACCTGTGGAATGAGTTTACCATATTCTGTCATGATCTTATCAGATCCTAATGAGCTTTTATTCTCCAATAACTGATCCATTTTCACAGCCAGATCACGATCATACAGGCGGAAAAGATAACGATTATACTTATGGAACCTCTCCAGCTTTTCAAATGAACCCGACTCTTTCACAGTCCGAAGATCTGAAAACACAAAAAGTTTTGTAAGGAAATGATTCCTTATAATATTGTTTCTAAGCCGATCGTCCTCTTCAAGAGGATATTCTGCATATTTCTGAACGATCTTGTCTGCAAAAAAGCCAGACCCATAATCAATTACGAACCCTTTATCAGAAGCAGCGTATATCTTGATCTTCCTTATTCCGATCGTAGGTGAACCGGATTTAAATATGAAACCATCAACATCAGGCAGATCATTCAGAAATTTGTCAGTGAAATTATCCATACTTTCTGTTATATCAGTCTCTGTTTTTGGCTGAATCAGTCTTTTCTTGCCATCTACAAGCACGATCCTTATAGTATCACGTGGAACCCCAAGTCCAATTTCTACTTCCGGGCAAACTGTGATGAAATCTACAAATGGAATTAAAGCACGAACAGTAGGGCAATTAATAACGCTTCCATTATAGCGCACAGCTTCAAACTCAAGACATTTACTTGCAACCACGCGAGGTCTTGAGTATGGATACTCGGGAATATTACAGTTTGACATTTAAACCTCCCAATCCCATCAACTCATAATAAATTATAAGTTAGAACTCATATTTAAAAAGAAAGGCAGCAAATTGCTGCCTCAATGTTTTTTATTTGCAAAATCGATCATGTAAAATGCTGATAATCCGACCAGTAGATACTCAATTCTCGCAATTATGCTGTAACCGAAGATCAAAGCTACAAGATTGAAATCCTGTGAGATTCCGACTAATCCCCAGTTCAAACCTCCAATAACTACCAGATCTATTGCTATCCAGTCCAACTGTTTCTTCTGATTTTTGATAGAAAGTACTCGTGATCAAAGCAACAATCCTGATCAAAGCAACCATTGGTAGCAACCACAATGCTATTATATTTAAGCAGTAAATTTCATTTTATATGGGTATCAAACGATCTATCTCGTGGTTTTTACTATTTATTATCATTTGTTCATGCATGGGTTGCATAGCAGAAGAAGAATATCCTGAAGAGAGCGGATCAACTTATCTTGATGAAACTGACATAGCAACTGAGGACTATACTGAGCAATATAACACAACTATCAAGAAAACTGCCATACTTGATCTTGAAAATGGATACTCACTGAAGGTTCTGGAGATCGATCGAAAAGAAGATTTTGCGGTTATCTCTTTCAGGAAGGACGGAAAACAATATTCCACAAGAACATTATCCACAGGCCAAACATATAATGTAAAGGACCCTGATGAGCAAAATATTGTTTATTCTATAAAGCTGGATAAGATATATGATAGCAGTTTTTCTATTGATCTGACCTATGAACTAAAACCTGAGATATTTCTGGAAACAGATCCTATCGACATTGAATCCGAACCCATAATAACAGTTTCACTAACTGAAGATTCCATTACACGTACTTATGAGTGGGAATACGACAACACAGAGTTCTGGATCAAGAACGAATACTACAAAGAAGATTACGACTTGTATTCCGAAAGAAGCCGAAGCAGGGACTATGACCAGTTTGCAAATGATCCATACGATGACGAACTGATCTCACAGGTAACCACACAATTGGAATACCTCGCTGATGAAGGCGGTTATGATAACGATGAGATACCATACATTGCAACCGCATTCGTCCAGTCCCTCCCTTATGTCAGTGATAGTGCTTCTGCAGGATACGATGAATACCCGAGATTCCCATTCGAGACGCTATATCACGGTGGAGGGGATTGCGAGGATTCTTCGATCCTTCTCGCATCACTTCTACACGAAATGGGATATGGAGTAGCATTGATCACATTGCCCGATCATATGGCAGTAGGTGTGCAAGGTGATGAAGGCATCTCCGGAAGCTACTATGATTACAACGGAGTCAGGTATTTCTACCTTGAAACAACTAATTCCGGCTGGGACATAGGTGTAATACCTGATGAGTATCGAGATGTAGAGGCAACAATAACTCCTATCGGATTTGGATACCCTCAGCTGCAAATTGAATTTACGGGAAGCAGCCAGAGACAAGCTGCCTACACATATGCGAGCCTGGATATTAAGGTCATGAACGTCGGTTCTGCAACTGCAAAAGACGTGATTATATACACGTACCTTGAATCGACAGATGTAGGCATGGCCTGGGACCAGGTCCAAAGTGATGAGATCGATGAAATTGAAGCAGAAGGCGGGGTAACTTATACAGTGACCAATATGAAGGTCCCTGTTGGTCAGGAATATCGTGTCGCTGTAATAGCCTGGGGTTCAAATGCTGAACAGACAATTGTTTACAGTGATTGGATCGTTTCCTGAAGGTTGATGACTTCACAATAAACTATAAGTAGAAAGGAAATTCAAATTTGTTTAATAGTATCCAAAAGTGGGGGGAATTAACAATGGCCGATAAAGAAAATAAAGTAGCTGAAAATGTACCGGGTCAATTCTATGTGGATGAAGGATGCATTGGATGTCGTTTATGCACAAATGATGCTCCGGATAACTTCAGGATGACTGAAGATGAATCGACTGCATTTGTCTTTAAGCAACCGGAAAAAGATTCCGAGACAAAGGATTGTGAAAATGCAATGGATTCATGCCCAGTAGATGCAATCGGCAATGATGGCTAACGTCTGATATATATTAAAGGCCTTTTCTTTCTTTTTTATTTATTTAGAACAAATTGCTTTGATCAATAATTTCTAAAATCAAGGGGGAAATTGAAGTTGACAATACCAATTGCCAGAACATTGATCTCGATCGGAATAATACTAATGGTCGCAGGATGTATAAATGTTTACGATGAACGATCTGATACAACTGATAGTGGATATGAGTGGCATGATCCCGGATATATGTACCCGGCACAATATGATTCGATGACAGATCCGAACATCATTACAGATTTTTCATCGAACGGAGAAATGATCTATTATACAGGTCTTAATGAAAATCGACAGGAAATACCGGTTAGTGGCGGTCCTCATTGGTTGTATGTCCATGGTGGAAGCTGTGTAAGCTGTCATGGTGTTGATGGGAAAGGGGGAGTTCCAATAATGATGGGAACTGTAATACCTTCAGATATAACCTATGAAGTCCTGACTTCCGAAGAAGAACATGAAAATGAACATGAAGAGCATCCTCCATACACTGATGAAACGATTACTATTGCCATAAGGGAAGGAAAAGATCCTTCTGGTGAAGAACTGGATTACACAATGCCCAGATGGGACCTTTCAGATGAAGACATGGAAGATCTGATCGAATATCTGAAAACGCTTTGATACAGGGATCCTTATTTTTAAGTGAAGAATTCCTGCTTTCTTTTTTCAAAAAAATACGGATATTGAAAACGGGAACCTGAATGGGACATCAGTTAATGATCTCTGATACTTTTACTTAATTTCCCATAGATGAGTAGAGGATCAAAAACGGAAAAATGTCATTCAAAGAAAGTTCCCAGGTCTTCGATATTGAGTGAGACATCGAACTCCTTGAGCTTGAAAAATTTCTTTGCCCTCATATCGTCATCTTCAAGACGAAGATCACTTTCTACAAATCCAGCCTTCTCAAGACGCTTTAAATGAAGATAGAGGACCTGCCGGGAGACATTCAGCTCTTTGGCAAGCTCATACACATACCATTCCCTTTCTGAGAGCATATAGAGAAGCTTAAGCCTCAGAGGATGTGAAATAGCCTCACCTATAGATACTATCTGCTGCATTGTTTTTCCCATAGTAAGACCGGCCAGGGTATTAAGTTGGACTTAGATCTCTTCCAGTTTCTCTTTGATCTCTTCTACAGTCTTCTTGATCTCAGCAACATCTTTCTCCATGCTCACGAGTTTCTCGTTGCTAGCTGCACCTGCAAACCCGGATTTGTTAATGAAGAAAATGACTAGACCTACGACCAATAGTATAAGGAGAACTTCCAGGAAAAAATCAAATAAACTAAATGTATTGTAATAGTGCATCATAGTTATTCATAAGATGTTTTTGTTTTCATATTAATCTTTACTAATATCCCATATAAATAAACAAAAAATGGGACTCAATCCAGTTTCTTCAATATCTTATCCAGTGATTCACGATTGCTCTCCACCTGTTCTTCAATACGGGATAAGCGTGTGTCACGATCGTCTTTGGTATTGCACGACCCATTGTTGAAAATGCACGACCTGTTGTTTAAAAATGAAGAAATTAACCAGATAAGAGCTATCAGTATAAGCAAGCTAAATATCATAGAAAAACCTCCTAAACCTCCAAATACCCCATAATCACCATACATTCCATAGCCCATCATATTATCACCTTCCTGCTAAGATCAGACTCTTCATAGAGGTAAGTGGATGATCCCTGCCACAGTGGGGAGTGGGGGGTACAATTCAAAAATAAATGGCAGGAAATCCACATAATTCATTAATCAGTAACGATACATTCTGCTATATCCCATTCCGGGACCATGGCCCATACCATAGCCAGCACCGTACATCATACCATAGCCACGTCCTGTGTTCGAATAGTCGTATGACTGAGTTGTAGTGTCCAGAACGTCACCAGTGAATGCATCAATGTAGCTACGCATTACAACACCATCATCGTTCATGTAATACACAACCCACCATCTGCCCATCTGGTAGATGTTCTCCTCTTTCACATCGGCATCGATCTGCTCCTGAGCTATGCCTAATGCATCTTCAATGCTTTCAACTGTCAGTTCATAATTACCGGAATAGGTATTTGCCATGTTATATCCGGAATAGCCCGAATAGCCTGAGCCATATGCAGGGCATCCACCCCATCCAGATCCCGGACCTGAACCATAAGCAGCCTGGACAGTATCAGTTTGCATCGTCAGTGCGATCATTCCTGCACCGGCAAGAAATATAGCACCTACCAAAAGCATGTTTGTTATTTTTCTCATTTTGTTCACATCCTTTGTTCATTTCAAACTATGTAACCATAGTTTGTATATGTAGCCTATATGTTACACATGTATTCGTTGCTATTTAAGGATTGTGCCCTAAACATTCAAAACCATAATGCAAGAATTATATTTTTGAAGAATATCGGCATCAAGCAAAGGTATTTGGTGAAAAAATATATTAAAGAAAGAGAGATGCTACCATCTTTGTTGATGGTAGCAGTCAGGTAGCTTAAATTAAGATAAGATCATGCCGTTATGGCGATCTTATCCTTCCTTCCGGGTACTCTCAGCCCGATACCAACCACAATGTAGTATCCAACATAGGTCAGCACTTCGATAAGCGATGGGTTTCCGTTGTATCCGAGCAGAGACTTCATGATAGAACCAAAGGTTCCTTTCTCATCGATGACGTGATTGATATCCCAGACATGTTCTACAATGATCGGAACTACGCCTGCTTCCTGAAGTTCGTGCACACCATGTGCTGCCAGTCCCGCTGCAAAGAGGATCAGGAAGATGCTGGTGATCTTGAAGAAGTTGTTCAGGTCAGTGTGTGAAGAGTATTTGAACACCAGGTATGCGACCACAATGGATACAGAAAGACCTGCAATTCCTCCGTAGAGCACAGCATTGGTTTCCGTGTTCATTGCTGCTGCACCCAGGAAAAGTACGGTCTCAATACATTCCCTCAGGACAGAGAGGAATGCCAGTGCAAAGAGTCCGTAGGCTTTCTTCCCTTCGACCTGCTCCTTTATCGTTGATGAGATATTGTTATTCTCACGTGCCATCCAGATGATCATGGATGTCAGGATAACTGCTGCTACCAGCATCACAATTCCTTCAAAGAGCTCCTCGTTACGTCCTTCAAATTGTATCGCAAGAAGGTTGAAGACAACTGCAGCGATCAGGCTTCCAACTATAGCAAGTCCTGTACCACTATAGACGTACCTGTTCAGTTCCGTTGTCTTGTCTGCACAAGATACGCGAGGATGATCCCCACGATCAGAAAGGCTTCAAGCCCTTCCCTGAATGTTATCATAAAGCTTGAGAACATATTTAATCATTCCCATTATTATTTGGTATGCCTAACAATCGTAGGGGTGGTATATAATTGTTGTTATTGCGACAATCGTTGCAACATAGAATTCCGGTAGGAATGAATCAATATTGCTTAAAATGAAACCTTGAACATTAAATGTGACAGAACAAAATAGTTAAAAATGGATGGCATTTTCCATATGTAGCCATCCAGTAAAGTAAAAATTATACCCCTTCCTCTTCAATATTGTAAGGAGGAGATTGGATATCATCATATCCTTGTCATTCATTTGCTCTTTGAATCAGTCGATTCACCAGCTTTCGTTAAGATGGAATTATTCGTTTTTATACTGTCAACTTTTCTCCCCACATTCATCACAATCCAGACGAGAAACTTTCATGGATTCAGCCCTGATACGACCTTCTTCAAGTGCTGTCTGTGCACGATATACCCAATGAGATATAACAAGCACAATAACAGTAATGAATAGGATTGCCAAAGTCGCTATTATAAGCTCTTCTGAAAACAATACCATTAACTCACAACCGTTGGAAATTTAATCCTCTTGCAGAATTCTGTGCTTTCACACGCTTAAATCCACTTATCGAAGAATCCGAGCACAGTGTTCTTTATTTGTTCGAATATTCCGTCATCAGTCGCGATACCAGGCCTTTCTGTGTTCATCTTGTTATCGACATCAATTTCTGAATCGGACCTGTTCATTTTTTCAGATTTCAAGTATTCATGCTCATCCGCCTGAGGCGTCATAATTGATTTCCTTATTTCCTCAAGATCTTCCAGAGATTCTGCATTTTCAGTCTCTTCTTTTGCATTATCGAGAACTTCAATTTGCTCATCGATTAGTTCAGCAGTTATATTTTTATTTTCAATCTCATCGAGATTCGCTTTTTTATTTTCAAGAACTTCAATCTGCTCATCGATGAATTCGAACAGTTCATTTTGAATATATTCGAACATTTCTTCTTCAGTCTCAAATTCCGGCATTTCTTGAAGCACTTTGTCATTGTCATCGATATCCATTCCAGAATCGGATCTATTCATCTTTCCAAATTTCAAGTTCACATTGTCTTCTGCAGCAAGTGCAGCCGATGGCAGAATGCTTAACACCATCAACATGACTGCAAGACAGGAAAGCAATTTTAGTACTTTTTTTGTCATATTATCAACTCCTTGAGTACCAGTATATCGCTGGTAGCTTACAATTACGACATTGACAGGGTTAAATATAAGCATACTTTCTTTATTTAGCATATAAAATAGGTCTAAAGTTAAAAAGAAGCATTTTAATATTAATTATAACTTAAATTTCTATTTATTCTATTTTAAATAAGAATTAAATACTCATCAATGCTTTAAATATAAGCAACAAATATTTCTTCAAATTGAAACTTGATTTTATAATGTTAAAATTAGTGAAGTTACTCGATAAAAACAGAATTAATTTCAAGTAAATTACAAATAAAACAATATTTAAATCTTAAAACGATTTTAAAAGAATAAATGCTATTAATCTTAATTTTAAAACAATAATAAAGCATTATAAAGAAAAAAATTAAAGATCACATGTATATATACAAAATAGATCATACTATTTTTTCATTCATGTAAAGTATACATATATATTTAGGCCAACATCAAGTAGCTGATAACAAGTGATACAAAGCTCAGTCATTCAATCAATAAACATATATCAATTGTAAGAAAATCAGTGTATCCGCAAGTTATCGACAAAACATCCAGCATAAGGAGATCTAAAAGAATATGAAAAAAACAGCATATTTAGCATTAATTGCACTCTTTATACTCACACTTTTCATATCAGGATGTGTCGACCAGAAAACTACAGATCATCAGGAAAAAAATATTACTCCCTGGAACAGTCTCAAAGATTCGCCTCTGAAATTATTAGGGCTTAATGATAGGTTTGGATTCCACCATGACAATAACAATTTGTCTCCCAAAAACGAAACTGATCCTCTGAGAAAGAACCCGGAAATCTTTATAGAGGACATGATCACCAGATCAGAAATTACAGCTATTCAAATTGAAGATGAAATTAATAGACTGGAAGCAAATGGCAAAGACGTTGAAAAGCTTAGAGGTCTCCTTGGAAGTTATGATCAAGCCATCAAAAGAGCAAGAGAGAACCAAAGACTGGCATATGAGACGGAGCCGGTAACGCAAGTCAATAAGAGGTACTACCTTACTCAGTCTTTGCAGGAATTAAATGAAGCAAACAGGATATTAAAAGAAATATTTGAAGAAGTGAAGCTCATAAACCCTGGTTCTGTAACACTTGACCTGACAGAGAATATTTCTGCTAATGGAAACGGTACAGCGACCCTTGACGGTAACCTTACTATTGGCTTATACGCTGAAGAGGCAATGGTAGCTATATCCGATTTCAAAGGTGACATGGAAATAGATATCGATGCTGATCACGAAAGTTCAGCTGTCCTTCACGAAGAAAAAAATGTGTCCCTGTATAGAAAATATAATGGATATGCAGACATATCCGGTTCCAACCTGGCTGTTATGATAAAAGGAAGTAATATATCATTCAATGCAACCGGTCAGGGAGAAGTTATAATGTCTGGAAATGGTACATACACCATTAGCAAGATGGATGGCCAGACTGAACAGGGTCAATGGATGACCACTTTAGATAAAATATAATTGCAACAGCTGTTAACATGAAAACCAGACATTCAATATTGTTCCTTTTTATCCTGATCATTATGCTACCAACAGGAATGGCAGCTGCAAACAGCTCAGCTATCGTTCATGGAGCAACATATGAGTGGAACACATTTGAACCGCTGGAGAATACGATAATACAGGTCAATTCAACCCCTCCGCAATCCTTTGTAGCAAAATACGGAACATATTCATTTGACCTTAATCCTGGTAGCTACACAATCACAGCTAGATATTACCAGAATGATACCCTTATCTATCTCGCAGAAGAGGATATTGTCATTACAGATGGTGGTAGCTACGTCATTGATCTCCTGCTTTACCCTGCATACTCTGAAGGGCTGATAACTGAAGAAGACCTTGCTGAAATTGCTCCGGTTAAGGAAAGCTTAATTGCTTCCGAAAAAAACAATCAATCATCTATCAGCACTTATTCGATCGTGGCCATAGTGATTGCATTAGCAATGATCGGTGCATATTCCTTTATGCATAAGAAAAAAGGAACTGATCACGTCACATATCAACTGGAAGTAGTTGCTGAACCGGAAGAAGAAAAAGAAGAGTTCCCATCTGACCTTCAGGAAGTACTCGATATAATAATAGCGAATGGAGGAAGGATAACTCAAAAAGACCTTCGAAGCAAGATCAAATACTCCGAAGGAAAAGTAAGCCTTATGTTGTCGGAACTTGAGGCAAAAGGTTATGTGGAGAAGTTCAGAAAGGGACGTGGAAACGTCATCATACTAAAAGATAGAAAATAAAATCAGCAACTTATTTTAGTTCTTATTCTTGTTCTTATTCCTATTTTTATTCTTATTCTACAACTTGATTTTTTGTCCATTCCTGACGTTCTGATTTCATTGATCAGGAATATATAATTTGAATTTTACAGACTGATTTTAGCTAAACCCACAAGCTCATACCTTATTTTTAATAATTATTTTTTGTGCGATCCAAAAAATGAAATTTGTTTTATCACATACAATACAAAATAAAGAAAAATAGTTGTTTAAATTTTAATTTATACACATTATAATGCGTTTTTAAGAATAATTAAGCATTAAAAAGCTTCATTTTGACTTTATAACCATATATATTCTTCAAAAATAAAGTATGCTTATATTCAAAATAACTAATTGGTGGATGCTACCACGCCCCCCTCTCAAGGTGGTAGCAACTACCACCTAAAACCCTATTGGTGAGATGATAGACCCCACATATCTAATTCAGAACCACCTTGAGAGAGGATAATTGCAAATCAAGTAACAGTCAGAAGAAAAAAAATCAGATAATTAATTTCGCGAGGTTTCAACAAAGATGAATGAAAATGAAGTTCCCCTTATAGATCTGAAGGATGTCTGGAAGATCTACCAGATGGGTGAAATTGAGTTTGCAGCACTAAAAGGAGTTGACCTGCAAATCAAAAAAGGCGAATTTGTGGTCATACTCGGACCAAGTGGAAGCGGCAAAAGTACCCTGATGAACCAGATCGGATGCCTGGATACCCCTACAAAAGGAACTGTCAGCTTAAGTGGAAAAGATATTTCCAGTCTTGATGAATCCGAGCTGGCACAAATTCGGGGTAGGAGTATTGGCTTCATTTTTCAACAGTTTAATCTGATCCCCACACTCAATTCTCTGGAAAATGTTATGTTACCACTGGAATTCCAGGAAGTGAATGCCAATGTAGCAGACAAACGAGCCAGAGAACTGCTGAAGATCGTGGGACTTGAAGACAAAATGCAACACTTACCTTCCCAACTATCTGGAGGACAAAGACAGAGAGTTGCCATTGCAAGATCACTATCGGTTAATCCGGAAATACTTCTGGCAGACGAGCCTACCGGCGCTCTGGACAGTAAGACCGGAGACTACATACTGGAATTTTTGAACGAATTGCATGAAGACAAGAACAAGACGATAATAATCGTCACCCATGACAATGAACTTGTAAAATATGCTGAAAAAATCATCTACATCAGAGATGGAATGATCGAAAAAATAGAAACTAAGGAGAAAGGATTGGAATGAAAAAAATTTTGATATTATTAATGCTATTAGCATTACCAGTTGCAACTGCATCTGCAGCAACTTATACGAGTGCTCCTGGTGTCAGTGTAGACGTAATGAGCCAGAGCCCAAACCCCGCAAGACCCGGTGAGACTGTTGAACTGACAGTCAGTGTACAGAACATCGGAAACGAAGATCTTGCCGGTGTGAAGGTTGAAATTGAACCCGAATATCCATTTTCAGAAGTATCCGGCGAATCGTTGAGTGAAACCATCACATTCCTCGATGCACGTCAGGACGAAGAAGATGCAGCGATCCTCAGGTTCACACTAAATGTTGATCCTAATGCAACAGAAGGTTTCTATGATCTCGACATAACTGTCAATGAAGGAAACAGTGCAACTAAAACTACAACAGTTGATGTTGAAGTACGTGGAATGGAATACGCTCAGGTACTAATTAACGAAGCAATTATCGATCGTGCAGTAGAAGAAACACTGGAATTCACAGTAACAAACACAGGAAGTTCACCCCTCAAGAACATGGCAATTTCATGGGATGAACCAAACGGAGAGATCCTTCCGGTATACTCCGACAATACAAAATTCATATCATACCTTGAAACCGGAGAATCAGCCACAGTCACATATTCAGTGATTGCCGATGTAAACGCTGACCCCGGACTTTACCAACTTGACATTTGCTTGGAATTCGAGGATTACGATTCCAATGTCAACGAGATCAATACCAAAGCAGGTATCTTCGTTGGTGGAGAAACCGACTTCGATGTTGCTTTCTCGGAAGGAAATGCAGGAGAAGTTTCCCTATCGGTTGCCAATATTGGTAACAATGAAGCATATTCTGTCAAAGTGATTATCCCTGAACAGGAAAACTACAAAGTTATTGGCAGCTCTGCATCCATAGTAGGCAACCTTGACAAAGGTGACTACACTATCACTTCATTTACCATTGTCAATAATGATCTTGCGACCAATTCAGAAGAGATAGATAAATCATCGATCAACAGGGATGAAATGGATCCTGAAGAAATAGAAACATTACGCCAGTCACAATCCTCCCAGAACGAACTCACAGTTGTAATAGAATATACGGATTCAACCGGACAAAGAATTTCGGTTGAAAAAAGTGTTCCTATTGAGCTGATGTCTGCTACAGGCGATGGTACTGCTTCCGGGAATCGTGCCACAAAAAACTCGTCTTCCACAAGCAATTACCTGTTATACCTGACAGTACTGGCAGTCGTGGCTGGAGGAGCAATGTATTACAGGAAAAAGAAAGCTTCAAAGGGTAAGGACGATGAGGTACAGGACATATCTTAAGCTTGCTGCCAATATCCTCTTCCACAGCAAGATCAGGAGCTGGCTCACAATAATAGGTATTGTGATAGGTGTCGGGTCTGTCGTCACTATCATGGCACTTAGTGATAGCATGGAAGCGGACATGGAAAGTCGCTTTGCGGACATGGATATGACATCCATTACCATTACTCCGGGATACTCCCAGGCGTCATCAGCAATGGGTAATAAGTTTGGAGGAACTTCTTCCTCCTCAACAAATGCGGAATTGACCGATAAGGACGTGATGGCCCTGAAACTGGTTGAAAATGTCGATTATCTGTATGGCCAGATAACAGGCAGCGAAGATGTATACTATCTGGGACAGTCAGCAAGCATTTCCCTAACAGGTGTTGACCCGCAGGTATGGCAGTATGTTACATCCTATGATGTTGCCTCCGGAAGGTTGCTTGAAGCTTCAGACAACTATGTTGCTGTCATCGGGGACAACGTTGCCAATGATATCTTTGACCAGCCCATAGGTGTCAACCAGGTGATCACCATCAACGGAAAATCCGTAAGAGTTGTAGGTATACTGGAATCAGGAGACAATGAAAATGGAATCATTATGCCCATAGATGCAGCAGTTGATATAATAGAGGATGCTGAAGAAGATGTTTATGATTCCATAATTGTAACGGTCGATGATGTCGACAATGTTGATGCAGTGGTAGAAGACATCGAAGAGAAGCTCATGATCTCCAGACACGTGACAGAACGTGACAGGGATTTTACCGTATCTGACTCCAGCTCCCAGTTGGAGAGCGCATCCGATATGATGGATTCAATGAGTCTTTTCCTTGGTGCTATCGCTGGTGTTTCTTTGATAGTAGGATCAGTAGGAATTGCAAACACAATGTTCACATCTGTGATGGAAAGGACCAAGGACATAGGAACAATGAAAGCCATAGGAGCCAGGAACAGGGACATATTAATGATATTCCTGTTCAACTCTGCTATGGTTGGCCTTGTCGGCGGTGTTCTTGGCATTCTTCTAAGCCTTGTTCTGACATCGATGCTGCCCATGCTTGGACTAACGATCATGCGCTCCTCGATGGGATCCACACTTTCCCCTGACTTGGTGGTTATAGGCATCTCCATCGCAATTTTTGTCGGCATTATATCAGGTGTTGTACCTGCATATAGGGCCTCAAAGTTGAAACCTGTGGACGCTTTGAGGTATGAGTGATATCATACCTCATTTTTTAAATTTTACATTTCGAGTTTCCCAGTAGAACTCTGCAACGATCTCAGTCCTTTGGGAAATATTCAATTGCCTGTGCCAGTTCTTCATGATCTTTGGCATATTCTGCAATGTCTATGTTCTTCAGATAAGCATCACATGCCTGAACAAGCGCTTTTGCTCCTGCCTGGGTACCTCCGGGATGTGCATGTACGCCTGAACCCATTGTTGTGATGAAATCCACATTGCCCATTACATCAATGAACGGTTTCAGTCTGACCGGATTCAAACCACCGGAAACTATCGGACAGCACTTCTTCATGCCTCTCCAGCTGTCATCCTCGAGGATCACATGGTGAGCTGAGTCTTCATGTACAAGCTCTATAGCATCCTTGTCGGTGTCCATGATCTTTGTCCATGACTGCTCAAAGAAGTGACCGGTTGAACTGAGGTACTGGATACCATGTGCAGCAACTACATCCTCTTCGGGTGTTCCTTTCATTTTACCCACACCTGCGGTACCTGTGTGTATACCTGAAGAGCCCGCAAGGCGTGCGAACTTGGACAGGACCAGTACTGAAAATCCGATGGGGTTCTCAGGTCTTGTGAAAGCACCATGAGCTGCCCTGTGGAAGTGCAGGAACACATCAGGATATCGCCTTCTGATGGTTTGGACTGCCATCCAGCCAGCGGTTATGCCATCAATGAGGAATGCATAGCTTCCAGGCTCAAATCCGGCATTGACGATCATTTCACACCTTTCGATCATGGTGTCAAAATCAGCAGCTGAAACATTAAAGGAATGGACCTTTTTCTGACCGGTTTCTTTGACCGCCTTGTCCATGGCTTCCTTTACGTGCATTACCATCTTGTCGTATGGACAGAAGTCCTGGTTTGCCTGAGGCTCGTCGTTCTTAACGAAATCTCCTCCGCCTACCCAGAAGTCATAGCAGACCTCTGCATACTCTGCAGAAGTGAGCCCCATCTTTGGTTTTACGATGGTACCAAGGATCGGCCTGTCATATACATCCAGGTATTTTCGCATGTCATCAACAGTAAAGCCAGGACCATCATACTGCTCGAGCATTGATGGCGGGAACCAGACGTCCAAAAGCTTGAGTGCTGCTATCTCTTTCATGCCCAGAATGTTTCCGACAATGTATGTCAGGATATTCTGGACATTTCCTCCCCTGTCAAAAAGTCTCCATGGATAAGCTATCCAGACAAGGTTCCTTTCAAGGTCAAGCTGGTAGACCAGAGCGTTCATCGTCTTAGAGAATTTGGTCTCAGTATTGACCTTAAAGTTCGTACCAGTCGATGATTCAGCTGCGATCTCCGCTGCTGCCTGCAATATATTCAGATCTCCCCCCGGAATAAAGTGAAAAACTCCAAGAAGATATTCCCCATTCGTAGGGTCCGGTATTTCAAGATTCACATAAGCTGCCTGTTTGGAATCGAGCGATCGGACCAGATCTTCATGAATCGAGCTCATAGTAAGAATAACTGCTTGCAATCTATTTGAATATTTGGAGTGAAATGAAACGCAATAAAAATAAGGAATCGAATGCCTTTATTAAAATGCTATAACTTAATCGTATTTGAGATTCAGCCCTGTTATTTCGATATCCACATTTAGAGCTACATTTGCTTAAAAGAGCATTATTTGCTGGTAGCGAAGTATATAATATAAATGAAGGGATTTTATCCCATAACTATTCAAATTGTTAAGAGGTTAAATGCAGGAAAAAAATGGAAAGCTGATCCCATTAAAAGTATATGATAATGAAATGGAATCTTGTCTCCATCATAATGGTAAAAGGAACATACAGGTTCTCGGACTAATTATTCTCTTCATAGTTTCCTGGTCAGTTCTTCTTTTTTATCACCCCCCGGGAGAAATAGTCGAAAGGCTGGGAGTACGCAACGTTTACATTTTTGTCTTCCTGCTGGCTATGATAGGCGGCGTTTCAACATTTACCTCCACTACCTTTTACACAGCTTTGATCACAATATCCCTTGGAGGAGTAAATTCTTTCTGGATCGCTTTTTTCGCAAGCATAGGACTTACTTTCGGCGACCTTGTATTCTACTACATGGGTTCAAAAAGCAGGCAATGCATAAAAGGAAAATATGAAGGCAATGTTCTCCGCCTGACAAAATGGATGGAAGGGATCGATGACAGGATAACAATGCTAATGATCTTCCTTTATTCCCTCACACCTCTACCAAGTGATGTGATAGCAATAGCACTTGCAATAGTAAAGTTCCCATTCCGGAAAATGATAGTTCCGTTGCTTGCGGGTAATTTTACACTTATTGTTCTGCTTGTGGAATTTTCAAAGCTTGGATACAGTTTGATCTGAATTGATTTAAATATCTGACAGATCGATAAATCAATCAATCTGAATGCTCATGCAAGGATCACTCAGGAGAACGAGGTTTGAATGTCCTGGGGTTCAGATAGACAGCATTTTCACAGTAGCTACACATGGTCTTAAGATCAGTGCCTTCCAGGAGAACCTTCTCTATCTCTTCCTGA
This sequence comes from Methanococcoides orientis, assembly GCF_021184045.1. Classification (NCBI taxonomy): domain Archaea; kingdom Methanobacteriati; phylum Methanobacteriota; class Methanomicrobia; order Methanosarcinales; family Methanosarcinaceae; genus Methanococcoides; species Methanococcoides orientis. The sequence goes on from NZ_CP073710.1 coordinate 904,182, forward strand.
GGGGTTATATATTGTGTCATTTCTTCCCCGCAGTGAGGACATTTTATTTTCAGCCAATCAAGTTTCGTGAGTTGGCGTAGATCTTTTATGACCACACCCAGTGCATCTTCATAGGTATCCCTGGAAAAACCGATGGAATGAAGGTGGCTTATTAAAGCCGGTAATTTCTCCCCGTATTCCAACAATGGAATTATCAACTGATCCGTACCCACAGCAAGCCCGATCTCCTCATTCACTTTGGGTGATAAAACTCCATCCATGGTCAGGATGACGACCACACAATCTGAATGACGGATCCCAAAGCTGATCAGTTCCGCATCGGAGATTGATTCGGTCTTTTTGGTAAGAGAGGAAAAACTCTCCAGGTTCACAGCCCACAAGGCCTGTTCAAGTTCCTGAGCCAGACCGATGTCCTGCTCAGAGTGAGAAATATAGACTCTGGTTATCATTGCTATTACCTCACAAGACTTTGCCTTTTTTCAATGATCCTGAATATGGGTAATTATCTCAACTTTAAAAGTCGAGGTTGTTGCAGCAGATATGACATTTCTATTAAACGGTCAATCAACCAGTTGATCAATCAGTCTTTCTTATCCCGTGGCTTTTTGGTTGGCTCGGGATAGGGAACAGGCTCAGGAGATGGCTCTGGTTCAGGTTCCGGACATGGTATCGGTTCTGGCTGAATTGATGAATTCTTCTCTTCTTTTTGCAAATAATATACCCCCTTTGGTCAATTAATAAATTTGAGCTTCCTTCTACTTAAGGCTATACTTAATGACTTCTTATTTGCCAGCATTCTCGGATAAAAGCAAAAAGGATTGCTCATGTAAGGACAAATCGATGACCGTTTTCTAAAACACCCTTCATACAAATAAGATTCTTACAGTACTTACGAGCACTTACATGAGCAAAGGAAGTACCCTTTTCTTAATACAGAGTTCCCCAACCCTGCTTCAAACCACATGTTGAAAGTTGCTGTTAACGTATAACTAGGTATTGGTTGACGAGTATCGTTTGATTTCATGATCGAACTTAATCAGAGGAAAAACACAATCTCGAAATGAACAAACATCCAAATAAGGTAAAGTAAACCAAGCAGTATACCAAATGGATAAGCCATGAACCACATGAAAGTCATTTCTGGCTTTTCAAACCGCAAGCTGGTAACTGTAAAAGCAGTATTCACCCACACATGCCAGAAACTAAGCACTCCAAGAATAGAAAAACCCCAGTGGGAATCTATCAGTATTAAGGTAATGCCTACAAAAGTAGCCGGACAAATTATGATTATGTCTGCAAGTGACATTCCAAATAGTATCTTTTGCTCATGCCAATCATCGGTTGAACCATCCGGATTATCCATGGCTTTACCTTTGTAGACATTGATCTGGAACCATCCGAGGATAAGTGTAACTAAACCGAACAATCCCAAAAGAATATATAAAGTCATACGTGAAAGAAGTTCAAGTTCCTGCATATTCCAACCTCATTTTTGATTTTTATTAATGAATTTTATATTCATTTTGAATTTATTAGATGTGCTTCATATTTTGTGATCATGTCTGATCAAAACACCATATTACCACGCAACTATAATTGTCAGAATACCGGTTATGAAATTTGTAAGGAACCAGATGATCCTGAACCTGTCCGTGGTGGTCTGATATCCTAACCTGTTCTGGTTCCCGACCCAAAACCAAAAACTTAAGCTATGATATAGAAAGATCACACCCGGGATCCAGGCCAGTTTAAACGCCCATGGTAAATTCAGGACCAGACCGACAGCCACAAGTCCATATATCCAGCCAATTGATGCATCAGCAGCAGCCATTGCATGTTCATATACCTTAAACTCAGGAATCATTTTCTTTTCCTGAAGCCCTATTTTTGTGGCAAGATCCCAGTTCAATATTGAGATAAATTGACCTAACCAATGGAAAACGAACCCTACAATAAAGACAAGGATACCAACAAGTACATGAAAATAGGGAATTAGTTCCATGTTATTCTCAACCCTGTGATGGAATTCATCCTGTTTCTTTCAAGAAACTCTTCCACATTTGTGACTTTCAGTCTTATTGCCATAATATCAAAAACCCCTAGATAAAAAGGTGGAATGACAACATATATATTTTTTGTAGGGACTGAGAACTATTAGCTAGTGGATCTCTACGAAACAATAGACTGTTTTCCTTAAATTTTAATGAAGCTAAAACTAGGTATGTTCATCGCAGAGTATCTGAAGTTGAAGGGATCGTAAAAGTAAAGGTACTGCCCACACCTTCTTCACTGTCCAGCCAAATATTTCCACCATGCATCTCAACATATTGTTTGACCAGAGCTAATCCCAGACCTGTACCACCATATTGTTTTGAAGTTGAAGAATCCGCCTGTTTGAAAGTCTCAAATATTTCATCATGCCTATTTTTGGGAATACCAATACCATTATCCGATACAGAAATTTCCAACATATTATCACGATCAACAGCATTGATCTATATACATCCATTTTCATGCGTGAACTTCAGGGAATTGCTTAACAGATTATATAATATTTGTTTCATCCTCAACCTGTCAGCATACATTTCGATACTTTCAGAACAAGCCTGATTGAAGATATCAATGTTCTTTTTATCTGCCAGATGTTTGATCATATCTTCCACTTCAGAAAAAAAGGAAACTGAACTGAACGTTTCATATTCAAGTTCCATTTCCCCGCTTTCAATCTTAGAAAGATCAAGAATGTCATTGATCAGATCAAGTAAGTGTTTTCCACTCATCACGATATTGTCTGAATATTTAATTTCCTTTTTATTCAAGTTACCGAAAGGATTGCTATTTAGAAACTGTGAGAAACCAATGATGGAATTAAGAGGAGTACGTAGCTCATGGCTCATGTTTGCGAGGAATTCAGATTTAATGCGATTAGCTTCTTCGGCTTTATTCTTAGCCTCAAGGATCTCTTTTTCAAATTTGTGGCGTTCACTTATATCCCTTGAAATTCCAAACAGTACTTTTTTGCCATTCCAGCTACCGATGCTGAACTTGGTCTCCGCGGGCATAAACATCCCATCTTTTGAAAGAAGAGGAACTGAACATGAATTTATTTTACCGCCAAGCATTTCGTTGAGGATTGATATGACCTCATGTTTTCTGTCATCAGAATGAATAACGGTAACTTTCATTGAAGAAAATTCTTCTTCAGTGTATCCCAGCTTTAATCTGGCTGATTCATTGGTTGAGATGATGTTACCAGATTCATCAAGAACAAAAAAAAGATCGTCCATTGAATTGAACAAGTTTTCCAGATCGGTCTTCTGCCTACCCAGAATATCTTGCATTTTTGCTCTTGCGATATACTCGCCTGCAAAAGATGCTATACTTTCAAGTCCTTTTCTGGTCTGTTCAGGAATCTCGTTGTAAGTGTGAGATGAAAGACTCATGCATGCAATAGCTTTGCCTTCGAAACGGATAGGAATTGCAGTCATTGATTTCAATCCCTCAGACAAACAATCTTCAGACAGATTATTAATAAGATTACCTGATAGCATATCAGAATATTTTATGTATACAGGTTTGCCATCCCTTACAATTTTTGCATTCAGTGAATCCTTATCGTAATGGCTGCATTGTGCTACGAACTCTGGTGAAAGCCCATTGTGTACGATCATATCCAGGTCCCCATTATCACCTACCAGATAGATCCCACCGGAATCAATAGCTTCGATCGTTACCAGATGTTCCACCAGAGAATTCAGGGTGCTAATAAGGTCAGAACGTGTTCCCATTTCAATTGAAAGATCATGCTGAATGGATAGAATATCATCTGTAAGCTTTTTATCTGTAATATTATCCAGAACGATCATTTTTCCATGAAAATCACCATGTTCATTGCAAAGGGTTGATACATTAACAGCAAACCAGAAAGTTGTACCTCCGAGGCTTTTCTTTAGCTCGATATTTTTCATATCTTTATCATTAAGTTCAAGATCCAGAAGTTCATGCCAGTATCCAGACACTTCTGATGCCAGTTTGCCAATGTCTTTTGCACCCAAGTCCATATATTTTTCTACAAATTGGTTAACATCAACAATTCTACCCTTACCATCAAGAACTATGAAACCTGAAGGCATATTCTCAAAAAGGAAACTACGTGCAAGAGGAGTTATATCGAGTAATCTATAACGAAATATACCGATGTATATCATTATCATAGTTAAAGTAAAAGCAAAGGGTATAGGATCGAAACCCTCAGGAAAGATCCCTGCCAGATAAAGCAGGTATATTGAAAAAGGTAACAAAGAGCAGATAATTAGAAGTAGCAAGTGTATACCAAAAAAGGATCTGTTAGAAAAGTACGTCTTGAAGAAAATAACAATGCAAAATACTACCAATATGATCAAATAGAACTGATAGAACCAATAGTAAATACCCGGTTCAAAGTAAAGACCAAAAAGTGGACCTGTAGTCTTGATGTAAATAACTTCGTGGAACAGGTGATGCATCTCAGTAGTGAATACAAGGATCAGCGTGATCACTGGAACAATAAAGAGAGCAAAGATCCTCGAAGGAGTAGACCATTTATCTTCTCTTGTATAGCTGATCGAAAATAGGAGCAAAAAAACAGGGATCAAAACGATGCCAACATACTGAAGTTTATAAAAGAACAACGAAGTCACCATTGTTGTAGAAGATATTTCCAAAGCATAAAATATTGAATATATTGCAACCGAAAATAGTAGCATTGAAAAATAAGTAATATATTCAGAGTCCTTGAACTGGCGGATATACAGTGCCATCACTATAAGCAAGATACCGGAAATAATCAAGAAAAATGAATATAAACTAGGATATAGCATGACAATACCTTCAGTTAATGAACTAATTTCAAGAAAATAAGAGATGATATTATAAATATGTAGTTATTATAATTGCTAATTTACTTCTTGCGCTTGTTTTTAAAGTATCCAAGATCAAAAGAGACAGATCTATGAAGATGGAAATCATACGATTATCTGTACAATCTAAGAAGAAAATATGTTTAGGTATATTTTGACCTAAGCACTATATGTGAAATTTACTCCAGCAATTCAAAAGATAGAGCTGCTGATAAAGAAGATTCTAAATTGAATTTTAATGTGGAAATGAGATATCATTCCCACTGGCTATATCCGAATGTATCCTGATAACGTTTAACTACAGATCCCATATAATTGGACATTGTCCTCGAGGACATATTGGACATGAAATTGTTCAGAGGGAATTCAGAATCGCAATGTGTACAACGTGCATATTCACATCCATTTATCGAATCCGGACAACCGGTGCAAAGTTTTGCTCTTGAGTAGAATAGATTAAAGGATGTTCCACATTGAGGACATGTTACATTTCTATTAGCATCATACAAATTTTTACTAACGCCTTTTCGTTTTAGTTCCTCAGAATACCTATCATTTCGAGTAAGATTTGCCATTAATTTGCTCTCTTCCACATCCATCGCTTATACCTCACGTAAATAGTTCACTAAAGAAAAGATGATTATTTCGGTATATATAACGACTCATATTCGGGAAACAACGCCTTTGATATTATCAAAACCGTTAATATAATAGGGATTAACGCAAAGTAAGATTACTTTAAACATGTTTCCGTGAAGTTCATTGTCAGCATGAAATACTGAATAATATGAGTATGAAATATGTAGAGAGAAAAAGATGACCTATGAGAGATTATTTGAACCCTGTAATATCGGTACATGTAATTTGATGAACAGAGTCATTATGGCTCCAATGGGAAACATCAATATGGCTGATCCCACTGGCCGTCCTACGAATAAGATGGTCGCTTACTTTAAAGAGCGGGCAAAAGGTGGTACAGGCTTATTGATAACCGGTCTGGTCCCGGTTTCTTTTGGAATTGATCCAACTGTTTCTGAAGATAATGATACTACGTATTTTCCACGTATAGATGGAACTTCAAGGACCCGGCTTTCGGGATGGAGAGACCTGACATCTGCGGTAAAGCCATTCGGTTCTAAAATATTTATTCAATTATCTGCCGGACTTGGCAGGGTTGGTTCACCTGAGCCTGCTTTGAAAGGCAAGATCTTAAGATCAGCTTCATTTAACAGGAATTTTTATGTTCCACAGATACCGCATTTTCCACTTTCCGATCGAAAGATCCGTAAGATCGTGAAAAGCTTCGGCCAATGTGCAGTCAATGCAAAAGTCTCCGGTTTTGACGGCGTCCAGATACATGGCCATGAAGGTTACCTGATGGACCAGTTAACTTCTGATCCCTGGAACAGGCGGAAGATCGGAAGATACAGGAATAAGTTCCAGTTCGGTATCGATGTTGTAAAGGAGATCAAGAGAAGATGTGGTGATGATTTCCCTATAATCTATAGGATCGATCTTACCCAGGCCTTAGAAGAAAGTTATGGTCAAGAGATCTTCAAAAAGCAATTTCGTGGAAAGGAACGCAAAATTGAAGAAGGACTCGAATTTTGTAAAGTGCTCTATGAAGCCGGAGTAGATGCATTCGATGTGGACAAAGGTTGTTATGACAACTGGTTCTGGCCACACCCTCCTGCATACTTTGATGATGCCATCTATGCTGAAGAGCTCGCCGGCAGATTGAGATCATATTTCCAGAAAGAGAACATCAATGCAAAAGTAATAGCTGTGGGTAAACTGGGAAAACCTGAAGTTGCTGAAAAGGTTCTGGATAAGGGATGGGCGGATTTTGTTATGCTTGGAAGACCACTTCTGGCCGATCCTTACTGGACCAGGAAAGTAAAAGAAGGAAGAACAAAGGAGATCGTACACTGCATCGGGGACCAGGAAGGTTGTATTGAATCGTTCAAGATGGGCGGTCATTCCTGCTGTACTGTGAATCCATACATGGGCTTTGAAGATTGCAAAAAACTGACCAGAGCAGATGTTGTGAAAAGAATTGCTGTGATCGGTGCAGGACCTGCAGGCTGTGAAGCTGCAATGACTGCTCATAAAAGAGGACACGATGTAACTATTTTCGAAAAAAACGACCATATTGGAGGGCAACTTCATCTGGCCGGGAAAATGATGATCAAACATGATATAAGACGCTATCTTGAGAACCTTCACTTTCAACTCGAACTATTAATTAAGGATGGTCTAAAAGTCGAATTCAATAAAGCAGTGACTCCCGGGGATGTCAACGATCACTTCGATGTGATCCTTTGTTGTACCGGACTGGAAACTTCAATACCGGATATAGAGGGGCTGGAAAGCATCCCACATGAGGAAATTCGAGAGTTCCTTAAGAATGATTTGGATATTTCGGATGATGTGAAAGATGTTCTTGTAGTAGGTGGTGGGATCCTGGGATGTGAGGTCGGTTATTCTCTTGCTTATGAAAAAGGCCTTAATGTGGCTGTCGTCGGAAAGAACAAGGACCTGATACCAAAAACAGTTATGGCAAACAGGTCCCAGATGTTATGGATGATGATGGGAAAAGGTTCTCCTTCCGGTAAAAAGGATGATCTTTTAAGGGAACCTATCACAGCATATAATACTACAGAAGTAATACGTTTTTCAGGGAACAAAGCCTATTTATCTGTAAACAAAGGAAAAAAAGCTCCCTATACACCATGGAAAGCAGTCATTCCTGAAAATGTACATAATCCTTTTGAAAAAGATATTCAGGCTGGTAATGTAGAGGAAATACAACTAAACGCTGATCTTGTTTTGTTCGCAACTTCCGGCAAGCCGAATAATTCCTTATATTACCAGCTATTGAAAGACGATCCATCTCAAGAAATATACGCATTGGGTGATTCAAGCGAACCTGGGAACTTGTGGAAAGCAATTACTAATGCAAACGAGGTTGCAAGAAATATCTGAATGAAAAGATATTGATTGCGAATTATTTGGAAGTATTTTTACTATTATCTTAAATATTCAAAATTACCATCGTAAATTATAACATTTTTTTGTCTTTGTTCTATATTATAAGATCAAGATCTGGCTCCAATCTTATCACTAATGAGATTCATGGGTTTGATATTATCAAAGCTATTATTTTTGAATAATACTTTTTTTTATGACATGGCTTGGTTCCTGAATACAGAATCATTCAGAATCATATTCTGAACGAAAAACAGCCCATCGTCAACGCGATGACTATCGATTTACTATTCCGGGTTATTATATATAATCTCAACCAGATATCAAAGATTAGTCAATAGAACAGGGGTATACCCCATTCTATTGATATGGATCGAAGAAAGATACTGCATCAGTGATCATGAGTGGTAACTATGGAAAAATTTGCTTCTCAGACTATTGATGCAAGATATAAACAGATTGGGTGATGAAATCATGCCAGCAGAAGATTATGCACCAATAGATACAAATTGGCTAGAAAATGCAGGGAATTTATGGACAACTCCGTTTGTAGATACGCCCTCGGAAAGAGTGATTGTGGATCCGATCATTTTGTCACATGCAGCAAGCGTTTTCAAGAAAAACGTTGGCTATTTTTGGCAGAATCCGGCAGAAGCAATGAGAATGGTTTGTCATACATGTGAAATGTATGATGTAACTCCGGTAGGTCATTACCTCTATGCAGATTACTGGGGTGAAGATTACGGAGCTAAAGTGAAGGTACAGGCTAATTCACCTCCGGGAATTACAAAGCGTCCAATAAAAGATGCTGCAGATGTCGACAATTTTGAAGTATTGAGTCCTGAAGATCTTGCGAAAGGTCCTACGCTGACAAAACATTTCGAGGCATTGGATACCTGCAAGAATGAATTCCCCCAGATGTTCGCTCCGATAACCCAGCTTGGCGGTACAATGGAAGTTGCAACAAATTGGGCTTCTATTGATGATGTTTTCATGTGGATGATCACTGAACCGGAAGTCGTCGATAAACTGACGATCAAAGCTTCCGACCACATGGCAAATGCCTGTAAAGCTACAGCAAACCGCTATGGTGCAAACGTTATGATCACCGGATCAGTAATTGCAAGCGGTGACCTGATGGACAGGGAGCAGATCAAGAGGTTCAGCTACAACCCGGTATCAAAAGCTGTCCGAAAGATGATGAACGCAGGTGCAGGTCCTGGAGTATACTACCACCTTTGTGGAAACCACAGTGATGACTTTGACCTATGGAAAGATGCTCCAATGAGTCCGTTCACTGTTGTCCAGATCGGATATGATGGAAAGGATATTTTCCCATCATCAAAGCTTGTAGAGCACTTTGGTAACAGATGTACCTGTTTCGGAACAGTTGATACAAAGCTTGTGGACCGTGGAACTCCAAAGCAGGTCTATGATCAGGCAAAAGAGCAGATCCTTGCAGGAAAGGATAGCCCGAGAGGATTTATCATTGGAACTTCCTGTGAATGTCCAACAAATGCTCCTCCTGGAAATGTTCACGCACTGGTGAAAGCTGCAAAAGATTTCGGAAAATATGAGAAATTCTGAAGTTCAAAATATAAGCTGTACAAGATAAAATAAGGAGTGTTATTCTATGGATCTAAATGTATCTGATGAATTGAACGACCTGTTAAAAGACAATGGGTTTAGAATCGAAGAAATCCAGGATATAATAGAGAATGCGGAATCCAGTGGTAAAAAACTGAAGAATGCAGAAGGGGAAGTTTTCATTGCAAAAGGTGTTTCTGATAACCTGACCACCTATGCAGTTTATTCTCCCCTCTCAAATGGTGCATTTGAACTGAAAACAGCATATGCTCATAAGATGAACGTTGCTGGATTGACTGGAGGTTCTTTCGTTGAAGTCGAATATGATGACGACAGTGGATGGATCTGCCACAACTGTAATGAGACAGCAGTTGACAGGAATGTTGACATGGCCTATCTGGATGTTTCAAGACCAGGTCCCGGTATTGTCTGTCCGAAATGTGGTGATGTCTATATTTCTGAGGGTGTTACCAAGACACTGAAGACAGCCGAATCAATCCTGGAAGAAAAGAGAGCCTGATGAACTTGTGTAACTAAAACTCCGGGAGGGATAAGATGAAACAGATCAGTAAAGTTGGTACAATTTGTCCTGAATGTCTCAGGTCCATAGAGGGTATCAAGTATGTAGAGGATGGCAAAGTATACATCAAAAAGGAATGTGCTGAACATGGCAGCTTTACTACACTCATTTCCAAGGACATAGATCACTATCTTAAAATGGAAGAGTGTTTCGACGTAGATAGAGCCAGAGTTAAAGCACCTTTAACTGATGTAAATAAAGGCTGCCCTTATGACTGTGGCATCTGTCCCTCTCACAAACAGGATACTTGTCTTGCTATTGTGGAAGTTACCGACAGGTGTGATCTGGGCTGTAAATATTGTTTTGCAGATTCTACAGCTGATGCCAGTAATGATCCGGACATGGACACGATAAGAGGGATGTTCGAAGCAGTCATGTCATGCTCCAATGACCCGACCTGTGTCCAGATATCCGGTGGAGAACCCACATTAAGGAACGATCTGCCCGAGATCATCAAAATGGCAAAAGAAGTTGGCATTTGCCACGTTGAACTAAATACCAACGGTCGACGAATTGCCCGTGACCAGGATTATTTCGATCTTATAAAAGCAGCAGGTGTCGATGCGATCTATCTTGGTTTTGATGGTGTATCGGATGATGTGTACATGCAGAGGACCGGAAAGAAATTGTTTGACATAAAAGCTGAAGTTATCAATAAATGTGAGAAAGCCGGAATTGGGGTCGTACTTGTACCTCTTGTGGCAAAGAACTACAACCTCCATGAAGTTGGCAAGATCATCAAATTTGCAAGTCAAAAAGTTCCAACTGTAAGAGGGGTACATTTCCAGCCGGTCTTCTATTCCGGAAGATCTCCTGCTGAAATGGAAGGCAGAACCACAATTCTGGAATTGCTCGAAGGAATTGAGACACAGACAGATGGTCAGCTGAAAGTAGAGAATTTCACACCTTCTCTTATGCCAACCGCCCACTGTGGAGCAACCTGTCTGACTCTTGTTGATAATGACAAATTTGTACCATTGACAAATGTATCAATGGGTGCTATGAGCTCAAAATCAGATGTTGCTAACAAGACAAAAAAATCAATAATGGGCAGGTGGAAAGGCTCAACTCCTGACCTGCAACCGCTTTCAAAGCCATCATGTAAGGATCTTCTTAGCAAAACTTCGCTTATTAATGCGAGTAAAAATAATGGCTCTTCTTCCTGTTGCGAAAAGCCGAATAATGCCATTTCACTTGAAACAATACCCATGGAAAGCTCTTGCTGTCGTTCCGGTGGCGGCTGGGCAGATTTTATTGAAATGAGCATGAACAAGTACCTGACCATTTCAACAATGGCGTTCCAGGATGTCTGGTCATATGAAAAGGAACGGGTTGAGAACTGTTGCATACATGTAGTGACACAGGATGGAAAACTGATTCCTTTCTGCAACTACAATCTTAGTAATTGCAATGGAGATTTCCTGTATCGTAACAAGAACAAGGTTATTGGGATCGGAGATTGATATCTCTATTTCTTTTTAATTTAAATTAACTTAATCTAATTTAATTCAAGAGGTTCAAGTTGTGAATTGATAATAGTAACGGAGGTAATGAGAATGAATCTTCCTGAAAAGATCAGTACATCCATTCGGATGAATGTAGCAAAAAGAAAACTGGATTCCAGAAAAATAGATATCACAAGTGGAAATCCATTGGAACAGTGGGGCGTAGCTAAGATCAAAAAGGACATTGGTAAAGACAAGGAGTTAAAACAACTGTTTGGCGACCAGAACCTTAACAGGAGTGATATAAAAGCATACAAACTTCTGAAATTGAAAGAACTGATAGATTATGTATCTGACAACAGCCCGTTCTACAAGGAACTGTATGCGAAGGAAGGTCTCAACTCTTCCCAGATAAACACATATGAAGATCTTGCAAAGATCCCTCTTACAGACCAGGACAAACTGGCAGCCCATCCTTATCATTTTCTCTGTGTTTCCAGGAAAGAAATTGCCCGCGAGTTCACAAGTTCGGGAACTACAAATATGCTTAAAAGAGTGGCATATACGCAGGGTGAGTTACTTGAGATAGTTGATTCCGTTATTTCCGGATTGAAGATGGCAGGAATGAGTTCTAACAATGATACTTTACAGATCATGTATCCTACAATAACGGCAACATGGGATCCGGGACTTGTCCTAAGTAGGGCTTGTGATCTTGCGGGTTTCCGTTCTGTGATAAACGATTCTGTTGATGCACAAAGCCAGATCGATACCATAAAAGAAAATGGCACGACCGTAATTATCGGCACATCATCATTCATCTATGACTTTTCAGTAGCAGCAAATAAGATACAAAATGTAACGGACCTTGGTATAAAAAAGATAATTTGCTCATCTGAACCTTTAACTGACACCATGAAAATGGTAATTGAAAGTGTTTGGGGCTGTAAAGCTGTCAGGCAGTGGGGGATGACAGAACTAGGGCTGGCAAATGCTATCGAATGTGAGGGGCAGGATGGTTTGCACGTTAATAACCCTGATTTTCTGATAGAAGTTATTGACCCTCAAACCGGGGAGGTTCTGCCCTCCGGAAAGGAAGGAGAACTTGTGGTCACGACATTAAGACGCAGGTGCATGCCCCTCATACGATATCGCACACGTGATATTTCCGCGATCTACGATGAAAAATGCAGTTGTGGTGCTCATCTGGACCAGAGGATAATGAACGTGAAAAGGATGGAAGATCACAACAGTAGTAATTGAACTGACAATTTCATCCATCTCAAGAATAGTCGTGTTGGTTTGTGTCTCCTTCGGGAGGCATGAGCATTTTTGTTTTACTACGAAATTATTTATTATTTATCCATAAAATATGGAGGCATCTTCTTGATAAATTCGATCGAAAAGAGTCTGGCAGAGTTCATAGGAACATTCTCTCTGGTCCTCGTTGCCGTTGGTTCAGTAAATGTGAACCTGCCATTCCATGGCTCACTTGGGATTTTGGGCATAGCAACTGCATCCGGGATCATTGTCATGATCGCAGTATATGCCATAGGGAACATATCAGGCGCTCATATTAATCCAGCAGTTACTGCTTCTCTGTTCGTTACGGGACAAATGGAACTGAAAAATACTATATTCTATATTGTAGCCCAGCTGATAGGAGCAATAGGTGCCTGCCTGTTCTTGTCTTACATATTACCTTCAGATACAGGCAAAATTAGTTTGGGATCAACAGCTCTGGCATCAGACGTTACTTTTGCTGCAGGCATAATCATCGAAGCTATTCTAACTTTTATGCTGGTATTCACTATTTTTGGAGTTGCTGTCGATAATAGAACTTCTACTAAGTACGCAGGCATCCTCATCGGAACTATTGTATTTCTGGATATCATCGTGGGGGGAAGCCTGACAGGCGCATCAATGAACCCGGCAAGGACATTTGGTCCTGCTCTGGTCCTGGGACATTGGGCAGATCACCTGGTATACTGGATCGGACCGCTTACAGGTGGAATTCTTGCTGCGGTCTTTTATACAAAATTATTTTCCCTGAAGACTGATAATAGAACGAATAATGCTTAAAAGCAAAACTTATTTTTTTTAGTTCGATTCCAAAAATATCAATTCGAAATAGGAATGAACAAAATTAATTTCGAAAATGAAAAAAAGGTCTGCAACCCATTTGGGCCTAAATATCAATTGTTCATATCCAGGGGTATCACAAATGAGCTGTTTTGTTCACATATCCTGTAAATGCAATCCTTGTCACATTGTTCATTATACTGAGTATACTGGCATTGGACATTTGTATTAAATTCATTTGTCCAACTGATCCCAAATAGTTCAGATAAGAACTTCATACCCTCTTTCAAGGAAAGCCTTGTAGCTTTTTTACAACATCTTGCTCCACCGGCCTCAGCAATTGCTTTTAATGCTCTGGAAGTTCCCATGTTTGCATTTGAACGCTCTTCAGGGGTTAGTGGTGTAGCATTCAATAGAACGCTTATTGCAATTCCTGTTCCAATACCTCCGCCACATGCTCCCTGATATCCACAGAAGCCACCTGCAACCTTTTCCCCTCTACGAATACCTTTGATTATCTTTGCGTAGTCTTTCTGGCCTATATAATTCAGGTATGCAGTTATAAGGGCAGCAGGTACAAGTGAATGATGTTCAGGGCCATGCATCGGTATTTTTGGATGTGCCATTATCTTTTCCGCGATCAGGATCGGGTTCTTCAGATCCGTATTCATGCAAACACTTTCAATGATCTCCAATGCATCTGAGCTATGACATTTGTCACATACGTAATGTGCACTTTCGCAACACATGTAGGTGTCTTCTTCAGACCCACAATAATAGCATTTTGCTTTGCATGTATGATCATGGTAACTAATGTCATTACCACAGACCATACAATTTGTTGTTCCTTTTGGTATTGCATCCATTTTACTCACCTTCTTTTCAAATTTGCGAATGTTTTTCTCTTAGTTGAGAACGTGAAAGTTTCACTAACCATTTTGTCGGCAGTCTTGTGACGATCCTGTGTATAAAATTAAAACCATGACCCGGTATGATCATGTCCTTCTTTTTCTGCATTGCACGATATGTGTCAAGTGCGACAGTTTCCGGTGTTGTGGTCATCCATGAACTGAAAGTGTTCGTATTTTCCATTCTGGCCGCTTTTTGGAATCCGGTCCCTTTGACCGCTGTTGGACAGACCGTCATTACATGCACTTTCGAACCGCGTTCCCGAAGTTCGTAATTCAGACTCCGGCTAAATTGAAGTATAAAGCTCTTGCTGGCTCCATATGTTGCAAAATTAGGGTTTGGCTGAAAAGCCGATATCGAAGCCATATTTATGATATGGCCCTCATCGCTTTCTACCATATCTTTAAGATAAAAACGGGTAAGGTCGTAGAATGTAAGTACATGGAGATGAAGCATATCGTGCTCACGCTGGCTGCTTATCTCATTTATGAAACCGTATGTCCCAAATCCTGCACAGTTGACCAATACATCGATCCGGGAACAATTCTCTTTCGAGAATGAATAGACCTCTTGTGCACTTCCGGGTTTAGAAAGGTCAATTGACCTTAATAGAATTCGAGTATTCGGATCTATCTTTTGCAGGATCTTACGAGCATTGATCAGCTCTTCTTCCGGTCTTGCTACCAACAGCAACTTGTAGCCATCTTTAGCAAATAGCTTTGCCAGCTCAAGCCCTATGCCACTTGATCCTCCGGTAATAAGAGCGGTTCTTTCATCATGTCTATCTTCCGATCCATCATTGTTCATACGTCCCATATTGATCACATCCACCTGTAGATGAACTTCAATATGCTCTGAATTTTCTCGTTGTAAGGCGGATACAAGATTCCCACAGAACCCCATTTACGGTGCATCACAGCTCTTTCATTAGAGAAACCTACAAACCCATGAAATCCAAGGGACTTTCCGATACCACTGTTGTTTAGTCCACCAAAAGGTAAGTGGGGATTGCTATAGCTGAGCATATAATCATTAGTTAGCGTGCTTCCAGAGGAAATATTGTCCATAAAATAGTCTATATTATCCTGGTCCTGGCTGGCAATGTATAGAATTAGTGGCGAGGGACTGTTCTCTATGATACATTCTACATCTTCCCTGTTGATGTATGTGATCATTGGTAGCAGAGGACCGAATATTTCTTCCTTCATGATCTTCATGTCAGGAGAAACATTATCCAGTAGTGTAGGAGCCATATAAAGTTCAGAATCATCAAAATCACCACCATACAATACCTGAGCATCTTTTTCGCATGCATCATTATACAGGGTTCGGAGTCGACCATAGTGATGATCATTGATTATGCGACAGTAATCAGGACAATTTTGTATCCCTGTTCCTGATGGGTCATAGAGTTGGTTTAGTGCCTGACCAAACTCTTTTACAAAACAATCTTTAGCAGATTCATGGACTATGAGATAATCCGGTGCTATGCAGGCCTGACCATTGTTGATGAATTTCGCCCACACAAGGTTTTTTGCTATCTTCTTTACATTTGCAGTGTCATCAATGATCGCCGGTGACTTTCCACCCAGTTCTAAAGTAACGCTGGACAAATGCTGTGCAGCCCTGGACATTATTATTTTTCCAACCCGAGGACTGCCTGTGAAGAAAATATGGTTGAACGGAAGGTCAAGAAGCTCCTGTGCTACCGATTCATTTCCCTCGAAAACTGCAACTTCACTTTCGTCAAATAGCTCATACATCATCAGTGAAATATAAGATGAAGTGTGAGCAGCCATTTCACTGGGTTTCAGGATGACCGCATTCCCGGCTGCAATTGCATAAATAAGAGGCACCAGTGAAAGATTGAATGGGAAATTCCATGGTGCTATGATAAGAACAACGCCTTTTGGCTCATAACGTATATGTGATCTTGTCCCCAAAAGTGAAAGTGGCGTGGGTACTTTTTTATTTTTCATCCATTTGTGAAGATTTCGTTTTATATGAGTGATATGTGCCTGGACGATACCAACTTCTGTAGCTATTACTTCAGTTTCAGGTTTGCGAAGATCATTGTACATAGCTTTGTACAGCTCTTTTAAGCGCTCACCATCCTGAAGATAGTTCTCGATTCGTCTGAGAAGTTCCAGCCGCTGCTCTGCATCCATTCGTGCAAGGTTAGGGGCATTCTTCTTTTGAATTTCAAAGACCTGTTGGATTTCCAAGCACATGATCATTCCTCATTATCAGGAAAAAGAAATGCTCAGACTGCAGTAAGTCCAAGCAAAGATAAAGTATAGAACGATGTCAACAAAAGTGCGGCAGTTGCCTCTCTTTTTGTCCATTCTTTCTGTCCGTTCACAAATCCTTTTAATGCAGACATGCAACTTATCAGTTGATTATTTCCATGATACGTTCCTTTCCTTGCTTCTATTACCTCAGCAAGTGACAAGCATATCCAGAGAAGGAATACGTATCCTGCCATAAGGGAAAGTAATGAAAAGCTCGGATGTGACCATGTTCCAAATGTTTCTCCTGCGGTCTCAGTAAGGACTGTGAAGAAACCTGTAAAGTATGCAAGTCTTAACAAGTTGAAATTCCTAAACAGCATGAAGACAATAGCAAATTTAACAGACGTGTTCAGGAGGTCCTTTGTCAGATCGAAATATCTGTAGTCTGCCAATATAAGCAGAACAAAACTTAAGATGACAAAATGATCTGTAAAATGGAACCATTTGGACCTTGAATATTGTCTTTCGAATATCTTCCAGAGATTATGAGCTGACCAGAATATTGCTCCATACCCGGGCAATATCCATATTGGAACATTCCCAATTGCACCGCCGAGATATGTGAAATATCCATACTGTACGCCTAATAATTCATGAATATAACCAAAAACGGAAGCTATCACAAGAAAGATCTTTCCTTCCGTTTGGCTGTTCTTCCAGAAAATGATCCATAGTACAGAGAGTATAATTGCAGGAGTAATTTCATCTTTTGTCTGTATATAATATGCAAGTATTCCAAGTATTGTAAATAGCATAAACAGACAGAAGTATATTGGAGTGTTGACGAGTATTCTGCTTTTGCTTTCAATATATTTCAGGGGGATCAATCCACTCATAAACAGAACTCCTTGGTTTTATATTGATGATCTTTTTCGTTTTTTGTTCCAAAATAACTTTAAGAATTTGAAACTGATCATCTGTTAACTTTTCGAATTGTGCTGCAACTTTAAAGGGGAAAGAAGAGTTTTCAGGCAGTGTTAGAAAACCGCCTGATAATCCTTCTCAGGAGTTGCTTTTTGACAAAAGACCTTTAGTTCCACCTGTCGGCAGTCAGTCCAACAATCAATTCTTTTGCTAACCTTGCAGCTTCCATAGCATCAGTTGCAGTTCCGTCTGCTCCGATATCTTCTGCAAAAGCCTGAGTAACAGGTGCTCCACCGATCAGGATCTTTACTTTGTCCCTGATACCCTGGTCCTTGATGTGTTTGACCGTTTCTTCCATGTTGTCCATTGTTGATGTCATCAGTGTGCTCAAAGAGATAACATCTGCCTGATGTTCAATGGCTGCCTCTACGAAATCGTTTATTTCTACATCCTTTCCAAGATCAACAGCTTCGAACCCGTTTGCAGTCATCATGGTCTTTACGAGGTTCTTGCCGATGTCATGAACATCTCCTTCTACTGATCCGATAATGACAACTGCTGATTTTTCCCCGTCTTCCTTTTTGAGATGAGGGGTAAGGATGTTCATTCCACCATACATTGCATTTGATGCCATCATGAGCTGAGGCATGTATGCTTCCTTTTTGTCGTATTTTTCTCCCATGATCTCCATACCTTTTGCCAGTCCGTCAATGACTGCGAGATAGGGATCGATACCCAATTCCAGTGCTTTTTCTGCAAAGGATATTGCGTCATCTTTTTTGCCATTTACAACTGCATCTGTAAGATTACTGATTACCTCATTTTGTTCCATAGTATGCCTCCTTCGTACTGGTGGTCAGGGAAGGGTGTATATGTCCGTAAATATCATCCATGACCGCCAGAGATCCGTAGTGTCAATAGAATGATCATTTGATCAGTGTTATTGACTAATAATCAGTATTCGATTTGAGATACTTATAACGATTTCTTACAAAAAATCGCCATCAGTAGTATTATCGATAGCATATATTCCATTCAAATTGTAGTTCTCAAATACCCAATGTTCAGGAACTATGATGTGCTGAAAAAAAAAGGCAGGATCAAAAATAATGACGTTGATAATATCAAAAGCAAAGTTTTGATCACGGCTGGAAAATGAATAGGGTTTTGCCAAATCCTTTTCTGAATGTGACTTATGTCAGCTTTTGAAAAATTAAATTAAATTAAATTAAATTAAATTAAATTAAATGGAATTAAATTAAACACTGGGTATCCCAACCTGCTTATTTGACCTTTTCTGCAATTTCCATATAATATGTGAAAAGTTCTTTTCCCCATGAAAGTGCACTTTCTTCGAAACTCAGTAACTTCTTATGGTCAAATACACCTTCAGTATTGAAAAATGCTATCAATAAAAGATCATCTGTGATCGAGAGTGCACCAAGTTTTGCTGCATCATCCTCAACAACATACAAACTTGATTTCTTTGACCCCATCATTGCATTGTACTGATCTTCATACTCCTCTTTTAGCCTTGTGTAGACTGATTTTGTCAGAATAAGGGTGAAGTTTGTTTCTTTTCTGCCCAGTTCCGCATAATTGTAAGGACATGAAGGACAGAAATATGAATAAAAGGTTGATACGTTTTCCGCCTTTTTGAGACTTTGAAGCAATTGTTTTGGTGGTTCGAACAAGTGGCTAAGGTCCGGTTCGTGGATAAGCACTTCTCCCAGATCTCCAATATTATCAAGAGCTGACTCTGGAAGTCCACTTAGATCTCTGCTTTGCCAATATTCTTTATTCCCTTCCAGTACATCGAGTGTTTTAATTAAAGGAGCTATTTTTTTAAGGACAATTTGTCCAATGTATGTCAGTTTGTAATCATCACCTTTCTGTTCGATAACACCCTGCTCGAGGAGGATCTTTACCTGAGCCATTATTGCGCTGGTGCTACCTTCAAGTGATTCTTTTATCCGATCTATTGTGGTCGGCCCACTCATTAACATAAGAAGGATCTTTTTTCTTTTTTCGGATAAAAAGACTGTACTTACTAATTCAGATGTCATGGAAACTCCCTTATTTTTATTAATTTGATTGTTGAGTTATATAGCTTTGTGCTTTGGCAGCCTTATGTTAATTGTTGTTCCACGTCCTTCTTCACTTTCAACCTGAATATCTCCATTATGGGTATCGATTATATTTTTGCAAAGATAAAACGTTGATTTCAACTCTTCGTAATCTTTACTTAATACAGAAGACTCCACGTCCTGTATCTGGTAAAATCTGACGAAAAGGTTTGATACAAGTGATTTCGGAATTCCTAAACCATTATCCTTCAGTTCAAAATTAACTATATCGTCCTCTTCAGACACTCTAATATCAATGTTTCCGTTTTCAGGGATAAACTGTATGAGACTTTCAATAATTCTCGTCAGTACCTCTGTAATTTTATCTTTATCGACCGTTATGTTGGTAACATCATCAGGTACTTTTTTCGTTAATGTTATGTTCTTTTCATCGGTTCTTAAAATAACATTCAATATAGCATTATCAATAATTGAACGAACATTTACCTGAGATGGAGCGTAGTTCTTCGTTCCAAACTCTTCCATGTCCATATATAATAATGAATAAACTATACCGTTTAATTTTTCACAACTTCTTATTGCGATATCCACAGCTTTGTTCTGTTGTTTGTTCAGTGAACGGAGCGTTTCTTTTTCAACAAAGTTACCTTCACATATTAAAGTCGATAAATCTTCCTTGCTATCAATGAACTCTTTTTTGATACTGTTAATTGATCTCAGGTCATTATTTGCTTTTTCAAAATCTTTAGAGAACAACTTCAAAGCATCTCTCAGTTCTTTGCGAAGAATGACCTTCCACATATCTTCGAACAACAGTCCTAATTGCTTAACATCGAAGTCAGCATAATCTGTTCTTTTGTTCCCAACGCCTACTAGTGCCACAATCTTACTCCCATCATATATTGGAATATCCATGTGGCGGACAAGCTCTACATGACCATCAGGGTATCCTTTTTTTGCTGAACCTGAAAAATGCTCGTTGGTAATTACAGGTTTTCTTTCCCTTATGGCTTCCCCGAATGATCCTGTTCCTTCAACAGAAAAAAGTTGCTTTTTTGTTTCAACATTACAGCTCATCCCTGCTGTTTCAAACTAAGAATGCACCGTGAGGGCATCTTCAGACTGGTTCACCAAAGCAAAGTAACCAACTTCACTTCCTGTCAGTTTGAGACCTTCTTCAAGTACGAATTCAATTATGCTCTTTACTGACTGGGAACTCATCTGATTAAGCTTAAGCAGCGTTTCCAGACGTGCTTCATTGATCTGTAAGGCTTCCTCTGCCTTTTTATTTTCCGTAATATCAAAAATGATTCCCTGTATGTGATCTATATCTCCAATCTCATTTCGTCTTATCAATGATCGCTCATCGACCCAGCGTATTTCTCCAAACTTAGTTATGATCCTGTATTGACGCGTAAACCCAACAAGTTTGTCCTTTTTAGCATATTCCAAAAATTTCTCTTTTAAGTTATCGATGTCATCAGGATGGACTATATCTGTATATTTCAATTTTCCATCCTTGAATTCATCCATGTCATAACCAAACTGGAGTATGTTCTCTGATACAAAATCAACAGTCCAGTCCTCGTCAATCTTCCACAGGAAAATGACTGCCTGACTGCTATTTATGATCGTTTCAATGTCTTCACTGCTAATCATTCAAGACTCATTTCCTTTATTGTTGAGAAAATATAGATCTGTAAGTATCTTTATTTGTGAGTTTGTATTGCTTATTATCTTAACGATTGTTCAGGAACAAAAAGGAAATATCCACGATTTATCCCCATCTTAAATGTGATTGTTTAAGTTTCAATGTGTATGCATGAAAGATAAAATTCGAATATCAGAACGTAACTATCGGTAACTACGCCGACACAACATGTAATGATGTTATACATACCCTATTGTCAGTATCAGCAATGGCTCTTCATTGACTGGCAGATCAAGGATGGAAGCAACCTCCCCGTCATCAAATGCACCCACGGCACACGTCCCGATACCAAGTGATACTCCCTGCAGATAGATATTCTCAGCAGCACAGCCCACTTCGATATGTGCATATCTGATCCCACGGTTTCCATACTTTACCGTCGTGCGTGAATAATCCGCTGCGATCACAACAACTGCAGCAGCATCCCTGATCTGTGGCTGTAACAACGAGACCTTGCACAGCTCGTCCCTCCTGTCACCATCAAAAACGCGTAACATTGAATGCCTGGATGACACATATCTGTAAACACCAGCAGCAACCCCATCTACATTACCCACAACCAGATACACCTCGAGCGGATAAAGGGCACCAGCTGAAGGTGCTGTCCTGAAGAAACTATCCCGCGTTATTCCCTGTACAGCCCAAAGAAGTTGGGACACGTCAGAAAGTGCTAGCGACCTGCCGGAATAGGAACGAACGGACTGCCTTTCTGCAAGGGCCTATTCGATGGAAGTACTGCTTTCAAGGATCGGTTTAGGAAGTTCGATCTCAAGTATCTGGGATGCAGGATATGTTCCTGGATCAAACTGATCATTTCGGTCTTTTTCTGTATTCCCACTCATCAAAATAGTAGATTGGTTGGCGACATCTATAAATCTTACTCACAGCAAAGTATTTGCAATGTCTGATGCATATCCGCTTCCAGTCGATGAACTCAAAAAAAAGCTATTAGAGCCTGCAATAGACATAAGGTACCTGCTCACAAGAGGCTATGTGAGAAAGACTGCAATTACTTTTGTAAGCAACCATTACCAACTGACAGAACATGAAAGGCATGTACTCGCAAGACTGGTGTTCTCACCAGAAACTGCAGAAAGCCGCATGAAAAAGAAACTCAAATGTTCCCAACTAGAAGGTTGCGATGTCCTTATTGATGGTTACAATGTCATAATAACCATAGAAAGCTCACTGAAAAATGAAACCATATGGTATGCAGATGATAGTTTCCTGCGCGATACCAGTGGAATATTCAGGAACCACAGGGTCACAGACACAACCTACATGGCAGTTGATGAGATGTTATCAACACTCTCAACTTTGAAATTAAGATCTGCTACCATCCTTCTTGATTCCCAGATGAGCAACAGTGGAAAACTTGCACAGTTCATCCGGGAAAGAGCCGAAAGTAACAATTTCAAAGCCGATTCAAAGACCTCAAAACATGTTGATTTCGACCTCAAGAAAGCGGGAACAAGTGCAGTGATAGCAACTGCTGATGGTATTATAGTTGATGATGTGGAGAAGGTGGTTGATGTGACGGAATGCTGGATGAAGCAGAATGGGAAGATATATGAAGCGTTCAGCCTCAAATCTCATTTGAAAGGAAAATGAAACTCCGGATCCAGGCTATTTCATGAAGGTATATGCGGATCATCAAAAATGATCGCACCATTGGGAAGAAGGAAAGACTCCCGCATTGTAGTTATGCTATCTTTATCCCCATCACTTTCCCGAACATCCATCTTTTCCGAAGTATTTTCGCCAATAAGAGAAACGATGAGTGTAGATTTCCCAACCCCTGGTGAACCAAGAAGTAACACAGTATCGCCCGGGTTAATGTAAGAGAAGATCACAGAAGAATAATCTTGTGAAAGAGCACTGACAGCAATAACAGGCACATCTCCTGTAACAGACTGTATTTTTTCCACCATTTGAGATGGATCATCTGCAAGATCGATCTTATTAAGCAGGACCACTGGTTTCGCACCAGATGAATGCGCAATGGCAAGATAGCGTTTAAGCCTTCGTAAATTAAGATTATTTTCGATCGAAATTACAATAAATATAGTATCAATATTTACAGCGATCAGTTGTTCCTCACGACCATCCCCTGAAGCTCCTCTTAATAGACAGGTGCTTCTGGGCAAGACATCCACAATAACATGTGAACCTGATCCCGATTGATCTGAGAGAACGACGAAGTCTCCAACTACTGGTTGTTTACTAGTTTTAAGAAGTGAGACATCAGTTTCTGCATTTAGAATATCATCTGAAAAAAGAATATCGCAGGCTGATCTGTGTCGAGCTACCACTCTTCCAGCTAAGTATGGACCTGAATAGGTAGAAAAAGCCGATTCCAGCTCCTTATTCCAACCCGGAAGGGTATTTGTGCAGGAATGACCAGAGGTATCTGGCTCATATTGGTCATTCATGAGTAGAAATTATCTGGTTCAACAGAGATAAGTTCTTTGGTACCCTTAAAAAATATGAAGCTTGAGATTTACATAAGATTCCTGTCGGAATAGAGAGGCTTAAATTAAAGTTAAGGTTTTTCAATCGCTTCCAGAACCAGAATCTCACATCTCCGTGTGCGAAGAACTCATATAAAAAGCAGCATTATTTCCAGAGCATGCAGTACCAGAACAAAGAATTTGAAGAGGAAACCTTTAAGGATATCGACCTCAGGGACGCATCTTTCAAAAATTCAAAGTTTATTGGTTGTGTTTTTGAAAACTGCAATTTATCAAACGTCGATCTGGAAAATACAAAATTGCAAGGGGTCATATTCAGGAACTGCAAAATTCTGGGACTGGATTTTTCAAAATGTAATGATTTCATACTCACTTTTGGATTTGAAGACTCTTTTCTTTCACTGTCGATCTTTTCCGATCTGAATTTGGAAAATACGGATTTTATCAATTGTCAGGTACATGATTGTGATTTTCTAAATACCAATCTTGCAAAAGCGAATTTTGAAAATTCCGATCTTAAGAAAAGTCTCATTCAGAATGCGAACCTGAGCTTTACGTCGTTCAGGAATGCAAAAAACTATGATATAGACCCAAATAACAATTTCCTGAAAAAGACTAAATTTTCTATCCCGGAAGTGATCTCCCTGTTAAATATCTATGACATTGAGCTGGAATGAAAAACTGTTAAACCGGAGCTTAACAGCTTTTCGTGTTAATCAATAATTCCTTGTAGTCCAATCTTTTGATCGATCTCACTTTGTGAGACATAGCAATATTGCCAGGTCCTCATCCGCCTGAAGAGAATGGGGTGCATTTGCTGGCATAAAAATGAAGGTCCCTTCTTTCATCTCTATGTCATTATCGAACAGCCTGAAAATACCTTTTCCTTTCAAGACCTGAACAACTCCTGTTTTCGTAGAAGTATGCTCGTCAATGTTCGTACCGGCAGCAAGGCACATCAGTGTATAGTTATAGTCTTCAGCTTTTGCCAGAACGGTACTGAAAATTCCCTCTGAAGGGAATTGCATCAAATCACTAAGATCTTTTGAGAATCCTTTATCCATATCTAACACCTCTATTCAACAAACACAGTACTAAGAAATTAATAAATTATCAGGAGGAAAGAAATTACCAATTAATTAGAGACCCCGGTATTTTGATAATTATCCCCATCAATATTATATTTGTATATAGCAACTTATATGTTTGTATAATTTTTAAGCTCTGTAGAAATCCTTATCATCAAATTCAACTAAGATGCTGCAATTTTAATAATAGGCCTATTATGTAAAGCCCGAAACATCAACAACAACTTCACCACTATCATTGGTTAGTGTATAAGTAACCGTATTTCCCCAACGGGATTCAGTATCAAAACCTACTGTATGATTTTCAGATTTGAAACAATAATCCCATTCGGGTTTAATAAGTTCATAACCCAACTTTGGTGGTGTATTCCATTCCAGAGATTGTCTGCCTACCCTGATGTGTTCACCTGCTTCGAGCCTGAAAGTTTTGTTTACATATATCCTACCATCAGGTCGCGTTATCTAAATAGATGCATTGTGTGGATATTCGTCTTCGTTAACGATTGTTAAATTGGTTCACTTGGTCCAGCAAGCAACCATGGGATTGCATACAATACGATGAATATAAACACTGCTGCAATTGCGAATAGAGTAATCCGATTTGGCATTTGATTATTTGTCATGAATGCTTCACCTGTAGAAAATTATCGCAAATATTAGCAATACTGCAATCGTTACTAGAACAATTCTCTTTGCTACTTGTTTACTTATCATCCATACCACCTTTAAACAAAGTTGATTTTTCAATAGTTCCTGAAAATATACATTGGTAATTCGTGAGTACAATCACTTTTGGATTTTAAGTACGAATAAAAGTCCCATTATAAGTGAAAAGATTGTAAAACCTGGCGTATTAGGAGTATCAATGTCCTCTTCGATGAGATCTTCACATGGTGCTTCATCTAGTACGGGCATCTCCTCAAATTCGAATTTCACAGGTATATCATCGATACCATTCTCAACAGCTTTCTTGTCAATTACCCCATAAATTTCATCCATCAAAGACTCATTGACCTCAGAACCTTCCAGGAATGTGACTGATATATAGCCATCATAACCCTGTCCATAAGAGATAACAGGACCATACGGATGCATGTATTTCTGCATGTCACCCATTATATTCCTCATACTTTCAAGTTTATCAAGCCAGCTTCGCCTTTCATCTTCTGTATAGAACTCCCTTCCCTCTCCGTAAAAGGTCATAACTTTAGAACTGCTAACCTGTCTTTCAATGTCGTCGATCGCTGATCTTGCAAGAATACGCACCCTATCGGAGTCACCATCCAGAGCTTTTGTGAGTGGTTCAATTGCTCTTTTGTCATCGAGCTTACCAAGTGCCATTGCAGCATTTGATTTTACATTCTCATCTTCGTCGTTGAGTAGTTCAATTACGGGCTCAACTGCCCTCGAATCACCTGTTCTACCCAGAGCTCTGGCAGCATATGCCCGCACGTGTGGATCTTCATCCCCTAAAGCATCGATAAGGGGTTCAACTGCTGGTTCACCTATTTCTCCTAGAGCTGTAGCGGCATCTACACCGTCTACGCCTCCAAGCATCTCGATCAGTGGACCTACTGCCCTCTCATCTCCTATTGTTTCAAGAACACGCATTCCATTCGAATGGACAGCCCAATTTACATCAGGATCATTTATGGCTTCAACCAGTGGCTCCACTGCTTGGTCCCCGATATCACAAAGAGCAAATTCTGCAGCACGCTGGACATCGTTATCATCGTCACCCAGCAAATTAATGAGAGGTTGTACTGCTCTTTCATCTCCTATTTTTCCAAGAGCAGCTGCTGAATTCTCCCGAATTTTAGGCTTTTCGTCATTTAGTGCCTGGATCAGAGGATCTACTGCAGGCCCTCCTATCTCAACAAGACTTTTCACAGCATCAACTCTGACAAATACGGTCGAATGTCCCGTATTCTGTATCAATGATTCGATCATCGCTTCATCTATAGTATTTTCATCAGAACAAATACACGTAGAAGTTGTGCAAAGTATCAAAAAAATAGATGATGCTAGTACATACATAAATTTTATATTCATAGTTAAAAAATGTGAGTGGTTATATTAAAAAGTAACTGATGTGTTGAAGGTGATCCATATTTAGATAGTTAACAAAAATCTCTGGCACAAGTTCTATCCGAAATTTTGCAATGATATTTTGTAGAAAATTGTATTTTCGGACATATGAAAATAATAAATAGCGAGAATAAAAAGAGTTACGCATTTTAAGCGAAGAAATAAATTTATGCTCTCAAAAAACACAAAATGAAGAAGAAGATAAAGAAAGAGAAAAAGAAAGAGATCGATATAAAATATCAATCCGATCCAAGATCAAGATACCATATATTCATGCTTTCGATGTTGCCTGAAATATTGGTATTGTTCACAAGTCTTCCGCAATACTCATATCCGCATTTTGCAAACACGATGTTCATTCCGTAAGAGCTTGACCTTGCAATGGTAAATGCGGTCCTGATTTCCATTACTTTCATCTCTTCTGCCATTCTCATAAGCAGATGTGAGGATAGGCCTTTTCCACGGAAATCGGCCAATGTCGCAAAATCGGTCATTTCAACGGCTGAATTATCAAAGTCTATTTCAGCAGAGGAAAGTGCAACTGCTCTTTCGTCCCTGAAAACACCGAAATATACAACGTTATCTTCCATTGTCTTTAACAGGTATTCCGGATCATGTATAGGGAAAGGATAGGTATCAAACGTCTTCTGGTAAACTTCAGCTATCTGTTCAATATCCTGCTTCCCGCATTTCCTTATAGAATATCCTCGTGGAAGAGTGGAATTCAGATATTTTTCTTTTGAAAAGGCTGTATCTATGACATCCTCATGCATTTTATTCAGGGAGTTGATGCTTCTCTTGTCATCAAGGAACTTGCTCATGATAACTGCATTTTCCCCTTCATAATATCGCGGGATAGATGCTTCACACTGATAGTCACGATCACTAAAAAGCTCCCTGAAAGACCTCGGAACCTTTGTGAATATCTTGGAATAGCCTTCCCTTTCTGCAAGGGCATCCATTTCATCCAGAAGTGAAGGCATGTCTGTCGGATCCAGTTTCATAAGATAGATCCGGTCGTTATAACTGCCGTGCTGGATGATCGAATTGCCTATTTTTCCAATGGAATCCATTAAGCCCTTCTCTCCATCCTTGCATTATCTTCAGGAACAAGACTGGTGGTGTCGTCATGATCTGCAAGCAGTTTGGCAATTCCGACTCCTTTGTATTCAGTAGCATCATCAAGCTTAAGCTGGAGATAGCAGTCATCACACTTGCGGTCACAATACACCTGTTTGTATGACTCCGGTTCTTTATAGGTTGTAATCACACCTTCATAATTACGGAGGATAACGCGATTCGTTGACCATGAAATGATATAATTCGGCATGACCGGTATCTTCCCCCCTCCATGAGGAGCATCAATGACATAAGTAGGAACTGCAAACCCACTCGTATGACCGATCAGGTTCTCCATGATCTCAATTCCCTTTCCTATAGGTGTCCTGAAATGTGATAGTCCTTCGGAAAGGTCACATTGGTACAGGTAGTACGGACGGACACGATTCTGGACCAGCTTATGGACCAGCTTCTTTATGATCCTCTGGCAGTCATTCACGCCTGCAAGCAATACTGTCTGGTTTCCAAGAGGAATGCCTGCGTCTGCAAGCTTTTGAAGTGCCCGCCTGGAAGAGGCTGTTACCTCACGTGGGTGGTTGAAATGTGTGTTCAACCAGACAGGATGATGCTTTTTAAGTACATCTACAAGTTCATCTGTGATACGATATGGAAGTACTACAGGCATCCTGCTGCCTATACGGATCACTTCTACATGAGGAATGCTACTGATCTCAGTAAGGATCCAGTCTAAGTAATCATCAGACAACATCAAAGGATCACCACCAGAAAGTAATACATCTCTTATTTGTGGAGTGTTCCTGATGTATTCGATACCTTTGAGTACCTTATCTTTTCCGGGGATACAATCAATGTCACCAACCTTTCTTTTACGTGTGCAATGGCGGCAATACATCGAACATACATTGCTTATGTGGAAAAGTACCCTGTCAGGATATCTGTGGGTTATGCCCTCAACGGGGCTATCCGTATCTTCTGAAAGAGGGTCCTCAAGTTCCTCATCTGATACACTTAATTCTTCGGGTGAAGGGAAAGCCTGGAGAAAAATAGGGTCGTTTCTGAAATCATCAGAGTCGATCAGTGATAAGTAATAAGGAGTGATAGACAAAGGGAACTTTTCAAGGGTTTCTTCAAGTTTTGCTTTTTCAGAAGGTTCAAAACTTATTCCGAGAAGTTTCTCGAAAGTTTCAATATCCTGAATAGAATGTTTTAACTGCCAATTCCAATCTTTCCATTTGTCCAGAAAGTCATCAGAATCGATCATTGTTGCTATTTCTTTTTGTTGCTTACTGTATTTTTCCATCAAATACCACGACTAAGGTTTCGGCTTCAAAACAGCATCTATAATTTGACATCCAAAATTGGCATAAAAAAGCATATTGGATCTTAAATAACAGATACTTTAGTCACGCTTTCGTTGACTGTCGCCTATAAAATAAAATACACCTACTCTATATTGGTTGTACAGGCTATAACTTGAAGATGACCACTAATATATCTTTCCCCATAATAAAATAACATCAAAACTTTTCAGATGGATTTCCTGAGAAGGATGCGTGTTGTATTGGATATTAGAATGATCCTGACTGTTGGAGATAACTCTATTATAGGGAATTAATAGCTTGAATTTTCCAATATACTTTTAAGATTTTCTCCTTCTTCTTTCATATGTGTTCTGAGGGAATCAATTCTTTTTTTTGCAATTTTCGAGAACAACCATCCAAATCGAAAAGAAAGAGTAGCAGTGAACAAGCATCTATTGTCACCAAGAGGTTCTATGTAAAATGCTCCACCTGGAGAGATAATGGAATGTGGGAATACTAGTTTGTATTCAATCAATTCACCTTTTTTGGATCTGGTTATTTCAAAGCTTAATTTTTCCAGTTTACCGTTGAGATATTCCTCAGCATAAAGAGTCGAACCTTTTTCAAAATCCTTCCCCCGAATCCATTTCGCAATTATATGGTCCTGATGCCATGAAGTGTAATTTTCACAAAAATGAGTGAACCACTCAAAAATAACTTCAGGTGGTTGGTTTATTGTTACGGAATCTTTTAACGTGAGCACATTTTACACCCCAATATTCCCTTGCAAATATAGCTAACTAATAAATTAGTAAATTAATAAAGAATGTTTGTTTTTATCCCAAAAATAAGTTTGCTCATATCAGATATAAAATAATAAAATTTTTTTGATATATTGATAAAAATACAAAATTGATTTATGATAATAGCCTAATAAAAATATAGGTACTTAATTTAGCAATCAAAGTGAGAATAGAGGGGAATCTTGCAAATGGGGAAGTTTGGGGAGCAATTTAATGAAAGTCAGAGCACATGATAAAACGGTTGGGATTTTAGGGGGCGTAGGATCTGAATCAACTGCACGTTTTTTCTTAAAGGTTATCAAAAATACTCCCGCTAAAAATGATCAGGACCATTTGAGGATCTTCATCGATAATAATCCAAATATACCAGACCGTACACTGGCAATACTTGGACTGGGCATAAGCCCCGTAGAGGAAGCAAAAAGATCTATCCAGACTCTGGAAAATGCCGGTGCAGAGTTAATTGCAATACCATGCAATACTATGCATTACTTTTATCCTGAACTACAAAGCAGTACAGAGATCCCAATAATAAATATGATCTCAGAAACTGCATCCTACATCCACAAAGAATTTTCGGATATCAAGAAAATTGGGCTATTGGCCACTACCGGTACACTAATGACCAGACTATATCATGATGCGATTTGGGGAATAAAAATAATAACGCCAGATGAAGAGTTACAGGAAAAGGTCATGAATTCAATTTATGGACAAGAAGGGATAAAGGCAGGATACACAGATGGAAGTGCACGGGAAGATATTTTAGAAGTAATTGAAGTACTCATTAAAGAGGGTGCAGAAGCCATAATACTTGGTTGTACTGAACTTACCTTACTTTCGATTAAAGAGGAAGTACCTGTTCCATTGATCGATCCTTCGCAGGTCTTAGCAGAAGTTGTGGTCAAAAAGGCAAGGTTACAGATATGAAGTGAAGCCTCCAAGATAATGAAAAGTATCAGTGCTATGTATTCTGTCCTTGGACCTGAAGAGAATTGAGATCTTGTTAACCAAAAAGGTATATACGATTATAATTCATTAAAATTAATAATAGTATGTTTGAAAATAAAGACGCGCTGGAAAATAAAGTAGTAGTGATCGGGAAGTATATTTCCAGATCAGACAATTACATTACCAGAGAAGGCTATTTTGCTAAAAAGGGGGACAAGCTCGTAATCTCTCCTTACGAGCTTAGCTGCTATGCACCTCAGGTCATAGAGGGAGGCAGAAATGAAAAAGCCGGATATGATTGGCGTTTCTTTGATGATGAACAAGATGGACACTTACAAAACATTACTCTCATTTATGATGACTTCCAGGACTCTCTTCGTGTCTATAATTGTAAAAAACTAAAGAGGATATTTGGAGAACTTTCCGGATATTGTTTAGTGGACAATAGCTTTGTTGGAACCGATGCTGTATGCCTGCTAGAGGAATACGGAGGGCGTCCCATTCAAAAAGACGATTTCTGTATTTCATGCCATCCTCTTACTGATGAAGAGATAGAAAAATTCGAGGATTCTGTAGAGAAATACATTAACCACTATTATGATACTAAGTTCTGTAACTATAATGATGAAGAAGACTCTCGATTGAAGCGTTTTTTGAGTGCAATAAAAGGACTTATATGCTCATTTAAGAAACAGAATTAAAAGGGATAGTGAACGTAAAGGTACTACCCCTACCTTTTTCACTATCAACCCATATGTTTCCCCCATGCAGCTCAACATACTGCCTGGCCAAAGCTAATCCGAGACCTGTGCCCCCATATTGCTTTGAGGTTGAAGAATCAACCTGTTTGAAGGTCTCAAATATCTCATCGTGTTTATTTTTCGGAATGCCTATACCGTTATCCGATACAGAGATCTCAAGCATGTTATCAAGATCAGTAGCAGTTACCTATACACACCCATTTTCAGGTGTGAACTTCACGGAATTGCTTAATAGATTGTACAATATTTGTTTCATCCTTAATCTGTCAGCATACACTTCTATACTTTCAGAACTAAAATGACTATATATTTCAATGTTCTTTTTGCTTGCCAGATGCTGTACTATACCTTCTACTTCAGAAAAGAAAGCATGTAAACCGAATTTTTCATATTCAAGTTCAATTTTACCGCTTTCTACCTTAGAAATATCAAGAATGTCATTAATCAGTTCCAGCAGGTGATTCCCTGCATTCATGATATTGTATGAATATTTAATTTCATTTTCGTTCAGGTTTTCATAAGGATTGCTATTTAGCAACTGTGAGAAGCCGATGATAGAATTGAGGGGAGTTCGTAATTCATGACTCATGTTTGCGAGGAATTCAGATTTTATCTGGCTGGCTTCTTGGGCTTTATTCTTTTCAAGTATTGCAGTTTGGATTCTCTTACGTTCCGTAATATCCCTGCCAACGGAAATAATATAGGGAAGACCATTAGACGTAAACAAACTGCTACTTACTTCCGTAGGAATTCTTGAACCATCCTTGTGAATAGCTTCTATCTCTAATAATGAAGATTTTCCCTGAGGTCGAAAAATTTCATCTTTAATTTCTATAGATCTAGAATTAGGATCATATAGTTCCTGAACATGCATCTGCATTAACTCGTCTTTGGTGTAACCCAGTTTATTGATAAGAGCATTATTTGCATTTACGATGGAACCGCCTTTCCTATAAACGACGATCGAATCATTTGAGCTATCAAAAATATTTTGAAAATTTGTATTAGCTTCAACGAGGCTTATAGATTCTCTTTTTACTTCAGCATATAGATGATATGAGAAAATAAAAAGAGAAAACAATAAAAATACAGACGTTAAAAAAATTTCATCCAGATCACTGTGTACATTGACATGCACATAATGAAGTATTCCTTCAAATAAATCAAAATTTATAGACAAAATTCCCACGAAGATAGTTAAAACTGCAATAGTTGAAAGTTCACGACGAATTGTCCTTGAGTATGTAAACTCATTCATTAAATGCCCCCATTTACAAAACTAGAAAATATCGTTCAGACCGATATTAGCAATGTAAATTAATTAGCCCCATCAGAAATAGTACATTTATTATATTTATATTTATATGATAAGATGATTCGTCTTGTAATTTTGTAAAGATGAATAATTATATAATATTTCAAATTTTCAGAAGAGATGTTGCCGAAACTATTCATTGCTTATACGGATAAAGTTTGGTAAGAAAACAGAAAATAAAAAGTCAAAAACGACGAAAATGAAAATAAAGAATCTTTAAGCTACTTATTTTTACTTCCTCCAGAAAGCCGGCGTCAGTATCACCATCACTGTAAACACCTCAAGTCTTCCGATCCACATATTAGCAGTTAGTATCAGCTTGCCAAGGTCTGGAATGGCATCAAAGCTGGCCATCGGACCTACAAGGCCGAGACCGGGACCGACATTTCCAAGGGTTGCAATGGAAGCACTCAGGGAAGTAACAAAGTCCATTCCCATTAGTGAGAGCATGGTCGAGCTGGCAACGAAGATCATGAAGTAAATTACCATGAAGGATACGATTGAATGAATAACATCCTCAGGAACTGTCTTGCCGTTAAAGCGGACATGTCTGATAGCTTTTGGGTGAAGCACCTTGAAAAGTACATTCTGTGCATATTTTAGCAGAAGAAGTACACGCACTACTTTCACACCGCCTGATGTAGAACCGGCACAGCCTCCGATGAACATCAGCAGGAAGAGGATGAACCTTGAGGAGTCCGGCCAGAGATTGAAATCCGCTGTAGCATAACCTGTAGTTGTAAGGATGGAAATGACCTGAAAACTGCTGTACCTGAAAGCATCAGAAAGTGAATAGACCCGGGTGCTGAAGAGCATATAAGCAAGAACAAGGGTTGCTATAGCAATTATAGCGAAGTAGAACTTGAATTCCTGATCTTTTATCAGACTCGTTCTATCAGAAAATATCGTTTTGTAGTGAAGGGCAAAGTTTGCTCCCCCAAGGAACATGAAAACTATGAAAATTGCTTCGACCACGGGATCATTAAAAGCTGCTATACTGTCTGAATACGGGGAAAAGCCGGAACATGATATGGATGTGAATGTGTGGGTTATGGAATCATAAAAGGACAAACCAGCAAGATCCAGGACGATGACTTCTGCAATTGACAGTGAAATGTAAACGAGCCACAGTATTTTGGCGGTTTCCCTGATCCTCGGACGAAGTTGTTCTTCCTGAAGACCCGGAACCTCTGCACGGAACATCTGACGGCCTGCAATGCCGAGCTTTGGCAGGATAGCAATGAACAACATGATAATACCCATGCCTCCAAGCCATTGTGTCATACCTCTCCAGAAGAGCAGGCTTTTGCTATGGCTCTCAATATCGACAAGTGCAGTTGCTCCGGTAGCAGTGACACCGGACATGGATTCAAATAAGGCATTGACCGGAGGTACACCCTCGAGCATGTAAGGAAGAGAATAGACCACTGCTGCAATAAGCCAGCCTGATGCTACAATGAAAAAGCCTTCCTTCATATTCCATTCTTCTTCCACTTTTGCGAAAAACAATGAAAAAACAAAAGCAATAAGCATCGTGATTATCAAAGGTAAGCCAAAAGTTAAAAGTGGTTCATCATAATAAAGAGCCACAAACAATGGAATGAACATAAATACGGCAAGCAGCCAGAGGATAGAACCCAGTACACCCAGAACTACATTATATCTCAAGCCGATCACACCACATTATATTATCATATTAACATCTTCGTTTTTGCCATATGAAGGACATATGGATATTCGATCTCTTTACAAAAACCCGGAAATTCAGTTCCTATTTTGTAAAACATTCCTCATGTAGATATCCATCCAATTTATTTAGGTGTTCTGTGCAGGTTCTTTAGAGAAAGAACATGTGGCATTTTGAACTCAGTTGATCAGGGAGGTAAAAGTGCATGGTTATAACCAAATTATTATTGAATAAATAATTGGACAGGGTACAAAAGTATCATTTATCTACAACAACCTGTTGTTCAATATCTGAATAGATCTTGATAAATTCGGTCATTAGTGTTACGATCATAGAAGAATAGTACAACCACAAAAAAATCGCAAGGAAGGCACCAATTTGCGTATAGACCGTTGTTAAATTGCTATACGAAAGATAGAAGCTAAAAAGATATTTGCCAATGGTAATGAAAAAAACAGTAAGAAATGAACCTATGGCAATATACTTGATGTCTATCTTCTTTTCAGGAAGTGTCTTGTAGAGATAGATAAAAAGGACTGTAAGTACGAACACGTTTGCAATAGAAGAAGCATATTGGATAATATCAAGAGAAAATGGAATAATATTCGTAAGTATTTTTGAGATCACTACTAAAAAGATCTCGGCAAGAATGCTCATGATCAGCAACAAGCTAAATATAAAAACCGCAACAAATGAAGAAATACGTTTTTTAAAAATTCTTCGAACAAATCCTTTTTTATATTCTAAAACTCCCCACATCTTATTGATCGTTTTCTGGAAATGCAAAAAGATGTTGCCAGCACTCCAAAGAAAAAGTAAGAAACTTACCAACAATCCAAAAGTAAGGGAACTTGTTTCCGGTAATTGCTGGAAAAGAAGGTTCAATGAGTTTATGATCTCTTCATCTGCAAAAGGCGAAATGTACTCGATAATTGTTGCCTGAAGTCGTTCCACTTTCAGGAACATTCCACCAATGGATAATGAAAACAAAAGTAAGGAAGGAAGACTGAGTATTAAATAAAATGAGAGAGCTGCACTGAAAGATAGCCCGTCATCAGAGTTCCACTTTTTAATAGTTTGTACAACCACACCCCTCAACTTTTCCATAAAAAGTAATTAACGTATAGCTACAATTAGTTTATGACACCAAAGATCCAGATACAGATGAATATAAAGGCCATGAAACTGACAAAAAACAGTAGCATGTCCAAACACAATCAAAAGAACTATTCATGATTAAATTCTAATTGCTTCTAATGGACAAACGACCGGAAGAAATCCTGCTGGAGCCGTGGGCAAATATCGGATTTGAGCATCCGGACTCGGAGATCGTTGAGATCTACCAATTAGAACAACATCTCGGCACTGTTCCGCAGGTAGCAGAAGATATCCGCAACCTGATAACCCGACTGGAGATCTGCCATTTCAAATTTGAACGCCATGTCCTTCGAATAATTGGATCCATCGGCAGGATGGAACTCGATCTTGATCCGGAGTCTATCGGCAGTGCTCACCCGAAATGCGGAGAAAATGCCTGGCAAGCCGACAGGACCGGCAGAAGTCGGAAAGGACAGGAGTATATCTGGGTACTTCAGAAATGGGTTCGAGGAGAACAGTCAACAGAAGAAGATCACAGAAGCA
Organism: Methanococcoides orientis; assembly: GCF_021184045.1. Classification (NCBI taxonomy): domain Archaea; kingdom Methanobacteriati; phylum Methanobacteriota; class Methanomicrobia; order Methanosarcinales; family Methanosarcinaceae; genus Methanococcoides; species Methanococcoides orientis. The sequence goes on from NZ_CP073710.1 coordinate 940,810, forward strand.
TTCCCGAAAAACTGTTCGAGGAAGTGTATAACTCACTTGGGGAGAGAGACAAACACAAAGAGGCACTCGTTTCAGCACTGCTGGACAGGCTACTGTGGAATTTCGAGACAGAAAGAAACACATTGATCGAAGAGTTCGAAACCCTCATTTACCAGATCGATCGCACCGATATCTGCCATTATGCATTCCCCGAAAATATCAAAAAGACGATCGAAGCCATAGGAGAATTAAGCCCATCACCGGATTTCGAGGGCTGTGGTTCCTCTAATGAAGATCATCAAAAGATAGCCTTGAGTTATTTCATGGACCTGACTGCGTGGTTGCAGGGTGAGATAAATGAAAATGGGAGGACGTTGGGTGAGAGAACACTTCTGAAGAGATGGCTTGTCGCATGTCTGGCAAAGACGATAAAAGAACTTGTGGGGCTTGAAAAAAGTATGCCGGAACTCAGTGATTCCGGGAATCTTAGCAACTAAACAGAATGCTAGATATTTGAACTTCAGACTTTCCTGCCAACAGCAAGAACATACCCCACATGCTCCGATGTAGCTTTTTTCCTCATCAGGATCCTTTTGCCCTTAATGAGCTGCCTGAACCTGTTCCTTATCTTCTTGCTTGATATGCTGTATCTGGTCATTCCTATCATCAGGCTTATGAACAAACGGGTAAATTCCCCGAATCCACCCATTGTTCTTATCACCAATTTAAATTCCTTCAAACTCACAGAGATCTTATTTTTGTACACCTGAACATCGCTCAATCCCGCCTTTTCAAGCCACTGTTTCCACTCCTCAGGAGAAGGAAGTGAAAAAGGTAACTGAGTTATCTCAGCAAAGATGCGTTCAGCTTCCATGATCTCTTCTGCTACGGATGGAGGGAGATCCGCATCCCTGTACATCTCATTGACCCCCACCATGCCTCCGGGTTTCAACACGCGTACGAATTCCCTGAATGCCCTGTTCTTATCAAGGAACTGTGACACGAACTCGGTGATCACCACATCAAAGGTATCAGGCTCAAAGGGCAGGTCGTAGGCATCACCCATGCGAAACTCCACCCCCTCACCAAGACCTAATGCCTCTGCCCGCTCCTTTGCCTTCCTGATGGAAACCTCCGCAATATCGACACCAACAACAGAACAGCCAAAACATTGAGCCACAAAACATGCACTAAATCCTGTGCCACATCCAACCATCAAAACCTTGCTGTCCTTGTTGATCTGGCACAGTTCAGCCAACCGTTCTGTCGATGTTAAGCCACCCACATGAAAGTATGGCACCCCAAGGTAACTCATGAAATCATAGTAACCCAGATCCTCGATCTCTTTCATTGAAAAGCTGTTTTCTTGCATAATGGATCACTTTAATAGTCAAAATAAATAGATTGTTTGTTATGCATTAATGGTCGGTACTAGCACATCATTAATTTAGAATCATCATATTGATTCAATCTAACTGATACTCTTGTGCTTCTTTACCCAGGAAATATCCCAGAACAGTCCTGATACCTACGACTGCACCTAAAAGTATAAGTTCTTCAGTTGTTGGAGCTAACACCGTCTCAAGAATATCGGCTGCTATGTAAAATTCTAGTCCGAATATTATTTTATTAGTTAGGTCTCTTCGGATCCCATTATATTCATATGGTTTCTTAAAGATCTCAAGCATGATCACTTTATAAATTGATCTCAAGCCACCATACGTTATTAAAATACTTCCTACGATCGTGAATAAGCTTGCGATTATCCTTAAGATAAACTCTACGATTGTATATGTATCCACATAATCCCTCTAATAAGAATTACTTTAAAAGTAAATAAAGAGTAGTAATTATGCCTTTAATGAAGTGATCTAAATTAAAAAAGAAACGAGGAAAACTTACTTCCCTTAACGATCTGAACCAGCCTAATTGGCATAAGAATTAGAACTATCAATTTACCAAATCGTTCCTCTAATTAAAGAATGATATAAAAGTACCATATCCCTAAAAATTGAATTAATGCAAAAAAGGTATTGGAAAAAGCAAGTAACAGCTTAAATCTGCTTCTTTTTTAAGTGATCAATTCGATCATATATATGGTGGATCAATTCTTCAAACTTATTGATCTCTAAGAGATAGTTCTCATACGTTTGGAGTTTTATTTTTTGCTCTTCAGTATTGGCATGTTCTCCATACTCTTCTATAAGAGGAGTTATCTTTTCTTTTGCAATGTCTAATTCAGTTTCAAAACCATTCCTGATCTGTATAGCAAAGGCATCCAACAGATTCTTTTCCATATGCAGATATGTCTTGCGGGATCCGGGTTTGTGTATCCGCTTTATACCCCAGAAATGTTCAATATTCTTTATCTTAAGGCTGATAGAAGCAAGGCTATATCCGGTCCTCTGTGCCAGTTCCTCCATACTTATCTCATTGGGTTCAAAGTTAAGTATCGATAGGATCTGTGCAGTGGAATCATCAACTCCATAGCCTCTAAAGATCTCATGACCAATGTCAATTATCTTTTCTTCAATGTCAGTCATTTTTCTCACTTATATATCAGATTACTTTCTATTAAATATTGGGAAATGTATGATCAAGCGGATACCAGTTTTAATCCACCAATTCCAACAGCAATCAGTCCGATAAAAAAGAGTCTGGTCACATTCATTGATTCATTGAAAAGGAATATTCCCAATACTGTTGTCCCGATGATCCCAATACCTGTCCAGACCGCATAGGCTGTTCCAACAGGCAATGTTCTCAAAGCTTTTTCCAATAGATACATGCTTAAAATTAAAGTAACTACTGTAAATACCACTGGATAAAACTTTGTTAAACCATCACTATATTTTAATCCAACTGCCCATCCGGTTTCAAATATTCCTGCAATTAGTAAGTATATCCATTCCATAATTTCTACCTTTTATAGTTTTTAATAATTATTAAAAGCTATTGATGTTGAACTTTTATTTATGCATTTTGCCAGAAAACACCACTATAATTTTGTGATATTCAAATAAGATAGTTACATCCTTGTAATTTCATATTCTTACTGATGCCTGTATATATCAAAAATAAAAAGTGACATGTCAGAGAAGTTAAAGTAGAGCTAAGACATTGATGATCATTTTCTTCTCTTGACAACAAAGAGAGCCATAACGATAGCTAACATTGCCTTCAACAACATGCTTCCATAACCTGCACCTTCTGAAGTTGCCAGATATAAACCCCATACAATTAGAATCAAAACAGCAAATGCAGAACATTTGATGATGCCAAAATTAAAAAAGAAAATATAAAATAGATGACAAAACAAGAATCTCTGGTTTATCAAATTACTGGATTATATCCCATGTGCTCAGACATGAATTTCATGACATCACTTGATTCCATTACAGGAAAGCTGTCGAAATAACAGATATCCCTCCAGGGGAACATAGCAGCAGCATAAGTTTCAGCGTTCTCTGCATCATATACGACAATATGTCGACAAGTGGATAGGTCTGCCCATTCACCGATGATCTTGATTCCTTCTGGATATTTCCAGTTTAAAAAACGGCTCCCTATTTCTTTATCGTCTTTTGGTTCCCATGTGATTATGTCCATAAACAACATTTCTTTAACACTCCCCTTTTACTCACTTATTTTTTATCGATTTAATTGATTACAGCCGAAACCCCCGGTTTACGACTAACCCAGATAAGAGAATTTCATTTCAGTACTCTCAAACCCATAAAGAAGATTTACATTATCACATATATTCTTTTTTATGTAAGATTTCTGTTAGCAAGCGTTAAAGTGAGAAGTAGAACAAAAATTATCAGATCCATATTTCGAAGCTATTTGAGATCTGCGAGAATCAGTGGAGCAGACCTATGATCTTACATTTATTATCTCAATTGAAATGAGATAGTTATGATCTGGTAATTGAAAAGATCATTAACATGCTTTATGCTGAATGGAAGAAAATAAGGTCCTCAAAGTATACGTTGCATTAGATGAAGAAGCCCGCAAAACCAAACGAACGTTTTATATAAAATTCATTGTACTTAGTCAATATAGACCGCAAATCAACCTCTTAAATTCATTATATCTTGAATAAAAATCGTATTGGGAACTTAAATGACAGTCGATGAAAATGTAAAGATGATCCTTAAGGAACTTGGAAGCATAAAACTTGTCTCCGTCACAAAGACGATAGACCCTGACAGGATAAATGAATCCATCAAAGCCGGAGCCACCATCATAGGAGAGAACAGAGTTCAGGAATTCGAGGACAAATGTGATGAGATCCTGCCCTGTGAAAGGCATCTAATAGGACATTTACAGACAAACAAGGTTAAAAAAGCCGTTCAGCACTTTGATGTGATCCAGTCGGTTGACTCACTGAAGTTGATACAGGACATTGATAAGAAAGCCAAAGACATTAACAAGGTACAGAAGGTTTTCCTACAGATAAATATTGGCAACGAGCCACAAAAATTCGGTTTTGGATCCGATGAGATCGATCAGGTGCTAACAGAGATCCATTCACTCAAAAATATTGATGTGAAAGGACTAATGTGCATACCCCCTTACGTATCACCTGAGCAAACACGTTCATATTTCAAGAAAATGAAAGCGCTTTTTGATGAGATAAAACAAGTAGATCAGAATAACATCGATATCCAGGAACTATCAATGGGAATGTCCAATGACTACAGGATCGCCATCGAGGAAGGGGCTACGATGGTACGTGTTGGTTCTGCAATATTCGGAAATCGTAAATACTGAAATACTAAAATTTAGCTTTCGATGCTTGAGCAAGGAAGATTACTGCTAAGTTTGATCTGAGATCTCTGAAAGAAACTAAAAACGAAATAGTAACTCTAAACTAAAAATTGAAAGGGAATTTTATTCCTTTATAAATTGGGAACAGGAACATACTTAGCATTTTCTGTGGCTATATTTCATTGGATGAGATATGGTTCACAGCCAAGTTCTTGTGATCTACAAACTAATTGAGATCATTAAATGTGCTGCACGATACCTTTTTAATAATCTCCTCCAAAATGAGGAATAATCCTGTGAACCTTTTTTTGGTACTCCCTGTATTCGTCACCAAACCGTGACAGCAGTCTTTTTTCCACATGCACCGAGCCCAGATATATGTATATTGTAGACAAAATGTATATGATAAGCAGATTGAAGGTCATAAAGGGAGTCAGCCAGATAATGATCAGACCTGAGAGCAGGAAGGGATCACGTATCCATCGGTAAATACCCCGAATATCCAGGGAACCTGCTTCAGGAGTATTTGGTAAAGATAACTGTCCACTGATCTTGAACCTATGGGGTGCATCCATCAACCCTCTGGCACCAATGATGGCACCTATCAATTGGCCGCCAACCATAAACCAGCGCCATGGAGAAGGTACTATGTAGAGGATAGGCCCCGGATTCTTGTATAGAAGGTAGATGAGTGGTAATATTGTTATCAATGCGATAAGGCTGTATACTGGCCTGAATAATGTTTCTACCCTGGAACCCAAAATTCGCATGATAAAACGTTTGAAAGGCAGACTTGCTAAAAAACTGTGAATAACTGCAAATGCTACCAGACAAAACACAAGGATAATTGTGGATGAGACCAAATCGAATAACCCCCTTATTCTTATTTGAATGATATTTATCTATTATTTATGGCTTGATATGACTTTCAGATCTTCCTGGTGCCAGTCGATTTTCGACATGCTCCCTCACCAGCATCCAAAAATATTACATTATATTTCCTTGATAAATATTAGAAGTTCACTTAATATAAATTAAACGATATAAAGCACCCTACATCACCGTCTTGAACAATAGTACCATCTCCTGAGCAAGCTCGGCAAGTACACAACCAAGAAGATCCTGCATCTGCATCAAGAAACTTGAAATATGGTCTCGGGTATTCTGTGGGAGTTGGTGATGTAGTAAGTGAAATAAATGAAAGAAACGGGTCTATGAGATCTATTTTACTCTCAATTTTTCATATTGGTAAGATGTATAAGTTTCTTACTATGAGCCACAATAGGTTAGATGGGGCTCTCTAAGGAGAGTTTGGATTATATGAAGTAAAGATAAAGCCAAAACTAAACGAAAATAAATCGTAAAAAAGTAAGTTGAAGGCAGTGATCAGGGATCGATTTGTCGACCTTATTGGACAACATCTCGTTGGGCGACCCTTTCCCCCGATGTTCTCCCCCATCTCAGGTCGACCTAAAGGATTTACAAATGCCATATAAACCTTGAAAGATTATGGGTTTTTATACCCAATGGCGTTCTACCTTCTGATTCACTGCCACGCCGTATCACTTATGATACGGTAATAGAGTATATGTTTTAAAACTACTAATTGCTTTTGATATACAATCGGGTAACAAAAAAGAAATTGAAAATTATAAAAGAAAACTAAAAAAGACAGGATCCATGACCTCAGTCTTTAAGAGCAGCAATAAGTAACTCACAGGCCTGACTTGAACCTGCTCAGCCCTTTTTCGTCTCCTAATCTGTATCTACAAGGAATTTCTTATAATTAAATCATATGGTTGTTTACAATTAATACATAGGATTTCTACAGAGCCAATTCACAAGGCCGATTAATACACCTAAAATTAACGACCGGTCGAAAAGCAATTTAACTTAAATACAACTCTATCCATCATTATATAGGGGAGTAAAACCGGATGCTACGAATAGCAGTAACAGGAAAGCCCGGCGTGGGGAAATCAACTGTAGTGTCAAAGATTGTGGAAAAACTTGACCTAAAAGCCTGCGGGATCCGGGCTTCAGAGATACGCGTGGAAGGCAAACGTCATGGTTTTTCGATAGAGGACATAGATACTGGCAGGAAAGGTATCCTGAGCCATGTCAAATGCACCGGCCCGAAGATGGGAAAATATCATGTGAACCTTGAAGACCTTGATGGTATCGGTGCAGAGGCGATCAGGGATGCCATTGGTTGTGATCTTGTAGTTATAGATGAGGTCGGACCCATGGAACTCAAGTCAGAGAACTTCGTCCGGGCTGTGGAGGAGATCCTTGATTCGGACAGGCCAATACTTGCTGTACTTCATAGATCGAGCAAACATCCGCTGGCGCAGAGGATAAGGGAGGAGTTCGAGGTTTTGACAGTTGATGAAGTCAATCGGGACGATCTGCCTGATAGGATTACCACGAGATTCCGGCAAGGCGTAGAAGAAGAAAAGAAAGATGGGAATTCATATTTTGGATGAGCATAGCCACCAAAAGGGGAGAACAACATGGGGAAGGAAAAGGCAGCATTCGACTATGAAGAGGAGAGAAGGAATTTCAATTGGGATGTTCCTGAAGATTACAATTTTGTTAATACCATAAAGGAATTGGCAACGGATAGAACAAAGTTGATGGCAGTTACCGAGCACCCGGACGGAAAGATAGAGAAAGCAACGTACTGTGAGGTATGGGACAATGCAATGAGATTTGGAAATGTCCTTCAGGGCTCAGGCATCCATAAAGGTGACCGGGTACTGGTAATACTTCCCAGGGGAACGGATATTTATGTTGCGAGTATCGGCATCTGGGCCATAGGTGGCGTTGTCGTTCCCGGTACGATCATGCTCAAAAGCAGGGATATAGACTACAGGATAATGGATGCCGGAGCAAAGGCTTTGATAACAGATGATCCGGCAGTTGCTGATGAGGTAGATGCAATAAAGGACAGAATCCCGGAAATCAACCTATTCTTTTCAGGTCAGAGAGAAGGATGGAGAAATTATGAAAAGGAGGTCTGTTCTGTATCCACAGACCTGAAGATCGAAACACTTGATGCAAGTGATCTTTTGACCATCAACTACACCTCCGGGACCACAGGTGCACCAAAGGGTGTATTGCATACCCATTCATTGATGTACTGTTTCGACAGGCTAAATCGATATTATTGGTGGAATACACTCTCCGATGAGCTATGCTGGACAACAACAGAGCCAGGTTGGGCAAAATGGTATTGGGGACCGTTCGGTGCTGTTCTAAATGCAGGAGCTACCAACTTTCATTACTCGGGAAGATTTGAGCCTGAAAAATGGTTTGAACTGCTTGATAAATGGAATATAAATAAGGCATGTTTTACCCCAACGGAACTCAGGGCCATGGCAACAATCGAAGATGCGGACCAGAGATTTGATCTGACGGAATTGAAGGTTATCTTAACTGCAGGTGAACCCTGTACCCCGGGAATCGTTAATTTCTTCGATGAAAAGTTCGGGGTATCTGTGAGAGAGGGATACGGACAAACAGAAACCTGTGTCATTGCCTGCACCCTGCCCGGAATGAAAATAAAGCCCGGGTCCATGGGCAGGTTCACACCCGGTGTAGAGGGAGCAATTGTCGATCCCGATACAGGTGAAAAGTTACCCTCAGGTGAAAAGGGAACAATCGCTGTCGAAAGGGATCATCCTATGCTTTTCAAAGGATATCACAACAAATCTGAAAAAACTGCAGAATGCTTCGTTGGAAACTGGTATCTGACCGGTGACCTTGCAATGCTGGATGAGGACGGATACATATGGTTCGAATCAAGGGCTGATGATATATGTATAAGCTCTGGCTACAGAATCGGTCCATTTGAAGTTGAAAGTGCGGTAAATTCCCATGAAGCGGTCCTTGAATCGGCGATGATCCCTAGTCCTGATCCAATAAGAGGAGAGGTTGTTAAGGTCTTTGTTGTCCTGAGGAAGGGATTCGAGCCATCTGAAGAACTTATTAAAGACATCCAGAAGCACGTGAAAAAGGTGACTGCTCCCTACAAATATCCAAGGGAGATCGAATTTTTAAGGGAACTGCCAAAGACCATCAGTGGCAAGATCAAGCGCAAAGAGCTCAGGGTCACTGAGTTCGAGACAAAAGTGGATGTAATCAAAAAGCTAAAGGAAAAGGGGCTGTGGCAAAGGGCTGATTGAAATAACAATCAAAAATGTGGTCTTTCGGTAAATATTATTATTCAGGAAAGAGAAAATACAACATGATGTCCTGTGATCTTGTGAATCAGGAGATATATAAGGGAGGGGTTGATACGGAAGATATTTTTCGATTTGCGGATGAGCTTGGACCGAGCAAGATCATCCATATATATGAACCATCTGTTGGATTGAAAGCTGTGCTGGTGGTGGATAATGTGGCGGCCGGACCTTCAATTGGAGGAGTACGCATAGCTCCGGATGTCAGCACAGAGGAGTGTTTCCGTCTGGCAAGGGCCATGACCCTTAAGAATGCAGCTGCAGGCCTTCCTTATGGAGGAGGAAAGGCTGTTGTCTATGCTGACCCGAAGATGGAACCTGAAAAAAAAGTCGAACTTCTAAGAGCCCTGGCCTGCTCATTGAGGGAGATAGAGGAATACATCTTTGCTCCTGACATGGGTACGGATGAGGACTGCATGGCCTGTGTAAAGGATGAGATCGGCAGGGTGGTCGGATTGCCCAGGGTCCTTGGAGGAATCCCTCTGGACGAGATAGGGGCTACCGGATGGGGACTCAGACATTCAACTGAAGTGGCCCTTGAGTTCTGTGACTTCAAGCTGGAAGGAGCCAGAGTCGTGGTACAGGGATTTGGAGCAGTGGGCAAGAACGCAGCACGCTTCCTTGTGGAAAAAGGAGCCGTTGTGGTTGCAGTGGCAGATTCCAGAGGTACTTTATATAACTCAGAAGGGGTCGACGTTGATGCGTTGATAGCTTTAAAAGACTCCGGAGGAAGCGTGGTCGATTATCCCGGAGGACAGAAACTCGAGCTCGATGCCGTCATAGATGTTGACTGTGATATATGGATCCCGGCAGCACGTCCGGATGTCCTTAATGAGGGGAATGTGCACCGCCTGAAAACAAAACTTGTTGTTGAAGGTGCCAACATACCAATAACTCCTGAAGCTGAGAAGTACCTGCATGAGAAAGGTATCCTGTGCGTTCCGGACTTCATTGCCAACGCAGGAGGAGTGATCTGCGCTGCCATGGAATATGAGGGAGCCAGCGAGTGTGCAGCACTTCAGGCCATAGAGGAGAAGATACGTCTCAATACCAGATTGGTGTTGACTGACTCAGCAAACAAAAATATACTTCCACGGGAGGCAGCTCTGGAGCTTGCCCTTGCAAGGGTCCACAAGGCTATGGGTTACAGACGATGGTCACTGTTCTCATCAGCTCCGGGATTCGTATAATAAAGGAGAATGGAGGGGAATTTAAGGAAGGAACTCATGTTTCTTCCAGTACTCATCCACCATCTCCTGAATACTTTTTAAGGCATCCTCCTGCCTTACCGGTTTGAAAAGATGTGAGAATCGTTCCTGCTCTTTAAGGTACTCTTCCACAGGCTTGAATCTCTTCGGGACATAAGTGTGTTCCACCTCACCATGGACAGACTCCTTTAATGGCCAGAGCCCTGTCTCAACTGAAAGCTTTGCAAGTCTGACAGATCGGGAGGGATCAAATCCCCATCCAGGCGGACAGGGTATGTGGGATATGAAGAGCTTTGGACCTTTGAACTGTTCTGCTTTTTTGAACTTGTTCATCAGGTCAACAGGATATGCCGGCGAAACAGTTGCAATGTATGGCGGTTTGTGACTGTTCCAGATGTCGAACAGGTTCTTCTTTTGAAGCTGTGAACCAACCGGTACCTCCTTTCCGGGAGGGGTTGTTCCTGTCCTTGAACCAAAAGGAGATGCTCCTGAATGCTGGAAACCGGTATTTCCGTATGCTTCATTATCATAACAGATGTAGTAGAAGTCCAGGTTGCGGTAAATTGCCCCGGATGTGGAGGAGAGTGCCATATCATATGCAGAACCATCACCGGAGAGGACGACCACCTTCAGGTTCTCTTCAGGGTCAAGCTTCCCTTTTTTGATCAGTATATCCAGAGCATCCCGAACACCCTGGGCTCCGGCAGGTGCACAGGCCATTGCTGTATAAAGCCAGGAATTCCTGAATGGTGAAAATGGATAGATGGTAAGAAGGGTAAAACATCCTGCTGCATTTACGATGATGATCTTATCACCCAGCGCCTTCAGGCAATACCTCAGTGTCAGGAGACCGCCACAGCCTGCACATGCAGCAGTCCCTGGCAGCATGTTCTCTTCAGGTGGCAGCTCCTTTATGGATATGATGGTTGATGTATCCATATCTTTATTCCTTCCCTGCGATCTCTTTCAGCTTTGTCATGCCTTCCAACTCACTTTCCGTATAGAGTAGAGAAGGAGGCTCAACAATTCCAGTATCCGATGCACTGATCATTTTCTCAAAGATGAACTCGAACTCTTCCTGGCTGATGTTCTTCCCCCCAAGCCCTCCAATGAAAGATAGCAAAAGAGGCTTGTCCACCTCATTGTACAAGCAACCTGCCATCTCTGAATAGATGATACCTCCCTTTCCTACGCTGATGTTTTGGTCGATGACAGCCACAGCTTTCTTTCCTTCCAATGCATTCTTTATTTCAGATTCCGGAAATGGTCTTAAGAACCTCGGCCTTAATAAGCCGACTTTTATTCCATTCTCCCGTGCCCTTTTCACGGCAGCTTTCCCAAGGGTGGAAAAGGAGTTTATCATTACAAGGACATATTCGGCATCTTCCAGCATATATTCATCAATGGTCCCGTATTTCCTGCCAAACTTCTTTTCGAAATCATCACATACTTCCTTGTAAACCTCAAGAGCATTCTGGCTTGCAAGGTGCATCTGGTACTTGAAATAGGAATAGAAATCCCCGCCAAGGACCGCTACTCCCTGGGCCATTGGCTTGGCTGCCCTGAAAAAGGCATGTTCCGGCCTGTATTCTGGCAAGAAACTCCTGACCTTCTCCATGTCAGGGATCTCAACAGCTTCCCTGGTAAATGAAAGGTAAAAACCGTCCATGTTAACCATCACCGGCAGGAGCACACGCTCATCCTCTGCCAGCCTGTATGCCATCAGGACAGAATCAAGTACCTCCTGACAGGTCTCACAATGGATCTGCAGGAATCCCGAATCCCGGACTGCCAGAATATCGTTATGGTCCGGACCCAGGGTGATTGGTGAGGATAAACCCCTCGATACGTTGACCATCACCAGAGGAACCCTCCACCCTGCCACTGTATATATCATCTCAAAACCATACAGCAGTCCCTGGCTGGACGTGGTCGTGAAGGTCCTGGCACCGGTAGCTGAAGCAGCCCCTGCGGCCGTGATCATGGAATGTTCCGAGTCCATGGTGACAAAACTCGCATCCATAGAACCATCGGAGATCCATTTTGCAATTGTCTCAATTATCTCTGTCTGGGGAGTTATAGGATAGGCCGGAATATAATCCACCTCTGCCAGTCGCACCCCCCAGGCAGCGGCACCGTTACCGGTAAGCATCTCTTTTCCCATTATCGATCCCCCTCTTCGGACCGGGAGTGAATCTCCCGAACTTTAGTGATAGCTTTTACCGGACATTCCTCGGCGCATACCAAACATCCCTTACAATTGTCATAATCCGCATATGGATAGCCGTCTTCGTTCAGCCGGATACAACCCTCAGGACACCTGGCAACACAGGTCATACACCTGGTGCAGATATCATAGTTCCAGACAGGTCTGAACACACGCCAGTTTCCTGTTTTCCTCAAGGGAGTATTACCGGTGGCATTTATGGCAGGACTGGATACACGGGCAATTTCAAAAGGTAGTGTGATAACATTATCTCTTTCCCTGATGGTCTCAGCAGTTTTTACCTGGACCGGTACTAAAGCATTGTAACAATGAAGTGCAGCATCTGTATTTTTCCCTAGAATTTCTCTGTCTGATATGATCCCGGATAGTTCCTTTTCCAGGGCACCCTTTAAAGCCCCCTCCCCAATACCAGCGATCCTGGAAGCAACACCAGCTGCAAGGCTGCTGAGGACGGGCTTTCCGATCATATCAAGACTTACCTTTGTGATATCCAGTGTGACCACATGGTCTTCGATCCCGTACTCTTCCTTTGTTTCAAGAGGACTAAGAGGTGTGTTTACAAAAACAATACCACCTATTTTAAGTCCTGATAATGGCATAGCCTGAGGATCCAACAGTAAGGTTTCGTCCATAACGATCACAATATCAGGATCTGAAACTAAGCCCCGCTCCATGATATCATCCCTGGATATACGAGTAAACGCAGTGATCGGTGCCCCTCTTCTCTCGGCACCATACAACGGGAAATCCTGAGCATTGTAACCATCCAGAAATGCAGCAGTACCGAGCACTCTGCTGGCAACCTTTGCTCCCTGGCCACCCCTGCCATGGAATCTCAATCTCAACATTTATACTCCCTAATATATTTAGGGGCTTTATGTGTATAAATATCCTCTCATTGTTTGTTTGATCTATAGTGGTTGATCAGATCAGGCAATTTTGTCAGGAATGAGAAACTATTTACTCAGGATAGTCATACGGAAAAAAAGCAGACCACTTACAAATTCCTTTACAGAAGGAAGAGATTAATATAGTAGAGGTTAATATTTTAAATGTTATAAATCTGTCAGGAGATACATCCATATCCCGACAGGTTGCAGCTGCATAATTTTCACATATATTTTGTATGGGGGTAAGTATGTGTCATCGGAACAAAATAATGATTCTTTAGACTATAAAGTAAAGATATTAGTAATTATTATTTTAATAATATTGGGAAGTTTGGCGACATGCCAGGGTCCATTTTTAGTTAGAGTTTTTTTCATAATAATGGCTTCAATATTCCCGGCCATGATGTATTGGCTCTTTATCAAGAACATGAAACATGGACATCTTGGTGTTTTCTTCAATAACCTTGACAAACTCGGACTTCTCGGGCATATGCGAATAAAAGTTAACGGCGATTGTAAAAAGGAGTTGGATCTGTCCCGTGAACGGCGTATCTATACATACCTCCACAAGTTCCAGGGAGTATATGGACCATTCACCGACGATCTGAGAGATGAGATCGATGAAAAAATTCAAAAGACACCTCAGCACCCAATACAATTTAATAGCAAACCTACCAAATTTTTTAAACCACAAACTTGCATCCCCATCTTCTTTGCAACTGTTCTAATCACAATCGGATGGGTTATCACCTTACCACCTATAGAAAATACATCTATTTTTACGGTACTTGAAAATATTTCCTTGAATCTTTGCACTTATCCTGTTAATGTTACTTTACCCACTGAGTTTCTTACAAATGCCAACAATACAGCATATCTCTTAAATCTGGGCCCTCTTACTCCTAACCAAACCCCGGTAAATTTTGCATTTCTGGGTGCATACCTATTCTCTGTTGTAATGCTGGTGCACCGATATCATCGCCGGGACCTCCGCGCCAGTGCATATGTAAGTGTGTCACTCCGGATAATATTGGCCATTATTTTAATATGGACTGTGCAAACGCTTGTAATTGTAATGGATATTGTAAATACTACGTGGTCCTTTGATCCAATTCATCTCATGGTAGCGGGATTCATTATTGGAGCTTTCCCACAGACCGGATGGCAGCTTATTGAGATGTTTGCAAAAAATATTTGTGGATTAGTCACTCCCACTTTTAAGACCCCGCTTCCACTAAAGGACATTGAAGGATTAACAATATGGAACGAAGCTCGCTTAGAAGAAGAAGATATTATGAATATCCCAAACATGGCCACAGCAGACATCGTCGACCTGATGCTTACAACACAGATATCCCCCGATCGGATCATAGACTGGGTCGACCAGGCGATTCTCTACACATGTATAGGGCCTGAGGACAAAAAAAGTTCATCACTGCGACAGGAACTCCGTTCTTATGGAATACGTACTGCAAGTTCCCTTATAGAAATTTACAAGGAAAGCGAGTCTTCTGATGAAACACTCGCACAAAAGCTACCAAAAATTGACCTGAGTAAGATCGATACACTTATAGTCACGATCAAAACCAACCCCAACATAAAACTGATCCAGACATGGAAAAAATACCCAATTAAATCACCAATTAAAGAAGCCTGTCAATCTGATGAAATGTAACTGCAGGATAGTAGCAATAATCCCAGAGGGGATTTTGCTCCCGGCTGAGGGGGTTTATTTTTAACTATATTTGACAGTTACAACAATAGAATTTTTTTCTTGTTTTTCATTTTGCCATAGGAAACTTATCCTATGGCTCTTGGCACTACAAAAGTCGTTGAGATTGGAGAAAACTTGAGTGGACTTACAATCGCTATCGCCGGCTTAGTGACGGTTTTTCTTACTACGATAGTGGTTAAGATCCTGCTGTGAAATGGTTAAGTATCTTTCCAGTTTCAATCTGATCAACGAAACGGTTGTTTCAATACGTTGATCTATAGATAAGTAAAGCAGGAGAAGATTGTTGCATTCTCCTGCTATGATTTTGCCTATACTGTTCCTCGAAAATCTTATTCTGCCTTTATACCCGGATGAATGTAACGTAAATAAATCCTACAGTCATCAGCACGAAAAACAATATCCCTGCCCAACTCATTAACTTGAGAAGGGGACCGGGCCGTTCTTCGATCGGTACATTGCTGCCATTCATCACCTTATAATTGATATAGGCTAGAACAGGGGATGTGATAAAACTGACAACGGCTGCAAAGCTCAATAATTGCAGTAAATTATCTACGAAATAAAGTACGATCAAGCAGGAGGCTACTACTGAGAGCACGATCCATACCTTGAATATCGGTTTGAAATGGTTGGTAAAGTTGTCGTGGACCAAGGTACAGCTTGCAGCCAGCGAACGTGGGTATCCATCAATGCATGTCATCGTGGTACTGAACATGGTGGAAAAAGCAGCAGTTAGGATCAGCGGCTTTGACCATTCGCCGATGTTGGCAGAGTACAAATTGACCAACTGTGTACTGAAACCAATTCCACCACTTGCAAGCTCCTCACCGGAACCGAACATGATAAGTTTTCCAAGAGCGAAAAATGCTACAGCCATGACTGCTGCCATGACGTAACCCAGATAAAAGTCAATGGAAGTCTCCCGGGTAGTAGCAAAGTGTCCGGTTTCTTCTTCACGACTGAACATCCAAAGGCTTGACCATGCAGACAGATCGATTGGTGCTGGCATCCAGCCCAGAAGGAGCACCAGGAATGGGAAAGCTTGCCATGTCCAAGCGCTGCTGCCCACAAAGTCAGCAGATGCAACCGAGCCATGAGTAAACGCCAAGCCCAATGCTACTAATGTACTCAAGCTAAGAAGGACAACTATTACTTTAGCAGATTTATCTAGTAATTTATAGTGTCCCAATAAAATGACTGCTGCACAGATCAGCAATATGCCAATTGTGAATGCAGGAATCTTGCTGCCATCAAAACCGTAACCTGCAAAAAGTGTGCCACTAAGCATAGCTACTCCTGCAGTATTGATTATACCGGTCAGGATGTTTATGCCCAGAAAGGTGTATAGGTAAGCAAGCCCCTGTCTTTTATATCCTGCTAAAAGACTTTCCCCGGTAGCAGCAGTATAGCGCTGACCATATAGGAAAAATGGGTATTTTAACACGTTAGCTAATAGTATAAGCCCTAGTAGGCTCCATCCAAATTGTGCACCAGCCCGTGTTGACCATACAAGGTGTGAACCACCAATGGCGGCGCAGGCTATTAAGATACCTGGTCCAATCGCTTTGAACAGATTAGCGTTTCTATTAAGATATGTAGTAGGCGCCTGCATATCTTCTCCAGCCATTGACTGTGTTTCATTTATGTCTATAAATTCGTTCATGGTCGGTTGTTAATTTATGATGTCTATTTTTCAAACTATGCTGATTATTCATTGAATTATGATTGTGCTTTATTGTAATATGGCGATTTTTTATTGATTTATGTACAAATCGTCAGGTTTCAAACACATTAAATAAATATTAAAATATATATAGATTTTTACTCTAATGCCCGTTTTTGTAGCATCTTTTTGAAAGATCTTGCTCGGGCATTCACCTATCTTGACTCAGGATGTCATTGATTAGTACAATCAAGAGATTTAATAGTAAAAAAAGCTAGAAACAAACGTTGTGCCATTATTTTTCAAAATGTGGTATCCGAAAAGAGTTGAACAAAGCTCTTGCATTGTAGCTTTCACATGAGGGAAATAAGTTAATTGCTTTCATTCTTTTCTTTAAACTCATATTTTTCAACAGTCGAATTGATATAGACTGCTTTACACTTATTAAATGGGTACTAAACTAATGGAGCAGGGGTAAAACATGGATATGAAGGAGCTGGAAGGTCTGGTCTTTTGCCAGAGTTGTGGAATGCCTTTGGAGAAGGACGAGGATTTTGGAACCAATGCAGATGGTTCAAAGAGTGAAGAATATTGCAATTATTGTTACCAGAATGGCGATTTCACACAGCCCAACATTACTTTGGAAGAAATGATAGAGCAATGCTCCAAAGCAATTGATGAAAATAGGATCATGTCACTGGAAGAAGCAAAAAAGCTTAGCCAACAGAATCTTCCAAAATTAAAGAGATGGAAGTAATTTTTAATTTTGCTCTCAATGCTCACGTAAAAGAGAGGGCGAGGAATTGGGATGAGAGCTATCGCTATGCCTGACACACCTATCAGATAAACTTTAGTGGCACAGCATAATTGGAAACAATAACATATAATCCATTTCAGCTTGTTAGAATTCCTTATTAAAATGAAAATTGGAACGATTATCAGTCTAAGATCAAGGAGAACTATTTATGAGTGGATTCTTCCCCCTGAAGTATATTGAAAACAAAAGCAGAATACTTGTCAATACTCCATTGTACTTTTTCCTTTTCATGCTTTGTACAATACTTAGTATTCTTGCATATTATATCCAGACAAAGGATGAATTTGCTCCTGCAGTTATACTCTCTGTATTATGGATCTTTTTTTGGAAGAACAGCAAAATTGAAGGAAAAACGTTGCTTTTGATAGCATCCATTTTTGGTTTCATACATGAATTATTGGGCGTACAATACGGATATTTCACATACATTAATGGCGTAGTAGGAAATGTTCCGATCTGGATATTACCCGGGTATGGAGCAATATTCTGGTCAGCTCACAATCTCTGTAAGATATTCGAAAAACAATATTCAAGATCCAAGTGGTTCAATTTTACAGATCATTTTGTCATCTTAAGTTTTATTCTGCTTATACTGGCAGATTTCATATTCTTTGATCTGACAAAGAACCCCCTGATCATATCTATTAAATTTATAGCTTCATTTATGCTGTTTAGAAATTTAAGCCTTTTAAGACTTGCATACTTTACAGGATTCTTCACTCTTCTTAATGAAATTGCAGGAGAAACACTTGGAACATGGTCACATCCGGATTTTTCACTACTTTCCCTGATAGCAGGATACGTTTTCCTTCTCTGGATATGCCTGTCGATCGCCGAAGTAAAAGAAGCAAGGAAAGCAAAATATCATGAAAAGGATCAACTCATAAGTTACGTATCCGCATTGAAAGGACTTGTGAACGGAGAGAAAGGATGGACTAAAAGAGAGGCAACTGCTGCATTTTTAATGTTATTCCTCTATACATTGGGTTTACTTGGGCTGATCAGGGTCTAAACATTTTATTGTCCGGATAACGAGTAACAATTATGTGTCTTATGCTGAATGGAAGAAGATGGGATTCACGAAGGTGCTCTCCATTACATGAAGCAGAACTCCAAGAGTGATAAGCTTTCTACCCTCAATACTCATGTCAGGGAGAGGTTGGAGAATTGCGATAAAGGGGCAGTTTAAATGAATAATTTACACGTGAAATAAATGGTATTAACAAGTTTTACATAGCTAAATGTAATATCGATAGCAATAGCAGACATAGTAAAATTAATGAGATGAATTTTTATAACTGGCGATAAACAGTGATAATATCACTAATACTTCTGAATAGGATTTTATTGCACATCATATTTAATAGAAATTGCGAATTTTGGGGGGGTGAAGGTGCTTCCTTGAATTCAAATATTAATTCTGCATAATACGTAGCCTTTGGATTGTCCTTAACGTCCAGCACACAGATCGTACCGAATATTTCACCGTCTGGCCACTCGATTGGAAAACCAAGATAATAGGTCATCCCCAATTCAATGTCCGGATGTGAATCCATTCAGTATCCTTTAAGGCGTCACTGACTAAAAGTTGTCTGCACTGCTTCATAACATTTTCACACTAAAGTCCAGTATTAAGGTCTGCTTTTTCCTCTTTCTCATTAGGATTATCTTTCGTTGCACTCGATAGAAATACCTCAATCTGCGGAGGATCAAACCTCATGATCAATCTAGCAGGCACACCGACAACCTTGGCTATCTGATCTACGATTAGTTGCCACTTAGCAACAATCTCATCTGTAATTCCAGGCTTTTTAGTGAGATATATTTCCATAATTACCCGGATTTCGGTTTGCATTCGTGGTCTTGATACCAGGATCTAATACTTACTGCTTATTTCGAAGAGGAATATAGTTAAGCTGCAGGAAGTCAGGAATATGGGCATAGCTACTATCAATAATACGGTAGCTATAAGCAGGGGAATCTTATTGTACGATGCTTATAACCTCAAGCTTTAACAAAATACAAAGCCATCTGCTAAAGCAGTTATATTCGAGCTAAACTAATCAACTGGAGATGCTTTCATGATTAGATGGTATAGTAAATCCGAAAGTACTTCCGCTATATTGATCACTTTCAACCCAAACCTTGCCACCATGCATTTCAACAAATTTCTTGACCAGTGCAAGACCAAGGCCGGCACCTCCATACTCCCTAGTAGTTGAAGAATCCACCTGATAGAAAGGGTTGAACAGTTTATCCCTATCCTCTAGTAAAATTCCGATTCCAGTATCCTTTATGAAGAGATTTACAGACTCATCAGAGATATCACCATTTATAGTCACTGACCCTCCTTGATCCGTAAACTTAATGGCATTGTTCACGAGATTGCAAAGAACCTGCTTGAATTTCATCATGTCTGCTTTTATGATAGGCACGCTAATGTCAATGTTACATGTCAGGTCAATATCCTTTTCTAATGCAATAGGCATCATCAATGCTTCTACTTCATCAATAACATCGGATACAAAGAACTCACTAATATGAAGTTTCACCCTCCCTGTTTCGATGTTCGAGATGGATAGGATTTCGTTAATCAGCTGTAAAAGATGCTTTCCATTTCTAAGGACATTGGACACGTATTTCTTTTGATATTCATTCAAGATACCAAATTTCTCACTGTAAAGTATATCCGAGAATCCGATGACTGAGTTTAAAGGTGTCCTTAGTTCATGGCTCATATTTGTGATGAATTCAGTTTTGGACATGTTGGCAGCTTCAGCAGCAAGTTTAGCATTGAGCATAAGATTCTCTGCCTGCTTACGCTCAGTGATGTCATACATTATCCCATTCATCGAAATTGGTTTGCCTTGTTGATCTTTCTCCCAACTGACATGATCTTGCACCCATCGTATGGTTTTGTCCTTCTTTATAATACGATATTCTATAATACCACTTTCAATTTTTGTTTGCAATTCGGCGAATTCTGCAAACACCCGTTCTCTATCGTCATGATAAATTGTTTTCTCCCATATATATGGATCATCAAGCCACATATCTACAGTATAACCATAGATCTTTTCGACAGCCTTGTTCACATAAGTTGACACAAGCGTTTCAGGATTTGCGCGGTAAATTAACTCATTAAGACTTTCAGTTAAATTACGATAGTTTTCTTCAGATCTTTGTAAAGCTTCCTCGACCTGCTTACGTTTGGTGATATCCCTGAGAATTGCCATGTCTGCAGATCTGCCTTCGTAGTCTATGATCGATGCGTTTACTTCTACAAAAAACGATTTTCCATCCTTTGAAATAAGTTCGACCTCATACTGGTTTAGAACTTTTTCCCCACATAATCTCCTTTTGTACCTATCCATTATAGTGTCCCTATAATTAGGAGAAACAAAATCAATAAATGGCTTCCCAATTACTTCTTCGATAGAAAATCCGGACATTTCCATCATTTTTTTGTTCGCATATTTAAGCAAGCATTCCCCCTGGAGAATAATGATCCCATCATTTCCTTTTTCCACAAGATTTGAGTACTTCTTTTTGCTCTCTGTCAACTCTTTCTCGGCTTCTTTGCGTTGGAGACTTGTTCCTATGATCTGCGCCGTCATAAGAAGAGTATTGATATCTTCGTCTGCCCAGTCTCCAGTATTAAGAACATTGTCCATTCCGATAAATCCGGAAAGTTCGCTGTTCAAGTACAAAGGTAAGACGATTAATGACTTTATAGCTTGCATTTCAAGGATTTCTTTTTCTGCAGATGCTTCTTCTGGCAATTTAGATACGTTTTTGATGTAAATCGACTCACCATTATGAAGTTTGTTCATCCACCAGGGAAACAGATCAACCGGAATATCCTGAAGGTTATCTTTTTGGGCTTCAACTTTTTCCACACAGTACTCGTGTGTGTTGTCCATCAGAATTCCATCATCATGAAAACGAAAAACGTAGGTTCTGCTACTTCCGCATAAATTGCAAATTTTCTCCAGAGCAAAATTGATACTATGATCGATATCCCGGCTGGAAACAAACATCGACGAAATTGAGGCTATTACTTTTTCGATCTCAAGTTTTTGTTCTATTAGTTGATTTGCCTGTTTTATTTTTGTTACATCATCCACGATCAACGAAACCATTGGTTTATCATTTTTTCGTATCAAAGATGTTGAAACTAAAAAATGAAGTGTTAGTAATTTACCATTGTTTGTTATTTCCAATTCGCCTTGTTTTTTGTAAATGCTTTCGCCGGTTTCAAACGTGTGGATAACAGAGTTTCGTACAGCACATTCTGAGCACTCTCTGTTTTTTCCACAACCTTCTCCTTTTAACGAATTTATACATCCAAAAAGTTCACCACCAAGAAGACCAAAACTGTCTTTTTTTTCTTTTCCTAATGCAATAGTAGTAGCCCTATTGATGGTTTCAACTTTCCCATCCTGATTGACAAGGATCATAATTAGAGGAATATCATCAAAAATAGAATTTAAAATATTAGAGCTTACAAATGATTTAGTGTGTACATCGTAACACTCATTGGCAGTATTATTTCTCAGAAATGTCCCTATTACACCCATATGTGCATCCCCCTCTAAAGCTAACACTCCACATTAATTTATCTCAATGACCATCAATATATATGTTATGGCGTTAACCTTTTTTGAAAATACCAAAGAAAATGTAGAATGGAAGAGGTATTCAGGTTTGTTGTTGATCTTGCTGTAATGAACCTGATTGAAAAGGGAGCTATGGATAACAAGGATTTTGTAAGGACTGAGAGCTTTTCGCTGAGATTAAGGCCAACAGGAGCAAGGAAGGTTACTGAAGAGTTCAATGCTATGCTGAACAGCAAGGTTGAGTACAGGAAGAAGAATAGTTCCTGGGGATCTGTACTGTTGCTCAAGGCTAGGGAATTAAGCCATAATCTTGTTGGTAAGCGGAAAACTGTTGAGTTCAGTAATCCTGTTTATGTTTGTGCAAGGGATGATTCAAATCTGCTGAGGAAGAAGATCATTGACATGCCTTACACCGAGTGGAAGGAGATGGGGTTCTCTAAAGGCACATTGCACTACATGAAGCAGAACGCTAAGAGTGATAAACCGTTTACACTCAATGCTCATGTAAGGGAAAGGTTGGAGATGTGGGGGACAGCTTAAAACGAAAATGTATTTATTTTAAAAATGATTTGTATTAGGATGTGACCTGCTTTTTATGAGCAAGTCACTCCACATATACGCTATTAGAGTTTGTTCTTCTGAAAAATGTAGAACGCATAACCATATTCATCTGGGCGTTCTCTGAAGAGTTTTATCTCTTTTCTGTTAAACTCAAGTATCATTTCTGCCTCAGTGTTTCCTTTATAGTTATCACTGATTTCATCAACTCTTTTTTCCAGATTGTTATAAAACTCGTACCAGACAGAAACTGGCAGTTTAAAGTTATCAATGACATCATATCCTACTGCTGTAATAACTTTTTCAGTATCAGGTATATTCATGATACCGGGATATATTTCCTGCCAGAATTCAACAACTTCCTGAGAAGGTTCATCCGTGAACCATGTGTTCTCTGTCACTGCCATATAGCCACCATCTTTCAAGAACTGTTTCCAGTAGCTGATTCCCTTTTCAAAACCAAGGATAAAGATGGAGCCTTCTGCCCAGATTACGTCGAATTCTCCTGCTTCAAAAGGCAGTTCATCCATGGAAGCACAAACTGTAGTAATCCTGTCATCAATTCCTTCTTTAGCTGCATTTTCCATCAGCTTATCCAAAAAAGGTTGGTAAATGTCAGTTGCAGTGACGTGACAATTGTTGCAAATCTTCGCAAGATGTATTGTCTGCATACCTACACCACATCCAATATCAAGGATCTTAGTACCTGCAGGAAGGGAAGAAAGCATATTAAAGGCTTTTTCAGTACATTCGTTACTACCTGGACCCTGTCTAGGCAACCCATCAAATATCTCAAAAATTGGTGATTCCATTTTTGCACCTATACTCATCATTTATTTTGCTTGATATGGATATGTAATAAAGTCAATATGACTTTTTGACAATTACAATTTTATATGTTCAAGCAGTGATTCTCAATGTCACGCAGAATATATAACTATTTTACTTTACAATAAACTCAAAAGTAGTGAAAAGATGGATGAAAAGTTACTTGCAAATATCGGTTTAAACAAATATGAGAGATCTGTTTACTGGACGCTTTTGAAAAAAGGTGATCTGGAAGCAAGTAAATTATCACAGTTATCACAAGTTCCCATTGGAAAGATCTATGAGATTTTGAGGGATTTGAACAAGTATGGCCTTGTGGAGATCCAACCTTCAAGGCCACGGAAATACAGGACTGTTGATCCAAAAATTGCTTTTGAACTCATGTACAAAAGAAGAGAGGAAGAAGCACTCAATGAGCTCAAACTACTCAGGGAAACATTTGCTGAAATTGAACGGCAACTTTCCAATGGCGATTCTCCAAAGCATGTTGAAACAACATTCTGGCCCGACAAGTTCCATGATAATGAACTAAAAGAGACGGTGAATTCATTTTTTGAGGATATTGAGCATGAAATATGTGTTGTTACTCCCCTTAAGTATAAGCCAGGAGTATCAGAACAATATGATGATTCAATGTCAATATTCAGCCAGGCTTACTTAAATTTGGCACAACGTGGCATTCATGTTAAAATTCTAGATTCCTACTCTCAACTGTTACCGTCAATAAAAGAACTTATTAATTCAATAGAAGATGAATCAGTCAAAAGTAATGTTCAGAAATTCATGGAAATAAGAATTTTGGAAACAGAGCATGATTTTGTAATCTTTGATTCAAAGACTATCTTTCTTGATATTGAAGATCAGATTAATACTGGTACTAGTCTCGGTATGACACAAATTCATGATGAGTCATATACAAAGCGTTTCAAGGCTAAATTCAACGACCTCTGGACTAAGGGGAAGCGATTCAATTTCACATAAACTGGTCCAGATTATGAGCTTCTTATTGATGCCTGCCAGTTTGTAACCTAATTGAATTGTTGCATAATACTTTTTGAATAAATTACAATTTGATTGGTGACCAAATAATTTTATAAGAGTTCGGTTTTTTACACTTACCTATATCCCAAAAGAAAAGTGCGGGGATATATAAGAAATAAAAAAATTGGACTTTTTTGTACGTTAAATTTTTATGAAGTCGTTTTTAAATATATTTTTAAAAAGATATAATGATACATGACATTGTCTAAAAAATAAGGGTGTCAACGATTCTACTTCATTAAGATATTTGACCATACGTATTTAATCCAAACAGTATAATTTTTATAAAAGACATGCTTAACCATAGACTAATTAATTCGTTAAAATCAGGCCATATTGGGATTGAAATATCACGTCGCCCGTAAGTTCAACGGATGCAGTTGTTGTCAAAATCAGACCATTGTGGGATTGAAATCTGTTTGAAAAGATGATAGATAATTCCTGTAATACTGTTAAAATCAGGCCATATTGGGATTGAAATGCAGAACAGCTTGTCACAAGCCCTAAGCAGATCTCATTAAAATCAGACCTTAAAGGGATTGAAACCTATCAGAAGCATTCCTAAGCCGTGTGAAATACATTGTTAAAATCAGCCCTTGGAGGGATTGAAACTAATAAGCGCTTTCGTGGTGATCTTCTACTAATTGGTTAAATCAGACCTTTAAGGGATTGAAATGTTGCTATCTGGTAGATGGTGTGGTAGTCATAGCTATTAAAATCAGACCATATTGGGATTGAAATGGTGCTACCACGTACTGCCAGACAGATCTTACTTCGTTAAAATCAGACCATTGTGGGATTGAAACAGCACAAAAGTTACGACACCGAGACCGTTCAGGATGTTTAAATCGGCCCTTTTAGGGATTGAAGTTCTCCATAACACATTCTAATTGTTGCACCTGTTGCTGTTAAAATTAGATTTTAAAGAGATTTAAAATAAACTTTTTGTACGTAAGCTGTGGAATTGTATCCGTATATAGCAAGTTTATAACGATATTGCTTTAGGTGTAATTTAAAATCCGTAGTTTCCTCTGTAGAGATATTATACGTAGATTAAGGCTGATTTGTGTATTCATTAATCTTAATGCTGTAGATATAGAGCAGACAATTCACAATCCAATTTTAAGATCTACCTTTCTGTTTCCGATATGGAATTGTCTAGATCCGATAATTAATTATCTGATTACGATAAATGATTTTATTGTTTGATATAGGACTTTTTAGCCTACTTTTTTGTAAATATATATTACTGATTTGTTAATATTAATTGTCGATATGGTAATATTGGGCAGGATATCACCTACGATAAGATTATATTCATAGTGTGTTATGCCTTTTATCCCAATTAAGATAAAGATTGTACTTACGATATGGTATCCGTATATCAAAGCTATATACGATATATATTCACTATTCCTGCGTAGATTCTAATAGGATAAAAAGCCCAGTTTTTAGCCTTCAAACCAATTTTCCAAGCGTTCCCTCACATGAGCATTCAACGTAAACGGTTTATCATCCTTAGCATTCTTCTTCATATAGTGTAAAGAACCCTTCGAGAAGCCCATATTTTTCCAATCAACATAAGGCATGTCAATGATCTTTTTCCTCAACAGATCAGCGTCATCCCTTTTCCCAACATAAACAGGATTCATGAATTCAACAGTTTTCCTCTTACCAACAAGATGATGGCTTAACTCTCTTGCCTTGAGTAACAGGACAGATCCCCAAGAGCTATTCTTCTTTCTATACTCGACTTTGCTATTCATAATAGTATTGAACTCAGCAGTGAGCTTCCTTGCTCCTGTTGGTCTAAGCCTTAATGAAAAATTCTCAGTTCTCACAAAGTCTTTTTTATCCATAACCCCTTTTTCGATAAGGTTTATAACAGCAAGATCAACAATAAACCTGAATGGTTCTTGCAAATCGTAAGCAAGACTGTACTTGCTCTGATTCATCTCATGCAAAAATCCAACATGAGCATCAAGACCAACTGAATTAATAGCTCTCAAGCATTCAGATTCAAGCAATGCATAACCATAATTGAGCATAACGTTGACTCTGTCGCCTGCCCCTGTTGCTCTTCTGTAATTATCAGTCCTTGCCTTGAAATCATACCGTTCAGGAACAGCTTTGGCATACTCATTCCAGTACTTCCAGGCAACTCCACCTTCAACACCAAGAATCTCCTTTATGGATTTAGCATTCTCAAGTTTAGCCTTATCATCAGTAAAATCATACTCGATCTCAGGATATCTCTGTTTCAAATAATCAAGAACAGCCTCAGATTTAGAGAACTTAGCCTCAATGAACTTCTTGGCAAACTCAATCCTTGCATCTTGATCTTCATAAGCATGGTACTGAGCAAACTTTGTCTTTACATTGGTACTCTCAGGAGGAAGCATTGTTGTTAGGAGTTTTCCGTTCCAGTCCAACATAGTGATCTGTACATTGTGCTTAATCAACCACCTGATGGCTTCAAAGCTCAGCGATCCGCTTCGACCATATACAACAATGCTATCAACGTCCATCCTCTTTGGAGAGAATACGTATTCCTGAGGTTCTTCAGTGGTTGTGAACCTGCCGTCTTTGATGTGAAGTTTAGTGCCATCAACATACATGTTGATGCCATGGCCATTTAGAAGCAAAAGTTTCATTTAATGCACCTTTATGTTAGCTGGTGATTTTCGATAGAAAAATTATTAATCTAATATACCCAGATTCTTCATGGCTTGACGTCTTATGTCTGATACAAACAGAACAGCTTCATCTTTTCCTTCTTTAGCCAATTCCCTTTGTAAGTTAAAGAGTTCTGTTCTATGTTTTTCAATAACGTTAGAAGTTTCATTTACCGTGTAACAACTCCTATCTGAAGATAAATCCTTCACAGTTTTGGCATCTTTTATCAGCTGTTCAATAACGAGCTCATCATCATAGTATCCAAGCAGCCGAATAATATATTTTTTCGGACTCCCATGGGTAGGAGGGACTTTAAACTTCTGTTTCAACAAAAATCTCAGTTTTATTAAAAGATCAGGTTCATTCAGAGGTTTGATCTTTTTATTGACAATATGATCGAAAATTATTAGCAATAGCTCATATATTAATTCTTGATCTTCACCATCTAAATTTTGTATTATTGAATCCAGTTGACTTCCATCTAATACGTATTTCTTTTTATAGTACTCAATTTCTTTTAGTGCCAGCCTTTTATCTATATCATCTTCTGATTTAAGAAGTTCTAAAATCTCATCAAGATGCTTTTTTAACTTTAATGTGTCTGTAAATATTAGATAGGAAGCACGTTTATCTGTTTCTTCGATATTATATTTGCCGAGTTCATCATAATTTGGATTTAAGATAATTTTTGATTCAATCATCTTGTTTAATTTGCGGTCAATGGTTGGCTTGCTATATCCTCGATCTCCGGAATGTTTTTCGATAAGATCTTCTATTAGCTTTTCTCTCCTGACGTATCCTTTTTCAGATAAATAATCAGTAACCTCTTTTTCAAAATTCACTTAGTAGATCTCCTTTTGACGTTATGTACATTTTAAATTGCAGCGAAGTTACAGCATATTCATGATATCAAATATGATATCAAACTATATATATCTTTATATTCAAGTTGCATCATTAGAAGCAAATTTTTACCTTTTTTTAATATCAGACTAAATACCAAACTATATATTGATTAATGTATCACATGATGATCACATGAGAAAATCAGAACGATTCATAATGACACTTCCCCCGTATCTAAAGGAGAAGTTAGTACAGTTGGCAGAAAACTATGGCTGCTCCCAGGCAGAAGTGCTCAGGACGGCTTTAATCAAACTGAATGAGGGATTGAAATGAACAAGTTCTCGTTGAGATTCAAGTCGTTTAAAGAATGGCTTAATGCAAAAGCTAGGAACACGGAGTATGCAAAGCGCGTCATTAAACTGCATGAATTGGCTCCATCGCTATCACTCAAGGAATTGCTGGAACAGGGAATTTCTCATCTCAGCCCTGCCCTTAAGTCCTGGAAAGAACTCTCTGCAGAAGAACGGGATCTACGGATAAGGGCACTACAGACTCTTTCAGATATGCGTAAAGGTGAATCGCTTACTAAGGCTGCAAAGGAGCAGGGAATTACCAGAAAACAGGCAGTAATGCATCTTGGAAGATACGTATACAAGAAAAAGGGACGCTGGGTTGCAACTCACACCGATAAGATAGAACGCGGACGCTGGTTCTATTCTGATGGTGAGCGCATTAGCGTTATAATCAACGATTCAGGGGATGCTTCACTCATCAGTAACTATCTGAATGCAGTCAGATGGGCATTAGACACTGGCGATAAATCAATCCTCCAGTCGTTCAAGGGACTCAAAATCACAGACGTTGACGGTGAAAAGCATTGTTTTCGAAACTGATCTGGAGACAGTTTACGGATTGGTAGAGCAGATAGAGGAGTACGCGTTTCTACAGATATACGACGATAGATACTAAATGATAACATTATGCACAAGGAGATTAAAATAAATGAATGAAGAAATTAATAATGAAGATCTAATTGCACAGATTAAATGGCAATTGCAGGAACAGGGTGTTTTGGAAAATGGCATTTGCGAGGTTTGTGCCGAAACAAACCCCCATGCTTTGGGAATATTTGAAAAACATCATCTTTCGACAAGGAACTTCCCAAATGAAACATGTGTTTCCTGCCTTAACTGTCACGCTACAGTAACAGGGCTGCAAAATTCCATTCCACCCAATTTCAGATCGTACAAATTGCCGATGGAACTTCAGATTCCTTACATTTTTCTGAGCCATGCTGCACTCAGGAAACGGATGGCAGAGGTTGAAATTGTGACAATGAACCAACTCTACGAGGTGCTAAAGGATGGACAGTATAGCATTAAGGGCTTTTACAAGTAAAAAGGGTTCCAAGGCAATAAAATCAAAACAATATTCAAAGAAAAAGAAGACTCGTGATTTCCCACGAGTCCTTACTTTTGACGCAGAAACCACAGCTGACAAGTATCAAAATTTAAAATTTGGATATTTTGATGTAAGACAGAATGACATCTATACCTATGGCGGTTTGATCTGGGATAAAAGACACATTACAAGGAAGGAGTATAATACTTTAAAAAAATATGCAAATAAGCACTTGATGCGGCTTTTCTCATTAGAGGAGTTTATAAAAATATTCTATTTAGAGGTCTATGATCGGGGAACGCTGTTCCTTGGGTTCAATATTAACTTTGATCTTTCAAGGGTAATACTGGATTATGGTTATGGGAAGTATTCGGGAAATGGAGGATTTTCTTTCCTTTTAACTGAAGACACCATGTACCCCAGATTGCGCATAAAGCAACTCAAGGGGAAGACCTACAACGTAGAGTTCACTAAAGCACGAAGAAAATCCGTAAAAAAAGGTAACTTCAAGGGTCACTTTTTAGATGTACAGCACCTGGCTTGCATACTTACCGATAGTAAGTCGTTGTCACTTGAGAGTGCTTGTGAAATGTTTGACACGCAGATAAAGAAAAAAGCAGAAAAAGAACATGGCAAAGTAACACCAAGGTACATAGAATACAACATTAAAGATGTGAAAGCAACCTACGAGGTATTCCAAAAAGTACGGGAAGAGTTCAATAAATATCAGCTGAACATCCCGATGACAAAGGTGTACTCAGCCGCCTCTCTGGGTAAGCAGGCGTTGAGACAATGCAGTCTTAAATCATTTTCAGAACAAAACCCTAAATTTCCCAGAAAAATCATAGGTAATATCATGGGTGCATACTATGGGGGCAGATGTGAAGTAAAGGTACGCAAAACCCCGGTCAAAGTAACAGTACTTGACTTCTTTAGTATGTATCCTACTGTGATGCTTCTCCTGGGTCACTGGGAGTTTCTCATTGCAGCAAAAATGCGATACAAAACTGATACCAAAGCAGTACAGGAATTCATTGATAACTTAACATTGGAAAAAGCTTTAGACAAAGATTCCTGGAAGCAAATGAATGTACTTGTTGAATTGCAACCAGATGATGATATCTTTCCAGTACGAACCAATTATGCTAATCAAGATACACGCAATATAGGGATAAATCATATCACATACAAAGATTCACTTTATTATTTCCTGCCAGACGTACTTGCTTCAAAGCTTCTCGCAGGAAAATCACCACGAATCAAGAAAGCAATCCGATTTATTCCGGAAGGTGTTCAGAAAGGCCTGACTGAAACACAGATTTATGGCATTAAGATAGATCCGAAAAAGGATAATCTCATCAAATGCTTGGTGGAACACAGACAGGAAATAAAAAATGAAATGAGAGAAGTTGCAATAGATTCACATGATTACGAGATATTAGACTCCCAGCAAAGAGCAGTAAAAATTGTTAATAACTCAACGTCATATGGGATTTACCTAGAAGTAAACCCAAAAGAGGATGTTGAAGAATTAGAAATATTTAGCAACGCCAATTTCGATTCAATTGGTAAATATGAGCCACCTGGAGTTTTTTTTCCACCCCATAATCGGTGCTAATATAACTGCAGGGTCTCGCCTTCTGCTTGCAATTGCTGAAAGATTTGTTCTGGAAAAAGGAGAGCTTCACACATACATGGACACGGATTCAATCTTTGTTCCTCCGCATCTTGCAGAGGAATTGAGTCATCTGTTCGATTCCTTAAATCCCTACGACTTTGATAAACCCATCCTTGAGATTGAAGACGGGATGGATGATATCTGGTTCTATGGAATCAGTTCAAAGAGGTACTGCTTGTTCCATAAGGATGGGAAAGAGATCGTCATTCCTGGTGGAAAGAAGCTGTTCTATAAACTGCATGGTTTAGGACATATCACAAATCCTTTCAGCAGAGAACTTTGCGAAAAAGATCATTGGCACAAACAGATTTGGTTGGATATACTCAAAGTCTATTACAATCCCGAACTTTTGAGTGGAATATTGGAGAAATACGAGAACTATTCAGTAATATCGAACCTTTCAATCACCACAGCAAACCTCCACCGCAGATTTGAAAAACTGAACGATGGAAAATCTTTTGACAAACAGATAAAGCCATTTAACTTTATGCTTGTAGGGCAGGGGACTGTATCAAATAAAAAAGGTAGATCAGCTGTGCAGATAAAACCTATTACACCATTCAGCAAAAATCCTCAAGAAATCGTTGAATTGCCTTTTATCGACTATAAAACAGGAGATATTCTCCAAGGGAGACATTACTGGAAACCGCTCAGCGATGTTTTTGATAAATATATAAGTCACCCTGAAACCAAATTCGAGGGCGACATTGGTGTGCTCAAAAGAAGGCATCTGAATCCCAAAGGATGCATATACGTTGGTAAGGAATCCAACAACATAGATATGCAATGTCTTGAACAGTCGCAACTAGAAACATTCTATGACCTGGAATCACTGCAGGAGTATATACTTAATTTAACTCCCTCAAAGGCTAAAGAAATAGGGGTTAGCAAGAGTACTCTATTTAGTATGAAAATGAGAATAAAATCCCAAAAACTAAATCTCAATACATCAGCGGTGAAGAAACTTCTGGAGCATTTCTACAATGAAACAGAGAGCGTCTGTCCAGAGAAAAGACTACTTCAATCAGGTTACGATATGAATGATGTGATTAACTATGTTCGCAATCTAACTCCGAAAGAGGCAAAATCAATTGGGATAAAGTACAGGAGTACACTCCAAAATCTAAAGAAAAGGGCTGAGCAGGGACAATTAAACCTTAACACATCAATAATGGATAAAGTTGTCACGCATCTTCTGAATTGTTGAAAACTCATGCGAGTGGGTTTACAACAAAAAGGTGCTATCTCATTTTTCGTATGGGATGGACCTGTATACTTAATTTTTAAATTATTTTATTAGCCTGATCCTTTTTTATGTTGATAGTTAGTTTAATATATTAAACGATACTTACTTTAATATACAGATTAGTTATTACTTTTCGGCTATAGATAAGATGGCCATGGAATTTAAATGAAAATTCATGAAAAGTAATGTATGAGAAACCTGAAATTCAAAAGAAGGTACGTCAATGTTCACAGATAAAATAGCACACAGTAATTATGTGGTGATCTGAATGCGTTCTAAAGTAACTACGCAGATAGACGCTGACATTAAGTTGCTCTTTGATTCCACAAAAAAAGTACATGGGAAATCTTACAGTGAAGTGCTTGAAAATGGAATACAAGAAATGTTGCGTGAGATCAAACCCATATAGATAATGAAAACCGAAATATCATATCTTAAAAGTTTAATCGGTTTAGAAGAAGATAAAAATCAATATTTAAAGGGAACTAAACTGCAAAAGAATGATGATTCAGATATAATAGATCGGATAGGACAATTGAAACAGCAGATAGAACATGAATTGGAAACAATGCGCTTCCGTCTGTTTAATCTTACAAAAGACTTGATGTTAAGTATTGTAAAGGATGATTCAACAGACTGGTATTTTTATGCTCGCATTTACTCCTTTGATTCAGGGAATAAGGCAAAAGAGTGGGTTGTTGATAAGCTGAAATCTGAAGGTATGCTTCAATAAAGATAGTATTTTTAAATAATAACTCCAATCATTGGGTTTTTTATTTCTTCTTTCAATTTTTCTAATCGTAAGCCATCTGTAAATGAATAATATTGTAAAAACTTTGGAGTTGATAAAATAATATCAAATTTTTCATCTTTCTCTATTAGCCCTTCAGTCATAAGATATCCCAATATATCTTGACCATGAGCTTTATTTTTTATATTGATTATTGAAATAATGAATTGGTTGAGGAGACTAGTAATTTTTCTTCTGAGATATATATCTTTAAACTTATCAGTTGATGTTATGATTTCTTTCCAGACTTTGTATACATTCTCAGTTACTACTTTCCCATTGCATATGATTTTATATTTTTTTTCTAACTTCTGAATTTCTGAATCACTTATAATAGACTCAATGTTATATCTGTCATATTCTGACAGAAACTCTAGTGGAATGTCCTCACATACAAAAATATCTATTTTATCTAATTTATCATCAATTACATTCAGCTCATTGTTTATCGTTTGATAATGTAGATCATTTATTTCACGATTTATTTTTTCAAATGAATCCTTTGCTATTTTTTTTAATTCATCTGATAAAATATGATAGTATTCATCGAATCTTTTGCAGATTAATATTTCTTTCATGTCGTTTTGGCTAATTTTTCTGGGGCTCAATATTTTGTATCGTTCTTGATCGGAATATATCTTCTTAGAATCTGCAACTTTGCCATCTTTGTATTTTATGACGAAGAGTTTTGAAATACTTGCTTTCTTTTCATTACATTCTCTATTTATTCGTCCAGATATCTGTTCGATGCTATCTATTATAGAGTAATCTCTAATACCAAAGTCGCAATCAATATCAACGCCTGCTTCTATAGATTGAGTCGAAACGATTATTATTCGTTCTTCTCTAGATTTATTCTTTAGTTCCTCGATTAGTTTCTTTCTTCGCAAATTCGAGATGGTGCTATTCAACAAACAAAAAGAAAAATCATTAAACATTATATCAGAGGTCAGTTCTTCATATACTTTTCTTGAAGTATCAACCACATTTAAAGTTACAAGAACTTTTACGCTCCCTGTTTGGTAATTTGTGTTAATTTCTTCGATTAACAATTGTTTAATGCCCTCCATATCATTAATATCTAGTCTAAAATGAATTTCATTTCTTTTAAACAATTGATGGTTGTAATATTTTTGGGGATTACTGATTACTTGTGGAATTGCAGCATCATCTAAAAAAGAATTCAAATTCGGAAGTGTTGCACTCATAACAATGTAATATATATTAAAATTTTTACTTGTTTCACTGATAAAATTATAAAAAACTCTTATATTTTTATCACTTAAGGTTTGTATCTCATCAATAATAACTATACTGTTGCATAAGTTAGCTATTTTATAACGATTGGTGCCACCAGTTTTTATGAAACAGTTGAAAAAGTTTACATTTGTAATTACATTTACACAATTATTTAAAAAATTATCATCCCGAATTATCATCATCTGCTTTAATTTAGAAATTGAATCTTCATCACCCATATCACGATATTTATCGACATATGCTCGCGAGTATATGTCTGAAACAAGACCTACTTTGTGAGGGAAGAACGAGTTTTCGAATAATGCATCATTTATAGCTTTGTAGTTCTGTTCTATAATATTGATGTAAGGAAATACATAAAACAAGCGCTTAACATTTTGATCATAGTCGAGAATATTTAACGCCATTTTCATAGAAATATTTGTCTTCCCACCACCTGTAGGAATTGCCAACATAAATATTTTATTTCCTTCTTTTAGAAGTTTATTTGTACTTTTGTTGCATTCAATTAATATTTCTCTTCGCAGTTCATTTATATCATTGCAACAAGAATAATTTTTAAATTCGATTTGATCAATATCTGAGTTGTATGGTATCTTTGAATAAGATTTGATCATTTTTTCTCGGATGTCTTGGTTTATAGTGTTTAAGGAGTACATCTCGTTCAATGAGTATGTGTAATGTAACGTTGAATAAGAATCGCTGAGAACAAGCAATGAATAAAGGAGCTTTACCAAAAGGAAGATTTTACTCCACTCAAAATTGCTCTTGAAAAATTCTCTTTTATTATCTTCGAGGAGTACTAACTCTCCAACATCTACTAAATGAAGAATTTTTTGAATAAGTTCTTTTTCTTCACGTGATGTGTCATCATCTTTAACGTGAAAATTAGTTAAACTACTATGATGGGACCTAATAATATTAGCAAGTAAGTAGATAATCCCATGAGAATTTGGAAATTTTTTTAGTAAAAAAGAAGTTAATATTTTTTCTGAAAAAAGACTGTGATAGCTATTTCCTGATATCTTATTTCCTTTTACTTTCGCTATTTGGAAATTTGGATTTAGTTTTCCAACATCATGATAATATATTCCATAAAGTATAATCTGCTTGATTTTATTTTGTTGTTTTTCTCCAAAAAGGTCGGAAATTAATTCGTCAAGTATAGGCTCAAGTTCCAATTTATCGATTATATGTAAAAAATATTTACCACATAATTCCAAATGATCTTCCAGGAATTCCAGATTATCTCCTTGTCTGTGAGCAGAATAAAATTGGTTGCATGGAACTAAGCTCTTATCCAAGATTATGAATAATTCATTGAAAGTATCAGAAGACATAGTAGACATTACCTTCCGACATAATGAAATTCTCTGGATTCTTCAATTGTACCTTGCATTCTTTTTGTGGTATTGCCATTAGGTTATAAGTATACTTGAAATTATCATCAAAATCTACTGGAAGCATTTCAAGTTTTATATTGCCATTACCTTCTTTTTCTAGCTCATAGAAGGGGAAGATACTAGAGCACACCGTTTCTTTTCTAGAATTTATCTCATAATCTTTTAATGAAATATATTGAATATTCGCAAAAAATTCATTTTTACCGAGATATATGTGAAAAACACTACGGTTATTCTGAATATTTTTAATTATTACTTTATGCAGTTCATTACTTTCGTCCAGCAGTAAGCCAATTTCGTAATCTGGGTATAAAATCACCTGTTCATTTATAATTACGTTTGGAGAATCGGTGTCTTTTCTATTGTTCAGGAAACTGTTCAAGCTGTTATAATTCACCGTAAATTTTCTATCAGAAATATTGTTAGACTTAATGAAAACTTTCAAATCACCAATTTTAGAATAAAATTCAGGTTCAATGGTCCTGTTTTTATATCCTCCAAGACCAGCAATTGAACCAATAAGTCCCAGTAACTGAGGTTTTGGAATGATGGAATACGTGTTCCTGAAGCGATTGCTTATGGGTTGATTAAAATGAGCAAAATTTCCATACAATCTAAAAGTCAGGAGTTTATTTGATTTATTGCCAATCTTATATTCTCCTGATGAAGAGTATTCCAGCTTTTGAGTCATGTAAGCACCTGATAAATTAGTCACTTCTCACTCGATTCCAGGGAATAAATATTTTTGACTTTATTGCTGTATTGCTCAAGTGAATCGTCAATGATTTCCTCTTTTATAATATCTATAACCTTTGAGTAATCTACAATCATTTCACCCTCTGATTCATAGACATCTACCAATGAGTTTAGGTTGTTGAAAATCCGATCATTTTTGTTCTTAAACCAAAGCGTGCTTACCGTTTCACAGCCAAACATGGTGGTGGAAGTTATTTCTCCCACTGCATATTTCAATGCATTTTTAAGTTTTTTGATATCATCATCCGACACTTTAATTCCTTGTTTCTCTGCAGAATTCATGTTAAGGCAGATGTCATATACGTAGTAAACGTCGTCTGCTCTGGCTTCATTTCCTATTGTTGTCTTCTGAGCATCCTGGCTTTTCTCATTTGGATTTCTATAAGGGGACAATATATCGGAAGAATATATATTGGATCCATCTAACCTGTTCACACCATAATTGATCTGACAAGGGCCTGTCATAGAAATATTACGTGTATCATCGCCACTGATTGCAAATACAACTCCAAACAATCGAACATCTATGAAACCTTTGAGGTCGCTAATAATCTCACTTTCATCTTTAGGCAGGGCACCTTTGTCACATTTTTTGAAATAATTCTCTTTTAATGTAAGGTATCGTTCTACCACTTCATCCTCATTGCTTTTTTTATGAAACTCCTTGGTTCTCTGAACGAACACAGGTTCTTTTTTTGAAAGATACTCTCTTAAGCAATACTTCAACGCTTTATCAGTAGCAAATATCCTCCCGCTAGGCAGCCTTCTAGGGAGACCATCAAAACCTGCATTGAAACTCGCATTCTTTGCGTTTACAACAACCAAACCATTGTAGTTCATTTAATTATCCTCCTGTTGTGTAGATTCACGTTCTTCTTTTTCTTTTGTGGAAGAATAGAGATAGTTATCATCAAAGTAGCCTGTGTACAGAGAAATCTTGTTGTCCTCATATGACTTTTTGAATTCGAATGCTAGGACATTTTTAGTCAGATTGTGAAATCTCCGATTA
The DNA here is from genome assembly GCF_021184045.1 of Methanococcoides orientis. Classification (NCBI taxonomy): domain Archaea; kingdom Methanobacteriati; phylum Methanobacteriota; class Methanomicrobia; order Methanosarcinales; family Methanosarcinaceae; genus Methanococcoides; species Methanococcoides orientis. The sequence continues at coordinate 978,457 of NZ_CP073710.1, forward strand.
TTGTCAAGATATTCGTTATGAGAATACTTTTCAAGTACTGAAATTAACTTCTTTTTTAGCATGTCCATATTATGAACATTCATAGTATATTTTGTGAAGAGGTTTAACTTGTTCTTTCCTTTGTATTCCTGAACTAAGTAGTAAAATGCTTGTCCCATGCAGTAACTCGCTTCGAAATCATTCTCTATTTCAAAAGAGTCATTATCTTTCATTTTTTCTTTTAAAGCCATGTATTCTGTAATGGTTTCGCCCCCGTTAGGTTCTATGTTTAGATACTTGTAGTAGATTGTAAGGAAGAAGCGGATTTTGTTAGGTCCGATCTTCATGTCATCACGAAGACCTGAATTTGTGATTAACTCAGAAAGCATTTCTCTGAATAGCTTTGAATAAATACAATCCTCAAAAAGGGAAACATCTTGAAAATACAAAAAGTTCCTAATAATTGAGTTGTATTCTATAATTTTCAGTTTAAGGAAAGGATGAAGTGTATCTCTCAACTTTTTCGGATTCTTTTCAAACAAGGACCCTATAAGATTATTGTTAAAAATCAAGTTTAATTCTCTCAAAAATATTGATTTATCCCTTTCATTTTGAATGTATCTGATTGCTCCCTTCTTATTTTTATCAGGAAGCTCCTTTAAAGTTGAGTGTATCGAGATATCTTTAATATTAATAGTTGGTTTTATATTTTGAAGGTAGTAATTGAAATTATTAACATATGTGAATTCTATATCCTCAAGTTTCGGATTGGCAATCATCATCACATAATCAAATTCCTGAGATCGATTCCTGTCGTACAAAGATTTTAACATTTTTAAGATTCCAATAGGATCAGAAGAATAATCTCTGTAATCACTTGTCTCAACTGTTACAGTTGTGGGAAACACGTATCTGTAAAACTTGTATTTCTTGATGTATTCAAAATAATCATAAATTTGTTTGGAACATTTTTCACATAAATTGAAATTTTCCGAACTTTTTGATTTCAAGTTAGACTTAAATCTTGTAGGATGCCTAAGAAGAAATTTCCTGTCTTTGGCCAGATCAAATATATTTCCAAAAGTCAACATATAAAGCTGACCCAATTCTCCACAGCTATCACAGTTTCCTTCAAATGTATTATATTTCAGAATTTTTTGCAGGGTATACTCTTCGATAGTAGCAATATAACTATCAATATCAGATTCATTTACAAGGAAAACGATTAAGTCATTTTCCCGTAGACCAAAAGTATTTTCAGGGTTTCTTGTATCAAAATTTCTAAAAAAACTCTCAACTCTATCACAGAGATTTGGGAATTGATTATAATACTCAGTTTTCTTGACTGAATCTCTAAAAGAATCAACTTTTTTAGAAGGGATTTTTATAACCACATTTCCGTTTGGATGCTGTCGATTTATATTATCTTCATTTTTATCGAAGAAAACATTAGTAAGTTTATAATGAGTGGGTGAATGACTTAAAAGTGCAGAATTGCTTCCAATATTGTTACTTCCTTTACGAGTGGGTCGCACAAACTTACTAGTAAAATATACAAGAGGATATTTTTCTAACAGTAAGATATCGTTTACCTCTTCTTCAATATCTGATCCACTAATAACAAATGGTGAGTCGCTTAAATTCGGAGGTACAATCAAAATTTTGGTCGTTTCATTTTTGGGTTCGGATTCATCTTCATTCAATAAAGCGTTATAGTCTTCTTCAGTAAACAAATTTACAATAAAATTGTACATATTTCCTCCAAATCTACAACACACTATACCATTTCACTCTTCAAAACACTCTTGTGTATCATGACACCGTATCCTATGTACGCTTAAACATTTACCAAGTAAGAGGAAATATTCACACAACCTCCAAACATCCAAACCCCATGGCATTCTTCTCCCCTAACCCTGCATCATATGCAAACCTTACAATCTCAGGACTAGCCTCAAGTTCCAGAGTCATCAAACTACATCTCCTGAAACTATTGCCTATCGAAACGCGTTTTGGCTTGAAGTTCTTCACTTCCAGCACTTCAAAATGATCATGCTCAACCTTGTGACCGTAGTATTCCTCGTACCTTGACGTAAGGTTCGTATGGACATTTTCATAAAACTTCGAGTCCTTTGGATACAAATCAATTTCAACAAGTTTTCCGTCCTTCTTCCTCATCGTTTTTGCATATACAGGAGAGAGGGTTGTAAACTTGCAGGACTCAGACATCTCCAGCTGAGGTATTATTTCTATACGCTCAATTATGAAATTTGCTTTTTTGACTCTTCCAAGGAAGAACTCTGGCTCGAGAAGCAAACCTTCCGTGAAGCTGCGAATGAACTCCGAGTCTGGTGAGGATATGAAAAAGTGTGCTTTATTGAAATCCAAACCATGTTTGTTCGGAATCCTATCCTCGATTATGAGATTCGAAAATGTATAGAACTTGAAACCCTGGTGACTATGTGTCTTGTCTGCTAAAGTGATATTTGCACTGGCAAGCCGTGCGTAGAGCATTGATGCTAAACCATACTGATAATCGTAATGAATATGATTGTTCGTTGTTTTTTGTATGGTTACCTTGCATCGCATGGTATATGAAACAACTTAATATAATTTATATGTTTTGAAAATATTCGAGCGAAATCATCTCATAAATATAATCTGTTTTTACCAATTATATTGAGATTATGTTTGTTCAATCCCCGTAATGTTTGAGTATGACATTATACTTAAAGGTATTATATGTAATCTATATAGGTATACTTGTCCCTCTTTGGTCTGATTTTAACGCTTGACGAAACTCTCCTGAACGCTTTCACCTATCTTGATTTCAATCCCACAATGATCTGATTTTAACGCACCGCCCTTATGGACACGTAATAAAGCTAACAAATTTCAATCCCACAATGGTCTGATTTTAACCAGTAATATTAATGTCATGCCCTCGCTTGCAACATGTTTTATTTCAATCCCACAATGGTCTGATTTTAACTGAATACACTCCAAGAACGAGATTAATATCAATTGAATTTCAATCCCACAATGGTCTGATTTTAACTCGTTTCCAACTTGCAGACGGAACAAATCTTGACCAAATTTCAATCCCACAATGGTCTGATTTTAACTATTCTTGTCTTCCTCGCTTCCCTCTTCACTTCCGCATTTCAATCCCACAATGGTCTGATTTTAACGAACAAAAGCACGTTTTGTAGATTGGTAGATAAGGCATTTCAATCCCACAATGGTCTGATTTTAACATTTTATTGATAGTTAACATTAATTCGTTTCCTCCATTTCAATCCCACAATGGTCTGATTTTAACACCAAACGCAAAAACGACAGATGGAGTTTCAGCAGAATTTCAATCCCACAATGGTCTGATTTTAACATTATAGCCCCCCACAACTGCCGCGCTGGTTACTGCATTTCAATCCCACAATGGTCTGATTTTAACCCTGTACAAAACTGTACAAAGTTAGTATGAAACTTAATTTCAATCCCACAATGGTCTGATTTTAACCCGAATCTCAATATTAGGTGTAAGCTCGTTATCATATTTCAATCCCACAATGGTCTGATTTTAACAAAGATAAAGCCGATTCTATGAACGCTTTTAGAAATATTTCAATCCCACAATGGTCTGATTTTAACTATTAATTTTGATTTCACAGCAAATGTTCATTATACATTTCAATCCCACAATGGTCTGATTTTAACACGAATCGATAAACATCCTCAGTTGAAATATCATATCATTTCAATCCCACAATGGTCTGATTTTAACCTTTGATCCTGATGATACCCTGAAAACCTTTACATTAATTTCAATCCCACAATGGTCTGATTTTAACGAGGAATTAATTCCTCTTAAATATTACATTCATCAATATTTCAATCCCACAATGGTCTGATTTTAACCCAAAACGGATCTTCCGGTTCAAATCTATCAACTATATTTCAATCCCACAATGGTCTGATTTTAACAAAAATCCTTGTTTCTCATTAATATTTGATACAATATTTCAATCCCACAATGGTCTGATTTTAACCGTCTTTAATGAAGTCACCCTGCTTGTTCTTGGCAGATTTCAATCCCACAATGGTCTGATTTTAACTCAAATGCCGAAGCTGTCCCGGTGCAAATTAACAATATTTCAATCCCACAATGGTCTGATTTTAACCATTGCGGCAGTGACGAATAAACCGTTCTATTTCAAATTTCAATCCCACAATGGTCTGATTTTAACAAAATTGTCACCAACCACAGAAACCTGCTGAATGGTATTTCAATCCCACAATGGTCTGATTTTAACGTTCATGTTTGCCGTACGATCCGGCAGGATACTTCATTTCAATCCCACAATGGTCTGATTTTAACGATGTCAGTGATTGTCGTCTGTGGTTCCTCGACTACTGATTTCAATCCCACAATGGTCTGATTTTAACATTAATATTTGTTGGTTTGGGCGGGAATGTATTGCATACAGATTTCAATCCCACAATGGTCTGATTTTAACGGGCTAATTATATCGCTATTGAAGAAACTATATTATATTTCAATCCCACAATGGTCTGATTTTAACCAAGCTCATTTGGCCATATTTTACCCAACAAATTTGATCTATTGAAAAGCATCTATGCATTTATAGATGGCTTTTTTCACAACTAAAGTTCTATTTTCTATTATAAAAAAACGTTCATCGGAAGCAAAAATTAAAACTTGTTTTCGGGGATTCCTTATTTTGCGTCTCCTATATAAGCATCCACGAAAAGGATTAAATGATTGAGTCTATTTCAGCTGGTCTGGACCCTAATTCATCTAACATGAGATACTTTTTATCTCTGACATGGTAGATGAAAACACTATCTTCCTCTTCATTGATTATCTTCTTTAATTGGGACTATACTCTCAGATACTCGGCTTTTGTGAGTTCTCCTTCAAGTACACTATTTTGCACCCAGTTGAGATATTGTTTTAAGAAAACACGCACTTTGTTTAAGCGTTCTACGCCAACATCATAGACAACAATCACATACATCTTACCACCACATCACAAGTGGTTTGTATGCTTCATCATCAAGTACGTGTTTTGATAGCTTGTAAAGCTCCAGCCGAATCAGTCGTTTATATGAAACATTTCGCTTCAAACCTTTATGTTTGATAGTAGTAGACAACTTAGCATTATATTCTTGCAAAAAGACTTTTTTACCTTTTTCACTCAATAGCATATCCCCGATCTCCCCCATGAAGCAACTATCATCTAGCATATTCTTGTTTACAAGTTTGAGTATGATTCTATCTATTATGATAGGTTTGAAAATCTCACTTACATCAAGAGCAAGAGAAAAACGACGTTCAAAGGGTTCGTGAAGGTATGATATAGTTGGATTTAATTGGGTGTTATAGATCTCAGAGAGCACTGTAGTGTACATCAAAGAATTGCCGAAACTTATGAGTGTATTCATTTTATTACTTGGGGGGCGTCTGGTCCTTGTTATAATCCGATAATCCTCAGGAAATATTTCATCCAATGCACTATAGTATATGTTTCGTATGCGTCCCTCGACATTCATCATACTCGATATCGAGTCTGCATTAGGTAGGCGAGTAAACTCCGATTCTATTGAATTTATATGTTCATCCAGACTATCCTGAAGACCATCTTTGCTCCTTGAGTAGTACCTCAAATTTTTGAGAATATTACCACAGGCTCCCTCGATGAATTTCCCTGCCAAAAACATTCTTTTTTCAGTATCGAGGTAATGAGATGCTTGTTTAATGACGAGATCTCCACTGATTAGCGTCTCTCGCGGGTACATACTGCCTTCGTAGAAACCATAATAATTAAAAAAGTGTATGGGGATGCCATTCTTTGCAAGGTATGAGACTACTCCTGATGATAAAGACAATCTGCCGTATGCATAAATCGAATATATCTTATTTATAGGTAAGACCCGCTTTTCATCCTTGTTCACAAAATAGACCGTGTTTTCTTTTCGCTTTAAGGTACCATCCTGCAAGATGTAATAATCTGTTCGCATTCAAATTCCCCCATAATCAAATCTTGTAGCTAAAAAGTTATCTTAATCGTCATCGACTTCACCACAAAAACAGAACTCAAAATACGCACATTTCGAACAGATACGTAGGCGTTTAGGATGTGGCATCCTTCCTGTAACGATTTCTTCAATGTGTTCAATATCATTTTCTATTTTCTTTTCATCATCTTCTGTCAGTACAATTTCCTTGGTCTGGTTCAGCAGAGGGTAGTTCATAACACCCTGAGCATCAATTCCCCTCTGCTTAAGATAATAAATGTAGTAGAGCATTTGGCGTAAATGGGCATCTTCCATTTTTTTAGTTTTTTTGATATCGTGCAATTCTATGATGTCATTTCGCTTTTTCACAAAATCAATACTTATCGTATTGTCGATAGTAATATCTTTTTTATTTTTGCTATAGCGATCTTCATGGAGTAATTTTCCGATATTGACATTCTCGTCCTCACGTTCAAGAACAATGTTGTGGGAAAAAAGCCAGAGCTTGGTATGACAGATGTGGTAATAGTTAATCTTGACACCTGTTATTTTTACGTAGGGTGTTAATGCAGTTGGTATGTCTTTAGATGTTGACAGACAATTTGAACCCATCAATATATAATTATATAAAACAATATTTAAATTATTTGCAAAGTTTTACCTAAAGATAGTACTGTTTGGATTAAATACGTATGGTCAAATATCTTAAAGAAGTAGAATCATTAACATTCTGATTTTTTTAGAGAATTTTATATATTATTGTATTTTTTAAAAAATATATTTAAAAAAAACAACTTCATAAAAATTTAACGTACAAAAAAGTCCAATTTTTTTATTTCTTATATATCCCAAAAGAAAAGTGCGGGGGGAGGGATTCGAACCCTCGAAATCCTTCGATACCAGATCTTAAGTCTGGCGCCTTTGACCTAGCTGGGCGACCCCCGCATGAGAATTAGAACGGCTGCCTTATGCTCTTGGTCACCCCATAATTAAAGTTAAGTTACTTAAGCCTTATTCTAATGAAGCATGAAGATAACATTTCTTGGAACAGGTGTGGCGATACCACAGAAAGACAGGGTTCAATCAGGACTACTTATGGAGATCAGTGAGAAGAAAGTCCTTTTCGACTGTGGAGGAGGTGTGCTGAACCGGATATTCGAGAGCGGGAACTTGCATACGGACATCGATACCATTGTGCTTTCACATCTGCACCTGGACCATGTGGCTGATGTTATGTGCCTTCTCAAGGCAAACTGGCTGTGTGATAAGTTCGATTCCACCATTTATGGTCCGGCAGGTACGCGGGAGTGGCTTAACAGGGTCATGGACATCTATCCATACATGAAGGAAAAGGTCAGCGTCGATGTCGTGGAGGTTGCGCCGGGCGAGGAGTTCAAGCTCTTCGATGGATGCGATGTGAAATGTGCCAGCGGGATACACAGTGTGCCATCACTAGCGTATCAGGTACGGCATGATGGGCAGACAGTAGTCTACTCAGGGGATACCGAGCCGTGTGAAGACATCATGGAACTGGCGCAGGGCTGTGATATGCTTATCCACGAGTGCTCTTTCCCGCTGAACTTTGAGATGACGAATCACACCACACCTGACATGCTGAGACCTTACCTTAAAGATACAGGCATCAGGGGAGTTTATCTTACACACCTTTATCCCCACATGCAAGGGCATGAAGAAGAAGCTCTTGAATACCTGAAAAAAGAGTTTGAGGGGGAGGTTCACATACCCTTCGACCTCATGGTTGTTGAGATCTGATCGACTCCGATCGGGAGGCGATCGATCTATTAAAGCTGGTCGAACCTATTGAGCTCAGTCCTCAAGGAAGACCACGCTTACATTATCTTCATCCAGCTCGATCAAAGCAGCATATCCCTGTGCTGCCATGCCGGGATTTACAAGGAAAGTATCGCCTGATCTGGCGAATCCTCTTGCTTCATGGATATGCGCACAGATCACGAGCTTTGCACGGTTAAAGAACTTAGCCACGGCTGTGCTTCCCACATTCTCGCCTCCGACTTCATCCAGCAAGCCCCTGGGAGGAGTGTGGGAGAGGAGCACGACAGTGCCTTCAGCAGCTTCGAAAAGTGGCTCAAGGGTCTTTTCGATCTCATCCTCCTCAAGCTCGAAGGGTGTATTGAACGGGGTTGGGCAGGAACCTCCCATTCCTATGAACGTAAAGTCATCTATCTTCTTCACAGCATTATGCAGGTTTACCGCATCCGATGAATCGATCGCGTCCATGACATCCTTCGGGTCACAGTTTCCGGGAACTGCAAGGACAGGTACATCGAACATCGAAAGCAATTTCTCAGCTCCACTGCCAGGACCGAACTGGGTCAGATCGCCGCTTATCACTGCCAGATCGACATCACCTGCTTTCTCCAGCAGGCCATCGATATGGGAAGGATCACCATGTACATCCGCAAGGGCAAGTATTCTCATTTTTCACACCTCGAAAAAGAACGTTAGAATTTCCTGTCACCACCGAGGATGCCACCGAGTGCCGTTTCACCAATTCCCGATATGCCGCCTCGCTCTCCCCTGTTGGATTCCCCTGGACCGATGGCCGCAGCGATCCTGTCAGCAAGACGGGAGAACGGCAGGCTCTGGAGATACACTTTACCCGGTCCCTTGACCGTTGCCAGTACCATACCTTCGCCTCCGAAAAGTGCATTTTTGAAACCGCCTACGAACTGGATGTCGTAATCAATACTCTCAGAAAATGCCACCAGGCATCCTGTGTCAACCCTAAGGGTCTCTCCCGGTGCAAGCTCCTTTTTCACAATTGTACCGCCTGCATGGACGAATGCAAGGCCGTCACCGTGAAGCCTCTGGAGAATGAAACCTTCCCCACCGAAAAGACCGGCCCCTATCCTCTTGGAAAAAGCGATCGTAATGTCGATACCATCAGCAGCACAAAGGAATGAGTCCTTCTGACAGAGGAAGCTACCACCCTCCTCTGTGAGGTCTATAGGCACGATCTTACCAGGATACGGAGCACCGAAAGCAACACTGCCCTTTCCATTGCCGGTCTGGGTGAATGAAGTGATAAAGAAGCTCTCACCGGAGAATGCTCTTTTAAGTCCTTTCAGGAGCCCGCCGCCTGTAGAGGTTTCCATCTTAATGCCATCCCCCATGAACATCATGGCTCCGGCCTCTGCCCTTACTGTTTCTCCTTTATCAAGGCCGATCTCCACCAGCTGCATCTCATTACCATGAATCTTATAATCGATCTCATCTGCCATTATTAGTACTCCTCTACGGGACAGCAATTTTACTTTGGAACGTCCCCTCTGCAGGAATATTGCATTTAAAGACAAATAAACATATTGTAGGCAGATACAAAGATCAATCTTTGCCGGGATAGTGGAACCATCAGCATCAGACGCATTCCAACAAACAAGATAATCAGCATCAGAAGACTTCAAATTGAACTGTAGCTTAAGCAACCGATATATAGGTACCAGACATAGTGTTATTTAGAGAACCAGGAGGTTATCAAATTATGAACACACAAAAGATATTATCCATATTCATGATCTTTGCAGTACTTACAGGCACCATGCTGGCATTGGGCTGTACTGAAGCTGACAATGAGAACGACGTCATTGAGACCGAACACGACGAAGAAACCATCATAGCCCTTGATGAGATCATCGACATCGAATGGCAATGGTCAGGACTGATCGAGACACTTCCTGCAAGCCAATCCGTTGTTCCTGATCCGGAAAACTACACAATTACCTTCAGTGAGGATGGAACATACTCCATTAAAGCAGACTGCAACCGTGGCAGTGGAAGCTACACACTGGAAGACAACAAGATGACCATAGCACCGGGACCAATAACACTTGCTTACTGCGGCCCGGACTCACTCGACAGCCAGTACCTTTCCTTGCTGGGCAATGTGACAGCTGTCTCAATGGACGACGAGCAGCTTGTTCTCGAGATCGGTGAGAACGGTGACATGATGCTCTTCACAAAAGAAGAAATTGTCGAACAATAAGATCACCATTTAACAACTTTTCTTTTTTCGGGAAGGAAGAGCCTCCGGGACCTTTCATCCCACCAAATTTATTTTATACTTAATTGCTCTTTCTCGTTTTAAGATATCCTATGGATAGGGAAGAACACAAACTGACACTTGGGTGGAGAGAGTGGGTCACATTGCCGGAACTTGGCCTTCCTGCGATCAAAGCAAAAGTGGATACAGGTGCAAAGACATCTGCAATACATGCATTCAATGTGGAGCATTACATCGAGAACGGCATTGAAATGGTCCGGTTCATGGTCCACCCCATACAAAATAACAAGGAACTGCAGGTAGAGTGTACAGCACCCTTGAAAGACCGCAGACAGGTGACAGATTCCGGCGGACACAGGGAAATGAGGTATGTCATCGAAACCGACATCATTATTGCATCCATTCGTTATCCGATAGAAATTACACTTACAGACCGCGATACCATGCGTTTCAGGATGCTTCTGGGACGTCGTGCAATAGAGAATCGAGCATTTGTGGACCCTGCTGCATCCTACATGCATGGGAAGCTCGATGCACACAAGATATACAAATTAAAGACAGAGGTTGACAAATGAAGATCGCCTTATTATCAAGAAACCGTAAGCTTTACTCATCCTGCCGCTTGATCGAAGCAGCCGAAGAAAGAGGACACGAAGTTCAGGTAATAGATGTGTTAAGGGCTTATATGAACATCACATCCCACAAGCCAACCATTCACTACAAGGGTGAAGAGCTTGATGGATTTGATGCAGTTATCCCTCGCATAGGCGCATCCGTTACTTTCTATGGTACTGCAGTTCTCCGACAATTCGAAATGATGGGAGTTTACCCGTTGAACGAATCAGTTGCTATCACCCGATCCCGCGATAAGCTCCGCTCCTTGCAGCTGCTTTCCCGCAAAGGAATAGGGCTGCCTGTAACAGGTTATGCCAGCAAGCCTGATGACATTAAAGACATGATCAAGATGGTAGGAGGTGCACCTCTTGTCGTCAAACTGCTGGAAGGTACACAGGGAATTGGTGTGGTACTGGCAGAGACTCAAAAGGCTGCTGAAAGTGTAATCGAAGGTTTCATGGGCGTAAAGGCAAACATCCTTGTCCAGGAATACATAAAAGAAGCAAGCGGAGCTGACATTCGCTGTTTCGTAATCGGTGGAAAAGTCGTTGCAGCCATGAAAAGGCAGGCACCATCAGGAGAGTTCAGGTCGAACATACACCGGGGAGGAACTGCGGAGATCATCAGGATCACACCGGAAGAGCGCTCTACCGCAGTACGTGCTGCAAAGATCATGGGGCTCAATGTTGCAGGTGTTGATCTTTTACGATCCAATCACGGACCTCTGGTAATGGAGGTAAATTCAAGCCCGGGTCTGGAAGGCATAGAAAAAGCAACTGGCAAGGATATTGCAGGTATGATCATAGACTATGTTGAGAAGAACTCTAAAACCGGCAAGACCAGAACACGTGGTAAAGGTTAATCTATGCAGGAACCGATAACAATTGCAGGTATAACAATTCAGCCGGGAACAAGGACATCCATTGAATTACCAATCCCCAGCTTTTATACACATACCTCAGCGTCAATGCCGATCCATGTTGTACATGGAAATAAACCGGGACCTTGTCTGTTGATCTGTGCTGCTATCCACGGAGATGAGATCAATGGTGTTGAGATCATACGCCGTATCCTCACACACAAAACGCTCAACAAAATAAAAGGTACACTTATTGCAATTCCAATTGTAAATGTGTTCGGCTTTGTTTCCCAGTCCCGCTATTTGCCTGACAGACGTGATCTGAACCGATCATTCCCCGGTTCAAGATCCGGTTCAATGGCATCCCGTCTGGCAAATATGCTTATGACAGAGATAATCGACCATTGTACCCATGTTATAGATCTTCATACAGGAGCCATTGCTCGGGAAAATCTACCACAGATCCGTGCCTGTTTGAGAGGGGAACCAGAAACCGAAGCTATTGCACGTGCTTTTGGTGTACCTGTAATTATTAATTCTGAACTACGCGATGGATCGTTGCGAGAAGCAGCTCGTGAACATAATAATATACCGGTCCTTTTGTATGAAGCAGGCGAAGCACTCCGATTTGACGAAGTCTCTATTAGAGCAGGAGTAAGAGGAATCCTCGGAGTCATGTCTTATTTGGGAATGAGACCAAAAAGCAGGAAGAAGAAAGAGTATGAGACTCTTATTTCCAGATCTACCCAATGGGTCAGAGCTCCGGAAAGTGGAATACTACGTTCAGTTATTCCTCTGGGAACTCTGGTTAAAAAAGGCGATATATTAGCCTACATAAATGACCCATTAGGGGAGATCGAAACGAACGTAACAAGCACAGTATCAGGGATCGTCATCGGAAAAACGAACCTCCCACTTGCACATGAAGGTGAAGCTATTTTCCATATCGCAAAATTTGTGAAGGAAGAAGAAATCTCAAATTACATCGAAACATATCACGATGAACTTGACCCTCTAACTGATGAAGTAAAAAGTGAGCAAGTGCCTCTGGTGTAAATTTCTGGATTGTAATGGCAGTAATAATGAACAGAACTATAGCTCAAAAACTCCAGAAAGCACAATTATACATCAGAACAAGATTGAAGATATCCAATCATACAGAAATTGTTTTATTTCGTGCCCGCATATTATGATTAACACTGTTTCATACACGGAGTGAATCACTTAATCATGAATGATATCATTATCTGGTTACTTATTGTTCTTTGTCTGAGCCAATCAGCTCTGTTTTCGGGATTGACCATCGGTCTTTTTGGAGTAAGCCGCCTCAGGCTTGAGATCGAGGCCGAAGCTCACAACATACATGCAATAAAGGTCCTGAAGCTGAGGAAGGACCCGCACTTGCTGCTTTCCACCCTTTTGTGGGGTAATGTGGGTGTCAACGTACTGCTCACCCTCTTAACGGACTCAGTAATGATAGGTAGCTCTGCTTTCATCTTCTCCACTGTGTTTATCACCTGTTTCGGAGAGATCCTTCCACAGGCATATTTCACAAGAAATGCCCTGAAGATGGGAGCTTCACTGACACCCCTTGTCAGGTTCTACATAATGCTGTTGTATCCTGTCACAAAACCTTCCGCAATGGTGCTTGACAGATGGCTTGGTACGGAGAAACTTGAGTTCTTCAAGGAAACATCCCTGAGGATAATGCTGCAGAAGCACATCAGGGAGGATACCAGTGACATCGACAGGCTGGAAGGAGTTGGTGCCCTCAATTTCCTCTCACTGGATGACCTCAGCATAAAGCAGGAAGGTTCCATTATAGACCAGAATTCCATAATTGAGATAGAATCATATAACAATCGACCGATCTTCCCCGAGATAGGGACCCCGGAGTTTGAGGAACTGCTACAGAAGATAGCCAAACCTGCCAAGAAGTGGATAATCGCTGTCGATGAAAACGATTATCCTGTCGTGGCCATCGATTCCACGTCGTTCATAAGGGATGCGATCTACAAAAGGCCATTCTACCCACTAAGATATTGCCATGTCCCTATAATCGTAAAAAGCCCTAAGGAAAAAATAGGGGATGTCATCCATAAGCTGAAGGTATATCCTGTCGATTCAGAGGATGATGTCATCGATAACGACCTCATACTTTACTGGAACGACGAGGATCCAGAAAAGATCGTCATAACAGGTTCTGACATCCTTGGTCGCCTGTTCAGGGGTATCGTGAACAGGATGCGATAAAGACCTTCATTTTTTGTTTTTATATTTGTCGTTATTTTTTATAATTATGAGGATTCAACAAAATGAAATCTTTGAATAGGCATTATTTCAACTGAAGACGTTGATTAAAGCAGATATCTTTTTATCCTATATTCCTTATTAAGAATCATTCCGGATTACACATTAACTAAATAAAAAAAGTATTGTGTTATCTAAGGGTGCATTTAATCTAATAAAACATGGTTATCACCAAAAAACAAGACAGGATACTAAAATATGCGAGATTTTGTGATAATTGCCCATAAAGCCTTGACAACAGGCGACTTTTCCCTCAATGACATGCCCGGAGCAGCCGGCCGCATGGATATCCTTTGCAGATGCATAAACTCATCATTGTTCTTATCCCACGATCTGAGAAGGGACGTTCAGGTTCATCTGGTATTACTTGGAGAACCGGAGCCTGAAAAGATAGTCCGTTTTGACGGAGAGCACATAAGATACCTGAACCCGGATGAGAGAAGTGCAGGTTCACTTATAAAGAAAGCACTCCAGAAAACAGCAGGCGAATGGGAAACACGCTCCACACCCGGAGTGTTCATTAAAAATGGTGGTCTTGACACCCTCCTGGCCGAATTCAGAGAAGCAGGAAGAAAGTTTATCTACCTGCATGAAGATGGCGAAGATATACGCGAAGTTTCCGACCTTACAGATGATGCTGTGTTCATTCTTGGTGACCATGTTGGTGTCACTGAAGAGGAAGAACAAATGATAAATGAGCAGGGAGCACAGACCATCTCCCTTGGCCCAATACCACTACACGCAGACCATTGCATAATACTGATCAACAATGAGATAGACAGGACAATGGCAGAGAAGGTCCAGTAATTTAAGGAACAGGAAGAAGGAAGTGACCAGGTGAACATACTCGATACTGCAAAGAAGATCATCCAGGAAGGACCCATTTGTGACCACTGTATGGGAAGACAGTTCGCAAAGCTCTCCACCGGATTGACCAATGATCAAAGAGGACGTGCCGTTAAGCTCGCACTCGCTATGGAAGGCGACCGCATTAGCAAGGATGAGGGTGACAAAGAGATACTGGAAGAGTTAAGCAGCTCAAGTATCAACGCCCGTAAATCATTGAGGAAAGAAGGCGAAGATGAAAAATGCTGGGTATGCCTGGGACTTTTCGAGAAACTTGATGATTGGGCCGAGAGGGCTGAGATCGCACTCAAGGATTACGAATATTCTACGTTCCTTGTCGGAACAAAGATGAGCGGACTCCTGAGCGAGAACGAGGAGATACTCTGGACAGAGTCCGAAGCCACCCACGCGGAGCAGTTCAAGTCCGAACTTAACCGAGAAGTAGGAAAGCTCATTGCAAAAAGGACAAATAAAGAAGTTGAGCTTGATACTCCCGATATACTGGTGACACTTGATCTTGCTAACGAAGAGGTCATTCTTCAGGTGCGCTCGGTCTATATCCTTGGAAGGTACAGGAAACTTGTGCGAACCATACCGCAGACACGCTGGCCATGTCGGTCATGCAAGGGCAGAGGATGCGAGGCATGCAACTTCACCGGAAAGCAATATCCAGAATCAGTTGATGAACTTACCAAGGACCCTGTTATCGAAGCACTGCGCTGCACTGATACGAAGT
This sequence comes from Methanococcoides orientis, assembly GCF_021184045.1. NCBI lineage: Archaea > Methanobacteriati > Methanobacteriota > Methanomicrobia > Methanosarcinales > Methanosarcinaceae > Methanococcoides > Methanococcoides orientis. Next base: position 993,883 of record NZ_CP073710.1, read on the forward strand.
TCCATGGTGCAGGTCGTGAGGACATCGATGCCCTGATGCTCGGTACCGGAAGACCTTTCGTAGTAGAGGCTGTTGAACCACTGCTTCGTACATGCGATCTTAAGAAAGTTGAGAAAGAGATCAATGAACGAGCCGCCGGCAAGATCGAAGTAATTGGTCTTACTTTTACACCAAAGGCCACTGTCGAGGCTCTCAAGAGCTCAAAGGCGGATAAAGTTTATAACCTTAAAGTTACATTCAAAGAGCAAATTCCAGAGGAGAAACTCAGATCGGCCATCAATGAACTCATTGGTGCACAGATCGGCCAGAGAACACCACAGCGTGTATCTCACAGAAGGGCTGATCTGGTACGTAAGCGAACCGTCCATGACATGAAGCTTAACGAACTGACCGAGGACTATGCAATGATCGAAGTTCATTGCGAGGGCGGCCTCTATGTCAAGGAACTGATATCCAGCGACGAAGGAAGAACAGTGCCAAGCCTTACAGGGCTCATCGGCACACAGGCTACCGTTGCCGAGCTGGACGTCATCGGAGTCGACATATAAGTCGGCTAACCATCAAATTTATCAAACATAGGTCTTATCCACGACCTGAACAACGGAGGAAAATAATGCCAACATCACACGGTGAAAGAAGCTGTACTAGGTACAAATTGAAGAAGACTGTTAGAGAAAGGGGACTCTCTCCTGTAAGCAAGGCAATCCAGGAATTCGATGACGGACAGATGGTCCACATCGATATCGATCCAAGCGTACAGAAGGGAATGCCAAACGCAAAGTTCCAGGGAAAGACTGGTAAGGTACTTGGACAGCGCGGAAGAGCTTACCTTTTACAGGTCAGGGACGGAAACTCTATGAAAGAGGTCATTTCCCTTCCACAGCACCTGAAACCACAGAAATACAACTAAGTTCATGTTCCAGACTAGCAATAGTCTGGACACTGACACATTCAGGTGTCGATAGATATATCTATAAAAACACCTATCTGAAAGATTACGTCCGCTACAACTGTGTGGCTCTCAAAACGGTAAACTATACTTAATTTCAAAGAGTGTATTTTAATGATCGTCAAACAAGTTCAGAGTGAAGAGTTATTGACTGTTCCCGAAGTCAAGGAAATACTTAGCGAGATAATGGAAGAACGCACAGAACGCGGCGAAGAATTGGGATATGAGCTGCGCAAGGCTATCAACCATGCAGACATGTTCGCAAAGATCAGTGCCGAAAAGTCCAGAGAACTTGTGAGCAAACTTCTTGAACTGGAGAAGATGAAACCTGAGATCGCAGTACATATTGCTGATATCATACCTCAGAGCAGGGATGAGCTCAGGGCACTTTATGCAAAAGAGAGATTCACTTTGACCGAAGAAGAACTGGATACGATACTGAATCTGGTACTCGAGTCAATGGAATAATTTATATCTCATACTTTACTTTTTTTGATGGAGACAGTAAGTTTCATCACCGATGCACAACATACTGGAGGATACTATGAGAAAGAGGGGAACACCACCTGAGAAAGAGGATTACGCATGGGTCCTTGATTACCTACCTTATGGCAGTACAACAGACAAGCGTCCGGCATACCAGAAGAAACCTCTGGTTCAGGCAGTTGGTGATAAACACTTTGTACTTATGGAGCTTGTTCCAAAAGAAGGAGCAAATCCACAGATACAGTCCCGCGTCTATATTGGTGACGGGGATAGAGATGAGATCGATCATGTAAAACACAGGATCCACTATCAGGAACTTAGCCATGGTGCACAGCTTGAAGTTCCTCATGTACTTGAGGAATGCGTCAGGCATCAGGAAGAGAAGTTCGTCAAGTTCTTCAACGAGGCACATCCCATAACAACAAGGCTGCATATGCTGGAGCTCCTACCTGGTATCGGCAAGAAGCTCATGTGGGCTATCATTGATGAGCGCAAGAAGGGCGAGTTCAAGAGCCTGAAGGACCTGCATGACCGTGTTGGCGGAGTACATACCCCTGAAAAGGTCATTGTAAACCGTATTCTTGAAGAGCTTAAAGATGATAATATCAAATACAGGCTCTTTACAGTACCAATGCATCGTCCAAAAAATGATTAAAGACAGGTGTCATTGCCTTGGTAAGAAAAATTCTACAGAAATATGGCATCCAGGGCGGATGCCATGACCAACATTTTTTGATCGACGAACGAATTCTTGATTCTATTGCCGAAGAGGCAAACCTCTGCGAAGATGACGTTGTGCTTGAGATCGGAGGCGGCATCGGCAATCTTACAGAAAGGCTTTTGGAAAAAGCAGGAAAGGTCATAGTCATAGAACTTGACCCCAGACTTGTAGAGGTCCTTAATGATCGTTTTTCCGATAATGACAAACTGGAGATCATCCCAGGCGATGTCCTGAAAACCGATCTTCCCAAATTCAATAAAGTTGTGGCAAACCTGCCATATTCGATATCCTCTCCAATCACATTCAAGCTCTTTGAGCATGAATTTGAACTGGGCGTACTGATGTACCAGTATGAGTTCGCACAGCGTATGGTTGCAGAAGCCAATACCGAGGACTACAGCAGGCTCTCAGTTAACACACACTATTTTGCTGATACATCCATCATCATGAAGATCCCCCCTTCAGCATTCTCACCACCTCCGGAAGTGTGGTCTGCCGTTGTGAAAGTTGTTCCTCGCCCATCACCATTCCAGGTTGATGAACCCGAATTTTTCCTGAACCTTGTTACCGCCGGGTTCCTTCAAAGGCGTAAAAAGCTCCGGAACGCAATTATCAAAGGTAATCATTTGTTAAAGGTCCCAAACATCAAACAGATCGTTGATGAACTTCCAGAAGAGCAGATGAACAAGCGTGCTGAGAACCTTGAACCCCATGAACTTGCAGACATTGCCAATCACATCTGCAAAATGAAGAACGCGATGTAAAGACCATGGTAACGATCACCTACAGGAATGCGAACATAAATCTTGATGAGCAGGTCTACGACCCCGCTGAAGATTCCTATTTGCTTGCTGACGTTGCCATTGATAATGCAAAAGAAGGCATGAAAGTACTGGAGGTCGGTGCAGGTACCGGCTTTGTTTCAGCAGTCCTTCAGGAGAACGTCGATGTTGATCTTATTGCTACCGAGATCAGCCCGATTGCTGCCACCTGTGCAAGGGCGAGCGGTGTAGAGGTTATCAGGGCAAATATGTTCAATTGTTTTAAGCCCGGAAATATATTCGACCTCGTCCTTTTCAATCCACCCTACCTCCCCACATCAGAAGATGAGAAAGTTCCAGGATGGCTTAATTATGCTTTCGATGGCGGGCCTGATGGCAGGGATGCAGTAAATCGTTTCATTGATGAAGTTCCGGGATATCTCACCCGGAATGGAATTGTGCTTATTCTCATATCTTCACTTACAGGCATAGAGCAGGTAAAGGAACGCATGGTAGCATGTGGATTTGAAGTCGAGACCTGTGGCAGTGATAACTGCTTCTTTGAGGAACTGATAGTGGTTAAAGGCACTTTTCCGGACTCAGAAATTGATCTGCCAAAACTGTAAGTTAAATAATAGGTTTTGCACATATTGCACACAACTCTTATATACGATTCCAAACCATTTCTATTAGGGACAAGATCCCTGATTCATTTTATGATATAGCCTTCATGCAAAGAAGAGTCTGAGATTTGGAGTTAAAGGAGTGATAAAAGATGCAATACAGCATGGGTATTGACGCAGGCGGTACTTACACCGATGCGGTAATAATACGGGATTCGGATGGCGAGATCGTTGATTCTACAAAAGCAAGAACAACTTATCCAGACCTGTTGATAGGCATTCAGAACGCTCTTGACGGATTAGATCAGAGTTACCTCAAAGACATAAAGCTGGTTTCCGTATCTACAACACTGTCCACTAATACAATTCTTGAAGGTACCGGATATCCCGTTGCACTTATCATGGCAGGAGATTATGTAATACCGGAAACTCATTCCATAAATAACTATATTGTTGTTGATGGTGGCCATGGTCCCAGCGGAGAAGAAATAAGAAAACTTGACATGGAAACTGTCAGGGAATTTATTCTCCGGAACAAAGATATAGTTTCAGCCTTTGCAATTTCATCTTACTTCAGCATACGTAATCCTGAACATGAGCTTCAGATAAAAGAACTGATCAAAGAACTGACAGGGCTGCCAAGCGTTTGCGGACATGAGCTTTCCCAGGACCTTGGTGCATACAACCGTGGTATCACAGCATACCTTAACGCACAACTGATCCCAATAACTGATCATTTCATAGAGACCATCATAAATGAAATGGACAGAAGGAACATAAAAGCACGACTTCTTATGCTCAAATGTGACGGTTCCGTGGTCGGTATCGATGAAGCAAAAGAAAAACCTATTGAATCAATTTTCTCAGGTCCCGCAGCAAGCCTTGTCGGAGCGGCATACCTTAGCAAAGCAAAGACCTGCACCGTCATTGATGTCGGAGGTACAAGTACAGATGTATCCATGATAGAAAATGAACTGCCGGAACTCTGTGATGAAGGGGCAGTGGTCGGTGGCTGGCAGACAAAGGTCAAGGCCATTCGCATGGAAACCTCTGCAATGGGTGGAGATAGCCACATCTGGATCAAGAACCAGAAACCTAACATTGGCCCAAGAAGGGTAATACCACTATGTGTTGCTGCAACAAAGTATCCATCGCTGATAGAAAGGCTTAAAACGGCAAGAGTGCCCTCAAGAATGCTACTGAGCGATAATATACAGCCCACCAAATTCTTTATTCGATCAGGAAAGGAACCTACATCGGAATTTTCCCCATCAGAAAAGGAGATCTATGACAGGATTGGAGATGAACCGGTCTCTATAAGTGGTATTTTCCTGGATAAACTTCCTTCACCGGTCTTTCTTGACCTTCTCATTCAGAAAAGGCTCATACAAGCTATCGGATTCACTCCAACCGATGCACTACATGTGCTCGGGGACTACAATGAATGGAATGCTGAAGCCTCGAACATTGCCGCCACAATACTCGGACGCATGACGCACCAGAGCAAGGGTGAATTCTGCCAGCAGGTCAAAAATGAAGTAGCCAAGAATATGGCTATTTACCTTATGTCCTATCTTCTGAAAGATGTACATCCCGAGGAGATTAGAAAAGTTATTGAAGGTGATCATCACACCAAGTTCAAACTTGACGTCCCTGTAGTACTCCTGGGCGGACCTGTAAGGGCTTATGTGGAAGATGTCAGAAAGCTGATAGACGCAGATGTTATACTTCCCGAGCATTCCGAAGTTGGAAATGCAGCAGGAGCACTTGTAGGAAAAGGCATCAAAAGGATCGAGATACTTATCAAGAATGTAAGAAAGAAATCGAAGATAAGTAATATCGTGTTCGTGCAAGGCCAGCGTGAGATCTTTCAGACGCATCCGGAAGCTCTCAAATATGCAGATAAGATTGGAAGAGAACTTGTCCTGGGCTACATGAAGGAAGCAGGACTGGATGCAGAGGATGTACGTATAGAAGTAACAAGGAACGACATCACAATGCATGGCGACAGCCTGCCACTGGAAACAAAACTTGTTTTCGTAGGTATCGGTACACCGAAAAGAGAGATATGAAAATCAACAGGAATGGAAAAGTATCCACATATTTCCCGGACATCCTGTAACAAGCTGAAAGAAAGGACCTTAAGCAAGTTCGAGTAACACCGAACTTCTTAAAGTCCATAACAAAATCCGAATGTTCATATAGTAGTAATTAATCAGCTACTTAGCTGACTAACGATTCTAATATTGATTAACACGTGGAAGCTAAGCTTTATGTGGTACTGGCAAGCAGACCACATTAAAAAACACAAAATAAATTCACAATAAAGGAATAAGATCATGAAATATAGTCTTGGTATTGATGCAGGAGGAACTTACACCGACGCCGTTCTCATCAGCGACGCGGACGGAAAGATCATTGATTCTACAAAAGCAAGGACTACCTATCCTGACCTTTTGCCAGGCATACAGAACGCTTTTGACGGACTTGACCAATCCATTCTAAAACAGGTCAAACTTGTATCAGTATCCACTACCCTGGCAACCAACACAATTCTGGAAAAGACCGGCTATCCCGTGGGACTTATCCTCGTAGGAAAAACAGACACCCCAAAGAATTCGGCAATTAAGTACTATATCTCTGTAAATGGAGGACACAGTTCCGGCGGCAATGAGGTCGAACCGTTAGACCTTGATTCGGTCGAAGAGTTCGTCGAGGCTGTAAAGAACAAAGTATCAGCATTTGCCGTTTCATCTTATTTCAGTGTGAGAAATCCCGAACACGAACTTAAGGTAAAAGAAATTATCACAGAGCTTACCGGAATGCCTGTGATCTGCGGACACGAGCTATCCCAGTCACTGGGTGCATATGACAGAGGAATAACAGCATTCCTGAACGCCCAGTTGCTTCCAATTGCCAACCAGTTCATGAAAACAGTCGCTTCTGAGGTTGAGCGCCGTGGAATAAATGCAAAACTCATGATGTTGAAATGTGATGGCTCCATCGTAGGAATGAATGAAGCCCTCAAGCACCCTATAGAATCAATATTTACAGGACCTGCCGCCAGTCTTGTGGGTGCAGCTTACCTGTCAAAGGAACCAAGCTGCGTGGTGATCGATGTAGGCGGTACGAGTACCGATGTTTCCCTGACGGTCAACGGATTGCCACAGATATCTGATACTGGTGCCATTGTAGGCGGATGGCAGACCAAAGTAGAAGCCATTAAGATGGAAACCTCTGCAATGGGAGGAGACAGTCATGTCTGGGTCATGAACCATGTGCTCAGCATAGGACCAAGAAGGGTGGTTCCACTGTGTGTTGCAGCTACAAAATATCCAAGGATCATCAAGAAGCTGAAACAGGGACAATCAATTTCAAGACTAAAACTTGGTGAGAACGTCCAGCCAACGAAGTTCTTTGTCAGGACAGAGCAAAAACCTATAGAACTGACCAAAAGGGAAGAGGAACTTCTGAACAGGATAGGGGATGAACCACTTGCTGTCAGTGAAATATACCTGGAAAGAAGAATACTGCCTTCTCCAATGCTTCTTGACAGCCTGATACAGAAAAGACTTATACAGACCATCGGATTCACACCTACCGATGCATTGCATGTACTTGGAGATTACAACGAATGGAATACCGAAGCATCGATCCTCGGTGCAGAACAAATGTGTATCTTTGCAGATATGGAAGTAAAGGAGCTCTGTCTTGAGATCAAAAAGAAAGTTGCAAAGAACATGGCATTGAATCTCCTTTCCTACCTGATGGAAACCGTGGATGCAAAAGAGATAGAAAAAGGTCTTGACGGGGATTTCTTCGCCGGATTCAAAGCCGATGTCCCGGTAGTACTTCTCGGTGGACCTGTGCGTGCATATACCGAAGAAATAAAGAAGTTCGTGGATGCAAAGATACTGCTACCTGAACACGCGGAAGTAGGAAATGCAGTTGGAGCTCTTGCAGGAAAAGGTGTGAAAAGAATAGAGATCCTTATCAGGGTCACCTTCGGCGAATCCAAATACAATCTCAAGCCAACCTCCATATCCGTATTCTCCCCTCTTGGAAAGGATGAGATGAGCAACTACGATGAAGCAGTGGTCTATGCAGAAGAACTTGGCAACAAGCTGGTAATGGATTACATGCAGGATGCAGAACTTGAAGATGGCAACATCAACATCGAAGTTACCAAAAAGGTGATCAATCCTTTAAATACAGGAGTACCACTGGAGACGAAATATGCTTTCCTGGGTATTGCTGAATTGAAGAAGTAAGTTATACCCTTAAATATCAACATCCCGTATTCTAGTCTCGGGAATTTGATATGACACTAACAGGACATGCCTATGCACTCGGTGCAGGAACCATCATTAATGCAATTGCAACATGGAAAGGAGCCGCTTTCGGAGTTGACCTGAAGACCTTTGCAGATGTTGAACTTACAAACAACAGCTCAAAAATAAGCGGCACCATTGAAAATGTGCCGCAGGGTGACACTACACTGATCGAAAGGTCAGTGGAACTTGTCCTTGAGCATTTTGATATTGAGATGGGAGGCAATGTCCACACAAGCAGTGAAGTGCCGCTGGCAAGCGGACTGAAAAGCAGCAGTGCGGCTGCAAATGCAACCATTCTTGCAACCCTTGATGCCATTGGTGAAACAATGGAACCCATGGATGCAGTACATCTTGGAGTAAGGGCAGCAAAGGATGCAGGCGTTACCATCACAGGTGCTCTTGATGATGCTTGTGCCTCTTTTTTTGGTGGGATCGTTGTCACGGACAACAGGAAGAACGAACTTATCAAACGCACCGAGAAAGAGATGGATGTAATTATCTTTGCACCCGACAGGCAGTCTTTCAGTTCACAGACCAATGTTCATAACTCTGAGCTTATTGCACCCTGGGTCGATATGGCTTATGAGCTTGCACTTGAAGAGGAATATGAAAAAGCCATGACGCTTAACGGATTCCTCTATTGCGGAGCACTTGGGTTCAGTACTGATATAATGATGGAAGCCCTGAAGATCGGCGTAAAAGGAGTTAGTTTATCGGGCACAGGTCCCGCATATTCTGCACTTGTTGATAAAGGTCTGGCAAATGAACTTATAAAAATATGGGCAGAGTTTGGCACTACCGGAAAAGTGATAAATACCAAGATTAATAATGAAGGTTTAATGAAACTTTAATTTCGTGGGTAAACATGACCGCAATAGATGAAGTTCGCAGCAAGATCGAGAGGATCGATAACGAGATCATAAAACTGATCGCGGAACGCACCGATCTTGCAGATGATGTGTTGGAGAGCAAAAGGCAAGAACACAGAGCTATCAATGATGATACGCAAAACCATGTTGTTCTTGACAGAGCTGCTAACATTGCAACCGAAAAAAACCTTGATTCCGGCGCTGTCAAAGAGATCTTTGAGATCCTTATCAGGATGAGCATTGAGCGCCAACATGAACTTAGTGGGGAAGGGAACCTCCCCTAATGGAGATAAAAATGGTAGATATTTCAATATTAATGGGCTCTGAATCAGATCACGCAATTGCAAACCGCGTTACAAAAGTATTGGAAGATACAAAATACTCCTTTGAAGTAAATGTTATTTCCGCACACAGAGACCCCGACAAACTTGAAGACCACATCGCCAGCAGTGATGCAAAGGTCTACATTGCTATTGCAGGACTATCCGCCGCACTTCCGGGAGTCATTGCTTCCAAGACAATGAAACCTGTGATCGGTGTACCTGTCAGTGCAAAACTTGGCGGACTTGATGCATTGCTCTCAGTTGTGCAGATGCCTCCAGGAGTGCCTGTTGCCAGCGTTGGTATCGATAACGGTGCAAATGCTGCAAAACTTGCAATAAGGATCCTCGATCTTATTGAATGATAAAATCGATCAAATTTAATAACTACAACAAAAATTAATCAAATAAATTAATGAAATATAATGAAACTTTATTTTAAAGAATTTAAAGGGAAACGAAATAGATCCGAAAAGCAATCATTTTTCCCTAAATATTCTTTAATAAATTCTATTATTTTTACATATATTTCATTTTACTTTTACATCGATTCTATTTTATTTTTGTCACGAAACGACATTTTACTGATGTACATGATTCCCCAAAGATCCAGCTTTATTTTCGGCAAACAAATTAATTTTATCGAGCATACAAAACCAACTAAAAACATATCAAGCCATAGCTTTCAGACCGGACTGAAATAGTTAAATATATTTAGTTGAATGCCTCTATTATAATATAGAAAAATTCTCGAAACAATTACATTAGTGCATATTTCCTGTAAATATCTGCATATCATACTGTTAAAATGTGAGTTAACCATGGACAACGAAATGACTCCTAATGAAGAAGCCGAACTGTTCGGTGAAGATTTTAACACTACAAATTCAATAGATGTACCTGAATTACTGATCGATCAGGTCATCGGGCAGGACCACGCCGTTGAAGTTGTAAAGAAAGCAGCTAGCCAAAGGCGTCATGTAATGATGATAGGTACACCAGGTACCGGAAAATCAATGCTCGCAAAAGCAATGGCTGAACTTTTGCCAAAGGAAGAACTTGAAGATATAATGACATATCCTAATCTTGAGGACAATAACAATCCAAAGATCAGGGAAGTACCTGCCGGCAAAGGCAGGGAGATCGTGTTAGCCCATAAGATGGAATCACGCAAGAAAGCACAGTCACGCAATATGCTGATGATGTTCCTTGTATTTGGTATTGTAATGTATTCCTTCTATGTTGGGCAGTTGCTCTGGGGTATCATTGCAGCTATCATGATACTTATGTTGACAAGACAGTTCATGCCAAAAGAAGAAATGATGATACCAAAGCTCATCGTTTCAAATTACCAGAAAGACCACGCACCATACATCGATGCAACAGGAACACACGCTGGTGCACTCCTTGGAGATGTCAGACACGACCCATTCCAGTCAGGTGGACTTGAAACACCATCCCACGACAGGGTTGAGAGCGGAGACATCCACAAGTCACACAAAGGTGTGCTTTTCATTGACGAGATCAACACATTAAAACTTGAATCACAGCAAAGCCTCCTCACAGCATTACAGGAGAAGGAATATGCCATTACAGGTCAGTCCGAACGCAGTTCCGGTGCACTTGTAAAGACAGAACCAGTTCCATGTGACTTCATCATGGTAGCAGCAGGTAACCTCGATGCCATGGAAAAGATGCACCCTGCACTGCGCTCACGTATCAAGGGATATGGATACGAGGTCTTCATGAGAGATTCAATGGAAGATACTCTTGAGAACAGGAAGACACTTGTCCGCTTTGTAGCACAGGAAGTTGCACGAGATGGACACATCCCTTCATTTGATAAAGATGCAGTAAATGAAGTGATCAGGGAAGCAAGAAGAAGAGCAGGAAGAAAAGGCCATCTTACCCTTAAGTTCCGTGACCTTGGAGGACTTATCCGGGTTGCCGGTGACATTGCTCACTCCGAGAACGCAGAGATCACAACTGCAAAGCATGTTCTGGCAGCAAAGAAGATCGCACGTTCAATTGAACAGCAACTCGCAGACAGCTATCTGGAGAGGCGTAAGGACTATCAGCTCTTTACCAAGGTAGGAGCAGCTGTCGGCAGGGTCAACGGACTTGCGGTCATGGGTGGAGATTCCGGCATTGTACTTCCGATCATGGCAGAAGTGACACCGACACAATCTACTGGTCAAGGACACGTTATCGCCACTGGTATGCTGAAAGATATAGCAAAGGAAGCTGTACAGAACGTTTCAGCAGTCATCAAGAACGTAACCGGGGACGATGTGATCAATCACGATATTCATATCCAGTTCATTGGAACCTATGAAGGTGTGGAAGGTGACAGTGCATCAATATCAATTGCAACTGCTGTTATATCTGCAATGGAAAACATCCCTATCGACCAGACCGTTGCAATGACAGGCTCTCTTTCTGTCAGAGGAGACGTACTGCCAATAGGCGGTGCTACCTACAAGATAGAAGCTGCAGCACAGGCAGGCATCAAGAAGGTCATTATTCCAAAATCCAACGAAGCCGATGTCCTTATCGAGGAGAACTATAGAGATATGGTTGAGATCATACCTGTAACAACAATTGCAGAGGTCATCGAACATAGCCTTGTAGGTGAAGACAAAGCAGGCATTATTGAGAAGCTCAGGAAACTGACAGAAATGAATGCCATTCCAAAATCTGAAGTTGAAACGCTCACAGGTAGCAACAATGAATGAAGTTTGTTTTTACGACGCCAGGGTGATCGATGGTACATCTACCTCGATCGTCCTTGATAATGGCAATATCGAAGAGATCTCGGTAAATTACAGCAGGGGATGTGGAGTTCGCGCATTATGCGGAGGATCCTGGGGATTTACTACAGCTGAGGGGAACTTTGATATTAAAGATGCTATCAGTTCGGCTTCAGAGCTTGCACAGCAGATGAACAACATCTCTCCAAAAGACAAGGTTGAGCTCAAACCCACGGAAGAACCGGTAGTTAAAGACCTCCCGGTTGCTACTATTGATCCCAAGGACATTCCAATTGAAGAGAAGGTCCAGTTGTTGAAAGACATAGACAGTCATGCAAAGATAGATGGAATTAGCAGTACCTCTGCAGTTTATTCTGAAGCTTCTGTCAAAGTACAATACATCAATTCCGAAGGTATTGATTGTGAATACGATCTAATAAGAACTGGATTCGCCATCAGTGCAGTGGCCAGCGAAGGCGGAGCTTACCAGGTAGGCAGAGAAAGCCGTTTCGGAGTTTCCGGCTATGAACTTTTTGAGAAGAACGATGTATTTGCTCTCGCCGAATCCGCAGGAAGAACTGCTGTGGAATTACTTGGTGCAAAACAGGCAAAGGGTGGAACACTTCCCGTTATACTCGACCCGGAACTTGCAGGCGTATTTGCCCATGAAGCCGTAGGCCATGCATCTGAAGCAGACCTTGTACTTGAAGGAAGCTCCATACTTGAAGGACGTATCGGAGAACAGATCGCTTCACCACTTATTAACATAATCGATGACCCTACTATTCATGAATACGGGTACTACCCCTTTGATTCTGAAGGTGTCACGTCCTCAAAGACCACCATCATAAAAGATGGTACCTTAAACTCATACATACACTCAAGGGAAACTGCAGCAGCCCTTGGCGGAGAACCCGGGAACTGTCGCGCACAGGGATATTCTGAACCTATCGTAAGGATGAGCAATACTTATATTGACAATGGTGATTCCAATTTTGACGAGATGCTGGAAGATGTCAAAGACGGCATGTACCTTACCGGCTCACGTGGCGGTCAGGTCAATACAGGTGAGGGGATATTCCAGTTCAATGCCGAAAAAGGTTATCTTATAGAGAATGGGGAAGTGACCACATTGATTCGCGATGTATCCCTTTCCGGCAAAACACTTGAGATCCTTAATAATGTCACAATGGTCGGAAACGACCTTAAGATGCATTCGGGAAGATGTGGTAAAGGCGGTCAGCTTGCACCGGTCTCGGATGGTTCACCACACATATCAATTTCAAAAGCACTAGTAGGAGGTGCCTGAGATGTTCGACCTTGCTGAAAAAACACTGAAAATAGCTGAACAACTGGGTGCCGATGAAGCTGAAGTTTTTATCGTACACAGCCGGTCCATAACTGCAGATATAAAGAAGAACACGATCGAATCCGCAAAAGACAGAAGCAGTCAGGGTATTGGAATTCGAACTATTGTCAACGGTGCAGTAGGTTTTGCAAGCACAAATATCGTGGAAAGTATCGATGAAACTGTAAAAGTAGCTGTAGATTCTGCAAAAATAAGAGAAAGCGATCCGGACTGGAGATCACTGCCTTCAAATTCAAAATATCCGAAAGTTTCAGGAACCTTTGACAAAAAGATAGAGGAGCTTGGGCTGGACGAGTGTATTTCACTGACAGGTGAAATGATCAATGGTGCGTTGTCAATACCAAACATTAACACGACCTCAGGGAGTTTCTCCACAACTATCAGCAAACAAATGATAATGAACACCAACGGTGTTGAGGTAATTGATGAAGGTACCGGAGTCTCCGGTTTCGTAGATGTTATCACAACAGAAGGAGACATCTCCACAGCCTATGACTTTGAGGTATCACGTTTCCTTGACATTGATACGTTCAACATAGGTAAAAATGCTTCAGACCTTGCCATCAGATCACAGAACGGCATATCCATCGAACCTCAGAAAACGAATGTCATACTTCACCCATTCGCATTTTCCGACATCCTCGGAAATACATTTGAACCATCCATTGATGCCGATAATGTGCAAAAGGGAAGATCATCGCTTATAGGTAAGATCGATGAAGAAATTGCCACATCAGAGCTCACAATAGTAGACGATGGCACCCTTCATGCTGGTATTGAGACATCCATCTCCGATGAAGAAGGAACCCCATCCCAGCGCACAGAGATCATCGATAAGGGTATTTTCAGATCCTACCTCTATGATAACTATACTGCAGGAAAGGATGATACCAACAGTACAGGAAATGGTACACGCCACTCCTATGCTTCCACACCTTCGGTAGGTTCTCGTAATCTGATCATAGATTATCCTCAAAGTGATGTAATAGCTGAAACTGAAGAAGGTGTCTTTATCAACACGGTGATAGGTGCCCATACTGCAAATGCTATTTCAGGAGACTTCTCAGTAGAAGCCAGGAACGCCTTCACAATAAAGGACGGACAAATAGACAAACCTATCAAGTCCCTTATGCTTTCAGGCAATATCTTTGAAATGCTCAATAACATAACCGGTGCTGGAGCCGATGTTCGCAAAGTTGGTGGAACAATTGCACCATCACTGAGAGTATCCAATATGAGCATTGTAGGATAAAAAGCAATAATAGCGATATAAATCATAAATAAATCGTAAAATAGTAATGATTATATATTGTTCATTACAATAATGATTGTAAGGTTCAAATATAAATCGCTTACTGAAAACCGATGTATTATAGCAGTGATCGTATGAAAAATAATGAATTTGACTCCGAAACCCTGTCCATTAGGTGTTAATATGGCTGAGAATGGTAGAACCAAAATACTTGTAGTCGACGATGAACCTGATAATGTCGAATTGCTTACTGCATACCTATCATACGATTATGATATAGTTCCAGCATACAGTGGCAGGGAAGCCCTTAAGATCCTGGAGAATTCACAACAGAATTTACCGGACCTTGTTTTGATGGACATTATGTTAAAGGATGGAATGGACGGTGTGGAAGCTGCAAACCATATCCATATCGACTACGAGATACCTCTTGTCTACATCACTGCCTATGCCGATGAAACCATTATGCAAAGAGCAAAGTTGACAGAACCTTTTGGTTATATACTCAAGCCCTTTGAGGAAAGTGAACTTCGCACCAACATCGAGATCGCTCTTTACAAGCATGAGATGGAGAGTAAACTAAAGGAAAGTCAGAAATGGCTTACTGCAATACTAAACAACACTGGCGATGCAATGATCGCTACTGACCAGGATGGCTACATTAAGTTCATGAACCCTTTTTCAGAAGCACTTACCGGCTGGAAGCAGGATGATGTACTTGGAAAACCATTAAAGGACATATTCTATGTCGAAAGTGAAGAAACCGGTAAAGCCGCTGAGGACCCCATTGAGAAAGTCGTTCGCGAAGGTATGTTCTATGGACTTGCAAGCCAGACACTTCTGGTTACAAAGACCAACACAAGAATCCCTGTCGATATCATCGGATCACCCATTAAAGGCGAGAACGACAAATTGATAGGTGTTCTGATAAGTTTCTGCGATATTTCAGATAGGAAGAGGATCGAGAATCTTATCTACAAAGAAAGGATGTAATAGGGATATAGATTTTTTAGACTACTTTTAGTCAATCATTTTTTGTCCTTATGAACCACATCTGAAGCATTTTCAGAAACATCATCCTCTGCAACTTTTGTTTTATCTCGGAGACCCACAACAATGTCTCTTGCTTTCACATTATAATCCTTTTGATCTTGCAACATACGAAGCTAATACCAATATAAGCACCATAACCACTGGTATTACAAAGAATAGTATTTCAAACTCCGAGTCAGCTGCTTCTTCAAATCCAGTTTCGTTCAAGTCTTCTACTGAGGGTTCAGTAATATTAACAGTACTGGAAACAACAAAAAATCTGGAATCCTCTTCAATTAAACCAATATCATCGGCCACAGCTCCGTTATCCATATCTGCTGCAATAGCAAATGGTGAAAATCCCGGTGTTTCCGCTTCGAAGTAGATGTATGATCCATCTTCTCCGATCATCTCGGTATCAAGAGCATTCCATTTGCCTTCACTGTGTCGATATAGTACTATTGAATTCTCATCAATGCCATCCTCTGCCAGCCAGTCTTTTGGCACACTGAACCCTATAACAGGACCAGCAATGTTATCTGCTGTAGCAAATCCTGATTTACCAACCCAGATGTTAAGATTGCTATAAACAATTCCCGGAGCACTTTCATCGACCATTGCAGATTTGTTCTTAAGCACTTCGATAGTTGTTGAAACTCTTCCACTATTCCTCAGTGCAGAGAAATTGATGTATTGAATTGCATTCTGTCCATCATCGAAGAGATAACTAATTGTAAGTCCACCTACAATGTTCTCTGTTTTCACATCCTTAAATACGATGTTATCGAAAGCTTCACCGGTAGACCCACCGCCACCTCCGGAAGAGGAACTACTACCAGATGATGTATCATCTGACTTTGTAGCACTTGTACTTATACTCAGATTTACCCAGCTGGAATTGATATTACCGACACTATCAACAGTACGGGTACTAAGTTCATAAACGGCATCAGCAGTAAGACCACCAGCATTATACGAGGTTGAACTGGTATTAGTCTGGAAAATACCGTCAAGATACAACTCAACATGGTCAAGGTCAGGATCAGAAGGATTGGACCAGCTCCAATTTATCCAGGTTTCCCCAGGACTACCGCTAAGACCGGTTATACTGGATGGTGTAGTGGTATCGGCAGTGGTATTTGTACTGGAATTTATCCAATTGAAATTGATGTTACCGACGTTATCAACAGTCCTGGTGCTTAATTCATAACTTGTGTTTGCAGTGAGATGTGTAGCATTATAATAAGTTGAACTAGTGTTCAATTTGAAAATATCATCAAGGTAGATCTCAACATGAGAAAAGTCAGGATCATAAGGATTGCTCCAGCTCCAATTGATCCAGGTTTCCCCAGGACTGCCAACAAGACCTGTTATACTGGAAGGAGCAGTGATGTCGTTGCTTACAGTAGAATTTATCCAATTGACATTGATGTTACCAACGATATCAACGGTCCTGGTGCTCAATTCATAACTGGTATTTGCAGTAAGAGGTGTAGCATTATAATAAGTTGAACTGCTGTTCAACTTTAAAACACCATTAAGATAAAGTTCTACATGATCAAAGTCAGGATCAGAAGGATTGGTCCAGCTCCAGTTGATCCAGGTTTCCCCAGGACTGCCAACAAGGCCTGTTATACTGGAAGGAGCAGTTGTATCGGCAGTGGTGTTCACACTGGAATTGATCCAACTGGAATTAATGTTACCAACGATATCAACGGTCCTGGTGCTCAATTCGTAACTGGTATTTGCAGTAAGAGGTGTAGCATTATAATAAGTTGAACTGCTGTTCAACTTTAAAACACCATTAAGATAAAGTTCTACATGATCAAAGTCAGGATCAGAAGGATTGGTCCAGCTCCAATTTATCCAGGTTTCACTGGGCAGAGCATTAAGATCGCTTATGCTGGAAGGAGCAATAGAATCATTACCAAATAATCCGGACATAACAATTGCAAATGGTTGTGGTCCTTGTGGGACGTTTGTTCCATTCACTGTTATCGTATACCAGCCGGTAGTTGGAGATAACAATTCAACCTGTTCTACATTGTTTATAGTATCGGGCTGGCTTCCCCCATTTCCTAAATAGGTATCATAAGGACCTGTTACGACTAGATCTAAGTTATTGATCAATTCACCTGCAGCAATTAGGGATCCGGGATAGTCAGTCCAAACGAGCGTTATTTTGAGGGGGACAGAGCTGCTACCAACGTAATAATTAATATCCCAGGATTCAGATGTATTTAAGCTAACCGTACTTGAGGTATCATTGAAATATATTTTGCGAGGAAACGTTGGAAAAAGTGATTCACCGACATCCACACGCCCCCATCCTTGTGCTGCATCAGGATGCACTTGTATCTCCTATACACCATCATATTGGCCGGGAGACATATCATAAGCACCGTTTATTATTGTAGCCTTAAGTAAGGCTGCAGAAGGTGTTATGTTTTCATATTCTACATAATATTGCCTCACAAGTGCAGCAGAACCCGCAACTATCGGGGTAGACATACTTGTCCCAGAACTATAACGGTAATAAGCATCGTAATCTCCCCACAATTGTCCAGTTGCCACGCTTGACCTAGTCGATATGATATAGGTCCCAGGTGCTACTACATCAGGTTTGATACGCCCATCGTCAGTAGGACCCCTACTGCTGAATGCTGCAATTCCTTCGCTATTATTTGCCATTTTGTCACTGTATATTGGTTCAGTAGGCCAAAGAAATGGCTTTCTGTCACCATATGTATCAGACATGTCTGGCCTGTAGTTCTCGGATGCACCAATTGTCAGGCAATTTTTTGCTGTCGCAGGTGATCCCATAGAATCAAGGTCTATTACTCCATCATAGTTTGAATCAACACCATCATTACCAGCAGAAAACAAGATCAACATATCCGGATGCTCCCATGTGAAAAGATCAACATCCTGTGAATAAGATGTATATTGGCCATGATCCGAAGATCCCCAACTGTTTGTATGAATTCTTGCATTCAGGTCATACGCTTGCTGGAAAAGGCTTGAAAGATGTGTAGGAATTCCACTAAGGCGACCATATCGATCTTCGACCGCCTGAAAAACAAGATGTGCCTCTGGTGCCATCCCATTGAATTGGCCATTAGAGTTAGAACCATTTCCAAGGACAGATCCTGCAACATGAGTTCCGTGTCCACTGAAAATGTCTGCTGCACCATTACCAGAGAGATCAATTAATGCATCGATCCTTCCTTCAAGATCATCATGCATTGAGCCATCATTAAAACCTGTATCCAATCCAGTGTCTGCCACTGCTATGACCTGACCGCTTCCATTCAATCCATGTGTATCCTGAACATAAGGAACGTTGATTATACCAGCTGCAATATCGTTCAATATAACAGGTTGGTGGTATTCTTCTATCCAGCTAACTCCTTTGATAGCTGCAATATCAGATATTTTTGTACCATCGATCCTTACCCTCATCAGATCTCCGGAATTATCAACAATTTCACCACCCTGTCCGATAATCTCATTAAAAATACGCTCATTATCCTCTGCATTGAAGAGAATAACAAGTATCTCTATCTGATCGGACTCACCTGAAATCGAGGATAAGGAAGGACTTATCCTGTATGATGGGTGATAAGGACCAATCCATTGTACAGAATCCAGAATCTCAATCTCTGCTTTCACTGAGGAGTTCATGCTTACAATAAAGGCATTATTTGGAACATAATCAAAAATAGTTGCACCAGTATCCCTTACATCCTGTTTCCACTCTTCAAGTATATATCCACTGAACTGAACGATATAATATTCACCGTCCCCTGATAAAGAAATACTTTCTGTAGATGTCAGACTGGAAACAAAAGCAGCTTCTTCCGTATTGAATTGTGAAGCTTTAAGCAAAATATATCTTCCATCATTAGAAGTAGCAGAACTATAACTGCTGCTATGATCAAAACTACTTCCAGTAGTATTTTTCGGCAGTGATGATCCGGAAGCAGATGCTAAGATCGGAAATAACATTGCCACCACTAAAAAGATAATCAAGAACCAAATCGTTTTTCTTTGCAATTTAACCCTCTTATATTAACAAAGACGTACCTACCATACAATCTTGCAATATTATAAAGCTATATTTTTAATTAATTTATTTCTATAATGACAAAGCCATATATAATATTTGATGAAACTTACCTTTACAAGTGAAAATAAGCAGAAGTTTTTTAGTTGTTTTTAAAACGACCAAAATTCATCAAAAGAGATATACGAATTTTGATTGGTAAATACACTGATCTTTGGTAGAAAATGGGGTATATAGCTCAGATTTATTTTTTGTTCTTGTGAATTACATCCGACAGAATTCCCGATTCTTCCATCTTTTTGAGCTTTTGTTCAATATCAACTGGCTGTATTTCATTTCCCTGAGCAGTAGGTATTCTTTCAGCAGACTGATCAGATATATCCTGCAAATTTGTACTATCAGAAGCAGTTTCTTCTGTAACTTTTACCTCATCAAGGAAGTTGGCAACCCTATCCTTCGCTTTGATATGATAGCCTTTGGTTACTCCAATATATGAAGTAGATAACACTATAAGCACCATGAGTATCGGTATTGCAAAATAGACTATATTTAGCTCCGAGTCAGTTGCTCCTTCAGATCTACTTACAACAATACCTGCATCATCTTCTAAAGCTAATGCTGGTTCCTCATTTATAGGTTCAGGAACCAGACTGCCTTCAGCAATAGCTTCTTCGCCGGCATCCAATGAAACCGGTTCAGTTTCTATGTATTCAATTATTGCAAAAGGTGAATGTAGATCACCAGAGGTAGACGTCTCATAGTAGATGTACTCATCATCCTCATCTATCTTTTCCGTAGGCAAAACATGCCAGTCACCGCTACGATAAATGCTTAGTTTTACAGAATATTCCGAAACTCCGTTATCTTCAAGCCAGGTACTATTCACTCTGAATCCTACATCAGAAGTTGTCAAACTGCTCTTAAGCCTATCATCGCCAACCCATATATTGATGTTCTTGTACACCCTGCCTTCTGTCGGATTTGATGCCATTGAAGATGTTGATTTAAGAGACTCAACTATAGCCTTTACTTCACCCATATTCAGGTCTGTTGAGATATTGATGTAAGTAATGTCAATGCCTTCATTCCTAAATGTAAATGACCTCTCCAAATCTTTTATCATATGTCTGACTGCAACATCTTTCACAGCTATGTTATCATAGTCTTCAGCTGTGGTGCTGCTGCCACCACCACCACCTCCGCCACTGGAGGAACTACTGCTAGGACTTGATTTTGTAACAGTGATATAATTCAACTTTTCAATATTATCAAAAAATTCTGGATTACTGGCGTTTAAAGAAACATTGTAATTACCTTCCGCAGTGTAAGTGTGAGATGGATTTTGTAGAGTTGAAGTGCTGCCATCACCAAAGTTCCACAACCAGTTGGTAGCATTAGCAGACTGGTCTGTGAAAACTACTGTTAAAGGATAATCGCCTGATCTCGGAGTTGCTGTGAAATCAGCAACTGGCAGGATTGGAACGGCAGTCACATTGATATGATCGGTCTTGACTTCGGAAGATGTGCCATTGAGATTACTGACAGTGAGATTGACAGTGTACAAACCAATCGTATCATAGGTATGAACAATGTTCTGAGTGGAATAATCTTCAGTACCGTCATTATCAATATCCCAGGACCAGGACGTTGCACTACTTGAAAGATCAGTGAAAGCTACGGTAAGTGGGACATGACCTTCAGTTACATTAGAACTGAAATCAGCAACTGGCAGGATTGGAACGGCAGTCACATTGATATGATCGGTCTTGACTTCGGAAGATGTGCCATTGAGATTACTAACAGTGAGATTGACAGTGTACAGACCAATCGTATCATAGGTATGAACAATGTTCTGAGTGGAATAATCTTCAGTACCGTCATTATCAATATCCCAGGACCAGCTACTTGCACTACTTGAAAGATCAGTGAAAGCTACAGTAAGTGGGACATGACCTTCAGTGGTATTAGAACTGAAATCAGCAACCGGCAGGATTGGAACGGCAGTCACATTGATATGATCGATCTTGACTTCGGAAGATGTGCCATTGAGATTACTAACAGTGAGATTGACAGTGTACAGACCAATCGTATCATAGGTATGAACAATGTTCTGAGTGGAATAATCTTCAGTACCGTCATTATCAATATCCCAGGACCAGGACGTTGCACTACTTGAAAGATCGGTGAAAGCTACAGTAAGTGGGACATGACCTTCAGTTACATTCGAGCTGAAATCAGCAACCGGCAGGATTGGAACGGCAGTCACATTGATATGATCGGTCTTGACTTCGGAAGATGTGCCATTGAGATTACTGACAGTGAGATTGACAGTGTACAGACCAATCGTATCATAGGTATGAACAATGTTCTGAGTGGAATAATCTTCAGTACCGTCATTATCAATATCCCAGGACCAGCTACTTGCACTACTTGAAAGATCAGTGAAAGCTACAGTAAGTGGGACATGACCTTCAGTTACATTCGAGCTGAAATCAGCAACCGGCAGGATTGGAACGGCAGTCACATTGATATGATCGGTCTTGACTTCGGAAGATGTGCCATTGAGATTACTGACAGTGAGATTGACAGTGTACAGACCAATCGTATCATAGGTATGAACAATGTTCTGAGTGGAATAATCTTCAGTACCGTCATTATCAATATCCCAGGACCAGCTACTTGCACTACTTGAAAGATCAGTGAAAGCTACAGTAAGTGGGACATGACCTTCAGTGGTATTAGAACTGAAAGCAGCAACCGGCAGGATTGGAACGGCAGTCACATTGATATGATCGGTCTTGACTTCGGAAGATGTGCCATTGAGATTACTGACAGTGAGATTGACAGTGTACAAACCAATCGTATCATAGGTATGAACAATGTTCTGAGTGGAATAATCTTCAGTACCGTCATTATCAATATCCCAGGACCAGGACGTTGCACTACTTGAAAGATCAGTGAAAGCTACGGTAAGTGGGACATGACCTTCAGTTACATTAGAACTGAAATCAGCAACTGGCAGGATTGGAACGGCAGTCACATTGATATGATCGGTCTTGACTTCGGAAGATGTGTCATTGAGATTACTGACAGTGAGATTGACAGTGTACAAACCAATCGTATCATAGGTATGGATAATGTTCTGAGTGGAATAATCTTCAGTACCGTCATTATCAATATCCCAGGACCAGCTACTTGCACTACTTGAAAGATCAGTGAAAGCTACAGTAAGTGGGACATGACCTTCAGTGGTATTAGAACTGAAAGCAGCAACCGGCAGGATTGGAACGGCAGTCACATTGATATGATCAGTCTTGACTTCGGAAGATGTGCCATTGAGATTACTGACAGTGAGATTGACAGTGTACAGACCAATCGTATCATAGGTATGAGCAATGTTCTGAGTGGAATAATCTTCAGTACCGTCATTATCAATATCCCAGGACCAGCTACTTGCACTACTTGAAAGATCAGTGAAAGCTACAGTAAGTGGGACATGACCTTCAGTTACATTCGAGCTGAAATCAGCAACCGGCAGGATTGGAACGGCAGTCACATTGATATGATCGGTCTTGACTTCGGAAGATGTGCCATTGAGATTACTGACAGTGAGATTGACAGTGTACAGACCAATCGTATCATAGGTATGAACAATGTTCTGAGTGGAATAATCTTCAGTACCGTCATTATCAATATCCCAGGACCAGCTACTTGCACTACTTGAAAGATCAGTGAAAGCTACGGTAAGTGGGACATGACCTTCAGTGGTATTAGAACTGAAAGCAGCAACCGGATAGATAGCAGCAGATTCTGGATATAGTCCCCCTGACATAACAATTGCAAATGGCTGTGGCCCATTCGGAACATCTGTGCCATTTACTGTTATTGTATATAACCCAATAGAAGGCGATAGCACTTCGACCTGTTCGACATTATTTATATAATCAGATTGACTTCCACCATTTCCTAAGTAGGTGCTGCCTGGCCCTATCACAGTTAGATCCAAATCGTTAACCAAATCATATGTTGCAGCTTCAAATTTAGGATAATCAGTCCACACAACCGTTACTTTAAGTGGTTCAGAACTGCTACCAACATAGTAATTAATGTTCCAAGATTCAGATGTACTTAAGCTAATAGTACTGGATGTATCATTATAATATATCTTTCGAGGGGACTTTGGGAAAAGTGATTCCTCGATGTTCACACGCCCCCATCCCTGCGCTCCATCGGGACGTATTTGTATTTCCTGTGTAGAAGCTGAGCCATATTGCCCGGGCGTCATATTATAGGCACCGTTTATTATCGTAGCTTTAAGTAAGGCTGCAGATGGTGTTATGCTTTCATATTCGACATAATATTGCCTCACAAGTGCAGCAGAACCTGCAACAATAGGAGTAGACATACTTGTACCACCACTATAACGGTAATAAGCATCGTAATCTCCCCATAATTGTCCAGTTGCCACGCTTGAATTTGTGGATATGACAAATGTACCTGGTGCTACAACATCAGGTTTAATACGACCATCATCAGTAGGCCCTCTACTGCTAAATGCTGCAAGACCTTCGATATTATCTGCCATTTTGTCACTGTATATTGGTCCTACCGGAAAATCAAGCGGCCAGCTACCACCATATGTATTAGTTATACTCACCCTGTTGTTTTCCGATGCGCCAACCGTCAAACAATTCTTTGCCGTTGCAGGTGATCCAATGGAATCAGGGTCTACTATTCCATCAGAGTCTGAGTCCTCACCATTGTTCCCTGCAGAGAACAGAATCAGCATATCCGGATGTTCCCACGCGAAGAGATCAACATTGCGTGAATCTACAGTATATTCACCATCTAACGGTGCTCCCCAACTGTTTGTATGAATTCTTGCATTCAAATCATATGCCTGTTGGAAAAGATATGAAAGGTTTGCAGGAATTCCACCAAGACTTTCATCTGCATCTTCAACAGCCTGAAAAACAAGTCGTGCTTCTGGTGCCATTCCCTTGAATTGGCCACTCGAGTTAGAACCGTCTCCAAGGACAGAGCCTGCAACATGAGTTCCGTGTCCAGTGTAAATGTCTGCTGCACCGTTATCAGAAAGATCTATCAATGCATTGATCCTACCTTCAAGATCATCATGCATTGAACTATCATCGACACCAGTATCCAATCCAGTATCTGCCACTGCTACGATCTGGCCACTACCGGTTAATCCATGCGTATCCTGAACATAAGAAACGTTGATTATACCAGCTGCAACATCATTCAATATCACAGGCTGCACATATTTTTCTATCCAGCTGATCCCATCCAAAGCTGCAATATAAGAAATATTCATTTTATTGATCCTGACTCTTATTATATCCCCAGAATCATCAACTATTTCACCGCCAAGTCCGGTAATCTCATTAAAAATATGCTCATTGTCCTTTGAATCGAAGAGCATCACAATTATATCTACCTGACCAGCATCTTCAGAAATAGAGGAGAGCCCCGGGCTGATCCTGTATGATGGATAATATAGACCTACCCATTGTACAGAGTCAAGATTCTCGACTTCGGTTTTGACTGAAGAATTCATGCGTATAATAAAAGCATTGTTCGGTACATAATCAAAAATAACTGCACCAGTATCTCTTACATCCTGTTTCCAGTCTTCAAGTACATATCCTTTAAACTGAACTATATAATATTCATCGGAAGTTGAAGAAGAAGTGCTTTCCATAGTTGACATACTGGAAACAGAAGTAACTTCTTCTGTGTTGAATTGTACAGCTTTAAGTAGGATATATCTTCCATCATTAGAAATCGCGGAAACAGAACTGCTGCTATGATCAAAACCACTTTCAGTAGTATTTTCCGGCAATGTTGTTCCTGAAGCTAATGTTAGCACGGAAAATAATGTTGCAATCACTAAAAGCATAGTGAAAAGCCAGATAGTTTTACTCTGCAACTCAACACCTTCTTATTAACAAAGAAGTACCCACCATACATCCTTGTAATGTTGGAAAGCCGTATTTCTATCAATTAATTCTATACTTCCAACGACATATATACTCTTTCGTGAATTAAATTTTGCCAGTCAAACCTATCAAAATTAGGATTAATAGTTCCTATTTATTTTTTATGTTTGTAAACAATATCTGAGATAATGTTAGAATCTTTCAGCGCCTTGATCTTCTGTTCAATATCAATTAACTGAATTTCATCCACCTGGGTTCGAGTTATTGTTTCAGTGGATGGAATGGAAATTTCCTGACCATTCGTGCTATCTGAAACAGTTCCAGAAACAGCATCCTCTGCAACTTGTTTTTCATCTTGAGGAGGAGGAGCACTACCTATTGCTTCAGCATGATATCCTTTTGTTTTACCAACATACGAAGTGGATAGCACTATAAGCACTATAAGTGCCGGTATTGCAAACAATAATATATTTAAGTTCGAGTCAGTCGCTCCTTCAGATTCACTTGCAACAATACTTGTGTCCCCTTCCAAAGCTAATGCCGACTCTTCATTTATAGGTTCAGAAACCAGATTTTCCCCAGCAATAGATCCTTCGCCGGCATTCAATGAAACTGCTTCATTTTCTATAGATTCAACTATTGCGAAGTGCGTACGCAGATCACCTGAGGTATTAGCCTCATAGTAGCTGTAATCATCATCCTCATCTATCTTTTCTGTGGGTAAAATGTCCCAGTTACCACTAAGAAAAATGCTTAGTTTTACAGATTGATCGGAAACATCGTTATCTTCCAGCCAGGTACGATTTACTCTGAATCCTACATCAGAAGTTATCAATCTGTGCTCAAGCTTGGTATCACCAACCCATATGTTGATGTTCTTGTACACTCGGCCTTCTGCCGGAGTTGATACCATTGAAGAGGTCGAGTTTAGAGATTCCACTATTGCCTTTACATCCCCCACAGTCAGATCTGTTGAGATGTTGATATAAGTGATATCAATCCCCTCATTCCTAAAAGTAAATGATTTCTCAACATCCCTTAGTACATATCTTACTGCAACATCTTTTTCATCTATATTCTCAAATGCTTCAGCCGTAGCATTACCTACTGACAAAATCAAAAATGATGTTGCTATCACTAAAAAGATAGTGAAAAACCAGATATATTTATTCTTCAACTCAACCCCCGCCTATTAACAAAGAAGTACCCACCATACATTTTTGCAAATTAGAAAGCCTTGTTTTTATTAATTAATTCTATACTGTCAAACACATATATAGCCTTTCATAAAAAATAACTTTTTAATAATATCAATATACTAAGCACCATTTCTTTAAAAATAGAAATTAATAATACCTACAGCTGATTTTTAAATAATCACATTAAGAAACTATAGACTCTAATAGAATTAAGGTATTCTAACAAAAAACCAAAAAGAATATCATCCTACAATAACACATAATTACCTATGAGTGGGGAAATCAAATGGTATCGTGTGCCTGTCGATGAGGTTCTTACCTTACTGAACACCGATGAAGATGGTATTACTGCCGAAGAAGCAGAAATTCGACTTTCAAAGTATGGGTTCAATGAAGTTGAGGTAAAGGAGAAAGAGAGTCCCCTTCATCGATTTGCAAGACAATTCGCAAGCCCACTCATATATGTACTTCTTGCAGCCTCACTTGTCACATTCATTCTCGAGGAATATGCAGATATGGCAGTGATCCTCGGTGTTATCCTTGCCAATGCTTTAATAGGTTTCATTCAGGAAAGGAAAGCTGAAAATGCACTTGAGTCCCTTGCAAAGATGCTTGTGCCCGAAACAAGCATCCTAAGAGACGGGCAGAGGATGATAATACATAGCAGGGAACTTGTTGCAGGTGATATCGCAATAATGGAAGCAGGCGATAGGATCCCAGCAGACCTGCGGCTGATGTACGCAAAGAACCTTCGTATAGACGAATCCATGCTTACCGGTGAATCCACAGCTGTGGAGAAGAACATCGATCCTATAGAGACCAAAGGCCTTCCACTTGCAGAGCAGAAGAACATTGCATTTGGAGGCACACTGGTAACTCAGGGAAGCGGTCTTGGAATTGTGGTTGCTACGGGTTCTGAAAGCGAGATCGGAAAAATATCAGAACTCATCAGTAAAACAAAGAAGATCTCAACACCTCTTGTCAGGACTATCGACCAGATGGGAAAAACACTTGCTGTTGTGATCCTGGGACTGGCAATACTGACATTTATTATCGGAAGGCTCAGGGGATTCGATGATCTGGATATATTCTTCGCCTCTGTGAGCCTGGCAGTTGCAGCCATTCCGGAAGGCCTGCCTGCACTTATTACCATCTCCCTGGCATTCGGAATAAAGCGAATGGCATCCCGAAATGCAATAATCCGGACAATGCCTGCTGTCGAAAGCCTTGGTTCGGCCACAGTAATCTGTTCTGACAAGACCGGTACGCTTACCAAGAACGAGATGACGGTAAGGAATATCTACACTCTGGAAGGAAAGTTCGATGTCAGCGGTGTCGGATATACCACAGAAGGAGATCTCGAGCTCCAGGGGAAGAAGATCGATCCGTTTGAGCATCCCGCATTGATGGAGACGCTCAAAGCCGGAGCACTATGTAATGACGCTTACCTAAGGGAAGAAGGTGGTATAGATGGCGATCCCACCGAAGGAGCACTTCTTGTATCTGCCTCTAAAGCCGGAAAATTCTACATGCAAAGAGTTGATACCATACCCTTCGAATCTGAAGAAAGGTTTATGGCAACATTGCATCAGGATGAAGTAAAAAATAGCTGGATATATGTCAAGGGATCTCCTGAAAAACTTATCGAACTTTGCAGCCATCAGTTCAGTGGAAAAGAACTGTCACCTATCGACCCGGAAAAGTTCCTTACAGCTGCAGAGGACATGGCATCTGAAGGTCTCAGGGTCATTGCAACAGCATACCGGAAATTAGAATCTGGAAAGGATGAGATCGAAGAGGAGGATACAAAGGACCTCATATTCCTTGGCCTGCAGGGAATGATCGATCCTCCAAGGGAAGAAGTTAAAAGATCCATCTTCAAGTGCAATAATGCCGGCATCAGGGTGATAATGATAACAGGAGATCATATCCTGACCGGTCACACGATCGCCAGGCAACTCGGCATACGAACTGATGGTGCCTTATCAGGAAGCGATATCCAGGGAATGTCAGATGAAGAGCTCACTGAAGCACTGAAAACAGTATCAGTCTTTGCAAGAACATCTCCTGAGGATAAATCAAGAATTGTTGGTCTGCTTAAACAAGAGGGTGAGGTCGTAGCAGTAACAGGAGATGGTATCAACGACGCTCCAGCACTTGAGAATGCTGATATTGGTGTCGCCATGGGGAAGTCAGGTACAGAAGTTGCAAAGGATGCATCCGATATGGTACTTGCAGATGATAATTTTGCATCCATTGTAAATGCTGTAGAAGAAGGAAGGAATGTCTACAGCAAGATACAGAAAGTCATACTCTGGACACTCCCTACAAATGCAGCAGAAGGATTAGCAGTGCTGGCAGCTGTTATTATTGGACTAAAGAATCCACCATTGCTCCCACTACACATTCTCTGGATCAATACGGTCACTGCATTGGGACTGGGAGTACCCATCACACTGGAACCGATGGAAAAAAAACTCCTGAACAGACCCCCAAGGCAACCAAATGAACCACTTCTTCTTCCAGTTATAAAGCAAAGGATTGTCACCGTAGCATTGTTAATGGTAACTGCTACATTTTTGCTATACTTCTTTGAGATGATGCGGAACGGCAGGGATAGCAACACTGCTCAGACAATAGCACTCAACACAATAGTCTTCTTCGAGATATTCTATCTTTTCAACTGTAAGTCCATCTATGAGAATGTATTCAGAGAACTTTTCTCTAATAAATTCATGCTGATGGGGATAGCACTGGTGGTATCTCTTCAGGTTTTCATTACATACAACCCTACAATGAATGCGATCCTTAAGACAAGCCCCATTGACCCTATGGACTGGGTGATAATAGTAATTACCGCAAGCTCGGTCTTCTTCCTGATAGAACTGGAGAAGTATGTGAAAAAGAAAAGAAAAGAAAAATGAATTGTTTGATTGATTAATTGATTGATTGATTGATTGATTGATTGATTGATTGATTGATTGATTGATTGATTAATTGAAAGGAACTCATTTGTTATTCTTCATCGCCACAGCAAGTACAGGAAACATTACCTTTGAGGATCTCCTTCCAATCCCCAATTACATCATGTGTCCAGCAGTCATCAGCGCCTGCCGCCTCTCTCATTGTAAGGGCAAATATGTATGATAGTTCCTTGACAGTGGCCCCGGCCTCAAGAGCACCTTTGAAATGTTTGAGCACACAGGGTTTTGATCTTGCCTTGATGGAAAGAGCAAAACAGATGAACTGATATGTCTTTTCATCAATGGTTCTATTATCGGCATACAACTTGTCGATCTCATCAAGCTTTTCCGTAAATTCCGGGAAGAATTCTTCTAACATCCTCATTTTGATCCAAACCTTCGTTTCAGTTGTAATAGCATACTGGTATTGTGCCAATATACAAAATAAGAATGAAAATTATAGAAACTTAAAAGCAGCGCTTCAAATGTTCTTGAAATATCATAGTAAAAAAGAATGAAAAAAGAAATAAGGATACTTACTTCTTTTTCTCTTTTGCAAGCTTCTTCTTAGCAGATGCATCACCAGCAGCTGCTTTCTTTTCAAGCTCAGCGAGTTTTTCTTTCTTCTTTCCGCTCTTCCTTGCCAGATCCTTCTTAGACATTGCCATAGGGTTTATCTCTTGAAGTCCAAACTATTTAAAATGATGGCATTCGTCTTTTATATTGATAGATTTCATCTTCTTAGAAACTTTAAAATTTAAGAACGTACCATCTTATGTATGGACATTAACAGGATAACATCCATCAATCGTCCACTTGATCCGGCCTATCCCACCAACCGTCTGATAATATGGATCTTTGTAATTGTACTGGTAGTTGCTTCATTATTCCATTTAAGCCTCAACAATACCATCATCATTTCAATGATATATGGTATAACAGGAGGAACATCCATATTTCTGGTCTGGGCAATCTCAAGAGAAGTTGACCCTGACCACGATATAGCTGCCTTTGTTCCTGTTATCCTTTCATTTATTCCTGTTGTAGTCTTTGGGATACATCCAGTATTACCCTTATTGTGGCTTCTGCTCTTACTACGCATAGTAGATCGTTCGACCGGCTTAAAAGCAAGACCATTCGATACAATATCTGTGCTTCTACTCAGTTTATTTCTCACCTACCAACTGACCTGGATATTTGGAATAATAACAACTACTGCGTTTTTTCTTGACAGCAGAGCATCTTCACCAAACCAGATTCATTTGGTCGCATCAATACTTATGCTAGTTGTATCTGTATTCAGCATCTTCGAGGGAAACAGTACTGCAATTGAAGATATAACATTGATAGAGATCACTGCTTTACTTTCCATGGTAATATTATTCATTCCTTCTATCCTTGATTCCCGGAAACTAAAAAGCAAAGGCGATATGACTGGCGAATCTCTTGATACATTAAGAGTGAAAATGGGGAAGATACTGTTAATAGTAACTGCAATACTTTTCCTTTTAACAAATGTCGGATCTGCTAATCTCTGGTCTCTTCTATGGTGTATTGCGACAGGAATTGGCTTATATCGTATTCTTATCGGAGATCAGACTGTTAAACTTTGAATACATATTATGGCATAAAGTAAAAATATAGGGACGCTGCGGCATAGGTCTATATATAGGTTCATTTTTATAAATGAACCATATAATCAGGTCCCCGATATTATGATAGAACTTATCAAAGCACTTGCCCTGGGATTTACAATTGGCATTTCTGCTGCACTTATTCCAGGACCCATGATGTTCGCCACGATAGGAATATCACTTGAAAAGGGCTGGCGCACAGGACCATTTATTTTCCTTGGACACTCACTGGTAGAGATATCCATAATACTCCTGATAATTGGCGGTATTTCATCCTTTATCGGAAGAAGTACCATTGCATACATGTCAATTGTTGGTGGTATTATAATGATATTATTTGGACTGATAATCTTTAAAACCGCAAAAAGTGTTTCAACGATGGACATCACCGGAACGGCCAGTAAGATCAGGATATCGAAGAGTCCGATCCTTGCGGGCATCCTTACTTCCGCACTTAATCCAACTTATGTGCTCTGGTGGCTTACAGCAGGCAGTGCCATAATACTTCAGGAATACCTTATAGGAACGATTGCTATAATTGCATTTGTCGCCGGTCACTGGCTGGCAGACCTTAGTTACCTTGTTGTAGTATCATCATCCACATCCAGAGGAAAGGATTTCATCTCCAGAAGGAGTCACACAAAAGTACTCTATTTCTGTGGAAGTTTCATGATGATCTTCGGTATCTGGTTCATCTTTAACTACAACAACCTCTCTGCAATGTTATGATGTTGGTATTACTACTATTATATGGAAATCGAGTTTGAAAAGAATAACAGATTTAAATATTCAAGAATTACTGAACAGGAAATAAAAAAGATATAAAAAAGAAAGGTCAGATGAACCTGTCAAGCAGTTCATCTACTTTTTGAGGATCACTTTTATTTCTTACTAATGTCCCGGACTTAAGAACATCAAGGTGGTCCTCGAAAGTTGGTTTCTCATTTACATAAAAAATACCGAGAGGTATCTTTTCTCCCCATTCCAGAGACTTTTCGAAAGCTTTCACCCTATCATTAGGATCGTGGTCTCCTTCTTCCATCTTATATACTCTTTCTGAATACCAGCTGAAAGTGTTGAGCTTATTAAAGGAAATACATGGCTGAAGTACGTCCACCAGGGAGAATCCCTTGTGCTGGATAGCCTTTTTGATAAGCTCAGTAAGATGAGCAACATCACCTGCAAAGCCCCTGCTTACAAATGAACAATCAAGGGAAATTGCAAGCGACAATGGGTTTAGCGGAGTATTGAACACGCCATGCGTCTGTACCTTTGTCTTCATCCCGAGCTCACTTGTAGGTGAAGCCTGTCCTTTGGTAAGACCATATATCTGATTGTCGTGAACAATCAGAGTGATATTAGGGTTTCTCCTTACATTATGCAGGAAATGATTACCACCTTCCCCATAGCAATCACCATCTCCTGTAACTGCAAGTACGGTTAATTCATGGTTGGCTAACTTCGCTCCTATTGCAGGAGGCAGGGACCTGCCATGAAGTCCGTTGAAGACATTGCATTTCAGGTAATGTGGCAATTTACTTGACTGGCCAATACCTGATGTGAGCAACACTTCATCCGGCGACTTGCCAAGCTCTGCAAGAGCACGCTTGACTGCCTTGAGTATCATAAAGTTCCCGCAACCGGGACACCATTCCGTTTCAAATTCACCATAATCTTCAACACTGACCATATCAGATCACCCCCTTTTCCCTCATGGAACGTATTATCGATTCAGGACTGTATGGTTTCCCATCAGACCTAAGGACATTTTCAGAAACATGCAGGCCAGTTTCAGATTCAAGTAACTTCGCAAACTGTCCCGTTGCATTGTTCTCCACGCAGACAATGGTTTCTGAATTACCAAGAATATTTTTGGTAGCCTCTAAAGGCAGAGGAAAAACATGAGTGAAGTGCAAATGATTCACCGAATGACCTTCGCTTATGAGAATATTAACCACTTCCATAAGAGGACCGTATGTAGAACCCCATCCAACAAGTGTGATCCTGGCATCTTTAGGGCCATACTGATGCGGAGGTTCCATATCCTCCCTCAAAAGATCGAGCTTTTTCATCCTCTTTTCATTCATAAGAATCCGGTTCTCGATGGTCTGGTCAATATGACCATATTCATTGTGTTCATCACTATCAGCTACGACCACTTTTCCTGCCTGCCCGGGTATCGCACGTAGCGAGATCCCTGTTGGTGTTAGTTCATAGCGCTTATACTCATCTGTGTCAGCCAGTTCTTCATCAGACATAAGATACCTTGCCACCTTCACCTTCGAGGGATCAAACCTCTGACATGTGAAAAGTGAATCTGCAAGATACTGGTCGCTCATGATAAAGACCGGTATCTGGTACTTGTCAGCAATGTTGAAAGCTTCAGCTGTCATATAGAAACAATCATCAGGTGTTCCGGGTGCCAATACACAGCGAGGGAACTCACCCTGTGCTGCGGTCAGCACGAACTGAAGATCACCCTGCTCGGTCATGGTAGGAAGACCGGTAGCAGGCCCGGGACGCTGGGACAGGAATATTACAGCAGGCGTCTCTGTGATGCCGGAAAGGCCTAAGGCTTCTGACATCAGGCAAAATCCACCGCCTGAGGTTGTTGTCATTGCCCTTGCGCCGGCAAAGGAAGCACCAAGCACCATGTTCAAGGCAGCGATCTCGTCTTCCGCCTGCTCGACCACGACATTGAAATCATCAGCATTTGCAGCCACATAGGTCATGACACCTGTAGAAGGTGTCATCGGATATGCTGCAAGGAACTGTACTCCTGCAGCCAGTGCTCCCAGTCCCACAGCATCGTTTCCTGCGATAAGCATCCTTCCGTCCTTGTCCGTTGGTTCACTTACCGTGAACTTGCAGCCTGAAGAAAAATTCTTCTTTGCATAATCATAACCTGCACGTGCTGCCTTGATGTTGTTATCAACGATCTCATCGCCTTTTTTCTTGAAAACTTCAGCCAGGACCTTTGCAAGATAATCAAATTCAAAGCACATCACACCAAGAGCAGCACCACTTGCGACAGAATTGGAATATATCTTGTTCCCGCAGACATCTTTTGCGATCTTCAGCATCGGCACATGGAAAAAGATACCATTGTTGTTATCGTTGTTGTTATTGATCTTAATGACATCGTTGTCAAATATGATGACACCATCGAACATTTCCTCGATCTGCTCCTCAATGGACTCTTCATCAAGAGCTATCAGGATATCCACTTTCTCGGGCATTGCTCTGATAGGCTCATCGCTCACACGTAGCTGGAACGTATTATGTCCGCCTCTCACTCTTGAAAGATAGAACTGGGTGGCAAAAACATTGAAACCGCTTTTCTTGAAGGTCTTTGCCAGTGCAACACCTATGGTCTGTAAACCCTGACCTGCGGCTCCGCCTACTTTTATTACAAGATCTGTACTCATTTTGTTTCCCCTTTAGTGCAATTGTAGATCAGATAGGATCAGGTTCGATAAAACTTAGAAGGCTGACCAACAGCCCTGATCCGGATCAAATATGACCTTACTTTGCGTTCTCATTTACTTCCCATAAACCGAAGGTGTTCGCCTCGGTATCCATACAAACTGCAAGATAGCCCCAACCTGGCACGGGCATCTTTGGTTGTAGCACCATACCCCCGAGTTCCTTCACATGATCGCAGTACTCATCCACCGAAGTTACTTCAACGAAATTGGTTATCCTCTGATCAGGACTGCCACGAGGCCCCATACCCCCACCAAGACCTGGTTGACCTTCAAGGTCTGTGGTCTCGATGAAATAATAATCAAAAGCCCCATCCACTTTCTCGATCTTCCAGCCAAAAAGCTCACTGTAGAACTTCTTTGCCCGCTCAGGATCATCAACTGGCAGGTCAAAATGTGCAATCGTTGGCATACATTATCACTCCCAGATAAAATATGCCTTTGAACTGATTTAAATTTTATGTAGAGAACATATCATTCAATAATCATACAAAATATCCCTGTTGATATCCTCAAGGCTATTCCAAGCCGTCATGATCATAGCCTTTTCAATATCCGATTTCATGTACTCGATCCTTCAACAATACTCGGGAGCACTTCAGCAACACCGGGAGTGGAATCAAGCACACGTTCTCCATGGTTTGAGATGCCTATTATGTCAGCTCCGGATTCTTTGATAAGGTCTTATAGAAATTGAAATGAAAATAATAAGAAAAAAAGAAAAAAAGGTGGTGAATGGGCTTTGTGTGCCCATTGCTAAATGCGCTTAAAGTTATGCGTTAAAGATTGTTTCACAATTGATTCTACAATTGTTTCACAGTTGGTTCTACAGTTCGTATTACTGGTATTCTTCCATTTCATCGAACTGAAGATATTTGTAGATCTCATCCTGTTTTGGCTCGATCTTCTCTTTGTAAGCTTCCAGGTACTCATCGACCGTAGGCATCCTGCCAAGGTTGGTAACGACAGCTCCAAGCTCTGCTGAGCCAAGGTAGACCTGAGCTCCGTCACCCACACGGTTGTCAAAGTTACGTGTGCTGGTGGAGAACACTGTGGATCCATCCGGTACACGGGCCTGGTTACCCATGCACAGAGAGCATCCTGCGATCTCGATGCGGGCACCGACCTGGCTGTACACTGAGAAAACTGATTCTTCTTTGAGCTGTGCCTGATCCATTTTTGTAGGTGGGCATATCCAGGTACGGACATCGGGGTTGAACTTCTGGTCACTCCAGATCGTGGCTGCAGCACGGAAGTGTCCGATGTTCGTCATGCATGAACCTATGAAAACGTCCTGGATCTCTGTTCCTGCAACCTCGGAAAGAAGCTTGACATCGTCAGGATCATTTGGACATGCAAGGATCGGTTCCTTGATGTCTGCAAGGTCGATCTCTATGACCGCAGCGTATTCTGCATTCGGATCTGCTTTGAGCAGGCTCGGGGATTCCAGCCACTCCTCAACAGCTTCGATGCGCTTCTGGATGGTCTGTGCGTCGCGGTATCCGTCCCTGATCATCTTCTTCATCAATGCCAGGTTGGAGCGCAGGAAAGTGGATACGGATTCCTCGCTTAGCTGGATACAACCTGCTGCGGCTGAGCGCTCTGCGGCTGAATCGGTAAGCTCGAATGCCTGCTCGGCTGTGAGGTCAGGAAGTCCTTCGATCTCGAGGATGCGACCATTGAAGATATTGATCTTGTTCTTCTTTGGCACGGTCATAAGACCCTGTTTGATAGCATAGTATGGTATAGCGTTGACAACATCACGCAGCGTAATGCCAGGATTAAGCTTACCGCTGAAACGTACCAGAACGGATTCCGGCATATCCAGAGGCATGAAACCAAGAGCTCCTGCAAAGGCTACAAGTCCAGAACCTGCCGGGAATGATATGCCTATCGGGAACCTTGTATGAGAGTCGCCACCGGTACCTACTGTGTCCGGGACAAGCAGGCGGTTGAGCCAGCTGTGAATTACACCGTCTCCGGGTTTCAGGGATACGCCGGCACGCTCAGAAACGAAATCCGGGAGTGTTTTATGCATCTTCACGTCTGCAGGCTTAGGGTAAGCTGCGGTGTGACAGAATGACTGCATGAACATTGGAGCCTGGAACTTCAGGCAGGCAAGTTCTGTGAGTTCGTCAGCGGTCATTGGACCGGTGGTGTCCTGGGAACCTACTGTGGTCATTATCGGCTCACAGGCAGTACCTGGGAGAATTCCATCCACGCCACATGCACGACCAACGATCTTCTGTGCCAAAGAGTATCCCTGCCCTGCTTCCGGAACCGGATTATCGGGCTTTGTGAATATGTCTGTCTCAGGCAGTCCAAGTGTTTCGCGGGCCTTAGTGGTCAAAGAGCGACCGATTATGAGAGGGATACGACCTCCGGCACGGTATTCATCTGCTATGGTGTTGGGCTTGAGATCGAAAGTGGAGAGGACATTGCCATTCTCATCTGTTACTTCACCCTTTACGGTGTTGATGGTAACGATATCTCCCTGATCGATCTTACTGATGTCCATTTGCAGAGGCAGTGCACCTGAGTCCTCGGCTGTGTTAAAGAAGATAGGAGCTATAGCGGTTCCAATGATCACGCAGCCACGGCGTTTATTTGGAACGAACGGTATGTCCTTACCGATGTGCCAGAGCACACTGTTGCAGGCGGATTTACGAGAGGAACCGGTTCCTACCACATCAGCTACAAAGGCGACATCGTGTCCTTCCTCGCGCCATTCTGCCATCTCCTCAATGCCCCCTGGGAAGCGGGTCTTACCCATTTCCAGTGCATGAAGAGGTATGTCCGGGCGGCTCCATGCAGCACTTGCAGGGGAGAAATCGTCGGTGTTGATCTCGCCATCGACCTTGAATACCTTTACAGTAATGTTCTCAGGAATTCCCGGTCTGCTTGTGAACCACTCAGCGTTAGCCCAGCTCTCAAGGACCTTCTTTGCGGCTTCATTTGTCTTTGACAGTTCCACTACATCGTCAAAAGCTTCGTAGACAAGAGTTATGCCTGAAAGCGCACAGGTAGCTTCATCTGCTACCTCAGTATCCCCAAGTGCTTCGATCAGATATTTGACATTGTAGCCACCGATCATGGTTCCCAGGATCCTGATGGCTTCTTTTTTGTCGATGAGAGTTGAAGAGACTTCTCCTGAGAGAATCTTACCAAGGAAATCTGCCTTGACCTTTGCAGCTGGGTCCACACCTGGAGAGATCCGTTCCGTGAACAAGTTCAGCAGGAACTCTTCCTGGTCTGCAGGAGGATTTTGTAACAATTCACAAAGTTCAGAGGTCTGTTCCGGATTCAGAGGAAGTGAGGGAATTCCCTGTGCGTTCCTCTCTTCTTCGTGTTTTAGATAAGCTTCGATCATGTTTTATCCTCCATTAGAAATTGCGTTTTCACCGCATTGGCGGCTGAGTAGCTTTTTCCGATCTTGTTTTCTTGAAAAAAAGCATTAATTATGATATATGATGCTGATAATCGCGTTTTCTGTATATGACGTTAACGGGGCAATTACTGAAAAAAACAACTCAAAATACTTAATCGTCCAGTCCTTTCCTGCCGAAAATATAGTTGGCAACCCTCAGAGCATCGCGATCCCCTGTGGCCTTGTCCGCAGAATCACTCAGCTTCACCACAGGTATGTTATCGATCTTGTGGAGCTTGATCACCATGTTAAGCGGTGGACTGTAGCTGAAGAAATCAGAATTGTTCGTCAGACTTGTTCCGATACCAAAACTGCAATTGATGCGGCCTTTACAATGCTCTTTCAGCCTGATAGCATCCTTTACATGGAGTGAATCACTGAAAACAAGTGACTTCTTCATAGGATCGATACCCAACTTTTTGTAATGCTCAATGACCTCATCCGCAAACTTAAAAGGATCTCCGCTGTCATGGCGGACACCATCATAGAGCTTGGCAAGCTCAAGACCGAAGTTCCTGAAGAAAGGCTTTGATCCGAACGTATCACTCAGTGCAATTCCCAGATCACCTTTGTAGACCTTTATCCAGTTCTCGAAAGCGAAGAGGTTTGCGTTTCGGAGTCCCACAAGAGCAGAATTACCCATGATCCATTCATGTCCGATGGTTCCTATAGGACGGACACCGTACTTTTTAGCAAGATAGACATTGCTTGTTCCGGCAAATGACTCAAGCCTGTGTAGGACGTCAACCACCTTGTCGTGTAACTTGAATCCCCTGCGTCGCCGGGTTCCGAATTCTGAGAAGATACAACCGTTTGTGCTGAGTTCTTCACCCATCTCGCTCATCAGATTACCATACTCGTTCATTAAAGTGGTCTCAGGATCATCACCATTGGATGCGAACCGGTTCAACCAGTCCTTTTCCACAATCGTGAAATAAAGTTCCGAGATGGACGCCATGAGGACGATCTCCCAGAGAATGGAGCTATGCCATGGCCCTTCTACCCAGAGATCAAGATCACCGTCATCGGTGAGGGATAATCTTACTTCAGAAGGATCGAAGCGGAAGTTCTTAAGATACTCAAGATAAGAAGGTTTGAAAAAAGGACAATTTATCTTAAGCCAGGAATATTCCTCATCATTCAGTGCCAATCCAACAATGTCTTCATTGATAGTTCGCCTTAGTTCTGCCACGAACTCAGAAGTAAAGCGCTGTTCTCCCCTGTTTATGAAATGGTACTCTGCCCGTGCATCAGGGAAAAGTTCCAGCACAGCCATCTGCATTGTGAACTTGTAGAGGTCATTGTCCAGTATCGATCGGATCACATGAGGTCTTCCTTTTTAGGCATTGACTTATATCATTGCCTTATATGAATGTACATATCGAAACCAATATATAAAAACACAGGCTCGCAAATACAGTCCTGATGTTAAAGCTTACAAAAGTGGTGAAAATGGAAGATCGAACAAAAGGAATTCTCTACATGTTGATGGTTGTTGCCATCTGGGGATTTTCCTTCGTTGCTACAAAAATGTTGCTTGATTACCTTGATCCTGCAATCATTGCGTTTACCCGCTTTTTCATTGCTACCGTCCTTCTGTTCGCTATTTGCAGGAAAAGGGAGAGCTACAGCCGCAATGAGGTCAAGTATGTTGCAATCGCTGGTTTTCTGGGGATCACCTGTTACTATATGTTCGAGAACGTGGCACTGACATTCACAACAGCCACCAACTCATCCCTCATAAGTGCCACTGTACCGGTATTCTTCCTGTTCACTGTCGATGCCCTCAGAAGGAAGTTCTCAAGACCAATAAAGTATTTTGGAGCATTCATTGCCTTTGTTGGAGTTGGTTTACTGATATTGAACGGAAAGTTCAACCTTGACCTTAACCCTTTAGGAGATTTTCTGATGTTCGGATCCGTCTTTTCCTGGGTATTTTACACCCTGATCATCGACCGAATGGGTTCAAGGAACATCCTCATTGTTTCTCGGGACCTCACATTGTCAGGAACGGTCTTTCTCCTTCCCTTTGCACTTTTTGAAGCACAGGACCTGAGGATAGACATATTCTCACAAAATGACCTGCTGGTGGTCATAGCTGCTCTTATCTATCTGGGAGTTTTCTGCTCAGCATTTGGTTTCCTTTTCTGGAACAAAGCAATACACCTTGCAGGGTCAAGTACGACTACCAATGGAATATACCTGCTCCCGCTTGTGACCATCATTGGAGACAGCATAATAATCGGTAATGTGCCGAATATCTATGTGGTGATCGGGGCAGTGCTTGTACTTGCAGGAGTTTACCTCTCCGAGCGTAACTGAAATGATCGTATAAAGATCAGTGAGAAGATCTGACGACCAGTAAGTATTCAATTCAGGACATGTCACACCTGATGGCCTCTTCTCCGGTCTCAGCATCACGATATGTCTTCCTCCGCTTGGAATACCTCTCCTTGTAGCCACAGACGATGAAGATGCAGTCGATCTTTGTGAAATGTTCACATTTCATGCATTCCAGCAGTTCGATGTCCCTGTTAAGCTAAGGGCAGTTCTCGATCCATCCTTCAAGAACTGGAAATTTGTTTTTATGTTCTATTGTATCACCCCATAATATGGGGTGTTAAAGACCAATATATATTTTGTCCAGATTGTGGCAAACGGAAACAAGATCACATAAATACCGGGATGGTTTATTGTCCAAGAGTTTCTTTGCCAAAAAAACCACTTTGCTTCAGTAATAAATTCTGTCCTAATCTTACCTTAACACATAATATAGAATGACAAAACCAAAATTATATATTTTGTAAGTTTTGAGATATATATGTTTAAAAAAATACGAAAGGTTGATAAAATGGTTGATCAGAGAAACTGTACATGTCTAAATTGTGGAAATTGTTTTTGTGAAAAAAGCCCTGAAATAGTATTAAAGGAAGGTTGCCAAAATTGTATTTGTAAAGAAGTTGGACCTAGCTTCTGTCTTTTAGAACTATAAAATGCGGATCTGCCCGAATAACGTAAGAACAAGATCTCGTAGAAGTGCTCACATTTAATTCATTAATTCAATCAATAATTCGAAATCTCTGTTAAACCAGAGGTTTTTCTCGCCCATTACCCTAATATTTCTAATCAACAATTTTTATTGTACCTCATTCAATTCAATTCAATTCAATTCAATTCAATTCAATTCCAATAGAAAAATAAGACCGGCAGAAATAAAAAGGATCTGAGAAACAAGAGCAATGTTCCTCAGTACTTCACCTCTTCTCGATTTACTCATACCTCAAAGCATCTACAGGATTCAGCTTCGATGCATTCTTTGCAGGCATGAGACCGGCAACCAGACCAACTCCAATTGAAACGATGGTTGCCACTGCTGTTGCCTTCAGGCTAAGTGTGAATATAAATGGTATCTTCAGCTGCATAGAGATCAGGAAAACAATGACCTGGACGATCGCTGTTCCCAGCAAGATCCCAAGTAGACCGCCTACAAGACCGATCAAGGCAGCATTGCACAGGAATATCATGAGGATGTCTTCATTTCTGGCACCAATTGCTTTCATGATACCGATCTCCTTTGTCTTCTCAAGCACTGAAGTGAACATAGTGTTGGCAATGCCCACAGAACCTACCAGCAGTGAGATCCCTGCAATGAAAGCAAGGAATGCGGTCAGACCGGTGATCAGCTTATTAGTACCTTCCATTATCTCCTTCTGTGAGGATATGTAGAAATCCTTTGTATCTTCATCGACACGTCTTGATAACTTCAGCTTTTTGTCCATGTCATCGAGCACAGCATTCACATCGGATCCTTCGTAAAGCATCACTTCAATGGAATCGTAGACACCTTCCTCTTTTGCAAAAACATCATCCTCAGATTGAAGGCCATAGACATCATCGCATGACATGTAGACACTACTACCGAACATACTACTTATGCCTCCAAGCAGTCCGTCACCTTTTGCAAGGATACCAACCAC
This sequence comes from Methanococcoides orientis, assembly GCF_021184045.1. NCBI lineage: Archaea > Methanobacteriati > Methanobacteriota > Methanomicrobia > Methanosarcinales > Methanosarcinaceae > Methanococcoides > Methanococcoides orientis. Next base: position 1,036,060 of record NZ_CP073710.1, read on the forward strand.
CCTGTAGGACCTTTCATTAAGGACGATCATCTGGTTAAGCCTTATCTTCTTATCCTTGAAAGCCTCGTTAGCAAGTGAATCAGAGATCACCACAACATTCCTGTCACCGCTTTTTAGCATCCGGCCCTCGGCGATATTCTCTGTGGTCATCTTCTCCCATACCTTCGGGTCCACACCACTTATCCATACGGACGTTTCTTCTCCACTCATATCCAGTAATGCACTGCTTTCCACTTTTACGTTGATGTACTCGACCTCAGGGATACGTTCAAGGGTCAGTACATCTTTTTTTGTCAACTTTGCCTGTGCCTCCATGTCAGGATCTTCCAGATACTCATTGTACCCCTGATCCTCAACAGGATCGACACCTACTTCTTCTTCATTAATGATCTGGAAAGGTGTGGAAGCAACTATGGTGATAGTATCACCTCCAAATCCTTCCAGTGTTTTGGTCACCTGATCCTGGAAAAATTCACCTGTTGTTACTACTGTCATAACAGATGCTATCCCTATGATAACGCCAATGATGGTAAGCCAGCTTCGCAGCTTATTAGCCTTGACCATGTTCAATGATATCTTTAATATCTTCGCCGGTTTCATGATGAATACCCCACAAAAGAAGAAGCATCAGAGCTTTTTCTTCTTATTGTTATAGAACACAAACCCTGCAACACAGGCTACTGCAAAGGCAAGGACCAGCCAGCTTTTTGATCCGCTGCTTTTAGCAGATTCCTGTACTACCACCGGTTTTGATGCAAGTACTGATAACTCCTTTTCCTGAACTTCCCTCTCACCATCACTTGATGTATATGCGATCTGGAATTTCAATGGAAGGAACTCACCGTAGTTGTCAGGAGTGATCCCAAAATCTGCCATTGTATAATCACCCTTTTGAAGGCTGCCAAGAACAACAGAATTAGAACCACCGTTCATGCTCCAGCCTTCCTGATCAGGAATGGATATGGTCACAGAACTTGCCTTGTTGTTACCGATATTGGAAACCGAGAAAGAATAATCCCCTCTCATGGTCTGCTCAACGAAAACGATATCAAAATCAGTTGTACCTCCTATGTAGATACCTGCTTTGCTCTCAATGGTTTTGCGTTTCTGGTTCTCCAGCGTCCCGGCCTGTGTAATGGTCTGCAGTTCTTCGACGTCATCATAGACAAGTATCATATCCAGCTTGTAGAGTCCGGGTTTTGTGTTGACGTTCGTCAATACCTGATACTCAACAGTTGCATTCTCACCAATATCGATAAAATTAATGTATTTCACATTGCTTGAACCAACAGGTAGTATGAGGTCACCTGTACTATCCCAGGAGAACATAGCATTCTTCAGTGGAGAATTGCCAACGTTCTTTATGACAAAGGACAGGTTGGTCTTCTTTCCCGGAACCAGTTTTTCAAGGCTTATAGACTCGATCTCAGCATTTGATTCACTGTCAACATCGATCATGACCTCCTGTTTCAAGGAAGCATGGTTCCTGTTGCCCTGCTCATAGACCAATACCTCAAGAGGATATTGACCTGCATTGACATTGTTGTCGACAAGAAGTTCAAACTTTACAACCTTGCTGTTCTCGTCCTCATACCTCTTTCCAAGCTTACCGATGTTCTCAATGAGAGGTTGACCGGAAACTTTGCTGAAAGGATATTTTGGTACGAGCTCAACAACAACGCTATCTGTTGTACTTGATCTGGCATTCTGGATGGAAAATCTGACCTCAAGAACATCACCGGGTTTTACGGGATCAGGGTTTTGATTAAGGAGATCTACGACCAATCCCCTGTCTGAATTGGTCAGAGCCATTGCAGTTTGTCCAAATGACATTGAAATGAAAAGTAATAGTACTAGAATACTTGAAATCTTTTTAAAATTCATATCGGATCACTTTTTTTAGATATTATGGTCATCAAAGTTTGACTGAGATCTATCCCTGGATAAAATGTCATTTGGTTCATCGCGAACTATCTGACCATCCTTTAGAACAATATGTCTTGCAGCATACTGTGCAAGATCCATATCGTGGGTTACCATCACCACGGTCTTTCCCTTCTCGTTCCAGAGCCTTTGAAGAATGTTCATAACCTCACGTCCGGTCTTACTGTCCAGTGCACCGGTTGGTTCATCTGCAAGGATAAGCTCCGGATCACAGGCCAGTGACCTTGCAATAGAAACACGTTGTTGCTGCCCACCTGAAAGCTGGCTGGGCCTGTTGTTCAGCTTGTCCGACAGGCCGACCATTTCAAGGGCTTCCTTTGCCCTTTCCATGGCAATGTTATCTTCAACTTCCTGGATCTCAAGGGGCAGAAGAACATTTTCAAGAGCTGTCATTCCGGGAATCAGATTATACTGCTGAAAAACGAATCCGATCGTCTTCCCCCTGAGTGTGGAAAGGTCTGATTCGGTCATTTCAGATATATTCCTTGACTTCAGGAAGATCTCACCATCGGATGGGACGTCAAGACATCCTACGAGGTTCATCATTGTGGATTTTCCACTCCCTGATGGTCCTATGATAGCTGCAAACTCTCCACGGTCTATGGAAACACTTACATCCTGGAGAGCATTTACCTGCACCTCACCCATCTGGTAGGTTTTCCAGACATCTCTGAAAGTGATCAGTGGTTCTGACATGAAATGTTGTAAATACTGACATCTATAAAAACGAGAAGTAGTTGAGAAACATAGTTGAAAAAGATAGTTCAACTACATTTTTTTTATATACCAGCTCTGATATAGAACCCGGCATGGCAATTGATGCTATTGATGCAATACTGACACCGAAAATACTCGAGATGTCAACAGAAATGACATCCATGTACACACTAACGGATGTTGTATTCGACCTTGTTGCATATCCTGTTATGGCCATTCTTGCACTGATGATCTATCTGGAAATTGCCAAACTTTATTCAATTAGCCAGTATGAGGGACTGAAGCATTTCAAAAATACCTTCTTTTTCTTCGGTGTTGGAAATCTTGCAATTCTTACAATGATGATCTCAATGATAATTGCAAAATTTTCATTGGAAGCCGGAACATTATTTTTTCTTTTTGTGGGAATCCCTGCACTCCTATTAGCAGGTTGTTCTTTCTGGATAGCAAATACTGAGCTACTCTATACTATAACGTGGCGGCTTTTTGATAATATTTCCACAAAAAGAAGATATAAATCAATGTTTTTCCTGGCCTTGATGATATTCGTCCTGATAGATGTAATAGCATACGGAGTTATTTCAGAATATTATGGACTTACCAGTACAATTATGTACAAAGGAAGTATATTTATACTGATTCTTCTGCTAATAAGATCTAATCTCAGGTCTTCCGGAAGAATAGGGTCAATAAAACATCCTTACTACCTCGGGCTTATAATTATATTTACACTGAACTTCCTGGGAACTTTTAGTGATGTTATATCAGAAGATACCATAGCAGGATTTATTATAAATGGACTGACGATCGTAGCTTATTTTATTATTCTTAAGGGAATTCGAAAATGGACTCGCATTCTAACAATATGAAGCCATTCCAGAAAAGAAGCCGCCTGGAGATCATAAGGGATATACTCAAAGTTATCCGCGAGTCCAACAATACGATCAGTCCAACAAAACTTCAGAGATTATCAAATCTTTCCTTCCAGATGTTCGAAGAATATGTAGGAGACCTTGAATCAAAAGGTCTGATCACTGTCAAGCCATACAAGGAAAAACGCAAGATATATTCATTGACCGATAAGGGAAGAAATTTTCTGGATAAATACGAAGATTTCGTAGCATTTCTTGCAGACTTTGGCCTATGAACAGCAGTCGATATTTTATCATTCTGATCAACGATAGCTCTTTTATTTAAGGAGAACAATATAAGACCGGGGTTATATGGCAAGGCCAAAAGTAATAATACATAATTCCATTACACTTGATGGCCCATTCAAGGACATCATAGTCGATATGAGAAAACATTATGGACCATTGCCAATCTTTGAATAAGACATCCACCTGGTAGGAGCGAACACTGTGAAGGCCGGGATCGAAATGTTTGGTGGAGTTCCACCGGAAGAGGATACAGATCTCAGGAAACCTGAAAGAGAAAGCAAGATCCAAATATGAACTCTAGTTGACTCGAAAGGTACCCTCAAAGGTTCACTTCATGTATTTCGAAGGTTCGAGCTGTGTCGTGATGCTTTCGTTCTTGTATCAGCATCAACACCAGAGGATTATCTGGAATACCTTAAAGAAAGGAATTACGACTTCATTGTAACAGGTGAAGAACACGTTGACCTCCGGGAAGCACTTGAAGTACTTAACAAAAAGTACAAGGCAAGAACAGTCCTTTTAGACAGCAGAAGCGGACTTAACGAAGCCTTGCTCGGACAGGATCTTGTGGATGAGATCAGCCTTATCATGCTGACCCTTTTGATAGGGAAAGAAGTTGATACCTTGTTTGCCAATATTGGAAAGAAGAAACCTATCGAACTTGAACTGTTAAAATGTGAGAAACTGGAGAAGGACAATGTATGGCTTATTTACAAATTAAAGCGTTCTTCTGATAAATGATAGTACACTTGTATTCGATAAAATAGACAATGGAGATTAATAATGACATTTTTAGATGAAAATTTACCAGAAGCTTCTAAAGCCTTCGCAGACATGCGTTCAGCAGTATTCAGGAATAATTCACTTGATCTGAAGGTCAAGGAACTTATAGCAGTTGCATCTTCAGTTCTCATGAGATGTGAGAAATGTGTGAAGATACATTCTGAAAGAGCAAAGGAAAACGGTGCAACAGAGGAAGAGATCGCCGAAGCTATAGCAGTAGCAATGTTCATTGCAGGTGGATCACAGTTACACTGGACGGAGGCTTATGAAGATATCTTTGACGGATCCGATGAGTAAATGAATATATAATCGAAGTAAAGAAAATCAATTTGTGGAAAAGTTTATTTGTATTGGAGCTATTACCTATGTTAGCATAACAGTTAGTGAATAGCTTCAATATTAATAAGACCTAACAAAAAAAAAGAAACCCGAATTAAACTTCGTATAAAACAGACATTTATGCCATAAAAAACGATATTATATTCTGAATACAGAAATATAATCTATTTTAAAATTAAAAATTATTTAATGGGTTAAAATATGGTGGTAAAAAGATCCATTCTAAGCTTATTGATAGTTATCCTCCTGATCTCAGGATTTAGCATTCAGGCTCAAAGTCTGAGCTTTGAGGCCAGAGCACTCAATGAAGAAGGACTAACTTTTACATTTAACGGAAGTTATGAAAAAGCATTGGCAAATTACGATATGGCCCTTGACATTGAACCTGATTATATTGAAGCTCTTGATAATAAAGCATCAACATATTATCTTCTTGGGGAGTACGATAAAGCAATAGAATGTTATGACATGATGCTGGAACTTCAACCTGATCATGTGTTAACGCTCACCAAAAAGGGTATGGCCTTTTCTGAAAAAGGTGACTACAAATCTGCTATTTCGATGTATGATCAGGCACTTGTCTCCATTGAAAAATACCTGATCAAAACCAGTGGACCAAACAATTCCAGCAGAATAGATACTGACATGCCAGCATCTGAGATGACAGATGATATGAGCTCAGAAGAAGCAGTCGTACTATATCATAAGGCAAAAGCACTGGACACTATTGGACAACATGATGAAGCAATGAACATCTATGGAAGTTTCCTTGAACTCCAGATGGAACATTCAGCTTACATCTACAAGGAAGCTATAGCTTGTGCAGAAGAAGGCAAGACTTCAAAAGCTATCGAACTATATGGTGAAGCTCTAAAGATCGATCCGGACAATTCCACCATATGGTACCACAAAGGCCAGGCATATGATAGTCTTGGAGAATATGAAAAGGCAATTGAAGCATATGAAATGGTAATCGAGTTCGATACTAAGAGCAACGATGCATGGTGGAGCAAAGCAAAAGCTCATGAGATCCTTGGTGAAACTGAACCATCAATAGCAGCTTATGAAAAAGTTGTAGAACTTGATCACCATAATATCGATGCATGGTTCAAACTTGGTGAAGCATTTGAATCAACTGAAAAATATCAGGATGCTTTAACAAGTTACGGACAGGTGATCAAGCTTGATCCGGATAATACAAGAGCTTGGCAAAAGAAAGGCATGGTACTTGAAATTCTTGGAAAATATGATGAAGCCATTGTTAGTTATGATAAAGCTTTAGGCGTAGACCCCGATACAATTGCAAAGATATATTTACAGAACCCTGCTATTTCCCGATTGAATACAAGCAAGGAAGAAAATTGCTATGATCAAACTCCAGATTTTAGCATTGAATCCACAAAAATATGGTTTGATAAAGGTTCGATCTACCTGAAACAGGGAAAATATGAAAATGCTGTCGAGAGTTTTGACAAAGCACTTGAACTTGAAACAAAGCACCCTTCTGTCTGGTACAATAAAGCGATCGCTCTTGACGAACTAGGGATGAAGAGCGAAGCTGTAGAATCATATACAGTAGCCCTGAAAAAAGATGCATCCTGTTCAGAGGCATGGTATAGGAAAGGCTTTGATCTTGATGCACTCGACAGGTATAACGAAGCTGTCTATTGCTACAGAAAAGCAGTTGAGATAGAACCGGAGTTCACTCTGGCATGGTATGCACTCGGACTTGACCTTGACCACCTCGAAAAATATGATGAAGCTATCAGAGCTTATGGAATGGTCATTGAACAGACCCCCGACTTCGTTGATGCTTATTATAGAAAAGGAAGGATCCTTGCGAAGCAGGGTCATTATTCAGAAGCAATTGAGAATTATCAAACAGCTTTAACATTTGAACCATCAAATCCAGCCATAAACACTCAGATGCATGTAGCCATCAGCAAAATGGAAAGTATCAACAGCTCTTCAAGCATTCCCACCGTTACAAATTCATTTACCGGACCGGGCTTAATTGACATGTTCAAGATCGTCGATCTGGAAAATGGATACTATGATCCAATTACTGATAATGATCTGAATTCCCTTGATGTGGATCTAATAGGTGTTGAACCTCATGCAGAGGACGCCTGGTTTGCACAGGGAAATGCACTTTTAAATTCCGAAGACTATTCATCCGCTCTAAGTTCATACAATAAAGCCATCCTCATAGATCCCAATTCCAGCAATATGTGGCTCATGAGGGGAATTACATTTGATATGCTGAAAAGACAAGTTGAAGCTATTGAAAATTACAGGATAGCAGTGGAACTTAATGCTGATAATACTGATGCATGGTCCTATCTTGCTCAGGATTATAGCAACATCGGGGATCACTATCATGCAGTTGAGTGCTATGACAATGTTCTCAGGGTAAAACCACAGGATACAACTGCATTATTCCTGAAAGCTCGCTCATATGACAAACTTGGATCTCATGAAAGTTCATTAGTTTCTTATGACCGACTTCTGGAGCTAGAACCTGATAACCTTGAAGGATTGTACTATCGCGGAGAAACATACTACAAGCTTGGAAACTACGAAGCTGCGATCCAGTCCTATGAAAAAGTACTGGAAATTGAACCGAATAATGTGGATGTCATGTTCGCACAGGCACTTGCATTTGAAGCTGCCAACAGGAAAGAAGATGCCATCGCATCCTATGACATGATATATTCCACTGAAGTTAAGGATACGTCTGTACTTTACAAGTTGGGTGAAGCATATGAGGAGTACGCCCTTTACAGAAATGCCATCAACTGTTATGATGATATACTGGCAAACACCCCTGCAGACACGAAAGCTCTTAGCATGAAAGGATTTGCGCTCTACATGACCGGGGACTACAATGGTGCTATGTACCATTATGACAAGGTACTTGAGATAGAGCCGAACAATGCCGCTGCGTGGTACAACAAAGCAACTGCTGCTTACCTTAAAAGCAGTTATGTTGCATCATCAGAATACTATGCAAAGGCACTCGAACTACAACCCAATAGCATAACTGCATGGTATAATATGGGATTTGTTGCCAACATCTTCGGGGATGTAGAAGGCGCCATCAAGTGCTATGAAAATGCATTAAGGATCGATCCGACATCGACATCTGTGCTCTACAACAAGAGGTTTGCACATTATAGAATCGGTGAATCGGTATCTGCAGAAACTGAGAAGAACAAACTGGAATCCATTGATCCGGGATTTATCGAGGCACTTGATGACAGGGGAACAAAGTTCTTCCTGCCTCAGGAGTATGACCCTACTATCAACTATGAGCTGCCTGACAGATGGTATGATGAGAACGAGAATAACACAATAAAAACTATCTCAAAGTGATGGGGAGAAAGCTCTCAACTTTTTTTCTTAAAGAAGAGCCAACTATTCTTAACCTTCCCGAAGTTCGTCTTTAACAGGACGAACTTGCCTTTCATTTTTTCACCTGAGAGACGGAAAACAATCTCCTTTTCTTTAACGACCACAGGTTCAAATCTACCATGGTCCCATATCTCGACCTTCCCAGCACCATAGCTGCCTTCAGGTATCGTTCCTTCAAAATCAGCATACTCAATTGCATGATCATTGGTCTGTATGGCAAGTCGCTTGACCCCTTCTACAATAGGAGGTTCCTTAGGGATCGCCCAGCTTTTGAGAACACCATCCATCTCCAGACGCAGATCATAGTGAAGATTTCGGGCATGGTGCTTCTGTATCACAAATATAAAAGCGTCCTTATCAGTCATCAATAATAAAAAGAGAGCTTGAACTTAATAAAGTTTCACTCCTAAACGGATTATGAGCAAAATATATTGAAAGAAAAACAAGAGCATATTTTGAAAGGCTTTCCCATTCCAAAATATGCCGGTCAGAACTAGTGTCCTTTGCTTAACTGAAATTGTCGAGACCTTCGAGGTCAAGGGTTGCAAAGTGGTCTTCGATCGTTTCTGCCCTTCTTATCTGGACAAAGCTGCCGTCCTCTCTTAAGAGAAGTTCAGCAGAGCGGAGCTTACCGTTGTAATTGAATCCCATCGCATGACCATGGGCACCGGTGTCGTGAATTGCAAGAATATCACCGCGTTCAACTTCCGGGAGCATTCTGTCGATGGCAAATTTGTCATTGTTCTCACAAAGGGAACCTGTGACATCATACTTGTGTGTTCCAGACTGGTCTTCCTTTCCAAGAACTGTTATGTGGTGGTATGCACCATAGAGACCAGGTCTCATGAGGTTTGCCATACATGCATCGGTTCCCACGTAATCCTTGTAGATGTGCTTGAGATGTCTTACCTCGGTCACAAGGTAGCCGTAAGGACCTGTGATGGTTCGGCCACATTCCAGATAGATCTTCAGCGGGTCAAGTCCATTGGCCTTGATCTTTGCATCATATTCCTCTTTAACGCCCTTTGCAATGACATCGTATGGAACAGGTTCCTGATCCGGCAGGTAAGGGATACCAATACCGCCACCAAGGTTCACGAAATCGAAGCGGATGTCAAGCTCATTTGAGATTTCGACAATAGTCTCAAAAAGTAATCTTGCAGTCTCCACAAAGTAAGATGGGTCAAGTTCATTGGATGCCACCATTGTATGCAGCCCGAAGCGCTTGACACCTTTCTCTTTGAGCATCCTGTAGCCTTCAAAGAGCTGTTCCTTTGTAAAACCGTACTTTGCCTCTTCCGGATTTCCAATGATAGCATTTCCTTTCTTTAGGGTACCGGGGTTAAATCTGAAACAAACCAGCTCAGGGAGTCCTGCTGTCTCTTCAAGGAACTCGATATGGCTGATGTCATCGAGGTTGATAATCGCACCGAGTTCTTTTGCTTTGACGAACTCTTCTGCAGGAGTGTCATTTGAGCTGAACATTATGTCCTCACCAACGATACCGGTCTTCTCAGAAAGAAGTAATTCGGGTAATGAACTGCAGTCTGCACCGAAGCCTTCGCTCTTCAGTATCTTCAGGATATATGGATTCGGTAATGCTTTGACGGCAAAGAATTCTGTGAATCCTTCGAGAATGCTGAAAGCATCCTTGAGCTTCCTTGCATTCTCCCTTATGGCCTTCTCATCATAGACATGAAAAGGAGTAGGGTACTGCTCTTTTATTTCCAGGATCTGTTTCTTTGTGAATGGAACTGTCTTTGACACCATTTTTTAAATTCTCCTAATTAGGGTTCTGGTGTACCCTAGTTACTTCAAAGTTAATACTATTTTGGGTAATTAAATTTTTTGAAATGAAGTAGGCTTAATTTGGAATCAATTTGTGTAGAATTTGATTGTATTGTTAAAGGAGTGGATGCGATACAAATAAAGGTGTCAAATTATACGCATAGAAATAAAGAATCGTTTTCCATCAGGAAATGTGAGAAAGGATGTGGCACCTTACATGAAATTAAAAATATGGAGACGAGATCATACATAACAACTGTAGACAACAATACTGACATGCTTGGTCGAACTGAAACATATTCCTACAATATTTAAGCTTAAATAAAGAAAATTGATCCTGAATTCTATAATAGCAAGCTTATGATCTCAGATCAATCAATGCTGGTTAAATTCTAATTATTATTCAGCCTTATCTTTTTTGAAGAAAAGTTCACAATGGCACATCCCATCATTTTCGATCTCTTCTTTGAGATAGATACATGGACAAATTATTTTTTTATCCTCTTCCTCATCGCCTTTTATAATCCGACATGGACAGTACCTCTTGCCGTATTCTTCTTTATTTTCAGCAAGTCCATCGATCACAGTGTCGACTATTTCCTTATCAGGATTCAGCCTGTATCCTTTCTTTTCAGCGTACCTTATACCCAATTCATATAAATGTTCTTTTAGTCTTTCATGTTCATTCATGTTTGCCCCCGGAATAGTTCTAAAGTTTCCCCAATCCTGTTAATAAATATCCATTTCAATCCCATATTGCCGATCAGAGTCTTCACCATTTTATCAACAGAATGTGGTTTGAAGTTTTCTGATCAATAGTGGTTTTTTAAGAATATCTGTATGGTTATACATCATATCAGAGAAAAGTCCCATACAAAAGATGTAAATCAAATTATCTCTACCGCTTTTTCCCAACTACGTATCTATTTTTTATTCATATTCATATTTATCATTTTGTTTTTGATCAAATATGAATCGAATAATGTTGATCCTTATTATATGATTTTATACATCCTTATCAAGTTTTGATCATGAATAAAAACATATCAAAACAGCAAACCCAAAGCTAGTGAGTTAAGATCAGTTAAACAAAAAGGGTAATAGAGTGAGCACAGCAGCGACGCAGATTTCCCGAGGACTCTCGTACCTCAGTACAGTAAGCAACGTGGGCAGGCTTATCTTCTGTGTTCGGAATGGGAACAGGAGTGGCCCTGCCGCTATGGCCGCCGTACTCTGACTCTTATTAATGGATGAAAGCCAAGATCCGAATCCAGATCAGCGCTTCTGCAGCGCGCAACCTTTGAGCTTTGCTCAAGAGGTCAGGATGCTGAATCAGACTTTACTTTTTTAACGGATGAAAGCCAAGGTCCGAATCCAGATCAGCGCTTCTGCAGCGCGCGACCTTTGAGCTTTGCTCAAGAGGTCAGGATGCTGAATCAGACTTTACTTTTTTAACGGATGAAAGCCAAGGTCCGGATTCGAACCGGAATGGAATCGCTCTGCAGGCGATTGCGTAGCCGCTCCGCCACCTTGGCATTTGAACGAATCCTAGTAGGTAATACAGGCATATAAGCCTTTACATTGCGACAATGAAGGCACAAGTCTGATGATCAGCCATCAGCTCAGTACTAACTTTAAGCAAAGCTCAAGGACTGTTGGATACTAGAAAAAGATAAAGTTACAACTCATGAGTTGTAGCAGATTGAAGAAAAGTTAAGGTAAAGAGTGAGCATAGCAGCGACGCAGATTTCCCGAGGACTCTCGTACCTCAGTACAGTAAGCAACGTGGGCAGGCTTATCTTCTGTGTTCGGAATGGGAACAGGAGTTGCCCTGCCGCTATGGCCGCCATACTCATCTCTAATACTGGAAATGATCATGTTATTATATTACATATCAGATTTCGCCTGGACAAAGCAAAACGGATGAGGCACAGATATTAGTGGCCGCGGACTGAACACCTCGTTGCCTTGGTGCGTACATCCCGACTCTATCAATCCGGTCTTTTACCGGAATCCTTAACGTAGTCTCTTTTTAGGTCAGATTTCGAGCTTAGATGCATTCAGCTCTTATTCCTTAGCGCGTAGCTGCTCGGCAGTGCCTTGTCAGACAACCGATCGACCAGTGGCGCCGTTGCTCTGTTCCTCTCGTACTAAAAGCAACTTACCCTCAGACTACAGACACCTCTAGTAGATAGTAACCGACCTGTCTCACGACGGTCTAAACCCAGCTCACGATCTCCTTTAATAGGCGAACAACCTCACCCTTGGCTGCTGCTGCACAGCCAGGATGGAAAGAACCGACATCGAGGTAGCAAGCTGCCGGGTCGATATGTGCTCTTGCCGGCAACGACTCAATTATCCCCGGGGTAACTTTTCTGTCATCTTTAGCCCGCACCAAGCGGGACATAAAGGTTCGCTAGAACCGACTTTCGTCTCGTGATCCGCTACTGTGCCGAATCACGTCAGGCTAACTTATGCTCTTGCACTCTTCAGTAGGTTTCCGACCCACTTGAGTTAACCATTGCGCGCCCTTGATATCTTTTCAAGGGCGTCCCGCCCCAGGCAAACTGCCCACCTATCGGGGTCCTCCTCTCGGAGTAAGGGGCGTAACTTTGGAAGGGTAGTGTCCCAATTGTGACTCCACCGATGCTGGCGCACCGGCTTCGACGTCTCCTACCTACACTGTACATCCAAAATCACACCCCAGCGACAGGCTGCAGTAAAGCTCCACGGGGTCTTCACTTCCCCCTAGAGGTCTCTAGACTCTGCACTAGAATGTAAGCTTCACCGGACTCTGGCTAGGGACAGTAGAACTCTCATTGATCCATTCATGCAAGTCGCCAATTAAGCGACAAGGTACTACGCTACCTTAAGAGGGTCATAGTTACCCCCGCTGTTTACAGGCCCTTCTTTCCGTTGAACCGAAGTTTCAGGTACCTGCACTGAGCAGGATTCAGAGATCGTACTAGCCCTTACGGGTTTGCGATCTCCTATGTTGATATTAGACAGTTAGAGTTCTCTGGTCACTGCGACCTGCCGTCTACACGGCAGGCACTCCTTCTCCCGAAGTTACGGAGCCAATTTGCCGAATTCCCTTAGCCAAATTTATTCCGACACGCCTTAGCCTTTTCAGCTAGGGGCACCTGTGTCAGATCTCGGTACGGACATTTAACTCCCTTTTCACGGGTTCCAGGGTGAAGCTGACTTTCGCCATAACATATTCGTCTGCTTCTCGCCATTACGGCTCTCCACAGAGTTCGATGCTTAGACGGCGCGACGGCGCCGCTCAGCCTGCCCCGAAACGTCAGTTTTATTGTTAAATGGTACAGGAATATTAACCTGTTTCCCTTTTGATGTACTCGAATTACGGTACAACTTAGGACCGACTAACCCTCGGCTGACGATCATTGCCGAGGGAACCTAGCACCTTCGGCGGTCAGGATTCTCACCTGACTATGCTGCTACTATTACCAGGATTTTCGTTTCCGCTCGGTCCACAGGACTTCACAGCCCTGCTTCTGCCCAAACGCAACGCCTTCCTACAAGATTACCTTTCGGTACTCCGTGGTATCGGTGGTCGACTTGAGCCCCGTCCATTTTCGGGGCCCCAAACCTCGACTGGTGGGCTGTTACGCACTCTTTAAAGGATAGCTGCTTCTAAGCTAACCTTCCAGCTGTCTAGGGCTTAGGACGCCCTTTAGTATTAACACTTAGTCGACACTTAGGGACCTTAACCACGGGCTGGGTTGTCTCCCTTACGGACTACAAGCTTACCCCAGTAGCCCGGACTCCAACCTTCTACGACGACGGTGGGTTCGGAGTTTGACAAGCGGCTGAGGGATTTCTCCCCCGGGACCACCAATCAGTGCTCTACTCCACCGACTATCTCCAGTTAGGTCATGCTGCGACATGTTTTGGAAGGAACCAGCTGATGCCGGGTTAGATTAGCCTTTCACTCCGAGACGCAGGTCACACGAATGATTTGCAGATCAATACCGCTTGCGGTCCTCCACGTAGCTTTCGCCACGCTTCAACCTGCCCACGCCTAGATCACCCGGCTTCGGGTCGTAACTTAGTGACTCCACGCACTTGTATACGCCGCACCTCACCCCGTGAAGGGTTGCGTGCTTGTTGCTTTCGCTTCGGCTTCCCAGATAAAAGGTTAGCCATCGCCACTTAGTTACACTCCCTGGCCCGTTCTTCAAAACGTATGATATGACATCGGCATTAGAACTCGTACTACAACCTCGCGGTTGATTCCTTCGAACTAAAGATCCTTTCATGCCATATCGCTCCATCACCATCAGGTTTCAGGCACTTTTAACCTCCCTTTTGGGGGTACTTTTCAGTTTTCGGTCACCCTACTACTTCGCTATCGGTCTCAAGACGTATTTAGTTTTGGAAGTTGGTGCCTCCCAAATTCCCGCGTGATTTCCAACACACGGTACTCAGGAACATTTCCAGTTCCTCTTTTCTTTGCTTACGTGACTTTCACACTCTACGGTCTAACGTTCCAGAAAAGTTCAGCTAAGAAAAGGTCGGAACCTTAGAAAGTTCCTACAACACCACATCTCCCTCACATTACTGGAGGGATTCAGTTTGAACTTTGCCGTGTTCATTCGCCATTACTAACGGCATCTCTTCGATTTCTCTTCCTGCCCCTACTAAGATGTTTCAATTCGGGGCGTTCCCGATCATGACTGATCAGCACAAATGTGCTAAGAGGTCTCATTAGGAAATCTCAGGTTCATAGATTCCATGCGTCTACCCTGAGCTTATCGCAGCTTGGCACGTCCTTCATCAGCGCTTGAGCCGAGCCATCCACCTGACGGCATAATTACCAGAGTCCATCTCACTTTGTCCAGTGAGCGTCTGATATGTAATATATACATGATCTCATAGTGCCCAATATCGGGGAAAGGGCACATCCATCCTTCCCAAGCAACATTACTTGCTCGGTGCACTTGATGATTGTGAATCGTAATTGATCCAATGGACTTGCTGGGATTCGAACCCAGGGCCTTCGCCTTGCAAAGGCGACGATCTTCCAACTGATCTACAAGCCCTCGCTCGCATTTTTTCCAGCGAAATCTTGTTTCATTGAAGTGGTTTGTCGAAAGTGGCAGTTTATCGATTTCTGACTGATAGCGTTGATCCGCTTTGTGCGGATCGTTGCTTAGAGGTGATCCAGCCGCAGATTCCCCTACGGCTACCTTGTTACGACTTAACCCCCCTTGCGAAATTTAGGTTCGAACACGGCACAAAATCCGTGCCCTCACCCATACCTCACTCGGGTGGTTTGACGGGCGGTGTGTGCAAGGAGCAGGGACGTATTCACCGCGCTATGTTGAAACGCGATTACTACGGATTCCAGCTTCACGAGGACGAGTTACAGTCCTCGATTCGAACTACGGCTGGGTTTAGGAGATTACCATCACCTTTCGGTGTAGGAACCCATTGTCCCAGCCATTGTAGCCCGCGTGTAGCCCGGGAGATTCGGGGCATACTGACCTACCGTAGCCCGCACCTTCCTCTGGTTTAGCACCAGCGGTCCCCACAGAGTACCCATCATCCCGAAGGACATGCTGGCAACAGTGGGCACGGGTCTCGCTCGTTGCCTGACTTAACAGGATGCTTCACAGTACGAACTGACGACGGCCATGCACCTCCTCTCAGCGATTCAGGTAAAGTCTTTAGCTTGACCTACATCTTGCTGTCGCCCTGGTGAGTTTTCCGGCGTTGAGTCCAATTAAACCGCAGGCTCCACCCGTTGTAGTGCTCCCCCGCCAATTCCTTTAAGTTTCAGCCTTGCGGCCGTACTTCCCAGGTGGTTCGCTTCACGGCTTCCCTACGGCACCAGAAACGGTCGCACCGTCCCTGACACCTAGCGAACATCGTTTACGGCTGGGACTACCCGGGTATCTAATCCGGTTCGTGCCCCCAGCTTTCGTCCCTCACCGTCGGACCCGTTCTGGTAAGACGCCTTCGCCACTGGTGGTCCCACAGGGATTACAAGATTTCACTCCTACCCCTGTAGTACCTCTTACCTCTCCCGGTCCCAAGTCTGACAGTATTCCCCGGAAGCCTAACAGTTGAGCTGTCAGATTTCCCGAAGAACTGATCAAACCGGCTACGGACCCTTTAGACCCAATAAAAGTGATTACCACTCGGGCCGCCGGTGTTACCGCGGCGGCTGGCACCGGTCTTGCCCGGCCCTTGCTAACACATGCCGTTTACACATGTGGACAGCCAACATAATATGCTGGCACTCGGTATCCCCTTATCGCGGTTTCCCGCATTGTAAAGTTTTCGCGCCTGCTGCGCCCGTAGGGCCTGGATTCATGTCTCAGAATCCATCTCTGGGCTCTTGCTCTCACAACCCATATCCGTCGTAGGCTAGTAGGTACCTTACACCCACTACTACCTGATAGACCGCAGATCCATCCTTAGGCAACCGAAGTCTTTGAACCAAAAAGCATTCCAGCATCAATGGTTTATTCGGAATTATCTCCAGTTTCCCGGAGTTATGCCGAACCTAAGGGCAGGTTATCCACGTGTTACTGAGCAGTTCGCTATGTTCACGAAGAACATTTAACTCGCATGGCTTAGTCGAATACCGATAGCAGTAACCTCTGGCAGGATCAACCAGAGTTATTTGTTAAAGCACACAAAATTTGGAAGTTAACTAAGAATTGTCGGAAAAGAACTCTTTTGTTTAATTAGAGAGTTGTTTTCTTTGCACAATAGTTGGTTAGTTCTTTTGATAGATAAAGTCACTATCAGTCAGAATTAACCGAACTGCCACTTTCAACGTCAGACCGGAAAAGCTCCGGTCTCCACTAATGATTTTGAAATGGAGGTGATTGAAATTCCACGCACGTTGTGCGGGATTCTCATAATACATCTCATCGCATATATACCTTCCTGATCGGAAGATTATGACACATTTTTGGAGAATGTGTCGATATACGCGAAATGTATGACGTTTTTCGAACTCTCAATAGATCGTGTCAGAATCGACAGCGACCAGCTCACTGAGAGCACCCCTACAACAGCTCACTCGTATTTATACGTTGTGTGTCAATTTGTGACACGGATTTATTACAAGGGTGATTCGGCGTTTCAAACGATCAAATATTAATGCCGATTTGCATCAGCATTGCTTTTTAGAATACCTTCCTCAAACCATTAAAACAAATAGTAAAGTATAACATACATCAAATCTTTGATGCTTAGCATAATATTTGTCAACCAAAAAGGAAACAGGGGCACTTAAAATTGGCATCCACCAAACTCAACGATAATCAGCAAAAAGCAGTCACATACACCGAAGGCCCACTCCTCATCCTCGCAGGTCCCGGCTCAGGAAAGACATTCACCATCACAGAAAAAGTTGTAGACCTAACTGAAAACAACCTCTCCCCGGAAAAGATACTTGCACTAACCTTCTCCGAAAAAGCAGCCGGAGAGATGCAGGAAAGGATAGAGAACAAAATAGGCGTTGGAAGCAGCATCACGGTTTCCACATTCCACTCATTCTGCAATGACCTGATACGCGAGTTCTCCCTGTACCTTGGAATTAACCAGAACGCAAAGCTGATCTCAAAGGAACACTCCCACGTCTGGGGCATCAAGAACATCGATTCCTTCGGTTTTCAGAACCTTGCCATCCCCACACAGCCATACGACCTCATTACCAGCCTGCTGGAAGGAGTATCCCAGCTGAAGGACCACCTTGTCTCACCGGAAAAGCTGGCCGAATATGCAGGCAGGAATCTGGAAGATGCGAGCATCGACGAAGGTGAAAGGGATGTTCTGTTAAAGCTCAGCGACCTTGCAAGGTTCTATGAGCATTACCAGCAGTACAAGAGTGACAACGGATTCCTTGACTACGACGACATGATCACCATGGCCTGCAACCTCCTTGAGACGAATGATGTTGTCAGGAACATGGTGAGATCCAGATATGACTATGTTCTGGTGGATGAGTTCCAGGACACCAATTTCGCACAGCTGTTCCTCGTGCACCTGATAGCTGATGGCAATAACCTGACCTGTGTGGCTGACGATGACCAGTGCATCTACCTTTTCAGAGGAGCATATCTTGCTAACATAGAACAATTGCAGGAATACTACCACACCCTTGAGAAGATCCCGCTTGAGAAGAACTACAGGTCAAGCTCACAGATCGTGCAACTGTCCCAGCAGCTCATTGCGAACAACCCGCAGAGGCAGGAGAAGAAACTCACGGCCCACAATGGCGAGAAGAGCGAGGTAAAGGTGGTCAAGGCGCCTGATGATGTGAGCGAGGCAGAGTGGGTCGCTGAAGAGATCACTAACATGATCAATGAAGGTGTCCGGCCGGGGGAGATATTCATACTTACACGAAAAAGGGCTGACGGAAAGAAGTTCAGCGAATCATTGAAGCAGAGGATGGTGCCTGTGGAATTTGTGGGAAGCATCCAGCTCAACCGTTTCCCGGTGGTGAGGGAAGCAATGGCATACCTCCACGTGGTGGCCGATCCGTTCAACAACGGAATCGCCTTTGCAAAGATACTGTCAAGGGAAGGACTGAGCGAGCATAACCTGCAGAAGATCAACCTTCAGGCATTGAAGATCAGCAGGGATGACAGCGATACAGGCGACGGGATATACTCCGTGCTGCTCTACCACCTTGACGAGCTTGACATCAGCCAGAAGGACCTGATAAGGTCGATCGTATCCCGGCTCAATGAGCTGATAGAATACAAAAAAAGCCACCTGCCATCGGATACTGTGAAGCACATGCTGTCCAAGAAGACCGACTTCTACAGGACACAGCTGCAGGAGGATACGCAGGCGTCCAGAAGGAACATTTCCATCCTGAACTCCCTTGTCACCACTGTGGAAGACCTTGAGCTCGTTGATGGTGGCAGTGAACTGGATACCGTGGTTGAGGACCTGGAGCTGGTCTTCGGCCTGGACCTGGATGAGGGAGTGTCCAGCGAGGAGGATACTGTGAAGGTGATGACCATCCACCAGTCCAAGGGCAAGGAAGCGAAGGTGGTGTTCGTCTGCGACATGGCCACCAGGCACCTCCCTCTGACCTACAGAAGAAAGGCCTTCACCGTGCCAAAAGCGCTCTCCAAGGGCAGGCAGAGGGATGTGGACGAGAAGGTGCTGCACCTTGAGGAGGAAAGAAGGCTGGCCTATGTTGCCATGACAAGGGCAAAGGAAGAACTTTACCTGATGTTCCCTGAGAAGTATGAAGGCAACAAAAGGAAGGTCTCCCCAAGCGAGTTCCTTGCACAGCTTGAGTACACGTCAAATCCGCTGATCGAGTATATCGAAGCAGAGCAGTTCGAAAAGAAGAGCGAGGTCGAGGAGGTTTCACCCCTGATGAAGAAAAAGGACGAATACCTCCGGATGCTCAGCATGTATTCAAAGCAGGGCCAGTTAAAGCAGGCCCTGGAATCCCTTGTGGTCCTCGCCCAGCTGAGGGAGATCGAGGATGAAGGCAACCTGTCTGCTTTTGATGCAAAGGATTTCCTGCAGGTCAACCCCAAGCAGCCGCAGGAACTGGAGGACCTGATCGATAACAATATCCCGCCCCTTGTGGACCCGAACATGAGATTCTCCGCTTCCAAGATCAAGACATACCAGGACTGCCCGCTGAAGTTCAAGTACGGGACAGTCCTCAACATTCCCACGCCGCAGAAGGCCTATTTCCAGGTCGGGACAGACGTGCACTCCGTCTACGAACAACTGTCCCAGATGGACATGAAGGGAGAATCCATTGACATCACCACAGCCAACAAATTGCTAGATGATATATGGGACCCTACAGCATTCCCCTCCAGTACCCTGGAAAACCAGGAACACAGCAAGATGAAGAAGATGCTGGACTTCTGGTTCCGCTTTGAAGCCGACAATCCCAACGAGACCGTTGCAGTGGAAGAATGGTTCGACCTCGACCTGAACGGTGCCATTTTCGGAGGAGTCATCGACAGGATAGACCGGACACAGGAAGGCGAATACATCGTCATAGACTACAAGACCGGCAAGACCACCCTCCCAAAGAGCAAGCTGAAAGACTATGTCCAGCTGGCTCTCTATTGCCTGGCCGTGAAGGAGATGTACGGCAAGCTCCCGGTACAAGCCGGATTGCTTTACGTCAACCCCGAGGTGCAGGAACTAAGGATGATGGATGTTGATGAGGAGAGGATCGGGATGGTGGTGGATGAGATCAATGCTGTGGTTGCAAGGGTCTTGAGGGATGATTTTGAGGTTGATGGGGAGCCGAATTGTTATTTCTGTGATTTTAAGGGGATCTGTGAGTGGGGGGAGGAGGAGTGATTAGTATAATAGGGAATTGTTATTCCATATTATCAATTGTTTTTTCTATTAATTCTTCAATATCTTCTATATCCCTAGATTGGACTTTATTTAATATGATTCCAAAATTATATATTTTGTAAAACCACAAAAAAATGAGTGACGACTCAAGTAGAAATAAGATTTGTGTTGCTTCGATTCTCGACATTGTTCCAAAAATCATACCCTCTGGATTTGAAGTACTATATATTCCTGAAAAGAACAGCGCAGCTAACAATATTAATACGTATTTACCAGATTTATAGATAGAATCTTCATTTTTCAATAGTTTAGAAATTGCTTCGTTTTTCCCTTGCCAATCATCCATGAAAGTCATAATAATTTCTAATGATTGTTCATCTCCTTCATTTTCGGAATCTTTACAGAATTCTTGGATGTCATTGAAGAGTTCTAAAGACTTTTCTCGACCATATTTTTTCAAATCTTGTTTAAAAACAATGGTTTTTTCAGTTAAATCCCGTTGAAGGAAAACGACCCATATTGTTGCCAAAGATGGTACTAATATAGCTGTAAGAGTAAGAATTTGGAATGAACTTAATGCAAACCACGCCATGTAATTTGCAATAATCTTTTAAAATATATATATTTGTTGATTTACAAAATGTGTAAAGATTACTTTTAGTATTAACTTTATTTCACTTTTGGACAGTCGTTGGATATTTTATTTCATCTCTTTTTTGGCATACATTTTCAAATCCATATATACATTATTTGATGATTCTAAGCTTCTTGAGCTTTGACCTTATGATTCCATCCTTTCTTCCAATAGGTTCATCTATTTC
The DNA here is from genome assembly GCF_021184045.1 of Methanococcoides orientis. NCBI lineage: Archaea > Methanobacteriati > Methanobacteriota > Methanomicrobia > Methanosarcinales > Methanosarcinaceae > Methanococcoides > Methanococcoides orientis. Next base: position 1,057,361 of record NZ_CP073710.1, read on the forward strand.
TTCACTCTTTATTTCAAATCCGAACTTTTTGATTATTTTAGGCTCGTCTTTAGTTTCTACTTTTGTTTGTTTATTGGAATTGTTTTTTCGATCATTATTCAATACAAAATTATGTTTTTGAGCCTTAATGGTCTCTTTTTGGGGTTTAACTGCTTTCTTCTTTTCGAAAACTGTCTCTTTCTTAGCTACTTTTTCTTTTTCAAGAACTACAGGTTCATTTCCGGTTATTTTTTTGTAGCAATTTAGCAGTTCATTAAAAACAGATCCACCTTCAGAATTTGGAGAATGAATTATCAATTTTTCAGAAGCACGAGTCATTCCTACGTACAAAAGCTTCTTGTCTTTGATCTTATCCACATCCATAAGGATGCAAACTTTACTTTCAATACCTTTAGCAGAATGATATGTGACAAAATTCATTTTTTTGTCGTTCAAATGTTTTGAAGCTACAGTATTTGATTTCAGGTTATTGTCCAACGATTTGTAGAGTTCATCCCGAAGCCAATTATTTGGGAATAAAACGAGCACATCCTCTGGATTATAATCCTGATTCTTAAATAATTCCTGCAATAGTTCATTGATGACTTTGAAATTACCTTTAACAAACTCAAGATTGTTGCCAATATCAAAATTGCAACAAATTCCGTCTCTCCCCTCGTAGAAGTTCTCTACTTCCTTCTTTGTTGATGGATTTTCCATTAAATAGTCTAAAGCCAGATTCACGTGAGTGCTTCCGGAACGATATGACGTTTTCAGAAGTTTGGATCTTCCTACAATATTGATCCCCAAACTTTTCCAGTTGTGAGTTGAAGGATTGTAAATACTCTGCAGCCTGTCGCCTGCTAAAAATAGGTTTTCAGTTTGTTGACCATTGTGATCATGCTTTCGACATAACAGTAAACAAAGCTTCATCCAAGAAACATGAAAATCCTGATATTCATCGATCAACATCGCATCATAAATTGGAGGAACATTTTGTGCTTTTTCGATAGCTTTGTATGGTAATATTAGTTCCCAGTAATTATCTGGGAGAGGTTTTGACACAATACCAACGTCTGCAATTGATTTTGCAAGGCTGTGGAAGGTGGATATTTCAATATTCTGAAAATTAACTCCCATAAGATCCAGATCTTCATGGATTGATGCAAGTTTACTTTTCAGCTTATCTGCCAGTGAATTATTATATGTCAGGATCTTAATTTTCCAGTCTGGATTATCTCTGGCAAGATGTACAGCTCTGGCCAAAAGAATTACAGTTTTACCGCTTCCGGGGATGCCAGAAACCATATAGTGTCCATATGGGACCCTTCTTGCAAACTTTTCCTGTTCTTCATCAAGAGTTTTTATAGTACTATTTTCAGTTATTTTCTTTCTGCCGTATTCCCAGATCTCTTTCTGTACAGTCTTGACTTTGATTTCCGGGAAGAAAGTGCCCCTCATAACTGAAAAATCATGTCTATCAATATACTGAACTTCTTCAGAAAAGAGATCGTTGATAGTAAGATCAGTTATATTTTCAGATGTTATGCAGTTTGAAGGGGGCTGGAAAAAACAGTCCTCATACTCTTCAAGCTCGTGTGACTTTATATTAGGAAGAACTAAATTTGAATATAAACCATATTTCAGCTCATGCTTATCGTCTACAAGTGCAGCTTGATTCTGTAATCTACTTTTTGCAGCATTAAAATATTGGTTTGTTACATAGATGGGATTATGCCTGGTTTTACCATTGACAATTGCACTCAATGGATTTATTTCATCAATATATTCCAAACTCCAATCTTTAACTTCAATGATAGAAACGCCTTTGTAGTCATCAATTAAAATGAAATCCGGATTCCACTTTTTAATGCGAGGTTGATAATAGAGATATGCATTCCATGTTGCGTCTTTGTAGATTTGTTTAATCTTGTTAGCGACCTTTTTCTCTCCGGCCGTTAATTCAGATTGATCAACCTGCATTATGTTTAAAACCAATTTAGTGCCCCTCTTCCAACATATAAAATTATTAGTACAAATATATTATAAGAATGTACAGCCAATATAAATTTTTCTATTTTCACCTCATCTGCAAGTGAAAATTATAAATTTTCAATTTTTCAATTTTCATAACCTTGAAAACCGAAATTCCAGCAGAACAAGTTGTGACTTTTGTAAAAGGTTATTTAAAGAAATATTAACAGATTAAATCATACTGTATTCGCATTAGTGGGGGAGTAAAGTTATCATGAACACAGATCAAAGAAAACAAATAATAAAAATCATCACAGCAGTAACGTTCCTGATAATGATTACAGTCAATGCACTGGCCAACATTCTCCCCATCAATGACATGACCACCGGCCAGCTCTCAGACTCCTATCCCAATCTATTTGCCCCTGCAGGAGCGACCTTCGCGATCTGGGGAATCATATACCTCTTACTGGGTGGATACACACTTTACCAGCTTGGTATTTTTCAGGGAAACACAACCACCGACAAGACCGAGCTCATCTATAAACTCGGAATCCTGTTCTCTGTATCTTCCATTGCCAATGCATCCTGGATCTTCGCATGGCACTATGAAATAATCCCATTATCCATGTTGCTGATGATCGTGATCCTCATCTGCCTGATCCTGATAAATCAGTTGACAAGCAGGGAACAGTTTTCTAAGAACGAATATTTCTTTATCAGACTTCCATTCAGCGTTTACTTCGGATGGATCACCGTAGCAACCATTGCCAATGCCACTGTACTTCTTGTCAGCCTGGGCTGGAAAGACTTCATTTTGAGTGACGCTTCCTGGACTGTTATAGTAATTGCTTTAGGACTTGTTATCGGCCTTGCAACAATGCTGAAGAACAGGGATGTTGCCTACGGGCTTGTTATTGTCTGGGCTTATTCAGGAATATTGCTAAAGCACACTTCCCCTGAAGGATTTGGGTATCAGTATCCTGCAATTATCAATACAACGATTGGGTGTATTGTGTTGTTGCTTCTTGGTGAGGCTTATTTGTTGATTTCAAAAAGGAAGAAGATGGGGTATTGAATATAGTCGGTGGGAGAGGGATTAAAATATTCATGCTATTATTTCTAACAGATCTTTCTTGATGTAATGCCAATCCTGATTGAGATTTATTGACATTATACTGATCCTGTGATTTTCGTAATTGTAACAAAAATCAAAGTTTAGAATTTCAACAAGAGCTTCTGGCGTATGAAAACCGGATCATTTCAGCACAAAATAAAAGCGTACACTTTTTTCACGTTATATATACCCACCCTCAATGTCGGAGGTAACATTCGAACCTCCATGAATGAATCACTACAAAATTAATATTTAAAGATTTGTTAACAATATTTTTAATATATGAACGTATTAATTTCTTATTGGGAACTAATATTTATGTGTACAATTGAATATTATGAAGAATGTATACGAAAGTTTTATTAAAATGCCTTATTTTTACATGGAGAGTTTAAGGGAAGTAGACTTTAGTTCTAACTAAAGGGTAGACTATGAATCCAGAGAATGCTGATACTTGGAATAACAAAGGTAATGTCCTTTATGATCTTGGAAAATATGAGGATGCAATAAAGGCATACGATAAGGCCCTTGAGATTGAGCCAAACTATGTCCATGCATGGAATGGAAAAGGTAATGCACTTTCTGAACTAGGGAAACACGAGGATGCAATAAAGGCATATGATACGACCCTTGAGATTGAGCCAAACTATGTCCATGCATGGAATGGAAAAGGTATTTCCCTTTCTAAATTAGGGAAATATGAGGATGCAATAAAGGCATACGATAAGGCCCTTAACATTGACCAAAAGTATGTCGATGCCTGGAATGGCAAAGGTAATGACCTTTTTAAATTAGGGAAACACGAGGATGCAATAAAGGCATACGATACGACCCTTGAGATTGAGCCAAAGCATGTCCATGCCTGGAATGGCAAAGGTAATGCTCTTTCTGAACTCGGAAAATACGAGGATGCAATAAAGGCATACGATAAGGCTCTTAACATTGACCAAAAGTATGTCGATGCTTGGAATGGAAAAGGTTATACCATTTCTAAATTAGGGAAACACGAGGATGCAATAAAGGCATACGATAAGGCCCTTGAGATTAACCAAAAGTATGTCCATGCATGGAATAACAAAGGTAATGTCCTTTCTGATCTTAGGAAATACGAGGATGCAATAAAGGCATACGATAAGGCCCTTGAGATTGAGCCAAACTATGTCCATGCATGGAATGGAAAAGGTATTTCCCTTTCTAAATTAGGGAAATATGAGGATGCAATAAAGGCATACGATAAGGCCCTTGAGATTGACCAAAAGTATGTATATGCCCGGAATAACAAAGGTATTTCCCTTTCTAAATTAGGGAAATACGAGGATGCAATAAAGGCATACGATAAGGCCCTTGAGATTGAGCCAAACTATGTCCATGCATGGAATGGAAAAGGTAATGACCTTTCTGAACTAGGGAAACACGAGGATGCAATAAAGGCATACGATAAGGCCCTTGAGATTGAACCAAAGCATGTCCATGCCTGGAATGGCAAAGGCATTTCCCTTTCTGAACTAGGGAAACACGAAGATGCGATAAAGGCATACGATGCAGCCCTTGAGATTGACCAAAAGTATGTATATGCCTGGAATAACAAAGGTATTTCTCTTTCTAAATTAGGGAAATACGAGGATGCAATAAAGGCATACGATGTGGCTATTGAGCTTAATCCGAAGTATGTTTTGGCACACAGCAAATTAGGAGAACTCCATTTCATCCTCGGAAATATTGATAAAAGTAAAGAAGAAGTTAAAAATGCACTTGATATAGATGAGAAAGATGCTTACGCATTAAATATGGATGGTAAAATTAAAATTGAAGAGCAGAATTATTCTGGGGCGGCCAAATCCTTTAAAATGGCTATTTCTTCAGATGTGGGAAATCCATTGCATCTTCTCTGGGAAGTGTATGCTGATTACCTTAATGCAGAATTTTACTGGACTTCAAAAAATGAAATGTATCAGGAAAAGATAGTCTCAATAATAAGAAAACTGGAAAGGGCAGAGAACTTATCTAAAAAGAATGGGAAAGAAGAGATACAGGCTTATATTCTATATTTTATGGGTTATTTTTACTATAAGAATAAAGACAATCCTACAGCTAAACAAAAGCTGGAAGAGTGTATCAAGTTGAGATCAAGGTTTCCAGTAAAGACATACGTTCGTGAATTGCTCAGGAATAAATTAAGATATCCGATAAGGACATACGTTCAAGAAACAAAAAAAAGCAGATCAAAGTTTCCAATGAATCCATATGCTCGTGAATTGCTCGGCAACATCTGGAATTGTCAAATAAATCCACCTTTGATCAAATGGTGGTTAGCTTCTCCATTACATTGCTGGGTTAAAAGAATTGTATTTACTCTACTTTCACTATCTATTTTGGCATTGTTTTCTTTTTATCTAGTTATAAGTATATGGCATCCATTTCTTCAAATAAATTGGACTATGTATATATTTTTTATCATACTTTTAATTCTTATTATTTTATCTCCAAGAATAGAATCTTTCAAAACAAAAGAATTAGAAGTAGAAATATACTCGCCTTCTGCCATTGAAGTTGTCCTGTCTCCTGTAACAATGGAATCAAAGATGGCGGAATTAGAAACAGATTCAAACAAATAAATTTCTACCACAAAAAACATGGATATAGTTTATCCGTTTAGTTAAACTTTGGATAGTATGCAAACCAAATACTTTAGAAATTAAATCAATGATTCACTTTTTGAAATGATTTAGGTGTTATAATCATCAAATTTCTAAAAATATATTATTATTCTTTTAGGTAGGTTTCGGCTTTGTAGAAATCCTCAACCAGACAAAACATAGAATCTTGACATATCTGTCAAGATTGTGCAATACCATTTTAATTTCACTTGTTTTACTTGGTTTCTATATTTCCTGACTCTCAGATTTTTTCATATTTTCTTTTCAATACAGAAAACATCGTTTCACTCAAATTTTGCAGCAACTCCAAAATGATTCTTTAGTAAATTACAAAATTCACTTGTAGTCATGCCATCGTAGACATAACCTTCGAGTTCAAGAAGAATACTACGTGCGAGCTCTTCTTCACTTACAGAATCACATACTTCAAGTTCGTCTATTTGACTAGAAGTTTTAGTCTTTCCACTTGCACATTTCTTAATACAATTTTAGTAATGTAACTAATATCCCACCTTCCCTCTATAAATACCATTACCACCCCACCTTTAACCATGCAAGAACTCCTCACTCTCCTGCAAAACTCAAAATACTGCGTCATCCTGACCGGCGCAGGAATCTCCACCCTTTCAGGCATCCCTGATTTCCGCGGAAAGGACGGGATCTTCAACAAGTTCGATGCGGACCTCATCTTTTCAATAGACTACTTCAACGAGGACCCTTCGTATTTTTACACGCATTCCAGGGAACTGATATACGATCTTGAGAGGAAGGAGCCGAACATCATTCATAAGGCCCTGGCAGAACTTGAGAGGAGAGGGATCGTTAAGGCGGTGATCACGCAGAACATTGATATGTTGCATCAGAGAGCGGGGTCTGAGAATGTTATCGAGGTTCACGGGTCTCCGGCGAGGCATACGTGTCTTGCTTGCGGGAAGAAGTATTCCTTTGAAGACGTTGTGGGGCTTCTTGAGAAGGAGGAGGTTCCCATGTGCAATGAGTGCGGGGGGCTGATCAAGCCGGATGTTGTGTTCTATGGGGAGCTGCTTGAGCATGATGTGATCGAGAAGGCCATTGAGGAGAGCTCGAAGGCAGACCTGATAATTGTGCTGGGGTCAACACTGGTGGTTCAGCCGGCGGCTTCGCTTCCGTTGTATACGCTGGATAACGGCGGGGAGCTGGTGATAGTGAACAACATGCCGACTCCGCTGGATGATTATGCAAGGAGCAGGTATGATGACCTTGTGGAAGTATTCAGCTATCTGGATGAAGTAATGGGTCTTAACATTTCAGAACATATATAAATGAATACAGCTTAAAGAGCTGATACATATATAATTTAAAAACGATGAATATGAAACTGATACCGGATCACATTACAGAGGCTGAACCACAGGCACACGGGCAGTTGATACTATCCTTTGCCTTCATGTTCCTGTTCCTGCTGTTCCCATTCGTAAGCTGGGAGGTACTTATCGGCCTGTTCTTCTCCTTATTTGTAACCATCAGGTATCTTGAGGACAGACCTGACAGATTGGGAATGTTCGAACCGATGTTGAAGATACGATCACCTCAGTATCTGGTAGTTTCGATCTTCATCCTGCTTCTGGTAAGCTTTGTGCTCAACCTGTTCTCTGCCACATATCCGCTCTTTGTGATAGGGCAGACGATCACCATATCAACCATGGGTCTGGGTGTTGCGACCATCGTTCGCTGCCACATGAAGTCAAAGTATATTTCCCTTACAAAGAATGAATACCCTTCAAAGAAATACAAAGATGAACCAAATATCCTGAATCTCATACCTTCAAGCATCTCAATGCTTATCACCGGAATTATCTTCGCATCCATCGCCGGTGCATGGATAGTCTACTGGCAGGATTCCGGCATATCCTATAATCTGGTATTCTTTGTAGCAGTAATAGGCTCAATAACGGCTGCACTTTTCGAATCCATACCATCCAGGATAAATGAGAATATTTCCATCCCGCTTGGTGCAGGAATGGCAATGTGGCTTTTCGTCTCCTTTGGCTATTCCATACCACCCCAGCAAATATTATTCGCCCTTCTGTTCTCATTGTTCCTGGGATACCTTGCCTACTATGCGAAGATAGCAGACATATCCGCATCCCTGAGTGCCACCCTCATCGGTGTCCTCATCATAGCGTTCAGCAATATCTACTGGTTCGTCCTGCTGCTGACATTCTTCATACTTGGAGGTATGTTCACCAAGTACAAGTACAAACTGAAAGAATCCATGGGCATTGCAGAATCAAAAGGCGGTGTGCGAACCTACGAGAATGTTTTCAGCAACAGTACAGCAGCCCTCATACTTGCAATAGCATACGGGATCTACCCGCAATATGGCGAACTGATCATCTTTGCATACCTCGGGACCGTAGCAACCGCTGCAGGAGATACCCTTGCCAGCGAGATAGGTACGACCTCCAACCAGAAGCCAAGGATGATAACCACCCTCAGGCCGGTCAAAACAGGTGTTGACGGCGGTGTCACCCTGCTAGGTGAGCTCTCCTCAATAGGCGGATCTGCAGTTATCGCTATCCTTGCAGTGGCTTTCGGTATGGTTGATAATATCACCGCAGCCCTTTTCATAACCATCGCAGGTGGATTCCTGGGTACGAATGTCGACAGCCTTCTGGGTGCTACCCTCCAGAGTAGAGGAGTGTTGTCCAACAGTGGTGTCAATTTTGTAGCCACCTTCATAGGCGCAATTATCTCTGCAGGACTCTATCTGCTGCTTTTTTAAATTGCAGATATTAATATAGAAAATAAACTTCAGCAAAACTATATCATCTTCGAAAACAATTTCTTATTATGAAAGTAAATGGCATTGCACGTGAAACGCTGGAGTTCATCCTGGGTGTCAGCAAAGCATCAGCCCCGAACGAGTTTGCCGGGCTTTTACAGGTGGAGAAAGACGTGATCGCGGAGGTCCTCATACTTCCGGGAACCGAGACCAGTGATCAGAATGCTGTTATCAAATTATTCATGATGCCAAACGTATCATCCGTGGGATCGGTACATAGCCATCCCGGACCTAATATAACCCCTTCAAAGGCCGACCTTCGGCTCTTCGGGAAGACAGGAAGCTACCACATAATTGTAGGGGAACCCTATGATGAGAACAGCTGGCAATGTTACAATGGCGATGGTGAGCCTATCGATCTGCCTGTACTGGATGTTGAACTGGATGAACCGGAATTCATCTGATGCTGTGGTATCAACAACATATTAATGTCTATTTTAGTTACTGCAGTTTGAAATTACTCATCCTGCATCTTCTTGTGGACAAGGCCACCGAGCCAGAAGCCCACCATTCCAATTGCAAAAGCTGCCGGTATGAGAATAAGCATCTTAAAACCGAGTGGTTCCATAAGAGGGAAGCCCACTGCTACGAAAGCAAGAATGAAAAAGATGTAACCTGCATACTGTGCCTGTCTTCTGGAGATATTGCTCTTTGACATGATGGTCACTTTGTAATATCTGATAGTATTTAAAGGAAACAGATAACATTAATATGCACTCATCAAAAATTATCACCAGATATGGCTTATAATTCAAAAAAATAAAGCGTACTTATTCGCTGATGATCTCGTCCTCAACTGGTATCGTAAAAGTGAACTTGCTGCCTTTTCCAACTTCGCTTTCAACCCAGACATTCCCGCCATGCATCTCCACAAAATTCTTAACAAGAGCAAGACCAAGCCCTGTGCCACCATATTCTCTTGAGTTTGATGAATCCACCTGAATGAAAGGATTGAACAATTTACCTAGGTCTTTTTGTGAGATGCCTACTCCGGTATCTTCTACAAAAATAGAAATTAATTTGTCAGACCTGTCCACCCCTATTGTCACCAAGCCACCCTGACCGGTGAACTTGATCGCATTACTTACAAGATTATAGAGGATCTGCTTGAACTTCAATGGATCTGCCACTATAGAAAGATCTCCCATATTGATGCTGCAGTTCAGGGCAATATTCTTCTTTTTTGCAAGAGGCATCATGGTCGACGTTATCCCACTGATGATATCAAGTATAGCAAACTTTTCAGGGAAAAGCTCCATCTTACCAGCTTCGATCTTTGAAATATCAAGAAGATCATTAACTATTTCTAAAAGATGGTTGCCGTTTTTAATAACATTGTGCAGATATTTTTTTTGGATGTCACTTAAAGTACCAAAATTCTCATTGTACAGAACATCCGAGAACCCTATGATCGAATTGAGTGGAGTTCTCAATTCATGATTCATATTTGCTATAAATTCGGTCTTGGCCAGATTAGCATTTTCAGCAGCGATCTTTGCAGCTATAAGCATATCTTCAGCATTTTTACATTCAAGACCTGCACCTATTATCTGAGAAACCATATTAAGAATATCGAAATCTTCTTTTGTCCACTCGCCGGTATTTAGGACATTATCCAGACCAAGGTAACCTACCAATTGATTATTCATATACAAAGGCAAAACTACCAGAGATCTTATATCCTGCATTTCAAGGATCTCTTTCTCTGCAGACGCCTCTTCTGTCAAAGTTGAAACATCTGTAATGTGGATCAACTCGCCTTTATGGAGTTTGTCCATCCACCAGGGAAACATACTTACCGGAAGATCCTGAAGACTTTCCTTTTGTGGAGTAACACCCTCAGGACAGTATTCATGAGTATTATTCATCCGTTCCCCATCATTACTGAATCTAAAAATATAACTTCTGCTGCATCCACATAATTCACAGATCTTTTGAAGAGCTACATTGATAGTATCATCAATATTTTTAGAAGATACGAACATGGAAGATATAGAAGAGATAGTTCTTTGAATTTCGAGCTTTCGTTCGATAAGCAGATTTGCTTTTTTGATCTCAGTAATATCCACAAAAGAAGCCATTATGCAAATCGGATCCCCGAACTCATTAAATACAGTATTGGCTGACAAATTTACTGAAAAAGCAGTACCATCTTTTTTTCTGGCAAGTAATTCCCCAGTCCAGCTACCTTCAGAAATTAATTCATTTTTTATTTTCTTTGCTATGCTTTTATCCTGCCACAGTTCTACGGAAGATCTTCGAAGGACCTCTTTTTCGTCATCATATCCCCACAATTCAAGGAAAGAAGGATTGACATAGGTAAGAATCCCTTCAGGATCAGCAAGAAAAATAGCATTGATCGATGAATCAATAGCATTCTCTTTGACTAAAAGATCATTTTCTGTTTCCTTAAGGTTTGAAATGTCTATAAAGCTCTCGATCAAGTATAGATCGTCACCCTTCTCAACCTTCTTGACCGTTTTCAAAATTGGAATTGGTTCACTCTTATAATTTAAAAGTACACATTCAGATCGATCTAAAATTTGTCCAGGATGAGCAACAGGACATTGACCAAACTCAGCGGGGCAGATATATTTATGACACACGTTACCAATGATATCTTCTTTTGGCAGCCCGATCATGTTTGCAGCTGTTTCGTTCACATCAACTATAACATGATCTTTGCCATCAATGATCACAACACCCGAGATAAGTGAATCCAAAACAACATCAACTGTTTTTTCTTCATTGTGTATCGTTTACCCCCCCATTTTGTGAGTACATTATGATGATGACTCTATTGAGTATGCCATTAATTACTATAAACTTTGCTATTAAATTTTAGTATAAAATAGAAAAATAGTCATATTATTACAGAACCTATGCCAGTCATATTAAGCATAGATCGAGTTACAATTGAAATTTGTTAATCTACTCGAAAAATATATTGTCCGGATGAACTGAAGATCATCTTTTTACTATTAACCCATTTAATTCGGTGATCAAACATGTTATGTATCCAATTTCCGTCATTACCTGATCCAAAAATAGAACTCCATATATTGTTCCATACATAACAAACGATATCAAGAGCTAGATTATGAACTCATCGATACTTTTTAATAGATGTGACCAGAAAAGAAAGCGAAACTATGCCTATTCCAGTTTCAAGTCTTTACTTGGTAGCCAGGTTTGCCTCATCAATATTGGTGATGTCCACAAAAAAAGCCATCAGAAAAACCGGATCTCCAGCATCATCCTTAATGATGTGATGATAAAAGATCTGCCATTGCAATAGGATCAATTACCTTTTTTTATTAAAATTTCCTCTTTTGCTTCTTTAAGGTTTGAAACGTCTATAAAGCTCTCGATCAGGTACATATGACCATCTTTCTCTACCTTCTTGACCCTTTTCAGGATAGGAACTGATTCGCCCTTATAGTTCAGAAGAATGCGTTCAGATTGGTTTATAAGTTGACCCGGATGAGAAACAGGGCAATGTCCGATCTCAGTAGGACAAATATATTTGTGACACACTTTACCAATGACATCTTCCTTTGGAATTCCGATCATCTTAATAGCTGTTTCATTAATATCAACTATAACATGATCTTTGCCATCAATAACAACAACACCCGAGATAAGTGAATCAAAAACCAAGTCGATATAATCTTCTTCTTTACTTATCATTCCCACTCCCCAGCAGTACTAGACGATCTTAATTATAACTATAATTATTACTAGATTAATTTTTTATTTATATTATAAAAACGTTTTTAAAAAATATAGCTGTTTCGGAAAATCCGGTTTATATGCAGTTATATTTATGTCAGAATAGCCATATACTGAGAATATAGAATTCTTGAAATTAATTTGAGAGCCTGCCACTCAATGCCATCACATAACCTCAGATATCAATATCGAAATAGATATGTACTTTCAGATATGCTTTATTTATGTTCTACAAAGGAAAGTGTTAAAATATCAATGGATATTAGAGCTACTGACAGGCATTGCAGACAAAATTATTTGTAAGATAGCTTAAGCTTAAGTTTAAACCTAGAGCAAGAAGGTGTAATATATGGGATTGGGAGACTTTATCAGCAACCTGTTTGGGAAAGAAAAAGCAACTGTAAGCAGCGAACCAATAGTAGAGGAGATCAGTACGAACCTTTACGAAATAAATACACGTGCATTCGATAATGAGGTCGTGAATTCACATTTACCCGTCATAGTGGATTGCTTTACAAAGACCTGCCCACCATGCAGAAAAATGGCACCGATCTTTGAAAAGGTAGCAGCAGAATATGACGGAAAGATCAAGTTCGTAAAGATCAATCTCAAGAACTCACCCGGCATCGCAAAACAGTTCAAGATCGTGGGAGTACCAACCTTTTTGTTCTTCAGGAGTGGGGAAATGGTGACAAACGTAGTTGGATTTGTCGAAGAAGAGAAACTGAAAGAGAAGCTTGAAACTCTTTTGGAATGATTTATTAAGAATCACTTATTCAGAGTGAGAATTATGAGCGAAGGTAAAACTAAAAAAGAAGATGTCCATGCATGGACTACCAAATATGCCGATAAAGCCGGCTATATGCTTAACCCTGATGAAGAGATGAGGGACCTTGTCCTCGAAGGAATAGCAAAGAACAAGGACACTCACGGAAAGAACTACTGTCCATGCAGGATAGTCACAGGCGATGAACTCGAAGACAAAAAGATAATTTGTCCTTGCATATACCATAAGGATGAGATCGAGACCGATGGTTCCTGTCATTGTGATCTGTTCTTCAAGAAGGAAGATGAAGATTAAGATCGAACACCTTTTTTGATCTTTTATTGATATGAGAATATTTATCAGGTGAACCTATGACAAATGCATTGGAGATATACCAGCTTCTCCCAAAAACGAACTGTAAGCAATGTGGGAAAGCCACATGCATGGCTTTTGGAGCTGCCCTTCTTTCAAGAGAAGTTACCATAGATGACTGTCCGCCTCTGAAAGAGGACAAGTTCAAGGAAAACTATGAGAAGCTCTCACAAATGATCACACCCTCAGGCGAAGCCTCTGAATCCGGGATGATCGTCCATACGGAAAAATGTATTGGATGCGGTAACTGTGTGGTCGCCTGCCCTGTAAACGTCGCAGAAGATCCCCATGGAGCAGGTTCAGGAAAAGCCCCTACCAGTGAAAATGTCATCCTGCGAGTTGAGAATGGTGTTGTACGTCTCTCCAATGTTAACCAGTGCCGCCGTTTTGGAAAGAACAAGATAATGTGCAACGGCTGCATAGTGACATGTCCGACAAAAGCAATAGAGTTCGTCTGAAACTACGTGGTGAGATAAGTGGAACAGGAATATTACGTTTGTACAGGTTGTGCACTTCTTTGTGATGATATCGAAATAGAAGTAACTGATAACAAACTCTCAAAAATTAACAATGCCTGCTTAAAGGGTGTAGCCCGCCTAAAAGAGTGCGCTGAGCCTGCAGAGTGCAAAGTTGATGGAAGCAATGTCAACATCGATGATGCGATAAAGGAAGCAGCAAGCATACTTAAAAATGCCAGCAACCCCCTGATATTCGGCATGGGAAACTCTACCACCGGTGCCCAGAAAAAAGCTATAGAACTGGCAAAAACGACAAATGCATATATTGATGATACATCTTCGTTCTGCCAGGGACCCGTTATTGAAGCGATCCTTGGAAACAGGATCAAAACATGCACACTGGATGAAGTGAAAGACTATTCAGATGTGATTATCTATTGGGGTGCAGACCCTTCGAACTCACATCCACGTCATCTCTCAAAATACACATACTTCCCTCGCGGAAAAGAAAGGCAACGTGGCTGGGAAGAAGACAGGACCGCTATCTGTATCGATGTGAGAAAATCTGATACCGCCATCATATGCGGGGACAAGTTCTACCAGATACCACCACAGGCAGATGAGGAACTGATCGATGCGCTTGTCGCTGCATTGTCAGGAAAGGTCCCGAAGGTCTCCTTTGGAATGGGACCAAAGAAGATACTGGAACTTGCCAACATGTTAAAGAAAGCAAAGTTCGGTACCATCTGTGTCGGTCTTGGGCTGATCTATTCCATTCAAGATGTTGAACCTCTTGTCAGATTGATGAACAAACTCAACGAGGTCTCGAATTTCCACCTCATACCAATGGTGGGACAGTACAACATGCGTGGATTTGACCATAATCTGCATGAGGAAACGGGATACATCAATCGTGCAAGATTCCAGGAAAGTGATGTCGAGCATGGTCCGCAATGCTCAATTGTTGAACTATTGAGAACAAAGAGTGTGGATGCAGCCCTTGTAATAGGATCTGATCCAATGTCAAGCCTGCCGGGAAGTATTGCTAAAGAACTTCTTGACATCCCTGTGATAACCATCGATCCCTGTGTGACAATGACGTCCAGAAAAGCGAAGGTAGCAATAGCTTCTGTTACCAGTGGTTCTGAATGTGGTGGCACTGCCATACGAATGGACGGTGTTGAGGTCGAGTTCAAGCCGATGATAGCTACTGACGATCTGAGCGATGAAGAAATACTTAGCCGCATCATGGAGGTATTATAATGGGATTTGGACAATTTCTTGCAGCTCCTGAATATGACCTTAAGATCATAACATACAGGGACATATTCCAGAACACTGCTCTTGAGTCCTCAAGGGGCGGAGAGGAATACCTCAACCGTTCAGCAGTCATAAAGATAGACACAAATGACATGAAGAAGATGGGATTCAAGGAGAACGGCCATGTTATCCTGAAGAACAGCTTTGCAAGGATCGTAGTTTCTGTTCAGTTATCCGAATATGAGGAAGCACATGAAGGCATTGCCTACATGACCAACAGCCCGTGGTCAAATGCACTTGTATCCGCTGACGATGGTACAGGAGTACCAAAATTCAAGATGATAACTGCAACGATCTCTGATGCAAAGGACGAGAAAATAACAACTTATGATATGTGATATCAGACCTGATATCTTATATTTATCAATTTTTTGCAGTCGTTCTGCAAGTGGTCATTAAAGATCATAAAAAATATTTTGCCGAAAAGATCAGACAAGATCCTTCGGCTGCTTCTTTTCAGGAAGCATTGGTAATGGCATTGTGTTCACAAGGATCGGACTTTCCACTTCCTTGGCACGTTCAAGCAACAGCTCCTTTCCTTTTTGAGTGAGTCCAAATAAAGGCACAGCAGTTCCGACCTGTACCAGAGGCTTTATTGTATCCCTTATGTTCTTTGAAGCACATGAAGTGATGATATCAAGATATTTGATTATCTCGAGAGCATCCTCCCTGCTAAGACCTGTTGTATGTGCACCGATTATCATAAGTTCAAGGTCATTCTCTTTCTCGATCTCACGAAGGGTCCTTGCAGTAAAAGGGTCGACCACAGTCACTGCGATCCTCTTGAAACCGAGGTCACTTGCTTTCAAAACGCCACCAACAGGATCAATACTTGCACTTGAAGGATCGAGCACGATGCCACCCCTGTCCTCGATACCGTTGATGACCTTGTCAATAGGTTCGGTCTCCACAAGACCTGATATCCTTGCACCCATCCCCTGAACAAGGGTCGCATTATTCGTAATTACAGTACCTGCACCGTCACAAACAGTTATCGTGGTATCCAGCATGTCACGTTTCAGGCCGGTCATCATAACTTCTGAAGCACCAAACCCCACAAAGACATCCATCTCAAGTTTACGGTCCTCAGTAAAAAGACCGAAGTCCCTTATGCGAAACTCCATGTTCTCCTTTACAGCCTCACAGGTGATCTTTTTGATACCTCTTGCCTTTTCAAAAAGAGGACACCATTGGAGCTGTGGCTCGCCAACTTCGACAACCTTTCCATCCTCGACGACAACCCTTGTTTTCCCAAGGATCTCCATAACGTGTGCCATACTTAAACCTCTGGAAATAATATGAAATAATGAAGGGTTAGATAGCTTCCCTTCTGTCAAAGACCCTCTTGGCCTTACCTGTGCTTCTGGGGATAGTACCCTTTTCCACAAGATCAACGTTTGCCCTGATGTTCAGGACGCTCTTGAGTTCGCCTTCAACAACCCTCTTTACTGTTGCAAGGTCCCCGATCTCACCGGTGAAAGCTTCTTCATCAAGTTCGACCCTTACAGTGATCTCGTCCAGCTTCTTCTTGTTCCTGTCAAGATATATCTCGAACTGGTCAGTGATCTTCTCGATCCTGACAAGTACATCCTCGATCTGGGATGGGAACACATTGATGCCCCTTACAATGAGCATATCGTCTGCTCTTCCAAGTATCCTTGAAATACGATCAGTAGTACGTCCACAGGCACACTCGCTTTTCAGGCGCCTGGCAATATCTCCGGTACGATACCTGATAACAGGTAGTGCTTCCTTTGTGAGGGAGGTGAGTACGATCTCTCCTTTCTCGCCTTCTGCGACCTCTTCTCCATTTTTATCAAGGATCTCTACAATATAGTGGTCGCTCCAGATGTGAAGACCATCCTGCTCCTGACATTCAAATCCAATTCCGGGACCCATCATTTCAGAAAGACCGTAGGAGTCGTATGCCTTAATGTTAAAAGCAGATTCAAGTTCTTTTCTTGTGCTGGAAGACCATGGTTCTGCACCGAAGCATCCTACACGTAAAGATAATTTGTCAATGACACCCATTTCCCTGACAGTCTCTGCAAGGTAAAGGCCATAAGAAGGAGTACAGTGAATAGCAGTAACATCAAAGTCCTCCATCATTTCGATCTGGCGGACGGTATTTCCTGTTCCGCTTGGAACTGCCATGGCACCCAGTCTCTCAATACCATAGTGGAAGCCAAGACCACCGGTGAAAAGACCGTAGTTAACAGCATTCTGGAAAGTATCAGTAGCATCAAGACCAACCATTGTGAAGTTGCGTGCCATCATGTCTGCCCAGGTGTTAATGTCATTGGCAGTATAACCGACCACAGTAGGTTTACCGCTTGTACCGGAAGAAGCATGGATACGAACAATGTCCTTCTTAGGAACAGCAAAAAGACCGAAAGGATAGTTGTCACGAAGGTCCGTTTTTCGAGTAGTTGGCAGTTTTTTAATGTCATCCATGGACTTGATATCATCAGGAGTTATGCCCAAAGCATCGAACTTCTCCCTGTAGAAAGGAACATTATCATAGACTGCAGCAGCCGTTTTCTTTAAACGTTTAAGTTGCAGTTCCCGAAGTTCATTGTGCTCCATTGTTTCAAATTTTGGCTGCCAGTATTTCATGAGATGATCACCTTTTCAGGACTCATTGAATTCAATCTTTAAATTATTTCCTATCAACTCTTCGATAAAAAAACCGGGATAAAAAAATACTACATTTATATACTTCTAAAGTTTCATTAAAAGCTCATATTTTGAAAATATAATGCCATAAATTATAATTTTGAATACATAAAATTTATTTGATGTCCATATATTGCTACTTCGTGAACATGCATTATATTTTTAGAGGGGAAACATGAACGAAGTAGGTAATGTAACAAGAAATGACAGAATATATAGAGAAACTTTAGTTATTATAAAGGAACTATGGAATGATTTCATATACGGAGGACATCTTTTTGCATTCGGTGCAATTTGTGTTGCATTTATGTGCTCGATCCTTTTCGCGATTCCCATAACATGGGATTTCCTGGTCATAATCTACCTTACATTTTACATAATCTACCTGTACGATTATTTCAATGGAACAGAAGATGACGAGAAAACAAATTCAACGCGTGCAAACTATTTCCGAAAAAATGATTCAAAGACGATAACCTACATATTATACGGGTCCATCATATCCATCGCTTCCATCTATGTGCTCTATAGTGACATACCGAACATGCTGATAGGATTTGCTATCCTGATCCTCGGATTGACATATCAGGCATATTTTAAAGGTTTGACAAAAAAGATAACGGCATTTAAGAATATTTTTGTATCACTGGTATGGGCCATACTTGTCTATGTCATGTTCATTTACTACTCATATCCAATAACATCAGAAGCCCTGATCATCTCTGCTTTTGTCTTCCTGAGAATGACAGGGATACAGATCCTTTTTGACATAAGGGATATCGAAGGTGACCAGAAGAAAGGCCTTCGCACATTCCCTGCCATCTACGGATACAGAAAAGGTCTTATGACTCTGGTTGCGATCAATTTCATAACAGCCATACTGCTTATTTACGAAGCATATATAGGAGCTCTCCCCTACACTGCACTAATGATCGTACCGGTAATTTTCTACGCCCAGAATTATCTGGACAAGGTAGACAAGTCAAGAAAGGACCACAAGAGCTACCTCTTTGCAGCCGGAGAGCCATTTGTCTGGTTCATTCTGATATTTTCAGGTTCAATGTTCTTCCGCATCGTCCCATACATACCAGATATCCCGAACATCCTGTGAGCAAGGCATATAAGATCAAAAAGGAAGCAGACAGAACTCTCGATCTAGCAATAACGATCCCGGTCACAATAAGGCTCACAGACATCTTGCTCGTAATTATAGGAGGATTCATGCCGAACATTGTGACCGGACCAGATACTGCTGGAGAAGCATCCAGCAAAATCACTCGTTCTCAATTGCTTCTACAGGATCAAGTTTTGAAGCACGTCTTGCAGGATAAACTCCTGCGATGAGATTCAGGATAAAAGCAAAGCCTGCAGCATAAATGAAATTGATGGCTTCTATTTTCATTGGCATTGTGGTCAGGCCAAGATACATCTCACTTGGAAGCTCAAGCTCGTAAGCCCCGATAGCCACTGATGCTATGTATCCAATTATACAGCCCACTACCACACCGGCTGCTCCAAGGAAAGCTGATTCTAAAAGGAATATCGACGTTATGCTTTTTCTGGAAACTCCCATTGCTTTAAGCATACCGATCTCTTTTTTCTTGTCCATAACTACTGTGATCAGTGTATTGGCAATACCAAAACCTGCGATCACATAGATTAGAGCATAGAATACCCACACGAACACTTTCTGAGTGTTGAGCAGGTCGAGGATATCCTTGTTGGCCTCGGTCCAGCTAACCGCATCAGTTCCGGTCTCACTCTCAATCAGAACCGCTATATCTTCTGCCCGGTAAGGATCAGTCACTCTGACCCCGATGGAGGTCACAACCCCGTTCTTTCGGAAGAGGTCCTGCAGGGTCCCAAGCCTTGCATATGCGAGACTTTCGTCACTGGCAGTTCCAGTGTCTACAATACCAACTACCTTGAAGGATCTCGTAGGGGAACCCGGATAAACAGCTTCAACATTGTCCCCAACACGCACTTCGAGATTGTCTGCAAGTTCATCGCCAAGGACAATACCATGGCCTGTAAGGGAAAGGTCTACAAAACTACCTGAGACAATGTCATCGCCTACCCGCATTACTCTCTCTTCAGCATGCGGTTCTATACCTTTGAGCAATACGCCTTCTGCATTCTCCCTATATTTCAAAGCCGCCTGGCCTGAAAGATAAGGCGATACTGCAACAACCCCTTCTTTCTGTATGATGACATCCATCAGATAATAATACAAATGGAGATCATCTTCAGCATCCGACTGCGGGCTGACAACAATATGCGGAGCATTCTCAATGGTGATCTCGATAAGTTCCTCCTGAACCCCTGAGACCATTGACATGAGGACAACTATAGTAGCAACTGCCAGTGCAACGGCAAGAAGAGAGAACAGAGTATGCCGCCGGCGTGAGTTGATATGGCGCATTGCTATGCTTAACTCGAACACAAGAGATCCCCCGACACAGGTACTGTGCCTGTTATGGATATTATATTATTTTCTCCGGCTTAATATTTGTTTGTATTGTATGTTTTTATCTTGAAAATGGGCCACGCACTTCATTTTTAAGCTAAAGTAAACCGAAAATCAATTTGCATCAAGGCACATATATTTATAGGTTTCAAAGATTATAATAATGGGCAGGTCTTTTCGCAGATGAGCTGTGGAGATGACATGAGGGCTGCTCTTATAGAGGTAATCGGATGGATCTTATTAATAAGCTAAAGGATAAACAAAAAGACCAGAGCGCTAAGAACTGGTTCGATCTTGGTGTGCAAACAAAAAGCCTGGATAAAAAAGTGCAGTACTTCACGAAATGCCTGTTGATAGAACCGGAAAACGTGGAAGCATTAAGACTTCTGGCAGATGCACAGGACGAGCTTGGCATGATAGATGCTGCCATGGGAAGCAGAGCAAGAGCAGACGACATTGAAGGCTCATCCGGCATGTTCAGCCAGAGATCCGAAAGCTATACAGAAAGCGATGCATTTGGTTCCAATAGTTTTGGTTCTGATAGTTTTGCCTCAGATACCATGGCCGTAGAAGAGGAAGAACAGTTAGTGGAGGATAACACATTCTCAACACCTGAAAATAATGGAAACATTCCATTTGACACCTCTTTTAGCGAACCTGACCAGGGCACTGAAATACCTGGTTCAAACAACGAGAAGTGGGCTATTTTTGAGATCGCAAAAGAAAATGAAGCTAAAAAAGAGGAAGAAAGCTTCAGCACAAGTTCAGCATCAGTACCTCAACAGGAAACAAACGTCGTTGTGGAAGAACTAACTGAAACAGAAGATCAACCAGTTACTCCAGAGACATCAGCCAGTGTCCCGGAAGAAACTCCTACAAGAGCAAAGAAGGAACCGGTCGTTGTTAAAAAGCAGACTGAGCAAAGAGTAGCAACTTCCACTATGGAACAGGCTACACGTCAACCAGCTGCTCAAGCATCAGCAACCAGACCTGCACCAACTCCTTCCACTTCAACTGCCGTTCCACAGGCAATACCACAGTGCAGTATTTCAGAACCTGTAGCAATGAAATTGCCAATGGGAGAGATCATCAAATTCTGGATCGTGGGTGCAGTTGTGTTGATCATCGTAGGTATGATCATGAACTCACTGGCAGTATAAGAATAACTTTAAAAGATGATCAATTACCAAAAACTACCAATTTCCACTGAATTGGTAGTTTATTGGACCCATAGCTGGATCCTTTGAGCAAACCATAAAATTATAATTAAATTTAAAATTTAAACTAAATTTAAAAAAGAAAAGGAAAAGGCTGGCAGATCATATTGTTTAAGATATCGATCCAGCCACTAGCCTGCCTTTACCAGTTATTACTTTTTGTCCTTCTATTTTCATTCATCATAAATCCTAAAGTAGCTCGTGATATTTTAGCACCGCCTCTCATAGGTCGCTGTCACCGTAGGAACTGACCTCCATATAGACCGGATAGTGATCCGATACAGCCACTGTCATCTCTTCGGAAAGACCGTATTCAAGATCATACCTGAACACACCATTCTCACCGCTAAGGTCGGAAGCATCGGTCAGCACTATCCTGTCATAGGTATAGTCAGTGCTCTTTGTGGTAGTATCAAGACTATTGTCGATCAGCCAGAAATAGCCATCAATATCACTGGATGAGTCCTCATCAAAGTAATTACCGTCAGCGTTGAAGTCACCCATGATGACAAAGTCCCCTTCATCGGGATAGGACCGTTGTGCATATTCAAGTACGTCATCAAGAGCGTTGATCTCTTCGGTAGCCTCGTCCGGGTCGGTGTGGATCACCATCAACACTACGTCATAATCACCTTCTACTGCATCGAAGGAGCTGATATATGGCTGCCTGTGGAATGGATCAGTACCTTCTGGTTCAGGATATGTTTCAGGTGTACCTGTTACGGCAACTGTGGTGGAGTCATAGATATAGGCATACTGCTCCTTGCTGGAAGTCCTTCCAAGCCGCTCACTTACAACATAATTGTATTGTGAGCCGTCACTGTTCACAAGGTCCACAAGTTCAGGAAGTGCAGTCTGCGAGGAATCCCGGATCTCCTGGATGGCTATGATATCATAGGTGCGGACGATGTCTGCAAGCACCAGCATGACATCAGGTTTTGATGCCTTTGTCACACCGAACACCTGTATGTTGAAAGCCCCTATCCGAAGATCTTTCGCATCGGATGCTGAACCCTCAAATTCAGGTGTTGCTGTAGTATCACCCACATTATCCATATCATCGATATCAGATGGAATACTTACCACAGGTTCGTTGACTTTATCCAAATCGTTCAACTCGGATTCTATCTCTTCTATCGCACCTGATACCTCTGCTGCAGCCGTAGCGATCTCATCCACAGACCCTGCAAGGTCTTCAGTGGAATCCGTACAGCCGGAAGATACCAGGAATATTGCTAAAAATAAGATCAGGATTGTTTTTTGTAACATTTCTATACTCCTTTTTTGGAAGTATAGATTTTTAGTTATTATATTATATTAAAGTTATTAAATTGTTGAAAAAAGAATATATTTAGCTTGAAGAAACTGCATAAATGAAGTAACAAGTACAAGCTTTTCAAAGATCCGAGCATCCCTGATAAATAAGTAAATAAATAGGCAGAATAAGGAGAGCTTACTCCTTATTCCACCATAATATCCTAACATGAATTAGGATCAAAATCAGGATGGCAAGGTCATGATCATCTTCAAATGATCAGATAGAAGCTTATCTTCCACCTTCCCCGGAGGAACTCAGATAAACAAGAGCTTCCTGCGTCCTCTGGAATATAAGTACCTCTTTTTCCTTTACCATTTCACTAAGAGCCGTATCGGAGTTGATAGCAGCCATTACTTCCGGCTGAACGCTTGTGAGATAGACATGATCCCCCAACTTATTACGGTTTAGAATAAAGCTTTTCAGCCTTTCTATACCCGTGGTATCGATAAAAGGAACATACCGCATTCTTATCACGACATGCTTCTTTCTCATATTGATCTGTTCATCGACCTTGTGCTCGAATACATTCATCGCTCCAAAGAAGAACGGACCATTGATCGTGTAGACGGCTACGTTATCATGAAGATATGGGTCGGAAAGTATCGTAGCATTGATCCCTTCTGATGGGTCATAGTTCTCCATGGTATGAATATCGATCATATTTGTCAGCCTTATGAACAGCAGTATTATTGAAAGGAACATGCCTGCCTGAATGGCAAATACAAGATCTGTCAGAACGGTCAGTGCAAAGGTCGAAAGCAGGACGAAGGTATCCATCTTGCTGATCCTCATGGTGGTTCTGATCTCTTCGATGTTGATCATTTTTATAGAGACCAGTATCAGGATACCTGCAAGATATGCCTTTGGTATGTACCTTGCAATTGGTCCGAAGAATATGAGAATAGCAAACAATATCAGAGAATGTATTACACCTGACATACGTGTCCTGGCGCCTTCCCTGATATTTACTGCACTTCTTGCAATTGCTGCCGTTGCAGGAATACCTGCAAAGAAAGGAAGAAGCACGTTTGCGATACCCTGACCGATGAGCTCTTTGTTACTGTTATGTTTCGTAGTTGTCATTGCATCACAGACCACAGCGCATAGAAGCGATTCTATGGTACCCAGCAAAGCTATCGTAAAGGCAGCCGGAAGAACAGCATATATGAGCTCAAGATCGAAGTTCAGCATGTGAAACTGCGGGATATTCCCCGGAATATCGCCTACTATGGGAACCTCAAGGTGGAAGTAATACGTAAGAACCACAGAGATCATTAGCGTCACAATGGATGCCGGGACGTTGTTCAGGTATCTTGACCCGGACAGTATCCTTGGAAGCAATAGCATCAGTGCAATGGTACCGCTAAAGATGAGGACAGCTGTGGTGTTCGCCATTCCAAGGGCTGCAAATACATCATAAACGGTTTCCCAGACATGTTCACGTGCAGGAAGTACAAGACCAAAGGAATTGGACAGCTGGCCGATCAGGATGATCACACCGATACCACTTGTAAAACCGGAGATCACGGGCAATGGGATATACTTCACCACTTTGCCCAGATTCATTATACCGAACAGTATCTGGAAGATACCTGCCAAAAAACCTGCAAGCAACAAACCTTCCACACCAAGAGTATTGACCGTTGAAAGGATTATAACGGTCATGGCACCAGTAGGGCCCGATATGGAATAACGTGAACCGCCAAAAGAGGAGACAAGGGCACCTGCAATTATTGCAGTATAAAGTCCCATAACAGGTTCTACCCCGGAAGCCAGAGCAAATGCAATTGCAAGAGGAAGCGCTACGACCGCAGTGATGAAACCTGCTTTAAGGTCGCTCAAAAACGATTCTTCAAAGTATTTTTTTATTTTATGTTCAGTTGTCATTAGATCAAGTCTTTAAATCGATTCATTTTTTGATTTATGAAGCACGAGATCGAAAAAAGCATCATACAGACATAGAAATGACTCAGGATACATGGACTAAACCTGTGGCTATCAAAGACCAGATCCAGAAAATCAGATGACTGATGCGTTAATTTCCACGGGCTCCATCACCGAGTACCAATTTTTTAAATGTAGCCGGTTGGTTGCGTTAGACATGCTACTGGCGTAAATAGTTTTTGGAACGATCTTTTTTATGGCATATGAAGTTCTGACAGGCATCATACCTCAAAAAGAGAAAAGTGGTGTTATGAAAGCTCAAAATAAAAATCAGAACATTAATATCTGAAAACCCTGTATCCCAAATCAATTCATGGACCTGGCGTCCACAGGAGAAAATATTAATGGAGATGACATCCGGAAACCAGAGTGTTGCGATCATAATAATATTATATCTGCTTTTTATGCTAACGATCGGTTTTTACTACTACAGAAGAACCGAGAACCTGTCCGACTATATTCTTGGTGGCAGGAAATTGAACAAATGGGTAACCGCTTTAAGCTCCCAGGCATCCGATATGAGCGGATGGCTGCTCCTGGGATTGCCCGGTTATGCATACCTTGCAGGAATGGAAGCGATATGGATCGCACTTGGCCTGGGAATCGGAACCTATCTCAACTGGAAGTTCGTTGCCAAGAGGCTTCGAAAATACACAATGGAAGCAGGCGATGCCCTCACGATCCCGGTGTATTTCGAGAACCGTTTCCGCGATAAGAGCAAGCTTCTGAGAACTATCTCAGCCCTGTTCATCCTTATATTCTTCCTCTTCTACACATCCTCCGGATTCGTTGCCGGCGGTAAACTTTTCAGCACGGTCTTCGGAGTAGAATACATCACTGCACTGACCATCGGAGTGCTTGTTATCATCTCATACACTTTCATGGGAGGATTCATGGCGGTCTGCTGGACAGATTTCTTCCAGGGCCTGCTAATGATCCTTGCAATTACACTGGTACCTCTGACAGCCATGAACGGCCTTGGAGGAATCTCTTCGACCACTGATATCATCAGGACCATCGACCCAAGCCTCCTGAGCCCGTTCACAGGTTCAGATGGAAGTGTGATCTCCCTGATGGCAATAGTGTCACTCATGGCATGGGGATTCGGATATTTCGGACAGCCGCACATTCTTGTGCGTTTCATGGCCATCAACAACCCTGAGGAGATAAAGCAGTCCCGTGCAATAGCAATGTCGTGGGTCACTATCTCCCTTGCATTTGCGGTTATCGTTGGGCTTGTGGGAAGAGCATATGTACCCGAGTTCCTTGCAGGAGCTACAAGCGAGACAGTGTTCATGGTAATGGTCAACAGCCTCTTCCACCCTGTAGTTGCAGGAATTATGCTGGCAGCGATCCTAGCAGCCATAATGAGTACTGCTGATTCACAGTTGCTAGTAGCAGCATCCGCTTTCACAGAGGACATCTATACGCTGCTCTTCAAGTCAGATGCCAGCCAGAGAGAACTTGTCTGGATGGGACGTTTCACAGTTATCGGCATCTCCCTGCTTGCATACTACTTCGCACTCGACCCGGAAAGCTCGGTACTTGATCTTGTGGCCTACGCATGGGCCGGATTCGGTGCAGCTTTCGGACCTGCCATCCTCTTCTCACTGTTCTCAAAGAAGATGACAAGGAATGCAGCACTTGCAGGAATGCTCATTGGCGGACTCACGGTCATCGTCTGGAAACAGCATTCAGGAGGCATCTTCGACCTCTATGAGATCGTTCCGGGATTCGTGCTTTCAAGCATTGCCATCATGCTGATCACCAGATTTGGTGAGGAGCCGGAACAGGAAATTCAGGATGAGTTCGAGAAAGTTCAGAGGTCGGTCTGAACTTTTTACTTTTTACATTTTACTTATCGTTAGTATCCAAAGCTAGCAATATTGATCTGAAAAGTAAAAAAGCATGGTACAAACCTCTTTTTTATTTTTCAAGACCTGGCATTTCCACATCCACAAGTGCAAATTGCAACCCGATTGGGAAACGCTATCGAAATGCAGTTTTCAATCATTTCTTATGACATCTTATCAGAATTTCAGCAGCTTCCACAGCCTCTGTGGCAGTCCTTACACAGGCATCGGCACCGATCTTGTCAGCATATTCCTGTGTAACAGGAGCACCACTGACCATTACTTTTACATCATCCCGACTTCCTTTTTCTTTCAAGAGATCGATGATCTCCCTGAGATTGTTCATTGTCGTGCTTGTCATAGAGGATGCTGCAATGATGGTAGCTTTATTCTCAATTGCTGCATCGACAAACTCTGATGGACCTAGGTCCTTACCCAGATCGATCACATTAAAGCCTGCAATTCGTAACATACTTGATGCAATGTTCTTCCCCAGATCATGCGTGTCATTCCTGACAGTGCCTATGACAACAGTTCCTTTGCTTTCGACCTTTATCCCACTTTCAGCCAGCCTTTCAGCAATGAGATCGTTCGCTTTATCAAGAAGAGAAGCTGAATTCATCAACTGGGCAAGGAAATATTCTTTTTCGTCAAATCTTCTACCGATCTCAGTCAGAGCCTCAACGAATTTTTTCAGAAGGTCTTTCACGTCATAGCCGCTTTCAAACCACTTTTCAATGACCTCGAAGACCCTATTTTCATCAATTTTCACAAATGATTCGTATGCTTGACCGAGAAGTTCCTCTTTTGATAGCATTACACTCCCCCTTTAAAGTACCATAATAAATGTTCATGGAACACTATATAATACTGTTTATTCAGTGATCTGGAAATGACTCAACCTGCTGGATAGATAGTTTACATTTAATAGTGTAGGCTAACGTGGATCTGTGATCAGCAATTCAATAATAATGAAAAATAAAAAGTGAAATTTGTGATGATATCCTGCGAATTTAGTCGCAGGAGATCATTGATTTAAGCAAATGGGTGCTCTGCAGAGTCCTTCTTTGCAAGTGCTTCATCGACTGTTGGTGTTCCGTCAACAGCACGCTTTATTGCCATCTTTGTTGCTTCGTAGTTGAACTCGTAGATCTTTTCCTTGTCTGTTGCATCCCATTCGAGGAAGACTGAAACAATGATGAGAAGGTTCTCTGCTTCTTCTTTTGGAATGACGCCATCAGCTACACTGTCCATTACAGCTTTTGCAACAGCTGCCTGCGCAGGTCCGAACATCAGGGAAGCCTGAGATACATTCTTGATGGTTACCTTGTTCACCAGAAGTGTTGCAGGTTTTGGCATGACATTTGGTTCAAGGACTGCAAGTAATGGGGAATGACCCTGCTGTGGGTTTGCAAGTGCGTTCATGAACGCGGTCTCAACTGCACTTCCCTTTGTACCGATAACAAGATCGATGTGTGCAACTTCTGGTCCTTCTCCTACCAATGCTTCGCCAATTAAGCTGTTTGTGAATTTTGCCATATTTTATTCTCCATTTAGCCTGTAGAATGACATTATCCAGGTGTTAACGGAAGTAATTTAAGGTATTACCGAATTTTATTCCGAAATCTGGAAGCATTCTACAAGACCGGTTTAGCACCCCCTAATTACAAAAGGTTATTTAATAACTTAATCTAACCAAATGGTAACCAGGTGAGAAATCATGGGAGAATTGGAAAACAGCCCGATCGATAAAGCTATCAGATTGATAAGCAAGAAATGGACACTGAACATCATCCGGGATATGTTCTGTGGCAGCACACACTTCAACGATTTTTTAAAGAATAATCCCAAGCTCAGCAGCAAGGTCCTTTCAGACAAATTGCGTCAGCTGGAAAAAGATGAACTTATAGAAAAGGTGATCACCTCCAAAACACCACTGAACATAGAATATCACCTGACAGGCAAAGGCCGGAATCTTAACAGGGTACTTTTCGAACTTTCCGAATTCGCTTACAAGGAGTGCTTGGACGAATCTGCTCCGGAATGTACAGAGAAAAGCTTTGAGCTTACAAAGAAGATCCTCGGAATTAATGATCAATGAGCACGTAACATTAAATGTTAATTATCAAATATAACCGTAATAGCTCAAAAAAATAAAAAGAGAAGCAAGGACAAATATCCTTACTTTACTTTGACTTCACTTATCTCATCTGTTCATCTTCTTCATCCTTCCTTCTCTTCCAGAGAACGAAGAGGAAAATTCCCAGAATTCCTGCGATCACAGGAAGCAACCACATTGAACTTGTAAATCTTTCTTCTGTAGAATCACCTAAATGTCCACTGTCGGTTGTGGTGTCAACATCCTCACTTTCCACAGGGAACATTGCATCCATACCAAATGGCAGCGCTGCTACTGCGAACTCTGAGAATCCCGGAGTCCTCACTGTGAAGTAATAATAGTCTTTATCCACTGAAGAGGAAACAACTTCAAGCATTTCCCATTCAACATACTCAGCGCCGCAGTGAGTCACAGTTGTGGTGGTTGGATCAAGTTCATTCTGCTCATACCATGCTACAGGAACACGGATGTGGATCAGTGCACTTTCCGTGCTTCCCGGACTACTGGTGTCAATATTGATGTATCCATAGACACGAGCTCCATTGCCTACTGCAAATGATATGTCAGCAGGTTCTTCCTAAGAGGATGATGAGCTCTGAGTGATGGTCACATCCATGTCATCGACATCCCTGCCCAGATTAATGTCCACACCGGTGACCATACATCCGGCAGTTTTGAGCTGGTCAAGTGTATCGATCTCAACGGTATCTCCTGACATGACATCTCCCACATCAAACTCTCTGGAAGCCTCAAGTGCTGAGCAGGCAGCTTCATTTTCCTGCTTTTCCTTCAGATCCTGGAAGTAGTAGTAGTTTGGAAGACCGTTGTCATCAGATGATCCACCCCCGGTGCTTGTTTTAACAGTTGTGAAGTTACTGATCTGGGAAGAGTTGTTGAAACCAAAAATGTCGTAGCTGACTACCTTATAGTAGTACAGTGTTTCATCCTGAAGTCCGGTTAGCATGATACTGTGATCTGTTCCAAATACTGCTTTTGAAGCATTCATAGAGACATTTGAATCGAGACCATAGTATACCGTGGAATTGGCAGCTTCATTAGTCTTCCATGAGATTGTGGCAGACCTGTCTGTCACCTGTGATGCGGTCACATTGGTTATTTTCATATCGATTGCATCAATACCATAGGCAATAGGACCGATCGGAACAATATTACCACCAAGATCCTCAACAGTCGCATTCAGATAATACATTCCGGATTGCAGTGATGTGAAGTTCACAGAAAGACTGCCGGGGTATGATGTGGAATTGAACAATCCTGTACTGTTGTAAAGGTAGATAGTAACATTCCTTATGCCCATATTATCAGATGCTGTTACATTGGCAAATACCCAGTCCTGACTGAAATTACCTGAAGGTAGCACATCATCATTGAATACAATTACCGGATCGGTTGTATCAAGCAGGATAGATCTTGTTTCAGTTTCATTGGTGTTACCGGCATAATCCCAGACACTTGCGTTCAGCTGGTAGTAATCATCAGCAAGACCGCTGAAAGTAACGGAATGAGTAGGCTCAGCACTGATGCTGGAATCAACAACTCCACTGCTGTTGTACAGGTAGATTCCGGAAGCGTTCAGCCACATGTCACTCACGCTTATGTTACCAACAATGTAGCTCTGGCTGAAATTGCCTGCATCAGTTGTCTCATCATTGAAATCGATCGCAGGTTTAGCAGTATCCAGTGTGATCTCCAGAGTAGAGGTAGTGTTGGTGTTACCTGCAAGATCAACTACGGTTGCATTCAGGTAATAGACACCATCAGCAAGACCTGTGAATTCGTTGGAAAGGTTACCATTACCTTCGGTTGTACTGGAATCCACAAGTGAACTCTCATTGTACAGGGATATTGTAAGACTGGAATAGCCGAATAAATCGAAGGATGTAACGTTAGCAAAGATACTGGTATGACTGAAGTTACCTTCAGCAGTTGTATCCTCGTTGAATACAATTAACGGATCGGTTGTATCAAGCAGGATAGATCTTGTTTCAGTTTCATTGGTGTTACCGGCATAGTCCCAGACACTTGCATTCAACTGATAGTAACCATCAGCAAGATCGCTGAAAGTAACGGAATGAGTTGAATCAGCACTAATGCTGGAATCAACAAGTCCACTGCTGTTGTACAGGTAGATTCCGGAAGCATTCAACCACATGTCACTCACACTTATGTTACCAACAATGTAGCTCTGGCTGAAATTGCCTTCATCAGTTGTCTCATCATTGAAATCGATCGCAGGTTTAACAGTATCCAGTTTGATCTCCAGAGTAGAGGTAGTGTTGGTGTTACCTGCAAGGTCAGCTACGGTTGCATTCAGGTAATAGACACCATCAGCAAGACCTGTGAATTCATGAGAAAGGTTCCCAAGACCAGTGGTTGTACTGGAATCCACAAGTGAACTCTCATTGTACAGGGATATTGTAAGACTGGAATAGCCGAATAAATCGAAGGATGTAACGTTAGCAAAGATACTGGTATGACTGAAGTTACCTTCAGCAGTTGTATCCTCGTTGAATACAATTACCGGATCGGTTGTATCAAGCAGGATAGATCTTGTTTCAGTCTCATTGGTGTTACCGGCATAGTCCCAGGCACTTGCATTCAACTGATAGTAACCATCAGCAAGATCGCTGAAAGTAACGGAATGAGTTGAATCAGCACTAATGCTGGAATCAACAGGTCCACTGCTGTTGTACAGGTAGATTCCGGAAGCGTTCAGCCACATGTCACTCACGCTTAT
Source organism: Methanococcoides orientis (assembly GCF_021184045.1). Taxonomy (NCBI): domain Archaea; kingdom Methanobacteriati; phylum Methanobacteriota; class Methanomicrobia; order Methanosarcinales; family Methanosarcinaceae; genus Methanococcoides; species Methanococcoides orientis. Next base: position 1,088,912 of record NZ_CP073710.1, read on the forward strand.
GTTACCAACAATGTAGTTCTGGCTGAAATTGCCCTCATCAGTTGTCTCATCATTGAAATCGATCGCAGGTTTAGCAGTATCCAGTGTGATCTCCAGAGTAGAGGTAGTGTTGGTGTTACCTGCAAGATCAAATACGGTTGCATTCAGGTAATAGACACCATCAGCAAGACTTGTGAATTCGTTGGAAAGGTTACCATTACCTTCGGTTGTACTGGAAGCCACAAGTGAACTCTCATTGTACAGGGATATTGTGAGGCTGGAATAGCCGAAAACATCGAAGGATGTAACGTTAGCAAAGATACGGGTCTGGCTGAAGTTACCTTCAGCAGTTGTATCCTCGTTGAATACAATTACCGGATCGGTTGTATCAAGCAGGATAGATCTTGTTTCAGTCTCATTAGTGTTACCGGCATAGTCCCAGACACTGGCATTCAACTGATAGTAACCATCAGCAAGATCGCTGAAAGTAACGGAATGAGTTGAATCAGCACTAATGCTGGAATCAACAACTCCACTGCTGTTGTACAGGTAGATTCCGGAAGCATTCAGCCACATGTCACTCACGCTTATGTTACCAACAATGTAGCTCTGGCTGAAATTGCCCTCATCAGTTGTCTCATCATTGAAATCGATCGCAGGTTTAACAGTATCCAGTGTGATCTCCAGAGTAGAGGTAGTGTTGGTGTTACCTGCAAGATCAACTACGGTTGCATTCAGGTAATAGACACCATCAGCAAGACTTGTGAATTCGTTGGAAAGGTTACCATTACCTTCGGTTGTACTGGAATCCACAAGTGAACTCTCATTGTACAGGGATATTGTGAGGCTGGAATAGCCGAAAACATCGAAGGATGTAACGTTAGCAAAGATACGGGTCTGGCTGAAGTTACCTTCAGCAGTTGTATCCTCGTTGAATACAATTACCGGATCGGTTGTATCAAGCAGGATAGATCTTGTTTCAGTCTCATTAGTGTTACCTGCATAGTCCCAGACACTGGCATTCAACTGATAGTAACCATCAGCAAGATCGCTGAAAGTAACGGAATGAGTTGAATCAGCACTAATGCTGGAATCAACAACTCCACTGCTGTTGTACAGGTAGATTCCGGAAGCATTCAGCCACATGTCACTCACGCTTATGTTACCAACAATGTAGTTCTGACTGAAATTGCCCTCATCGGTTGTCTCATCATTGAAATCGATCGCAGGTTTAACAGTATCCAGTGTGATCTCCATAGTAGAGGTAGTGTTGGTGTTACCTGCAAGGTCAACTACGGTTGCATTCAGGTAATAGACACCATCAGCAAGACCTGTGAATTCGTTGGAAAGGTTACCATTACCTTCGGTTGTACTGGAATCCACAAGTGAACTCTCATTGTACAGGGATATTGTGAGGCTGGAATAGCCGAAAACATCGAAGGATGTAACGTTAGCAAAGATACTGTTCTGACTGAAGTTACCTTCAGCAGTTGTATCCTCGTTGAATACAATTACCGGATCGGTTGTATCAAGCAGGATAGATCTTGTTTCAGTCTCATTAGTGTTACCGGCATAGTCCCAGGCACTGGCATTCAACTGATAGTAACCATCAGCAAGATCGCTGAAAGTAACGGAATGAGTTGAATCAGCACTAATGCTGGAATCAACAGGTCCACTGTTGTTGTACAGGTAGATTCCGGAAGCGTTCAGCCACATGTCACTCACGCTTATGTTACCAACAATGTAGCTCTGGCTGAAATTGCCCTCATCGGTTGTCTCATCATTGAAATCAATGAACGGAGCATTGTTGTCTATTGTTACACCGATAACATTGCTTGAACAGAACTTTTCAGCTGTTTCATTCTCACATGCTACCCAGGTAATATTGTAGATACCATCTGCAAATTGGGTACTATCGAAAGTGACAGAAGAAACATCCTGAGGGAGAGAAATATATCCACCAACATCGCCTGTGGTGTTGCTCAGGCTGATATTGGACACGAAAGCATCCTCGTTGTTATCGGTTACAGATGCATTCACGTAGAAAGTACCGGAAATATAAGCATCCGGTTCAGGTGCAATTATAGCCACATGCGGTGCTGTATTAATAAAAGTGATATCAAATTCGCTAATCTCGAAACCAGCGAGTACTTCATCGATCTGTTCAAGAACCTCACCTTCTTCCACAGTGACCCAGAGGTTGAAATTGTATGTTTCACCCGGTGTCAGACCACCAGTGGTGTAGTAGATGAAAGCGTTACCAATATCATCATCTGACATAAGGTATCGCTCCTTCTTTGAATAACAGTCAGGAACCTGAGTACAGTTGATGAAATATGTCGGTGTCTGAGAGCCGGAAAGTGAGCTGAAAGAGCTGGTCATTGCGAGGAAGTAACCGGTACCATTATACACAGTCACACTTTCGGTTGCCAGTAGATGCGTACCAGCTGGAAGCTGGAGATCATTTGAAGCATCTGTACCCTCGTTGGAAACAGAGAAGCTACTTATCTCATATGCTCCCGAGTCTTTCAGGTCAAAGTCAAGTACCTTTCCAACAACGTTCGTATTCACACCGCTGCTCTTTGAGAAAATGCTGTAATTGGTTGATGAGGTCTCAACCTGATCTACGAATATACCGGAAACAGAGCCAACGTCAAAGGCACTTCCCTGATGTCTTGACCAGGATGTTGAAGTGTCACCTGAGTTGAGATCCTTATAGTAATATTGTAACACTGATTCCAGATCAGAACTCAGTGAGTATTTACCTATCACAAAGGTACCGGATTCAACACTCTTTTCCACAGACCAGTTAAATGCGTCATTAAATGTAGTAGAAGAGTGACTATAGCTCACATCCGTAAGCTGCTCACGAACCTGGTTTCCTTCTGCCGTAACGAACTTCAAGAGAGTTATGTCAATATCATTAACCTCTACCGCACCGTTGCCTGTCCTGTTGAACTCATAAGTAATATTATGTGTCCCGGAAGAAGGAATAGTGAAACTGATTGGCCTTGTTCCTGTTGAGCCTTCGTCAATATTTGACCTGTCTTTACTGAGAGACCTCATCTTTTCTTCAAGCACAGGTTCTGAGGCACCATCAACATAGATCCTGACCCATACATCATTATCCAGAGCTCCGGTCAGTTTCACGATATTCATTGTGCTCATAAGGGTAAGGTCAACATTATCACTTGAAGTATTGAATTCCACATTTATGCCTTCAACAAATTCCGAGCTGGCGAAAGTGAAATCAGTTTCATTGAGAGGAACTGCGAGGAGGGAAGTCAGATTTTGTACATCTTCACTAGCACTTACCGGAGGTAGCTGCAATAAGTACGGATAACCACTGTTAATACTGTCATCCATGGACCAAATTGAAGAGAAATCCCAACCAACAAATGTGGATTGTGTCTTCATTTCAGCTGTTGTCTTACCTGTGCCTACAGGACTTGTAGATTGACCAGAGGTTTGAGTATCCCAGTAACTATTAGTGGAAATTAACTCAAACATATCATATCCAACAAGACCACCGACAGAATCAGAACCAGTGACATACCCGGCAGAATAACTATTCAAAATTTCGCCATCCCAGCATTCTCCAACGAGACCACCTATAATAGAAATACCAGTAACATTGCAAGTGGAATAACTATTGGAAACGGTTTCAAAATCATTATACCCAAGAAGTCCACCGACATCATAGTCACCAGAAACATCTCCAGTGGAGTAACTCTGATCAACAGAACCTAAATTTACTCCAACAAGACCACCTACATAATCAAAACCAGTAATATTGCCATTGGAATGACTTTGAATAACAGAACCATCATTCCATCCAACAAGACCACCGACATAATCAACACCAGTAATGTTAACATGCTCAAGCCAAACATTATTAAGTTCTGAACTTGAACCCACATATCCAAAAAGTCCGATATAACTTGTGGATGGCCTATTTATATGAAGCCCGGTGATCACATATCCGCTACCATTAAAGCTACCTGTGAAATGACTTGAGGAACTACCTATTGGCACAAATCCGGCATTACTATTCCAGCTAATAGTTTCACTGGCATCGATATCATTAATCAATATGTAGTTTGCTGACAAGGCAGTACTCATGTTCTGAAGCTGCTCGATCGTAGAAATCTGATATGGGTTTCCGGCAGAACCGTCCCCGACTGCAAATGTGGCTGCACTCGCAGGAGATGAGATCATCATACCGATTAATATCAGCAATAAACTAAGAAAAAGTATATTATCCGTTCTTTTTATAAATACCATTATATCATCCTAAAATTTATAAATGCTTATAATTAAATAATTAAGAGAGTTTAAATGTAAGTATTATGCATGATATATATACATAACTATCGAGATAATGCGAAGTTAAAAGACCGATAGTTTTGATTTAAAAGTAAAAGCATTTAGATAACATCATCAAAACGTTGTTAAATCTATATTACATCATTTTCCTGAAATAGATAATTATAATAGCAACAAAAAACACAACAAAAATACTACCGATGAGATCATCGCTGGAAAAAGCTTCGAGGATCAATGTGCTTTACTGTTGCAGTCTCTTTTTTCTTATCATTCGACATAATTAGATACCATTCTTGAACGTAAATCTCTATATTAAAAATAATCAGGAAAAGATGGCTTTAGAAGATCAGGAAAAATCATCAGAGGTCATCTTCAAACCCATTGCAAAAAATATAAGAACTGGCGATGCAACTTTAATAAGTGGAGAAAGGGTTTATGGACACATCTACAAATGTAATTCCAATACCTCTGAAGATGACAACTGCTTTCATCGTAAGAGGAGAAGGAACTATTCTGGTCGATACCGGTTATCCGGGAAGTGAAGATGCCATTCTTGAAAAGCTCCATGAAATTGATATCGCTCCTGAGGATGTAAACCTCATTGTCCTGACCCATGGCCACCCTGATCATGCAGGAAGTGCTGCAAAGTTGCGTGAGATAACCGGTGCAAAAGTTGTTATAAACCGACTGGATGCGAATAAGCTCCGCACCGGTACTCAGGGAAATTTAAAACCTTCCAGATTTATCGGAAGGATCCTCAAGTTGTTCCTCGGACATGGAAAGAATACACGCTATCCCCCACTTGAACCCGATATTCTCATTGAGGACCTGTTTGAACTTGATGAATACGGTGTCCTGGGAAAAGTTATCTCCACACCGGGACATACTCCCGGATCTGTATCAATAATTCTGGATAATGGTGATGCCATCGTGGGAGATCTGATAGTCCCGTCACTTCTTTCCAGCAAGCCCAATATTCCTTTCTGGGCAGATGATCTGAATGAAGTTATGAAGAGCATCCAAAAGCTAGTTGACTATGCTCCGGAGAGAATATATATTGCACATTTCGGAGGACCTTACACTTTGGACGATCTAAAAAAGAGCTTCCGGATATAATTGATTATAAAGATCACATCTTTTTGGTTTACAGAGACCATCTTCTCCGAATTCGGCTTAACTGCTGCAATTTTAAAAATAAGAAGTTGTGTATTTAGTTTGCTTGTGGAAATCCGGGATCATTATTAAAATATTGTAATAATTGAGGGATTTCCACATTACTTTAATGACCTTATAGCGTATTTGTTGAAACTACCACATATCATCAGATCACTCTGATACCAGAAAGCAGAGGATTTTATTTGCATATTCTTCCGGTAGATATTGCTCTCCTAAATGTCCCACGCCTTCAAACCTGACAAGTTGTGAATTGGGAACCTGCTCTGTGATCGTAATTGAAAGTTCCGGAGGTGTGAGAATATCCTTATCTCCTGTAAGAAGAAGCACTTTTTTCTGAATCCCTAGCAGTCTTTCATATGTGCCATCCCAGCCCAGATTTCCTTCTGCATACTTTCTGATCATTGGGTCTGTAGAAGGATCAGAAGCCCGATATTGAATTCTGCTTCTCAGAATCTCTGTTTCTGGAACATCAAGACTATAGGTTGCTGATGAAAGGATTAAACGATCAACTTTCCCAGGGTATTCAAGAGCCAATTCCTGGGCAATCGATGCTCCCATAGAGGTACCAAATACATTTGCAGAATCCAGATCAAGCGCATTCATCAGACCCTCGGCATCATTGACCAGAAGATGTATCGTAATAGAACTGTTATTGTCCGATGAATATCCCATTCCCCTGTTATCGAAGATAATTACTCTGTAACTACCGGCCAGCTGTTCCACAAAGGTCGCATTCCACATATCCATTGTTGAAGCAAATGGAGATATCATTAAGATAGGCTCACCTGAACCAAACTCACGGTAGGCTATCTTAATACCATTAACAGAAGCATATTTTACAGGAGCTTCAAATATCGAAAATTCGCCAGTATCATAATTTTCGCTTTCCCTATGCAATCCGTCATTGCTAGATATGCACTCAAGCAGAGGTGGGATGTCAATGAATGAATAGGCATTTACAGAAGATGAATTGATCGAAAATTCTGAAGATCCTTGTATTGCGCTTTCACCCTCCATTCCAATACAACCAGAAAATGCAAGAGTTATGAGAATCAACGTTAGAATCAGATCAATTCTTAATTTCATGATATTTGAATATGATCTAAAATATAAAAAGACAACTTCCAATCAGACAACTAAGCAATCCCGTAGGAAGCATGGAGAAATACTTTCTCAAATGTTGAAAATATTAGATCGAATTTTCACAGCACTATTAAGAATCTATTCTTACCTGAAACTACATCAAGATAGCAGCTATTTGAGCGAATAATACGTTGTTTGGATATTTAATAATCATTAAATCGTAAAGTACTTTCTAAATGTGCATATAAAAACAAGGAATCATTCAGTCAAACTTTTCAGAATATCCTGCAACAACTGCCTGCCCCAAAGAAACCCCTCCATCACCACATGGGATTCTGTTATGGGTGATAAATTCAAGACCTGCATCCTTAACAACTTCACAGACACGTCCTGTTATGTGTTCGTTATAAGCAACTCCCCCACTTAGTCCCACAATGTCAACATTCCTTTTCTTAGCAGCTGATATTGCAAGTTCTGCAACCCCGATGGCAAGGGTATCCTCTACAGAATATGCCAGATCACAAACTGCATGTGTATCAAGCCTTTCGTAGAGACCATATAACAAACTGGTAGTATCAAGCACTCCTCGTTTGCAAACGACAGGCAGATCCAGATCAAGCACGCTCTTTTTTGCAACTGATTCCAGCTTCATTGCAGGCTCACCCTGGTAACTGCGATAATGTGAAACGCCAAGAAGTGCTGCTGCACTATCAAGTACCCTTGCAAAACTGCTCGTTCTAACCAGATTTACATCCTTTTCCAGTTGCTGCAATACAATGTCACGTTCTGGCTCACCATGCTTGAAGTAAAGAGGAAGCTCCCTCAATTCTTTCGCTTCAAGAACATCATGTAGCATCCCCAAAACCATGCGTGAAGGATAGATCGCAGCCGTATCCCCACCGGGCATTGGCTGCTCCATAAGATGAGCAACTCTTTCATAGCCAGAATATGTGGCTTCAAGGATCTCTCCCCCCCATATTGTTCCATCTTCCCCGTAACCAGCACCATCAAGAGCTATACCGATGATCCTTGAATCGGCAGACAAGAGATTATCAACCATCAGCGAAACTATGTGTGCATAATGATGTTGCACGAAGACCGTTTTATTTCCACCTTGCTCCTGTGCGAAACGTGTGGTGTTGAATTCCGGATGCAGGTCACAACCCCATCGATGAGGGTTGATCTTTGTCAACTGTTCTAAATTGGAAACGACCTGCTTGTGATACTGAGAAGTCTCAAAGTGCCTTGTGTTCCCGATATACTGGGAGATATATGCACTTTTCTCCTTTGCCAGGGTAACAGTAGTGTTAAGTTCGGGACCAGAACCAATCGCCGGTTCTATTGAAAACGGAAGCTCTATCCTCTCAGGTACAAAACCCCTCGATCGCCTTATGAAAGCTTTTCTACCATTAACGAACCTGATAACCGTATCATCTGTCCTGTTCCTGATAACATAGTTGTGAAGCAGATAATGATCTGCGATTCTTTCGAGATTCAACAATGCCTCCTCATTATCGGTCACCATCGGAAGACCCGGAAGATTTGCAGATGTCATTACATAAACATCCGTATCACTATTATCGAACAGAAGGTGGTGTGTGCCTGAATAAGGTAGCATCACACCTATGTTATGCAGATCGGGAGCAATGTGATCAGATAATGCAAGATCATCACTTTTGTCCAGAACAACTATTGGACGCTGCCTGCTGAGCAATAGGGAACTTTCATCTGCATCGATACTGGCAAAAGAACATACCGTTCCAACATCTTTTGCCATCACCGCAAAAGGCTGAGCAGGACGATCAAGAGAATTCCTGAGCTTCAGGACAGCACTGTCTGAAGTAGCATCACAGACAAGATGGAAACCACCGTATCCTTTGACTGCAACAATTGATCCATCATCTATGAGTTCAGCACATCTGATAATGGCATCATTTCCGGATGCAATAACATCACCATTACAATTGGTAAGTGAAAGGACAGGACCACAATCCGGACAGCAGGTGGCCTGTGCATGGAATCTTCTGTCAGACGGGAGTTTGTACTCAAGACCACACTCCTGACACAGGGGGAATTCGACCATACTGGTATTTTTCCGATCAAAGGGAAGAGAGCTTACCAGGGAATATCTCGGACCACAGTTCGTACAGGAAGTAAATGGATAGTGATAGCGCCTGTCCTTACGATCATACATTTCCCGCAGGCAATCGGAACAGATCGCATTGTCAGGGGGGATAATGGAACTGGTAGTATCATCCAGTTCGCTGTCAAGTATCGAGAAAACGGAAAAGCCCGATACAGGGAAAAACTTCGTTCTTACTTGGTCAACAAACGATAGAGGTGGTTTTTTAGTATGTAGCTCGTGGAGAAAACGGTCGATATTCTTTTTGTCTCCTTCTGTGACTATCTCTACGTCATTGCCTGTGTTCTTCACATAACCGCAGAGCCCGTTCTCTGTCGCGATGTGATATACGAAAGGGCGAAAACCAACACCCTGTACCACCCCGCTAACATTGATCATCCTGCATTGAGTTTGCATCTTTAATATACCTGGTTCAAGATAGTATAAATAGGCCTCTGTGACGTTACTTTGGATCAAATTAATCGTAAAACTTTACCGTCATCAATAACAATTATTTTTAAGTATTGTTAAACTTATTTGTAAATGTGGGAAGGAAAGGGCTAATCGACACTATAGTTTATTTGCTTATTATATTGCTGCTAATTGCAGTAATCGTTAATCTGAGGCCTACATACCTTTAAATCACTTATCAGAAGATTTGAATAACTCAAGCTTGATCAGCTGAACAAGATCACAGCAATGTACTGTAACCACTCCGAAGCATCCCAAGATTACGCTACATTACATGAAAAAGAATGCTAAGGGGGATATGCTGTTCCAGAACCTTCTCAGCTTCTTCCATAGGCATACCACTCTTCACAGCAAGAGCCAAGTCCTTATAATCAGAGTTGAAGTAAACTTTTATATTTCACATTCACATTACAACAGATGGGAAATAGCCATCAATCGCATCTAAAACATTCCAAAAAGCCTTTGCTTCCCCGATATTATCAAAGAAAAACACCTTATCATTGTAAGATGTCATAAAGAATATCATACCAAAATCCATCCCTTGACTGTAGGGTACAGGAGCTTCTCCACCCATATGACAATATTCGATATATTCCGTAGCGGGTTTCACAAAAAGCTTTCCTTCGGGTGAATACTTTCCACCATAACAGTAAGTACAGCGGTCACTTAAGAACTTCTTGTAAGCCTCAACAGCTTCTTCAAAGTTCCCATCGTCAATTCCAAAGTTCACAATCTCTATCTTCTGTTCCCTCATAACTTCACATTCCCCTTTTTCATCACACCAACAAAACCGGCCTTTAAGCCCATGAACACCGCCATCGGTTTTTCTACTTTCTCCGACTTGTTGTGCGATGCTAACGGCCATACAATGTTGGAGTCTTTCGTTTTAATCACGACAGTTGGTGGACTATCAATTGCAGCCTCCTGCATATTTATTTTTTTTGTATATATTAGTTAGTTAATTCAATATTAGTTCAATAATATAACAATATACGATTAAACCAATAATTCGAAGTTTCAATCACCAACTTTCTATGCGAGGGATAAAATTCAAAATTCAAGTATCCACGAAATACAAATGCTGATGATCTGGAAAATACATATCTAATTCTATCTTCATTCCCTGGATCAGATCGCAGCAGTAAGCAGCAACCACACCAAAGTATTCTTTCAGAATCCGACAAAGCTCGTATGTCGTGATGCCATCGTACACGTATCCACGTAGTTCCTGGAGAACAGATATTGCCATTTCTTCTTCTTCTTCTTCTGAGATGATTGCATCCACATCGATGTCCCGATCAGGTATCGCATCATCTGACTGTGATCACTGAATACGGGCTTGTGTACAAGCGTGTTTATTGCGATGCCCCGGGTATTTCCTCAATAATATACGAAATTACCCTGTCCACCGCAGCAAGAACCTCCGGACTGAGATCCATTGATAGATCTTCCCTTATCCCGCCGACCTCTATCCCGAAAACAATGATATCTGGAAAATCCTGAACGTGTTTTCCAATGGTAAGGATATCAGAAATACCGATATCATGGGCTGAGAATATCCCAGCGTATTCATGGTCTTTATTCAAAAGATCATCAAGATCTAAACGAAGAATTGAACCTCTTTTCGTACTTCCACTGCCAACCATTGAATCAACAATAATTGCCTTATCAACACCATCCAGCAGGTTCAGGATATCAAGGCCACATACACCAGCATCCAGTATATCAATATCCTCCAGAATACCAGACTCTATTTTTTCGAGAGCTTCGACAACCCTCACGCCAACACCATCGTCCCCCATTAGAATATTTCCACATCCGATTATGCGAACCGATGGATTTAATTCAGACATTTAGGCACCCCTACAACCCGTATATATTCTTACCATATGATAAAATCCAATATTCTCACAGCAGTCGGAATGTACCAGGAAGGTTCTTCCCTGTCAGGTCTATGGTGTGGACAGCACACGTGATACACGGATCATATGACCTCCCCACATGTAAAATACTGGTAGGATTACTGAAATCGACTCCCAGCCAGTTATCAACTGCAGATATCCTGCACCCCACCAGTGCCTGCTCAAGAGGACCTGGCACCCCTTCACTGTCCCTGGGACTCAGGTTCCAGGCACTTGGGGTAACTATCTGGTAATTGGCGACCTTTGAATCATCATCTGTTATGAGCCAGTGCCCCAGTGCACCCCGGGGAGCTTCACAAAGACCCATTCCTCTGGAATCCCTGCCCATTGACATATTAATATCAACACGGAATCTTCCATTTGGATCAAGGTCTGTTGTTATCCACTTGATCATCTCATTGGTGACAATGAACAATTCCTGCATGCGTGCTATCATTCTGGTAAAGCTGTTAAAAGGAGAATATCCTTTTTCCCGGAACATTTGTACAAGACCCGTGACAAGTGGCTCTTTCATAATGAGCAGACGGGATAACGGACCAACCTCGCATGGGATGCCATCATAACGTGGAGCTTTAGACCATGTATATTTTTCCTCAGAAAAGTTATCATAATTGATCCGGTCGGGATCTGTAAAAGGTTCGGTTACTCCTTCATATGGATGTCTTTCGCCTTCATAATCATCATAGAAAGCATGTTTGACGTTTTCTGTGACCTTCGTTGAATCAAAATTATGATACTCTAACGAGCTGGTCATAAAACCGGAAGTCTGGAAGCGATCGCCGGAAGGACTTGTCGGATCATAGCCTTCATGGTCAACGCTATAGAATCCGCCATATGAGAGTAAGCCTATTTTTGAAAGATCATTGTAACCACCCATTTTATCGTGCTTGAGACTGATCGGAAGTCCCAGCAGTTCTTCACCGATAAGTTCTGAGCCGAATGCGGAATATAGCTCTACATCCCCCCATCCATTTGAACGTGAAAGGTCATTCTTCTGAAGTGACATTTCAGTTATTTCGTTAAGGTGTTCAATAAAGAAGTCTACAGCTTTCTTTGGAGAAGACGCCTTGTAAGTGTTCTCGATCCAATCCTCAAAAGGTATGCCGATTACATTTTTATTTAAGAAATCGACAACTTCAGACATGATCGATGACAAGGTTTGAATGTCTGAAGTTGTTGGATTGTTTGTAACTCCCCCGGGATAGATTACGGTCTGGTGGGGCATTTTCCCACCGATCACAGCACCGGCATCGTGTAGTCTTTTCTTCATCGGGATAACGCCAACATATGAACTACCGGGGGGGATCGGTTCTCCACCGATCTTATAGCTGATCGGGGCAAATCTTCCAAGCAATTCTTTCCAGACAGAAGCTCCAAGGTCACCAAAAGTGGACATTACATTACCATAGGCAGGATTTGCAAGGTCCGGAGCCCACAGGATATAGAAATGGAGTAAATGATTTGAGACCGTATTCAGACCCTGATTTATGTTCCTTGCAACAAGTGCATCCTTTGGAACCGACTCAGCAACGCCAAAAAGCTCATCAAGCGCATTGACCGCAGCTATTGAGTGTGCTACGGGACATACACCGCATATCCTCTGGGATAGAAGAATTGAATCCCTCGGGTCCTGACCACGATATATGCGTTCAAATCCCCTGAAGATCATATTGGAACTTCTGGCTTCCTTTATGACACCGTTCTCATCAACCTCAGTATCCAACCTTAGGGGGCCTACGACCCTTGTAAGGGGATCAACTGTTACCCGAACCATTATTGGCCAGTCTCCTTCTTTTTTATACTTTTCATATTTTTCTTACTTGAATACAGAGGTCTGGCATTATCAGGAAAATCCGGTTCCACACATGCAATACATGGGGAACCCGACTGTACACAGTAACTGTGCCCATCATTCCATTTGCGAAGTGCACAGTCAGCATGAGCAAGGAAGGCCTGACATCCCATTTTCAACAGGCATTTTTCCCCACCAGCACAACTATCAAATTCTTTGTTTTTGAAGAAATCCTTACGGGGACAGTCCTTATGGACGTTATGATCCGGTGGGAAGAAGACCTTTGGCCTGCCAAACTCATCCAGTACCTCAGGCAGATCATCAGGTACCTTGACATTACCGGATATAATTGCACTTAACGTAAAGATAATCCAGTCAGGATGAGGAGGACAGCCCGGGATGTTAATCACAGGTTTGTCTATCCCGAGAAGTTTCAGCATGCCTTTTGATGGGTCCTTCTTCGTGAAAGCGACACCCCTGTAATCCAGAATATCAACTATGTCGCTATTTGCTGTATTAATACCTCCATATGCAGCACAGGTCCCCACAGCTATTATAAGGTCAGCATTCTGGGCTGCCTTTTTGAACATCTCCTTGCTGCTACGGTTTCCTGACATGAAATATTTTCCTGAACCTTCAGGCCCGTTTGCAATTGCCCCCTCAACCATCAGGATGTAGTTTCCCCTTTCACTGATCTCATCGAGCAGGATCTCAGAATTAAGTTCTGATGTATTGGCAGGCTCACCATCAACAAATAGTCCCTGGTGTGCAAGGAATGCTTCATGCCGTTCCAGATCGATGTTGAGTATCTCAAATGCCTTCAGGAGATCCGGATTGGAAGCATCCAGTAAAGATTCAGAACAGCCCGTACATTGGGCACCCTGTATCCACAGGACATGGGTCACAGGAAAGTCAGGATCATCCGAAGTATAGTTCTTATAGTTTTCCAGAAGCTTGAAACTCCCGCCCGACCCTCTTGCCTTAAGGAACTTATGCCAGTCCATCCTTAAGAAATCAAGATCATTTACACTACTATCTGAATTTGTATTTCCCTCACTCAAGTGACCATCTCATTATGAATGATTTTTAAGATCGATACTGATAGTCCCCCACTAAAATTGATCGATAAAACCCATCTCACTATAGTAGTTATTTTACTTCCAGATATAAATAACAATCCACATGATTAGTAGCAGGCGACACATATTAAATATAAAAGACCCTTTTTTATAGTATGTGCATAGCCATTCCGGGGAAAATAACTTCGATCCTGAATGAGAACACGGCTACTGTTGATATCGGGGGTATAAAGAGAGAGGTGAACCTTGATCTTATAGGGGGAGCTGATAGTTCGCTCATAGGCAAGCATGCACTTGTCCATGTTGGGTATGCTATTTCATTGATCTCTGATGAAGAAAGTGAAGAAGTTCTCAAACTACTAAGAGATGTGATGGATCTCAGTTGATATTATGGAAAATATTGAACAAAAGCTGATATCAAGGATCAATGAACATGCCACACCTCTTCGAATAATGCATGTATGTGGCACTCATGAAAGAACCATATCAAAATATGCAATTCGTGATATAATCTCTGATGACGTTCAGTTATTAAGCGGTCCGGGATGCCCTGTTTGTGTAACCCCTGTAGAGGACATCGACTTTGCAATTGAACTGGCAAGGTCAGGAAAGGTGATCACTTCCTTTGGGGATATGATGAGGGTACCGGGAACTACGGGAAGTCTATTCGATGCAAGATCCGATGGATATGATATTCGCATGGTCTACAGTATCGATGATGCCATAAAGATCGCGAAAGATAACCCGACTCTGGAGATTGTATTTTTCGGGATCGGATTTGAGACCACTGCACCCTCCAATGCTGCTGCATTATTAAGAGGAGTGCCTGAGAACTTCAGCATTCTCACATCACATAAACTCATGCCTCCGGCAATGGAGATCCTCACACGAGATACAAATGTGGACGGATTCCTGGCACCAGGACATGTATCAACGATCATTGGAACTGAAAAATATGATCAAATTTCAGAAAAAGGGTTTCCAATCGTAGTAACGGGTTTTGAAGCTCTTGATGTTCTCCTCGGCATAGCCATGGTCCAGAACCAGCTCGAAACCGGCAGGTCCTGTGTGGAGAACGCATACCCACGCTGTGTGAATGTCGAGGGAAACCTCAAGGCCCGGGAAATGTTGTATCAGGTATTTAAGAAGACCGATAGCAAATGGCGGGGAATTGGCATGATCGAAAATTCAGGTCTTGCTTTGAAAAAAGAGTTTGACCAATTTGATGCTGTAAACGTTCATGCTGATATCTATAAGGAACTTCATGAGAAAAGAGCTTCAGAGAGCGATAATGTTGATGGTGAAAATCGTCTTTATGAAGAATGTATCTGTGCCGAAATATTGACAGCACGAGCTCAGCCTCCCCAATGCCCTCTCTTTGGTAGAAGATGTTCACCTGAAGCTCCGGTCGGCCCCTGCATGGTAAGTCTGGAAGGCACATGCTATAACTGGTACAAATATAGACATAATAAAGGAATATAATATGCATGAGTATTCACTTGCCTGTGAGATCTTTGAAACTGTGATAGCAACAGCAGATCAGAATAAAGCATCAGCAGTAAATTCCATAACACTGGAAATTGGCAGGCTAACACATGTGAATCCTGACCAGTTATTGTTCTGCCTTGATGTTCTGTCCGGGGACAGTATTGCCGAAGGTGCAAAGGTCAATGTGAATTTCGTTTCACCGTGTGGCGAGTGTGAATGCGGATATAAAAGAGATAGCGGAGTTCCAGACAATGCTTGTTGTGATGATCAGCAATCCCTTTACGAATATGCATTAATGACCTGCCCGGTATGCGGGAAGTTGCTTCAGCTGGTTGGTGGAAATGAGCTCATAATTCAGACGATAGATATCGACATATGAAATTAGAGAGAGGAAAAATCAATGCTGATGCACGTGGTAAATGTCAACAAAGATGTCATGAAAGCCAATAATGAGCTTGCACATAGCAACAAGAAGCTTTTGATCAAAAACAGGGTTTTCGCCATGAATATCATGGGAGCCATAGGTTCCGGGAAAACAACCCTTATTGAAGAGGCGATCAATGCGCTCAAAGACCGTTACAGAATTGCGGTTATTGCAGGTGATGTGGTAGCACAGATGGATGCATCCCGTTTTGAGAAGCTGGGAGTGAAAACAGTAGCTGCAAACACTGGCCGTGAGTGTCATCTGGATGCAAAACTTGTGGAAAGATCAATGGAAAATATCGATCTTGAAGATATTGATATCCTATTCATCGAAAACGTAGGGAATCTCATCTGCCCTGTGGACTATAAACTTGGTGAGAACGTCCGTGTTGTGGTCGTAAGTGTAAGTGAGGGTGATGATACTGTTTTAAAACATCCGATGATATTCAGGACCTCTGATCTTGCCATCGTGAACAAGGTGGACATTAGTGAAGCTGTATCTGCCGATCCTTCCAAAATGAAAGCTGACATTGAAAAGTTAAATCCATCAATTCCCATACTCCTAACCTCTGGAAATGACAGGATAAGCATTGATAGATGGATAGAGTACATCGAATCCTATCTTGAATAAAGACATTCTTGTTTCTGATAACAATAAGTGATGATCATGTCAAAAGATAAAGTCATTAGGATGGAACATGGAGCTGGTGGAGAAACGATGCAGGCACTTATTCGTGAAGTGATCCTCAACAACATAACCAGCAGATCTGCAGGACTTGTGGGTCTTGACGATCTCGATGATGGTGCAACGATAAACATTGCAAGTACCATTGCCAATAACAAAAACTCTGATGAGATCGTGATCACTACAGATAGTCACGTGATAAAACCTGCTTTTTTCCCGAATTCCAACATTGGCAGGCTTGCTATTTCAGGTACTGTCAATGATCTTGCAGTAATGGGAGCTGCACCCCTTGCCCTTACATGTGCGATAGTTGTACCGGAAGGATTTGAACTTGATTCTTTTGAGCAAATAATCAGGTCCATGAACGAAACTGCAGAAGAGGTGGGTGTTCCTATCATAACAGGTGACACAAAAACCATCGAGAGAAACGGACTTGACTCAATTATAATTAATACTACAGGTATCGGGATCGCGGATGAAGTTATCCGGGACTGTGGGATTTGTCCCGGTGACAGGATAATCCTTACAGGCACCATAGGTGATCACGGGATATCGCTCCTGGCCCATAGGGAAGGATTCGATCTTACCACCGACCTGGCATCTGATGTAGCACCTTTGTGGAATATGATAAGGTCAGTTATTCCAATACGAACTATCGAAGGCAGGCCTGCCATATCAGCCATGAAAGATCCGACAAGAGGAGGACTTGCAGGCGCACTGAACGAAATGGCTCAAAAAAGCGGAACAGGGATCATCATTGAACAAAAGGACCTGCCTATAAAAAGATCAGTATCATCTGCCTGTGAAATGCTTGGGATAGACCCTCTTGAAGTAGCAAACGAAGGTAAAGCGATCATCTGTGTGAAGGCTGAACATGCAGAGGAAGTACTATCATTAATTCGTCAACATGAGTATGGCAAGGATGCTGCTATCATAGGGGAAGCAACAGACGAGAATTCAAGTAAGGTTCTGATGAGAACAACAATTGGCAGCATGAGGTATGTAGATACACCTACAGGCGACCTGATACCAAGGATCTGCTGAGATCTGAATTCGATTATACTTTTGTTCCAACACTTTAAAAAAGATAGGAGGAGTGCATCCTTTGCATCCCTTTTTGAGAGAATAAAAGCATCAACTCCAGTAATTCATAACATATGACCTCGTGTTACGCAGATATGGTGTTACAAATCTTAACAGAAGAGGGGTTATAAAAATCGTAACTACCAGATTGCCAATGAACCATCCCTGGAAAATGATCCTGTATTCAGACCACGGGACGATACCCCCGGCAACAAGTACGGAAGAGCCCCATACAGCACCCACCAGATTATTGAGGAAAAGCCCAAACACAAGAAAAATCGCCAGATCCCTACGGGTCTTCAGGGTGATATCAGCGCCCAGTGAAACAAAGGCAATAAGCGGTATAAGAACCTGCCAGAAATCTGCAAGAGACCATATTAAGCTTAATGAAAATGGCATATCAATAAGACTCGCCGCACCTAGCAGACATCCAAAATAGGCAGCCAGAGCACCCCACATACCATACCACAGAACAAAAGCTATCATAACAGCCGCTGCAAAATATATCCCCGATACACCCTGAGCCGGAGATACCGGAGAATTGACAACTGCAAACCTTGATAGAAGTGCGTAGACAAGAACCAGAACTAAAAAGATACCAAGATGTGTTGACAAAGAATCTTTCCTAGATTCCATTTAAATCCCTCTTTTATCTTCGATTAATCTGAACATATTCCAGAAACTCCACTGAATATACATATACAATAATTGTAGAAATGCACTAATAAAGATTTGGAATTCTTGTTTTAGAAAGATCACGCTTCTGTAATATTAATGTAGTACCAAAACCAAATCAACCGGGAACTGATAACATTTATATAGCATCTTTGCTAATTTTGTTACATATTACAAATTTCAAAGAGGATATATGATGAATAAAAATTTAGGACTTATATTGATCGTTTTAGCTATTCTTGCATCTGGTTGTGTATCTACGACCACTATGACCCCTGTAGGATCAGATGATCTGATCTTAAGTACAGAATCGATAGTTATGAAGGAATTCCATGAACAGGATATATCCGTGCTGGTGCTCAACAACAATACCAGCCAACCTATTGATTCTGTAAGAGTGAGTTCTTTTGGACCATTTACAATCCTCGGGGACAGCTCAGATATAAACATTCCTGCAACTAAGAAAGCCACTGTTAATGCCAGGATCCAAGCTCCTGCATTTGATTCAGTTGAAGACACTACAATGCTGACCATATCATACGCATCAGGCCTTGACGAGGATGAAAAGCCCGTGATCATGACAAAGAACATTCCGGTCCAGACCGTTGTCCTTCCGGATGCATCACTGCAATTCGTAGGTTTTGTAGAAGATATAGATAATTTGCTTGCAACTCCACCGGTTTCCACCTGGGAAGCTGAAAAGGGTGAAAATACTACTGTAAAGTTCTCAGTTAAAAACAACGGACAAACCACGATCGCTGCAGATAGCCTGATTGTGCTTGTTGATATTGAGAACGAGCTTATCGGAGGAAATGCAAGCTTCAACATAACTCAGGCAATGGCAAGAGGAGGTACTTCCTATACCCGCGGTGTTGAGCTTCCGGTACTCGAAGATGCTCCTAATGGAGAGACAGACGTGTCTGTGAGACTGATGCAGGGAGATTACCTTATTGATTCCCAGTCCCTTGTACTCAAAGTAAAACTTTGATCAGGTTTGATTCTCATGGGATTTGAAATATCGGGATCTAAAAGATCCCTATTTTTATTTTTTATTTCCATCAGCTTGATCTTAACTTCATTTTCCGGCTGCATTGATACTCCGGGAGACCTTTATAGGGAGTATGATGAGGTCTTCATCCAGGACATAGATGTGATGTCCACTCCTCAGGAAGAAGGTGCTCTCCTGACAATAACCCCCTATATCCGAAATGACCAGAATTCCGACAGTTCGATGCTTTCTGTAAAGATCAATGTAATTGACCAAAGCACGCAGCTGATAGTTGCAGAAAAGAATCTGGACATGGGGTATGTCAAAGCTGAATCAATGGCTTACAATAGTGTATCTCTTCAAGTTCCGAAACCGGGGAGATATGATATCGAAGTCCAGCTTTTTGAGGATGATAGGCATCTGGAGACAATGGGCACTCTCGTTACTGTGAAAGAAACGTCTACCGCCGAACAGCCAGCTAACATAAAGCTTACTGATATGAACCTTGTGATAACCAAATTCGTGAGCTCAGATCAAGAAGCAATTGTAGATGTATCTCCAGGAATCTACAACGAAGGAGGAGATTCTAGATCTCTTAATATGATAGTTACCGCAAGAGTGGATCCTTACAAAGCATATACCGAAAGTGACGAGCTCGGGATACTCAAAGGTTCAAGCCGGGTCAGGGGAAACGTCCGTTTTGTTCTCCCGAGGAATGACGATTACACATTTACAGTTGTTGTGGAAGAGAACGGACGGGAAGTTGCCATATCTGAAACACCAGCGCCGGTAAAGCTGGATGAGATCTATAAGATAGACGTTATCAATACGTATCCACTTGTGGAAGAAGGTACACCAGTTGTCGAGGATGAAGCAACAGAGGAACCAGCTGAAGATGCAATGCCCGGATTCCAGATCCTGATGACGCTAACAGCAGTCCTTCTGATAGCCGGGATCGTAAATCGTGGAATATTAAGCAGCAAAAAGCAAAGAAAATGAAGGGGAATAATATGACGGGGGAAGAAGACAGACATAAAATCGAGAGCATGGAAGAAGAAAAACCTGCAACGGTGGCTCCGGATGCAAAAGGAAGAGCCTCAAACGGCAACAACAATGACGAATCTTTCAAGAAACTCGTTAATGCATCAGTGGTGATCGTTCTTGTGGCTCTGATCTTTATTGCCCTGTTCTCTTTCTTTTTTAGTATGCAGGAAGCGATCTTTGCCCTTTTCAACCCCAGATATCAGGCACTTATGCAGGCAGTCTTTAGCCTGATGGTTGTGGTTATGGGAGTTTACATGATCAAGATGTTTTTGGGAAAATGATCAATCAGCCAGATCACGATATTTGCGCGAGGTTATTGGGAATCCGGATTTCCTGAGACTTATAGAAAAAAAGAGAATGATAAGTCTCAGTCTTTTTTCAGAACAACTGCTCTACTTAGAAATACCTTTGGCCTTTCCACAATTGTGAAACCATTGTTTAAAGCTATCTTGATGGTCTTGTTAAAGCTCTTCGGTGAAACATGCAGATATGGTTCTGCTATGAACAAAAATCCGTTGCCCTTTACAATGGAAGCTAGCTCATTGAGGGTCTTTTCCGGGTTAGGAACCTCATGAAGCATATAAAAAGCTATTGCAAGATCGACCTTCTCCGATATACCAATTACATCCTCTTTACACTTGTGTAGTACAATACGTCCCTCTAGCTCCGTACCCTGTATCTTCTTTCTGAGCTTGTGAAGCATCTCCTCCTGCAGATCAGAAGCTATGACCAGACCGGAGCTACCGACCATCCGAGCTATCTCTGTTGAGAAGAAACCAGGACCACATCCAAGGTCAAGAACTGTCATTCCTTCTTTGACATAAGGTTCCAGTATCTCCCGGGGTTTCTGAAACCATCTTCTTATTCTGTTATCCAGAATGCCTGAGATCGCAGCCGGGCACACACGATTGTATCGAATGTTCACAATATCCCCTTAAAGATAATTAGCTACAATGAAACATATAGTTACCTTAAACAAAAGATAGATACCATCTTCGAAATTTTACCTTGAAGTAGAAACGTCACCATTCTTAATTAATGAAATGTCGTGGAGCACTCATTCAGCACCGTCTGAAAGATGTTCTCTGGAAAAGAACATTTCCCGATCATATGCAATGATGGCAGCAGCTACAACAATGAGAACAACGGTCTCAATGCACTTAGTGGTCTGGGAGATATCCAGGATCTCCTGCGACATATTTACTATAAAGTGAAAAGCGATTGCGGCAATGATACTTTTCCCGTTCTTTATGCATATCCAGCTGATTATCATTCCCATGGGAACTATGCTGACAAAGAAGTTCACACCATACCATACACTTTCGTGGAAGATCTCATACTGATAGGAGTTGTTGACAAACATGAGCGGAAAGTGCCAGAGTGACCAAAGTACACTAAAAATAAGCGATGCTTTGAAGTAAGTGTGCCGGCTCTGCAGGCTGTCAAAAGCATATCCTCGCCATCCCAGCTCTTCAAAGCCTGCTGCAAGTAAAAGCAGCAACAATACAGGAACAAATCCGGTAGAGAAGGAGAAGCCTTCTGCAAGCTGGAACTGTGACACTGATCCTCCGAATAACAGGGAAATAAAGATCGATACCAGTACTGAAAGAGGCATTATTAGAATAAATACAGGCAGCACTTTTGGCTGTATGAGTCTTATGTTGATCAGCCTGTTGACAAAATCTTTTTTAAGATCTGCATTTTTAGACCTGAAGATCATAACAAGTGAGATAAGAAATGGTGCCATAAGCCCCGGCAGCATAAGCAGCATATATAGCCCATCCCCACCATCCTGAAAGCTTACATACGCTCCTGCAAACCAGAGAGCATAGGTTATGATAAAAGTTGAAAGGTAATAGATGCCGGGTTTGTAATTATAGTTAGGTATCATTTCATTTCATTTCTCCAGATCTTAATTACTGTAGCCTATTAAGAGGTAATAATATTTGAAGGGGCAAATAAATTAACTTTAGAAGTATTAGTGAAAACTTGCTATTAAAATATATATGTTCTGTTTTGACATCGGCAAGGTTTTACTGCTATTTCACCTTCATGAAGAAAATACGTCATGGTCGTGTCTCTGCAAAAACCATACGCAAATGGCATCTTAACGTTATGATCAAAGAAGGAGTTACTGAGAGTCTAGCTGATTTTATTCAGGGAAGAGCTTCTATGACTGTTGGAAGTGCTCATTACCTCAACAAAGTGGAACAGGCTAAGAACGAGTACAGGAGGATCATGGAGAAGTTTTCGATATAATTCATGTGTGATGTTCAAAGTTTGTCAACTCTAGAACACTTGAGTCAGTTGGAACACTTCTCATGTATAGAGTAGAGTGCAGTGCATTCTACAGTACAATGTATAATTATCAAAAAATGATATTAATATAAAGCTGAAAACGTACCATGCATTTTACCTTACTGTACATCTAGAAAGTGTTCCATGCGTACCAACTGTTCTATTTTAATTCTGAATGTGTAGCTGATTCTAGTAATGGTGTGATCTGATACAGAAGATGAAAATTGAGCTGGACATGTACTGCCCTGATAGGCAACATCTGTATATCGTAAATGGTTGATAGCATAGGGCAGCTACTAACAAAAGCATAAAACCAAAGATCAAAAACATACGTATTTCTGATATTACAATCAATGAATTGGGAATCAGTTTTTTATTCCATGTAATTATATTATATACTAATGATTGAACATTTGGGTCCAACAAAATCGGTACCTGAGGATTATGATGCCCCTCTTGCAGAACACTTTGGTGAACTGAGAAAACGGTTATTCGTTGTAGCCATCGCACTTTTTGGTTTAATGATGGTCGCATTCCCATTTTCAGAAATAGCTTTGAAGATGGTCTGGGCTAATTTTATACCTCAAAACATAGAAATGTTCGTTTATTCTCCTCTTGAATGGATATTCGCAAAACTCAAACTGTCTCTTGTGTTTTCTGTTGCATTTACTTTCCCATTGTTTCTTTATGAAATGTTTAAGTTTGCTTCAAGGGGTCTGTATCAGCATGAAAAAAAGTTTTTTTTGAAAATAGTGCCAGTTTCATTTTTATTGTTTATTATTGGAGGAAGTTTAGCATATTACATTGCACTTCCTCTGATGTTTAAATATATCATTTTTTATTCCAGTGAAACCGCCATATCTCAAATTTCAGTACAAAGTGTTCTGGCAGCAGTGACAAATATGATATTAGGATTTGGTCTTATTTTTCAAGTTCCACTGATAATTGTTTTTGCTATAAAAATGCAAATTGTAAAACTTGAGATGCTTAAAAGAAAAAGGATATTTGTTTATGCAGCAGTGCTGAGTCTTGCTGTTTTTATGTCCCCTGATCCAACCTTTATTTCACAGATAATAGTTGCTTTTGTTCTTGTGATATTGTTTGAGATTGGTCTTCTAATCGCACGATTTCTGTAAGGTCTAGTGATAGCAGTAGATTAAGGCATAAATTATCTAAAAATATTGATATTTTGATTATCGTATTTTTCAATCAGTTTTGTCACAATAGTAGGGTATATATACAAGTTAAGGCATTGCACAATATGTTAGGTGTGCCAAAATTACATTTGGAACTGAAACAAAATATGGTTTACAAATTATACTATATACGCATAAATTAACAGGGTGATAAAAATGATAGGTGGATTAGGGTCTACAGAACTTTTACTAATATTTGGTTTGATCGTACTCTTGTTTGGTGCAAACAAACTTCCAGAACTAGCTCGTTCAATGGGAACATCCATGGGCGAATTTAAAAAAGCACAAAAAGAATCTGAAGTTTCTCTAAAAAAAGCTGAAAAAGAGATTCTTGTCAGTGAAAATGCTTCAGATGATGATCCAGGGGTCAAGAAGTTAGCAGAGGATCTTGGAATAAACGTCGAAAGCAGAACAACCGAAGAATTGCTGGACGAAATTCGTCATAGTGTAAAAACAACTGCTACTAAAGCATGAATTGATAATCTTGGAACTGCTCGCTTGAAGTGTTATATGTCAGATCGACGATTAACAGCATTTCGTGATCAATAGTAATTCCAATTAAATAATACGATCAATATTTTAAAAATTCAAATAATGCCACAATCAATATTTTATAAATTCAATTTAGGCATAACTAATTTCATTCGGAAGGTCTAAAAATGGAACGACGTACTTTCATAAGAAATGCTTCTATCGCGGTTGCTAGTTTATCCGCATTGGGAATCGCAGGAAAGTTTTATTCAAATACGGCTGATGTAGCTGGAAAAACACTTACGATCTATTCGGGAAGAAAGGAGAAACTTGTAGGCCCACTTATTGAAAAAATAAAACTGGAAACAGGGCTTAACATACAGGTAAGGTATGGAGGCACTGCAGAACTAGCATCAACAATCTTAGAAGAAGGTGCCAACAGTCCTGCACACATATTCTTCGCTCAAGATGCAGGTGCTCTGGGTTCACTCAGTAAAGAAGGAAGGCTAATTGAGCTTTCTCCTGATCTACTTGAGCCGGTCGATCCAATATTCCGCTCACCAAAAGATGAATGGGTTGGCATCACGGGACGTGCAAGAACCGTTGATTATAATGTGAATCTTGTAAAACCTGAAGAGTTGCCAGATTCTATCTGGGGATTTACCGATCCTAAATGGGGTGGCGGGAAGATCGGCTGGGCACCAACGAACGGTTCATTCCAGTCTTTTGTCACTGCTCTGAGAGTTCTTGAGGGTGATGATAGGGCAAGGGAATGGCTAGAAGCTATACAGGCCAATGATCCACAGGTCTATCCAAAGAATACACCGATAGTCGAAGCTCTTGGTAGGGAAGAGATCCATGTTGGGTTTGTAAATAATTACTACCTTATGAGATTCAAATCCGATGATCCTGATTTCCCTGTGGAACATCATTATACCAAGAACGATGCAGGATCCATTGTAAATATAGCTGGTGTCGGTATTTTGGATTCGGTCGAAGAAAGGGAAGTTGCTGAAATATTCATCAAGAGCTTGTTGAGTATGCAGTCACAGCAGTATTTTGCTAGTGAGACGTTTGAATACCCACTCATCGATGGGGTTGAGGTAGAAGGCGGTCAGAAGCCACTCTCTAGCATCAACACACCAGATATTGACCTGAGTGATCTAGATGATCTTAAAGGCACTCTGGACCTGTTAAACGAAGTGGGAGTACTCTAAATTATACATGATCTGCATACGGTAGAGACAAACTAACTTGAGTTTAAACATATCTTCGGAATAGAATAAATTAGCAAGGGGGTAAATATGACTGGCTTCACAGATGCTATTGAAAAGAATATGGAAATATCCAGAATATTGTTCATACTATCTTTGATCGTTGTGACGCTAGTCTCGATTCCCCTATTCTATCTTTTGATCAGAACTGCTTCAATCGGGCCTGATATTTTTAATGTGGTCCTATCTCAAAGAAATCTATCTATTCTGATCAACAGCATGCTTCTGGCAACGCTGGTTACTTCATTTTCAGTAATTATAGCTGTACCTTTGGCGTTTTTGACCGTTAGGACCGATCTGCCATATAAGCGCTTTTTTGGTATAGTAGCAGCACTTCCTCTTGTAATTCCAAGCTATGTTGGTAGTTTTGCTATTATCTCAGCTATTGGTCCAAAAGGAAGTATCCTTCACAACTATCTCAAGCCTTTCGGGATTGAAAGTTTGCCGTCAATATACGGACTTGATGGTGCGGTCTTGTCCCTTACCCTATTTACTTATCCATATATTTACCTTACAGTTCGCTCCAGTCTCCAAAACTTAGATCCATCTCTGGAGGAAGCAGCACGAAATATGGGATATGGTCAGTTACAGACATTTTTGAAGGTAACTCTTCCACATATCAAACCAGCGATTGCTTCAGGAGGTTTACTGGTTGCACTTTACAGCTTAAGTGATTTTGGAACTCCATCCCTTATGAGATTCAATTCATTTACAAGAGCCATCTTTATCCAGTACCAATCAAGCTTTGACCGAACAACAGCAGCAGTGCTAGCTATGTTGTTGGTACTTCTTGCATTGGTTATTCTTTCACTCGATCTTAAATTCAGAAAGAAACTCAAATATCACAGTGTAACTGCAACTACTAAACGTCCTCTTGCGACAATAGAGCTTAAAAAATGGAAAATACCTGCTCTGATCTATACAGTAGCAATAATATCCGCTGCTTTGGTCATGCCACTGATAGTAATATTCTACTGGATGTTCAGAGGGATATTTGACTTTGGAATACTGTCCGATCTATTTGGACTGGCGTTAAATTCTTTATATGTGTCAGGACTTACTGCAATTGCAGCGGTACTGGCAGCATTACCAATTTCGCTATATGCCATACGCTATCCAAAGAGAGTCAGTAGCTTGTTTGAAAGAATGACATATCTGGGTTCTGGGCTTCCTGGAATAGTTGTAGCGTTGTCTCTGGTATTTTTTGGTGCTAATTATGCTATTGGTCTTTACCAGACGATCGCGATGCTCATCTTTGCTTATGTGGTGCTGTTCCTTCCAAAAGCGGTAGGGACCATAAGTGCATCACTGCTTCAGGTAAATCCAACACTTGAAGAGGCTGCCAGAAGTCTTGGGTGCAGCTCGATCGAAGCTCTACGAAAAGTAACGATCCCGTTAATAAGGCCGGGTATTGTCAATGGTGTAGCCCTTGTGTTTCTAACTACCATGAAGGAATTACCTGCGACCCTCATACTATCACCGATCGGATTTCAAACATTGGCTACTCGTATTTGGGCAGCTACAGATGATGCATTCTATTCAGAAGCAGCAGTTTTAGCTATACTATTGATACTTGTATCGGGGATTTCAACTTTCATTATTCTTAGGCAGGAAAAAAAATAATTTTAACAATACTGGAGAAAAAAATAATGGCACTGATCGAAATGAGTAACATCACTAAAATCTACAATGAAGTTCCTGCACTCAAAGGAATTGATCTGAAGGTCGATCATAGTGAAATATTTGCACTGTTAGGTCCAAGCGGATGTGGGAAGACAACAACTCTACGTCTGATCGCTGGCTTTGAAAGGCCAAATAGTGGACAACTCCTTCTTGGAAATGATGTGGTTGCTGGCAGTCATGTGTTCTTGCCTCCTGAGAAAAGAAAAATAGGGATGGTCTTTCAGGATTATGCTCTTTTTCCTCACTTAACGGTTAGTGAGAATATAGCGTTTGGTCTTCAGAAATATAGTGATGAAAAAGACGCTATTGTAGAAGGTATGCTAAAATTGGTAAACCTGTCTGAATATGGATCTCGATATCCTTATCAGCTTTCCGGAGGGCAGCAACAGCGTGTTGCACTTGCAAGAGCGCTTGCTCCATGTCCTATAATGGTGGTTCTGGATGAACCATTCAGTAATTTGGATGCGGATATGCGGACTCAGATGAGAGAAGATATGTTAGATATCCTCAGGAAGTCAAAAACGACTACAATATTGGTCACTCATGATCAGGAAGAAGCCTTTTCCATGGCTGATAAAATTGCAGTGATGAACAATGGATCTATTGAACAGATCGGAACTCCTGAGGAAATATATCACCATCCTGCAACTATCTTTGTTGCTGAGTTTGTGGGGAAGGCCGATTTTGTTGAAGGGACAATTAATGATGGAAAGATCTTGACAGAGGTCGGTATCTTTTCGGGAAGTTCAAGGCTGGAAGATGGGGATCAGATACAACTAATGATCCGTCCTGATGATATTGCAATAACTCCTGATGGAACAGGTACTGGGGTCATAGAAGATAAAATATTCAAGGGGTCTGAAATACTGTATACCGTTTCTTTGCAATCGGGAAAAAATATTCACACGTCCATGTCTTCATCGCATATCTTTGATATTGGTTCAAGAGTGCGTGTTACAGCAGATCCTACTCATATAGTCACTTTCAAGAACGGGATCTCAATTGTTTGAATTAAGAACATAATTATTACAGGTAGAAGTGAGAAATATGGTCGAGCACATGGAAGAATTGAATTTGGTTCTATCCGAACTTCGTAAAAAGTTGGCATACATAGTCGTTCTGTTCCTTACAGGGGCTACTGTGTCTTTCCCTTTCACGGGATATATTATCGAGCGGATCAGATCCGATCTTTTGCCAGATGGTGCATCAATTGTTTATGTAACACCTCTTGAAGTCATCATGTTAAAACTTAAAATGACATTAATCCTGGCATTGCTACTTGTATTACCACTTGTGGTTTATCTGGTAGTAAAGATGATCTTTGCTAGATTTAATTTTGAAACTACTATCAAGATCAGTCGTACGTGGATGCTCGCAACTTTTGTCGGTGCAATTATTCTATTCTTTATCGGTGCATCATATGCATATTTTGGAATGCTTCCACTGTTCATTAAGTATCTCTTTCTGAATGCTGAAGCTTCAGGAGCGATCGCAACATATTCGATCTTCAAATTCGTTTCATTTGTAGTCACAGCAACAATAATTTTTGGACTAATATTTGAAATGCCATTATTAATGTTGTTCCTGATACGCAATCAAATCGTCCCATACAAAAGCTTCGTTCAACACAGAAAACACATGTACGTTGTATTCTTGTTAGTTGGAGCATTGATCACACCACCGGATGTTATTAGCCAGGTGTTGGTAGGGCTACCATTAGTTGTGTTCTTTGAGCTAAGTCTGCTAATTGTGAGGATAATTGAAAGAAAAAAATATGTACGGGTTGAAACAGCTTGTATTGATGCCGCATAAATCGCTGGGATCTAAAGAATAGGCAGGTCTCAATTCGACTAGTTTTCAGGTTGAGTTGGATCTTTAACTAAGATCCAATAATGCCGATACTGAAAGGCAAGATCCAGATCAAGCCATGATCGTCTGGAAATAAGGACAAATCGCTACCCAGATAACGTTTCTGGAGCGCGAAACGAGGTGATGAGCTACGCTCACCACCTCACTGACAGCAGAACGGAAGCTTCAATAGTAAATTCAAAACAGCAAAAACAAAGCTCTTCCTCGCGAAAACAATCAGAAAATGAACATAATGGGCCCGAGGAGATTCGAACTCCTGATTCCCGCCGTGTAAAGGCGATGTCATAACCGGCTAGACCACGGGCCCCTGTTGCAAATAATACACATCAGTATCCGCCACCATCTAAGTGGTGTGGGACGTGCAACTCCATAATAGCACTAGTCATATATAATGTTTTTCATGCAGGGGCAGGGATGTGCAGGAATGAATCACAACCATTAATAATTAGTAATGCATAGTTGGATAGCATGACCGATAGTAGTGAAAATTCTGAAATAGTCCAGCAGAGCAAGCAACTTGAAGAGTTCAAGGTTGATCTCAACTACAATAAAGAGATGGGACAGATCGTCATCTGGATGCCGGTCGGGGAGCATGATATGCGCATCATTACCAGTAGCGAGGACGGAAAACTGGATTGTGTTTTTGTCCAGATGCACCCGAGTCCCGAAAAAGCGCAGGAAACCTATGAGAAATTTGCTACTGCAGATGACGTCAGGACAATGTTCACCCTCACCGGCATTGGAAAGAAATGTAAATGATGCTGGTTGATGTTATCAGCAATTAATAATAAATTTGAACTTTTGTTATCTCATAAATTAGAAAACTTCAAGAGGAAGCCTATCGCATGCGAATCGGAGTATATATCTGCCACTGTGGATTGAACATTGCCAGTGTCATCAACATGGATGCACTTCATAAGAAAGTCGAGGAGATGGAGGATGTTGCCCTTGTAAAGGACATTCAGTTCATGTGCTCTGATTTCGGGCAGGAGCAGCTGATCGAGGACATCAAAGAAAACAACATCGACAGGATACTGGTAGCAGCGTGCACTCCGAAACTCCATGAACCCACATTCAAACGCGTCCTCGAAAAAGCAGGGATCAATCCTTACCTTCTGGAGATCGCAAACATCCGCGAGCAATGCTCCTGGGTACACATGCATAACCACAGCATGGCTACCCAGAAAGCTTTCGATCTTATCAAAATGGGCGTTGCAAAGCTTAAGCTGCTGGCACCATTGCAGATCCGTACGTTCAAGGCGAACAAGGATGTTCTGGTCATCGGTGGCGGTGTTGCAGGTATCGAAGCAGCCCTGACACTTGCAGATTCCGGCACACACGTATACATGGTGGAGAAAGAGCCCACCATCGGGGGCAAAATGGCACTGCTCAACGAAGTTTTTCCCACCAATGACTGCTCCATATGCGTACTGGCACCGAAGATGACGGATGTACAGAACCACCCGAACATCGATATGCTGACCTACTCCGAGATCACCGAGATCTCCGGCTCAGTAGGTAATTTCAATGTAAAAGGCCTCCAGAATCCCAGATATGTCATTGTCGATCGCTGCAAAGGCTGTATCGACCAGTGTTCGAACGTCTGCCCTGTAGAGATACCAAATCCGTTCGACAGCGGTCTTGGCAAGACAAAGGCCATCAACATGCCTATTCCGCAGGCTGTCCCGCAGTCGGCTTACATCAACAATGAATACTGTGTTGGGTGCGGACTTTGCAAACAGGCCTGCCCGGCAGATGCTATTGATTTTAAACTGAAGGAAGAGGAATTCTCGTTCACCGTCGGAGCTGTGATCGTCGCAACCGGTTATCAGGGTTTTGATGCAAAACGCAAGGAAGAATATGGTTACAGCGTCTATCCTGATGTCCTGACCAATATGGAGCTGGAGAGATTGCTCAACGCATCAGGACCAACGCGCGGCAAGGTAGTAGTGCCATCCACACACGAGATCCCGAAGAAAGTTGCTTTTATCCAGTGCGTCGGCTCCAGAGACGAGACCGTTGGAAACCCCTACTGCTCCCGTGTCTGTTGCATGTCATCCATGAAAAATGCACAGATGATCAAGGAGCGCTATCCTGACACCGATGTTACCATTCACTATATTGACATACGTGCAGCCGGTGAGATGTACGAGGAATACTACGTACGCACCCAGATGATGGGAATAAATTTCATCCGGGGCAAAGTTGCCGAAGTGCAGCTTGACCCGCAAGGCCAGATGCAGCTTCGGTATGAGGACACGCTCGAATGTGCCATCCACGAGGAATCTTACGATCTCGTGATCCTTGCAACCGGAATGGAAGCCAGCACAACTTCAGACCCGATCGCAAAGATGCTGAACCTCTCAAAAAGACCTGACAGGTTCTTGTCAATCGCACACCCGAAGATGAGACCTGTGGATGCCCACATAAACGGTGTCTTCATCGCAGGCTGTGCCTCAGGACCAAAGGAGATACAGGCAGCCATTGCACAGGGAAGTGCAACCGCTGCAAGGTCCACCCGCCTGCTGGCAAAGGGAGAGCTTAAAAGTGATCCGTTCAGCGCACATGTCGATCCGGAAAAATGCATAGGATGTCGCATATGTGAGAGCGTATGCAATTTCAATACGATAAAGGTCATAGACGGGAAGGCAGTGGTAGATGAGATATCCTGCCAAACATGTGGTTCATGCAGTGCATCCTGTCCCACAGATGCTATTACCATGCCCCACAGCACTGACGAGCAGATCATAGCACAGATAAGGGCGGCTGTTGAGATCAAGGATGAGTTCCCGCTTATCATTGCGTTCCTCTGCAACTGGTGCAGCTATGGTTCCGCCGACCTTGCAGGAACATCAAGGATACAATACCCGACCAACGTCAGGATCATCAAGGTCATGTGTGCCGGACGTGTGGACCCGGATTTTGTACTGGAAGCATTGCAGGGAGGCGCAGACGGAGTACTTGTTACTGGCTGCCGTCTTGACGAATGTCACTACATACTCGGCAACATTGATGCAAAACACAGGATGGATAACCTCAAGGAAATTCTCGATGAGATCGGACTGGACCCGCGAAGGCTAAGGCTACAATGGATATCTGCAGCAGAAGGGGATAAATTTGCAAAGACCATTGAGGATTTCGTTGACGAGCTCACCGAACTTGGACCTGTTGGTTCCGAGCTGCCGGAGGAGCAGGAATGAGTGACGAAGAAAAGTCCATGGAAGTCTCAAGAGAGATGGACATACAGGGCAACCACATCCTTTACAAGCTGGTCTCCGACAGGTCTGAAAAGACACTTGATTACGATTACAAGAGATGCGTTGGGTGCGGGATCTGCGCAAGGATCTGCCCCACGAAGGCACTCGAGCTTGGACCTATCAAGGAAATAGCCACAGGAATGGATGCACCACCTGTGATGATGGACCTTGATAAGTGTACATTCTGTTCCATGTGTGTGAACTTCTGTCCAGTAACAGCTCTGGAAATGAGAACAGAAGGAGATTTTCCTGAAGAGGAACTATATCCTGCGCTTGAATACAAGGTCGAGATGAACGAGAAATGTGTACCCTGTTCCTTATGCGAAGCATCATGCCCGGAGGATGCCATTGAGCTGAAATACACATTCCCGAAAAAAGAAGAGATAGCACCACTAAAAGAGAATGCCGAAGGCGAGATAGAGATCGATACTGATAAATGCAATCTCTGCGGAATTTGTGCACATTTCTGTGATGCCTTCCTCATGCTGGAAAAGGAACCAAAGGCAACCGACCCCATGCCCTTTGAGCAGCTCATCGTTGACGAGGATATGTGCGACTACTGCATGCTCTGCCAGGACATCTGTCCCGAGGATGCGATAAAGGTCAAGGGAGAGCGTCCCTGCGAACCGCCTGTAGTATCAGGACATGTGACGGTTGATGATGATAAATGCACACGCTGCGGCTGGTGTGATGCGGTCTGTCCTTATGATGCGGTCGATCTGGTCAAGCCATTCGAAGGTGAGCTGGTACTTGTCGAGGAACACATCGAGAAATGTGACACACAGGGGTGTCATGCCTGCTTTAACATCTGCCCATCGCACCTCTGGTACGTCCCGGAAGATGGAAAGAACATCGCAGCAGTAGATGATCTTTGCACTTACTGTGGAGCCTGTGTCAATGCATGTCCAGTCGATGTGATGAAAGTTGCACGCAGCAAGGTAAATCATACGGATATTCCTGATTCGCCCTGGGCATCCGAGTGGAAGGATGCCATCGATTCACTCCTCACAAAAGAAAGAAAGCGACCTGATCTTTCAAGAGCACTGGAGCTCGAGATCGAGCCACTGAAAGAGCATGTGGATATCGCATTCCCGGATGTCGATGAAGAGATGATGGGTAAAGTTTTCGACAGGATGAGAACAGCCAGGGATGTCCTTACAGACCCAAAGTTCAGGAGGAAACTGAACAAAGGGGATGCAGATGATATCCATAAGTCCATGCCAAAATAAGTGCTTGAAGAGTACTGGAACTATGACTGGCATTTCCCTTGAAACTTCTATGAACACAAAAGAATCCATTCTTTTTGGAATAGTTGTTGATAGATACACAGAGCAAAGCACAAAAAGTTATAGCATATGCCTGTGAACAGATAGCAAACAATACTTTTATAACGCCTAACACATTTTGTTGTCTAGATTGTGACAGAGTAATTTTTGGTGATACTTTTATGAGCAAAAAGATCGACTACCGTGAACTTGGACTAAAATGCGGACTTGAGATTCATCAGCAGTTGAACTCAAAAGAGAAACTCTTCTGTAAATGCCCTACTAAGATACGTGACACGGATGAGTCGAACTTTGAATTCTTCCGTTACCTGCGTCCCACTGCAAGTGAGATGGGAGAGACCGACAGGGCAGCACTTGAGCAGACAAAGGTCAACAGGAAATATATCTACAAAGCATACGATACCACCTGCCTTGTGGAAAACGATGAGGAACCACCTCGCGAACTTAACAAAGAGTCACTTGATATCGCATTGTCGATCGCAAAGCTATTGCACATGATACCAGTGGAGCAGCTCCACGTCATGAGAAAAATAGTTGTGGACGGATCGAACACCAGCGGATTCCAGAGAACTGCTTTCCTCGCCGGAGGTGGACACCTCGACACATCTGAAGGAGCTGTAGGCGTTGATGTCCTCTGTGTAGAGGAAGAGGCCGCACAAAAGATAGAGGACAAAGGCGACTCTATCCTTTATTCACTTGACAGGCTGGGAATACCGCTTGTGGAGATCGGTACAGCACCTGACATAATCTCACCGGCACATGCAAAGGAGACTGCTGCCAATATCGGCATGTTGCTCCGTTCTACCGGCAAGGTAAAAAGAGGTCTTGGGACCATCAGGCAGGATGTCAACATATCCATAGCAGAAGGAGCCCGCGTAGAGGTAAAAGGTGTCCAGGCTCTTGATCTTATCGAAACTATTGTTGAAAGGGAAGCCGAGAGACAGGTTAACCTGATTGAGATACGCAGGTCCCTTAAGGAAAGAGATGCAAGCGTCCATGATGAGGTCTTTGACGTGACCGACCTGTTCAGCGAAACAGAATCAAAGGTCATAAAGAAATCACTCAAGAAAGGAAAGGTACTGGCAGTACTACTGCCCGGATTTGCAGGACATGTGGGAATGGAAGTACAGCCCGGAAGACGCCTTGGTACCGAGTTCTCAGACCGCGCAAAGACCTCAGGTGTAGGTGGCATATTCCACACTGATGAACTGCCCAATTATGGTATAACCGAAGATGAGGTCGCTTCATTGCGTGATTTCGTCGGTGCGAAAGAAGGCGATGCTGTCGTTATGGTAGCAGACAAAGAAAAACGTGCACACGGTGCCATGGAAAGTGTGCTTATCCGTGCGCAGGAAGCACTTGAGTTCGTTCCCGAAGAGACAAGACGTGCACTCCCTGATGGTAACAGCGCATACATGAGACCGCTTCCTGGAGCTTCGAGGATGTACCCCGAGACAGATGTACCACAGGTAGAGATCAAAAAAGAGTACTTTGATACTATCGAGATCCCGGAGCTTCTCACAGAAAGGGCAAAGAGGTTTAGCAAAGATTACGGGCTCAACGAGGAACTTGCTGAGAAGATCGCATATTCACAGGACCTGACGCTTTTCGAGGAATTGATGAGCAGGTACAACAATGACAAGAATGTCACTGCAACCCTTATCGTGACAACATTCACAGGACTTGTGCCTGAACTCAAACGTGATGGTGTGGATGTCACGAAGATCAATGACGAGCACTTCAAACAGATGTTCGAGATAATATCTTCAGGTGATGTGGCCAAAGAGGGTATGGAGCAGATACTCCGCCATGTTGCAAAGAAACCAAAGGCAAACATAAGGGACAGTCTGGAAGAACTTGGACTTACGGGAATTGACACATCCCAGATCGAAGATTTCATCGCAAAGATCGTAGAAGAAAGACAGGACTTTGTGAAAGAAAAAGGACCAGCAGCCGTAGGACCTCTCATGGGAATTGTCATGGGCGAGTTCCGCGGAAAGGTTGACGGAAAGGTCCTCAGTGAACTCCTGAAACAAAAGATTAATGAGTGTATTAATACATAATATTCGTTAGATATTATGACACTTGGGAGAAACAACACTGGTACATTAGTCTTAAAGATTGCATTGATCGCGTCGATACTATTGATATCAACAGCTTTAGCAGGTGCTATATCGTTAGGAGAGACAGAACAACTTACCTTTGATGTCAACCAGAGATCACCTGCATGGAGTCCGGATGGGCAATTGATAGCTTATTCTTCTGAGCAGGCCATCTGGATAATGAATGCAGACGGATCTGACCAAACAAGGATATATGACACCATTGCATGGGAAGGAGAGCCTTCTTTCAGTTCAGATGGAAAATTCATATATTATGCTACAGAACATGTCCAGCCATTCTCTTCCAAGTTCGTAAGTATCCGTGTGGTAGAGCTTGCTGAAAAAAGCAATACTTCACAGATAACAGAAAATGCTGACAAAAGGGAACCCGTCATGAGTCCCGATGGAACAAAGATAGCATACCTTTCAAAAACTGCAGGAAACTATGATATATGGACAATGAACCCTGATGGCAGTGAGAGTAGGCAGATAACCGATTCATCCAGTAATGAAGGAGCACCATCCTGGTCACCTGAAGGCGACATGCTGGTATATTCACTGGAAGGGAAGATATGGACCGTCGACCCTGATAATAGGGTTCCAAAGCTCCTCAGGAATGATAATTTTGTGAACACAAATCCGGTGTTCAATCCTGATGGAACAAAGATAGCATTTGTATCTGACAGGTCAGGCAATTCTGATATATGGGTTATGAACTCAAATGGTGTAGGAATTGAACAGGTCACATTTGAAAATTCAACTCAGGAACATCCTGCATGGAGTCCAGAGGGCGATAAAATTGCGTTTTCATCTAACGAAGGTGGTGACTACAACATCTGGACAATTGCCCTTTCAGACACAGATAGTCTGGTTGAGTTGGGACCTGATAAGGAACTGCTGGTGGAAGAAGAAAAGTTCGACATATTAAAAGAACTTGAAGCTTTTGCAACAAAGTCGCCACTGAGAACACTCATTATATTATTCTCACTCTCAGTAGTTATAATACTGATCTTCCTCAGGAACTTCCTCAAAGGACTGTAAGAACAGTCCTCTTATTTTCTTTTACGGATATTACCTTTTATTAGTCCATTGTTTTAGAATCAAGAGTTATATCACTCACAACTGTTCTGAAATCTATAAATTCCATCGTAACGCTTATAGCCTATTCATGACATGTATTCGCAGGTTCGGATGATGTCTGCAGTAATAGGATTAGAAGATGGAACAATTTTAAAAGGTACTGGTTTTGGTGCCGAAGGTATCGTTTGCGGAGAACTTGTTTTTACTACCCAGTACACAGGATATGAGGAGTCTCTTACAGACCCGTCCTACACTGGTCAGATATTAATGTTCACGTACCCTTTGATAGGGAACTATGGTGTTAATAAGGACACTTTTCAGTCAGATGGCGTGAAGGCCGAAGGCCTTGTGGTGAGGGAAGCCTGTCCTTCTCCAAGTCACCACCTTTCCACGCGTAATATCTACAAATTAATGGAAGATGAAGGTAAGCCGGGAATTTCCGGCATTGATACCCGTATGCTTACCATCGGTACCAGAGAGCATGGTACCATGCGTGCTGCACTGATAAACGGCAGCGACGATGGCGAAGAAGCAGTCAGGCTGGCAAGGGAACAGCCCGACATTTCAACTCTTGACCTTATCTCAAGGGTCACCTGCAAAGAGCCATATACAATAGAAAGTCAGGTAAAGACCGCTGACAGAAAGCACGTTGTGCTCTTTGATCTTGGTATGAAGAAGAACATCTCTTTAAGTCTTCTGAGAAGAGGCGTAGATGTTACAGTAGTGCCTGCCAACACACCTGCTTCTGTGATCGAGGATTACAACCCTGATCTGCTTTTCCTTTCCAACGGACCGGGAGATCCACAGAATGCACAGAATGCTATTGATGTTGTCAAGAACCTTGCAGGAACAATGCCAATATCAGGTATCTGCCTTGGACACCAGGTCATCTCAAGAGCACTTGGAGCAGATACATACAAGCTCAAATTCGGACACCGCGGAGCAAACCAGCCGGTCAAGGACCTGGAATCCGGAATTGTCCACATAACATCACAGAATCACGGCTTCGCCGTTGAAGGTGACACATTTGATGATACAGATGTGACTGTCACACAGATCAACACTAATGATAATACAGTAGAGGGGATCGAACACAACGATCTTGACATCTTCAGTGTCCAGTACCATCCGGAAGCACATGCCGGACCAAGGGACACGGAGAAAATATTCTTTGGAAAGGTCATGAAAGCTATGGGAGGCAGGGTATAATGACAAAACGAACAGATATTAAAAAGATCCTGCTGATAGGCTCCGGACCGATCATGATCGGACAGGGAGCAGAATTCGATTTCTCAGGAAGCCAGGCTTGCAGGTCATTAAGAGAAGAAGGATATGAAGTAGTCCTTGTAAACTCCAATCCGGCAACCATTATGACAGATCCGGAGATGGCAGATGCTGTTTACATCGAACCCCTTGAAGCAAAGATAATCGCAAAGATAATCGAGAAGGAACTCCCCGACGGCATCATTGCAGGTATCGGTGGTCAGACCGGACTAAACCTTACAAGTGAACTTGCTGATATGGGAGTTTTCGAAAAGTTCAATGTCGAACTGCTTGGAACATCTCTTGAAGCCATCAAGAACACCGAGGACCGTGAGCTTTTCAAGAAGAAGATGGAAGAGATCGGGGAAAAGGTCCCTAGAAGTGTGGCAGTTTCCACACTTAAAGAAGCTGAAGCGCTCATTGAAGAGCTTGGACTTCCACTCATCATTCGCCCCGCATACACCCTTGGTGGTGCCGGTGGCGGTATCGCATACACAAGAGAACAGCTTCTCGAGATAAGTGAAAGAGGACTGCGCCGCAGCAGGATCAACCAGGTGCTTATCGAAGAGAGCGTACTTGGCTGGAAAGAGTTCGAATACGAGGTCATGCGTGACTCCAACGACACATGTATCGTTATCTGTAACATGGAGAACCTCGACCCGATGGGAGTTCACACCGGTGAGTCCATTGTGGTAACACCATCCCAGACACTGAACGATATCGAACACCAGATGCTGAGAACAGCAGCTATCAAGATCATACGTGCTTTAGGAATTGAAGGTGGATGTAACATCCAGTTCGCTGCAAAAGACGGTGAATACAGGATCGTAGAGGTCAACCCGCGTGTTTCAAGATCATCAGCCCTTGCATCAAAGGCAACCGGTTACCCGATCGCCAGGGTAACGGCTAAGATCGCTATCGGCATGACACTGGACCAGATCCTCAACGATGTCACAAAGAAGACACCTGCATCCTTTGAACCTACCATTGACTATGTAGTTACAAAGATCCCAAGGTGGCCTTTCGACAAGTTCGTGACCGCGGACAAGACATTGACAACCGCTATGAAGAGTACAGGTGAGGTCATGTCCATCGGACGCACCATTGAGGAATCACTCCAGAAAGCAGTCCGTTCCCTTGATATCGGAATGAAGTTCGGAAGCAAAGTATGGGATCAGGCAGAAGCCAAAACCCTGCTAAAAACACCTACCAGTGAGAGGCTTTTCGTTATCTTCGATGCATTGAAGAATGGTATGAGCGTTGAAGAGGTCTCAGAACTTTCAGGCTATGATATATTCTTCGTAACAAAAATCAACAACATCGTCGAGATGGAGAAGGAACTTGAGAACAGGCTTTTCGCAGGTGAGCCGGACATTGAGATGCTCAGGTCTGCCAAGCAGATGGGATTCACCGATGACAGGATCGCAGAACTCACAGGCAAGAGCCGCGAGGAGATCAATGATCTTCGCCGTGAGAACATCAGTGCTACCTACAAGATGGTAGATACCTGTGCTGCAGAGTTCGCTGCAGAAACTCCTTACTATTATTCATGCTATGAGACCATGTGCGAAGACCAGCCAACGGACAGGAAGAAGATCCTGATCCTTGGTGCAGGTCCTATACGAATCGGTCAAGGTATCGAGTTCGACTACTGTACCGTCCACGCTGTTACAGCCATCCGTGATGAAGGCCTTGAGGCACACATCATCAACAACAACCCTGAGACGGTATCAACTGACTACGATACATCCGACAAGCTGTTCTTCGAGCCTCTGACACTCGAGGACGTCATGAACGTTATCGATCGTGAGAAACCATACGGTGTACTTGTCCAGTTCGGTGGACAGACATCTGTCAACCTTGCAATGCCACTCCAGAAAGAGCTTGACCGCCGTGATGATATCGATACGATAATTCTCGGAACATCTCCGGAAGACATCGACATGGCAGAGGACAGGGAGAAGTTCAACCTGATGATGAGCAAGCTTGACGTTGCACAGCCTGAAGCAGGTTATGCAACATCCGAAGAAGATGCCATTGCGATCGCAACACGAATCGGGTACCCTGTACTTGTCAGGCCATCATACGTTCTCGGTGGACGTGCAATGGAGATCGTCTATGAACAGTCTGACCTTGAACGCTACATGATAGAAGCAGTCCGTGTGTCCCCTGAGCACCCGATCCTTATTGACGATTTCCTTGAGGGAGCAGTAGAAATCGATGTTGATGCTGTCTGTGACGGCAAGGACGTGCTTATCGGTGCTATCATGGAACACATCGAAGAAGCAGGTGTGCACTCCGGTGACTCTGCATGTGTGATTCCACCATACTCACTCTCCGAGGAAACTCTCGCAACAGTACGTGATTATACCCGCAAGATCGCACTTTCGCTCAATGTTAAGGGACTTATCAACATACAGATGGCAGAGCAGAATGGCAAGGTCTATGTGCTTGAAGCAAACCCACGTTCCAGCCGAACGATACCATTTGTATCAAAAGCAGTAGGAATTCCACTTGCCAAGATAGCTGCACAGGTCATTATCGGACATACCCTTGAAGACCTTGGTTATACAGAACTTGATGAGACACCTGTAAAACATTACTCTGTCAAGGAAGTATTACTTCCATTCGACAAGTTGCCAGGTGCAGACCCTGTGCTCAGCCCCGAGATGAAGAGTACTGGAGAGGTCATGGGAGTTGACTATGATTTCGGACGTGCTTTCTTCAAGGCACAGATCAGTGCAGACAATATACTGCCACTTAGCGGTTACGTTTTCATGTCCATCAGACAGAACGACAAGGAAGCTTTTGTTGAAACCGCCCGCAAGATGCAGGATGCAGGACTTAAGCTCATCGGTACCAAAGGTACTGTGAACTTTTTGGCCGAGAAAGGCATCAATATGGAAGCAGTGATGAAGGTGCACGAGGGAAGCCCTAATGTCATCGACATGATGCGCAGGGATGAGGTCGCACTCATTGTGAACACCCCAACAGGAAGGCAGTCACGAAAGGACGGATACACTATCCGCCGTGCAGCAGTGGACTTCAAGGTGCCGTATATCACCACAATCCAGTCTGCAAAAGCTGCGGCTGATGCTATTGTCTCAATGAAGGAAGGAGACCTTGCCATCAAGTCCATCAATGAATATCACAAAGAGATCGTCAGGAACTAATTATCAATTAAGGAACGAACTAACATGTCAAAGAAAGTAGTACTTGCTTATTCCGGAGGACTGGACACATCTATCTGTATCCCCCTCCTCAAAGAAGAATACGGATACGACGAAGTCATAACCGTAGCAGTCGATGTAGGACAGCCAAAGGAAGATGTCGCACAGGCAGAAGAGAAGGCAAAGAAGATCAGTGACCTTCATTTCACCCTTGATGTTCGCGAAGAGTTCGTGAACGACTACATATTCCCTTTGATAAGAGCCAATGGTGATTATGAAGGATATGTTATGGGAACATCCATCGCCCGCCCGCTTATCGCCAAAAAGGTCGTCGAGATCGCTGAGCAGGAAGGCGCTGTTGCACTTGCACACGGCTGTACCGGCAAAGGCAACGACCAGCTTCGTTTCGAGGCTGTGTTCAGGCTCACTGATATGGATGTCATCGCACCTATGAGAGAGATGAACCTGACCCGTGAATGGGAGATCGAATACGCAAAGGAACATGGCATCCCAGTAGGTGTCACAACTGCAAAGCCATGGAGCGTTGACGAGAACATCTGGAGCAGAAGCATCGAGGGCGGAAAGCTCGAAGACCCTGGATACATCCCACCTGAGGAGATCTACAAATGGACAGCTTCACCTGAAGACGCACCTGATGCACAGACCATCGTGATCGGTTTCGAGAACGGTGTCCCAGTATCACTTGATGGTGAGAAGATGGACGGTGTTGAGCTCATTGAGAAGATGAACGTCATTGCAGGCACCCACGGTGTCGGACGTACTGACATGATCGAAGACCGTGTCCTCGGACTCAAAGCACGTGAAAACTACGAGCACCCTGCAGCAACCGTACTCCTTGCAGCACACAGGGATCTTGAAAAACTGGTCCTCACCCGCTCTGAGCTCAAGTTCAAGGCAATGGTGGACGAACAGTGGTCCGAACTCGCATACTACGGTCTTGTAGACGAACCACTCTACGATGACCTGAATGCATTCATTAACAAAACACAGGTACGTGTAAACGGTACAGTAACCATGAAACTGTACAAGGGAAGCCTCACAATCCTTGCAAGGACATCCCCGGCAGCACTCTATTCAGAAGAACTTGTATCCTTTGATGGAACAAGTATTGACCAGAAGGACGCTGAAGGATTTGCTAAATATCACGGTTTCCAGGCACGCCTGTTCAGGAAATTCGTTGATAAGAACTAAAAGTGATTTTCTCGTATGCGGTTGTCGCATACGGGCTTCTTTTATCTTTTTTTCTATTGTTGATCTTGATTTGATTCAGCCCAATCTTTAACATCTGTTCTTTTTAACTAATATTATCAATTGTTATTGACTATACGCTATATAGTTCAAATTATCCTTCGAGATGATAGTAAATGGAAAGAAGATACAAACTGATCAAGCAGATTCCAACTGTTGAAGAATATCAAACACTTCGTGAAGCGGTTGGATGGGATAGAATAGCTGATCCAAAAGCAGCTGATGTCGGTTTGAATAACTCACTGTTTTGTGTCTGTGCCGTTTCAGATAACAAAGTTATCGGATGTGGCAGGGTTATCGGAGACATGGGAATTTACTATTACGTCCAGGATATCATAGTCTTACCCAAGTTTCAGGGGAAGGGTCTGGGTAAAAATATCATGGATATAATTATCGACTATCTAGAAGAACATGCTTCACCAGGTTCTTTTGTCGGATTAATGGCTGCAAAAGGTCTTTCCGGATTTTATGAGCGCTATGGATTTACAAAAAGACCATCTGACGGACCCGGGATGTTCAGAATGATGTGAAAATGGTAAGCTGGAGATGCTTGCTGCTTCTTTAAGATTTAAGCTAAAATATCGGTCTCCAATTTATTCTATTTCTATCAAATCATTAAAATAAGGTTTACAATACTAAACAAAAAATTCGAATATTCCCTCCTTACATGCAATGTTGTTGAAAATCATTTTTGATATGGAAATCCAATTATTATCAATTTTTAAGTTGCTTTCAAGTTATATTTAGAATATCCAAAAATACTAAATAGTGACGACACCCAATTTTTAATGTGGAAGTGGTGTGGAATGGCAGAAAGAAAAGAACTATCAAACCCTGACAGAAAGACAGCAATAATCGTAGGAATATTGTTCATAATTGCTACTGCGTTTCTTTTTATCGGAGAGGCATTTTACAAACCAATACTAAGTTCTTCCAATTATCTGGATATTGCATACCCAAACAGGACACTTGTAATAATTGGAATGCTTCTTGAATTTGTCTGTGTTCTTGCAATACCACTCATCGCCATATTCCTTTATCCTGTTCTAAGGAGATATAGTGAAACATTGGCCATTGGATATGTTGTCTTCAGATTCTTTGAAGCGGTTTTATTTGTTGATTCTGAGATAAACAAACTCTCACTGATCGGCCTAAGTCAGCAGTATTTAAATAATGAAGTAGTCGATGCTTCATATTTCCATATCATAGGCAGTTCAATTCAACATACGAACGAGTGGAATTTTTTGATCTATGTAATGATCTTTTGTTTCGGAGCCTTAATGCTCTACTATGTACTATATACCTCAGAACTTGTACCTCGTTTTATATCTGTCTGGGGATTTGCTGCTGCTTTATTTTTGTTGGCGGGCACAGTAATGACTCTGGTAGGAGGATTTATTGGATTTTCAGAACTGAATTTTGAACTAATCTTTGCTCCACCGATCGCTGTGAATGAAATGGTTCTGGCACTATGGTTGATCGTAAAAGGATTCAATCCATCTGCCAAACCCTAAATAAAATCCCGAAGTTGATTCATTACAGCATTTGACAAAAAAATAGAGGTGACAAAATGAACTCAGATGAAAATACTCCCACATTCTTAGAAGATGTGAAGATAAATGTGAAGATAAAGCTTTCAGCATTATGGGCAACTTTAATGTTTTTATATCTGTATTTGGATTTTTTCAAATTGTATGAACCAGGGTCTATAGAGGAAATCCTGGCGGGAAGAGTATGGGAATTTGAAATTACTCAGGCATGGGCGTTGTCAGCTATGGTACTAATGACAATTCCAAGTCTTATGGTCTTCCTGTCCATGGCATTACCAGCTAAAGCGAATCGCTTGACAAACATCATACTGGGTGCATTATATGTTGTTGTTGGGATAGGAACTATGATAGGAGAGACCTGGGTTTTTTATATATTTGGTCATAGTCTAGGAATTATACTTCTTTTACTGATTGTCTGGCATGCGTGGAATTGGCCTAAGCAGGAAGCGTGACTCGCTTCCTTTTTTTAAGATTTCTGTGACTTCGCACTATTTTTGTGAGCTATATACAAAGCTAACAATGTGTACGCAAATTTGTGGTGAATTTAAGTGAAAGGATCTCAGTTTCGGTATGTATTGGCTTTCAACAAAATGCTTATTGATACAAAATAAATAGCTTT
Source organism: Methanococcoides orientis (assembly GCF_021184045.1). Taxonomy (NCBI): domain Archaea; kingdom Methanobacteriati; phylum Methanobacteriota; class Methanomicrobia; order Methanosarcinales; family Methanosarcinaceae; genus Methanococcoides; species Methanococcoides orientis. The sequence continues at coordinate 1,133,635 of NZ_CP073710.1, forward strand.
CACATGGTAATGACCCAAAAACCAAGTATGCGATCAGCCAAAGTCACTGAGTGTATAAACGCAACAGCATTTTAATTACTCGAGAAACATCCAGAAGGACTGCGCTGGTCAGAACATCTCTCAATGATCAGGGCATCAGATCCTCAGGAACTGTTCTTCATCCTGTACTCTATCTTGCCGTTAACCATATCATCTTCATAAGCATGGTATTTAGCAAACCTTTTTTGATACTCGATACATTTTTATCGAACATCACTTAATGAGTATATTGTAAAATTTGCAAATAGTGCAAGTTTAACCAACCTAAATGGGAGAAAATAATAATGGTAGCTATAATTAAAAGGGACGACTGCGTAGGATGTGGAGTATGTGTAGATGACTGCCCGGCCGAAGCAATTTCAATGGACGGCGACAACATCGCTGTAGTAGATGCTGACGCATGCACTGAATGTGGTATATGTGTGGACTCCTGTCCATCCGAAGCAATTTCAATGGAATAAGCAGTTTTATTCCATTTATTTTTCTATTTTTAATATTCAGTAGTTTGTTTCCAATTCCTGTCTACCTGTTGATTTAATTCTTCCTATCCTTAAATTTAGCATTGGAGTGCTGGCCGTCACAGAATGGTTTATTTCGGGATTCACCGCATCTGCATAGAGCATAATGGTCCTGGGTTTCAGGTACTGAACCATCAGAGTCATCAAGACTGACTCCTGTAACATTGTAAGGTCCATCTTTCAGAACAAAAATTTCCGGACCATGTGAATAATCCTTATACAATTTTCCATTAACAGTATAACTCAATGCGCCAGAAGGACAGGTTCTGATGAGTTTTGCTATCTCTTCCGGGTCTGCAGCATCCGGATCTGCCCAGGGTTCTTCACCCTTTCTGAAAACAGAAGGTAGATTACGAACACAATGACCTACGTGAGAACACACATCTCTGTTACGATGAATGGTAATATGTTTTCCGACGTAAGTATCAACCCTATCAGGAACACGGTCTTTTTCTTTTTCACCGGAAAAATCGTTCTTTACATGTGTTCCATCACAAAATGGCATATTTGTCGACCCTCCACATCTGCAAAGTGCCATAGCAGGTTTTGTCTCGATAAAAACACCCTTTGAATTCCTGAGTGTTTTAAGGTCTTTCACAATATATGGTCCATTTTTTGATACTTTTATTGAAGGCCTGACTTCTTTCTCCACTCAAACACCTCTGTAATAAGAAATCTGTGTACATCGGATTTCTAATTATTGTAAGGAACAGTTTTTGTAACAAAAATCAAGTTAATTATTAGACCTTCAGCGATCATCCATTCAGGAAAGCATCGAGCCTCTTCATTCCCTCTTCAATATTCCCCAGATTGTTCGCATAAGAGAACCTGATATACCCTTCAGCACCATCGCCAAAATCAATTCCCGGTGTGACTGCCACGCCTGCTTCATTCAGTATTGTACGACTCATTTCCAGGGAATCGGTCCCGAACTCACTGGCATCAGCAAGCACATAGAACGCCCCCATTGGTTCGTATCCAACTCTGAAACCGATGTCCTTCAGTCTCTTCAGCATGTGTTTCCTGCGTTCGTCATATGTAGCCACCATTTCACCAACATGGTCCTGCGGACCACGAAGTGCAGCAATACCTGCCTCCTGGACAAAGCTGTTGGCACATATGAAGAAGTTCTGCTGGAGCTTTTGCAGCACCCTCATGCAGTCAAGAGGTGCGATAAGGTATCCAAGCCGCCAGCCTGTCATGCAATATTTCTTGGAAAATCCATTGAGTACAAAGGCATTGTCAGTGTATTCCAGAATGCTGTGGTCCTTTCCGCCATAGATAAGACCCTGATAGATCTCATCAGAGATTATCGGGATATTGCCTTTATTTTCTGCTATCTCTGCTATTCCCTGCATCTCCCCTGAGGACATCACATAGCCTGTAGGATTGGAGGGACTATTGATCAGGATCGCACTGGTATCAGCATCAATATTCTCAGATACAAGCTCAGGGGTCAAGCCAAATCCATTCTCTTCGGATGTGTATGCAAAGTTCGATCTGCACCCAAGAGCACTGACGAAATTCGGATAGCATGCATAATGAGGATTTGACATAAGGACTCCATCACCCTGATCCAGCAATGCCATGAAGGTTAGCATCAATGCAGGGCTTGTTCCGGATGTCACAAGGACCTGCTCAGGAACAAGGTCAAGCCCGAAGCGGTTGTTATAATCATCCACGATGGCACTTCTCAGTTCAGGCAGGCCCAGACTATGAGTATAGCGGGTATTGCAGGATGCAAGGGATCGGTCCGCTGCATCACAAATATGAGGTGCTGTCGGGAAATCAGGCTCTCCTATCTCAAGATGGATTATATCCCTGCCGGCTTGTTCCAGCTTCTGGGCACTTTCCAGCACCTCCATGACATAGAAAGGAGGTATATTCATGGATCTTTCAGATAACGATAAAGAGGCAGGTGGATGTGACATTCTTGGTAGCTCCTGATCCTGGGTTTTTAATGTGTATTCTCTTGAGGTTTATGCAAGGATAATTTATAATACATATGATAGAAGAAGATATTTCTTAACCAAAAATAAGGGATGATAATATGACAAAGATAACTGTCGATTCGACAATATGTGCATTTACCCATACTATTACCGGCCAGTTGGAAGGCGATAAGGTCATCATAGATATCGATACACCGTGTGAAAAGATCAAAGAACTTTCCCACATGGAAGTCCCTACGATGGAGATATTCGGGATCGATGATAACTATGTCATCAGGAAAGCAAAGGATGCAAAATGCAGCTCTACTTGCCTGATCCCTTGTGCAGTACTTCACATGTGCAATCTGGAAGCAGGTTTTCTGTCAAAGAACCTGGCAGAGAAGTCCGGAAGTATCAGTATAAATTTTGAACCGTGAAGATCCTCCTGCTCACAAAATAAGAGAATATTTTACCATTCATTACAAGGTTCCATCACTTATTGCAATATTCTTTTTCATCAGCAAGACAGGCTTCATATAGCTGTTCACGAAGGTCCGGCATAGCTGAAAGGGCACGGGTCCAATCAGGCATGAGTACGTCTGAAGGATGTTCAAGGTAATCTTCACCAGATCTCCTGATAACATTTGCGAACATATCCACATATAGCTCTTCCGCATGCCTGTTATAGCACAGACCATTGCAAAGGGCATCAGCATGATACCTGCGTATAAGGTCCTGACCGAGGCGCTTGTATTTTACATGGATACCATGCAGGTAAGAAGGTGAAATTATATTATCCGTGGATTCCGTTGTGATCCTCATAAAGGTCGTGAAGATATCACCGACCATTTTGCATAGACCTTCTGATCTGTTGGAACCTACATCCTGATGCTTATGATCATAGTAACCAAGATCAGTCTGGCAGATCTTCTTAGTTGTTGTGTTTCTGTAGACCTCTGCAAGAAGACCGACTTCAAGTCCCCAATCTGCAGGGATCCGTATGTTCATGGCAAGATCACTCGTCATAGCAAATTCACCTGCAAGAGTATACCTGAAAGCAAGAAGATACCGAAGTATATCAGCCTTGGAATCCATCTGTAAAGTGTCGAGCAAAGGACGTACAAAAAGCCTGAAAACACGACCGTGCATGGTCTTTGTCTCCATATTTATCCTTGCATAATAACCTTTGTTGAAAAAGAAATTAAGTTCCGGTTCCACAATAGGATACAATAACTTTGCCGGGAAATCCTTGGAATAAGTGACAATATCAGCATCATGATAAGCGATAGCATAGGAATCAAGGGTGGCGATCCCCGTGGCCAGCCAAACATCTTTCCCTTTACCCTTATAAGAAGTAATATCGATCCCCATCTTTTTCATAGTGAATAAAATGTGTTGGGCCCTGGGGCCATCACACCATACCACAATGTGAGGAGTTTTCAATTCTTTGAAAAATTCCACCACATGAACATATTCTTCTTCAGTTTCAGCTGCAAGGGCGATAACGACCTGATTAAGGCAAGTACACTCATTGAGATTGGAAATTATGTTCTTAAGAGGGGGATTATTAACCTCTTCATACAAGATAGGAATTATGAGTGATGCAGGTCTGCGAGTTTTAAGTTCATGTATTCTTTTGATAAGTCGTTCTTTATCAATACTAAAATCATGAATTGTCGTAATATATTCTTGGTAAAAATCCATCTAACTCCCCAGTAGATCTGATAGGCTGCAAAGTGTTCATAGTCCGGAATAAAGACTGGATCGAAACGCATTCCCCCACCTGTAGATGCACACCAATATTCCCGTTATGATATGTTGAATATCTATATATAGAACATTTAATATAAGCTTTTATACAGACGGAGAATTCAAAACTGGTATCGGTAGACTAAAACATTTACTTGCTACCAAATATTTTTAAAACTGCTGGCAGGGGGAATGATCTTGGGGTATATTATATTTACAGATCTTGATGGCACCTTAATAGACCACGCCACTTATTCTTATGAGGCAGCAAGACCTGCACTTAGCCTGCTCAAACAAAAAGGTATACCTCTAATATTCTGTACCAGCAAGACCCGTGCAGAGATCGAGGTCTATGTTGAGGAACTGGACTGTCGCCATCCATTCATATCAGAAAATGGAGGAGGCATCTTCATACCGGAAGGATATTTTGATATTGATCTGAAGTTTGATCACAAGATCGGTGACTATAATGTCATAGAACTTGGAACCAGCTATTCCAATCTAAAAGATACCCTCTTGGAGATCAGCAAGAATTTCGATATTGAGATAATTAATTTTGGTAACATGACCACTGAAGAAGTAAGTGAGGATACAGGACTCGATATTCACTCTGCAGGACTTGCAAAGCTACGCGAGTATGATGAGGTCTTCCGGATAATCGATGAAACTGAAGAAAAAGCTTCCCGGATGATGGAACTTATAAGCTCTGCAGGGTACAACCACACCAGAGGTGGTAGATACTGGCATATTATCGGGAACAACGATAAAGGCAAAGCTGTCAGGATGCTAAGTGACATCTACAGAAAGCAGTTCACTGAGATCACCACAATAGGTCTTGGCGATAGCCTGAATGACCTGCCAATGCTGGGATCTGTGGATATACCTGTTCTTGTACAAAAGCCGGGCAGCTTACACGACCCTTCAATAACCGATCCGAAAATAAAGCGTGTAAAGGGTATCGGACCCATAGGGTGGAACAATGCGGTCAGCGAGATAATAGAGAAGGGATCCGGAATTTAATTTTAAGAACATAAAGGGGTACATGGAATGATACGAATTGAGAATATGATATCAAGAGCCTTTTTGATAGGAATTATCAAGATGGTGGACAAGAATGGGGTCCAGAATGCTCTGGAATGGTTACGTGAGATCGGGGAAGAATTAGCTGAGATCGAAGGACCTGGATTTGAAGGTGCTCGTGAAGATGACATTAACTATTTGCCAGTCTGTCCGTTCTCAAACACTCTCCTTGATTTTATAGCGATATATGGAGAGAGACCTTCACAATTCGTAGAACTTGTAAACCTTTCCAACAAGCAAATGAGGGAAGCTGAGGACGGTTGGGAATATCCGGCACTTACAACGGTCACAGGCATACTTCATCACAGCTACATAAAAAGAAGGGGAAAACTGGCAGGTGTTGAACTTCTTAATGTGGGATCAAGATGCCCTCGTACCAACAATATAGTCTACAACGAGAAAGCCCTTGAGAAGGCAAATATGACAAAAGAAGACGTGGATAAGTATCTTGAGAAAGCATATTACGTTTGTAAGATCAATTACCTTAAAAAGGAGTGAATTCTTTGAACCTGATCGAAGCTGAAAAACTCTACGAGAACAGCGTAAAGATCCTGAAGAACAACCAGCATGAAAAAGGAGGATTTTATGCAAGTCCGCCAGGAACACGTTATCCTTTTATCTACCCCAGAGACCACTCGGTGGCAATACTTGGCTGCATTGATGCCGAAATGCTGGACGAGGCCAGAAGAGGTCTTGAATTTGTCCTGAACTCCCAAAAGCCCCTGGGAGAATTTTCCCAGAGATATGATGTTGACGGAAATGACGCTAGCTACAAGGACCTGCAGATCGATGGGAACGGCCTGGTCCTTTTTTCAATGGGAAAATATTTCGAAGCAACGGGCGGACTCTTCTTTGAATCGATGGCTGACAGGATTTTTGTGGAAAAACACTGGGAAACTGTCAAGAAAGCTGTTGAGTTCATATTGCTGAACAAGAACGAAGAGGTCGACCTGATTCATACTGTGAACAGCATCCACGAATATCCCGCCTACGAGCATGGTTTTGAGATCTATGCCAACTCTGCCTGTTGTGCAGGGATCCTCGCAGCAGTAAAAATGGGAGAAGCCCTTGGTGAAGATGTCGCCAACTGGAAAGCTGAGGCTGAAAAGATAAGGGAAGCCATTCTTACACGGATGTATAGCCCGCGTAGGCGCTCATTTATCAAATGTATCCGTGTAAAAGAGAAAAGCAGCAACCCTATCGGATACGATGCCTTTGCCTCAAGCGTAATCGATGTGGATGTTGTGGAATACGCACCTGCATACTTTGAGCTCATAGACCAGCATGACATCAAGAATCGCTATACTGTCCGGAGGATACATGATAGGCTCTGGGACAAGGAGATCGGAGGCTTAAACCGCTATCCGGAAATGTGGGACAGGAATAACGGAGGATATGGACCATGGTGCCACTTCACCTGCCAGCTTGCAAACCATTATGTTGCTATTGATGACCAGGATATGGCAGAGATGTATATGGGATGGGTAGTGGACATGGCACACAACTACCTCCTGCCCGAACATATCTCAACAATTGAAAGGTTTGAGATATGGCATGAAGACTATACCAACGCAAAGATTCTCAGGGATAGTAAACTTACTATGATCGAAAATGTGCGTAACCATCCAAAATGGAAAGATGGAATGGCATACGTGACTATACCACTCATATGGCCTCACGCAGAATATGTCAGGACTTATAAGAACTACATGGAGAAGTTTGGCTGAATAAGTTCTTGTATGATCTTTGAAGATGCCATTTTGTAAAAGCAAAAGTTGTGCCGGCATATTGCTGAAATCTGTCAGAAAATGCCTGCACTGCTCCCTGAGCAAATCTATTATTTTAACTTTCCATTTTTTTAATTAAGCCCTCATTCTTCTGAGGACACATTGTCAACGATCATTTTTCAGAAGTCTCCACCTCTTCTCCTATGGGAGAAACAAGACTGAAACTATCCACATCAAAAAGTCCCATGTCAGTAAGTCTCAACGAAGGGATCACCGGAAGAGCAATGAAAGAATGGGTTATAAATGGTGCCGGAAGGGTGCAGCCAATACTTTTTACTGCCATGTGTAGGTCGTTCAATCTTTTTTCAACCTCTTCGACCGGAAGAGTGCTTAACAAACCGGCAAAAGGCAGTTCAAGCTTATCCACAACCTTGCCATCACTGACAACACAGATACCGCCATTCATACCCCGAATGGTGTTGGCACACAATGCCATATCCGAATGGTTATCTCCTGTGACTACAACGTTGTGGCTGTCATGCCCTATGCTCTGACCGATAGCACCATTTCTGATACCTATTCCTTTGATAAAACCAAGACCTATGTTACCCGTCCTGCCATGTCTTTCGATCACAGCGACACTCAGGACATCATTATCGATATCCGGAAGCAACGTACCGTCCTGATCTGAATGAAGTATGGCATTCTCTTTTTCTGTCAGGATCAGATCAGGCAGGACTTTTATCGCTGAGACCCTGTAGTCCCTTTCAGGATCTGCTTTTAATTGAAGGTCAGATGCATCGACCTCTGAGAAACTGACAGTATTAAAGACGAGATCAGGATATTCGTAAGATGGAACAAAGCCTTCAACCAGCTTTCCTGCTGCGTAGACCGAATCTATGCTGAAGGCATCAAGGTCATCAAGCACAATAATATCTGCTTTTCTGCCGATCGAAATGGAACCAACCTGGTTGTCAAGATGGTAATGCTTTGCAGTATTGATGGTGGCCATGCAGATCGCATCGATCGGGGAAAGTCCCATTGCTATAGCTCTCCTGACGATCACATCCATATAGCCTTTCATCAGGTCGGATGGATGCTTGTCATCGGTTACAAAGAAAACGTTCTCAAGGGAAACTCCATCCTCAATAAGTCTTGGAAGGAACCTATCAAGGGCTTTAGCTGCAGATCCTTCCCTTATCATAAGCTTCATTCCAAGACGCAGTTTCTCCAGTGCCTCTTCATATTCAATGGATTCGTGGTCCGTGGAAATTCCGGCTGCCATGTAGCCCCACAGTTGCTCTCCTGAAATTGCGGGACAGTGACCATCGACCACGAGCCTGTCCTTAAGTGCAGCCTTTATCATGGACAACTTGTTCTCATCCCCGAACAATACGCCGGGATAGTCCATCATCTCACCAAGGCCAACAACATTCTCGTTATCGATCAGCGAATTAATATCATCTGCACTGATGGATGCACCTGCTGTTTCAAAAGTGGTAGCAGGAACACACGATGATATCGCTACAAAAGCATTCAAAGGCAGTGATGACGCTTCTTCAAGCACAAGTTCGATACCTTTTTTACCAAGGACATTGGCTATCTCATGAGGATCGATCACAACGGATGTCGTGCCGTGTTCCAGAGCAGGTGCTGAGAACTGGCTCAGGGTTACCATACTGGATTCAAAATGAACATGACCATCGATCAATCCGGGACAGATGTAACGACCGCTTACATCGATGAGTTGAGTATCATCACCTTTAAGGCAGGAAACATCACCGATGCCTGCAATATAGCCTCCCTTTACCGCAATGTCCCTATCCAATATCTCTTTTGTATTGACATTGACAACATGACCGCCGGTAAAAATAGTATCTGCTTTAATTTTGCCTGTAGCTGCAAATATCCTGTCCCTTATGTCCATGAAAGATTTCTTGGATGTACAAAGTATAAGAGAATTGCGCCATAGAACCCTGATTTTCACTTCCAGAACTGCTTGTTCTTGGCATAGTTCCTTTCTGCAGCCATGATATCCCTGTAGAAGGTTTCCTCATCCACACGCATCTTTTCGATCACACGTGAAGCGGTATCAGGACCAATACCACGACTTGCAAGAGCTATGACCGCAAGCTTTCCGTTACCCATCACGATGCCGGCATTTCGATATACCCGCTGAATGCGCTTCACATCTTCCTTTGCAGTTACCTTATCCTGCTTACGGACAAGCTTGATCTCTTCCTCTTCCCACGGTTTAAGGGCAGCCACCATTCTGGAATCACACACCGGGCACTGGATCTCATCTGGAACGTTCATAACCTTCCGACGTGACACCCATTTCTTGCAATGCACACAGAATAATATGATCCGATCGTGCATGATCCTGTCCTTCAGAGCAAGGACAATGGACCTGTCGGCTTTCTCCGGAGCTACAAGATCACGTCGCATTGCAAATCCTGCAGAACCAATGGGTGTTGGCATAGGGCTGACCAGTATGACCATCTCCTCTGAAGCTATGCGCGAAAGAACATCCCTTGCCCGGTCCACATCCAGCATGTTGTGGAAGATCTCACGCATGACCTCATCATACATGGAAGTGTCCTTGTAGATCTCGAGCAGTTTTTTCATGCTGATGCGATCATAATCAATATCCTTGCTCAATGCACCGAACTTCCGTGCCACATGAACCATCTTCCATTTCATCACAGAAGTGTTCTTCAGAGTCATCTCAATGATCGGCTCAATGTGCTCCGGCTGGATCTCGTAGATCATTTCCTGAATATGCAAAGCCTTCATACGCCTCGGGAGCTGCATCCTTATCCTGTAAGGATCGATCTCCTGACTCACACTGCTTCCAAAACGTGCAGCAAGAAGGGAAGTTATCACTTTCCCAATGGTCTCATTGGTAGTGTGCCCGAAACATGAATTGATTATGACAGCTTCGCCTTCATCCTCAATTACGATCGTATCATTATCAGGAAGCGGATAACCCTTTGAGATGTGTTCTTTTATGAGCTCTATGACTGCAAGTGCACTGTGAATATCAACAGGATATTCTTCCATCAGTGCTTCAACGATCTCCTCATCACTTTTCCCATCGTGTATCAGGAACGATACCCTGAAACGAATGCGACCAACCTGCTGTGCAACTTCGAACGGGACCGGGATCTCCTCACCAACCCAGCTTGGGATCTCACCCATGGTCTTGACAGGCTCCACTTTTATCCGGTCACGATCGGTGTTCATCTCAATGACACGCCACATGTCACCCTTGGTAATAAAAACTGCACCGGGAGATGCAAAATTAACAACAAAAGCCTCATCCAGCATTCCCACTGACCTGCCGGAGACAATATCGTAGATCTCGAACTTCCTTTCATCAGGGATCATTGAAAGATTTTCGTAGTAATATTGCCAGCTCTTCTTTCGCCTGCTAATGCTACTGGAACCCTCATCACGCCAGACCATGCGGTAGTCTGTAACCTGTTCAACGACACGTTCAAGCTGCTCTATGGAAAGATCCCTGAAAGGATAGGTCCGTCTTAGTATGGAATGGATCTTCTTTATCTCAACATCACCAAAATCGATCACCATTCCGGATATCTGGTTTGCCACAACATCTAGGGAACCACTGTGGGGAATTATATTCTCAACTTTGCCTTCCATTGCAGCCTTTGTAATCGCCATACTCTCCACAATGTCATCGGAGCCCATTGCAAGGATCGTACCCCTGGAAACCTCGTGTATCCTGTGTCCTGCACGTCCTACACGCTGGAGCAGGCGCGAGACCTGTCTCGGAGAACCATACTGGACAACGTGGTCAACTTTACCGATATCAATACCAAGCTCCATTGATGAAGTACATATCAGTCCTTTTATATCGCCTGCCTTGAACGATTCTTCAGCCTCGATACGTGCATCCACAGAAAGGGAACCGTGATGTACCCCTATTGAAGCTTCCAGTATCTTAAAACCCGATGCAAGGGCTTCGGCACTTTGTCTTGTATTAACGAAAATAAGAGTTGATAAGTGACCCTCCACGATCTCACGTATACAACGCAGATGAGATGCAAACTCCGGCTCACAGCCGATCTTTCTCCCAAGCTCAACATCTTCATCGGTAACCTGCGGACTGATAACATTGAATTCCAGCAGGCTTATCATGGAAACCTGTACAACGGATACGTCCCTGCCTGAACCTACAAGGAATTGAGAGACAACATCAGGATTACCCACGGTGGCTGAAAGCCCTACCCTCAGAAACTCACCGGATATCTCCACAAGCCTTTCAAGTCCCACGGAAAGCTGTGCACCCCTTTTGGATGATGCAAGTTCATGGATCTCATCCACGACAACATAACTGACACACTCGAGGTTCTTCCGAAGCCGGGAACCTGTGAACATTGCCTGAAGTGTTTCAGGAGTTGTTATCAGTAGGTCAGGAGGGTTCTTGGATTGTTTCTGCCTCTGATAAGGAGTAGTATCCCCATGGCGCACCTGTACGGTTATCCCTAACTCTTTACCCCATGTCTGGATACGTGTGAGCATATCACGGTTGAGCGCACGCAGTGGCGTTATATAAAGAGCAGAAATACCTGTGCGCCCTTCTTCACTTTTGCGAAGAATGTGATCGAACATCGGAAGAACTGCAGATTCAGTCTTTCCGGAGCCTGTGGGTGCGATCAGGAATGTATGCTCCCCTGCAAGGATATGTGGGAAACACATATTCTGTGGTTTGGTGGGAGCAGTGAAACCCATTTTCACAAGGGTTTCCTGAATGGCAGGATGAAAAACATCAAATTGGTTTCCAAAGCTCATTTTCCAGTCTCCTTTGAGGTTTTCTTTGTGGAATTGCCCTTTTGCTTATTCTCTTTTGACCCAATACTGCTGCTTTTATTGTTTTCATTTTTAGTTTTCTTTTTCTTACTTCTACGATTTCTGCTTCGATCGGAACGGGTTTCCTCCAGTTTCCTGATATTCTTCAGTATTCCCAGATACGTACCGTCCAGCAGATAGATATCAGAATTATCAATGTCGAGTGCACCAGATGAAAATATCGGTCCTAAAAGGTCGTCACGTACGGACTCATTGAAAGCCACTCCGCCACAAAGTTCGTTGAAAGCCGGAACCACTACTACATCAGGATCAGACCAGGCATCACTTTCCGGAGAGAGGTCAGCACTCTTGAAGTGGGCTGCAAGTACTTCCCTTTCAAGTCTTGCCCTTATCCATACCTGCTCCACCACCGAGTAACCCATAGCATCCGTGAACCGCACTGTTGGGTGGTTATGAGCAACGATCACATGCTCAGCAGACAACAATTCCACCGATGGCCACGTGTGACCATGAAAATAACCGACACCATCGATCACATCACCACGAGCTGAATAGACATTTACATCACTGTCCGAAGGAAGGAGAAACTCGATCCCACCGTCATGGTTTCCGGGGAAGATATCAACAATGGCCTTCTCTGCAAGACTGCAAATAAAATACGGGATCTCATCACGTTCCTGCCAGGAGACCTGTGGCACGTTATGTTTTACATCACCAAGCAGCACGATTCGGTCTGGCTTCTCCTGCTCTACAAGTTTCATGATACGTTCAAGTCGCTGCTCTATCTGGCTTGGTATGGAAAAACCACTCCTGTAAAGGTCCCATTCGATTCCAAGATGGATATCTGCCAGTACAAGAGCCTTTGTATCGCCTGAAACTAAGAGTGCAGGCTCATTGATCACAGGTTCGACCGTTATCGTCATTATTATTTCTGTCCTTCTTTGCTTAAGCTATCTACCTTTTCCTGCAACTCCTTTACCATGGACTGCATCTCACGCATTTCATCATGCATCTGCACCAGGCGGTTATACATGGGACTCCTGTCATCCTTTACCGCCTGCTCCTGGGAGAACTTCTGTTTGCTCGGAAAAATATAAACATAGGTAAGCCACATCCCTATGAAAGCTACGATGAACATTGATAAAAGGAAGAAATAATATTCCGGAAAGATCGTTCTGGCAAACGAATCACCGGAACTGTAATACTGAAGCCGGGTGATCATCATAAAATTCAGGATCGAGAACAGGAACATGGTCTCACCTACAAGGATCAGGATCCCTCCAAGACGGGTGGAAGTTGCCCTCTGTTTAGGAATTAGTCTTTCAAGCATATCGGTGCCTCGATTAAAGATAGGTAATCGTTGTTAAACTCATTTATCAAAAATGTTATTTGAAACTACTGAATTGAATATTGCATAAAAGTCCTTTCCCAAGTGAATTAAAGCTAATGGATAAGGTTAGGAAAACATAGAGCTGAATAAAATATAAAAGAAGGAAAAAGTGAAGAAGGTATATACAGAAACAACTGCAATTTATCTCCTTCTGGCAAACAGTAGTGCTAACAGTGATAAAACTAGTATTAGACCTACATTCTGATCAAGATTATTATCTTCTTCAGGAAGCTCATCAACTTCTGCTACTTCCGCAATGACCTCTTCTGAAATATCTCCTACGATCACAAATGGAGAAAATTCAGTCGTTTTAGATTTAAAATTAACATAACTGCTTGTCTCACTGATCTTCGTTGTTGGAAGAGGTATCCAGGTGTCCTGTTCATAACGATATAACATTACAGAGTTATCAGATATGCGGTTGTCTTCAAACCATGAATTGTCAACCCTGAAGCCGATAACTGCATCTTTAATATCCTCTTCTGTGCCATACCCGGGCTTCCCCAGCCAGATATTCACATTCTTGTAGACAATTCCGGGAGGATCAGACGAAACAAAACGAGAAGGTGCATTAAGGACTTCGATCGTTGCGATCACGTTGCCGGCATTTGTGAGAGATTCATAATTGATATAAATAATGGGATTTTCAGGCTTATCGAACTGATAGGAAACCTGAGAGCCAAGATACACAGCCTGAGTAGATCTCTCCATCATCTCAAATTCCTGATAGGATCCGCTTGTGGTCGTAATTATACCAGATTCAGGATCATCCTTGTCACTTGTCTTAGATCTAGTAGATGAAGCTGTAGCAGCTCCGATAGAAACTGATCCATCGACGACATCTATCGGTATGATCTGCCCTTGAGTATCACTAACTACAACATTAGAGAGCTCCAGAGAACTTATACCGGATCTATTGCCACCGGTCATCTGGATGATAGCAAAATATCCCGGTTCTGTAACGCTTGTCTTGTCAAGTATCAGGCCATACACAGAATTAATATTCCCATTTGAACTTTCGATCTTACCGGGATTGAACCAGACAAGAACACCTTCCTGTCTTAAGAATTCACCTTCTGAGACCTGAACAACCTTTACAAGTTCATTATCATAAGACAAGTCGAACTGGACACCAGCAACCGGATTATCAGGATCCAGATATACACCCACTGAAAAGTTCTGTCCTTCATCTACTGATTGAGAAATAGGCATTATGCTTACGGTTGTACTGGCAACGGCAATGCCACTAAGGAAGATAATAGTAAACAAATAAAAAAATAGTAAGGAATAAAATTTACTTATTCCAGAGATGAAAATATACTTTTCCATCAGTACACCTCACCATTAATCATTCCATATGTGACAATACCAACATCATATCAAGGACATTTACAATATTGTCCTGATTTACATCCCATAGAGGATAAGGATATGAGGTGGTTTCATCGAAATGTTGTTCAACCAGACCATAATCGTCAAAGTTAACCACATTATCCTGATTTATATCAAAAATCAAGACTGATATCACTGTATTTGTTAATTCAAGATCCACAGAATTACCTTCCGGATCACTTATTATAACATCTTTCAGGACTAATTCTGATTTTCCATTTGCCTGTTCAGTTGCGGTTAACGTGATGGTAGCAAAAGTTGCTGGTGTTGCTACATCTGAAGCACCGAGAATGCAACCATACGCATCATTTATAGAACCTGAATTTACAGAACCTGAAACAAAAAATGTATCCATACCACTTTGTTTGAACAGGCTTCCTTCACTCACATCTGATATTTGGAACTGAGAACTATCAAAAAGCAAATCGAACTGTATCCCTGCAATATCAACATCAGGAGAAACAAAGATATCGACTGTGAAAGTTTCCCCCGGTGCAATGGCCTGCGATGATGGATTTAAAGTTACATCTGAGGCAGCTGCAGAAACATTAGTTAGACCTACTAGCAATGTGATTATAGTTGCTACTATCAAGATCATTTTTATGCTAGACATGTTTTTTCCTTTATTTTGAAATGCATTTGATGAGTCATACTGACTTGATTCTAATCACCAAAATCCAAAATCCCCATATTTCAAAAGGTGTTGGTACTATAAAAACATTATGAAAAAAACAAATATGTCATTACAATCATTATTATGAGATGTTTATAATAGTCATATATAATATGATTGAATAAAGGTTTGTGCATATAAAAGGATGCATTTTCAAAAGAGAATTTTCCAGAATGACCTCGAACCATAGCCTTGTAAAAATACTTATAGTCACAAAAACTAATGTAACAACAACCAACTGTGAGATCACATAACTAGCTTAAAATTAATCAGAGACATAAGGATATTCGTTCACAACGATATCATAAAGAAATGGATCGATACCTGCTAACCTAACTTGAACCATAGAGATTTACAAACCTGATCATTGCCTGCTATGCTCTTTGTTACCACTATAAACCAAAAGGTAATTTCATGGTCATTAAAACATTACTGTCGTTAGCTTCTCCGCCTCCTATATCGATCCATGAAGCATGGGACACTAACGATGCTCTTATTTTTTTGATCGATCTGGAAATGGATGATCAATTAGAGTTATCAGATCTAAGCAGCGATGAAAAAGAATATCTGAACACACTTAAAACAAATTATTTTAAAAAAAGGTTCATTGCATCTCGGTCGTCCCTTAAATTTATTCTTTAGCACATACTTAAAAAAAAATCGTTATTAGATATATCTCTCTATCGAAATGATAGCGGGCGTGTGTGCGTACACAAACATGACGATATTTTTATCTGTATCTCATACACCAACAGTCTTATTGCTATTTCGATATCAAAAACGAAAACAGGAATTGATATTGAATATATAAGAACGATACATTTAAGAAATTTTGCGGAAATTTTGCGGAATACAGAAGCTAAAAGAGATATGCTTCAAAAAGACAATGTTGATACACTGAAAAATTGGACATTGAGGGAAGCATATTGTAAACTGACAGATCAGAGTATGCTAGCATGTTTGAATAAAGAAATTGACTTCAATGACATCTATCATCAAGAACTTGTCATAAATAACAGATATGTATTATCTGTTGCTTTTGCTTCAAAAAATAACAAGATCAATATATGCCATTTCCAAAAGAGCATTATCACTTAAATAGCGAAATGACTCTTAAAATGTATAAACTTATTATATATAAATCAATAAATTTTGATAAATGGCTACCTAATTCGATAGTAGAGATAAATCATTGGCAGATAGAAGAAATTGTTTGCTATAAGAATATCTTATATACGATTGAAGTTATTTTGTTTATGGGGAAGTAGTTCAAACAGCTATGAAGCATAGAGTATTCCTTATGCTCATACTACGTGGATTTGTTGAATCAATGCTACATAATTATAGCTATTTAAATAATAAATAATTTGAGTGGGTTGACAAGCATGGATGAAATTAAAGAAGATATAACGAGATATTTGCAAAATAAGTCTTTTATGGACAGTAATACACAATTGAACGATGATGATTCTTTAACAATGAAAGGAATCATAGACTCAATTGGATTGATCGAATTCATAGATTTTATTTCTGAAAAGTATTCCATTGAGATTCCTGAAGACCTATTAACTCCAGATAATTTTGATTCAATCAACGGAATTGTAAAACTTGTCCAAAAATTGACAAAGTGATGTTATGAGAATTGATGAATATATTGCAAAACATGCTAAAGAAGCTCCTCAAAAAACTGCACTGGAAGAGAAGGACAGATCAATATCTTATAGTCTTCTTGATGAAGCTATAAACACTATAACAGCAGAAATTGATGATTTTGATCATTGCAAATTTGCGATCTTTGCCGAATCAGGTATAGAATATATTCAGGCCCTAATGGCAGTTTACCGATCGAATAACATCGCTGTACCCCTCCCAGTGGAACTGACAGAATCTAATATTAGAGAGATACTTAATGCTAACCAGATCAATAATATTATTGTCACCGAACAGCAATATTCGAGATTTGAAGGCAACTTCTTTGAAGACTTCACTACCATAATCCACATTTCAAAGGATTCCTCTGTGAATTCTTTGCGCAAAAATGTTATCAGTGAAACCAATAATGATCAACTACGACTTGTAATGTACACATCCGGCACTACAGGAGCTCCAAAAGGAGTCATGTTAAGTGATGAAAATCTAATAGCAAATGCAAATTCCATAATAGAAGTACTTAGCATAACACCAAAAGACAAAGCTGCACAAGTAATATCTCCACACCATGCTTTTGGAAACTCAATAATAAATTCCCAGTTGGTTGCAGGTGGTTCTATTAAGATAGGTAGCCTTACTTTTCTAGAATCAACCTTTAAACTTGTAGAATCGGGAGTAACTATATTTTATGGGGTTCCAAGTACCTACCGCATTCTTCTAAAATATCCTTCCAGCTTCCAGAGATCATTCAGGAACGTCCGACTTGCTGCATCTGCAGGTGGTGCTATGGAAGTCGAAATTATAGATCAGATCAAGCAGTTGAATGATAGGATCGAAATAATACCAATGTATGGACAGACGGAAGCAACAGCAAGACTTTCCTACCTCCCATCCAAAGACCTGGAAAAATACCCTGATGCGATAGGCAGACCTATCCCAGGTGTTGAACTTGATGTGGTTGATGATAACAAAAAACCAGTTGAACCCGGCGTTACAGGAGAATTGATCGCCAGGGGAAACAACATACTGATAGGTTATCTTAATGACGAAGAAGCTACCAGTAAAAAAGTTATCGACGGCTGGATGTACACCGGCGACCTGGCAAAAAAGTTGCCAAATGGTTACTTTAAATTATTAGGTCGTAAGGATGACCTGATCAAAGTTGCTGATCATCGCATAAATCCAAGAGAAGTTGAAAAATATATTGGGAAAAATAATGAAGTTTCAGACGTATTCATCGTCCCGGTCGATCACGAGTACCTTGGAAATGCGATCAGTCTAATGGTGATCCCAACTCAGGATACAGAAGTTGAAGCATTATATTCTTTTTGCAGGAAAAATCTGCCTGGTTTCCTGTGTCCACTGGAAATAATTCTTATCGAGAACTTGCCACTGAGTAAAAGTGGAAAAATATCTAACAGGTCTATAATAGAGGAGTATCAAAATGTCAAAGCTAACATGTAAGAAATGTATTTTAGATTCAGACATTCCTGGTATAACAATAAACGAGGAAAGTGGCCTTTGCCAGTTCTGTGAGAGCTATAAACCCATATCTCCTGATGAAAAGAAGGAATATTTGGAAATCATAGGAAAAATGCTTGAAGAAAACAGTGGAAAAGGAGAATATGATGTTATTTTTGCACTTTCCGGTGGAAAAGACTCCTCATATGGACTCTATAAGCTGAAAAAGGAGTATCCATTCCTTAACATCCTTGCAATTCAGTTTGATAATGCCTTCATTTCAGAAGCTGCTGTCGCTAATGCAAAAAAGATGTGTGAGATCGTTGGCTGCGACTTTTTTAAGCTGACAATGAAAGAAGAAGCACTTTGCGATACTTTTCGAAAAGCAGCCGGATCTACCAATGCATATTCAAAATTTGCCAGATATCGAGCCAGTGATATCTGCAACACATGCATTAGTATCATCAAACAGAAGCTGATAGAACAGGCAATTATTCATAAAGCACCATTCATTGTTTTTGCTTTCACATCAGGCCAGGCCCCTAATCCCATAATTGACCTTAAGCCCAGTTTCATAAAGTGGTCCCGGGATCTTTTTGAGAAGCAGCTCCAAAATATAGGTGTAGAAGACAGGGATGAGAGTTTCCTTCTAAAAAATGAGATTATAAAAAGCATCGATAAAGACGCTACTCCAGTTATTTTACACCCAATGTGCCTGTGGGATTATAATGAAGAGAAGATCGTGGAGAAGCTAATTGATCTCGGATGGATGCCTCCAAAGATCAATGACAGTAATTCAACAAACTGCCTTTTAAATGCATTTGCCTGTCAGAATCATATCAATAAATATGATATCCATCCATACGCTTTCGACATAGCAGGCCTTGTGAGAAGCGGGGATATGACCCGGGAAGAAGGACTGGAGAAATTGCATAAAGAATTGTCAGAGCCATTGATAGAAATGGCTGCAAAGAAACTTGAAATGGACCTGGAATAAACTTCCATACAAATGGGGACGTATCAATATTCTAAACCAGACAACATCACATCGTGCAAATTATTCCAGAGGGGGACATTATGAAAATAATTGATGAACTAAACAAAGATGCAGAAAAGAACGCATCTCAGATCAGGACATTCATTGAAGATAGAGTAAAGGACTTTAAGAAAAAGGGGATTGTCGTAGGAGTTTCAGGTGGAATTGATTCTGCGGTTATACTTGCACTGGCAGTTCAGGCCGTAGGTAAGGAGAATGTTTACGGATTAATACTTCCTGAAGAGGAATCAGCTGCATCCAGCAAAGAACTTGGAGCAAGACTTTGTGAATCAATGGATGTTTCCTATGAAGAAGTCCCGATTACCCCAATATTGCAAGCACTTGACACATACAGTAAAAAGGATCAGATAATAAAGAGAACCTGTCCGGAATATGATCCGAATATCCATAAGACCTCACTGGTCCTGCCCAGTCTCTTAGAGAATGATATGTTGACCATTCCATCCATAAGGCTGGTAAAAGATGATGAAGTGGTTGCAAAGAACAGATTGAAAGCAAAGGACTATCTCGAACTAATCGGCATCCAGAATGTAAAACAAAGATCAAGAATGATGATCCAGTATCTATACGCGGAAAAGAATAATTATCTTGTGTGTGGTACCACTAATAAGACCGAATATCTTCTGGGTCAGTTCGTGAAATATGGGGATGGTGGAGTGGATATCGAACCTCTGTCAGACTGTTACAAGACCCAGGTCTATGCATTGGCAAATTTCCTTGGCATAGACAAGGAAATAATAGAAAGGCCACCAAGCGCTGATACGTGGAGTAGCTTCACGTCTGATGAGGACTTCTTCTGGCGTATGCCCATACATGTCATGGACCAGCTGTTATATTCACAGGAACATGACCTGCCCATGGAAATAATTGAAAAGAATACAGAACTGTCAGAAGAAAAGATAAACAACGTAAAAAGAGGCATTGACAAAATAAAGAGTGCTTCCAAATACATCACATCAGCGCCTCCTATTTGTTATCTTGATAACTGATCCCGCATAAAGCTAAAAATATCAAAGCTAAAGATATCGGATTATGATGGTTCAAACTTGAACTATTCAAAGAAAGAGAGGAAGGAAGGAAAACATGCTCAAAGATAAAGTCGTACTGATCACAGGAGCCAGCCGCGGGATTGGAAGAGCTACAGCTTTATTGGCAGCAGAGAACCATGCACACGTAATTATTAACTACAAAGAAAGTGAAGATAAAGCAGCTGAACTTGTAGATAATATTACTGAGAAAGGACTTCATGCTACCATGATAAAAGCAGATGTTTCTGTTGAGAATGAAGTCAAAGAAATGTTTGAGTTGATTAAAGAGCGATATTCCAAACTTGATGTCCTTGTTAACAATGCCGGAATATTGAAAAGTAATCTGTTGGCGATGACAAGTACTGAGTTATTCGATCAGACTATCGATGTTAATTTAAAAGGAACCTTTCTATGTAGTCGATACGCCTCAAACATTATGAGAAGAAAAAGATCAGGAAAGATAATTAATCTCTCATCGGTGATAGGCTTAAACGGAAATGCAGGCCAAACAGTATATTCGGCAAGCAAAGCAGGGGTAATCGGATTTACAAAGTCTGCAGCAAAAGAACTTGGCAGATATGGAATTACTGTTAATGCTATTGCACCAGGTTTCATTGAAACTGATCTGACCAGAGATGTAAAAGAAGAAGTTCGCGAAAAATTGATAGCAAACATAGCTCTTGGTCGAAGTGGTAACCCAGAGGATGTTGCAAAAGTGGTTCTGTTTTTAAGCTCAGATCTTGGGAATTACATCAGTGGCCAGGTAATATCTGTTGATGGATGTCAGACGATCTGAACAACTGATAAGTTCAAATTGACCACAGATGATCGAATATGTAATTGATCAGATATCCATAGATATCACAGTTTTAATTTTGCAATCCCCTCGCGTACAGACATAGCAGACCTTGAAAATGCCTGCTGCTGGTTTTCGGTCAATTCAAGCTCGATGACCTTTTCCACTCCGTTCTTACCTAAAATAACAGGCACTCCTAAATACAGGCCATTCTCACCATATTCTCCCTGCAAGTAAGCGGCTGCAGGAAGAACTCGTTTCTGGTCATTAATTACGGATTCTACCATGGCTGCAATGGCTGCTGCCGGGGCATAGAAAGAACTGCCAGTCTTAAGATATTCAACAATTTCAGTTCCGGCGTTGACAGTGCGCTGTACCAGCCTATCGATCGTTTCTTCAGGAAGTAATTCTGGCAGCGGAACTCCTGATACTGTAGTGTATTGCGGCAATGCGACCATGGAATCTCCATGTCCTCCAAGTACCAGTGCAGAAACGTCCTTTACTGAAATTCCAAGTTCCATTGCAATGAATGCTGCAAACCGGCTTGAATCCAGTACTCCACTCATTCCAAATACCCGATTCGTTTCCAATCCGGTATATTTCTGTGTTGCATAGGTCATTATATCCAGAGGATTAGAGACAGTTATAACTATGGCTTCCGGTGCATATATTGCTATATTTTCACAGACCTCTTTTACGATATTTGCATTGATCTTCATGAGGTCGTCCCTTACCATTCCCTTTTTACGGGCAATTCCTGCAGTAATGATCACAATATCAGAACCTGCAATGTCAGCATAATCTGTTGTGCCCAGGATGTCAACATCGTATCCAAGAACTGGAGCAGCCTCAATAATATCAAGTGCTTTCCCTTCAGGAAGACCAGCAACAACATCGGTCATAACAATATGCCCAAGTTCAAGTTCTGCGAGACGTTGAACCGTAGTAGCGCCAACATTTCCTGATCCTATGACTGTAATTTTCTTCATTAACTAACAACCCCCATTTGATTAGACATCTCTAATAATCAGTGCAATGTGATCTAAACTATAATCTAAGTTTGAAGTTCAAAATTAATATATCTTTCTTCGTTTTGTTAGGGTTTTGTTTGAATCTACCAAGATATAAACCAGTATAAGAAACTCCAGATCAAAACAACCTTACTCTAACATTTATATCCTCAAAGACCAATCTACCACCGATCAGCCATGGAAATAGAGAAGCTACTTGAAAAGTTATCCAATGCACACGGCATATCCGGATATGAGAATGACGTTAAACAGATAATGGAAGAAGAAATAAAACCATTTGTTGATGAAACAAAGACCGACAAGATGGGAAATCTTATTGCCACAAAGAATGGGGAAGGCCCTACCATCATGCTGGCAGCACACATGGATGAGATCGGACTTATGGTGCAGTACATCGATGACAACGGATTCCTGCGCTTTGTTAAGATCGGAGGATGGTTCGACCAGACACTTCACAGCCAGAGAGTGGTCGTTCACGGAAGCAACGGACCACTTCCGGGAGTTATCGGATCAAAGCCACCGCATGTCATGAAAGATGAAGACAGGAAACAACCTGTAAAGGCAGAGGACATGTTCATCGACATAGGTGCAAAGGACAAAGAGGATGCCATGAACATGGGAGTGGACGTCGGAACTGCCATTTCCATTGACAGGGATTATACCCCTCTTGCCAACGGAATTGTCACATGTAAAGCCTTTGACAACCGTGCAGGTGTTGCAATGCTTATCGATGCAATGAAACAGTTATCCGAAAGTGATGTAAATGCAACTATCCATGCTGTAGGAACCGTGCAGGAAGAGGTAGGTCTCAAAGGTGCACGCACATCCGCATTCGGCTTAAACCCTGATGTTGCAATAGCAGTTGATGTCACATTCCCGGGAGATCACCCAGGAATCGAAAAGAAGGATTCCGCACTTGAGATGGGAAAAGGTGCGGTCATTACAGTTGTTGATGCATCCGGAAGAGGTCTCATTGCAGATAAAAATGTAGTGAAGTGGCTGAAAGAGACAGCTGAGGAAAATGAGATACCATACCAGCTCAACGTAGGCGGTGGCGGTACCACAGATGCTACTGCAATACACCTGACACGTGAAGGCATTCCTTCAAGCACCATCAGTGTACCTACAAGATACATTCATTCGCCTGTTGAGGTATTGTCCCTTGAGGATCTTAAGGCCTGTGCAGATCTTATCACAAAAGCAGTACTTAATGTTGACAAGTATTTCTGATGCCTTTTTTGGCATCTCTTGTTTTATTTTGTTTTATTTCATCAACCTGTGGTGTCTGAATTTACCATCTATGCATAATAGGTACAAAAGCAATAATTGATCTGAACGGGAGACAGGATCATGCAAACTCCACACCAAAAGTACTAAAACCAATAGAAGTATTCTTTTGGCTGTTATAGTCAGCGACATGCATCTATAAATAACATCTTGATTATTAGTGATAAATCTTAAAATGATGATCATAAGATCACGATCGAAAAAAGACATATTTCGCTGAAATACAAAAAATACAAATGAGGGATTGCATTATTCGAAAATATCCGGTTTTTGGACACAACTTTACGAGACGGTGAACAGACACCTGGTGTCGCACTGAAAACAGAAGAGAAAGTCTGGATCGCACGCAAGCTTGACGATCTGGGAGTAGACATCATCGAAGCAGGCTCAGCCATCACTTCAGAAGGCGAGCGAGAAGCCATTCGTGCTGTGGCAGCTGAAGGGCTGGACGCGGAGATCTGTAGCTACTGCCGCATCATGAAGCAGGATGTGGACTATGCCTTAGAATGCGATGTGGATTCCATTCACCTCGTAGCACCTGTATCAGACCTTCACATCAGTGTAAAGCTCAAGAAGGACAGGGAAGCACTAAAGGAAATGGCATTAAGCACCACAGAGTATGCAAAGGACCACGGTCTTATAGTGGAGCTTAGCGGAGAGGATGCATCCAGGGCAGATCTGGATTTCTTAAAGGACCTGTACAAAGCAGGCGTGGAAGTCGGTGCTGACAGGGTATGTTTCTGTGACACAGTAGGATTGCTTGTGCCGGAAAAGACGACCGAGATATTCAAAGAACTCACATCAGCTATCGATGTACCCGTGGCCATTCACTGCCATAATGACTTCGGCCTTGCGGTATCTAACACCATCGCAGCATTGAATGGCGGTGCAAGAGAAGCACATATGACGATCAATGGTATCGGTGAAAGGGCAGGAAATACAGCACTTGAAGAGGTCATAATGGCCCTTGAGTGGCTATACAAATACGACACAGGCATCAAGACCAATGAGCTTTACAAGGTCTCAAGGCTTGTCAGCCGTCTGACCGGACTCGCGGTAGCACCTAACAAGTCCCTTGTTGGTGGTAATGCATTCACCCATGAAGCCGGAATCCACGTACATGGATTGCTGGCAGATACTTCCACATATGAGCCAATCACTCCTGAGAGCATTGGACGTGAAAGGCAAATCGTACTTGGAAAGCATGCAGGGAAGAGTTCTGTAACACTTGCATTGAAAGAACTGGGACTTGATGTTGATGAGTCACAACTGAACGAGATAGTAGCCCGTGTCAAGGAATTGGGCGACCATGGCAAACGTGTCACAGATGCTGACCTCCAGACAATCGCTGAGACTGTGCTTGATATATATCGCGAATCAAAGGTCAAGCTCGAAGAATTCACTGTTGTTTCAGGTAACAAGGCAATACCAACAGCTTCCGTAAGACTTACAGTTGATGGAAAAGAGGTAGTTGAAGCAGGAATCGGAGACGGACCTGTGGATGCAACCTTTGAAGGAATTCGTAAGGCTGTGTCAGGTGTTGCAGATATTCATCTTGAAGAATATCATGTGGATTCGATCACCGGAGGAACCGATGCACTTGTAGAAGTACTTGTCAAACTTTCAAAGGAAGGAAAGATGGTCACTTCAAGAGGTGCACGTACCGACATAATCATGGCTTCTGTGGAAGCCGTCATTAACGGGATCAACCAGCTAATACAGGACTGAACATTCACATACAGGAATGAGCAGCCATAATAAAAAACAACAAACTGAAAAACAAAGATCTTAAACATATATTGATAATATCTTACCGATCAATCAAAGGAAAAGATAGCATGACCGGAAAACCAGAAAGAATGACAGGCGCAAGAGCATTCGTCGAGTGCCTGTACAGGGAAAATGTCGATGTTATATTCGGATATCCAGGCGGCGTGCTGCTCCCTATCTATGATGAACTCTATGATGCACACCTGCACCATCTGCTTGTCAGGCATGAGCAGGCAGCAGTCCATGCAGCCGAAGGATATGCAAGAGCCACAGGTAAAGTAGGTGTCTGCCTGGCAACATCAGGCCCGGGAGCAACAAACCTTGTCACAGGTATAGCAAACGCATACATGGATTCAATTCCAATGGTAGCTTTCACCGGACAGGTACCAAGCTCAATGTTAGGCAACGATGCCTTCCAGGAAGCTAACATCACAGGCATTACAATGCCTATAACAAAACACAATTATCTTGTACAGGATGCAAAGGACCTTCCAAGGATCATCAAGGAAGCATTCCATATTGCTTCCACCGGCAGGCCGGGACCTGTACTTATTGATATGCCTAAGGATGTCACGACCGATGTGATCGATTTTGTATATCCTGATAAGGTCGAGCTTCGCGGTTACAAGCCTACCTACAAAGGCAACACCCAGCAGGTCAAAAGAGCTGCATCAGCTATAGCAAAATCAACAAGACCTGTCATCTATGCAGGTGGCGGTGTTATCGGATCAAACGCAAGCAAGGAGCTACTCGCCTTTGCTGAGAAGATCAAGGCACCTGTCACAAGTACATTGACCGGTATAGGCGGATTCCCAAATGATAATGACCTTTACCTTGGGATGCTGGGAATGCATGGTACCAAGTACGCCAATTATGCAGTACAGGAATCAGACCTTTTGATCGCTGTCGGAGCACGTTTTGATGACAGGGTCACCGGAAAGCTACAGTCATTTGCACCAAATGCGAAGATCATCCACATTGATATCGATCCGGCAGAGATCTCAAAGAATATCACTGTAGACATACCTATCGTTGGAGATGCAAAAGATATTCTCAAGTCGCTTCTGACATATGTCAATGAGTGTGACACAAAAGAGTGGCTTGACAAGATCGCCATATGGAAGCGGGACTTCCCCCTCTACTACGTCAACAGGGAAGATGTCATCAAGCCTCAGTACATCATTGAGCAGATCAATGAGGCATGTCCTGATGCAATCGTCGTAACAGAGGTCGGACAGCACCAGATGTGGGCTGCCCAGTACTTCAAGTACAAAGAGCCACGTACATTCATAACCTCAGGCGGACTGGGAACCATGGGATACGGATTTCCGGCAGCTATCGGTGCAAAGCTTGGAAGACCTGACAAGGTCGTATTCGATATTTCCGGTGACGGCTCGTTCCAGATGAACTCACAGGAAATGGCAACTATCGTACAGAACGATATTCCGATCATCATCGCATTGTTCAACAACGGATATCTTGGAATGGTCAGGCAGTGGCAGGCATTGTTCTTCGAACACCGCTACTCACACACCACCATAGAGGACAGCGTGGACTTTGTCAAGCTGGCAGAAGCCTACGGTGCACTTGGAATTCGCGTGGAAAAGCCATCAGAGGTCAGACCTGCAATTGAAAAGGCAATTGAAGCAAACAGGCCTGTTATCATCGACTTCATCGTTGAACGAGAGGAGAATGTATCACCAATGGTACCAGCAGGTGCAGCAATCAACGAAATACTTGATCTGGAGAAGACACAATGAAACACACACTTGCAGTTCTGGTAGAGAACAAATATGGAGTACTGGCAAGGGTTGCAGGGCTCTTTTCACGACGTGGTTTCAATATTGACAGCCTTGCTGTGGGAATCACGGAAGACCCAACGATATCAAGAATGACAATTGTTGTTCGTGGTGATGACCACGTGCTTGAACAGGTCACAAAGCAACTTAACAAGCTTATAGATGTCATTCGAGTTACAGACCTGGGTTCAGAGGAATCTGTTGAAAGGGAGCTGGCACTCATAAAAGTAAATTCCGATGACAGCAACCGTTCAGAGATCATACAGATCGTGGACATCTTCAGGGCAAGGATAATTGACGTTGCTTCAAAATCAGTTACAGTTGAGGTCACCGGAGATTCCAATAAGATCAAGGCGATCCAGACATTGCTGAAGCCTTTCGGAATCAAGGAAATGGCAAGGACCGGTAAGGTAGCACTTACAAGAGGTTCTAAAAGTTCATAATTGAATTATTTTGATTTATAATACACGGAGAAATAAATATGGTAGAAATGTTCTATGACAAAGACGCCGATCTTGGCGCACTTAAAGGTAAGACAGTAGCTGTAATGGGTTATGGAAGCCAGGGACACGCACAGGCCCAGAACCTTCACGACTCAGGTCTTGATGTTGTAATTGGTCTCAGAGAAGGCAGCCGTCGCTGGGCACAGGCAGAGAACGATGGTCTTAAGGTAATGACAGTTGCAGATGCTGCAAAGGCTGCAGATGTCATCCAGATCCTCCTCCCTGACGAGATCCAGTCAAAGGTATACTACGCAGAGATCGAGCCAGGACTTGAAGCAGGCAATGCGCTTGTATTCTCCCACGGATTCAACATCCACTACAACCAGATCGTGCCATCAAAAGATGTGGACGTATACATGGTCGCACCAAAGAGCCCGGGCCACCTTGTAAGAAGGACCTACAATGAAGGAGCTGGTGTACCAGGCCTTATCGCTATCTACCAGGATGCAACAGGCAATGCACATGAAATGGCACTCGCACACGCAAAGGGTGTCGGATGTACAAGAGCCGGTGTCATCGAGACAACCTTCCGTGAGGAGACCGAGACAGACCTGTTCGGTGAGCAGGTAGACCTCTGTGGTGGTGTCGCAAGCCTCATCAAGACATCCTTTGAAGTACTTGTCGAAGCAGGATACCAGCCTGAGATGGCATACTTTGAGACACTCCACGAGCTCAAGCTCATCGTTGACCTCATCCACGAGGGCGGTCTTGAGAAGATGTGGTATTCAGTTTCCAACACAGCAGAGTACGGTGGTCTCACAGTCGGTCCACAGGTCATCAACGAAGAGTCCCGTGAAGCAATGTACATTGCACTCGAGAGGATCCAGAACGGTGAGTTCGCACGTGAGTTCGTCCTTGAAGGACAGACAAACCACGCTGTACTTACCTCCATGGAGCGCCTGGAGAACGAGCACCCTGTAGAGGTCGTTGGTAAGAAGCTCAGGGCAATGATGCCATGGCTCAACAGCGAGCTCAACGAAGAGTAAGCTAAAAATCGTAAAATACATTTTTCAGGACACACGTCCTGAAAACCCATTCTTTTTTTGATGATCCTGTGATAACATGTCAGCTACTATAGAGACCATACTTGCACGCAGAAGCATCAGGGAATACACAGAAGACCCTGTAAGCAACGATGAGATCAACACTATCCTTGAATGTGGCAGATGGGCACCTTCAGGCCTTAACAACCAGCCCTGGAAGTTTATCATCGTCCGGAACGAAGATACCATCAAAAAACTGGCAGACTGCACGCATTACTCAAAGATAGTTTTGCAGGCAAAGGTGCTGATCGCAATATATCTTGATCAGGAGACCATGTACCATCATGACAAGGATGTGCTTGCCATCGGTGCTTCCATACAGAACATGCTTCTCGCATGCGAGGATCTCGGTCTTGGAGCTGTGTGGCTTGGCGAGATCCTCAAAAAGAGCGAGCAAGTAAATGACCTCCTTGAAGTACCGGAAAGTCTTGAGCTTATGGCAGTCCTTGCAATCGGCCACCCAGTAGAAAAGGAACGCTCATCAACAAGGAAAACTATTGATGAGATCACATTCAACGAGAAGTATGGTGAAAAATGGACAGGTGAAAACTAAGACCTGCCACCTTTTGAACTTTAAGCTTTAAACATTATATTTTAAATTTTAAGCTTTATATTACAAATATTAAATTTTTCATTTTTCCCTGGCTTTCCTGATAGCATCTTTGCGAGCTGCAGCTGCTGCATCACATTTGCGGTTAGCACAGTATTCCTTGGCATCCTTCCCCTGTTCTTTAACCCTTATGAAGTGCCAGCCACAGCCATCACAGACCTTGTCCGTAACGGTGAGCCGTCCTTTCTTGGGTACCGATTGAGTATGCCCACAGCGTTTGGTGCATCCCAGGAAACGAGAGTCCTTTGTAGCAATAAGGAACATCTGGCCATCACAGGATGGGCAAGGACCTATCACTTCAGGAGGAAAGCATTCCTTTTCCAGTTCACATGAGAAACAGGGACCGATGCCGATCGACCAGAAGTATTTGTTCCCCACTTTGATAACGGCAATGCCATCCTTTTTGCACTTCCTGGACCGCTGTACAGCCAGTGCACCTGCCTTTGGAAGCGGGTATGTGTTCTTACACTGTGGATATCCCGTACATCCCACAAAACGACCCTTGTCCGTAATGACCATGCGAAGCATGCGACCACATTCAGGACATGTGCCGACGTGGTTCTTCTTGTCCGCTGCAACCGCCTCATCTGTGATCGTACCTGCGATCTGGGAGACCATAAGTTCACGGTTCTTCAGCAGCTGGGAATACATCTCCTTGATAAGGGCAGTGCCTTCCTCAAGAGCTTGTGGGAACTTCTTTGTCCCGTCCTCCACTTCCTGAATGAGGGATTCTATCCGGGCACGGATATCCGGTTTGACAAGTATGGGCACAGAGCTGTTCAGCGCATCCATCAGGGTGAAACCTGTATCCATTATTGCAATGGTCTTACCCTTTGTCTCAAAATAACCACGTTTCTTGTTCGTTTCAATATGAGAAGGTGCGGTTGCCTTGGTACCGATACCATGCTTGTCCATAAGGGTCAGCAACTCTGCTTCCGTAAGTTTCTTTGGAGGCATTGTCTGTGACTTTACATTGTTGATCTTCTTCACATCTATAACATCAAGCTCTTCGAGATCAGGTAAGAGCTTATCCTTTGGCTTTTCAAAAGGATATACTGCAAGCCAGCCTGCGCTCTTCTGGATAGAACCTGTGGAATCGAACAGCTCATCACCTACTGTGAGCTCAAAGCGTGTCTTCTCAAAGACAGCTTCAGGCAGCAGGTTTGCAATAAAGTGCCTTACGATAAAGTCATAGATATCCCATGCATGAGGCATCTTGACCGCCTTTTCCACTTCTGCACGGGAACCAGCCTTGATCGGATGAATAGGAGGGTGGTCATGACCATCTTTCTTCCCGTTACGGGGAGTTATCGTGTTCTGAGAGAGAAGCAACAGTGCGAAGTCCTGATAATCGCCTCTGGTAAATCCTTTTAGGATCTTCTTGAAATCCATATCATCGGCATACTTGTTGGTCTCTGTCCTGGGATAACTTGTAAAACCGGAAAGGTAAAGCTGCTCTGCGACCTCCAGAGCCTTTTCAGGACTTACTCCGAGGAATTTGGATGAACGTTTCAGGAACTCGTTGGTGTTAAGCGGGAAAGGAGCATTGGTCTTCATTTCCTTTACAGTCTTCTTTGATACCAACGCGGTCTTACAGGCTTTGATCTTGCTGAATATAGCATCTGCTTTTTCCTTTTCATAGATGTGACCGCCACGGTGAGCTCCTGCAAAATCGGTTCCTTTTCCGATAAAAAATCCTTCTATCTTCCAAAAGTCCTTCGAATCGAACTTTCGTATGGCAAGTTCACGCTCATAGACGAAACCACATGTAGGTGTCTGGCAGGGACCTACAGACAGCACCCCTTTGGTCCTAGCACGCTCTCTCACGGAAAGGGTCACAAAACGAGTGAATGCTGCACCCATCTTCAGATCAAGAATCTGCCTTGCCTCTGCGGACATTGCCATGTTCTCATCAGGCTCCACAAGATCGGTAAAGGCTTTCTCGATCTCACTTTTTGAAAGAGAAGAGAACCTTGCCCTCTTGACGGTCGACTTTGATACCTTTTCAGCGATGGATTTGGCCTCAAACCCTATATTTTCCCCTTCCCTGTCAAAATCGCAGGCAAGAACAAGAAGATCTGCGTCCTGGGAAAGCTTCAGTATCGCATTGCCAAACTGGGCTTTTGTTATCTGTTTTACCGGTTCGGTGTCCAGAAGCAAAGCAGGATCGACATCCCTCCAGTTATTGAACTCCTCCGGATAATCATAGCCCATGATATGTCCTGCAAGTCCCATTATTTTCCAGGGGACACCGTTCCTCTGGAATTCATAAACAGGAACCCCGGCTACAATTGTTCGTCTGGCCGAGCCGCCGGCTAATATGTTCGATATCTGAGCTGCAGCTTTGTTCTTCTCTGTGAATACGACTGTGGTCATGGAAATCAAAGGCAAATAACGTTTTCAAATGGCGATACTGTTCCTAAAAAAGGTGTGACATAAAATGGTACTAACAGTACATTAATTATCGTATTCGATTATCAAACTTGATCATCATATAGATCAGGCTCATAAGGAAAGGCTCAGATACGTTTTCCCAAAGATAACTAAGAGGTGATGGAAAACGAATGCAACCTCATCAAAAACTTCATAAATATACAAACCAATCTAATATTGGAGGGTAACTATGCAATGTACTGTTTGTGGAGTTGAAACTGAAAACAAATATTGTAACGATTGTGAAAAGATACTGGAAGAAATAATCCAGAAGGTCGGAGAAAAGCGCTGGAGTGCAATTGACGACTGCTCATACATCTATCCCATGATAAAAAGGGCAGCCAAAGGAGAACTGACCGTCAATGACATAATCAACGCAATGGAAGTTGAAGATTAAAACTAAATAATATTTCGAGGGATATGGAACCAAATGGTTCCTTAACCACTCATACGATTCTCACGGCTTACTTTTTTAAGAACAATCGCTACTGTCGATCCGGTAGAGATCAACTATTCGGAAATTTATTCTTTAATAGTTAAGCCATAAAGGAAATAAAAAAACCGGATTTGAGAAATTTCGGAGATCAAAGAGATCAAAAGTGGTGAGCCAGAAAGCTCACTTTGAGACCATGACATCTACCTTGGAGTGACGCAATACTTCCTCTGCAACACTTCCAAGAAGCAATCTTGTAAGTCCCGTCTTTCCGAGGCTGCCCATTACAATAAGGTCCATTTTGTTCTCTTCTGCATACTTGATGATCTCTTCTGCCGGATGGCCCTCAAGGACTAAGGTTTCAACCGCAACGCCACTCGAAGAGCAGGCATCTGCGACCTGTTCAACAGCCTTTCTAGCTTCTTCCATCATGACCTTGAATGGTACTTCCCACTGCATCATCCTGGAACCTATAGGCATTGAAGAAGATGGGTGCGTAGGTACTACACAAACTGCATATACCTTTGCATCAAGTTTTTTTGCAATATCTATACCGGATAAAACTGCACTATCCGCATTTTCTGATCCGTCAGTAGCTATCAGGATCTTTTTATATTCATTACCAGTCACACAATTACCCCCTTTGTTGATCTGTAAGCCGTGCATGGTGCACTTTGTTAATTAAATATAAACTTCAATAATATATCAACTTTCCCAAAACATGACAAGAGACTGACATTCTTAAGAGTATGAAACATATATATGTATCATTGCTGTATTGAATCCTAAGAACCGGCTATAATCATGCTTAAAATCATTTTTTCGGAGTTACAATGACGTTAATGGAAGATGCAAATAAGGGCCTTATCACTCCAGAGATAGAACGTGTGGCAGAGGTAGAAGGTATCGATGCAGATACAGTTAGATCCTGCGTTGCAAAAGGGCTTGTAACGATCCCAAATAACATCAAGGGAAAATCCCGGGCATTCGGTATCGGGAAATATATGAGCGTAAAGATCAACGCCAATATCGGTACCTCAAGAGACTTTGTAGACATTGAGGATGAAGTTGAGAAAGCTAAGGTCGCTGTTGCTTACGGTGCTGACACGATCATGGACCTATCCACAGGCGGAGACCTTGACCTGATACGTGCAAGGATCATGGATGCGGTAGATGTGCCAATAGGTACCGTGCCAATATACCAGGCTGCAGCTTCCCACAAGACCGTAGTTGACATGACATCCGATGACATGTTCAATGCCGTGCGCAAGCATGCTGAGGACGGAGTGGACTTTGTCACCGTCCATGCAGGTGTCAACTACAATGCGATCGAGAGACTCAAGAACAGCGACAGGATCACAAATATGGTCAGTCGTGGCGGTTCATTTACCTTTGCATGGATGACACACAACGAACAGGAAAATCCTTTCTATGCAGAGTATGACTATCTTGTTGAGATCGCAAAGGAGTATGACCTTACCTTAAGCCTTGGAGATGGAATGAGACCGGGGTGCATACACGATGCATCTGACGGACCAAAGTTCATGGAATTTATCACACTCGGCGAGCTTGTGAGCAAAGCAAGGCAGTCTAACGTACAGACCTTTGTCGAAGGTCCGGGACATGTGCCATTGAACGAAGTTGAGCTCAGCGTAAAAGCAATGAAAGAATTATGCCACCAGGCACCACTTTACCTGCTTGGCCCACTTGTTACTGACATTGCACCAGGTTTTGATCACATCACAGGTGCTATCGGAGGAACACTTGCCGGCATGTGTGGCGCAGATTTCCTCTGCATGACAACACCTGCAGAGCATCTCGCACTTCCAACTGTCGAGGACATCCGAGAGGGAGCAACTGTCACTAAAATAGCAGCCCATGCTGCAGACCTGACACGCGATGGTCAGAAAGAGCAGGCACGTGCACTGGATAACAAAATGGCAGTCGCTCGTGCAGAGCTTGACTGGGATACACAGTATGAGATCGCAATTGACAGCGAAAGGGCTCGCACCATCAGGGAGAGCAGGTACAGCGGAAGCGATGCATGTTCCATGTGCGGCGAACTATGTGCAATGAAGATCGTAAAGAGCGCACTTGAAGAGAGCAGGCAGAAGAACAATTCTTCTTCCTGATCATCTTTTTCTATTTACCATATTTTTCATTTCGATCATTTCTTTACTTCTATTATTTTTATTTCAGTTAGTCTCACTTCAGTTAATGTTTACTTTAATCATTAATTTAATACTTCATTTTCAATGCTCCTTCCACTGATATGTCCTTCTTTGTTTTTTTACTTCGATCTAGCTACATTTTTCGTATAACTCTAGCTTCCTCCTTGGACAAGCAGTTAATACATAATTGTTCTTGTAGTCAAACCTGACGAAATATCGAAACGTTTAAATTAGTTGAACTTCATAAAGTGACTTGTCGATAAATCGACGGATTTGCAGATATTCGGAGATGATGCAATGAGCATTACGGTTGATCAGGACATAAAAGAAAAAGAGACAGTTATCGAAACCATTGGTCTGAAAAAGAGCTACTACCTGACGGATGTTGAAGTCCCCATACTTCACGGTATCAATATCAACGTGAAAAAGGGTGATTTCGTAGCAATAATGGGTCCATCAGGTTCCGGTAAAAGCACTCTTATGAACATGCTTGGATGTCTTGACAGGCCCACTGAAGGTCATGTGATGATCATGGGGATGGACATCAACATAATCTCCGATATGGAACTGGCAAAGCTCAGAGGAATGGAGATAGGGTTCGTGTTCCAGAACTTCAGCCTTGTCTCCAGGCTTTCAGCCCTTCAGAATGTCCTTTTGCCAACCTATGCAAACCGCAGACCGGACATCGATGTGAATGAACGTGCCAGGCAACTCCTCGATCTTGTGGGACTCTCAGACCGCATGGACCACAAGCCAACTGAGCTATCCGGAGGGCAATCACAGAGGGTTGCCATTGCCAGGGCACTGATCAACGATCCTGCCATAATCCTTGCAGACGAGCCTACGGGAAACCTTGACTCAAAGACAAGTATCGAGATCATGGAGCTTTTTTCAGAACTACACAAGAAAGGAAGTACAATAATCATGATCACACACGATCCTGAAACCTCAGCATATGCTGACAGGACGATCCATGTCAAGGACGGCTATATCGAAAATAACTAAGGTGATGATAATGCAAAGAAGAAACCTGAAGATAACAAAAGAATTACCCACACTTGCAATCCTCCTGGTGCTGTTGACAATTATGTTGACCCCGGTATCAGGACAGGAGAGCAGTGCAACAAGCCTTGACGTGGACGTCCAGAAATATGAACCATATCCAGCGGAGATAGGACAATATGTTGACGTCTGGATCAAAGTGGAGAACTTCCGTTCAGGACAATCCGATGATGTATCTATAAGACTTGTACCCGAATATCCACTCTCCCTCGATTCCGAGAACAATGCTATCAAAAATATCGGCATACTCTCCCCTGATACTGCATCCGTACAGGAATACCGCCTGTATGTGGATGAAAATGCAAAACCGGGAACAGCTTCTTTTGATGTATACTACAGAGGTGATAGCGATAGCCCCTGGGTAAAAGATACTTTTGAAATGAAGGTTGGGTCTACTACTTTTGAAAGCAAGGGAACACTTGAACTGGAAGATATTACAGCTAATCCCGGAGTATTCAGCCCAGGAGATATCGGAACCGTCAGTTTCACGCTTACCAATACTGCCACAGAGAACACAATAACGTTCGAAGGCAAAGATTACGATACTAATGCACGTGTCCAATCCGCAACTCTTTCAGGCTCTGAGATCATCCGGACCACAAGCGTAGAACAGGATGCAGGAATAATCGGACCGGGAAATTCAGTAACACTGACATTTAATGTGGAAGTTCCTGAAGATACACCGGAAGGTACCTACTACCTTGACCTTTCAGTTATCGGAAATTCACACTCATACAATAATAACTGGAGAGTTCCACTTACAGTTGACAGCTCATCCCTCAAGATGATACCATCAAAACCAATGACACTTACTAACGGTGAAGGGAAGATCCAGTTCGATGTGGCAAACCTTCATCCAAATACACTTTCATCCGTAAGTATCAGACCGGAAGCAGAAGGCATTAAATTCTCACCGGCAGAGTATTTTATCGGGACCATGAAGCCTGATGAACTTTTTACCATAGAGTTCACTGCAGTGGTGGAAGATGAAGAAGCATTAACCCCTCTTACACTGGATGCAGAATACAGGAATGGGTTCAACGACCACACAACCTCCGAAGAGGTCGGTAGTTTTGACCTTACAGAAGAAGATAATGGGAATGGCGTCACAAGCGCTGCTGCAGCCCTTGGACTGGCGGTAGTCGCCGGATCGACACTCTTTGTCTACAGAAAGAAGAAAAAGGATTAATTCCAGGAGTGATGGACATGGTCAACCTCAGGCAGTCACTTGAGATCGCAACAGGAAGCATCTTCAACTCAAAGCTTCGTTCCACCCTTACAACCCTTGGCATAGTTATCGGTGTAGCTGCCGTTATAGCAAATGTTGCTATTGGTGCGAGCTTTAACCAGTACTTTGACGAGGAGATAGGGACCATTGGATCCAATTTCATATATGTAGGAGCGGGAGCAAACGAGGCGAACGTCCTGTTCGATAATGAACTGGAGGTAGTCAGGAACACACCCGGTGTTGTCAGGGCATCCCCACTCAATGAGCAGGTCGCTGAGGTGACATACATGTCGGACTCGAGAAGGGTGACGGTCATTGGAGTGACAGGCGACTATGATGAGGTCGCCAACATCCAGCTCAGTGAAGGAAGCTTCATCAAGGACAATGACCAGTACGTTGCTGTTATTGGAAATGAGGTCTCAGAGGATACTTTTGAGCGCAGGCTTGCAAACAAGAATTCCATAGATATAACTTTCCGAACCCGTGATGGCGAGGAGATCACGCAGACCTTCCAGGTAAAAGGAATTGTCGAAAAATCCGAAGCAAGTTTCATTTCAACAGGACTGGACTCTGATACAAGTATATTCGTTCCAATTTCCACAATGAACGAGATCCTGTCAGTAAACGATTATTCCGGAATATTTGCAGAAGGCGAATCCATAGATACGGTCACCGAGACCTCTGATGAGATCGATAAGAGACTAGGACGCTATATGGGGATCTCTTCGAGGGATATGGAAAAGGATGATATCAAACCCTACTTTATCGTGGACCAGCAGGAGTTGCTCGAAGAGGCCGGAAGTCTCTCAGATGCCCTTACTGCACTTCTTACAGCGGTTGCATTGATCTCACTTGTTGTGGGATCCATTGGTATCATGAACATCATGTTAGTAACGGTGACAGAACGCACATCCGAGATAGGTTTGATGAAAGCTATCGGATACTCCAATTATGATGTCCTGACAATGTTCATCGTGGAATCCGCTGTTGTGGGAACCATCGGGGGAGTAATTGGCGTGGTCCTCGGTTGCGTTGGAGCATATGGTGCTGCAACCTTCATGGGCCTGCCTGTTGTTCTACCTGCAACAAAGATATTCGCAGGGTTTGTGATCTCAATACTTGTAGGGTTGATCGCAGGCGCTTATCCCGCTAACAAAGCTGCAAAGATGAAGCCGGTAGATGCATTGAGACATGACTGAAAAATTATCAGAATAAAAGATGAGATCAAAAATGCTGACAATGATAGAGATAAAAATAGAAGCAAACTCGAAATTGAAAGAGAACAAGGTGAACAAAAATGCTTGATAGCTGGATATTTTTCCCGATAAACGCAATAATGTTCCTGATGTTTGCAGGACTTGCAATAGCAAGTACATTATTCTGGCTCTGGATGCTTATCGATTGTGTAATGAACGAACCATCACAGGGAAATGATAAGCTTATATGGGTAATTATAATAGTCTTTACTCAGTTATTGGGAGCAGTGATCTATTTCTTCTTCAGAAGACCAAAACGGATCGCACAGGAAATTTCAATGAGTTCAGAAAATTAATAAGTATATAGGAGGGGGAACGTATGGTGGAAAGAAGCATGAAAAGTATGATACGGGATTTTTTTGGAGTGGTCACACGTAAACAGACCTATCTGAACCTCACATACCTGTTGTTCTCTTTTCCGCTTGGAACAGCATATTTCATTTTCCTTGTGACAGGACTTTCAATGGGTTTGAGCCTGTCTATAACCCTTATCGGCATTCCAATACTCCTATTGATGCTTGTGGCATGGTGGGAACTGGCATCATTTGAGAGGCAGCTTGCCATCTGGCTTCTGGGAATTGATATCCCGCCAATGGAATCACGGAAGTTCACAAACCAGAAGATGACAGAGAAGCTCAAAGGGTATATCATGAACCCGGTTACATGGAAAGGACTGGTTTTCCTGTTCATCAAGTTCCCACTGGGAATATTCACGCTAATAGTTTCATTCACGCTAATAACACTCACAATAACCCTGTTAGCAGTACCATTTATCTATAAGACCGCCTACATGGACCTGGGAGAATACCAGTTCGATTCTCCCGAGATCGCCATTGCGATAATGTTTGGTGGCCTGCTTCTAGGGATCATTTCACTGCACATCATGAACGGGCTTGCAAAGCTTTCCGGAGTTCTGGCCTATCACCTGCTTGGAAGCACCGGGTCTGCAGGTATCGATGAGAATGATTATACATACATCGATGATGTCGAGATCGAAGATGATGTAGATTATGTAGAAAATGATAAAGAAGAGAATACAGAAAACGAAACAGAAGAAGACACTCCAGATACGATACCCAAAACAGTGGTAAAAGCACCAGCAGAAATAGAAGATGCTGTGGATAGAACTGAAGAAGATCCACAGAATTGAGATGGTTTTAGAGATGGTGTTTGAAATCGTATTTGAAACGTTTTTAGAGAATAATTTGTGTTTTCGTATAATGAAGATAATATCAGGTCAATATCGATCGACCTAAGATCAAACTTTCATTTTGGCCAGATCACCGTAGAAGTCAAGTACCAATAATGTTAGCTTATTGTCAAGGTTCAGGCTAAAGGTGCGTATCTGTTTACCAAGGCGTTTCTCGGTCACGATGTTCGCTTCAAGCAAAGGTTCGATGACCCTTGCGACACTTGAATGGGAAAGGCCGGTCTCTTCCGCAATACCTGATAAGTAGGTGGACTCACCTTTGTGGTGGATAAGGTTCTTCAGAACAGTTATCTGTGCAGTCTTTCCGAATATTTTTTCAAGAGCATCCATTAATATCATCATTAAATATACAATTATAACTTATAAGACTTTCTAATAATTGGCTGGTAGATTCAAAATATGAATAGACCTTATCATATTTAGAAAGGCTTTAATAATATCATTCGTTTATATTTAGATATATTTCAAAGTTGTGGTATATATGGAAAAGGAAACGCTTGACAAAGACATCATGAGACTTCTCGAGGAACAGCCGGATATCAGCACCAAGGAAATTGCAGAAAAACTATCTGTTTCTGAAGACGTGGTGGCAAAAAGAGTAGAGACCCTTTCAGATACCCGAGAGAAGATCCTTATCGTGGATGATGAACCTGATGCTGTCATGGCTACCAAAAGAGCACTTGAGGCAGATGGATACAATGTCATCGATGCAGGAAATGGTGCCATGGCATTCGATCTCCTGAGGTCCGATATCCCGGACGTTATACTTCTCGATGTAATGATGCCGGATATGGATGGCTTCGAGGTATGTAAG
Organism: Methanococcoides orientis; assembly: GCF_021184045.1. Taxonomy (NCBI): domain Archaea; kingdom Methanobacteriati; phylum Methanobacteriota; class Methanomicrobia; order Methanosarcinales; family Methanosarcinaceae; genus Methanococcoides; species Methanococcoides orientis. The sequence continues at coordinate 1,173,612 of NZ_CP073710.1, forward strand.
AGGTTAAAAGAAGATCCTGCATACAGGAACATACCTGTCATAATGCTTACTGCAAAGGGAGAGATCGATGACAAGGTCGGCGGTCTTGATATCGGGGCAGATGACTACGTAACAAAACCTTTCAACCTGAAGGAACTCAAAGCAAGGATCAAAACGGTGCTAAGAAGAGCACAGGACTGATAATTATAACGCACTTTTTGTGCTGACCCCTTATGTTTGCCAGAAAAAGCAGATGGAACGCGATCATCGTTCTTTTCATAACGATGCTCTTTATCAGCTCGATCCTATTTTTAGGGATCAGGGCAAACACCGAGGTCGAAGAGCAGTTCATCGAGCAATATACCCAGGGACAAACATCACAGGCACAGCAGATCTCTACCGGCATAACCACCTTCCTCAATGAGAAGGTTACCATGCTGGAGGTCCTTTCCATACAACCCCACCAGATACCGGACGATAATTTTGAAAGCACCTTTGCCAACATATACGAAAAATCAAAGGGCTTTTACGTTATTGAATATGTGGACAAGAATGGAACTATAGTATCAGGGTATCCCGAAGAGAACACACCGCTAAGATACAACTTGTACGAGAATGAAAACAATATCCCTTTTGATATAATACAGCAGACCGGTGAAACTTATATTACCGATCCACTCACCACATTTGAGGACGAGCTGGCAATATATGTTTGGGTGCCTGTATACGTTGGTGAAAATGACTTTGAAGGCGCCTTTATTGCAGTTATCGAGATCGATGAGATCGCTGAAGAGACGATAAAAACGGAAAATCCTGCAGGATATATCTACCTGATCAACGACCATGCAAGACTTCTCTACGATAGTGCTGAAACAGAACTTATTGGAAAGAACTACTTTGACATTGTGAACGAGCCTGATGTAAGCCGCCTTGAAATAATCGGAATGCAGACAGAGGGGCTTTCCGGCAGTGGCAGTTTTTCGGAAAGGAACGAGAATGGTTTCCTGGAGCAGAAGATCATATCCTACGAACCTGTGATATGGAAGAACCAGCAGTGGTCCGTGGGTGTTGTTACACCACTTTGGTATGTGGAATCACTGGTCCAGTCAATATACATTAAGCAGGGACTCTTTGCAATGATCTCTGTTGCATTCATCCTCTTCATAGGCTCATTTATAGCACTGATCCTGTTCTCCTGGAACAAGACCCTTGAGGGTGAAGTAAAGAACAAGACATCAGAGCTGGAAAGATCCAACGAATACCTGCAAAATGCTAACCGGAAGCTTAAGGAGCTTGACAGGCTCAAGAACGATTTCGTGTCAATGGTATCACATGAGCTGAAAACACCATTGACCGCCATGAAGACCTCCAGTGAGTTCATGAAGGAAACTGAATGCAACCCCGAGGTCAAGGAAGAGATGCTTGACCTTATAATAAGAAACATCGATCGACAGGCAAGAATGGTGGATGACCTACTGGACATCTCACGCATTGAGTCAGGCAAGATGAAGTTCAATCCGGAAGACGTGAACATAAGGGAGATCGTCGAGACATCCCTGCAGACAGTTGAAAAGCAGGCAAAGGACAAAGGAATTAATATCAAGGTAGGATATCCTGAAGAGAGCCTTACCATCAAAACGGATAAAGACAAGCTTATCAGGGTCTTTGTGAACCTCCTGACGAATGCCATCAAGTTCACACCACATGATGGAGAGGTGGAGATCAGCGTAACGGATGCTGGAAACCACATCCAGGCAAGTATCAAGGACAATGGTATCGGCATACCCCCTGAGAAACGGGAGAAGATATTCGATAAGTTCTACCAGGTGGACAGTACCGCTACAAGAAAAGCAGGCGGAACAGGACTTGGACTTGCGATCATCAAAGGAATTATAGATGGACAAGGCGGCAGCATATTCGTGGAAAGCGAGGCCAACAAGGGCAGTACTTTCACATTCAGATTACCAAAAGAGCTAAAGGAAGAAGACTTTACAGAGATAGAGCAGTATTAAGGGTGAAACATGAAATTAAAGATAAAAGCATTATTGGTTCTCATCATCGCAGTAGCGATATTCCAGAGTGGATGTACATCCATAGATGAAGAAAGCTTCAATGCCGATATTGAGGGATACGCAGACCCTATTGCAGAAAATGCACTCCAAGCCATCAATGAGAAGAACTACACCAAATTCTCCGCCGACCTGGACCCTACGATGAAAAAGGCATTCACGGAAGAGATCTTTCTGAAGTCAGCAAACATAGTTCAGGATGAGCTTGGCAACTATACTTCAAAGGAACTGCTGGACATCAATGCTGCCGAAAGGCATACTGTTGTGATATACCAGGCAAACTTCGAGAAACAGACCGATGATGTGATCTTACGCTTGATATTCGTAAATTCAGACGGTCAGGTGGAACTCAGGGGAATCTGGCTTGAATCCTCACAATTAAAGAAACGTATGGCTCTGGAAGAGAGAATATAATCCCATATATTCTTTTTTGCTCTTCTCCTTCCCCCTTCTTCTTTTACCTTCTTTTTTTCTGATCGAAGTTCAGTTCAAGCTGCAACCTACTACCGTAAGGTATCAAAATAAAGCATAAAGGCATCAGGCCAGCAGAAATACAAGGATTCCCTTTTAAAATATGAACAAAAAGATAGCATCAGAAGAGAACTTCGAGTTGGAAGGGAGTATGTGGTGTTTGCATGTGTGTTAGGGTAGTGACTCATCAGTTGTCAAGTAACTACTCAAAGTTCTCTGCCAATGTACAATACAATGGATGCACGAATTATACATAAACCTTTCTATATATGGGCGAGTTTTTTGAAATATTTCTAGTTTTATAACTGCATCAATAATTAATTGCCGTTAACCTTATAGCCCATCAAGTATATGTGATGGTTCAGTGGCACCTGAAAATTGAAGAAGATCAAGATATCAGGTATCCAATATTAAACAAAATGGGCTCGTGGTCTAGCTGGTTATGACGTTGCCTTCACACGGCAGAGGTCGGGTGTTCGAATCTCCCCGGGCCCATCATTATTTTCCACGTCTTGTGGTAGCGTTTTTTCTATATCGTGAAGCTTATTTTCTATCGAAGAGAGCCTCACTTCGAGGTCTGGTTGGGCAGAGGGTTGTATAACTTCTATGTTGCCGTTGAATTCATCATCCAAGGAAATTACAAACAAAGGCTTTCCATTGTTATCGATTTCAAAGATGTGGGCTATTTCGCCTGCAAGATGTGCGTGTGACTGTGGTAATCGAAGCAAAGGATATTCTATGTTTTTCTTGGGTCGAAGCCTTGTGATTTTTGATTTCCCTATGTATCTCATGATTACCAACTCTTTATGAAAAATAGTTGTATAACTTTATACAACCTTGTTGTACAACATTATATAACCCTGTTGTTTAACCTTGAAATCGTGCATAATATTGATGATGTTCCCAATAGATAATCATCAGAGGCGGCCGCGACACGAAGAATGACATCACCAGTTCTTCTGGAAGAGCTCGAACAAAATATTCATGCCTGCAGGTTTAACCTTCACATTGCGACACGAATTACAGACAATGTTGCATATGATCATGTAAGAGAGTAGGGCAAATATATTATGGAGATTCTAGTTATTTTCGAACATATGCCTGTCAGAAATGTTCAATTAAGTTCAATTATTTGAATCCTAGAAGTAACTCTTCGGTGTTACCCTTATACTTCGACAGGGATATTTCTAACTTGGGAAAGAAAAGGACATCTATAGTTTATAGTGACCCTTTTCTTCAGTTATTAAGTACTTCGTGTGAAGGAAATGAATTGGTAGAATTTTTTACTTGTTTAAAGTTAGTCTTTCTAATCCAAAAAACCATCATTCCAAATGAAATTTTGGTATGGGTCAAATTCATAATTTTCAAAAATGCTTGGATAGAGGGTTGGATATTCCGCTTTTTCTAGTGGTATACAAAACAACCTGTCTGGACTTAAGGGTGATCCACCAAGACCAATTACAACAAAAAAAGGAATCTTTTTCTGATAGGCATATGATAAGTATCGATTTATTTGCTTATCAGTTGACCAGTTAAGTTTTCCATTATATAATGAAGATCTAAATTTACACTCTACTGCAAATTCAGTTCTACTTGAATCATCTCGCATTAGTAGATCAGGATGTGTATCAGATTCAACATAACGGTTATGTTTACGTAACATATCTGTAGTCCACTCGACAACTGTAAAATAACGTTCATCAAACTTATCTACAACATAACGTTCAAAATCGTTTCCTTTCTGTTCCAAATCTTCGGCAACAGGCATGTTATTAGTAATATTTTGAGGAAATGTGTATGATTTATGAGTACCATGCATCATTGCACTCTTTGCTAAAGTACCACTATATCTCAAACCAAGTTTTGATTTTACTACTTCTTCACCTGCATGCGCTAAACCCAAAGCAGCTGTCTGAACAATCTTATTAGCAAAAGCGTTGTTTTGCTTATTGGTTGAAGCAGCATCCACATTCAAAATGTTAATGGATGGATTTAACTCATGAATGGAGGTCACAAATTTTGTTACAAAATCATTACTTCGGTCTGTAATTGTGACAACTTCCTCATTTTTTCCAATATTAAATAGCGATAAATAGCTTGCATCTTTTCCAATGGGTACAAACCTGACATATCCTCCAATATAGCGGCCTGCATATTTCACGTGCATTTCTGAAATATTTGAAAGAGCTACTTTGTATTCTACGGGTAATTTATTCCTCAGTCTCTTTCGAATATGTTGACGATCAATAACAAGATAATCATCAAAAAGATCAATGTATCCATTGTACCCCTTGAACTGAAGTAGTGGTTCAGGGTTATTATCACAATTGGAGAATAAGCGATTCAAGAATTTCATTGGTTTAACTTCCACAATTAATAAACTCATTATACAATATAAATTTTTCATACATACCTTTGATAGAATATATGGCGTCTATTTATTGTTTTTAAAATACATTTTCACGTCAATTGAATGCGAAGCAACTTCTGTTTTAACAAAATTGCATTGTGTTTCATCAATTGGGGGTTATAATCAAGATATTATGCGAATAAACCATATGGACGAAGACTTCAATAGCTCCGTAACCTCGTTCTTATGTTGTTCAAATGTTTTTAGTTGGATTATATCAGATGTATTTTTATCCTATGTATATAGGATGAACTTTTTCATTTTGTAGATTTTCTTTGCTGGACGAAAGCCCTTTCACGGTTTTAATAATGTCTGTAAATTCAATTGTCTCTTGAGTCGAATCACCACAACCCTATAATGTCAAGGTTGTGATGACCATGAATATAAAAATCAAAACATATTTATATTAAAACTAATACTGTTGGATATATTCCCAATTTATTTTTAATGTAGTATGGTAGTAATATGAATATTGATACTAAAATCACGAATCTGATTAAATCTGGTGCTCCAATTATTCAGATTATCAGCTATGAAACATTAAGGATTCATGCATCTTTGATTAAGGCTGCTTCTAAAACTGGAAGAACTGTTTATGTATGGAATCGAACAGAGGGATTGTCAGAATTGGATCAAAATGGGCAATTAAATGAAAAAGATGAAGATATGCGTGATCCATCATCGATTCTTGAATGGTTTGTTGACAATGACTCTGACAATTTATTATTATTACTTGAGGACTTTCATCCAGATCTTACAGAACAACAGCCTCATATTATCAATAGACTTAGGTGCATTGCACGCTCTTGTTTATCTCAAAAACTAATAAATCGTACTTTATTATTATCACAACCAATCAAACATTTGCCTGTTGAACTTGAGAAAGATGTACAGGTTGTGGAATTGCCCTTGCCAAGTACTAATGAGATTAAGCAGATTATGAAAAGTGTTCGTCAACGTTTTGATTTGCATGAGCGTGATTATCAGGAATCATCTCGTTTAACAGAAGCAGCTCTTGGTCTTACTACAACTGAAGCATCACTTGCTTTCTCAATGGCCGCAGTGGGAAATAAAAGATTAACTGATGCTGAAGTTCCTTTGATTGCAGCTGAAAAAGAACAGGTCATAAGAAAACGTGGTCATCTTGAATTTTATCAACCAGATCAAGGGTTGGACGAGATTGGTGGGCTTGATAAACTAAAAGATTGGTTAGGGCGTAGAGAAAGAGCTTTTACTGAAGATGCAAGAGATTTTGGTCTTGAATCACCAAGGGGAATTTTACTTCTTGGTTTGCCAGGTACTGGTAAAAGTCTTGCTGCAAAAGCGGTTTCCAACGCATGGCAATTGCCTCTTTTAAGGTTGGATATGGGTCGTGTATTTGGTGGTATTGTTGGGCAATCTGAAGAAAACATTCGATCTGCTCTAAATACTGCTGAAGCATTAGCACCCTGTATTCTTTGGATAGACGAAATTGAAAAAGGAATGGCTGGTGCACAAAGTTCGGGTGCAACCGATGGCGGAACTACTTCTCGTGTTCTTGGAACGTTTTTGACATGGATGCAGGAAAAGACAAAACCCGTATTTGTGCTCGCAACAGCAAACAATATTTCCCAGCTACCACCTGAATTATTAAGGAAAGGTCGAGTTGATGAAATTTTCTTTGTAGATCTTCCTGATTCCAACGATAGAAAAGACATAATTCGTATTCATCTTCGCAAGCGTAAACGAAGTCCAACTCACTTCACAGATATTGAACTAGATCATCTTGTCGAAATTTCTCGTGGGTTTACTGGTGCTGAACTTGAAGAAGCTGTAAAAGAAGCAATGTTCAGATCGTTTGATTATGGAAGGGATATAACTGCTGATGATCTAGAAGACGCGATTAATGATACAACTCCTCTTTCTCATACTATGAGAGAAGTCATCGAATCAACTCGTCAATGGGCAAAAGGACGTGCAGTTCCTGCAAGTGACAGAGCTCCAGAGGTTCTTGATAAAATTGATATTAGATCAAAACAACCAAGGTTACGTCAAGAAATAGAAAATCCATTTATATCTGATATTGAGGGTCAATAAATGGTCTTGTCGACTGGGCATTATGTTGCACTTGGCGTAGATGATCCATCTTCACTAATGGGATCAACCAAAAAGGGACTAAATCCCTTTATTGGCTATTTGATGAATTCAATAAAGTCTTTGGAGAACAAAGAGGTAAGTTGTAAATGGGAAAGAGTTGAAAAAGAACGTTTTATCTTGAAAGTTTTGAATAAAATATATGAGATTCGCCCTCAGACATTGGTTGAAATCGAACCTCCTGAAATGGGTTGGTTTAATGTGGAAGCATTAGATCTGGATGTAGATGATGAGTTTGATCCTGACCCTGAAGATGAATTGATTATTGGAAGGGGGAAAAAAGCCGATCGTCTGAAACTTTCAGATAAAAATGTTCGACAATCTTATGGAAGGACTTGGCAGATCAAAATTGAAGAATCCAGTAAAGTAGATAACAAAATCAATTGGTCTGGTTATGACATCAAACTTAATAGAATAGTATCTCCACTTGAAAGTGATGATCTGATTTTCAAACTTAATAGTGAGAAACTAAAATTTCATAGGGATGATAGTGAATGGAAATTTTGGCTGGATACTGATTTGATTTTAGGGAAAAGTTTAGAGATTAATGGGGCAGAATGCAAGTATAAAGTAATTCGCCGTTTTAATAAAGACACTTTTCAAAAGCAATATCCCCTATCTCAACAATTAGGTAACTATTGGAGGGTAACTTGTGAAAATAAACCACAGTTTGCCTGTGCGAATGTTGTCGAAATAACTAACGACCTAATGAGAGAGATATCAATTCAAGATCTTGATATTGATTTGCAATCTTTTATTCATGACGAATGGGATATTCTGAAAGGAAATGGTAAAAACGAATGGATTTTGATATACAAAGGAAATGCTGAAGATATAACGCTTCCCGAGAAGTTTGCTCACAAATCTATGAAGGATATGTTGTTTTCATGCCATAAAAAACAAGTCAAAGATAAGTGGATACAATTAGTAGAATCTGGGGAAGAAAATGAGATAAATCCTTCTGATTCAATACTTGAACACTTTTTTAGTGAAAATGTGTTACTACATGATTCAGATAAGTTTGAGAAAAACAATCAGTTGTATATTCTTAAACGCAACTATGAAGAAAAACAACTTCTTTTATCATATGGTAGAAAGGATAAACCTGCCTTTCCAAAAAGATCTTCTCTTCATCTAAAAGCAGATGTTTTTCAGATGAGAAATCAACAAAGATCTATTTATCAGTTATTAGATTATCCAGTTTCTGATCATCTTCCTCTTCTTGATCTTTTCAAACTACGAGATGAAATTCAGTGGCCAATATTCGATAATTTTCCTGAAGAAGACATTGATTGGAAAGTTTTGACTGATCTTTCTTTTAAAGGTTGTGACAAGCAAAGAGAATTTGTTTGCAAAGCTCTTGCAACTCCAGATTTTGCAATCATGAGTGGTCCTCCTGGAACGGGAAAAACAACTACTATACTTGAACTCATCCTTCAACTTACAAGCAGAGGAAAACGTGTCCTTCTTGCAGCATCTACACATGCAGCAATAAATAATGTCCTTGAGAGGTTGGAAGAAAGGGGTCATACTGAAAATGTGCACGCAACACGTGTAGGTCTTGAAGATCGAGCTGTTGGTCTTGAACATTTTGTGTACGATCGACAGGTGAATAATTGGAGTAGTAGCTTAGGTCTGAATGAAGGTGATACCCGTAAGCTTGTAATGGAAAGTGCAAATCTTGTTTGTGGTACAACTATGGGGATACACAGTTTACTGCGAAAAAAGAATGGATTAGATCTTGAAAGAAATGGTCCACCATTTGATATCATGATTATCGACGAATGCAGTAAAACTACATTCCATGAGTTTATGGTTCCAGCGAGACTTGCAAAGCGTTGGATACTTGTTGGTGATGTCCGTCAACTTTCCCCTTTTACTGACCGTGAGCAGATAACCTCCAATTTAAAAGTACTTGATCTTTCTGTAAAAGATGGACCTGCCAAGCATCTTTCAAGTGAACTCCAAGAAGCATGCAAATTGCTTCTGATCTTGTGGCCTTACAAAACTCGGTTTGTTGTTCCAGTTTCTGAAAAGGTTGCAGAAAAAATTGTTGACGAAATTGATGCACGATTAGATGATGGGGATAGTTCTATAGTTGATGATCTTAGACGAATTTTAGTAATATCAGATAAATTTGATCTCATAAATATTAATGCATTATACGAACATAATGTTGTTTTTATTGAACAAAATCTACTAAATAAATATCGGGAGTGGATGCCAAACGATTCTGTCATTCTTGAGAAGAATTGGTTGCTATCCGCACATGCCTATAGACATTTTGCAAATAATGATTGGTACTTTGGGCATGACTATCGTCCTCGTGGGAATAACACTTATAAGAGAGCAAATGAAGTTTACAAAGAATGCTCTCGGTCTCTTGAAACATCATGGGCAGATGAGGTTTGCTGGAGGTTGGAACGTGAATACTGGTTACGTTTTCTTTCAGGGAATAAAAGAAGATTACTGTCTTATCAGAAGCAACTTGAACGCTTATTTCCACAGAGTGAAAATGCAACTGGACGAATTTATACCTTGAGAAATATTGCATTCCCCTCAATTCTTGAAGCACTTTCTGGCAGTGGTTTGATTAAACGAAAGAGTGATGGTTTGACAACACTCAATCAAGGATTCAATAAAGAAGAACGTGACTGTCGTCATACTACATTGAGTTATCAACATCGTATGCACCCAGATATCTCAGCTTTACCTCGTGAATTGTTTTATTCATTGGATAGAAAGAATGTTTCCTTGCTTGATGGTGATCAGGTTTGCAATAAACTTAATTGGAGTTACGATCGCTATCAGAAGCATAGGGTATGGCTGGATATCAAAGGTGACGTGAAAGGTAATGCTAATGAAAAAGAAGCTGCTGCCATAGATAAAGAATTAACGTCATTTATAGAATGGACTAAACAAAATCCAAAAGCTGATGGGAGTTTTTGGGAGGTAGCAATACTAACATTTTACAAAGGGCAAGAAAAATGTTTACGTGAACACTTGAGGAAGCTTACAGGCGATAGCAGTCGGCACAGTCGGTTTGAAAAGGATAATGTTCACATTAAACTGGCAACGGTAGACTTTTTCCAAGGGCAGGAAGCAGATGTAGTATTTTTATCGATGGTAAATACCCAGAGGGATGGCTTCCTTGATAGTCCTAATCGCCTTAATGTTGCTATAACAAGAGCTAGGTATCAATTAGTGGTTGTTGGCTACCACGATTATTTTTTGAATAGATCATCGAATGAATTAAAAAAGCTGGCAAAGAATAGCTTAAAGGTGGATGTACATGGAAATTGAACTGGAACGTTCTATAAAGATGGAACGTTGTGAGATTATTGGGAGAATGGTAGTCGAGCAAGAACGTACCGATCTGAAACAATTACTTGTTCGTCTAAATGAAGGGGATATTTCAGACATTCCAAAGAGACTAGAGTATCTACTGTCAAAGTTGAAACTATATGAATCAGGTTCAATACTTGAAGCAGGAAATGAACTGCTTGAGAAAGGAACAGTGTTTTCTGAAGAATACGGACACTACGAGATATGGTATCTATTAAATGATGCATGGTTGGGTTCGCGTCCATTATGTATTCGTCGAATTCAAGCTAATAACAAAAAAGAGAATGGAAATAAGAAGCGAAGTGATAAATGGAGCAAAGAGGTATCTCCTGATAAATATTATTCTTCAGACAATACTCCTGCACAATTTTCTAAAGAAAAGGTATGCAATTTATCTTATTTAATCCCTGATTCAATATCACAGCATAAAAAGTATGATAATGGACATTTCTTATGCAAACTTGATTCTGATGACACTTCTTCCATTGAGGTATCAGCAAGTGTAAAATGGAGTTCTGATAACTCTAACGAGAATTTTTTAGTAAATATTGATTGGTATTCTACAAGAGTCTATGATCTTCTTTCTGATTTTGCTGAGAACTTAAATGTAGCATGGGATGCTAATAATGATGCTTTCCTTTTGGATGAGCCACCAGTCGATGAAAATGAACTAATTAACTTCCAAAGGAGTAAAGTCGTAATCTCAAATATTGACACAATAAGTGGTGGTTTATTTGAAACCGTTAGTATGAAAAATGTTCCATTACGTGCAAATTCAAACAGATGTGCAAAGGAGTGGTTACAAAAATTAATGATCAATAAATGGTCAAACTCATATGTTTCAACTGCTTCGTCTCTTGAGGATCAAAAAGAATGGCTTGCGTCTATTGCTTTAAAAGATCATGAACTTGAAACAGTGGAAGGTGAAAATCTTTTATCTTTCATGGATAAAGATAGCTCTAACAGAGCTTATTGGCATGTTGCTTCAATGCAGGATATAATTCCTTCTGGAGTTAAAGTAAAACCTTCTCCTTTTAAACTTAATGAGAATGATCTAGATCCCATAGGTAGTATTGCTTCAAGACTTGGTGTCGAGCAAGAAATAAGTGAATTTCGTGTGATTGATCGATATGTAATACACGGTGGACACATTAAGACAATTCAACAGATTTCTCAGAGTATTGGTGCAAAAAGCGTTTCTGTTGTAGCATTAAAGATGCCAAATTCTTTCCCTGATACATGGAATTATTTTCCTATGGGGCATAAAGAGAAAATGAATCATGATCGATATTGGTGTGTTAACAATAATGGCACATGGAATGTATGGAGCTGTACCGATTCTTCCGATTTTTTGAAAACGAGCGGAGGAAATACGCATATTGAAGGCTCTCCTACTTTTACACCTCTTGAAATTAAAGATCTCCCTAGTCTGATTAATGATTATTTGAACATGTCCAAGGAGGTTCAGAAATGATTAATGCAAAAGAAAAAACAATTACTGTTGATCAATCAGAACAAAAGATCTCACATATATTTTTGCCACTATCTTCTCAAGCATCCGATAGTCATAATCAAATTACCATCTCGGAACCATCACCAAAACAAACTCTATTTTTGGCTACAGATAAACTTGAAAGTGAGGAAATGATACGTGATCTCCAAAAGAAAGCTGATTCAGGAATTCGTGTCTATCTTCTATTAGGCAATCCTTACATAAATTCGGAATCAATTACACGATTGTCTGGTAGATGTATGATTCGTGCAGGTGTTCCTCAAACAGGATGCTTGATTTTGAGTGATATAAATACTACTGATCGTCATGGATGTGTCATATTTAACCAAGACACAATTCGAGGTTATGATCTTGATAGTATGCAATGTAATGATTTTTATCGTACATTTTGTTATCTTTTCTGGAATAAAGCAACTCATGAATGTTTGGATCAAAATGGGTATTTTTCAGAAGTTGATAACTGTCCAACAGGTGTGATTTCCCTCAATGAAAAATATAATCTTCCAGGAAAACTTTCTGATTATATTCTGAGATCTCTTGATGAACAAAGTGTAATTAGTATTCAGGATTATTCTAACAATTTACTTTGGGATCTATTACCCCTAGAGAAAATAAGTGGGTCATTAATGTTGCAGTTGTCTGGTAAGCAGTATCTTTCATCTTTAGATGAACTTTGTTTAAATAGGGATGTAAATGTACGTTTGACAGATAGGCCCGTAAATAATGCTGTTTTCTCATCGAAAGGTTGCTGGCTTTTACCAAATATCATTGACAACGATGTGGTAAACTGGTGCATTCGTGAAAATGATCTTCAAAATAATAGTTATTTGAATTCATTTAAGGCTGAATGGGGTTTATGCCAATGGGAGCTTGCTAGGGATATATCTTTAAGAGACATTAATGGAAATGTGCGTTTTGCTGATGAACCAGAAAATATTTGTGACTTTGTGAAGGATATGTCTATAGATTTAGATTCAATCTCATCTCCTGATTTTGATTCATTCCTTGATCCCGATTTTGAGAATCTTTTTGCAGACCAGATACAGTTTGATAAAGATCGGTTAGCGCACAAAATAGAGTACAACGCTACACTTTATCCTCCATTTTTGCCAGACAAAGCAATGCCTGATCCTCTTGTGCAGACATGGAATGAAAAACAGGAAGAGTGGTCTGAAAATATCTCTATCTTAAAGAGAATGGTCGATGAGCTTGAAAACTATGAAGGTGGCCTAAGTGAAAAAATCAGAGGTATGTTACGCTCTCGGTTAGCTGCACAGGGCCAAAAAATTGTAGAGTATAGGTCCAAACTTAGTAAATTAGAAGCTGCTGACCTTGGTAGAAGCTCTCCAGCAGATCTCGAAGGGTGGACTCATGATCTCATTGAACTGAATAAAGATATTGAAAAACGTATTATGGGTAACAGTAGAGAAAAAGAGCGAGTATCTAAAGAGATCGAGTGGAAAGACAAGTGTTGTCAATTAGATGATAAAATTTTAAAACTTGTGGAAAGTAGTTCAATTAAAGAATCTGAAATCAAAGAAGTTGAACATAAGATTAAGGATCTAGAAGAGCAACTTAGCGTTTTCTCGGATAAGAAACAAGAGAAAAATCTAAGAAAAGATTTGGACAAATCAAAAAAGAGGAAAAATTCCGCAATTTCATCTTTGAATAAATATACTGAACAGATATCAAAATTAAGATCTCAACGAGAGGATCTTGGTGAACACTTTGTTCCACAACTCAAAAATGATGGGGGGGATGGAGCTGAACTTGGTCGTATTCTTGGTAATAAAAATGTAGATATTTCGTTTAATTTCGAATGGCCTACTGAGTTCCTTCCAGCCGAGGGGATAGAACTCTTTTTTTCTGAAGGGATTAGGTGGATTGTCATTGATGATCTTGAACAAGTAAAAAAAGCCAAAAAATCGGCTGTTGAACTTAATGGTAAAATATGTGCTAGAAGAGGTGAGTGATTTTGGCAGAACAAAGGATTACTATTGAAATAGATGAAGAAGGCAAAATTGTAGCAAAAACCTCTGGATTTAAGGGGGAGGCATGTATGGACGAACTTCAGAAGTTACTTGATGGGGAAGTTTGTCCTTCCACATTAAAACCAACAGACGATTTCCATCAGAAAAAGACAGTAAATTCTCAGCAGAAGCAATCTTTGGGAGGTAAATAATTATGAGTGCAATAGTTAAAACTACAACTGCGTTTACTAACAAAGCTCTTCTTCTGGAGACCTTGGATGAAATGGGCGTTGGATACGAATTAAAGGGTAATAAAGTTGTCACGGATAGAATGGACTATTATGGTCACCAATGTTTTGAATATGGTAAGAATGGTTCCTTTAATTTCCAACATGATTCAAGCGCAGAAAAGATGAACTATCCTTGGCGATCGATTAATTTCCGAGAGTGGAAAACGGTTACGAGTTTTTTGGAAGCGGTTGAAGTTGGATACAAGGGTGCTTATACTCGAATGTTGGAGAGGTTAGCAGAGGAAGAAAGGTTGCGTGAAGAAGAGAGAAGGAAGCAATATGTTGAAAGTGTGCGCAATGAAACAATAGAACGTGCTAAATCACAGGGTTATATTGTAAAAGAAACGCGTCAGGACAACAAGATCAAACTTGTTCTTAGTAGAACAACCTATTGAAAGGTGATTTTTGATGAGGGACTATGGGACATGTTTTAATGTTGCACATATTGAATATGGGAGTCAAATATATGGACCTGGTAATCGGCTAGTGGTCTGGTTTCAAGGTTGTTCTCTTGCATGTTCAGGTTGTTGGAATAAAAGCATGTGGAGCTTTGAGTCATGTAAACTGATTGAAAGAAAACATCTTTTTGATTCTATTCAAGATCATTCGGAATTTGATGGAGTGACATTTCTTGGTGGAGAACCTCTTGATCAAATACAAAATTTGTCTTGGTTGATCACTGAGCTTAATCGTAATGACATCAGTATTATGTTATATACGGGATATGAGGTGGAAGAGATAAGGGGTGATACTTCAAAATCAGATATTTGTGAGATGGTTGACATTCTGGTTACTGGAAGGTACAGGGAAGAAGAACGTGATATTTTCTTAAGGTGGCGAGGTTCACAGAATCAAAAATTAATTATCAAAAACAACAAGTCCCCAAATCTTGATTTTGCTGATGGAACAAATCAAGTGGAGATTGTAATTGATGAATATGGTTCAACTAGCATTTTTGGTTATCCTGATGATGAAATCTGTCCAACATTATAAAAACATAATGTAAAAATTGATACCTGTTCTACAATACTAAAAAATGACTCGTCATAATCTTGAAATTTATTTCCGAGATACCTGTTTCTTTTCATTTTAGGAAGAGAAATTATTCGAATTCCGATGTTCAACAAGTAGGCTTCCAATTAATGTAGTTATGGTCTATATCTCATGTGAATTAGAATTGATATCATCTATAGATATGCCATCATTCAACACGAAAAGCTTCTGTCTCTTTCGGACATGTGTGTTTCAAATCGTCCAGTTGAGCTAAACCATTTGAATCTTCAGAATTAGTAAGATATTGAGCGCATAAACCACATAACAAAAGTCAGAGATTCATGCACCCAGTTTTTACACATAGACCACGTGACAAATGTCCGAGATATATGCGCAAATTTCGTCCATATACCACAAATCAAACGATTTAGGTATAATGATTACACAACCACTCTCCAAGCATTACAGCGGGCAAATATGACTATATTAACACGGCAAGCTCGGGAAATTGACTCTTAAACTAGACTTGAAGAGGCATCACCCTGTAGAGTTTTTAGCAGTCATGTTATTGAATGGGTGGAGCATTTATCTAATTGTCATTGATCTGATAAATGGATAGCACCACAACTGTAGCACCTTATTTTCCAGAATTAGCAGCACACATAATCTCTGATCAGCGTGCATTCAGTATGTCCAATTATAACATGGGCCTTCATTTGTATATATTAATTTCTATGAAATAAAACCAGCATCATTCAATTATTTTCACATACCTGCGATGCAAGGAATTGATGTCATGCATGCGATGCATGGATCGACACAATACCCATGCATTTTTCAAAAACAACAGCTGACATCATCTCAAGAAATCAGGACAAGTCTACATTGAAGTTAACCCAGGCAAACGTGGCGGAGTTGGACATGATTCACATGGAAAATGTGAATCCAACTTCTCAAAATTAAACCGAATATATTTGCAAAATGATAGGGTGATTATAGTTAATGTAATCTCCATTCACCAGCACACCAAGTTAACTTCAACTTCTCAAATGGCCAAGATATGTTGCAACTCCTGCGACACAAGGAAAATATCATCAATTCATGAAATTTTATGGATAGATCTTATTCTACATTTCTTAAAATTAGTAATTAGTTCTCGATCGCAGAATTGTTGTGGATACTCGAAATGTCGGGGAATTTGTATTACCAAAATCAGGGAAAAGGACAGCCCATCAAAGGACATATCCTACAATCAAATGCCTGCGGGCTTGATGCTTTAATTGGCGACACAATGGAGATTATCTCAACTTTGTACGAAGTTCCTATGGAATTTACCATGATCACTCCGATGATGTGAGTCCAGTAATTATTCAAACAGGGAACACATCAATGAGCTTTTTGTATTCCTTTTTTGCTTGTCCCACTTTGTTGAGGTAATGTGCACTTCCAACAGTCGTCGCAGCACGTCCCTGGATAAAGTCAGCTACACTCTCTGTGACTCCTTCCCTTATCATAACATTGAGATGCCATTTGCGTATTGTCTTTGCAGATACCCGATCGTAGCGGATCTTTTCAGTAATGTTGTAATAACATCTTGGCTTACCAATAGCTTTTAGCTCTGGAATAAATGAGGTCGGGAAAAAGACCTGGAATGTCTTCTTCGTACCTTCAGCGAATGAAGCCGTTGGATAACAAGCTACATCACCATCTACAATGATATTACGTTCATCGAAATTCTCCAACATTTTATGAATGTGTCTAGCCCTGCTTCCTGAATAAGTAAGCAAGCGAAATACTGGTTTCAATACTTCAGGGCAAGCATTGTAAGCTTCTTTGACCTCTTCATCCGTAACATATATCTCAACAACTCCCGATTTCCTAATTTTTACAAATCGTCTCCATTTTTCAATGCTATACTCACCAATGTAATCAATCTCTTCATCTTCACAATAGTTGAACAGATTTCGAAGACCTCGTGACTCTTTATCCTTTAGATACAATCCACGCAATTCGTTTGGCTTGTTTATGGTGTTATTCTCAAAGAATCTTGTAAGAGCAGTTATATAGCTTTGTTTTGTTGCCGCGGTGACATCCCTAAACTGCAACCATTGAAAGAATTCATCTTTATGTGTGATCCAGAATTCATTAATACTTATATTTTGTAAACAGGAGCGGGGTGTGAACTTGTGGTCAAAATCGATAGCATGCGCCACCTTCACACGGCAGAGGTCGGGTGTTCGAATCTCCCCGGGCCCATCATAATTCTATCTTTTAAATTTCGCGATGAAGAGCTTTGGTCTTGCTGTTTTAGATTTCCAATTGTGGCCCGTTTGACTATAAGGGAGGTGGTGAGCGTAGCTCATCACCTCAGTCCACGCTCCAGAAGCGTGATCTGGATTTCCAGACGATCATGGCTTGATTTGGATTATACCTGTCTCTATCTCCGTTATCGGATCTGCGTAGTCTCCAGTACCTATACCAACATTATTGTCGTAGATGACAGTTGTTGTATTCCAGATCTTTATCCTGAACATGTCATCATAATCATCATCATCATCAATTGCTGATATCAGGAACTCATAGTCAACCTCACCATTTACCGTACCATTTCCTTTGTAAGTGGCCTTGTGACCCGCAACCACCATCCATTCATAATCGACGGAGTGGAAATTCAGATCCTCAAACTCGAACTGCGTCTCACCTGTCAGTACACCTTTCTTGTACTCTGAATTAAAGTCGAATGTTGCCACGCCTGCAAGGTTTGAATCAGCCCCATATGCACCTGCAAGTGAGTCAAAGCTTCCTTTACCGGCCACAGATCCGCTTGCTGGATCATACACGACCACGTACTGATGATCTATTGTATCAAATCCACCGTCATCATCTGTAACCGTGAGGATGACCGTATGCATGCCAGCTTCACCGTATATGTGGGATTCATTTACAGTAAGACCGGTTACAGCATCTGATGTAACGTTGTCCCCCCAGTCGATTTCCCAGGAATGAGTATCCTGAGAGCCTTGATCAGTGAATGTGGCATTGAAATACACTACATCAATACCAACTTCAATTGATCCAGTTGGCTGCACAGTATAGGATAATATGTTTGGTGCTACATTGTTGACTGTTACAGTTGCAGATGCAGTACTTTCGCCACCATCGTCATCAGTCACAGTCACATTCACAGTATAGTCATCTGACAATGTTCCGGTTGGATCGTCATCTGGATACTGATGGGTTTCACTGAAACCTGTTGAACCTGCCGGATAACTGTAGGTATTATTGTCCCCATCACCCCAGTCAATCATCACATCGAAAGTATCATTGGTTCCGAGGTCAGTGATAGTACCGGAGACTGTTGTAGAATCATTTTCATTAATTACCTCTCCGACTGCAGTTGCAGTTGGTGCGACATTGTTTACGGTCACAGTCGTCTCATTGATATCTGTATGCATACCATCAGAAACCCTAACCACAATCGTATAAGTTGCATTGTCGTACCATGTGTTTGTGGGTGTTTCACCAGTTGCATCAACATCAAAGTTAATGCCATCATAGTCGAAGTCCCACTCGTATGTTAATTCATCTCCCTCTGGATCGGAAGAGCCACTGGCATCAAGGGTTATCGGAGATCCTTCATCAACTGGACCGTAAGGTCCGTTGACATCTGCCACAGGTGGCTGGTTTGAGGGATATGTAAGCGGCAGGTAGTCGGTGTTCCCATCAAAAATGTATTCACTAAGAAGTGAATCACAGAACCAATCACCGTTTGTATCGGTGTGATTCTGGCTGAAACCTTTGCCCTCAGGAGTTGCCCAATAATTCCCACCGATGAAAGGACCACCAATGATATTTGTTTCTGGTGTTTTTGTAGCATTCCAGATGTTTCTGGTGCTGTCTATAGAAAAAGTGTTTTCCGTGTTGTTAAAGTGATTGTTGTAGATGAGATTGCGGTTGGATTCATCAAGATAGATACCACCGTCATCGTTGTTCGACACCGTGTTGCTAATCAGCTTGTTGCTGCTGGACATCCTCAGATAGATACCACTGTCATTGTTATTCGACACCGTGTTGCTAATCAGCTTGGTGTTGTGGCTGTCCATGTACAGATAGATACCGTCGCCAACGTTGTTCGACACCGTGTTGCTGATCAGCTTGGTGTCTTTGGACATCACAACTTTGATACCATCATTATTGTTGAATGATGCATTATTGCTGATTAGGTTGTTGTAGCTGGACTCATCCAGCGCAATGCCGATGCGATTTTTCGACACAGTGTTACTGGTCAGGTTGTTGTAGTTGCTGTTAAAATGCAGATCGATGCCGTAGAATTTGTTGTATGATACCGTGTTTTCTATCAGGCCATTATTGTTACTGTAATTATACAGATAGATGCCACGATTGCTGTTGTTCGACGCCGTGTTGCTGACCAGGTCGTTATAATCGCTGGAATCATCCAGCCGGATACCGTAGTCATTGTTCGACGCTGTGTTGCTGGTCAGGTTGTTGTAGTCGGACTCAAACAGTGCGATGCCATATTCATTGTTTAATAAGACATTGTTAGTGACTGTACATCCTTCAACCCCATCAAGAAATATTCCACTGGCAGTTGTGGTACCAAGGACACAAAAACCATTGATGGTTACATTATTTGCAGTCACTTCGAAGACGTTAACGTTCGTAGCGTCAGCTAAAACAACAGCATGACTCGAAGATTTAATCGTTAACTCCTTATTCACAACCACATGTTCTACATATATACTATCTGAAATGGAATTTCCTGTATGGACAATAATCGTGTCATTATTGTTTGCAGCATTTACAGCAGCTTGGATAGAGTCTCCAGGGTACACATCAATATCAGTTGCTGCTGCAGTGCCTGCGGTCATTAATACTAAAGCTATTTCAAAACAAATCAGTATACTTTGTTTAATTGTCATTACATCCACCACCTTACTCTAACGATCTTCAAAATCGTCTAATCTGTAGAAATCAATAAGGCAGTGCATGCCAAATCAGGTACAAATAAAAGGCAGTACTGCCTGACGTCCCCCACAGACGAGTATGAACCTCTGTTAAAGTTTATATTTTATGATATAAGTACATTATTAAAGAATGTTAGATGACATGTAAAATATGTTAAGAGATACATGAATGGTAACGCTGTTAACAAAACAAAATGATAAAAAATGGATGTTAACAGACTTTACGCAGCAGAGGTCGGATGTTCGAATCTCCCGAGCCCACCACACTTCTATTTTTTAAATTTTCGCACGGCTGTCCTGAGGTTGTCAAATGTCCAGCCACAACATTTGCTCCTTCTCGACTGAAGACTGCTACACACATTTCGCTTTTAGAGATATCATTTCCTCATCACCATCAGATAAAAACGTCGGAATCAAAATAAAATGAGAAAATTCACTATTGTTTCGATCTTAATTGATATGTGATCATTTCAATTCTGGATCTTTGTATTTTCCCCTACTTTTTCTTATACGTGCAGCTACCACTTTATATTCGGGACACAAAGCGTCACCGTCGCAAACATCAGATGTTAAATTATTGATCATAACCTCAGGAAAGTGGAAAGTGGTACTTAATATTCCTTTTTTTACCGCAGTTGAGATCCGGGCTCTGATATCTACTTTTCCGCGTGGTGATTCTACACAAACCATGTCGCCACTGTTGATCAAATATTCTTTTGCATCATCAGGGTGTATCAAAAGTACATCTTCGGCAATCAGTTGTTCATTGGGCGTACGCCGGGTCATTACTCCACTGTTGTAATGTTCCAGTCCACGGTTGGTTGTAATAATGAAGGGATGATCTTTGCTATGCTCCTGTAGCTCCACCGTTTCCTTATAGGTCTGCTTATAAAATGCTCCCCTACCTCGTTTAAACGCTTCTTTATGCAATATAGGAGTATCAATGCCGCCATAATTCACAGGCCACTGCAATCCGTTCTCACCCAGATTTTCCCAGGTAATGCCTTTAAAGAAAGGAACGATCTGAGCAATTTCATTTAATACTCCTTGTGCCGAGTAATCAGGTTGCGGATATCCCATGCGCTGCATGATCTCTGTGAGTACCTGCCCATCGGGTTTGGTGCCGGGTAAATGTTCAACTACTTTGTTCACGCGTTGTACACGACGTTCCCCATTGGTGAATGTACCTTCTTTCTCCAAAAAAGAAGCACAGGGTAATATAACATTTGCGAGCTTAGCGGTTTCGGTCATGAACAATTCCTGAACCACCAGAAGATCCAGTTTGCTTAATGCTTTTATCACCATTTGGGTATTCGGATCTGTTTGTACTACATTTTCTCCAATGATCCACATCGCTTTCAGTTTATCCTGTAGCGCAGATTCGTACATCTGTGGAATTTTATAACCGACATGTTTGGGTAGTTTGGCACCATAAAAATTTTCATACAAGGAATGCATTTCATCGTTGGTCAGATCTAAATAACCAGCACCTTGATCAGGCTGACAACCCATATCGGCTGCACCCTGCACATTGTTTTGTCCACGCAATGGATTAACACCCACACCCGGACGACCGATATTGCCGGTGATCATAGCCAGATCGGCAATCAACATCACGGTCGAGGTTCCCTGTGAATGTTCGGTTGCTCCCAATCCATGGAATGACATCGCATTTTTTGCGGAGCCATAAGCAATTGCCGCTTCACGCACAAGATCGCGATCCACACCCGTTATGCTTTCCAATTCATCTATATTCAACGAGAGAACATGTTGCTTAAATTCTTCAAATCCTTCAGTGCGTTGTTCCACAAATGAAATATTAACTAAATTTTCTTTAATAATATAATAGAAGAAAAGATTCAGCATGGCCACATTGGTACCTGGTTTTAGTTGCAGATGATAATGCGCATAGCGGGCCAGTTCGGTTTTACGAGGATCAATTACGATCAGTGTTGTCTCCTTCATGGCAGCCTGCTTAATTTTTGCACCTGTAACCGGATGTGCATCTGTAGGATTAGCTCCGATCACCAGCATACAATTGGTGCATTTAATGTCTTCAATAGAATTGGTGGCGGCACCAGTACCAAAAGTGCGTTGCATGCCTAAAGCAGTAGGAGAATGGCATACACGAGCACAGTTATCAATATTGTTAGTGCCGATCACTGCACGCATAAATTTTTGCATCAGATAATTTTCTTCGTTGGGACAACGTGATGATGAAATACCGGCAATGTGATCAGGTCCATTTTCTTTAATGATCTCATTCAGTTTAGAAGTGATAAGATCATAGGCTTCATCCCAGGTGGCTTCAACAAATACACCATTCTTTTTGATCAATGGTTTCCTGATACGATCAGGGTGATTATAAAACGAAAATGCAAATCGTCCTTTTAAACACAGGTGACCGGGATTGACTTTTGTATCCCAGGGAGCTTGTATTGATTTTACTTTTCCATCTTTAACAGATACCTCTAAATTACATCCTACGCCGCAATAGGTGCAAATGGTTCGGACCTTTTTATCCGCAACGATGGATTTGGATTCATATATATCCGATATTGCAGAAGTAGGACAGGCTTGTGCACAGGCTCCACAACTTACGCAAGACGATTCCATAAAGGATGTATCCATACCTTTTATGATCCTGCTTTCAAACCCTCTGCCGGCCATACTTAGCACAAACATTCCCTGAACTTCGTCACAGGCCCTTACACAACGTGAACAATTGATGCATTTAGACAGATCTGAAGTCATGTAAGGATGACTCAGGTCTTTGGTTCTGTTCAAATGATCTTTACCGCCCGGGTATCTTACATCTCTCACACCAACACGTGCAGCTACTTCCTGCAGCTGACAATTGTTGTTCACTTCACAAGTTAGACAATCCAGCGGATGGTCGGTAAGCACTAATTCAATAATATTTTTACGCAATTTTAAAATGCGTTCTGATGAAGGATAGATGTGCATTCCTTCTGCGACCGGTGTATGACACGAGGCCACCACTTTAGTGGGGCCGTCTTGTTTTAGTGCAACATCTACACTACACACTCTGCAGGCGCCAAAGGGTTTTAGGTGACTCGCATCACATAAGGTTGGAATCAGCTTATCACCTTGTGAACGTCTCACAAATTGTAAGATAGTTTCGCCTTCCTGAATGACGTGTGGCTGATTATTGATATAGGCTAGTTTGTTCATATGAATCGAATTTTTTCAACATTCCGATTATCTATCGTTTATAATTGAATGTGAAAATGGTTTATTTAATGTAATCTTTTAATTCCTTGTCAAAGTGCTGTAGCGCATTTTTAACTGGTAAGGGCAGTCCGCATCCCAAAGCGCACAGGGAGCCTTGTTGCATAGTTTCCAGTAAGTCACTAAATAATTGCTCATCTATTTTGTAATTGCTTTCAGTTGCTTTTTGTAGTAGCTCAAAGCCACGTGTAGAGCCTAATCTGCAGGGAAAACATTTTCCACAGCTTTCATGTGCCACGAATTGGAACAAGTGCTTTATGTATTCGATCATCGGGAAGTTTTCAGGAATACTTACAATAGAAGCATGCCCCAACAAAAAATCATTTTCAGCAAAGGATTCAAACGATATATCTAAGGAATTGATCATTGATAACGGAACCAAACCTCCCAATGGCCCCCCAATATGCAAAGCTTTTACATCGCTCTTGAACCCACCACCCAATTGTTCAATTACGGTTTTAAGTGGAGTGCCCATTTCAACTTCATAAATGCCGGTTCTATTAAAGAAACTATCCAATGAAACCAGTTTAGTGCCTTTAGATTGAGAAGAGCCAATTTGGTTAAAAACATCGCCACCTTGTTCAACAATAAAGGGAACGTTAGCAAAGGTTTCAACATTGTTCACCAGCGTAGGCATATTAAATAGACCTTGTTGTGCCGGGAAAGGTGGACGAACACGTACTTCGGGACGTTGTCCTTCTATGGATGAAAGCAATGCCGTTTCTTCACCGCATACGTAGGCACCTTGAGCTTTGATCAATTTAAATTGGAACGAGAAACCTGAGTTGAGAATATCGTTTCCTAACAGATCTAGATCTTCCAGTTCTGTGATGCTTTGTTTGATGATCATTTGTGATTCGGGATACTCGGCTCTGATATAGACTACACCAGTATTTGCGCCAGTTATGTAACCCGCGATCAGCATGCCTAATAAAACTCTCAATGGTTGTTGTTCCAGTAAATACCGATCAGAGTAAGCCCCAGGATCGCCCTCATCGGCATTGCAAACAACGAATTTACGTTTACCTTCGGCTTTTTTAGTAGCTTCCAGTTTAAATCCCATAGGGAAACCGGCACCGCCACGGCCTCCTAACTGTGCTTTCTTGATCTCATCCAAAATCTGATCAGGGCTTAGCGTAAATAAATCTTGTAAATGTTTAGTAAAAGTTTCAGCGTTCAATGCGGTTTGCATTAAGATGGCTGTTCCTAACGCTTGAGTTACATATGTTTCTTTTGTAGCAGCTTTTGATTTAATTACTGAAGCAATGTCATCAATATCCTTACCCGAATAATTATGCCCATTGTAATAGAATGCACTATTCTCGTGGCATCTGCCCAGGCAACTCATTTCACCGATTTCTTCTTCTTTCAAATATTTTGTTAATTCACTTTTTGTCCGTGATTGTGTACCGGCGCATAAGCAAGCGTTTCCGTTGCATACATATGCTTTTTTGTTTTTGTTTTCAGGTCGAAGAAGATCATAAAATGAAAGCGTGCTATAGATATTGGCTTCACCCATTAAATTGTCTTTAGCAATTTGTTGTATCTCCTGCATATCAGATGTGCCACTTGCTTCAGCCAGCTGACCTAATTTCTCAAACAGGTTTTCATGTAAACCTTTACGACCGGATAAATAACTTAAATTTTCTGACATCGGATTTGGGGTCCTGTAATATTAGATTGAATTTTTAGTTCAAATCGCCTTTCATTCACTTAATAAAAAACTTATAATACCAGTTTTCAAAGAAGTAAATCACATTCATCATATAAATAAATTTCAAAGTATTATTTAATAGTTAATTAATTAAAGGGGGTGCATCATCGTTCTCGGTGACTAATTATATATCCCCACATGCTGCAGAACTAAAATTACAAATGGGAATTATTATATGACATACTAAATGTTTTCGATTTAAGACCATCCAAATAAATTCATTCCAGGAGGAAAAATCTGCACCACATCGTTAGAAACTTCTAGTTGTTGGTGTAATTCTTTAGCTGCTGCTGTGAATTATATCAACCGGGTGATTGATGATTTATGCACTTGCTTTAGAATTGTTTGTGATGGTATTGCGCTCGTTCTTAGTTTTAGGGGAGAGGGGATGCATAATCCTGTCATGTTATGCAAGTTGCTACTCAGATTGTCTAAAAGAAGAGAACTTTTTTGATAGTATCAAAACTGCATGTTGTTATTTTTATTTTGACATCAACTGCCTGAAATAATTTAGTAAAATTTATATATTAAAACAGTGTATTTTTCGAACCTTAATATCATCATTATAATTATCATAAATATAACGGTGCTTTAAATGAATCCAAAAAAATCATATATATTTAGAAACTCAATTGTATTGTTAATTTTACTTTCCTGTATAGGAACAGTATCTGCAGCAACAATTACAGTTGGAGACAACGGACAAAACTTCACAACAATAAGCGACGCAGTTTTTAATGCAAGTTCTGGCGACACCATTCTTGTAAGTGATGGCATTTATACTGAGAATATAGACGTAAATAAAGCCCTCACCATCATTTCAGAAAATGGTTCAACAACCACTGTGATCCAGTCATCAGTTGGCTCTGCATTTAATGTAAATAATATCAACAATGTCACAATTTGCGGATTTAATATTACAGGTGCTACAAATTCAGACATGGCCGGTATTAAACTTACATCGGCTTACGATTGTAATATCTCAAATAATAACTTGAATGGAAATAATTTTGGCATTTAGCTATTTTCATCAACGAACAACACATTGATCAATAACAATGTCACTTCCAATAATATTGGAATTTATATTTATGAATCAAGTATCAACACTTTGAACAATAATGTGATGTCATCAAATAATTATAATTTTGGAGTTGACGGAGACAATCTGGAATATTTTATGCAGGATATCGACTCGACTAATCTGGTTGATGGCAAACCAGTCTATTACTGGGTCAATCGTTCAGACGATGAAATACATCCAGATGCAGGCTCTGTATATGTGATAAACTCCAGAAACATCACTGTTAAAGATATTGAGCTTTCCAATGAATTTGGAGGTGTTATGTTTGCATATACTGACAATTCAACAATAGAAAACGTCACTGCACTAGGAAACTTTGTTGGTGTTGCATTGTATTCTTCCAACTATAATACCCTCAATAATATCAATAACAGTAATAACGAAGCAGGCATTTATCTTTATAATTCAAGCAATAACAACCTAAACAGCAACACGGTCAATTCCAACGATTATTATGGGATTTATCTTTATGATTCAAACAACAACACATTGACTAACAGTAATGCCAGTTTCAACGATTTCGGTATTGTTGTTGCTTCGACAACTAACAACACTTTGATCAACAGTAATGCAAGTTCCAATTATTTCGGTATTATTCTTGAATCAACAACCAACAACACTTTGATCAACAGTAATGCAAGTTCCAACGATTATTACGGCATTGCTCTTGATTCAACAACTGACACCACTTTGAACAACAATACTGCCAATTCCAACGATTTCGGCATTTATATTTATGATTCAAGCAACAACACATTGACCAATAATGCGATGTCATCAAACAATCATAATTTTGGAATTGATGGAGAAAATCTTGAAGATCTCATAAATGACATCGACTCGAGTAACCAGGTTGATAACAAACCGATCTATTACTGGACCAGCCGTTCAGATAAGAAAGTGTCTTCAGATGCAGGAGCCGTATATGTAATAAACTCCACTAACATCACTGTGAAGGATATTGAATTAGCTAATGGATACAATAATGTTCTGTTGGCATATACCAATAATTCAACAATACAAAATGTCACTACATCAGAAGGTAATAATGGAGTTAAGTTAATCTTTTCCAACTTTAATACTCTTGATGATATCACTGCCACTTCCAACGATTATTACGGAATTTATCTTTACGATTCAAGCAACAATATTTTGACTAACAACACTGCCAGTTCCAATGATCGTGGTATTTATCTTCGTGATTCAAATAACAACACATTGAACAACAATGATGCAAGTTCCAACGATTATTACGGCATTTACATTTATAATTCGAACAATCACATATTGAACAACAATACTGCCAATAACAATAGCAATACCAATGACTATGAACTTAGTTCCATGAGTCTGGACAGCGTTATCACTCCTAATAGACCAAGTAGCAGCTTATATGAGGATCATATTCGGGACTACCGCGACAACACTGTCAGTTTCAACGAACTTGATTCTATAAGCCTAAACAGTGTGTTCTCAACCACCAGTAAGAGTAGTAGCACCTCGTATGGTATCCGTGTTGTATCAGCCAACAACATTACATTTACAGAAAATAATGCAATCGGTAATGGAGATTACGAATTTTATGCTTCAAGCTCGGAGAATGTTACAGTAGACGGTCTAGTACTGACCAATAACTCCGCACAAGTTTCTTTCACTAGTGATCTGTACTATATCGGAATAAGTGGAGATGATGAAAATTCCATAGCCCTTTCCGGCAAAACAAATGTAAATGGCTATGTAACAATTACCCGTTCAGACGACCTGAATGTTACATTCCTCTATGATGATTCCGAAATGAGCAGCGCTGGTGAAGCTTCACTTACCTTATACAGTTTGGTTAGCAGTGAATGGATCGCAGTTCCAAACAGTTCACTCAACAAAACAGATAATTATGTTTCTGCAAACCTCACAGAATCCGGTACATTCGGACTCTTCAAAATTGCCGAAAGCTCCAGTTCCAGCCCTTCAAGTCCTGGTTCTAATGATGGTTCCGTGGCTGCACGAGTAAGAGCACAGGGAACTGTAACCGATCTGCCTGTAAATGGGGATGGAGAAGTAACTGATGAATCCATTGTAAAGTCATCTGACACAAAGACAACATTGACATTATCCAAAGGAACAATAACCACCGACCCTTCAGGAAACCCTGTGAACAAGATCATAGTCACCGTGCCGGCATCACTGCCTGCAGACACCCCTGCAGATGTTATTAACTCAGGCCTTTACTACGACTTTGGACCCTCTGGAACCACATTCAGTAAGGACGTCATGATCACCATTGAGTTTGATCCGGAAGATTTCGGAGGTAGAGCGCCAACGATCTACACATACACATCTGAAGATGGCTGGATTTCACTGGAAACAACTGTTGACTGGGAAAACGGCATAGCAACAGCAATGACAAGACACTTTTCATTCTATGCATTATTTGGAAACGATGCAGAAGAAGTAGAGGATCAGACGGTAGAAACACCTGAGGTAAATACTGGATCAACTGTTATTGTGGGAGAAGAAACACCCATTCAGAATAGTAATTCCAGTCCTCTCTATTGGATCATAGGTATAGGAATTATTCTGATGCTTGGAATAGTTGTTGTAAAGAAGCAAAAGGATGGAGGAGGACGTTAAGTCCTCCATTTATCCTTCTTATTCATGATATTGTTTAATAATTTATTTCTCAAAGATCATTAAGAGATCTACCCTTTATCACATCAGTTTAATTTCTAGTTTTTGACTTGATATTTCGAGAGAAAACGGTGTTACATTTTCGATGGCCTACAACCCTACCCAATAGAAGTCGGGTGTTTGAATCTCCCGGCCTCAACATATTCTATTCATTTGAATTTCGAGAAGAAGAGCTTTGTTCTTGCCGTTTTAGATTTCTAATTGTGGCTTCCGTTTGACTATAAAAGGAGGTGTTGAGCATAGCTCATCACCTCGGTCCGCGCTCCAGAAGCGTGATCTGGGTAGCGAATTGTTCTTGTTTCCAGGCGATCACGTCTTGATCTGGATTTTACCTTTCTCTATCTCCGTTATCGGATCTGCAACAATATCGCCACCAACATTATTGTCGTAGATGATATCTGTTGAATTCCAGATCTTTATCCTGAACAAGTCGTCATCACCATCAATTGCCGACACCAAGAACTCATAGCCGCTCTCATCGTTTATCGTACCATTTCCTCTGAAAGTGGCCTTGTGACCTTCAACCACCAACCAGTAATAGCTTTCTGACTGGAATTTCAGATCCGCTTCCTTGAACATGAATAGAGTTTCACCAGTCGGTACGCCTTTCTTGTTGTACTTTGAATCGAATTCGAATGTTGCCTCGTCTTTTACCGAATCATCCAGATAATACGCACCTGCGAGTGAGTCAAAAGTTCCTTTACCGGCTACATATCCACCATTCGGATCATGCACGATCACGTACCGGAATTGTGTATCATTGCCACCATCATCATCCTCAACAGTTAATGTGACATTGTAAAAGCCAGTGTTTGCATACGTGTGGTTTGTTTCTACAACACGATCACCCAGGGGTATACTAATATCAAGATCTGTTGTAGTATCATCCCAGTCAATACTATACGTATGATAATCTGCACCCGGATCGGTAAATGTAGCGGTTAAATTCACAGTGCTACCGATAGCAACTGAAGCTATTGGCAGCTCAAGGGTCTCGATTGCTGGTGCTACATTGTTGACTGTAACATTGGCTGTATCGTTAGTCGCTACTTTACTATCATTGACTTCCAGCTTAACCATGCCAATCCAGTCATCATCCCATGTATAATTTGCAGTTAGATTACTTGACCATTCTGTGTCCCAATTTCCATCATTATCAAAGTCCCATCTGTAAGTGAGAGCATCTCCATCCGGATCTAAAGAGGCACTGGCATTAAAGGTTATAGTTGTGTTTTCATCCACTTCATAAGGTCCGCTGGCATTTGCTATTGGTGCGCTGTTCGGAACAACCAATGGCAGATAATCTCCTCCATGACGTATGTTACCTGAAGAATTGTATGGAAGGAAACTATTACCAAATCCATCTCCATCGGTATCAACACCAGTATAATCTGACCAATAGTTTCCTCCAAGATAAGGGCCATCGATAATGTTTGTACCTTCTGTTATGGTGGTGTTCCATATGTTGTTTCCACCATCTCGAACATTCTTCGTGTTGTTGAAGTAGTTGTTGTAGATGAGGTTATCATCACTGCCAGACAGACAGAGACCGTAATTGTTGTTATACGATACCGTGTTATTGATCAGATAGTTAAAGTCAGAGCCAATATTATATGGATATACAGATATATGGCCAGTGTCCAGATAGATGCCGTAATAATCGTTATATGACACCGTGTTATTGTCCAACTCGTTATCTCTGGAACCACGCAGAGAAATGCCGCAATTCAGGTTATCCGACGCCGTGTTATTGATCAGGTCATTCTCGTTGCTGTAAATACCCAGATAGATGCCAGTATCTTGGTTCTCAGATACGTTATTATTGATCAGATCATTGTAGCTGGACTCCTGCAGATAGATGCCGCAATTCAGGTTATCCGACACCGTGTTATTGATCAGATCGTTGGAGTCAGATTCATTAAGATAGATGCCGTAATCGTCGTTATCCGACGCAGTGTTGTCGTTCAGGTTGTTTTTCCAACTTACCTTCAGATAGATGCCGTAATCATAGTTATCCGATGCAGTGTTGCTAGTCAGGTTGTTTTTGTCACTGCCCTCCAGCCAAATGCCGTAATCGTTGTACTTCACCGTATTGTTGATCAGGTAATTCTCATCGCTGTTATAGTGCAGATAGATGCCGTAATTGTTGTACTTCACCTTATTGTTGATCAGGTCATTCTCATCGCTGTTATCGTTCAGATAGATGCCATAATCATCATTATATGACACCGTGTTGCCTATCAGCGTGTTGTTATAGGATTCCTTAAGCCAGATTCCGCAATTGTCACCGAGGTGGGAATAATCGTTAGATGACGCCGTGTTATTAGTCAGGATGTTGTTATCGGATTCGTCCACACTTATGCCGCAATAATCGTTCTTCGACGCCGTGTTATTAGTCAGGATGTTGTTATCGGAATTATATATACGGATACCAGTATTTTGGGAGTCGTACCCACCCGGTGCCGAGTTGCCGTTCAGCTCGTTGTAGTCGCTGTTAGTTAGATAGATGCCATAATCGTTGTTCTCCGATGCCGAGTTGTCGGTCAGGTTGTTATAGCTGCAATCATTCAGATAGATGCCGTAATCGTCACTATTTGACGCCGAGTTGTCGGTCAGATTGTTGTAGCTGGAATCGTACATATAAATGCCGTACCCGTTTTCCCACAGCTTGTTGTTCGACACGGTGTTGTTTGACCCCTCCAGATAGATGCCTGCATGATTAGATGGAGCAGATTCTATCCTAAACCCACTGATGGTAACATTATTTGCAGTCACACTGAAAACATGATTATATGACTCATCCCGAACAGTAGTATCAGCCGGATTCCCCGATTGTGATCTTATTGTTATGTTTGATTGAGATACAACCACATTTTCTTCATAGGTTTCTGGATACACAAGGATAATATCGCCAGTGGTAGCATTGACCACCGCTTGCTGGATAGTTGTGTAGTTCTGTGGACCCGTAATGCTGGTCACGTTGAGAGTCGCTGCTGCTGCAGTGCCTACAGTCATTAATACTAAAGCCATTCCAAAACATATCAGTATACTTTGTTTAAATCTCATTACATCCACCACCTTATGATATTACGATCTTCACGATCAGCCACGTCTGTAAAAATCATTAAGGCAGTACATGCCAGAAAATATCAAGTACAATTAAGAGGCAGTGCCACCTTGCCGTCCCCACAGCCGAATATGAACCTCTATAAAAACATTGTAGATTATATTATAAGTACATTGTTAAAGAATATGTAATGACAGCGGAAATATGTTAAGAACCCTATAAATAGTAACACTGTTAACAAAATCGATGATAAAAATACATAACATAAAGTATTACACTGCAAAAAGAAGGTGTTGAAATCCCCCAAAAAGCATCTGTTTCTTTTAATGTTTATTCAGATATTTTGTCCCGGGCTTTTGAATTCTTTTTTCTCAAGTTTTTTGTCAAATACCTAAATAAAACAATTTCAAGATTCCATTTCAGGTATTTTGCTCCCTTTCAACAAAAGCCAGATCATAAACAATAATTCACCCCAACCAAAAATCTGGCTAATTGCCAGATCGAAGCTTGGAAAAAGGAAAATTGTAAGATAGTCTATCAGATAGCTCAACCCTGCGATCATCAACAAAACACCCAGAATTCGGGGAATGTAGTCCGACTTGAAAACCAGATAGCCCAGTAACGAAAGATGAAGGCCAAAAAATACAAATCCAATATCCCATACCTGATCGAACGCATTGAGAGAGAGCATCACCTGAGCATGTAACTGATCAGTTTCAAAAACTGACAGGTAATCAGTACCACTTAAAAGATGCAAGACAGCAAAGAGATTACCCAGGGCAACTCCAAAAATAATGGCATACGTCAGACGGGACCATGCAGTAAGCAATGAGAGACTCTTGTTCACTGGTTTGAGCAGGATATAAAGTGCCCAGGCAACCACCACATCAAGAATGACAACAACCAGGAAGCTACAAATGACAATGCGGAACAACAACTCATCGCTCATGATATTGTTTGCTGTTGTTGCTGCATCTCCCGGAACAATAAGACTCTGATGAACAGAAAAAGCGAAAAGAGCAAATACGGTCATTACCAGAAGCCCGATACCTCCGATCATCGCAGCTTTTGGTTGTGATATATCTGCTATGTGCTTTGTCATTTCAGTATCCCTTATTTTATCAGATCACTTAGTTGTCCAACGGATAGCATCTGCCAATGAAAGATTCCAGCATGCCACCTCAATAAGCTACATCAGCTCGCCGGGGAGAACTAATACTCTGGAACCATTCAATATCTCCATTGATTTAGCTTTCATTCTTTACCATATTCAGCAAAGGATTCACAGGTACCCAGATAAGTCCTCGATTCGACATACCTGAAAGCTTCCAGTTCTTCTTTTTCGAATCTGCCACGCTCCTCAAGAGCTTCTATACTTGGCCATTCCTCGATCCCAACAAAATCCCACTCTTCGTTGGACCAGCGACAATCAATCATCATCAGGACTTTCATTCCAAGTTCATCCATTTCCTCGCGATCCTTACGCATGAACTCAGCCTTTTCCTCTTCAGAAAGGTCATAAAATGCTTCCTTGATCCTGGCAAAATACATTCTGATGATAGGTTTATTCTCAGTCATCTTATCACTTCCCCCATTTCAATGCAACTCACTCATCAACATAGAAGCCGGACCCTACAAGATAGGTCTCGTTCCCGATCGATGCCCTCTTGATGAACGTGTGCTTCATTAAAGGCTCAGTTTCACCGGGTTTTGGCCAGTAGTAATCGACCCAGCCCTCACCTTCTTCACTGAGAGCAATATCAATGTATATCTGACCTATGGATTTGTCGTTGAAGTCCACAAGTTCGCTCATATCCTGGCCTTCGCCGCTCAGGTCCGGCGGATAGACAACACGCATCCCGTCAGTTTTCCAGACGAATATGTAGAAATCATCGTGGAACCACTCACTATTACTCTCCCGTAACTCAGGAAATGCCAGTTCTCCCATCTCTCCTATCAAGTCAATAGCCGCATTGACCTGGGATACCGTATACTCTTCCTGTGAAGTCAAGCCTGTCTGCTCCTCTTCAACTGTTTGATTCTCTTGTTCAGAAATGGACGTATCGTCCGGCTGCACACAGCCGGTGGCTACTAGTAATAGGGTAGCCATACACAAAATACAAATTTTGGTCTTAAGATCGCTCATATTATACCCCCAGTTGGAAAAATGAATTTCGATCGTTAAATGAAATTTCAACTTTATGGTTGAAATAGATATGCTTTGGAAGTCTAGCCTGTGGTAGGAAGTTGTTACTTTATTCTGACATATTCCACCAATGCTCTTTGAGCTTTATTGAGATAATGTGCACTTCAAACTGTGGTTGTAGCACGTCTCTTGATAAAGTCAGCTATACTTTCAGTAACACCTTCTTTAATAATTAAGTTGAGACGACACTTGCAGATGATCTTTGAATCAATATCGGGCTTAACAAAAAGACGGCACGATTCCCGGCTCGATCCCCGGGAATGTGTGCGAATTATCCTAATTTCCAGACGATTATGACCTGATCTGGATTCTACCTTTCAATATTGCTGTTATCGAGTCTGCATCATCATCTTCATCCGGCATGTTATCATAGACTATTGCATCGTTGTTGTCTTTGTCCCAGATCTTTATCCTGAACATATCATTATCAGCGCTTGATGTGAGTTCTGCATCAATTACCGACATCAGGAACCCATAGTTGCCCTCACCGTTGACAGTACCATTTCCTTTGTAAGTGGCCTTGTGACCCGCAACAACCATCCATTCGTAATCGACGGAGTGGAATTTCAGATTCTCAAACTCGAACTGCGTCTCTCCTGTCAGCACATCTTTCTTGTACTTTGAACTAAAGTCGAATGTTGCCACGCCCGTAAGACCCGAATCAGCCACATATGCACCGGCAGGTGAATTAAAGCTTCCTTTACCAACTACATATCCACCTTCTGAATCATACACGAGCACATACTGGAATTCTGTATCACTGTCACCATCATCATCCTCAACAGTGAATGTGACATTGTATAAACCAGAGGTCGCATACATATGATTTGTAGCCACTGCACGGTTACCCGAAGGTATAATAATATCAATATCATCTACTGTATTATCTCCCCAGTCTATGGTATAATTATGAGTATCTTCGATACCAAGATCGAGGAATTCTGCAGATAGATTCACCAGAGTGCCTATTTCAACTGGACCTTCCGGCAACTCTGTGAGGGATGTAACCTCTGGTGCGACATTGTTCACGGTTACAGATGCAGTTGCGATACTTGTAAATTCACTATCATTTACCTCAACAGCGATGTAGCCATCATAGTCATCAGTCCATGTATGATCTAAAGTAGGATCAGTTAACCAAAGGGTGTCCCAGATACTGTCATTATTGAAGTCCCATCTGTAAGTGAGAGCATCTCCCTCAGGATCAGAGGAAACGGAAGCATCGAGGGTTATAACTGAACCTTCAGTGACAAGGTAAGGTCCGTTGGCATCTGCTGTTGGAGCACTGTTTGGAGCATCGGTCACGGTTACGGTCAGAGTATCAGTTCCAACACCAAGATCATCATCGGTTACAGTGAGAATCACTGTATAGGTTCCATCAGATGCATAGACATGTGTTGGTGCCAGTGAACTGGTGTTTATAGTTCCGTCTCCGAAATTCCACTCAAATGTATGGGTATCATCTGCTCCGGAATCACTGAAAATTCCTGAAAAAGCAACAGCAGAGCCTTCAACAACAGTCTGGCCTGATCCTGCATCCACAACAGGTGCGACATTGTTCACGGTTACAGATGCAGTTGCGATACTTGTAAATTCACTATCATTTACCTCAACAGCGATGTAGCCATCATAATCATCAGTCCATGTATGATCTAAAGTAGGATCAGTTAACCAAAGGGTGTCCCAGATACTGTCATTATTGAAGTCCCATCTGTAAGTGAGAGCATCTCCCTCAGGATCAGAGGAAACGGAAGCATCGAGGGTTATAACTGAACCTTCAGTGACAAGGTAAGGTCCGTTGGCATCTGCTGTTGGAGCACTGTTTGGAGCATCGGTCACGGTTACGGTCAGAGTATCAGTTCCAACACCAAGATCATCATCGGTTACAGTGAGAATCACTGTATAGGTTCCATCAGATGCATAGACATGTGTTGGTGCCAGTGAACTGGTGTTTATAGTTCCGTCTCCGAAATTCCACTCAAATGTATGGGTATCATCTGCTCCGGAATCACTGAAAATTCCTGAAAAAGCAACAGCAGAGCCTTCAACAACAGTCTGGCCTGATCCTGCATCCACAACAGGTGCGACATTGTTCACGGTTACAGATGCAGTTGCGATACTTGTAAATTCACTATCATTTACCTCAACAGCGATGTAGCCATCATAATCATCAGTCCATGTATGATCTAAAGTAGGATCAGTTAACCAAAGGGTGTCCCAGATACTGTCATTATTGAAGTCCCATCTGTAAGTGAGAGCATCTCCCTCAGGATCAGAGGAAACGGAAGCATCGAGGGTTATAACTGAACCTTCAGTGACAAGGTAAGGTCCGTTGGCATCTGCTGTTGGAGCACTGTTTGGAGCATCGGTCACGGTTACGGTCAGAGTATCAGTTCCAACACCAAGATCATCATCGGTTACAGTGAGAATCACTGTATAGGTTCCATCAGATGCATAGACATGTGTTGGTGCCAGTGAACTGGTGTTTATAGTTCCGTCTCCGAAATTCCACTCAAATGTATGGGTATCATCTGCTCCGGAATCACTGAAAATTCCTGAAAAAGCAACAGCAGAACCTTCAACAACAGTCTGGTCTGATCCTGCATCCACAACAGGTGCGACATTGTTCACGGTTACAGATGCAGTTGCGATACTTGTAAATTCACTATCATTTACCTCAACAGCGATGTAGCCATCATAGTCATCAGTCCATGTATGATCTAAAGTAGGATCAGTTAACCAAAGGGTGTCCCAGATACTGTCATTATTGAAGTCCCATCTGTAAGTGAGAGCATCTCCCTCAGGATCAGAGGAAACGGAAGCATCGAGGGTTATAACTGAACCTTCAGTGACAAGGTAAGGTCCGTTGGCATCTGCTGTTGGAGCACTGTTTGGAGCATCGGTCACGGTTACGGTCAGAGTATCAGTTCCAACACCAAGATCATCATCTGTTACAGTGAGAATCACTGTATAGGTTCCATCAGATGCATAGACATGTGTTGGTGCCAGTGAACTGGTGTTTATAGTTCCGTCTCCGAAATTCCACTCAAATGTATGGGTATCATCTGCTCCGGAATCACTGAAAATTCCTGAAAAAGCAACAGCAGAACCTTCAACAACAGTCTGGTCTGATCCTACATCCACAACAGGTGCGACATTGTTCACGGTTACAGATGCAGTTGCGATACTTGTAAATTCACTATCATTTACCTCAACAGCGATGTAGCCATCATAGTCATCAGTCCATGTATGATCTAAAGTAGGATCAGTTAACCAAAGGGTGTCCCAGATACTGTCATTATTGAAGTCCCATCTGTAAGTGAGAGCATCTCCCTCAGGATCAGAGGAAACGGAAGCATCGAGGGTTATAACTGAACCTTCAGTGACAAGGTAAGGTCCGTTGGCATCTGCTGTTGGAGCACTGTTTGGAGCATCGGTCACGGTTACGGTCAGAGTATCAGTTCCAAAACCAAGATCATCATCGGTTACAGTGAGAATCACTGTATAGGTTCCATCAGATGCATAGACATGTGTTGGTGCCAGTGAACTGGTGTTTATAGTTCCGTCTCCGAAATTCCACTCAAATGTATGGGTATCATCTGCTCCGGAATCACTGAAAATTCCTGAAAAAGCAACAGCAGAACCTTCAACAACAGTCTGGTCTGATCCTGCATCCACAACAGGTGCGACATTGTTCACGGTTACAGATGCAGTTGCGATACTTGTAAATTCACTATCATTTACCTCAACAGCGATGTAGCCATCATAGTCATCAGTCCATGTATGATCTAAAGTAGGATCAGTTAACCAAAGGGTGTCCCAGATACTGTCATTATTGAAGTCCCATCTGTAAGTGAGAGCATCTCCCTCAGGATCAGAGGAAACGGAAGCATCGAGGGTTATAACTGAACCTTCAGTGACAAGGTAAGGTCCGTTGGCATCTGCTGTTGGAGCACTGTTTGGAACTTCCAGAACCAATGGTAGATAATCTCCTCCACTAGGTATGCCACCTGCAGAATTATATGGAAGCAAGGTATCACCAAGTCCATCCCCATCGGTATCAACACCGGAATAATCTGACCAGTAGTTTCCCCCCAGAGAATCTCCACCGATAATGTTTGTACCTGCTGTTTTGGTAATGTTCCAGACATTTCCGTTACTATCATTAATTAGAGTGTTATTCGTGTTGTTGAAGTAGTTGTTGTAGATCAAGTTGTTGCTGGAATCATACAGATAGATGCCTAAATCGTTGTTCGATGCCGTGTTGTTAGTAATAGTACATCCTTCGACTCCATAAAGATATATCCCGCTTTTATCATCACCAGTGACACCCGTTGCAGTAAATCCGTTGATAGTCACGTTATCTGCAGTCACGTGGAATACATGATCATTTGAAGAAGCAGCCTGAACAATGGTATCATCCGGATTTCCTGATTCTGATATTATAGCTAACTTCTTGTACACATCCACGTTCTCTGTGTATACACCAGGATAGACAATAATCGTGTCACCGTTGGTTGCAGTATCAACAGCATCCTGGATGGAATCTGCAGAGTGCACATTAATCTCAAGTGATGCACGAGACTTTGAGGCATACTCAGTATTCCCATACCTACCAAGATTAGCCCTATCACCATTATTCTCAGGCTCATTACTGTATGGGTCAGCAGGATCACC
The DNA here is from genome assembly GCF_021184045.1 of Methanococcoides orientis. Lineage (NCBI taxonomy): Archaea > Methanobacteriati > Methanobacteriota > Methanomicrobia > Methanosarcinales > Methanosarcinaceae > Methanococcoides > Methanococcoides orientis. The sequence goes on from NZ_CP073710.1 coordinate 1,212,455, forward strand.
AGCATCGATACATGGGCTCATGGTTCCCATTGTCACCCACCCCGTACCGTTATACGTTCCGCCCACAGCAGTTGAATTTAGGTAATACAGACCATTGGCAGCATCATAGAATTTCGGGTCGCTGAAAATATCATAATCCCCGATATCCACATTATTGTAATTACCAAGTTCATTATCATAAATACAATTATAATCGCTGATTATCGTATGCTTGGAAGATTCGACGTTATTGATACCATACCCCAAACTTTCATACGCATTCATGCCAGTGATGATATTATTTTTTGCAGTGATAGTAAAGCCTGTTGTGTAGGTTGGATTAATAGTCGAGTATTGTCTTGTTGAAATACCATCTCCATCACAATTTACAATCGTGTTAGACTCAATTGTAACATCATCAATTCCATGAATACATATACCGCCAGCACGGCCATCATCACCATGTGAATTGTATATTAGATTATGATGGATATAATTGCCAGTCGTTTCAGGTTTATCAACAATACCACCATCTACTGACGCCATGAGGACAATACCATATTCTCTTACATCATATACCGTATTATATCTTATCTCATTGTCAGATAAACCAATATTAGACGGGTCATTATCGTATATGAGATAAATAGCTGAATCGCCTTCGTTATCTGTGGTGAATACGTTATTTTCAATTAATGCACCTGAACATTCATCCAGTCGAATACCTGCATTTGCAGCCACATATCCAAATTCATTATCATGTATCCAGATCCTATTTTCACCCGTTGACCCGGTACGTAACACATAAACACCTGAATGTCCACATCTGCCAAAATAATTATCATAAATTTCAAGGTCGGGTTCCGTTTCGCCATAATTTACGACCTTGATAAAATCCCCTACTCCCGTGGTAAATGACAAGTCATGGAACGTTAAATTAACACCACGAAGTTCGATGGTAGGGAACATATTCAGATCACGCATCTTTCCCTGGTTCCACCTGTCTGCATCAAATGTGATCTGAGAAATAATAATATTATTAGCTAATTTATAATCATGCCCGACTACTGCGGTATTGCCTGAAACCATCTGCCAGTCTTTTCGCGGCGGCCTATAATCATCTATCAGTTTAACAGTTACACCAGTATCACCGGTAAATGTTGTACCAGTTGGAACTTCGATTGTACCGTCTATAATATAATCATTTGTACCGCCATCGTTTTTAAGATAAACAGTCGTGAATCCTGCATTATCCCTGACATATGCCAATGCCTGGTTGATCTGTGTTTCATCAGATGTTCCATCACAATTGTAGTCACCGTCATTATTTGCGGAGACGTAAACTATTGGAGGTGATAAGGCTGCTGCAGTTCCTACGGTCATTAAAGCTAAAACTATTACAAAACACATCATTGCACGTATTCTCATTACCCCACCACCACATTATATTACGATCTCCAGAGTCATCTACATCTGTAGAGATCACAATCGCTAAGGCAGAACATGCCAAAAAACATCAGGTACAAAAAAGGCAGTGCCGCCTTGTAGTCCACCACAGACGAATATGAACCTTTACTTAAAGATTAAATTTTATTTTATAAGAACATTATTAAAGAATATTAGATGACATATCAAATATGTTAAGAATTTTATAAATGGTAACGCTGTTAACAAAACGGAATAATCAATAAAATAGATATTATCAATCTTTAAACAGAAGAAGTCAGGTGTTTGAATCTCCACGAAACCATCTGTTTCTTTTAACCTTTTTGATGGCTTTTTCCAGCGTTTGAATCCTTTTTATTTCTAGTTTATGTCAAATCCCATAATGAAACAATTTCAGGATTCCATATCAGGTATTTTACCCCCTTTCAACAAAAGCCAAAACACAAATACCAATTCACCCCAACCCGCAACCTGTCTAATTGCCACGTCGAAGCTGGGAAAAAGAAAATTAGGAGAAGGAGATTTCAAGATGCTTGTGTTCTACCTTATATACTCCATATTGTAAAATTCCTGTACATTCTTCCCGAAAGGATACCTAGAAAGATCCTGCCTTACATATCTATAATTGCATTCTATGCCATTCCCATATTACGATCTACCAAAAAAAAAGAGGGATTGGAAATATTGGGAAACAGCTCTTATTCGAACCGAAATCGTATCATTTTCATACCATTACTGATACTTGCAGTCAATGTCGCATGTATTGTACCGGAGATCAGCTTGTCAGTTCTGTCAATTACTTACCTCATGCTCACGATAATAGGTGTACTGGTCTTCTTGCAGTTGATATATAATATTCGGAAACATGATAATTCCGGAAATGCAATTGAGCGATGAGAATTGAAACAACCCAGTTCAACTCAACTTCGGCGACAAAGGAACACTAAACCCAAACACACTACCACTACCAGGTTCGCTTTCAACCCAGATATCGCCGCCGTGCAATTTTATCAATTTTTTTGCAATGGAAAGACCAAGTCCTGTGCCTCCAAACTGGCGATTCGGAGAGGATTCCACCTGTGTAAAAGGGTTGAAGAGATCGCATTGGGCAGATTCCGGGATACCGATCCCCGTGTCTTCGACCTTGATTACCAGAGTGTCAGCATCATTTTCTGCACGAATCATTACTGAGCCGCCTTCTTGTGTGAACTTTATGGCATTGGATACCAGATTGAAAAGGACCTGGGTTAATTTTAGCCTGTCAGCATTGATACAGAGATCATCAGCTCCGTTACTTGTGCTCAGGCAGATATTCTTTTTTTCTGCAAGAGGGGAAACAACTGCTTCTACGTCATTTAACACTTCCCTGAACCGGAACTTTTCATGTTGAAGCTCCATTTTGCCAGCCTCTATCTTTGAAAGGTCCAGGATGTCATTTATGAGAGTCAGCAAATGACACCCGCTTTTAGAGATGTTTTCTATATATTTCATTTGTATATCACTAAGGAGGTCCGTATCATTTTCAAGAAGAATATCTGAAAAGCCGATAACAGAATTCAGTGGAGTTCTAAGTTCATGGCTCATGTTAGCCAGAAATTCACTTTTTAATCTATTAGCTGCCTCTGCTTCAGTTTTTGCATCCAGAAGAGTTTTTTCTATGTTCTTATGCTCTGTAATATCCCTGAATATACTCAGAATTGCAGGATTGCCATCATATTCCATTAGCTGCGAGCTCATTTCGACTGGTATTTCAGAACCATCATTTCGCAGGCTTACCATCTCAAAAATGCAATTCCCCTGCTGGCAAACTTCTAAAACTCGTTTTTGGAAATCCACCACACATTCCTTAGAATAAGTCTCTGTTATTTTCTTCTGCAATAATACTTCCCTGCTATAACCTAAACACTCACATGCTTTGTTATTTGCTTCAAAGATGTTTCCATCCAGATCATAAAGGAAGACCGGATCATTGGAATTATCAAAAAGGGCCTTGAACTTAAGCTCGGACCTCTTTAGGGCTTCCTCTGCAAGTTTCCTTTCAGTAATATCAACGATAATACCCTGGAAACGGGATGGTTTTCCGTATTTATCCCTTCCTATCAATGAAGTTTCACTGACCCATCGAGTATTGGCTTCACGGTCCAATATCCTGTATTCTTTTGTAAATTCATTATCCCCATTTTTAATACATTCAGAAAAGGACAGAAAATAATCATCAGTGTCCCAGGGATGGATAAGATCCTCATAGAGAACCTTATGAGATACCAGATCCTCTGCTGAGTAGCCAAACTGGGATATGTTCTCTGAAACGAACTCAACGGGAAAACCATTCCCGGAACTCCTGAGGAAGGCAACCACAGGGCTGTTCATGTAAATAGACTTAAGCTCTTTTTCCTTTTTCATCAACTCCGGAGAAAATCGTAGGTGCTTCCTGTACTTGTTGCTGAGCAGGTCCATCAGACTGGTCCACATACCATTCTTTTTCATGATAGTGTTTTCCCTATCATCCATCAATTCAAACAGATCTGAAGAGGAAAAGGATTCAAGAGGGCATGTGAACAAGGTCGTAAGTTCAATATCCGAAGTTGCAGAAATGATGAATTTTCTGCATTGCTTGAGAAAAGGCAGCATTTTACCTTCGTCCGAGATCAGGTCAATAGTGATCCTCAGTCCATTAAATCCACATTTAATAGCAGATCTGTGTTTCTTTTCTATGAATTCGAGTATAGCCTTGGAAAATGCTTCGGCATCAGAAAGCAATTCCATGTCCATAAGAACAAGATCGAAATTCGAGGAAAAGGATTTCTCGTTAACGAAGATGGTCTTTTCCTTGAAGAAAGCATCCGGACCTTCATTCTTTTTTAATCCGGGAGTTATCCAGACACATAGATCATTGTGCTTCAATCCGGACCTTAAAAAAGACGAGACGAAATCAATTACCTTATCGCCGTTTCTGTATACAAGAGTAATATTTTCACCATGCGGAACGTCTGATATAGGAAGGTTCATTTTTTGTGAATATTCTTGCATGTTATTAACACCTGGATTCTGGATAATATGTATTCATAGATAGCGAAATTATGGGATCGTAAGTAAGTATCGATTTAAAACAGATTAACTTTACATACATCAAGTTCGTCTGTATTACGACATTTTATATAAACGTTACCCATACGTATAAGTTATCTCATCCTTTATGCAAAATGAGATGGAGATAATATCTATGGAAGTGACCCAAAGTAGCATTCCGAAATCATAATAACCCATCCAGACCATCAAACAGCTATGACCCTCTTGTCAAAAAATGAACTTCGAGAGCTTGTGCTTGCAAATCCTCCCCTTGTAGAGAACATGATAGACATGGATACCCAGCTCCAGCCAAACGGTGTGGAGATGACCCTCCAAGAGGTCAGGACCATTGAAGGTGCAGGAGCAGTTGACTTTGATAACTCCGGCAGAAGGATATCAGAAGGCAGCAAGATAGAATTCGATGAAAAAGACTGGATACACCTTGAACCAGGCATCTACAAGGTGCTCTTGAACGAGGTCGTTAACATACCAAAGACACTGGCAGCCATCGCCAAACCACGTTCCAGTCTTATCAGGTGTGGGGCTACTCTTGAAACCGCTGTATGGGATGCAGGATATTGTGGAAGGAGCGAATGCATGCTGGTTGTGTACAATACTGCCGGGTTCGACCTCCAGAAAGACGCTCGCATAATGCAGCTTCTTTTCTACCACCTTCACACAGAAGTGAATGAAGGTTATTGTGGAAGATACCAGCATGAGAATATCTGACATGGCAGATAATAGCATTCACGTAAAGGATATGTAATATAATAGGTATCTTCTCTAGCATGAGCGAAATTGGCAAATCTGTCAGGATGGAGCGTATTTTCGACAGAAATACGGGAAATGCTATAATCATACCAATGGACCATGGCGTCGGTGCAGGACCTATCAAAGGTCTGATCGACATGCCATCAACTGTTAACAAGGTTGCAGAGGGTGGTGCGAATGCTGTCCTTGGTCACATGGGACTTGCAAAGCACGGACACCGTGGCTATGGAAGAGATGTAGGACTTATCATACACCTTTCCGGTTCCACATCACTCGGACCCGATCCAAACCACAAGGTACTTGTTACGACCGTTGAGGAATCTATAAAAGTAGGCGCTGATGCTGTCTCTGTTCACATCAACGTTGGTGCTGATGATGAAGCAGCAATGCTCCAGGACCTTGGATATATCGCAAAGAAATGTGACGAATGGGGAATGCCTCTTCTCGCAATGACATACCCAAGAGGTGCAAAGGTCAAGTCCGAACTTGATGTCGAGTATGTGAAGCACGCAGCAAGAGTTGGTGCCGAACTTGGTGCTGACATCGTCAAGACAAGTTACACCGGCGACCCGGACTCTTTCAAAGAGGTCATTGATGGTTGCCCGGTTCCTGTAGTAATTGCAGGCGGCCCACAGATGGACACTGAAAAAGAGCTGCTCGAAATGATCTACGATGCACTTCAGGTCGGCTGCAAGGGTGTCGCAATGGGCAGGAATGTGTTCCAGTCCGATGACCCCACAAGGCTTGTAACAAGGATCTCAAAGGTAGTCCACGGCGGAATGACAGCAGACGAAGCCATGGAAGACTAAGATAAGACACCATATGCCGGAGATCCCGGCACTCATTTTTTAGTTTAAAATACTTTTTTGTATTAGCTACTTTGTCCGAAAAATAGGGTATTTATCGGTCAACGATACGATTTTTCAGTCACTTTTTATTTTAGTTGTAGATTAAGCAAATATTGATAGAATATGAGCAAACTACCACCAGAATCAGCATCTATTTAGCAGCATTCGTTTCTTCAGCATTCATTTAGCAACTAATAGAGATGTTCGATAATATCTTGAATCATACCAAGATATAGTAGCTAATCACTATTTATACTTTGTTTTATATAATAATAATTATTAGTTAAAAACTAATATATAAGTGTATACGTGATATAAACATGTATTTATATAAGAAAATATTTCTTTTGTGATAATAATGATGCATACCTTAGCACAAAAAATTAACATAAAATAATTTGGAAAATTGCCAAATTTTAATCTGAATAAAGTGGAGAGGACTATGTTAAAATTTTCATCCAGCAGTACCACAGTTGTAAACTCAAAGAAAGCCATCGCAGAATGTCTTGAAAATGCACTCGTTGATGAAGAGAACACTGATTGCGATCTTGTTGTAATCTATGCCACGGTTGGCCATAATCTGAATGATATCTTAGTTGAAGCACACAAACTCGCGCCCAGTGCACAGATTGTGGGTTGTACCTGTTCAGGAATCATTGGTAAAGAAGGACCTAATGAAGCAATGCGATGTCTGGCGATCATGACGGTAAAAGGCGGGAAAGATGAATATGCCGTAGCCATCAAAGACAATATAACAGGTCCAAATTCGTATGAGGTCGGTGCCCAATTGGCCCGGGATCTAAAAAGTAAAAATTCAAACATCAACATGGTCCATTTTCTGGCATCTGGCATCGATATTGCTGCCGACAAAGCGCTGGAAGGCATCGAGTCCGTTTTTGGTCGCGATGTTCCAATATTTGGAGCTACCTCTTCTGATAATATGAAAGCCATAAACAGCTTCCAATTCGTTGGCGACCAGATATTTGAAAAAGCTGCATTAGCAATTGGTTTTGCAGACCCTACACTTGAGGTAATTACACAAGCCTCCCATGGTTTCGCAATCATGGAAATGCCTTTTGAAGTTACGCGCTCTGAGTCGAACCGTGTGTACGAGCTGAACGGGAAGCCAGCCTGGGAATGCCTGACAGAGAATCTTGGATTACCCGAGACAGCACGACTTGAGGATACGATCCCAATTGGAGCACTTGCGGAGGAACTCCCAAAAAACTTACATGAAGAGTATGGCAACACCCACATCCTTCGTGTGATAGCAAAGAAAGGAACGGATGGTAGCATCTACATGCCTGTTGAGTGCCCCGAAGGCACAAAACTTCATCTTACCAAGAGGGATGAAAATCTAATATTTGATGGTCTTGATCAGATGGTTGGACAGATAGTAGAAAAATGCAACGGTCGTAAACCTGTCGCCGTTTTCCATGCAGACTGTGTCGCAAGAGGAAGAGGAATGTTAAACCGTATCCTTAAGGATGAAATTGTAGCCAGGATGCAGTATCCCCTATGTAACGATGAGGATGTACCATGGCTGGGGATGTACGGACTGGGCGAATTTGCAAGATTAGGCGGAAGAGACCAATTCCATAACTATACAACAGCTCTGTATGTCATTGTCAAATGCAACGAATAATGTAGCCCCCCAGTGTATTCGCACCAGACATCTCGCAACATGAATGAATAAAGGTAAAAATGATCATGAATGGTGAGACCTTGAACTATGATGAGCTTAAAGCCAAGTATGATAAGCTACAGAAACAGGTAAGCTGTTTTTCTGCGATTGAGCAGAAGCTTGTCGACACAGGAGATCTCCTTGATCAAGAGCTGGAGCGCTTTAAGTCGATCCATTCATACAACAAGAAAGCCATTCGGAGTAAAGATCTACACGAACTTTTGTTGATAACGGTAGAATCCATAGTTGAAGTTTTTGAGGTTGAATGTGGTGCATTCTTCACTTACGACATGGCTAACAATAGCTTAACGCTTGTGGAGGATTATGGTTTTGATGAAAAATATCCATTGGTCATGGACTGGATAGTTTCCGATGACATTGTGAACGCAAGAGAAGCCGTCTTTATCGAGGATTCCGGCCCGACAAATCCCTGGGAATCGCTAGGATTATGCCAGGTTATTTACGCCCCATATTATAAAGATAGGGATTTGCAGGGATTCGTTCTGGGAGGACGATCCATAAAAAAGAAGGAGTTCTATGACAAAATCGATGAAGAGCTCAAACCGTCTTTCATGGTATTCACTCAGCAGATGAGCGCATTGCTGCACAATCTTGAATCACAGGAAATTATCCGACAAAATGTAGCAGAGCTGACAAGTACCAACAACCAGCTCCAACAAGAGATCACACAACGTAAGCGAGCAGAGTACCACATCAAAAGGATGAACGAATGTTTCTTAAGTTTCGGGACTGACCCATTAGAGAACATCAATTACCTTACAGCTCTTTTCGGAGAAATGATGGGAGCTACCAGTGCACTCTACAACCGATTAGAGGACGGTTTACTCTGTTCATGGGGTCAGTGGAATACACCAACTAACTACAACCCCGTGGATGAGCCTGAAGGACATCTTTGCTATGATGTTATACAGCGTGCACAAGATCACTTGATGGTGGTCCGGAACCTTTCCGAAACAGCATATGCACACACAGACCCAAATGTAATCCCATATGGATTAAAGACCTATGTAGGAGCAGGGGTTAAGCTTGGAACAAACTACGTTGGCTCCCTGTGTTGTGTATTTCAGAACGATTTTGTACCCACAAAAGAAGAGAAATGGATGATCGGGGTGATTGCAACGGCAATAGCCGTGGAGGAAAAACGAAAGTGGGTACAAGAAGAATTACTTAATTCTGAGAACAAGTATCGCATGATCTTTGAACATTCTCCGGTAGGAATTTTCCATTATGACCAAAATGGAGTTATTACCCATTGTAATGATAGTTTTGCAAAGATCATTGGACCACCTGTAGAAAAGATAATCGGATATAATATACTGAAGTCACCGGAAAATGTTCAAGTGTCTAAGGTCGTTAGAGAAACACTTTCTAAAAGATCAGGACATTTTGAAGGAGAGTATCGATCTGTCATCAGTGGTAAACGTACAATGATCAAAGCTGAAGCTAACCCTATTTTATCGAAGAACGAATCTTCTCAGGGAGGCATCTGTGTTGTAGAGGATATTACCGAACGCAAACAAGCAGAAGAAGTTCAGAAAAAAGATACCTTGTTAAAAGAGATCCATCATCGGGTGAAAAATAACCTTCAGGTAATTTCCAGTTTGCTCAATCTTCAATCTCGAAACTTCAGTGATGAAAAAGTGATCGATGCATTCAAGGAAAGTCAGAACCGCGTCCGATCAATGGCCATTGCCCATCAGAAACTGTACCAATCAAAGGATCTGGCAAGTATAAATGTTGGGGATTACATCAAAAATTTGACGACCTACCTTTTCCAGACATACAGGATAGGCAACCGTGCAGTCAAATTGAAACTGGATGTTGATAACATTAACATGGGAATAGAGAGAACTATCCCCCTTGGATTGATCATCAATGAAATTGTTTCAAATTCCTTAAAGTATGCTTATCAGGAAGAGCAAGAAGGCGACATCAATATCGAATTCCATCTTGAAAACAAGATGTTTACACTTATTATCAGCGACACTGGGACAGGTATTCCTAAAGAGCTGGACTATAGGAATTCACATTCATTAGGTTTGCAACTGGTAACAACACTTGTAAAACAAATTCGTGGTGAAATAGAGCTTGATCGAAGCGAGGGTACTAAATTCGTGATAACTTTTGAGGAATAAGTGAGGAGTTGAGGGAGCTTTAATGACAACACAAAAAATATTAGTTATAGAGGATGAACTCATTACAGCCCTGGACATAAAGAACACGTTGGAATATTTCGGATATTCAGTCCCTTTCACTTTTGCATCCGGGGAAGAAGCTATTGAAAAAATAGAAGAGATTTGTCCGGATCTGGTGCTGATGGATATTATGCTGGATGGGGATATGGACGGTGTCCAAGTAGCTGAACATATACAGACACTCTATAATATTCCAGTTGTCTACCTTACCGCTTATGCCGATGACAATACCTTGCAGCGAGCAAAGATAACAGGACCTTTTGGTTACATACTCAAGCCTTTTGAAGAGAAGGAATTATACACCATTATAGAGATAGCCCTTTATAAGCATGAGATGGAAAATAAATTGAAAGAAAGAGAAGAAAAGTATTCCGCTCTTGTCGAAAATGGAAATGATGGAATTATTATTATCCAGAATTTCATGATTAAATATGCAAACCCGAAAATGCTGGATACAATCAATTACTCCTTTGATGAAGCAAACGAAATCCCTTTTATGAATTTGATCTCGCCCGAGCATACAGATCTACTAAAAGAGAGATATGTAAAGAGGCTGGAAGAAGCCATTAAACCGGATTATGAGATAGATATCCTGTCAAAAGATGGAAAAAGAATACCAGTTGAGATCAATGCATCTACCATCCAATACAAAGGTAAACCGGCAGATATGGTAATCATAAGAGATATCACAGAGAGGAAAAAAGCAACTGATGCTTTGATGGAATCAGAGAAAAAATATCGAGAGTTGGCTGAAAATATTGAAGAAATGGTATACTGTATTGACCCTAAAACCTTTGAAACAACATTTACTAATCCGGCTGTTGAGAAAATTTTCGGATATACTATTGAAGAATGGTACAGTAATCTGAATTTATGGAAATTTACCATTCACTCTAAAGATAGAGAGAAAGTCCTTTTAGAATATGAAGAAATGCAGACAAATCTTGAAAATGGTGTTTTAGAATACCGTATAAGAAGAAAGGACGGAACAATAAGGTGGGTAGAAAATCACATTGCATGGATAATAGACAAAGAAAGAAACACTGTTTCAATTAATGGTATTATGCATGACGTGACTGAACGTAAAGAAGCCGAAATTGCATTAATGAATGCAAAAATTACTGCTGAGTCTGCCAATAAAGCAAAGAGTGAATTTCTTGCAAATGTAAGCCATGAATTGAGAACACCCCTTAATTCTATCATTGGTTTTTCAGATTTCCTTCTCCATTATGACGAATATTTGCTCAATGATAAGCAAATAAGATACATAACTAATATATCTAAAAGTGGTAACCATTTACTAAGCCTTATCAATGATATTCTGGACCTTTCAAAAATAGAGGCTGATAAAGCGGAGCTTCAGAATGAAAAATTTATAGTTTTAGAGATATTGAATGATGTAATATCAATTGTTTCTCCTCTTGCAGAAAAAAAGAATATCTGCCTGAACACAAGTATCGAAGATGATGATCTTTGCATTAATGCTGATAAGATAAAATTAAAACAGGTTATTTTTAATCTCTTATCTAATGCTATAAAGTTCACCCCTGATGGTGGTTCAATAATGGTTAGGGTGGAAAAGAGCACTGAATACTTGATCATCAAAGTCAAAGATACAGGAATTGGCATTTCAAAGGATTATCATGAAACAATCTTTGAGCCGTTTACACAAGTTGATTCTTCGAGCAGTAGGTTACATGAAGGTAATGGCCTCGGCCTTGCCCTTGTGAAAAAAATCGTTGAGATGCATAATGGTGAAGTCTTATTAAAAAGTGAACTCAGTGAAGGAACTACAATAGGATTTAGCATTCCAACCGATTTATAAAATTCGTTTCCTTTTTTAAAATATATTAATTACCTCAATAGAAGAAAAGATATGCAATACATCCCAACTTTGATATTTTTGCTTTTTTCCGAAAAGACTGTATTTCTTTAGAATAAGCATAAAAAATATCAATCTTTAGAAATAAAGAAACCATTTCAAAAATAAAGGTTTGGAATTAGAAGTTCAGGTAATAATTAAAAGATAAGAATCATAGCAAGATCGGTGATGGAATAACCAACAAAATCAGTTAGTAGTGGTGGTACAATATGATTTACGATCTTGCTTAACTAATACAATATATTAATGACTATATATAATTTTCGAAATTGTTTTTTGTTTTGTATGTAAAAAATAAATGCAAATGTTTCGAATAATCGATGCGACATCCCATTGATCGATAAATAATAAAAATATAAAAATAAGCAGTTTGAAAAATAAAAGCTCAAAGCTGGAAGCTTTAGGAATAACTAAAAATGAAGAATAATAGCAAGACCGTGATGGAATGACCAATAAAAAATCAGTTTGTGGTGGTGGTGGTACGATATGATTTTTTCGGTCTTGCCTAAATAATAATATGCATTAGTAACTATATAAAGATGTTGCTGATTATTATTATTATTATGAGGTCTGTGTATTGAACATATTTTTTGAAACTCAGCACCAACATAACCAAATGAAAAGAAATGACCAAATTATTTTACTACACACATGAATCTGATCTTTGACAGGACAAATAAATAAACAAATGAATTTATAAATAAATTTCAGATATCAAAAGCTAAAGTCAATATTTTTATGATGAAATGGTTCCTTACAGACACAAATTTATATGTGGAAAGTGCGTTAATCAGAAATATAAACCAGCCAACATATTGAAAAATATAAAAATGAACTAGGGTTTCAGATATTCCCATTACATACAGGCAGGAAATATCGATAATATAGCATATTATAATCCCCAACAATATGATCGCGGAATTATGAGGATCTATCATGGACAGGTATGAACAGGTAATTGAACTGGCAAAAAGACGAGGTTTTTTGTGGAACTCCTTTGAGCTGTACGGAGGTACTGCAGGATTTTATGATTACGGACCTCTCGGAAGCACTTTAAAGAGAAGGATCGAGCAGATCTGGCGTGAACTCTATGTCATCCATGAAGGATTCATGGAGATAGAAACGCCTACCGTTGGTATCGAAGATGTTTTTGTTGCATCCGGTCATGTTGGAGGTTTTTCCGACCCTCTCTGCGAATGCAAGGAATGTGGCGAAGCGTTCCGAGCAGATCACCTTGTTGACAAGATAGTAGAAATTGCAGATGCTTTGAGCAACGAGGAACTTGACAGGCTGATCAAGGAGAACGACATTGGATGTCCCGAATGTGGTGGCGAACTTGGCAAAGCTTATGAGTTCAACCTTATGTTCAAGACGAGCATCGGTCCGGGTACAGGAAGACAGGGCTACATGCGTCCTGAAACTGCACAGGGAATGTTCATAAATTTCCAGAGGCTTTCCCGATACTATCGTGAAAAACTACCCTTTGGTGCAACCCAGATAGGAAAATCATACCGTAACGAGATCTCACCGAGGCAGGGAGTCATCAGACTTCGTGAGTTCACACAGGCAGAAGCTGAGATCTTCACACATCCGGAAGAAAAGACCCATCCGAACATTGGTAGGTTCGAAGGTGTTACATTAAACCTTTATTCAGATGAAGCACAGCAAAAGGGTGTTATCGAACAGATGACCGTCAGGGAAGCTATCGACCAGAACATCATTGCACATGAGTTCCTGGCCTACCACATTGCACTTACAAACAGTTTCCTGCAACGTGTGGGTATTGCTGCAGATAAGCTCAGGTTCAGGCAGCACCAGAAAGACGAGATGGCACACTATGCTATCGATTGCTGGGATGCTGAGATACTGACCGACAGGTTCGGCTGGATCGAGGTCGTTGGAATTGCGGACAGGACAGACTATGACCTGATGGCACATGCAAAGACCAGTGGAAAAGAACTTGTTGTCAATATCGAGTATGATGAGCCGAAGATGATAGAACAGTTCGTGGTCAAGCCAAACATGGCAAAAATGGGACCTCTGTTCAAAGGAAAGGCAAAGGCTGTTGCTGATGCACTTAAAGAATTAAGCTCCGACGAACTTGACAATGAAGAGATCAAGGTAACCGTTGATGGTGAGGAGTTCACAGTTCCTTCTGATATCATATCATATGCACAGGAAACTGTCAAGGTCAGCGGTGAAAAGATCGTACCGCATGTCATTGAACCATCCTATGGTATTGACAGGATCCTCTACTGCACAATGGAACATGCCTTTGAAGAAGAAATGGTCGCTGCAGAAGGCGACGAGGAAGAAGAGGAAAGGATAGTCCTCAGGTTCCAGAACGAGGTCGCACCTGTACAGGTAGCTGTCCTGCCACTGCTTACAAGAGAAGAACTGATGGGGCCTGCAAAGCAGATCGCAGAAAAGCTTCGAAACAGGGGACTGCTTGTAGCCTATGATGACTCAAGAGCCATCGGCAGACGTTACCGCAGGAACGATGAGATCGGAACACCATATTCCATAACCGTCGATTATGATACGATCGAGGATCATTCCGTGACCATCCGAGACCGTGATACAATGGAACAGGTAAGGGCACCAATCGATGGCATTGAAGATGCAATATATGACCTGGTCTATGGAAAGAAGGACTTTGATACCGCAGGTGTGAAGCTGTAAACACTTTCACACCGCTTGCCTCATATTTAATAAGGTTAAGAACGTAATTGCATCAAGCAACTTTCAAACCTGTAATAAATATGAGCAACTTTATCAAACACTCCCTGGTCAAACCAGATACTATAGAACAAAGGCTCTATCAGCTTGACCTTGCCGGAAAGGCACTATCAGCACCAACACTGGTAGTTTTGCCAACCGGCCTTGGTAAGACCATTGTTGCACTTCTTGTTATTGTTTCCAGATTAGAAAAAGCCGGAGGAAAGGTCCTTATCCTTTCCCCCACAAAACCACTGGTTGAGCAACATGCTTCTTTTTTAAAAACTGCCCTTAACATACCCGAAGAAGAGATACTGACATTCACAGGTGCAGTTTCCCCTGAGAACAGGGCAAAGCTCTGGGAAAAGGGAAGGGTGATCATATCAACACCACAGGTCATTGAGAACGACATCCTCACAAAAAGAATCAGCCTCGAGGATATTTCACACATCACTTTTGACGAAGCACACAGGGCTGTCGGGAATTATGCTTACACCTATATTGCAGAGAGATATTTCCAGGATGCTAAGAACCCGCATTGTCTTGCTATCACTGCAAGCCCGGGAAGTTCCGATGAGAAGATCAGTGAGGTCTGCAACAACCTGTTCATAAGTTCAGTTGCCATCAAGACAGAATCCGATTCGGATGTTGCCCCATACATTCACAAAAAAGAGATAGAATGGAAGCACGTCATACTGCCGGATGAGATGAAAGAGCTGAAAAAGCTCCTGGACAAGGTCCTTGATGACAGGTTCAAGAAGCTTGGGGAACTTGGATATTCCCTCTCATCCGGGAAAAGTGCTTCAAAAAGGGATCTACTGGGCCTGCAGAAGAAGTTGCAGGGAGAACTAAGAGGCATGGCCGATCCAGCAGTGTTCAGTGCATTATCCATACTGGCCGAGATCATGAAAGTAAATCATGCAGTGGAGATCATTGAGACACAGGGTATCGAATCCCTTTCAAAATATGCTGACAGGCTGGAGAACGAAGCAGTCTCAAAGAGCGGAAGCAAGGCTGCAAAACGCCTTTCTGAAGACATTTACATGAGACAGTTCTACCACAGGATAAAAGAATGCAGCACAGAGCATCCAAAACTTAATGTTGTTCGTGACCTTGTTTCAAAGGAACTCACTGACAAGCCAGAATCCCGGGTTATTGTCTTTACAAATTATCGTGACACCTCTGAGATGGTCACAAACTCCCTTTCCGAGATAGAAGGGATACGACCTATCAAGTTCGTGGGACAAAGCTCAAAATTCCGTGATAAAGGACTCACACAGAAACAGCAGGTTGAGATCATCGAGAAATTCAAAGCAGGGGACTACAATGTCCTCGTAGCGACCTCAGTAGCTGAAGAGGGACTCGACATACCTGCCACTGACCTTGTACTTTTCTACGAACCAGTACCCTCCGAGATCAGAAGCATACAGAGAAAAGGTCGTACCGGCAGAAAGCATGAAGGAAGAGTCGTTGTACTGGTTACCAAAGGTACAAGGGATGAAGCGTACTACTGGAGTTGTACCCATAAGGAGCGCCGGATGCAGAGCAATATGCAGCAATGGCAGGAGACAATGACCTCCGACAATGATAATCACGACATTACAGGTGAATTTGGAGTCAGCCAGAAACAGCAAACGGGACTCTCAGACTTTACAGATGATGAAGTAACAGTTGTCCTTGACCAGAGGGAGATCCGAAGCACTGTAGCACGAAATCTTGAGAAGATGGGGATTAATATCGTTGTCAAGACCCTTGAGGTCGGAGATTATATCGTCAGCGACAGGACAGCCATCGAGCGTAAGAGTGCAGAGGACTTTGTGAGTAGCTTGCTTGACAGGGACCTTTTCAGGCAAATATCCGACCTTTCAGGAGCCTATGATAAGCCCATAATGATAATTGAGGGAGAAGGCTTGTTCACTTCCAGAATGCTTAATCCGAATGTGATACATGGAACCCTTGCAGCCCTTGTTCTTGACTTCGGCGTATCTGTATTATACACACGAGATCCTGAAGACACAGCATCCCTTATCAGCATCCTGGCAAAAAGAGAGCAGGTTGATGAAAAGCGAGAGATCAGTGTGCATGGGAAGAAGTCTTCAATGTTGCTTTCACAGCAGCAGGAATACATTGTATCCTCCATTAGTGATATTGGACCCAATGCTGCGAGAAATCTGCTCGAACATTTTGATTCGGTTGAAAATGTCATGAAAGCCGAACAGGATGAACTTACAAAGGTCAAGAACATCGGACCAAAGACCGCATCAAAGATGAGGGAAATCCTCACAGGTAAATATAAAGGATAAAAAGGTGAACAAGGGCAGAATCGCCCTGAAATTTATTAAAGCATGTTCATTTCTATTTTTTAGCCTGATAAGTTCCAACCTATTACACCGATACCAGACCGATAAGCTTCAACATATCACCCCGATATTTGACCGATAAGTTCCAACTTATTGAACCAATAACTAAACTGACCATGCCATTAAATTAGCTATTTAATTTGCCATTCAATTTTGATCCTATCGGTCATCAGCAAGCTATCAATGAACTGTTCGACCGATCTAAGACCAGGTGTTCAATTAAGCCTTTCAAGGATATCAAGGCATTTTTCCATTATCTCAAGATATTCCCTGATCCTGCGAGGATCATTCTCGGAATGAATCAGACTTGCAATGGATTCTAACTTCATTTTCAGCATATCGGCAACAGAGCCCGTGACTTCCACGTGTTTGGCCGAGGATGCAGGCACAGATCCCTGCCTTACATCAGGAGAAGCAAAAGAGATTGGCACCTGGTCTGCTGGAAGTTGTCCTGCAGGTACTGAAAATGTTGTGGCTTCCTGAACCGGAACATTCTGTGGAACAGTGGGGACTTCTGACCTCATCGTTTGTTCCTGTGAAGTCATATTTGTGCCAACAGGTTCGCCCTGACAAATAGGACAAAGGACATCGCCGTGATACCTGAACATAGGGGCTCCACATGTTGTGCAGTGCTGTGCAAGCATTGTGCCACCAAGTTCCAGTAATCTTGAGATCTGTTTTATTTTATCGTCACTATCGCTCATTTATTCACCTTTTTACTTACTCCATGAATGAAAGTCTTTTTATAGGATATAATTGTTAGGGATACTACAGCATTGATTCTTATTTTATATCATTAAACCATTTTAAGGTGATCCAAATGTTAGGAGCCAGCCAACCTGAAGACGTCATAAAGCAATGTACGCAAGTGTTAGAACACATCGCAAACGATAATTCAGTTCCAAGGAACATCAGACGTTCAGCAAATGACATCCTTGCAACATTGAATAACGAAGCAGAGCCACTATTCCTTAGAACATCATCCAGTATTTCAATACTGGAAGATATCAGCAACGACCCAAATATCCCGTTGCACACAAGAACCCTTATCTGGAATGTTGCAAGCCAGCTTGAAACAATTCCTGTAGACGATTAATATCAAAACTACCCACGATAAGTGGGAAGAGATCCGGTCTGATGATTCAGACCAAACTTATCCTTTTATTTTATGCATATTGTAGCTTACATGCTTTTCCCGAACGTAAGTATAATAGCCATTGATAACTTTTTATGCATGAAATTACGATTACTACCTACGATAATTACTATAAATTAAAAGAGATTTTATCATGAAATTCGATCCTGAAGCCATAAGAAAAGCAACCAAAGAAGACTTTGATGCTACATGGAAAAATGGGAAGGACCTTGTTCACAGATCAGGGCTGAACCAGCAGTACCCACACACATCATTCAATTTTGGAAAAGCACATCCGGTCTACGATACAATATCAAAGCTCAGAGAAGCCTACATGCGCATGGGCTTTGACGAGATGATGAATCCGCTAATTGTGGATGAACGTGAAGTTCATAAGCAGTTTGGCCACGAAGCACTGGCAGTCCTTGACCGCTGTTTCTACCTGGCAGGATTACCAAGACCAAACGTTGGCATCTCCGACCAGAGGATCGCAACAATAAAAGAGATGCTTGGAGGTATTGATGATGACGGGATCGAGATCATCCGAAAAGTTCTCCATTCATACAAGAAGGGAGAAGTTGAAGGGGATGACCTTGTCCCCGAGATCGCACACAAGCTCGATGTTTCTGACGCTCTTGTTGTCGAAATGATTGACCAGGTATTCCCGGAATTCAAGGAACTTACCCCTCAGGCCACCAGGAAAACACTTAGAAGCCACATGACATCCGGATGGTTCCTTTCCCTTGCAGGCATACTGGAACGTGCAAGACCACCATTCCACTTCTTCTCGATAGACCGTGCTTTCAGGAGAGAACAGCAGGAAGATGCATCACGGCTCATGACCTACTACACTGCTTCATGTGTGATCATGGATGAAGATGTCACAATCGACCATGGAAAAGCAGTTGCACAGGGACTTCTTTCCCAGTTCGGTTTCGAAAAATTCCTTTTCAGGCCTGATGAGAAGAGGAGCAAATATTATGTCCCCGACACACAGATCGAAGTGTTTGCATATCATCCGAAACTTGTGGGCTCAAATACAAAATACTCCGATGGCTGGATAGAGATCGCAACCTTTGGAATATACTCACCAATCGCTCTTTCAGAGTACGATATACCATACCCGGTCATGAATCTCGGACTTGGTGTTGAAAGGCTTGCCATGATCCTCCACGACTCCACCGACCTGCGTGCAATGACATATCCACAGATCCCACAGTACTCCGAATGGACATTGAAGGACGGAGAACTGGCAACGATGATATTTGTGGACAAGTTGCCCGAAACCACCGAAGGTCAGGAGATCATGGACAGCATCGTAGAGCAATGTGAGCTACATTCATCAGAACCAAGCCCATGCGAATTTGCTGCCTGGGAAGGATCAATTCACGGAAAAAAGGTCAAAGTATCCGTAGTAGAGCCCGAAGAGGATACAAAGCTCTGTGGTCCAGCAACATTCAACGAAGTGCTTGTCTATGAGAATGATGTTCTGGGACTTCCAAACAACAAGAAGTGGAAGAAGGCTTACGAGAACCACTCAGCAAGGACAGGCGTAAGGTTCCTTGATGCTTTTGCAGCACAGGCAGCCAGGGAGATCGAAGAAGCAGTTGAGAGCGGTGAGAATACAGTGGAAACACGTGTAAGGATCGTTAAAGTGCCATCCGAGATCAACATAAAACTAGACCCACTTGCCCAGAGATACATAACTGGCAAGAACAAGAAAATAGATATCCGCGGCCCCGTCTTCACAACTGTCAGGGCAGAGATCGAATAAAAACAATTTGAAGGAAGAAATATGTTCACAGAGATCGCAAAGCTCATGGACAAAGGTGAGCCAGTCTGCATAACCTTTGAAAACGGAGATACAGGAGAGGAATACGACCTCCTGTACTGTGAACTTATTACAAAAGCACGCGACGGAGAGGCATTCCTTGCCTCCTCCCAGCGATGCCCCCCCGGCAAATATGTTCTGGGAGTTTCTGAAGACAAGCCTGATGGCTATTACCTCAAGTCCGGTCGTTATATTGATAAAGAGACCGCTGCCAATGCAGCCTCAAATCTTCCAAGGGTCAGCAGGGAATATGACCACATAAAGATCGAGCCATTGTCAAAGAACGATGGGCATTTTGATGTAATGATACTCTACCTGATGCCAGAGAAAGCTATGAGAATAGTTCAGGCTATGGCATATAACGATGGAGAGCGTTTATGCATCGACACCTTCGGTGCAGCTTCCATATGCGGAGATTGTACGGCACTTGCGTATGAAAAAGGGACAGGATTATCCTATGGCTGCAAGGGTTCACGCAAGCACAGTGATTATAGCGATAACGAGACACCTATCGGTCTACGCTTTGACAAAGCAAAAAAAATAGAAAAGGGATTGAAGAATATCCCCGAAACCAGAAATTGACCGAAACTTAATGTGCTTGTGCTTCAAACCAGCTTTCTTTTGTAATTTATCCACATTTAACGTGCTTCGTAGAAGCACATGTCCTCAGCCATCACACGAGTCTCTTTTCCGACATCGTTGGAAAGCACCTTGCTTATGCGGGCAATGCCTTTGGTCTGGAGCTGAAGGCGGATCATCATGGTCTCATGCTCCTCAAAGAACATGCCATCCCCGGCAATTGTCCTGTGGGTTGACAACTGGTGCTTTACCACTTTTGCAATTATGCCGGTGGTCCCATGCATAAGGTCCTGTATGGAAGTATGGGTAAGAAATACAGTATCGCCTGCATTCACATTTAAGGCTGTGAAAAAATTCTGAGGTGTACGTATCTCGATCGTGCGCAACTGATGGTTCTTCAGCTCAGAAATGACTAAATCCGATATACCCGTAAGTGCGACGTATTCCATTTTGATCACCCGTACATTGGGAACTCTTTTCTTGGCGTTGTTGACTGTTCAGTTGTACGAACATCCTCAGCAAGCTTCTGCATTTCAACTTCGATCTTTTCAGCCTGTTCAATAAGGTCCTCCGTATCTATCGAAAATCCATACAGGGAATTCAGGACATCTACGACCACTGCCGCTGCTCTTGGGTCCGGGTTCTGGGTCTTGGTTGCCCCAAGAAGGCTTATGGCCGGCAGACCATGCATGAAACATTCTGCCATTACACTACCTGAAATACCTGAGATCGTACCCATCTGGAAGATCTCTACCTTTTCTTTGATCTTTTCCAGCATTTCCTCATTGGTCGCTGCACCAAAGACCTTGTTATCCTCACCCATAGTAGCAATACCTGCGATAGAGATAACCTCTTTTACACCGACAGATTTGGCCCATCCGACAAGGGCCTTGCTGACATCATAGGAAACTGAAGGATTGATAGGGATATCAGATACCACCATCACAATATTATGTTCCTCACTCTCATAGATCCTGACCGGCATGTTGACAAGACCCTCGTACAGAACAGCTATAGGAGGGAAATACCTGGATTCAATGGAACCGATATATTCCATGTCCAGTTCTTCAATAATTTGCTGGCTGGCAATATTACCCACAAGACCTATTCCCGGAAAACCTTCGATCAATATAGGCTCTTTTGATCTTACGGGCTTTGTTATGATCTCTACATCGATCGCATCATAATCATCTGTTTCTGACAAAAAAATCACCCTCTATAAATGTAACCCCATCACTATTCAGTTCGTATACTTTACACTTATTATATAATTGGAGATTCTCATAGATAAGAACATCGTTATCAGATCGCAGAACGATATACATAAAACCGATGATAACAAAATGCATTCAAATAATGGAGAATTATCATGGAAGGATCTATACAATATTTTGATGATGTAGGCAAACAGAACACCGATAATGTTGTGAAGGTAGCTGCCAAAAGAGCAGAAGAACTGGGGATAAAACATATTGTCCTTTCAAGTACTGAAGGTTATACGGCCCTGAAGATGGCAGAAGAGGTTAAAGGCAAAGACATAAAGATAATTGCTATAACCCATCAGTACGGACTCCGCGAGGATGGAAACTGGGAAATGGACGAAGATAACCTGAAGAAACTGCAGGAAATGGGCGTCCTGGTCACCACACAATCACACATGTTCTCAGGAGTAGAACGTGCTATCTCAAAGAGGCTGGGTGGTGCAAGCCGTGCAGATGTTATCTCTGACACACTTCGTGCAGTCTTCGGAAAAGGTTTCAAGGTCGCTCTGGAAGTCGTGATGATGGCAGCAGATTCAGGTCACATTCCTGTCTCAAAGGATACCGAAGTAATAGCCATCGGAGGAACACGCCAAGGCGCCGACGTGGCTCTTGTGGTAAGACCTGCACATTCACAGAATTTCTTTGACATACAGGTTCGCGAGATCCTTGCAATGCCACGTGCAAAAGAAGAAGCAAAATAAAAAATTTGCATAAAAACAGATTAAAACAAAATAAGATTTAGATTAGATAAATTAAATCAAACTAAATTAAACTAAAAGAAATCAAACTAAAATACGTATTCAAGCTAAGGCATCTATAGAGATGCCATCCTTTTTTATATTGCATATTCTTGTTGAACTTATTCAACTTTCACATCTTCATCTTCGAATTCATCATTGACAAGAGCAGTATCGCTTCCTGGAACAGAACTGGAAGACCCTGATGCCTCTGTTTTAAAACTTGAAGCTGCTTTGAGGTTCATTGCTGTAACAGCTACAATGAGAACGAAAGCAAGAATCGCAATGCCAATTACAGTTAAAGTGTCCATGAAATTAAAAAAAGAATAAGTGTCGAAAGGACACTTACTGTGGCTTTTCGTACAATGCGGTCTTTGTCATCTGGACGCCTTTCTTAGAGTGTGGCTTCCTGAAGACAGAGTCGTTTGCTTTTTCGATCTCACGTGCGTCGATTGCAAGCTGTGCTGCTGCGCGCATCATTTCATGACCGGTAGCAGTTGTGAGTGTAACCTGTTCGATCTCCTTCATCATGAAGCATGCAGGGAAGTTGATCTGTGCGACCTTGTCAGCCATGTGGAGTGCTGCAAGTGCCTTTGCTTTTGCGTATGGGTTGTTGAAACCTGCGCGCTCGATGCACTTCTCTGGCTTTGCGAGAATGTGTGGAAGCTCAAGGTCCTTGCCGGACTTGCCTTCGTCGACCTGTGCAGCGACTGCATCAAGTTCTTCCTGGATCATCCTGACAACACCACAGGTTGAGAGGACCTTCATTGCATCGGAGTTAAAGGATGCCATCTCTACAGCATCAAGGAACTCTGTCTTTGCGCCGATAAGTGGGTCGACGGTCATAACGATGTAACCGAAGCCTGCATCTTCGAGTGCCTGTCTGTCATCTTTCTTGGTTGGACCATCGGAGATAACGATGCATGGAACATCTTTGTAAAGCTCACGTGCAGCGGTTGGGCCTGGTGCACTGGAGTTAGGGCTGATCATCACATAGAAATCAGCACCCCATTCCTTGAATGCTTCTGTCTCTGCAGCTTCTGCTTTGCCCATTTTAGGACCAGTTCCGAAAACACGTACACTGATACCTTCTCTTGCTGCGATCTCGTCCTGAACAAGGTCAATGACCTGACTCATACCAAGATTTCCTAATTTAATAAATCCTATTTTTGCCATAGTAGATCACATTACTGCAAGTACGGATTAGGATATAATATTTTTGATTATTTCTACATAACAGAAGCTGAAAATGCACCGACTTCACAAAAATGAAAAGAAGCTTTCGAAAGCATATTAAGTAATAATTCGCTGTTTTTTAAAATAAATAGAAAAGAAAAAATATAGAGCAACTCTTTTATCCCTTATACCATCCCATATAGTGTATATTATGTTAGTATTTGGATTAACGATCTGTCTCAGAAGGCATATCCTACCCGAAAAGCTTAAAAGTAATGTGGGGAATTGTAGTTCAATCTCAGTACATCCCATTATTACAGATCCGTAATCAGGATCTTAAAGTTTCAGGTATGGTCAAGTGAATTCCAGCAATAATATTTCTCAGAAAAGATATTCTAAACTAATTGTTTTTGATATGGATAGTACGCTCATTGATGCAGAAAGTATCGATGAACTTGCACGTGCTGCAGGCGTTGTGGATAAGGTTTCTGTTGTTACCGAAAAAGCAATGAATGGCGATATTGACTATCATCAGGCTTTAAAGGATAGAGTCAAACTTCTAAAAGGATTGAAGCTGGAAACTGCACAGGAAGCAATGAGAGCTATGCAACTCATGCCCGGTGCAGAAGAACTTGTTAAACATGTAAAGTCCCTGGGATTCAAAACAGCAATGCTGTCAGGCGGCTTCACCCTATCAACAGACAGAGTTGGTGAACTCCTTGGTATTGATTACGTATACTCTAATATACTTGCTGTAAAGGACGGATATCTTACAGGCGAGGTCAGCGGTCCAATGGCAGATAATTGCTCCAAAGAAGTGGTCTTTGAAAAGATCGCAAAGGAGATGGGTTTTGAGACCACTGATTGCATCGTTGTTGGTGATGGTGCCAACGATATCTGCCTCTTTAAAAGAGCAGGATGTGCAATTGCATTTAATCCAAAACCGATTCTGCGCCAATATGCAGATGAGGTTGTTACCCAAAAAGACCTCAGGGCAATAATTCCGATCATCGATTCACTCGATCTGGATTAAAGCCCTACGTATCGTGCATTAGAAATGCATGAAATGCCAGCTTTTTTGCTGGAGCGGGAGGATATATAGAACATGTTGAAAGAATTGAACACCAAAAGGCAGGATCTTAAAACTGCATCTGAAGAAGCTAAAGAAAAGAGAAATGGATTGAACGCTGAAGCAAGCACTCTTGCTGCAAAGCGTAATGATCTCAACAAGCGCACAAAAGAACTCATCAACGAAGCACAGGAATACAAGAAGCTCCGTGACGAGAACAATGAGCAGGTTAAAGAGAACAAAGCAAAGCGTGACGAGATCAATGCCAAAGCAAACGAAGTATTTGCAAAGGTCGATGCATTACGTACCGCAAATAATCTTACCGGTCCATCCATCAAAGATATCAGAAAAGATATCGACCGTCTTGAATTCACACAGCAGACAGAAGTGCTGACCCCAGGCAAGGAAAAGGAACTGGTCAACAAGATCACAGAGCTTCAGAAACTCTATGTCGTTAAGCAGGAACAGCTCGAGAGCAACACAGAGCTTAAGACCCTGTTAACAGAAGCACAGGAGATTCGCGACGAAGCATCAGAATTCCACAATGTCCTTTCAGAATACGCACAGAAAGCACAGGAATATCATGACAAGATGATCTCCACCTTCAAGGAAGCCGACAAGATGCGTGCAGAATCTGATGCTGCTCACAAACAGTTCGTCGAGTTCCAGGAGAAGGCTGATGAACAACATAAGTTATTCATTGCAGCACAGAAAGAGATCAGGGACATCGATAAAGAAGTTCGCAAGATCAGGAAAGGCGAAGACACTGGCAAGAAGGTAGCATCTATGGAAGATGTTAGAAAAGATGCAGAAGACATCTTTGACAAGTTCAAGTCAGGTCAGAAGCTCACCACAGAGAACCTTATGACCTTGCAGAAGTCCGGTCTGCTTTAATCGGAAATTTGACAACATCGAGGGTGTTAATTCACCCTCAATTTATTCTAATATTCATTGGATCTACCAGATCCATCCTTTTTGAGTACTGTTTTTTAGTAATTGATAAGTTGATAGTGATCACTATCTCTTTCAGATCATAAATAGAAAAATTGATCTACTGCCCCATATAAGAAGCGGAAATTATTTTTGAGATGGCTAAATGAACATGAATGTAGTTTTGATAAATAAAATGAACATAGGGATTTTGAAAAGGTGAAAGGGATGTCTGTTGAGAGCGAATTTAGAGAATATAAAGAAGATGTAATGAAACTTTTGGACTATTTTAAATGTCCAGAGGGCTGTGAGAAGTGTAAAAATGTGAAGGAGAAGAAAGGTGTCACGATGGACATTTTCCCATTCTGGATTCAGAACAAAGAGTATTCTGATAAAATAGCAATTGCCCCTTGTGACAAGGGTGTGGAAATTGCGAAGGCTCTTGCAGAGCAGAAGAAATCATTGTTTGCTTATATTGTTGATGTTGGACAAATGGATGAGCAAGAGGCCGTGGGATTGTATGCATCTTTCCTTGGCAATATTGAATTGTTGGAAGAACAAAGTAAGACATTTACTGGAAAAGAAGAGAGCTTTGGGAATTTGATAGTTGATACAAAAGATGCCTATATTCTTTTGTCATATCTGAGTTATGATGAGGACAATCAAGAAGAATCCAGAAGATATTTTGAAAAGGCTTTAGGTATGAACTAAGCCTAACTTTTTTTTGATTTTTGTTTAGCAATGATAATATAGTTAGATCAATTACAGATCGAACAATTCAAAGCGAGAAGTCAAAAAAGAAATGACATATCGCCACTATTTCTAACTTAAAAGTATAAAATTGTAAAATAATATTCATTAGATCGATCAGTCAAACTTATGTAATTTCCTGAAATCAGAATCCCTCATGAGACAGGTTCCACCATTATAGGTTGAGTCCTTACGGATCTTCCGCCAGACATCAGAAAGCTTGTCCTCATGAATATTTCCAAAAGATAGAGGAAGGCATGAACAGGGGAATATATCACCTTCCGGAGTTATGTGAAGCCACTTTCTTCCTGCAAAACATCCCATCTTCTTTAGCACATGAGGGATTGCGAATACCTTAGGACCATCCATGGATTCAGTACGTTTCACGAAATCATCGAACTTCTTGTGATCATCTGCAGTCATCATCTCATCAAGGCGGTTCATCCAGCGTCCCGTAGGGACTATCTCGAAGAAAGAGATCTCATGGACACCGAGATCTGTTGCTATTTTGTAGAAATCATCCAGTTCATCAATGTTCCCTGGAGATATTACCACATAGATATTAACGAGCAGACCGGCATCAAGCGAATTTTTAACAGCACCAATGGCATCCTTGAACACACCTACTCGCCCTCGCATGGTGTCATGCCCTTTTTCGGTCGAACTGTCAAGACTTATGCTCAACATATCAAGCCCTGCTTCCTTAAGAGAAATTGCACGCTCTTTTGTCAACCCCACTCCCGAAGTGAACATTCCGGTAGTAGCAAGGTCACCATCAACATAACTGATAAGTTCTTCAAGGCCTTCATAGACAAGTGGTTCGCCGCCATCAAAGACAATGAAAGTAGAGCCCATATCGAGAACCTGATCAATTGTACTTTTAACGTCCTCAGCAGACAACGATGCCCTGTTCTTAGTATCAGGAAGTGCACAGTGTATACAATTATTAGGACAATCCTCGGTTATGGAAATTGTTACCTGCTCAGGAACCATCTTTCCACGTATGTAACCCATCTGGCTCGATACCAGACGATCAAAAGCCTTGCTGGGTATAGGTGGCATCCACGTAGAGAAAACAAGCTCTTCCCCTCTTACCAATGCAGGCCTTTGTCCTTCAAAAAGGTCCAGCATCTCAGAAGTCAATGGTTTGATGGCACGTGATGCAACTCCCGAAGTATGCATCCTGACGAGCCCATCTTCGACCGTAGCATAGACCTTATAGAAGGGATTTTTATAAAAATAATATCGCTTATCAGTCACCATGAGATCACTTGTTCCTCAATAAGGCCCTGTAAGCCAGAAGTGACTTCGGGTTTTTCTTTAGCATAAAAAGACCAAGCTGCATTGACCTGTGGAAAGAAGTACCTGAAAGGAAAGAGAAATCCACGCCTTCGAAAGTCCTCATAAGATCGTCGATCTCAGGATCCGTCATTTTGCGCAGTGTTTCCAGACCTATACGACCAAGCACATACTCTGCCCTGTACTCGGCATTCCACCTCTTACGATACTCAGAAAGGAACTTTGCCGAAACGTTGCCTTTTGCAATAGCATCTGCAGCTACGTCACCACACATCTGTCCGGCATGCATGCTATACCCTATTCCAGACTGTCCTGCAGCACCACCGACCAACATCACACCATCGGCCAACATCTGTTTGGGTATAGTGATTATAGGGTCACCACCCACAGACCTTTCAAGAACTTCAAGATCATCGAGACCTTTTAGCTGCTTGAATTTATCGACCCATCTTTCAAAGAATGGAGATACATCTTTCCCATGCCCCCTCACATAGACCCCAAGGGTAGCAAGATTCCCTCCGCATGGAGAATAAGTGGATTTCCAGCCAGGGCAATGATTCCCAACATAATATTCAAACATATCAGGTTCACCAATGCCATCTGCTTCTACAAATGCTTCCATTGCCCATGCAATGTCATTGGGATGTTTCATTGGTTTAAGTCCGAGTAAACCGGCGACCTTTGAATTGATACCATCGGATACGATAACCAGAGAACAGGTTAGCACACCATCCGAAGTACTAAGGTTCATAACACCCTTGCTTCTGAAGACGCTACTAACCTCAACACCCATATGAACCTCTGCTCCGGCATCCATGGTCTGCTTTGCATAATATTCATCGAACTTTAACCGGTCAAGGAAATATGCAGGACTTTCAATAGCTACCCTGCCACCGGAAGGAGCGATCAGGTAAGCACCCCTCATGTTCTTTATCACATAACTCTGATCAACGGGTTCTTGCGACCTGTCGAACATACCCTTGAAAAAAGTATTAGCAGGATGTGTGGGATAACCTATTATCTCTTTTTTATCTACAACGAGTACCTTTGCTCCTTTTCGGGAAGCATTTCTTGCTGCCATCAGACCCGCCGGCGAGGCACCTATTACAATTATATCTGCATCCATTTAAGAACCTCTGATCACCACAGGATACCTGCATAAGATGTTAAAACGATAGAGAGCACTACATCGACTATAAGGGAACCAAACATGAAACCCCTGTATCTTGAACCCTGCAGGAACAGCTTTCCACCACGCTCGGGAAGAGGATTTTTTACAAAATCAAGTGCCTGCATTATCATCCAGATACCGGAAAGAATTGCTCCCACAAAGAATATCGGACCGAGATGTGCAGTTAGCCCAATAGCAAACGATGAAAGAATACCTACAGACCAGCATACGAAGACGAACTTTGATGTTGCAGGAACTCCAAATGTCACAGGGAATGTTGGTGCACCTTTTGCACGATCGCCTTCCACATCCCTGGAGACTCCTGAAAGAGTGAAACCCCAGTCAGCCACACACATCATTATGAAAAAGAATATACCAGGCAATGGCAGGATAACACCATCGCTACCCCGAAGTATCCCGGCAGGGTCGAATGCAAGCCAGATACCCACAGGAACAAGACCATATGCAATACCAACTGGTACAAAGCTCAGGAATGTTAGCCTTTTTGCCAGCTTAGAATAGATACTGATAGTAAGAACTGCAACAACCAGAACCATAAATGATTCAGGGTTTAAGTAGAATGCTGCAATTGAGGCAATCACGAATAGAACGAATGCATATGTAAGACCCTGTTTTTGAGATACCTTCTCTGAAGCAAGTGGCCTGTCAGGAAGATTTATTTGATCAATATCCACATCACAGCAATCGTTGTACACATAGGAACTTGTGATAGCTGCATATCCACCGATAACAGCAATTATGAAAGGAATGAGCGGAGGAAGGGCAGAAGTTGCCAGATATGATGCAAGTAGAGCACTTGCTGCCGGAAGGGCAAAATCCATATCCGCTATTTCCGGCCTTAGCAGTTCTAAGTAAGGGTTGCGTGTCTTTGATCCTGTTGTTGATACCAAATAAATCACCATTGAATGATATCTTCAAATTTTATGGTTATAAAAAGTGACAGATCATTCTTTAATATCTGCGATCTGCCCCAGCTTTTCGAATAGAGGATGTTCAAATCCATCTTCTTTAATAAATGTGAACTTTGCCTCTGGATTTAACTCGATAAGAGCAATAGTGTTCTCAAGAGCCTTTCCAAGAGATTCTATATCAGGAGTCCTGATCACTTCTGCATTGAAAGGATATACCTCAGCAAGTTCAGCAGGGAATGCACCAAATGGAGCCTTGAAGATCAGATCATTGTCATAACCTTTGATATCTTTCTTTGAAGCCGATCTGATCACAGCAGAACCCTTTATAGTGAAACGCTCAAGCTTATTGGAAAAGCGCAGCACTTCAGGCCTCTGTGCAGATTCCGGACCACAATAGAAGAATGTGGACTTTGATGCAGGGTCATATTTCTCGATCCAGTCTGTATAGGAATACATCTTTTTTAGTGCTTCCAGCATTCTCGGGTGAGTGCGACATCTTTGTTCCACAAGTTCCAGGAGATTCCCTTCCTTAATGGATTGCTTGACAAGACGCATTTCCTCAAATGTAACATAAAGATTATGTCTTGCGAGAAGCTCACTGCAATTATCAGCTTTCCTAACCTCTTCTGCTGTATGGGATATACATACAGGACAAGAGCATGGGAGATAGCTCAGGTTATCAATATGATATGTACCGTTGGAAGTGATATAACGCCTGTCCTTAGCATATAATGCGTAAGCAGCAGAATCAAAGAGGTCACAACCAAGTGCCACTGCAAGTGCGAACATCATAGGGTGTCCGGCACCAAACAGGTGTACAGGAACTGTTGGGTCAAGTCCTTTCTTCGCTGATACGATAACATCGACAAGATCAGCATATCGATAGGATTCCATCAATGGAACTACTGCACCCAGAGGATAGACATCGAACTTGTGATCGCGAAGATCCTCTGCACACTTCTGGCGAAGGTCAGGATATGTTGAACCCTGCACGGGTCCTGCCAAAAGCATCTCGTCATTGACCATCCCACGCGCTTCTTTTAAGCGCTCAAGAGTGATCTTAAGTTCGGATTCCGCCCTACTACGTGGAACATCAGGTGGTGTAGGAATATCCAAAGGGACACCTATGTCAGAACCGATCGTTTTCTGGAACTCGATTATCTGCTCGTTAGTTACATCGATATCACCGTAGACAGAAAGCTGGAATGAGCCGGAATCGGTCATTATGGGACCGTCATAATCAAGAAGAGAATGAAGCCCGTCTTTTAGCGCTTTTTCGCGCAGATTGTCCTTGCGTGATATGATATATGAATTGGTAATTAGCATCTGGGCACCAAAATCTTTCATCTCGGAAGGTTTGATGACCTGAAGGTTCGGATTGATCACAGGCATGACGGTAGGGGTTTCCACAACACCATGCGGTGTTTTCAGTTTCCCGATACGTCCTGCAGCATCTTTATGGGTTATCTCGAATATCGATGACATTTGAGCATTAGATATTGGCTGATATTATATATTTGTATTTCATGGATGACTCATGAAATACAAATTCATATCAGTTAAAAATCCAGACCAGTATAATTAATTTGCCAGAATTTCCGACACTTTTTCAAGTGTATCGGCCAATTCAGGTCCTTTTACCCTCAAATCCTTATTCTTACTTATACCAAGATCCGTCACCAGAATATGACGGTCCACTTCAAGACCTGAAAGCTCAAGAGCCTTCTTTGTACAGTTGAGAGGACATCCATCGATCGCGATAATGCGATCACAGCCTTCTGCCGACCTGAGAAGACCAGACACCTGACCTCCGATACCAACAGCACACATCATCTTACCAACTCCCTTTTCAGTAAGTTCAATGGCAAGCTGATTGGATAGTTGTCCTACATTAGAAGCACCTGAACATGAGAACAATGCTACATTAGTAGAGTCACAGGCACATTTGATCTCTTCTGCCATGAGATAATCCACCTGCATCACTGAGTTAACCATTCCCTTACCTTATCTTCGGAAGGGATCTTGCCTGCGAACTTGACATCGCCATCAACAACTAGTCCGGGGGTAACCATAACTCCATAGTCCAGTATCTTATTGATATCTTCAACCTTGATGATCTCAGCATCAATGCCTGCTTCATTTACTACTTTTTCCACGATCTCTTTTACTTTGTTGCATTTAGCGCAACCTGAACCAAGTACTTCTATTTTCATCTTTGAACCTCTCAATGTTTTTGATTTATGAAACTATTTTATATTTTTGTTTTTAATTTGATATTTATACCAGAGGACTGTTCAATAACCCCTTCTTAATATCCCTATGAGTTCTTTTGGGTGAGGCATCTTTTTTTGTATACTCTTGCATAAAGATTCCAGATCATATTCGCATTTTATGAGCTCTACAGAATGATTTTCAGTGTCGAAAACAGCGCAACTCGCATGTACATCCCCATTCCTTGGCTGGCCAACCGAACCGGGATTAAGTATAGTCACATCACCCACCTGCCTGATGAAAGGAATATGAGAGTGACCAATCACTATGAAATCCGCATCCACACCATCGATCATCTCAAGGACCTTGTCTTCGGGAGTGTCGGGTTTGATGTATTCATACATAGACCTCGGGCTTCCATGAGTAAAGAGCATATTCGTGCCATCGAGAGTCCTTTCAATGTGCATCGGTAATTTCTTCAGAAATTCCATATGCATATCATCAAGCTGTCCCCACGTATATTCTCTGGTGGCTGTTGACAGATGCTTGTACTTGTAGCCGCATCCGCAATCGACCTTTGAAGCCACTGCATTGTCATGATTGCCTTTGATTACTGGAACATCCTGATCCATTAGGGATTCAATGCAACCGACCGGATCAGGACCATAGTCTACAAGATCACCAAGGCAGATCACTTCATCATGCGGTACGGAAAGTACGGCATCAAGAGCATCTTTGTTTCCATGGATATCCGATATTATCAAGAGTTTCATATTTCAGCCCTATATTTGAACATCTTTTTTGTCCTCAGACATATACTTACAAGTCCGAGCATCACAGGAACTTCTATGAGAACTCCCACGACTGTTGCAAGTGCTGCACCCGAATTGATTCCAAAAAGCATTGCTGCGACTGCAATTGCAACTTCAAAATGATTAGAGGCACCAATTAGTGCGGTTGGTGCTGCATCTTCATAATTTATCCCGATCAGTTTAGCAACCCCGTATCCAAGGAAGAATATAAAGAACACCTGAACCAGAAGGGGAACTGCGATCATTGCTATCACAAGTGGCATATCAAGTATCACATCTCCCTGAAGTGAGAACAAGACGACCAATGTTACCAGTAGTGCAGTAATAGCAATGTTATGCATTACAGGTGAGAAAATATTCTCGAACCAGTCCTTTCCTTTGCTTGCAAGCAGATAATTTCTTGAAAAATATCCGGCAAACAGAGGCACACCTACATACATTCCCACGGAAAGCAAAATTGTTTCCCAGGGAACCACGATATCGCTTATACCAAGCAGAAGTCTTGCAAGGGGAGCATATAGGAAGAGCATGGCAAGGGAATTAATTGCAACCATTACCAATGTATGACCTTGATTGCCTTTTGCAAGATAACCCCACACAAGTACCATTGCAGTACATGGAGCAACTCCGAGCAATATCATCCCTGCCATATACTGGGAGATCTGGAGCTCAGTGAGATAAGGAGCAAATATATTTGCCATGAACAGCCATGCAAAAAAGAGCATGGTAAAGGGCTTAATAGCCCAGTTGATGATCAATGTAGTTAGTACAGGCTTAGGCGTCTTTCCTGCTTTTACTACTTGTTTGAAATCGATCTGAACCATGATCGGGTAGATCATGAAGAAAAGACAGATCGCAATTGGAATTGAAACTTCATATACCTGCATTGAATCAAGTGTTCCGGCGATCTGTGGAAAGATCTTACCAAGGACAATACCAATGACTATGCATGCAAAGATCCATACAGTCAGGTATTTTTCGAAAAATCCCAGTTTTTTTTCATCAGCCATTATAATCACCCACCATTATCAATTTTTGAATAATAGCAATACAATCACCCAATAACGTAACCAAATCCAAGTCCTGCAAGTGTAGCAATTATAACTACAAGTGTTATGTATGAAGCACCTCTTTTTGCACCCATTATCCTGCTTATGACTATCATGTTAGGAAGACTAAGTGCTGGTCCTGCCAGAAGCATAGATAGTGCCGGACCTTTACCCATGCCAAGAAGCGTAAGTGCACTAATAATTGGGACTTCGGTTAGTGTTGAGAAGTACATCAGGGCTCCGGAGACCGATGCGACCAGGTTTGAGGAAAAAGATTCGCCACCAACGAACCGGGCAACATATTCTGAAGGAAGAACTTCCACAATTATCCCTGCAAAGAACACACCAATCAGAAGAAGAGGTGTTATCTGCTTGACAAGGAACCATGTCTCACCCATCCATGAAGAGAGCTCCTCACGGGTAAACCATTTGAAAGACAGATATATAGTAACAGCTATGAGGGGAATAAGTATTGCTGCCATCATTGTCCATGTACTGAATATCTCCGGAACAACAAGAATTCCCAGAAGCAGGATGAACAACATTGCACTGTTCTTGTGCTTTTCTTCTCCGAAAGTGGTGATCTTCTTCCTCTCCACATTACCTCTTTCAAACATCGCTGCCATCGTAAGTCCAATAATAATAGATAAAGAAACAGCTACAACAGCCCTTGCCACACCAAGATCATAACCAAGGATCTTGGCAGTATAA